>NZ_VXCA01000009.1 GCF_011369485.1 Pseudomonas atagonensis | reverse complement strand
CCCTAGCAAACCCCAGCCCTCCCCGCAAGGCGCACTTGAGAAACAATATCGTTTATCATTGTTGCAAGTTTTTGCAATGCGACAGTGAGGAACCCTGCGAATGACGTTTCGAAATACCCTGCGCCGAGGCCTGACCTTCACCCTCCTCGGCCTGGCGCTCGCCACTCCCCTCACCCAGGCTGCCGATGCGGTTTCCCTGACTCTTTACAACGGCCAACACAAGGAAGTCGGCGACGCGATCGCCAAAGCCTTCGAAGCCAAAACCGGCATTCACGTCAATGTGCGCAAGGGCAGCAGCAATCAGCTCGCCAGCCAGATTATTGAGGAGGGCGACCGCTCCCCTGCCGACGTGATCTACACCGAAGAATCGCCGCCGCTGAATAATCTCGGCGAACAAGGTTTGCTGGCCAAGACCGACGACGCCACCTTGGCGGTTTTGCCAGAGAAATACGTGGCCGGCAATGGCACCTGGATCGGCGTCACCGCGAGGGTTCGCGTGGTCGCCTACAACCCGAAACTGGTCGATGAAAAAGACCTGCCTAAATCGGTAATGGAATTTTCCGATCCGCAATGGCAAGGCAAAGTCGGCTTCGTACCGACGAGCGGGGCATTCCAGGAGCAGGCCGTAGCCATCATCAAGATGCACGGTCGCGACGCCGCCGAAGAATGGCTGACCGGATTGCGCGCCTTTGGCAAAACCTACAGCAACAACATGGTTGCGCTCAAAGCCGTGGAAAACGGTGAAGTTGCCACGGTGCTGGTCAACAACTACTACTGGTTCGCCCTGCAGCGCGAAAAAGGCAAACTGGACTCCAAACTGCATTACTTCACCGGCGGCGACGTCGGCGGCTTGATCACCGTGTCCAGCGCTGCCGTGCTGAAATCCAGCAAACATCCGAAAGAAGCCCAGCAATTCCTCGCCTACATGGCCAGCGAAGAAGGTCAGCGTGTGATTACGCAAACCACCGCCGAATACCCGCTGCACAAAGGCATGGAATCGGATCGCGGGCTCAAGCCGTTCAGCGAACTCGAAGCGCCGAACGTGACGCCGGCCGATCTGGGCAATGCTGAAGAAGCACTCGAACTGGAACGCGAAGTTGGCTTGAACTGATGACCGCATCGTTATCCGCCCCCGCCGCGCGCGGGGGTTACGTGCCAAAACGCAAGCAGCCGTCGATCTGGCTGGTGCTGCCGGTTTTGTTACTGGTGGTATTGAGCCTGTTGCCGCTGGTGTATGTCGGGCTCAAGGCCTGGCAGGCCGGCTGGGCCGAGGCACTGCACTTGCTGTGGCGTCCGTATGTTTTCGGCCTGCTGCGCAACACCCTCGCGTTGATGGTGGGCGTGACGATTACCTGCGGTGTGATTGGCCTGTCGCTGGCATGGTTACTGGAGCGCAGCAATTTGCCGGGGCGACGCCTGTGGGGCGTGATTCTGTGTCTGCCGTTTGCGGTGCCGGCGTTTGTCAGCAGCTTCACCTGGGTGTCGTTAAGCGCACAGTTCGAAGGGCTCAGCGGGGCGATCCTGGTGATGAGCCTGTCGAAGTATCCGCTGATCTTTCTGCCGGTCGCGGCGACCCTGCGCAATCTCGATCCGTCCCTTGAAGAGTCCGCCCGCACCCTTGGGCAGAATCGCTGGGGCGTGTTCTTTCGCGTCACCCTGCCGCTGCTCTGGCCATCATTGCTGGCCGGCTCATTGTTAATTGCCCTGCACATGCTGGTGGAGTTTGGTGCGCTGTCGATCATTGGCCTGCAAACCTTCACCACCGCGATCTATCAGCAATTCGAACTGGAATTCAGCAACGCCAACGCGGCGATGTTGTCCGCAGTGTTGCTGGCACTGTGTCTGATGCTGCTGTGGCTTGAGTTGCGCGTGCGTGGCAAGGGCCGGCACGTACGCACCGGGCAAGGTGCGGCGCGTCAGGCCGAACAAGTACGGCTTGGCCCGTGGGCCGCAGCAGGTCAGTTGTATTGCCTGATGCTGGCGATTGTCGGCAGCGGGATACCGCTGGGCATGCTGGCGTATTGGCTGGCGGTGGGCTCCTCGGCGGCTTTCCCGGTTGCTGCGATTACCGAAGCCCTGTTGTCTTCACTGGCGTTGTCGCTGGGCGGCGCAGCGTTGTGCCTGGTACTGGCGGTGCCGGTGGGGTTGCTGGTAGTGCGTTACAAAGGCCAACTGGCGATCTGGGCCGAGCGCCTGCCATATCTGCTGCACGCACTGCCTGGCCTGGTGATTGCGCTGACGCTGGTGTATTTCGCCCTGCATTTCGTGCCGGCGCTTTACCAGACGTCAGGATTGCTGCTGATCGCTTATGCACTGCTGTTTTTGCCACTGGCTCAAGCGCCGATTCGTACCGCGCTGAACAAAGCCGCGCCGCAGCTGGAAGAGGCTGCGCGCACGCTGGGCGCTTCGTCGTTTACAGCATTTTGCCGGGTGACGCTGCCGATCATCTTCCCGGCCTTGGGTGCGGCGTTTGCGCTGGTGTTTCTGGATGCGATGAAGGAGCTGACCGCGACTTTGCTGCTGAGTCCGACCGGGCTCAACACCCTGGCGACCGAGGTCTGGGCACATACCGCGAATGTCGAGTTTGCGGCGGCGGCGCCTTATGCGGCGCTGTTGATTTTGGTATCGGGGCTACCGGTGTATCTGTTGACGACCCGGATGTATTTGAGTCGCTGAAATCGCCTTCGCGAGCAAGCCCGCCCCCACATTTTGACCGAGCTCCAAGGCTGGAATGCGACCAAGATGTGGAAGCGGGCTTGCTCGCGAAAGAGCCCTGAATTTCAACATCAAGCTCTGAACTGCCCCAGACTCGCCTTGAGTTGCGCAGCCAAGCCATCAAGCACCTTGCCACTCGCCGTGGTTTCCACCACCGCCTGCGCCGCTTTTTCGGCCTGGGCATGAATCGTCTCAACCCGCCCACGCACGGCCTGCGCGCCCTGCGCCTGATGCGCCGCTGCCTGGGTCGCCAGACCAATCGCCGCATGCACCTGCTCGACCGACACCTGCACCGACTGCTGCAACCGCGCACTATCGCGCAGCACCAGCAAACCTTCGCTGGCCTGGCGTCCGGCCTGACCGATCGCTTCCACCGCTTCACGCGCGCCTTGCTGCAGCGCGACGATGTGCGCCTGAATATCGCCAGTCGAACTTTGCGTCTTGCTGGCCAGCGCCCGCACCTCGTCCGCCACCACGGCAAAACCACGCCCGGTCTCGCCGGCCCGCGCCGCTTCAATGGCGGCGTTCAATGCGAGCAGGTTGGTCTGCTCGGCGATCCCGTGAATCACCGTCAGCACCACCTCAATCTGCTCACTCTGCTGCGCCAGTCGCTCGATGACTTTCGCTCCGGTATCGACCTGCCCCGCCAGCGCCTCGATCAAACTGCCAACCCTGGCCGACGTGCGCGTGTTTTCATCAGTGGCCTGACGAATATCCACCACCTGCTTCAATGCAGCCTGCATCGCATGACTTTCCGATTGCGCCTCGTCAGCCATTTGCGACAGCGCCCGCAGACTTTCCGCGACCTCGTCACGCTGCATCCCGGCAGCCGCATCGGCGCCGGCATTGCGCAGGGTCATCGCGCCGATTTCGACGCCGGTACGCTGGGCGACATCGCCCGCCTCGCGCACGATCGGCTGCAACTTATCCACAAAGCGGTTGACCGCCGCCGCCATGTCGCCGATTTCGTCCTTACTGTTGATCTGCACACGCTTGGTCAGATCGCCCTCGCCTGCCGCCAGATCGTCCATCGCCACGTTGAGCATCTTCAAGCGATTGACCACGCGATGACCGAGCACCACGGCCAGCAACAGCAAGACGCCACAGCCGACCAGCGCCAGGCCCATGCCGATTCTCCAGCGCAGGGTTGCCGCCGCTTCTTGAACGGTGCTGGCGGTATTGGACTTCATTTGCGCCGCGGTCGATTGCGCAGATTGCAGGCGCGCCTGCATGGCCGTGGCGCTGTCCGCTGCGGCGCCTTTCAGGCTATCGCCGACCAGTTGATCACTGCTGGCAATCAGTGCCGAGAAGCGCTTGTCGAGCGCGGCCAGATCGGTTTCCACCGAGGCCGTGGAAACACCCATCAGCACTTTGCCGATTTCCACGCCATTGGGATTGATCGAGGCTTCGAGGTAGTAAACCGACGGATCGTTTTTCGCCGCATCCAGTACCTTGTCCAGCGCGCGCTCACCCTGCCCCTTTTCCAGCAAGGCCTTGTTGATCGGGTTTTCGCGATTGAGGTAGCGGGTCAGGTGCTGACCGGTCGCGTCGTCGTACACAACGAACAGCACGTTGGGATTGCGCTGAGCACGCCGGGCAAATTCGGACAGCGTCGGCACATCACTGTCCCACATCGCACGCGGTGCGACCGAGGCCAGCAACTGCGCCATGTCATTGGCCGAATCCTTCAGATCCTTTTCCAACGTCGCACGTAGTTGCACCTGCTCGTCCTTCAGGCGCGAGGACAAACCGGCGGTCAGACGCTGACGGGTACTGGCGGACAAGCTGTCGAGGCTCAACGTGACTTCACGCCCGGCCTGCTCCAGTTCGCCAGAGAGTTTCTGGCTGTCGGCACCGAGGCGCACAGCCAGATCAGCTTCCAGCGCCGTGACGGTGCTCCGTGTCAGGGCGACCGCCACCAATACCTGCACCAAAAGGGCGATACCAAGGGTAACGAATACAGGCCGCAACAAACGGCTTTGTAACAGTGAGAGAACGGCCGACACTGTGAATACCTCTACTTCTGACGCCATTAATTTGATGGCACTCTTGTAGACAGATTCACAGCAAAGGTCATGCCGTCCAACAGGCATAAACGACAAAGACCCCGATTAAGGGGCCTTTGTTTTTTACATCAACAACTTATCAAGCAAACGGGTGACGCAGAACGATGGTTTCGTTGCGATCCGGGCCCGTCGAAATAATGTCGATCGGCGCGCCGATCAACTCTTCAACGCGCTTGATGTAGGCACGAGCATTGGCCGGCAACTCTTCCAGGGTTTTGGCACCCACGGTCGACTCGGTCCAGCCCGGCACTTCTTCGTACACAGGCTGAAGGCCGACGTAGCTGTCAGCGTCAGTAGGGGCAACGGCGTTGCCTTGTGCATCTTTGTAGCCGACGCAGATGTTGATGGTTTCCAGGCCGTCGAGTACGTCCAGCTTGGTCAGGCAGATGCCCGAGATGCTGTTCACATCGATAGCGCGACGCAGGATAACGGCGTCGAACCAGCCGCAACGACGGGCACGGCCAGTGGTCGCACCGAATTCGTGACCTTGCTTGGCCAGGTGTGCACCGACTTCGTCAAAAAGTTCGGTCGGGAATGGGCCCGAACCGACGCGAGTGGTGTAAGCCTTGGTGATGCCCAGGATGTAATCCAGAAACATCGGGCCAACGCCCGAACCGGTCGCCACGCCACCGGCGGTGGTGTTGGAGCTGGTCACATACGGGTAGGTACCGTGGTCGATGTCGAGCAACGAACCCTGGGCGCCTTCGAACATGATGTCTTTGCCGGCGCGACGCAGGTCGTGCAGCTCAGCGGTAACGTCGAGCATCAGCGGCTTGAGCAGCTCAGCGTATTCTTTGCACTCGGCCAGGGTCTTTTCGAACTCGATGGCAGGCTCTTTGTAGTAACCGACCAGCATGAAGTTGTGGTAATCCACCAGTTCACGCAGCTTGTCTTCGAAACGCGGCATGTTGAGCAGGTCGCCAACGCGCAGGCCACGACGAGCAACCTTGTCTTCGTATGCCGGGCCGATGCCGCGACCGGTGGTACCGATCTTCAGCTCGCCACGGGCCTTTTCACGGGCCTGATCCAGCGCCACGTGGAAGGACAGGATCAGCGGGCAGGACGGGCTGATACGCAGGCGCTCGCGCACCGGTACGCCTTTCTCTTCCAGCTTGGTGATCTCGCGCAGCAGGGCGTCGGGTGCAACCACCACGCCGTTGCCGATCAGGCACTGCACACCTTCGCGCAGCACGCCCGACGGAATCAGGTGCAGGACGGTTTTTTCGCCGTCGATCACCAGCGTGTGGCCCGCGTTGTGGCCACCTTGGTAGCGCACTACGGCGGCAGCATGTTCGGTCAGCAGATCAACGATCTTGCCTTTGCCCTCATCACCCCACTGGGTGCCCAGGACTACGACATTCTTACCCATAACACTTGTCCTCATTCGCGCAAACTTGGTGCCGGCGATGGCCGGCAGGAAAACTCAAGAAGCCAGTGGCGAAACTTGCCAAAGCCCGTTCTGCTGAATCAATTGCCGGTCGCAGTCCGCATCACGGGCGGCGGCCAAAGGTTGTCCAGGCAAGGCCTGAACGACACGCTGACCCTCACTGCGCAACTGACAAACCTGCTGCCAGAGTGCCGCATCCGTACTGTCAGGCATCCAGATACCGCCAGACGGTAGCTCGATCTCAGCACGCCCCAGGGTCACCAGGGTTTTCAAATCGGTGGAGAAGCCTGTAGCCGGACGGGCGCGACCGAAGTCGGCGCCGATGTCGTCGTAGCGACCACCCTGAGCGATGGACTGGCCAACGCCCGGCACAAATACGGCGAACACCACACCGGTGTGGTAGTGGTAACCGCGCAACTCGCCGAGGTCAAAGTACAGTGGCAGCTCCGGGAAGCGCACCGACAGACGCTCGGCAATCGCCAGCAAATCTTCCAGCGCTGCCAGCACCGGCGCCGGCGCATTGGCCAGACGCTCCCGGGCAGCACTCAATACTTCGCGGCCGCCGCACAGATCAACCAGCGCACGCAGCATGCCGGACAGATCGGCCGGCAGGCCTTCGGTCAGGGTAATGACCTCGTCGATGGCCTTGCGTTGCAACGCATCGAACAACTGCTGCTCGACTTCACCGGACAGTCCGGCGGCGCGCGCCAGACCACGGTAGATGCCGACATGACCAAGGTCCATGTGCACGTCCGGCACATCGGCCAGTTGCAGCATGGCCAGCATCAGGCTGATGACTTCGACGTCGCTGCTCGGGCTGGCATCGCCGTACAACTCGGCGCCCAACTGGATCGGGCTGCGCGAGGACGACAGTGCCCGCGGCTGGGCATGCAGCACGCTGCCGGCATAGCACAGACGGCTCGGGCCTTCGCGGCGCAGGGTGTGCGCATCGATGCGCGCTACTTGCGGCGTGATGTCGGCACGGAAACCCATCTGCCGGCCCGATTGCGGGTCGATGACCTTGAAGGTACGCAGATCCAGGTCCTGGCCCGCGCCGGTCAGCAGGGATTCCAGGTACTCGATATGGGGAGTCACGACAAACTCGTAACCCCAGCTCTGGAACAGATCCAACACCTGACGACGCGCAACTTCAATGCGCGCCGCTTCCGGTGGCAGTACTTCTTCGATGCCATCTGGCAGCAGCCAGCGGTCTACCGTTGCCATTACGCCATTCCCCTTTGATCCGGGCGGCCAGCCCGAGGGCGAGCCTTGAGTGAAGCAGAAAATGACCGGTCCGTTCAAAACGCACGCGCATGAACGACGCGGCGAAAGGCCTGATACCGGCTTCGCCCATCACTTTCCTCGAAAAACTGTCCGGGCCATTCAACCCGATGTTCTGCAGCAAAAACAGCAATCAAACGTGCAGACGCAAAAAAGCCGGGAATTTCCCGGCTGCCGCATCATACACACGTTTTCCCAAAGGATCACCCCGCCCGTGGTTTTAGCCGCCGGGCGGAATGATTCAGGTCAACGTCGTATCAAGGCTTGGACTTTTCCAGGTAACGGAAAAAGTCGCTGCTTGGGTCGAGGACCAGGACGTCGGATTTGTTCGCGAAGCTTTCACGGTAGGCGCGCAGGCTACGGTAGAAGCCGTAGAACTCCTGATCCTGACCGTAGGCCTTGGAATAGATCGCAGCGGCCTGGGCATCACCATCACCGCGAATCTCTTCGGATTCACGATAGGCTTCAGCCAGCAACACGCGGCGTTGACGATCGGCGTCGGCACGGATGCCTTCAGCCAGCTCGTTACCCTTGGCGCGGTGCTCGCGAGCTTCACGCTCACGCTCGGTGCTCATACGTTCGAACACGCTGCGGTTCACTTCTTTCGGCAGATCGATGGCCTTGACCCGGACATCGACCACTTCGATACCCAGCTCTTTTTCCGCCATCTTGTTCAGCGACGCAGTGATGTCAGCCATCAGCGCATCACGTTCACCCGACACCACTTCGTGCAGGGTGCGCTTGCCGAACTGGTCACGCAGACCGGATTCCAGACGACGGGACAGACGCTCGTCGGCGATCTGCTTGAGGCCCGATGTCGCGGTGTAGAAGCGCTCGGCATCTTTCACGCGCCACTTGGCGTAGGCATCGACCATCACGGCTTTCTTTTCCAGGGTCAGGAAACGCTGTGTCGGTGCATCCAGCGTCATCAGACGTGCGTCGAATTTACGCACCTGGTTAACGTAAGGCACTTTCACATGCAGACCCGGCTGGACATCCGCCTGCACCACACGACCGAACTGCAGCAACACCGCACGCTCAGTCTGAGCCACGATGTAGAAGCAGTTCCAGCCAACCAGTACCACAACAACGCCAACGATCAGGGCGATCAGCGATTTATTGCTCATCAGCGGGTCTCCCTTGTGCGCGACTGCGGCAGGTCAGTGACGTGCGGCGTGACATCCGTGTTGCTGGCCGCGGCCGAACCGGTGACCGGCGCATTGCTGCCCGAACTGTTCTGAATCATTTTGTCCAACGGCAGATAAAGCAGGTTGCTCTGGCCATTCTTGTTGCCGGTCACGAGTACCTTGCTGGTGCTGCTGAAGACTTCCTGCATGGTGTCCAGGTACAGACGCTGGCGGGTGACTTCAGGTGCCTTGCGATACTCGGCAACCAGCTTGGTAAAGCGATCAGCCTCACCCTTGGCGCGCGAGACCGTTTCGTCACGGTAACCGTTGGCATCCTCAAGGATACGCTGGGCTTGACCACGGGCCTCCGGCACCACGCCGTTGGCGTAGGTTTCAGCCTGGTTGCGCGAACGCTGCTCGTCTTCACGGGCGCGGATCACGTCGTCGAAGGCTTCCTGCACTTCGCGCGGTGCCGCTGCGCTCTGTACGTTGACCTGAGTGACGGTGATACCGGTGCGATAGGTATCGAGGAAACGTTGCAGACGCTCCTTGATTTCGCTGGCCATCAATTCACGACCTTCGGTCAGCACCTGGTCCATGGCGGTCGAACCCACCACGTGGCGCAGGGCGCTGTCGGTCGCATGTTGCAGGCTGATTTCCGGCTGATCGACGTTCAGCACGAAGTCCTGCAGGTTGCTGATCTTGTACTGCACGGTCAGCGGCACTTCGACGATGTTCTCGTCTTCGGTCAGCATCTGGCCCTGCTTGGTGTAGGCACGCTCACGCGTGACGTTTTCCATGTACTTTTTATCGATCGGCGGGAAGTAGATGTTCAGACCCGGGCCCACAGTCTCGTAATACTTGCCGAAGCGCAGCACCACGGCTTGCTCCTGCTCGTCGACTACATAGACCGCGCTGTACAGCCAGACAGCCGCCAACACCACGAGGCCGATGCCGAGCAGGCCGCCAAAGCCGCCACCACTCCTGCCCGAACCACCGCCGTCATCACCACCGCGTTTCTTACCACCACCGAACAACCCGTTCAGGCTTTCCTGCAGCTTTCGGAAGGCCTCGTCGAGATCCGGTGGCCCCTTGCGGTCGCCGTTATTGCGGCGCTTGCCACCCCAAGGATCCTGATTATTCGAGTTGCCACCCGGCTCATTCCAAGCCATAGCGCTCTCCATCTGATAAAGCAAAGACGCACCCACGGCGCGCCGACCAATGCTACAGAATGCCTGCCGTTGCGGCACAACCGCTTTTTCAGGCTTTTATTGCAAAGTGTGTTGCTCGATGAACTCCGTCGGCACAACGCCTTCACGACTGACCAGTCGATTGAGCTCCGAGCGCGGCAATCGAACGGCCAGCAAGCTGACACCTTCTTCGTCGTATTCTTCTTTCTGTACCGCGCCCAGTTCGAAGAACTGTGCACGCAGCCGCGCAAAACGCTGAGGCAACCGCAAGGTTCCGACAAACAAGTCACTGCCCAACAACTCGGCAATGGCTTGCTCCAGCAATTCCAGACCACTGCCGTCACGCGCCGAGAGCCAGACCCGTTGCGGCCTGCCGTTTTCGTCGCGCTGGATTTGTGGCTCAACGCCTTCAAGCAAATCGAGTTTGTTATAGACCTCGAGGATCGGCAAGTCCTGGGCGCCAATCTCGCCCAGCACCACCATCACCTGCTCGATCTGCAACATGCGATCCGGTTCGGCCGCATCAATCACGTGCAACAGCAGGTCAGAGTTGCTCGACTCTTCGAGCGTAGACCGAAATGCCTCGACCAGCTTGTGCGGCAGGTGGCGAATGAAGCCCACCGTGTCGGCGAGGACAATCGGCCCCAGGTCATCGAGCTCCAGACGGCGCAGGGTCGGATCCAGCGTGGCGAACAGCTGGTCGGCCGCGTACACGTCGGATTTCGTCACGTTATTGAAGAGTGTGGATTTACCGGCGTTGGTATAGCCCACCAGCGAAACGGTAGGAATATCCGCACGGGAACGGCCGCGACGCGACTGCTCGCGCTGACTGCGCACTTTTTCCAGGCGGCCCTTGATCTGACGCAGGCGAACCCGCAGCAGACGGCGGTCGGTTTCCAACTGGGTTTCACCCGGACCACGCATGCCGATGCCACCACCCTGACGTTCAAGGTGAGTCCAGCCGCGAACCAGACGGGTACTCATATGGTCAAGCTGGGCCAGTTCGACCTGGAGCTTGCCTTCATGGGTACGGGCGCGCTGGGCGAAAATATCGAGAATCAGACCGGTGCGGTCGATCACGCGACACTCGAAAACACGTTCGAGGTTACGCTCCTGACTGGGCGTGAGGGTGTGATTGAAGATCACCAGATCGGCTTCTTCGGCGTGTACCAGGTCGCGTAATTCCTCGACCTTGCCGCTGCCAATCAGGAATTTGGCGGTTGGCCGATGACGCGGCACGTTAAAAAACGCAACGGTCTCGGCGCCCGCCGAATTAGCCAATTCCTGAAACTCCTGCGGATCTTCGCGCGCCTCAGGGTCCTGTCCATCCAAGTGAACGAGAATGACTCGCTCACCACCACCGTGGCGCTCAAAGAACAAAGGAGACTCCTATCAGGCGTTACCTGGCTCAGCGTCACCTGCTTCGGATTCGGTTGCGCTAGGCAGACGAATTGGACGAACCGGCACTACTGTCGAGATAGCGTGTTTGTAAACCATCTGGCTGACGGTGTTTTTCAGCAGAATCACGAACTGGTCGAACGACTCGATCGTGCCTTGCAGTTTGATACCGTTGACCAGGTAGATGGAAACCCCAACTTTCTCTTTACGTAAAGTATTCAAGTAAGGGTCTTGTAGCGAATGCCCTTTTGACATGTGCCGCACTCCTTTAAGGATTCAATAATAAAAATAGGTAATTCAGATGGCTTTGGCCGTCACACCCCCAAGGATAGACGGCAATTGCAAGGACTCAGCTCAATATGGAGATGGTCCCAAGGTATTTCAAGGCGCGTGGCAGATTGTCGCAATCAAGACTGTCCAGCCAGTGTATATCTTCCCAGCTGCGCAGCCAGGTGAACTGGCGCTTGGCCAATTGGCGCGTGGCAATAATGCCGCGCTCCTGCATTTCAGCCAGCGTCAGTTTGCCATCCAGGTAATCCCAGACTTGGCGGTAGCCTACCGCACGTATAGACGGCAACCCCGAATGCAGGTCACTTCTTTTACGCAGGGCTACGACCTCGTCGATGAATCCCTGTTCCAACATATTTGTGAATCTTTGTTTAATGCGCTCGTGCAGTACCTGACGATTTGCCGGGGCAATGGCCAAGTTCGCGACAGTATAGGGCAATTGTTGCAGTCCCGAAGCGGCTGCTTCAGTACTTTGCGCAGATTGTTGCTGACGCAGGGCGGTCATGCTCTGACCGCTGACCCGATAAACTTCCAGCGCGCGACTCAGGCGCTGCGGATCGTTGGGGTGAATCCGCGCCGCCGACACCGGGTCGATGACCGCCAACTGATCGTGCAGGGCTTGCCAGCCAAGGCGTGCAGCCTCTTCTTCGATCTGCGCCCGCACTGCGGGATCGGCCGCCGGCATGTCCGCCAGACCGTCGACCAAAGCCTTGTAATAGAGCATCGTGCCGCCCACCAGCAGCGGAATTTTTCCGCGTGCGGTGATTTCGCCCATGGCTTGCAGGGCATCGCGACGAAAATCCGCCGCCGAGTACGCCTCGGCCGGGTCGAGAATATCGATCAAACGGTGCGGATGCTCAGCCAGCAGCTCTTTGGAAGGCTTGGCCGTGCCGATGTCCATGCCACGGTAGACCAGCGCCGAATCGACGCTGATCAGCTCGCACGGCAGCACTTTGGTCAGCTCGATGGCCAGGTCGGTCTTGCCCGCAGCGGTCGGGCCCATCAGGAAAATCGCTGGAGGTAGCTGGCTCATCAACGACCGCGCAGGAACAGTTTGTCCAGATCGTCCAGGCCCAACTGGGTCCAGGTCGGTCGGCCATGGTTGCATTGACCGCTGCGCTCGGTGTTTTCCATGTCCCGCAGCAGGCCGTTCATTTCCGGCAGGGCCAGGCGCCGGTTGGCGCGGATCGCGCCGTGGCAGGCCATGGTGCCGAGCAATTCGTTGAGATGTGCCTGAATCCGGTCGCTGGTGCCGTACTCCATCAAGTCCGACAGCACGTCGCCGACCAGACGATTGGCCTCGGCTTGCTTGAGCAACGCCGGAATCTGGCGGATCGCCAATGTTTCCGGGCCCAGACGCTGCAACTCGAACCCCAGACGCTGAAACCACGCAGCGTGCTCTTCAGCGCAGTCGGCCTCACGCTGACTGACCGCCAGCGATTCCGGCACCAGCAACGGCTGGCCACTCAGGCCTTCGCTGGCCATGGCGATTTTCAGGCGCTCGTACATGATCCGCTCATGAGCGGCGTGCATGTCCACCAACACCAGCCCCTGGGCGTTCTCGGACAGAATATAAATACCCTTGAGTTGCGCCAGCGCGTAGCCCAGTGGCGGAATATCTTCCTGACCGGCCGGCAGCGCATTGGCATTCGCCTCGGCCAGCGGTGCGAAAAACTCGCGATATGCGGCCTGAGCTTCAGCGGCCGGTGGCACCGCAGATTGCGGACGCGGCGTGTATTGATACTGATAGGCGCCGCCGGCACTGGCCCCGGATGACGTATTGAGCGCCGGTTGCGCCTGTGGCTGTTCGAGCAACGCATTGGCGGCCAGACGCATTTCACCCTGCGGCCCGAATTCGCCGGCCTCAAGACCGGTTGGCCGGACGACGGCGGTTGTGACTGACCCGGCAAGCTGATCTTCCGGACGCACATCACCCAATGCCCGGTGAAGCGTGCCGTAGAGGAAATCATGCACCATGCGCCCGTCACGGAAGCGCACTTCGTGCTTGGTCGGGTGCACGTTGACGTCTACCGCCGCCGGATCGACTTCGAAAAACAGCGCAAACGTCGGATGCCGACCGTTGAACAGCACGTCGCGGTAGGCCTGACGCACAGCGTGGGCAACCAGTTTGTCGCGCACCGCCCGGCCGTTGACAAAGAAATACTGCAAATCCGCCTGGCTGCGGTTGAAGGTCGGCAGACCGACCCAGCCCCACAGGTGCAGACCGTTGCGCTCGATCTCGATCGGCAACGCCTGCTCAAGGAAACCCGCACCGCAGATCGCCGCCACACGCCGCGCGCGGGCAGCATCATCATGGGCCTCGTGCAGGCTGAGGATGGTCTTGCCGTTGTGACGCAGATGGAACGCCACGTCGAAACGCGCCAACGCCAGACGCTTGATCACTTCTTGCAGGTGATCGAATTCGGTTTTTTCGGTCTTGAGGAATTTGCGCCGCGCCGGGGTGTTGAAGAACAGGTCGCGGACTTCCACCGAGGTGCCGACCGGATGCGCCGCTGGCTGCACGCGGGGCGCCATGTCGCGTCCTTCGGTTTCGACTTGCCAGGCCTGATCGGCATCGCGGGTGCGCGACGTCAGAGTCAGGCGTGCAACGGAACTGATCGACGCCAATGCCTCACCGCGAAAACCCAGGCTCATCACCTGTTCGAGGTCTTCCAGATTGCGGATCTTGCTGGTGGCGTGACGGGCCAGCGCCAGCGGCAGGTCATCGGCGGAAATGCCGCTGCCGTCATCGCGAACGCGCAGCAGCTTGACGCCGCCCTGTTCGACATCGACATCAATACGTTTGGCACCGGAGTCGAGGCTGTTTTCCAGTAACTCCTTGATCACCGAGGCCGGGCGCTCGACCACCTCACCGGCGGCAATCTGGTTCGCCAGCCGCGGGCTGAGCAGTTCGATGCGGGCAGCGTTCAAGAGCTGGTTCATTCTTTGGACGCCAGTTCGGTGCCCGGAATGGTCAGGTGCTGACCGGCCTTCAGATCATCGCTTTTCAGATTGTTGGCGCTGCGCAGCGTTGCCGGCGACACCTGATAACGCACGGCGATCATCGCCAGCGTTTCGCCCGGGCTTACGCGGTGGTCGCGCGGGCCTTGGGCGATCTTGCCGGAGTCACGCAGCCAGGCAATGTAGGTCCCCGGTGGCGGGTTCTGCTGGAAGAACTGACGCACGCCGCTGCTGATCGAACGCGCCAGCGCTTGCTGGTGGCTCGATGCCGAGAGTTTGTTCGCTTCGTTGGCGTTTGAGATGAAGCCGGTTTCGACCAAAATCGACGGGATATCCGGCGACTTCAACACCATGAACCCGGCCTGTTCCACACGTTGCTTGTGCAGCGGGGTCACGCGACCAATGTTGGTCAGGACTTTTTGACCGACATTGAGGCTGGAGGTGAGCGAGGCAGTCATCGACAGGTCGAGCAACACGCCCGCGAGCATGCGGTCCTTGTCGTCGAGGCTGACGTTTCCGGCACCACCGATCAGGTCGGAGCGGTTTTCGCTGTCGGCCAGCCAACGGGCAGTCTCCGACGTGGCGCCGCGATCAGACAGGGCAAAGACCGAAGCACCGAAGGCTGCCGCAGACGGCGCAGCGTCGGCGTGAATCGAAACAAACAGGTCGGCGCCCTTTTTGCGGGCGATTTCGGTACGGCCGCGCAGCGGAATGAAATAGTCGCCGGTACGGGTCAGTTCGGCGCGGAAGCCTTTCATGCCGTTGACTTGGCGCTGCAGTTCGCGGGCGATTTGCAGCACCACATCTTTCTCGCGCTGACCGCGTGAGCCGGACGCACCCGGGTCTTCGCCACCGTGGCCGGCGTCGATCACCACAATGATGTCGCGTTTGCCGGCCGGGGCTGGCGGCAGCTTGATCGCGGGTTCTGTCGGGGTCACCGGCACTGCCGGCACGGTCGCGACCGAAGGCGTCGGCGCAGGCGCCGGTTCAGCGTCGGCCGGGTTATCGAACAGATCGACCACCAGACGGTTGCCGTACTGTCCGTTCGGCGCCAGCGAGAAGCTTTTCGGCGTGACGGCTTTTTTCAGGTCGATAACCACCCGCAAGTCTGTCGGCGTACGTTGCGCCGAGCGCATGGCGGTGATCGGTGTATTAGCGGTCTGCAGCTTCAGCGGCGCGCCCAGCGTGGCGCCATTGATGTCGATGACCAACCGGTCCGGGGCAGTCAGGGTGAAGACGCTGTGCTGTACCGGGCCGCTGAGGTCGAAGACCAGTCGCGTGTTATCCGGCGCTCGCCACAAACGCACGCTGTTGACCTTTGAATCGGCCACAGCGTTGACGGTTACTGCCATCAATATCAGTCCAGCGGCAGCCACCAACGCGCGAAAGCGCATACCTAACCCCATCATTTAATTGGATTCCAATGCCAAAGCGGCACACCAGGCCTCGCCACGCGAGCTCTGGGATAAAATTTTCAGCGAACGCCCGCTGTCTTGCGGGCTAATGGTAATGGTCAGGTCAGGCTTTGGCAAAAAGCCTGCACCTTTATCGGGCCACTCGATCAGGCACAGCGCGTCATCTTCGAAATAGTCGCGGATGCCGAGAAACTCCAGCTCCTCCGGATCGACCAAGCGATACAGGTCGAAATGAAAGGCGCGAATGTCACCGATTTCGTAGGGTTCGACCAACGTGAATGTCGGACTCTTTACCGCCCCGACATGCCCCAGGCCACGAATGATCCCTCGTGACAGCGTGGTTTTACCCATGCCCAGATTACCCTCGAGGAAAATCAGGCCATGGCCTTGGGTAACGCGGGCGATCCGTGCGCCAAAGTCGCTCATGGCCTGTTCATCGGCCAGGTACAGGGTTACTTCAGACACGGTGCATGCTCCTCCAACAACTGACGAATGGCTGGAATCAGATCACTGGCCGCCAACCCACGGCCGAATTTACCTTGTTGCATTCCTGCATTGGCATGCAGCCAGACGGCCAGACACGCGGCATCAAAGCCGTCCATGCCTTGCGCCAGCAACGCGCCGGTCAAACCCGCCAGCACATCGCCGAGACCGGCAGTGGCCATGGCCGGATGGCCCTGATGACACAACGCCAGACGCCCATCGGGATGGGCGATCAGGCTGCCGGCACCCTTGAGCACCACCACCGCTGTATATTTTTTGCTCAATGCGAATGCCGCAGCAGGACGATCGGCCTGCACTTGCGCGGTGCTGATTCCCAGCAAACGCCCCGCCTCGCCCGGATGCGGAGTGATCACGCAGTCCTTGGGCAGGCTGACGAAACCACTCGCCAACAGGTTCAACGCGTCCGCGTCCCAGACTTGCGGCAAGGGCGCGTTGGCCGCAGCAGACAATAACGCCCGCCCCCAACTCGCCTGCCCCAGCCCCGGCCCGACGACGAGCACCGAAACCTTTTCCAGCAATCCCATCAACTGATTGGCCGAGGACACACCGAGCGCCATCGTTTCCGGCACGCGAGTCAGCGCCGCCGGGACATGCTCCGGGCGAGTGGCCAGCGAAACCATGCCCGCGCCACTGCGCAAGGCCATCTCGGCACTCAGCAGGATCGCCCCACCGAAACCGTGATCGCCGCCGATCAGCAGCACATGGCCGAATCGACCTTTGTGTGCGGTCGGTGCACGCGCAGTCAGACGCGGCAGATTAGCCGTGTTCAGGCGTCGAGCACTGACAGGAATGTCACGATAGGTTTCGGCCGTGGCTTGCAGATCGTTGAATACCATGTCACCCACATGATCCGCCGCGTCGCCGGTGAACAGTCCAGGCTTCAGGCCAATAAAGGTCACCGTCAGGTCGGCGCGCACCGCGACAGCCAATACCCGACCGGTATCCGCGCACAGCCCAGAGGGAATATCGACTGCGGTAACGGGCAAGCCGCTGGCGTTGATTGCATTGATGGCTGACGCATACGGTTCGCGCACCTCACCGCTCAGGCCTGTGCCCAGCAAGGCATCGACGATGACACCGTGCAGTTCGCTTTGCGCACTCCAGCCCTGCACGGTGACGCCTTCAGCCAACGCCTCGGAATGGGCCAGCGCGGCGTCACCCTGTAAACGCTGCGGGTCACCGACCGCCAACACCTGAACCGTCCAGCCAGCCCGAAGCGCCAGCGCCGCGACCAGATAACCGTCACCTGCATTGTTGCCACGCCCCGCCAGCACGGTCAGCTCATTGGCTGTCGGCCATTGCCGCACCAGCGCGCGCCAGGTTGCGCGCGCCGCCCGCTGCATCAATTCGAAGCCCGGCGTGCCGGCAGCGATCAGCCGCGCATCGAGTTCGCGCACCTGTGCGGCGCGGTACAGCGCGTCGGGTAATTCATCTTTCGTGTGCGGCATGCGTCTTCGGGCTCCGATGTCTGGCAGAATTATACGCACCTCAGCTCCGGTTTCTCTCGCCTCATGTCCGCCATCACCACAGACCTGCCCGCCCTCGCCCAATCGATCAAGGATTGGGGGCGCGAACTGGGCTTTCAGCAAGTCGGCATCAGCGGCCTCGATCTCGCCGAGCATGAGCAGCACCTGGAGCGCTGGCTCGCCGCCGGCTACCACGGCGAAATGGACTACATGGGCGCCCACGGCAGCAAACGCTCGCACCCCGAAGAACTGGTTCCCGGCACTTTGCGCGTGGTTTCGCTGCGCATGGACTACCTGCCCGGCGATACCGAAATGGCCAAACGCCTGGCCGAACCGGAAAAAGCCTACGTATCGCGTTATGCCTTGGGCCGCGATTACCACAAATTGATCCGTAAACGCGTTCAACAATTGGCCGACAGGATTCAGTCCGAGATCGGCCCGTTCGGTTTTCGCGCCTTTGTCGACAGTGCCCCGGTGCTGGAAAAAGCCATCGCCGAACAGGCCGGGCTGGGCTGGATCGGTAAAAACACGCTGGTGCTGAACCGCAAGGCCGGCAGCTATTTCTTTCTCAGCGAACTGTTCGTCGACCTGCCGCTGCCAGTGGATGATCCGTACAGCAGCGAACATTGCGGCCGCTGCACCGCATGTCTCGACATCTGCCCGACCAACGCCTTCGTCGGCCCCTATGTGCTGGATGCGCGACGCTGCATTTCCTATCTGACCATCGAACTGAAAAACGCCATCCCCGAAGACCTGCGCCCGTTGATCGGCAATCGCGTGTTCGGCTGCGATGACTGCCAGATCGTCTGCCCGTGGAACCGCTTCGCCCGACCCTCCGGCGAAAGCGACTTCAAGCCGCGACACAATCTGGACAATGCCGAACTGGCCGAACTGTTCATGTGGGATGAGGACAAGTTCCTCAGCAGCACCGAAGGCTCGCCACTGCGCCGTGCCGGTTATGAGCGCTGGTTGCGCAATCTGGCCGTGGGACTGGGCAATGCGCCGTCAAGCATTCCGGTGCTGGAGGCGTTGAAGGCGCGCCGCGACTATCCGTCAGAGCTGGTACGCGAGCATGTGGAGTGGGCGTTGAAGCAGCACGCCGAGCGCAGCAGCTAACGTTATCGCTGAGCTCAGACTGGTTTTCTCCATTTCGCGCTACGTCCTTTACCGGTCGGCTCAATCAATCCGTCGGCCTTCAGGGCGCGCAAAACCGAACGTACTGTGTCTCGGCTCACTCCCGGACAAGACTCCTCAATATCTGTAATCGAGAACGACAGGTTTCTGCTCAAGACTAGCTCTCTGACTCGATCACTTTTTCCGCCTCGTCGATTATCTATCGTGCCCACCCGGTCTTCGAACTCCTTGTACGCTCGAAGTAATGCACCCCAGAAATAATCCATCCATGGTTGTACGTCGTGCGTGCCCTCATGCCACCGTTGAGAGCTAATTTCCAACGTCTCGTAATAACCCTCTTTTGACTCTTCAAATATCCGCTCAAGACTTATAAAACGCCCGACTCGATAATCGAACTGGTAGAGCAGTAACAAAGTCAGCAGACGAGCAACGCGGCCATTGCCGTCCGAGAAAGGATGGATGCACAGAAAGTCCAGAATGGTGAGCGGTATCAGGACGAGAGGGTCAGCCAGATTTTGCTGCGCAGCTTGATGGTAATGCATCAGCAATTCATTCATCGCTATAGGGGTTAAATGCGCAGCCACTGGTTGAAAACGAATCCGCGATGTCCCGTCGGGATTGCGTTCGATGATGTCATTGTTTGTCGCTTTCCAGTCGCCACCCGATTGGGGTAAATAGCGGTAAAGCAAACCGTGCAATTGCCTTAGGACACCTTCAGAAAAAGGCATGTCCTCAGCAGCTTCATGGATGAGCGCCAGCGCATCCCGATAACCCGCAATTTCCTGCTCGGATCGACTTTGAGGATCGGTGGTTTTGCTCATTAGCGATTTCAAGCGAGCGGGCGCTACGGTCACTCCCTCAAGACGGCTGGATGATTCCGTGGATTCGATCACGGCAAGTTGTTTCAGATCGTCTAAAACCTGAGGCGATTGCGCGATGAATAGTTTTTGCTTGCCTCGGAACTCTCCCAACGCCCGCAACGTCGAGATCTGCAATCCGTTAAAGCGCAAAGCAGCGAGAAACTCTGGATGAAGGGAGCGCATTCGAAATGACCTGCTAAAAGGGGGACAAAATGGCATAAACGGGGTATTTAAAACTTTAAATACCCCGTTTATGCCATTTTTACCCTATTTACATGCCACCAACTATTCAACAATCTAAACAGGACATTTCGCGACAGCATGTCGATCAAGGCGCGTCGTTGTAAACGAACTTCGGCATTTCCCAGTGGAAACGAATCGCCAGCAGGCGCAATAGAAATCCGCCGAACAGGGTAATCAGAATCGCCTGTTCGCTCGGCACGTTCAGATACAGGCACAACATGTAGCACCACGCGGCCGCGAAGGAAACGCTGGCGTACAGCTCACGGCGGAAGATCAGCGGGATGTCGTTGCAGAAGATGTCGCGCAGGATGCCGCCGAACACGCCAGTGATCACGCCACTGACCGAGGCCACCAGCATGCCGTGGCCCATTTCCAGCGCGGTCATGCAGCCGATCAGGGTAAAGGCCACCAGACCGACCGCGTCGAGCACCAGAAACAGCGAGCGCAGGTGGCGCATCCAGCGTGCGGTGAACACGGTGAACATCGCCGCCACCGAAGTCAGCACCAGGTACTCCGGGTGTTTGACCCACGTCAGCGGGTAGTGCCCGAGCAGCACGTCGCGCACCGAACCACCGCCCAGTGCCGTGACGCAGGCGATCAGCACCACACCGAACCAGTCCATGCCGCGACGGCCCGCAGACAACGCGCCAGTCATGGCTTCGGCAGTAATGGCGACGAGGTAGAGCATCAGCAACATGATGGCGATCCAGGCAGGAAGGCGCGCAGTCTAGCCATTTCGGCGCCGCACCAGAAGGGGGCGTGCTCCGGGCTGCATTTCTGATTGGAATCTTCCGGAGAATCTGACGCCCTCTTCGCGAGCAAGCCCGCACCCACAGGGGGAACGCATTCCAAAGGGTGGGAGCGGGCTTTCTCGCGAAGACGTCAGGGCAGACACCGCCCAATCAGAACTTGATGAAGTGCTTGCGGTAATGCTGCAGCTCGGCGATCGATTCGCGAATGTCGTCCAGCGCCAGGTGAGTGCTGCCCTTCTTGAAGCTGTCGCGTACGTCTGGCGCCCAGCGCGCGGCCAGTTCCTTGAGCGTCGAGACGTCGAGGTTGCGGTAATGGAAGTAGCTTTCCAGCGCCTTCATGTGGGTATAAAGGAAGCGGCGATCCTGGCAGATGCTGTTGCCGCAGATCGGCGACTTGCCCTTCGGCACCCACTTCTCCAGGAAGGCGATGGTTTCAGCTTCGGCTTCGGCCATGCTGATGCGGCTGTCGCGCACGCGCTGGGTCAGGCCGGAGTTGCCGTGGGTGCGGGTATTCCACTCGTCCATACGCGCGAGGACTTCGTCGCTGTGATGGATGGCGATCACCGGGCCTTCGGCCAAGGTGTTCAGATCACTGTCGGTGACGATGGTGGCCATTTCGATGATCACGTCGTTATCCGGATCGAGGCCGGTCATTTCCAGGTCGATCCAGATCAGATTCTGCGGGTTTTGCATATTCGGGCTCCTAGGCAATGCTGCGCAGTTTAGCCTAGGCCGATGCCCGGGCGTGCTAAACTCGCGGCCGTTTTACCTAATCGCTGCATTCTTCAGACGGAACACCCATGGCCAAACGCCAACTCAATCGTCGTCAAAACTGGCGCATCGAAAAGATTCAGGGCGAACGCGCTGCCCGCGCCGCCAAACGCGAATCCTCGGCTGTCGAAGCCCTGGAGGGCGGTGACCTTGGCCCTGAGCAACACGGTCTGGTGATCGCTCACTTCGGTGTGCAGGTCGAGGTCGAGGCCAAGGACGGCGAACTCGCCGGCCAGGTGTTCCGTTGCCACCTGCGCGCCAACCTGCCAGCGCTGGTGACCGGCGACCAGGTAGTCTGGCGTGCCGGCAATCAGGGCATCGGCGTGATCGTCGCGCAACTGCCGCGCACCACCGAACTGTGCCGCCCGGACAGCCGTGGTCAGCTCAAACCGGTGGCCGCCAACGTCGACATGATCGTCATCGTCTTCGCCCCGCTGCCCGAACCGCACGCCAACCTGATCGACCGCTATCTGGTCGCAGCCGAGCACGCCGGCATCCGTCCGCTGTTGCTGCTGAACAAATTCGACTTGATCGACGAGCAGAACGCGCCGGCGCTCAATGCGCTGCTGGCCGTTTACCGCACCTTGGGTTATCCGGTACTGGAAGTGTCCGCGCACCACGGCAATGGCATGGAACAGTTGCAGCAGCAGCTAGACGGACGCATCAGCGTATTCGTCGGCCAGTCCGGCGTCGGCAAGTCGTCGCTGGTCAACAGCCTGCTGCCGGACGTTGAAACCCGCGTCGGCCCGCTGTCCGAACTGTCCGGCCAGGGCACGCACACTACGACCACCGCGCGCCTGTTCCACTTCCCGGGCGGCGGCGAGCTGATCGACTCCCCGGGTATCCGTGAATTCGGTCTCGGCCACGTCAGCCGTGCCGATGTAGAAGCCGGCTTCATCGAGTTCAACGACCTGCTCGGCACCTGCCGCTTCCGCGACTGCAAACACGACCGCGAACCGGGCTGCGCCCTGCTCAAGGCTCTGGAAGACGGCCGCGTGCAGCAGCAACGGATGAACAGCTACCGCTCAATCATCGCCAGCCTGCCGGAAAACGGTTACTAAACAACATCGCCAGTAAGGCTGGCGCTGGGAAAGCGTCAGATCAAAAAAAGCCGCAGGTGACTGCGGCTTTTGCTTATCAATGCGATCACTCCAACGGACTTCTTAAAATCATTCGGCTGGTAACTTCGGCGCCTGTTTGGCAATGCTTTTTTCCTGTGATTTAACCCGGCGTTCGAGCTTGCGAATGTCTTCTTCAGCTGGGAGCTCCTCGGGTTTTATTCCGCGCTGATCCAGCATGTCGCGAACACTCAAATTGTTCTGCACATGTTCCCGCGCAATGGCCGACTCACCCTTTAAATCAACCTGAAGCACATTGTGATTAGTCATTTCAGTGGCTAGGTTCTTCGCGGCGATTGTCAATGTAGGCAGAAAATCAGCAAGCGGCCGACTCTTGATAATGCCGTAGTGATCCTTCATCGCTTGAGTCGTTTGCCCACCGAAAAGCGCTGCATCTCCCCGGGATCGAATGCGGGCAAAACCCTCATCATCGACACCTCGTTCATAAATATTCTGCGACAGTTCTTTTTCCGATTCGCGCAAGCGATCACGAGCATCGAAGCGGGCCTGCAAACGCATGCGGTCTTCAATCAACTCTTGCTTGCGCGTTTGTAGTGCGAAATAGCTCTGAGCGAAGGCAATTGGCTGCTTACGCGGATCGCCATTTTGCGCAATCAAATAGCAGGCATAACGCGTGAGCATGAAGTCGTCGACGGCCCGTTGCCCACCTTTGCCAATGTCGATCAATTTCGTAACGCCACGAAAATGATCGAGGGCATCCACGCCGGTGGCCTCACACGAAGCTATCGCCCGCTGGACAACAGTGAAAAAGTTTTCCCAGCGAGCATAACCCAGTGGTTCCTGCAGCTCGCGAGCGAACCAGAACTCGATACCTTCGCCAGGAATCCGTTGCGCCAATCCGTCAAATTGCTGCTGCAGCGAAAAGATTGTCTGATTTTCCATCGTCACGACTCCCTGTGATTAGAAGGCTTTGAATAGATAGCTGGCCATTTCGAGCAAAACACCTGTGAGCAACCTGACGGGGATTATCCGTGAGAGGCTGATCAAAAGTGTGCCCAGTCGTCGCTGGACACAAAAAAGCCGACATCGCTGTCGGCTTTTTTGTGGGTCACTGTTTCGGCGCGGGAGCCGGTGCAGTGGCGGGAGCAGCAGGCTCCGGGTTTGGCGCCGCACTGCCCGGTGCGGCCGGTTTGGGCGCTGCGTCGTCGAACAGGTTCAAACGTTCGCGCAGCTCATGTGCCGGCACCGGTTGCTGATCCGCCGGCAGTGCGTTCGGATCGACCGGCGTCGCCGGAGCGGCGCCGTTCTGGCCTTGATCCGCCGGTTTCGCCGGATCGGCACCTTGCGAACCTTCGATGGCGGCTTGCGCCTTCTTGGTCAGGACGACGATGTCGATGCGGCGGTTGACCGGGTTGAACGGGTTCTCTTTGTCGAACAGCGCCGACGAGGCGTAACCGACCACTCGCGCCACTTGCGCATCCGGATAGCTGCCCGCCACCAACGCACGCCGGGCGGCGTTGGCACGGTTGGCCGACAACTCCCAGTTGCCGAAATCGCCATTGCCAACGTAGGGCTTGGCGTCGGTGTGGCCGCTGATGCTGATCTTGTTCGGCACCGCTTTGATGGTGTCGGCCATGGCCAGCAGGATGTCTTCGAAGTACGGCTTCAGGCGTGCGGAACCGGAGTCGAACATCGGCCGGTTCTCGGCGTCCATGATCTGGATGCGCAAGCCGTTCGGCGTGATCTCGAAGAGGATCTGGTCCTTGAATTTCTGCAGTTGCGGGTTCTCGTCGACCTTGTTCTGCAGTTCTTGCAAAAGCAGTTCCAGACGTTCCTTCTCAACCTGCTCGGCCATGCCCTCGACCTGTTCGGTGTCGACCGTGACCTTGTCCGGTTGCGGCTGGGATTTCACCTCGGGGTTGAGGGTGTTTTCCGGCGCCAGCGTCGGCGTGCCGCCCAGATCGATGATGTACGGCGTGCCGCTTTCGGAGAAGCCGACCGGGTCCTTGAAGTAACCGGCGATGGCGATCTTCTGCTCAGGCGTTGCGGTGGACAGCAGCCACAACACCAGGAAGAACGCCATCATCGCCGTGGCGAAGTCGGCGAAGGCGATTTTCCACGCCCCGCCGTGATGCCCGCCGGCTATGCGCTTGACGCGCTTGATGATTATCGGCTGATTATTTTCCATTTCTTAGCGACCGCGAACGGCTTGTTCCAGCTCGGCGAAGCTTGGACGGTGCGCCGGGTACAGAACCTTGCGACCGAACTCCACCGCCAGCGATGGCGGCATGCCGGAGGCCGAAGCCACCAGCGAAGCCTTGATGGCTTCGTAGACGTTCAGCTCTTCCTTGGCATCGTGGGCCAGGGAGTGCGCCAGCGGGCCGAAGAAACCGTACGCCGCGAGAATACCGAAGAAAGTACCCACAAGCGCCGCACCTACGTGCAGACCGATGGATTTCTGATCGCCTTCACCCAAGGAAGCCATGGTCACCACGATACCCAGTACCGCCGCGACGATACCGAAACCCGGCATGGCGTCGGCGATGCCGTTCACCGCGTGGGATGGGTGTTCGAGGTCTTCCTTCAGGCTGTAGAGCTCCATGTCGAACAGGCCTTCCAGCTCGTGTGGAGCCATGTTGCCGGAGGACATGATGCGCAGGTAATCGCAGATGAACGCAGTCATGCGCTCATCTTTAAGAACAGCCGGGTACTTGGCGAAGATCGGGCTCGCGGCGGCGTCTTCGATGTCGCCTTCGATGGCCATCATGCCTTCGCGGCGACTCTTGTTGAGGATCTCGTAGATCAGGCCGAGCACTTCCAGATAGAAAGTGTGGCTGAAGCGCGAACTGAACATGCTCAGGGATTTCTTGAGCACGTGCATCGTCATGTAACCGGGGTTGGCCTGGAGGAATGCACCAAGGGCCGCACCACCGATGATCATTACCTCGAAAGGCTGGATCAGGGCGGCAATCTTGCCGTGGGAGAGCACGTATCCGCCGAGCACGCTCGCGAATACGACGATGATGCCGATAATTTTAGCCATAGGTAGGAAAGTACTTACTGAGTCGGGTTCAAGGTCATATTCGGAAGTTAAAAAATCTCTTCTTCTACTTATCGGCAAAACTGCGCCAGACTATAGCCAGTTCAGGCGAAAAGCCAATTTAGCCCATGCCGGGCGCGTCTACAGTCAGTGAAGATCCCGTCCAGACATGGCTAATGAAACGAACGTCCCACACGCAAAACCGACCACTCTCGAGGGCTGGGTCAAGCTGCTAGACAGCGTCCGCTTGCCCGTGCCACAAGAGGCTCACGACAAGGTTTGCCGGGCGATCCGCGATAACCGCAGCTCGATTCGCGACATTGCCGACCTGATGCAGGACAGCCCGGCGCTGGCCTTGAGCATCATCCGTGAGGCGAATCGTCACACCCACGGCAACATGGCCACGCCGGCGGAAAATCTTGAGGTTGCGATCAATCGTCTGGGCCTCGCCCGCACCGAAGAATTGCTCGCACGCCTGCCGGCCGAACCGCAGATGCAGATCCCCAAGGCCCTGCGCCAACTGCAGATGATCAGCCAGCACGCCTCGCAACAGGCCAACGGTTTTTTCGCCAGTCGCCTGGCGCGGCTGTGGCAGGACATTCATTGGGGCAGCCTGTTGTTTCTGTCGCCGCTGTGGCCGTTGGCGCTGACTTACCCACAACTGCTTGAAGAGTGGGAACTGCGGGTAATCCACAAAGGCGAATCGGCTCGCACTGTCGAGAAGCAATTGTTTGGCGTGCGCCTGCTGAAAGTTGCTGAAGCTCTGGTCGCGGCCTGGCATCTGCCGATCTGGGTCCAGCAAGGCTATAAATTGTTGCTCACTGAACAGCGCGAACTGGTGAAAGTGCTGCGCATTGCCCGCGACAGCGAACACCCGCTGCGCCAACAGAATCGCCTCGATGACGATCCGACCCTGCGTCGCTGGCTCAATCAGCCAGCCAACACGGTGCTGCTGGCCAACGGTCTGGCGCTGTCGGCGCAACAGGCCTGGGACAGTCCGCACAGTGAGCGCTGGCAATATCTGACCAGCCTTTATCTGCAGATCACGATGGACGAGGTGCAACAACAGTTGCACCAGCAAGCCGCCAACAGCGCTCGCCAGCATGCGATGCCTGACTTGTGGCACCCGGCGGTTTCATTGTTGTGGCCGTGGGGCACCCGTCGTTTGCCGGCCGGTTTGTTGCCCGCCGCCGCGCCGAGCGCCGAAGACCTGAGCAAATGGCGTCAGCAATGCGCCGAACTGCTGACGACGCCGAGTCGCTTTACCAATGCCATGAGCCTGACCGTTGCCGCCCGCGATGCGCTGGTAGCCAGCGGCCTGCGCCGGGTGATGATCATGATGGCCGATCGCTCGCAATCCAATCTGCGCGTGCATCAAACCCACGGTTTGCCGAAAGAGGCCGCCGCGCTGAATTTTGTCGTCAGCCAGAGCAGGGTGTTGCAACGCTTGCTCGCACAACAGGCGCAAGTGCGGATCACCCCGGACAACAACGCACAGTTCTCCGCGCTGTTGCCGCCGGGCCTGCGCACGTTGTTCCGGGGCGAGCATGTGTTCCTGCGTTCGCTGGTCAACAATGGCCGGGTGATCATGATCGTCGTCGCCGATCAGGGCGGCGGGCCGTTCGCCGACATCACCGTACAAGCCTTCGGAAAAACCGCGCAGTGCATCGAAAAAGCCCTGCACAGCTTTAGCAGCCGTGGCCAGTGAGGCTGCGCTACAATCCCCCCCTTTGTGCTCTGGAGACCTCACATGTCTGACTTCTCTGGCTTGCCGCTCGTCATCGAACCGAGCGACTTGCTCCCTCGCCTCGATTCCAGCGAACTGATTCTGGTGGATCTGACTAGCGCCGCCCGCTACGCCGAAGGCCACTTGCCCGGTGCACGGTTTGTCGACCCGAAACGCACCCAGCTCGGCCAGCCGCCGGCGCCGGGGCTGATGCCGGCGAAAGCTGATCTGGAGGCGTTGTTCGGTGAACTGGGCCATCGCAAAGACGCGGTCTACGTGGTCTATGACGACGAGGGCGGCGGCTGGGCCGGGCGCTTCATCTGGCTGCTCGACGTGATCGGTCACGACAAGTATCACTATGTCGATGGCGGTCTGCCGGCGTGGCTGGAGGCAGGCATGCCGATGTCGATCCAGGTTCCGCCGGCCGTCGGCGGCCCGGTGCCGTTGACGCTGCACGACGAGCCGACTGCTACCCGCGAATACCTGCAAAGCCGTCTCGGCGCCGCCGACCTGGCGATCTGGGATGCCCGCGGGCCGCTGGAGTATTCCGGCGAGAAGGTGTTGGCCGCCAAGGCCGGACACATTCCCGGTGCGGTCAATTTCGAATGGACGGCGGGCATGGATAAAGCGCGTCAGTTGCGCATTCGAACGGACATGCCGCAGATCCTCGAAGACCTCGGGATCACCAAGGACAAAGAAATCATTACCCACTGCCAGACCCATCACCGGTCGGGCTTCACCTATCTGGTGGCCAAGTCCCTCGGTTATCCGCGGGTCAAGGGCTACGCCGGTTCCTGGGGCGAATGGGGTAATCACCCTGACACGCCCGTCGAGATTTAAGGTTTTAAGGACTATTAATTAATGAAAGAGCGTCTGTTTATCCTCAGTCAGTACCTGCTGCCTCATCACCTGCTGTCGCGTCTGGCCGGCTGCATTGCCGAGTGCCGCGTGCGCTGGTTCAAGAATGCCTTCACCCAATGGTTCGCCAAGCGTTATCAAGTGGACATGTCGCAAGCGCTGGTCGAAGACCTGACCGCTTACGAGCACTTCAACGCCTTCTTCACCCGCGCCCTGAAAGACGGCGCGCGTCCGCTGGACCAGACTCCGGGCGCTATCCTCAGCCCGGCCGACGGTGCGGTCAGCCAGCTCGGCCCGATCGAACACGGTCGCGTGTTCCAGGCCAAGGGCCACAGCTTCAGCGTGCTGGAACTGCTCGGCGGTGACGCGGCCAATGCGGCGCCATTCATGGGCGGCGACTTCGCCACCATTTACCTGTCGCCGAAGGACTACCACCGCGTGCACATGCCGCTGGCCGGCACCCTGCGTGAAATGGTCTACATTCCGGGCCGAATCTTCTCGGTCAACCAGACCACCGCTGAAAACGTGCCGGAACTGTTCGCCCGCAACGAGCGTGTAGCGTGCATCTTCGACACCGAGCGCGGGCCGATGGCCGTAGTGCTGGTGGGCGCGATGATCGTTGCATCGATCGAAACCGTGTGGGCCGGTCTGGTCACACCACCGAAGCGTGAACTGAAAACCTTCCGCTACGACGAAGCCGCTCGCGCGCCGATCCACCTGGAAAAGGGCGCCGAACTGGGTCGCTTCAAGCTGGGTTCGACTGCCATCGTGCTGTTTGGCCCGGATCAAGTGAAGTGGGCTGAAGAACTGGCGGCCGGCTCGCCTGTACAAATGGGTCAAGGCCTGGCGCTGCCGAAAGCCTGATGCCTTGCTGTGGGAGCCGCCCCGGCTCCCACAGATTGCAGCATTTGCTGCTATGGTTTTTGGCATGAGCCAAACCAACTCCCCACCGTTGTTAAGCGCCCCCACTCCCACGCAATCGCGCCTGTCGTTTTGCGACGCCACCCCGCGCGACCTCAAGCGCTGGATCGCCGGTCTGCCCAAGGCCAACATCGGCGAAACCGCCCGCCAGTTGTATCAAGGGCTGGGCGAGCTCAATCAATTGCTGACCCCCAGCGACAATCGCCTGCAACTATTGGAGCTGCTGCGGCCCGAGGTGTATTTCGTCTGCCAGCATCTGGAGCGGCATTTCCTCCACCAGGCGATCATGCTCGACGAGCGTTCACGCAAGATCAGCAACCTGTGTCAGGCTCTGCAAAGTCATCTGGCCAGCGGTTACAAACAGATCGTTGTGCGCATCGCCCCCAAGTACAGCAAGGACCGCGCGACGCTGGTGAGCCTCGCCCTGCAACGGACGGCTCATGCGCTCAAGGGCCAACTGGTGCGCGCGACGCAGTTGTACAGCCCGCCGCCGCAACACCTGTGGTTCGAATTGCATCAGTTGTATCGCCTCGCCTGTGAATTGCAGTTGCATCAGCGCCGCGTGCATGACGATCTCGCTAGCCTGACCACGGAACTGAGCCTGGAACAGACTTACATCGCCACGCTCTTGCTCGGCTCTGCTCGCTGCAATCAATTGCGCCAGAACCAGATTGCCCGGCTGGCGGAAGTCCTCGATCCCTGGAGTGCCCTGCTCAAGCTACGCCCAGGCAGCCCGGACGATGGTTTGTTTGCGATCAGCGCCGAACTCGACGTCGGCCCGCGCTACCGCTCGATGTTTCGCAGCGAGCAAAAGGCCGGGCTGCTCGGTTTTGATCCACAACCACTGGTCAACGCCATCGAAGCGCATTTGCTACACAAGGACACGTCGACACCATTGCCGGTGCCGACCGGGCTGAGTTTCGACACCTTGCAGCACTTGCACGCGACCTGGGGCCAGGCCGCCGAACGCAGCTTTCAGCGCACCGTGGGTCAGGGCAGCCTGACCGTGTGCGTGGGCATGAGCGCCCTGCACTTCTACCTCGGCGGCGAGCGTACCTTCAGCGAATTACTCAAGCATCCCGGCGCCCGAGCGGCGAACTTCAGCAGCGCCGTGGCCAAAGGCGAAAAGGACAGCTGGAGCCAGGCCTTCGATGCCGCGCCGCAGAGCAGCGAAAAGTTTTTGCCTTTCGAAGAAATCCAGTACGACCATCTGCCAGAAGACGACAGCGGTCATGACAGTACGCCGCACTTCCCCACTTATGCCCTGCCGGTGATCAATCACAGCCCCGGTGGTTATTGCCTGGCGTGGCCAAAAGAAGTGCCCGCCGAACTGCAGGCCGGGGAAATGCTCGGGATTCGTGACAGCGCGAACCAAGGCTGGAGCATTGCGGTGATTCGCTGGATTCGTCAGGTACGTGGCGCCGGCACACAAATAGGCATTGAACTGGTGGCGCCCCATGCGCAACCGTGCGGCTTGCAACTGGTGCGCTCGCGCGACGACCACAACCAATATTTACGTGGACTATTGTTGCCGGAAATCAGCGCCATCGACTTGCCGGCGACCCTGCTGGCGCCGCGACTGCCGTTCCAGGAAGGCAATAAAGTGCTGATCAATACCCAGGGCGAAGAACACCGCGCCGGGCTGGATCGGCGGGTGGCAAGTACGCACAGTTTCAACCAGTTTGCCTACCGCTCGCTGGAGGCCGCGCAGAATGGCGGGAGCGAGGAAGATTTCGATTCGTTGTGGAAATCGCTGTAAACGCAGGGCTTTGCATTGGCGGCGCGACCATCGCGGGCAAGCCACGCTCCCACAGCTTTCGTGGTGATCACAACTTTGTGAACAACCCCACACCTGTGGGAGCGTGGCTTGCCCGCAATGAGGCCAGCTCAGACAGCAGAGACCTTCTTAGAGCTGCCCGTCGCGATCGCGGAAACCGAGCAGATACAGCACACCATCCAGACCCAGCGTCGAGATCGCCTGCTTCGCCGATTGCTTGACCAGCGGCTTGGCACGGAACGCCACACCCAGCCCGGCAATCGCCAGCATTGGCAGGTCATTCGCCCCGTCACCGACCGCGATGGTCTGCTCCAGACGCAAACCTTCCTTGTGCGCCAGTTCCTTCAACAGGTCAGCCTTGCGCTGCGCGTCGACAATCGGCTCGATCGCCACGCCGGTGCACTTGCCGTCGACCACTTCCAGTTCATTGGCGAACACGTAGTCGATGCCGAGTTTGGCCTGCAACTGCTTGGCGAAATAAGTGAAACCGCCAGACAGGATGGCTGTTTTGTAACCCAGGCGCTTGAGCTCGGCGAACAGGGTTTCAGCGCCTTCGGTCAGGCGCAACGAGGCACCAATCGAGTCCAGCACGCTGACATCGAGGCCTTTGAGCAGTGCCAGACGCTCTTTGAAACTGGCGCGGAAATCCAGTTCGCCGGCCATCGCCCGCTCGGTGATCGCCGAAACCTGTTCACCGACGCCGGCAGCCTTGGCCAGTTCATCGATGACTTCGGCTTCGATCAGCGTCGAGTCCATGTCGAACACCGCCAGACGACGGTTGCGGCGGAACAGCGAATCTTCCTGGAAGGCGATGTCGACGTTCAGTTCCTGGGCAACGCTAAGGAATTCGGCACGCAGCGCCTGCGGATCGGCCGCTTCGCCACGCACGGAAAACTCAATGCAACCCTTGCCCTTGTCCGCCGGTGTGTCCAGCGGCATGCGACCCGACAGACGGTCGATGTGGTCGATGTTCAAACCATATTTGGCGGTGATCGAACTGACCGCCTGCAATTGCCCGGCAGTCACTTTGCGGGTCAGCAGCGTGACGATGTGGCGTTTCTTGCCCTGATTGCCCACCCATTGCTGATAATCCTCTTCGGACACCGGGGTGAAGCGCACTTGCTGGTCGAGCTCGTAGCCCTTGAACAGGATGTCCTTGAGCACGGACTTGCCTTGCTCGGAATCTGGGATTTCAACGAGGATGCCGAACGACAGGGTGTCGTGGATCACCGCCTGACCGATGTCGAGAATGTTCACGCCACCCTGCGCCAGAACACCGGTAATGGCCGCCGTCAGACCCGGACGGTCGACTCCCGTGATGTTAATCAGGACGATTTCGCGCAACGCGCACCCCCGCAACTGGAAAAAAACCGCATTCTACCCACTTTCAGTGACCATCGGGCACCGCGAGCGCTTTGCCGGTCTAGGGCCTGTCGCTATACTGCGCGTCAACTTCACGGACAAAAGAGCCGAGCTCAGTGAACCGGCCCACGCCAGTTAAAACCGATAACTTCTTCCTGCTGATCTTCCGTGCACTGCGCCACCGCCGTGTACCGATTGCATTGCGCATTGCCAGCCATAACGTGATCCTGGTCGCTCTGGCCCTGGTGATCTATGCCGGTGTGATGGGCTTGCAGTTCAAGCAGGCCATGCACGAGCAGGCCGATGCGCTGGGCGAAAGCCTGACCACGCAGACCGCCACCTCCGCCACGGAGCTGTTGGTGTCCAACGACATCCTCAGCCTCAACGTGCTGCTCAATAACCTGACCAAGAACAAACTGGTGGCCCACGCGGCGATCTATAGCGTGGACAACCGCATCCTCGCCGAATCCGGTCAGCGCCCCAAGCACAGCCTGCTGGGCGAAGCCGAGGGCATGTACGAGAGCAAGATCACCTTCCAGGACGTGACCGCCGGGCAACTGCGCATCAGCCTGGACATGGATCAGTTTCAGCAGCCGATGACCATCAGCCTGCAAAGCATGGGCATTCTCAGTGCGATTCTGTTGGCACTGGCGCTAGCCCTGAGCCTGCGTCTGGGTCGGCACATTTCCACGCCGCTGCTGCAATTGCGTGTGTGGCTGCGCCGCATCGACGAGTACACGCCCGGCATCGAGCGTCAGGACGAGATCGGCGATCTGGCCCGCCAGCTGCACGCCAGCTACGCACCGGAGCCAGCGCCTGAGCCGGAGCCGGTGTTCGAAGACGAAGAAGACGAGCCCGAGTTCGAAGTGCGCAACCTGCGCGACCCGAGCTTCGACGAAACCCGTCCGATGGCCGCGCACAAGCCTGCCCCGCGCCATGTGGTCAGCACCGTCGAGGACGATGACGACGATGACGCGTTCGCCGACCTGCGCGACGAATCGCTCAATGGCGCGCCGCAACCGGTTGTACGCAAACCGACCCCGAGCGTGCCGCAACACACGGCGGTGCTGGCGGTGCAACTGGGTTCGCAAGAGCAACTGCGCCGCTTGCCTAAAGCGCGACTGGACGAATTGCAGGAACGCTATCGCGACTGCCTCGATCAAGCCGCTTCGCTATATCAAGGCGAAATCGAAACCCTGAACGACGGCAGCACGCTGATGTTGTTCCACACCGAAGATTGCGGCGACGACTATCTGACCAATGCGATTTGCTGCGGCGAGTTGCTGCGGGCGCTGGGTCACCAGTTGCAGATTGAAGTGGCGGACAGCGGGATCACCCTGCAATTACAACTGGGCCTGACCCTGGGTGATGAGTTGTTCGGTCTGAGCCAGATCGATCTGCTGCTGACCGATTCGGCGCAGGATGCACTGGCTCTGTCGCAGCACAGCCGTAATCTGCTGCTGGTTGAGCGCAAGATCAGTGATGACGCACTGATTCGCCAGCGTGCGCGGATCCGCCCGATTGCCAGCCCTGAAGGCGCTTGCTGCGTCGAGCGCTTGATGGAGCCTTATCCATCGATGCTCGAACGGCAACTGGCACGGATGCATGAGCGTCGGGCTTAAGCCTCAAGCCTGAAACATCTAAGCCCGCAGACGAGTGATTGTCTGCGGGCTTTTTTGTTGCCTGCACTTTCCCCCTTACCCTAGCCCTCTCCCAAAGGGAGAAGGAACCGATCCGGGAATATTGAAGACCTGCAGCGACTTGAACGCCCCGCTGTGAATCCATAATCGCCAAGATCGTTCAGGTCAATGTAGAGCACCAGACACATCGGTCAGTCCCCTCTCCCTCCGGGAGAGGGCTAGGCGGGCGGCGTTCCGATGAGGGGCTTTTGATCTAAACCCAGACACAACAAAGCCCGCACAAGGCGGGCTCTGTTCTGAATCGATCCAGACTTAGAAGCGGAACACTTCCATATCCGTTCGAATCGGTGAAGCCATCGGAATCTTCGGCTGCTTCTCGGCTTCCGCCGCTGGTGCTGCCGGCTTCGGAGCCGCTTTACGCGGTGCCTCGGCCACCGGTGGCTGATTGGCCAGGGGCTTGAGCGCCACCGACAGTTGCTCGGCCAGACGTTGCAGCAGAATCCCCTGCGCCTGAACCTGCGAAGCCGTGCTGCCGGCGTGCAGTTCCTGCAGGTGAATGATGCGGTTGTCGCGAACCTGGCCACGACGGTCGATCAAACGCCACTGCGCATCGAGAATCGCAGGTTGCTTCACGCCGGAGTCCAGACGCGTGATGGTCAGCAAGACCTGCACATCCGGGGTAAACCCGGTGGTTGCCGGGGCCAGCACCACACGCTGGCTGTCTAGGTGACCAGCAACCTGACGCATCAACAACTGATCGATATCCGACGAAAGGCTACCCGCCCAACGACCATCGGTCGCCGCCTGCAAACTGCCATCCGGCTGACGCTGCAGCAAAGTCTCACGTTGCAGGTAATCGGCTACGACTACCGGGCCCAACAAAACTGCCATGCCTGCGCTTTGCGCAGGCTGAACCGGACTTCCGCTGTCCAGTTGATACAGCGACACCGGCTGGTGAACGCTGCAACCCGCCAGGCCCAATACGCCGGCGAGCAGGAAAATAAGGGGGCGCAGAGCAGTCATCATCCCGTCCAGGTGGCCGCCACAAGGCTGACCACAGTGAAAATACTCAATAAATATGAAGAACGCTCGGCCACGCCGGCGCTTGGAAAGGCCATATCATCCGTGAATATGCGTTCCGACTCCAGCGCCAAAGCGCCGATCTACGCGTTAAATCGTAGATACGGCGCTCTAGGACGCCTAATTGAGGTTTTCGACGAGCAGCGCATCGACACGCTGGAAGCCCCTCGGGAGTTTATTCCCGCGACGTCCACGCTCACCTTTGTAGTGTTCGAGGTCCTCGGCTTTCAGTTTGTAAGGGCGTTTACCCGCTTGCAGGATCAACGTAGCGCCTGCGGGGATGACAGCAATGTCCGTGACAAACTCTTCACGGCTCGCGACACGGTCACCCGGAACACCGATGATCTTGTTGCCCTTGCCCTTCGCCAACTGAGGCAAATCGCTGATATTGAAGACCAGCATGCGCCCCTCGCTTGTCACTGCAGCGAGCAAATCATTCTCTCGGTCAGTTACCGGGCGAGGTGCGATAACCTTTGCGTTGTTCGGCAGGCTCAACAGAGCTTTACCGGCCTTGTTCTTGGCTTGCAGGTCTTCACCTTTCACCACGAAACCGTAACCGGCGTCGGACGCGATCACGTACAGCGCGTCGTCTTCCGGCATCAGCACGCATTCAAAGGTCGCGCCAGGTGGCGGTGTCAGACGACCAGTCAACGGTTCGCCCTGACCACGCGCCGACGGCAGCGTATGCGCGGCGACCGAATAACTTCGGCCAGTGGAGTCAATAACCACGGCAGACTGGTTGGAACGCCCCGCCGCCGAGGTCTTGAAGCCATCGCCAGCCTTGTACGACAGTCCGGTGGCATCAATGTCGTGGCCCTTGGCCGAACGGATCCAGCCTTTTTCCGAGAGCACGACGGTGACTTTCTCGTTCGGCAGCAGATCGTGTTCGGTCAGTGCCTTGGCTTCGGCACGCTCGACGATTGGCGAACGACGGTCGTCGCCATAGGTTTCGGCATCTTTCAGCAGTTCGGTGCGCACCAGCTTCTTCAGCTTGGCTTCGCTGCCCAACAGGGCTTGTAGCTTGGCTTGTTCCTTGAGCAGTTCGTCCTGCTCGTCGCGCAGCTTCATCTCTTCCAGTCGCGCCAACTGACGCAGACGGGTGTCGAGGATGTAGTCGGCCTGGATTTCGCTGAGGGCGAAACGCTCGATCAGCTTGGCTTTCGGGTGTTCCTCGGTGCGGATGATGTGAATCACTTCATCCAGGTTGAGGTAAGCAATCAACAAGCCGTCCAACAGGTGCAGGCGACGCTCGACCTTGTCGAGGCGAAATTGCAGGCGACGACGGACGGTCAGCACGCGGAATTCCAGCCATTCGACCAGCAACGCGCGCAGGTTTTTCAGCTGCGGCTTGCCGTCCAGACCGATGATGTTGACATTGACCCGATAGGTCGACTCCAGCTCGGTGCTGGCGAACAGGTGCTGCATCAGCGCTTCGTGATCGACACGGCTGTTGACCGGAATGATCACGATGCGGCACGGGTTTTCGTGGTCGGATTCGTCGCGCAGGTCGGCGATCTGCGGGGCTTTCGACGGTTTCGCCTGCATCAGCGCGGCGATCTGCTCCAGCACTTTCGCACCGGACACCTGGTGCGGCAGCGCGGTGACGATGATGTCGCCGTCCTCGACGTGGTACACGGCGCGCATGCGCACCGAGCCCTTGCCGGTTTCGTACATTTTCAGCAGGTCGGCGCGCGGCGTGATGATTTCCGCTTCGGTCGGATAATCCGGGCCCTGAATGTGTTCGCAGAGCTGTTCGACCGTGGCTTTCGGCTCATCGAGCAAGCGTACGCAAGCGGTGGCGACTTCACGCAGGTTGTGCGGCGGCACGTCGGTGGCCATGCCCACGGCAATACCGGTGGTGCCGTTGAGCAGGATGTTCGGCAGGCGCGCCGGCAGAACCAGTGGCTCTTGAAGAGTGCCGTCGAAGTTCGGCCCCCAGTCGGCAGTGCCCTGACCCAGTTCGCTGAGCAGCACTTCGGAATATCGCGACAGCCGCGCTTCGGTGTAACGCATTGCCGCGAAGGACTTCGGATCGTCCGGCGCACCCCAGTTGCCCTGGCCGTCGACCAGCGTATAGCGATAGCTGAACGGCTGAGCCATCAGCACCATCGCTTCGTAGCACGCCGAGTCGCCGTGCGGGTGGAACTTGCCGAGCACGTCACCGACGGTACGCGCCGATTTCTTGTGCTTGGAATCGGCGTCCAGCCCCAGCTCGCTCATGGCGTAGACGATACGCCGCTGTACCGGTTTCAGGCCGTCGCCGATATGCGGCAGAGCACGGTCCATGATCACGTACATGGAGTAGTTGAGGTAGGCATTTTCGGTGAAGTCAGCCAGCGAGCGGCGTTCTACACCGTCCAGGCTGAGATCAAGGGAGTCGCTCATGCGGGCCTCATCGGTTCGTTGTCTGGCGCAGCAGCATGGTGCCACCGCGCTGAGTAAATTCAAGTTTGTTCAGGGCACTCATGCCGAGCAGCACCTGATCGCCATGCAGCCCCGGCGCCACCAGTGCGCGGACGTCCCGCAGCACGATGTCGCCCAGTTGCAGGCGGTCAATTTTGGTTCGATAACCCTGGCTCAGGCCGTTGGCCGTGCTCAGGGTTACGCCGAAACCTTCTTCCAGCTTCAAACGCCTGGCCAGATCCGCCGGGATCGACACATCGGTGGCGCCGGTGTCGAGCATGAACTCGACCGGCTCGCCGTTGATCTGGCCGCTGGCGACAAAATGCCCCTGGGCATTGCCGGCCAGCTTCACTTCAATAAAACCTTCACCCTGCTCCGAACTGACCACCACGTTCGGATTCTGCTGACGCTGTTCCCACTGGCCAAAAAACCGCGTGGCCAGAAACAGTGCCGCGCACCACGCCAGAATCATCAGCACCCGCCCGGCGCGCTTGCCCGGTGGCTGCTGGCTCACTGTTTGGCACTCCAGCCACCGTCCGGCGCGGCGAAGCGCCAGACGATCGGGCGTTTTTCGCCGTCGGCGCGAACGCCGTCGTTGTTGTCGAGGCCGATCCACGCGCCCTGTGCATCCACCACCAGCGCTTCCGCCAAGCCATAGGCCTGCGAATACTGGCGCTGTGGCTGCAAGGCATCCTCGGCATACGACCAGCACAACTCGACCCTGGCCGTGACCGCATCGCGACGACAGATCTGGAACGCATTGCGCTCCAGGGTAAACAGCTTGCCGTTGAACAGCGAAATATCGGCAAAGTCGCGGGTGACGGCACGGGCCTTGGGAAACTGCGGCGGCTGCATTTCGACCCCGGCTTCGCTGAGCAGTACACAGGCACCGTCACAATCCCAGACCGTTTGCTGACGCTTGATCTTCAGCAGGCCACGGCGTTCACGCTCGGCGGCGAGCCACAACTGGTCGCCCGCCGGGTTGATCGCCAGCCCTTCGAACAAGGCGTTGAAGTGCAGCAACATGCCACTGGCTCGGGCTTCTTTCACCAGCATCGGCGAAATTTTCAGCCACGCCGCCGGGCCATGTGGCGGCACTTGCAGCACCGCCGCGTGAGCCTCACTGACGATGTAACGATTACCGGCGTTGTCGCAGGTGATGCCTTCGAAATCCAGATCGCCGCCACGGATAAACGATGCCGCCCAGGTGCGCGAACTCAGCCCCCACGGCAAACCGCTGTCCGGTACCGGTGGCACGTCGATGTGCACGGTTTCCGCCTGCCACACCGGATCCGAGGTTTTAAGCCGATAGATCTGGTCATCGTCGCGGTCGGATACCGTCCACAGTTCGTTGCCGCACAAGGCCAGCCCGGACAGGTTGCCACCGCGCATGCCTTCGACCGGGTGCTCGGCGAGCAGGCGCAGCTCTTGCGCAGGCTCGGCCGACACCGTCATCGCACTCAGCAGCAACGCACCCGCCAAGGCCCAGCCAAACCGCATCAGGCCAGCACCTCGGCGAGGTTTCCTTTGGATTCGAGCCAGGTCTTGCGGTCACCGGCGCGTTTCTTCGCCAGCAGCATGTCCATCATTTCCGAGGTTTCGGCGAAGTCTTCACCCAGCGTCAGTTGCACCAGGCGCCGAGTGTTCGGATCCATGGTGGTTTCACGCAACTGTGGCGGGTTCATTTCACCCAGCCCCTTGAATCGGGTGACCTGCGGCTTGCCGCGTTTCTTCTCGGCCACCAGACGATCGAGAATCCCGTCACGCTCGGCTTCATCGAGGGCGTAGTAAATCTCTTTGCCGAGGTCGATGCGGTACAGCGGCGGCATCGCCACGTAGACGTGACCGGCATCCACCAACGGGCGGAAATGCTGGACGAACAACGCACAGAGCAGGGTGGCGATGTGCAGACCGTCGGAGTCGGCGTCGGCGAGGATGCAGATCTTGCCGTAACGCAACTGGCTCATGTCTGCAGCGCCCGGATCGACGCCGATGGCCACGGCAATGTTGTGCACTTCCTGACTTGCGAGCACTTCGCTGCCGTCGACTTCCCAGGTGTTGAGGATCTTGCCGCGCAACGGCAGGATCGCCTGGAATTCCTTGTCCCGCGCTTGCTTGGCGGAACCACCGGCGGAATCACCTTCGACCAGGAACAGTTCGGAACGCATCGGATCCTGCCCGGCGCAATCGGCCAGTTTGCCCGGCAGCGCCGGCCCCTGAGTGACGCGTTTACGCTCGACTTTCTTGCTCGCCTTGAGGCGGCGGCCGGCGTTGTTGATCGCCAGTTCAGCCAGCGCCAGACCGGTTTCCGGGTTGGCGTTGAGCCACAGGCTGAAGGCGTCCTTGACCACGCCGGAAACGAATGCCGCCGCTTCACGGGACGACAGTCGCTCTTTGGTCTGGCCGGAGAATTGCGGCTCCTGCATCTTCATCGACAGCACGAAAGCAATGCGCTCCCAGACGTCTTCCGGCGCCAGCTTCACACCGCGTGGCAGCAGGCTGCGGAATTCACAGAATTCGCGCATCGCGTCGAGAAGCCCCTGACGCAAACCGTTGACGTGGGTACCGCCCTGCGCCGTCGGGATCAGGTTGACGTAACTTTCCTGCACCGCGTCGCCACCTTCCGGCAGCCACAGCAGCGCCCAGTCGACCGCTTCCTTGTTACCGGCGAATGCGCCGCAGAAGGGCTCGTCGGGCAGGCGTTCAAATTCGCTGACCGCGTCGACCAGATACGAACGCAGGCCGTCTTCGTAATGCCACTCGACTTTCTCGCCGGTGCCTTTGTCTTCGAAGCTGACCAACAGGCCCGGGCACAGAACGGCCTTGGCCTTGAGTACGTGCTTGAGGCGGCTGATGGAGAATTTAGGGGAGTCGAAGTATTTCGGATCCGGCGCGAAGTACACGCTGGTGCCGGTGTTGCGCTTGCCGACAGTGCCGACGATTTCCAGCTCCGAGGCCTTGAAGCCGTCGTTGAAGGTCATCTGGTACTCGTTGCCGTCACGCTTGACGCGCACCCGGACTTCGGTCGACAAGGCGTTGACCACAGAAATACCCACGCCGTGCAGACCGCCGGAGAACTGGTAGTTCTTGTTGGAAAACTTACCGCCCGCGTGGAGCTTGGTGAGGATCAGTTCGACGCCTGACACCCCCTCTTCCGGGTGGATGTCGACCGGCATGCCTCGGCCGTCGTCGCTGACTTCCAGCGAGTGGTCGGCGTGCAGGATGACCTGAACCGATTTGGCGTGGCCGGCCAGGGCTTCGTCGACGCTGTTGTCGATGACTTCCTGGGCGAGGTGGTTCGGCCGACTGGTGTCGGTGTACATGCCGGGGCGTTTGCGCACCGGGTCGAGGCCCGAGAGGACTTCGATGGCGTCGGCGTTATAAGAGCTAGCGCTGGGAGTGGCCATAGGGTCTCGTCGTCAGTCATTCATGAAATAGGGGCAAGACATCACAATGCGGTGAAATCGATTGCCTGGTACAAATCGGCGCCAATGCCGGCAAAACTCAGCAACGCCGGCAATTGCCCGGCAAAACCCTGGAAACTGTGGTCGCCGCCGGCCTGAATACGCAAGGCACAGGCCCGGTAATACTGCTGGGCGAGGCGATAGTCCAGAGTTTCATCACCCGTCTGCAACCAGACCTGATAACGCTGCGCATCCCGGGGCGCCGGCACTTCCAGTTCGGCCAGAGCCGTCACGTGGTCGTGGGTCAATTCCCAAGTCTCATCGGTATACAGGTTTTTCTGCGTGCCCAGATAACCGTCGAACATCCGGTGCGGACTGACGGCCGGATTCACCAGCAGTGCTTTCAGGCCATGGCGCTCGGCCAGGTGAGTCGCATAGTAGCCGCCGAGCGAGCTTCCCACCAGCAACGGCCGGCCCAGCTCGGCAATTGCCTGCTCCAGCTGACCGATGGCTTCGCGCGGGTGGTGGTGCAGCGCGGGAACACGCAGTTGATCGCTCAAACCCAGCCGCTCCATCACCTCGACCAGCTGACAGGCCTTTTTCGAGGACGGCGCGCTGTTGAAACCGTGGATATAGAGGATCGAACCGGACATTTGAGCTCCCTGGGTGTCGGCGAAAGATAGCGGAGTTTACAGGGAGTCAGGTAATTCGTGGGCGTTTGTAAGGACGCCTTCGCGAGCAAGCCCGCTCCCACTTTGGAATGCGTTGCCCTGTGGGAGCGGGCTTGCTCGCGAAGAGACCCGATGGAGCTCAGTAACCGTCAGAACCGTAATCGACGATAAATTGGAAATCGGTAACGCGCTCGACGCCAGTTTCGAGCCGACCGTCGGGCAACAGTCGGAGCCAGCGATACCCCGGCGCCTGCTCGCCGACCTTGAAGTCTTCACTGCCAGGTTCGAACTGAATGCACGTCGAAGGCGAGGCCAGCAGGCGCACGCCATTGCGCTCGCGATCAATCTCTTGATGCACGTGCCCCCACAGCACCGCACGGGCTTGCGGAAAACGATCCAGCACTTCGAAAAATGCTTCGGGGTTGCGCAGGCCAATCGGCTCCATCCACGCGCAACCAATCGACACGGGATGGTGGTGGAAGCACACCAAATGATGTCGTTCCGGCGCTTCGCTCAACGAGCGGGCGAGCAACTGCAGTTGATCGTCCTGAAGATAACCCGGCACTGAGCCCGGCACCGCCGAGTCCAGCAGGGTCACGCGCCAGTTACCGATATCGACCACTGACTCCAGCAACGCGCTCTGCACCGCCGCTTGCGCCATGATCTGCGGTTCGTCGTGATTGCCGGGAATCCAGCGCGCCGGCGCTTCGATCTGCGCACTCATCTGACGAAACTGTTGATATGACTCCAGCGTACCGTCCTGGGAAATGTCGCCGGTGGCCAGCACCAGATCGATCTGCGGCTGCCGCCCCAGCACCAGTTCAATGACCTTTTGCAGGCTCTCGCGGGTGTTCATGCCCAGCAGCGCGCCGTCCGCTTCAGCGAACAGATGGCTGTCGGACAACTGCACCAGCAACGCCGGATCGGCGGTGGTCAACGTGGATACGCTCGGCAAGGCGTTCTCCCAGGGCAAAGGCACGGATTCGGTTGAATGGCGCAATTATGCTGGGGGATGAGTGAAAGGGGAAACCGGCGAACCGGACGCAGTTCACAACTAGCGTACGACTTCGTACTCGTGCCCCAACGCCAGGCAATGACTCAGCCATTCCCCCAGGAACAGATTGAGCTGAGCTTTTTCATCGGGCTGATGCATCGCCGCGTTCGGGTAAGGATAGATGCCGCGAAAGCGTCGTGCATGTTCGGCGCTGATCACTTCGGCCATGCGCGCGTCGTGATAGACCTGCACTTCCAGCTGCGGCACCGGCAGCCACGGCAGGCTGTGCTCCTGGCGCACTTGCAAGGTCGTGGTGTACGGACAGGTTTGCAACACTTCAAGGGCCAGCACGCCGAGCATTTGCTCGCCCTGGGTCACGGCAATGCGCCGCGCCTCGGGGTCGTTGCGCATGTCCGGCACCAGTCGCATCAGGCGCGCGTAGTTGGCCTCGCAGGCGGCTTGCAGCCCTGCGAGGTCAACCCGATAACGATCGCGCAGCTTGTTTACGACCATAACCCCCTCACTTCGGCGCGGTTCAGCGCCAGCCACTGCAAAGCGATGATGCTCGCCGCGTTGGCAATGCGGCCATCGCGCACGGCCTGCAAGGCATCTTCGAACGCCCAGACCGTGACGCGGATATCTTCTGCCTCTTCTTCCAGGCCATGCAGGCCGCCAACCCCTTCGGTGCTGCAACGCCCCAGATACAAATGCACGAACTCGTTGCTACCGCCCGGCGAAGGGAAATATTTGGTCATCGGCCACAGAGCCTTGATGTCCAGCCCAGCTTCCTCCTGCGCTTCGCGGTGAGCAACTTCTTCCGGCACTTCTGCCTTGTCGATCAGACCGGCGACCAGTTCGACCAGCCACGGGTTGTCGGTCTTGCCCATGGCGCCCACACGAAACTGCTCGATCAGCACCACTTCGTCGCGCTGCGGATCGTAGGGCAGCATGCAGACCGCATCATGGCGCACGAACACTTCGCGATTGATCTCCCGACTCATGCCGCCGGCAAACAACTCATGGCGCAGGTGCAAACGGTCGAGCTTGTAGAAGCCCTCGTAGCAGCGCTCACGCTTTACGACATCGACGGTGGTCGGCGTGGAGTTGGCAAAATCAGTCATGAGCATCCTCGTTTACTGCGAATCCATTACGAGATTCCCTGCGTTACCGGCAACCTCGACTTCGCGCCATCCTAACGCGCCCGAACGGTTTGATGCAGCCCCTTTACCGTCAGCGGGATGGACGGTGGAGGCGAAACCCACTCTAATTAGCTTAGTGGCGAACTGACTGCTTCTGCGAGAGTCGAAGCGGATATCTTTTTGCCTTCCCCTGCTTTCGAAAGGACGCCCATGTCGCTTTTCAAAATTGCCTCCGTGGCCGCCATCGCCCTGACTCTGGGCGCCTGCGCCAGCCTGTTCCAGCCCAACTACCGTACGCCGCTGGAGACCACCCGCGATGCGTCGGAACAGCTCAAACCCGGCTGTTCCAACCCGGACTGCCCGCTGGTGAACATCGATACGCTGCGCTTCCCGGCAGAACCGGCACTGGACGGAATCATCGAAAAACGTCTGCTGCAAATGACCCGCACCGAGAAAAACGCGCCGGTCGCACCGACGCTGGCGGCTTACCGCGAGCAGTTTCTGGCGAGTGCCGGCCCGCGCAACAGCAGCTATCTGCAGGCGAAAGTACGCGAACAGCATGACGGCTTGGTGATCATCGAACTGTCGAGCTACCTCGACACCGGCGGCGCCCATGGCACACCGGGTCGCGGCTTCATCAACTATTCGCGCCAGCAGCACAAGGTGTTGAACCTGTCCGACATGCTGCTGCCGGGTCAGGAAGACGCTTTCTGGAAGGCGGCGCAAGTGGCGCACAACAGCTGGCTGATCAGCACCAAGCTCGATCAGGAGCCTGAGTTCGTGGCGAACTGGCCGTTCGTGAAAACCCAGAACGTGGCGCTGACCTATGGTGGCGTGATCCTCAAGTACGACGTGACCACCATTGCGCCTTACGCGCTGGGCCACGTCGAATTGAAGATCCCTTATCCACGCCTGAACGGCATTCTCAAGCCTGAGCTGTTTCCCGGCCGTAACTGAAGGCCCGGCCCAGCACGAGCTGTAACAGCCCTGCCAGCACCAGCGCCGGCAGGGTTGCGCCGACATCCGGATACAGATTCGCCAGCAAGTGGTAGGTGCTCACGCCTCCCAGCCACGCCAACAGCGCCGGCCAGCGCAATGCGGCCGATGCGACCTGAACGCTGCGCTTGCGCAGAATGAAGTGATCCACCAGCACCACGCCAAACAGCGGCGCAAACACCGAGCCGATCAGCAGCAGGAAATTCTGGTACTGCGCCAATGGCGCGAGCAGTGCGATCAGCGTGCAGATCACGCCGATGGCCAAGGCCAGGTGCTCGACTTTCAAGCGCAACAGAATCCCGCTGGACACCGCTGCCGAGTGAATGTCGGCGAAGGCGTTTTCCGACTCGTCCAGCAGAATCAGCAGCAACGGAATGCCCAGTCCGGCGCCGGCCAAGGCCAGCAGCAACGCATTGACTTCACCGCTCGGGGCGAAAGCCAGGGTGTAGGCCACGCCAAGACTCATCAGCCAGAAATTGCCGATAAAGAAGCCGATCGCGGTACCACCGAAAACGTTCTTCGCGCGCTTGCCGAAACGCGAGTAGTCGGCAATCAGCGGCAGCCATGACAGCGGCATCGCGATGGCGATGTCGAAGCCCACGGCGAACGGCATCGAACCGTCACCGCCGCGTGCCCAGAGTGCGGCCAGATCAGCCTTGGCAAACAGGTTCCAGGTCAGCCACAGGCACGCCGCCAGCAGCAGCCAGATGCCCCACTTGCGCAGGATCTGGCGGACAAACGTCAGCGGCCCACTCACCGCGAGCAAGGTCGCCAGCGCGCCGAAAAACAAGGTCCACAACACCGGGTTCGCCCACAGCGAACCTTCGCTGAATGCGCGGGTGCCGAGCAGGCTGGCTGCGTCGCGCATGACGATGATTTCGAACGAGCCCCAACCGATCAGTTGCAGCAAGTTAAGCAGCGCCGGCAGGCTCGCGCCTTTGCGGCCGAGGCTGAGTTTCAGCGCGGCCATCGACGACAGACCGGTGTCGCTGCCGATCACGCCAACGGCGGCCAGCAACAGGACGCCGACCAGGGTGCCGAGGAAGATTGCCAGCAGCGATCCCGACAGGCCAAGCCCCGGCGCGAGCAATGCGCCGGTCTGCAAGACCATCAAGCCGATGCCGAGGGAGAACCACAGGGAAAACAGATCGCGACCGCCGAATACACGCTGGTTGGCGGGCACGGCGAGATCGGGGGAATAGGTACCGGGTTGAATGCTCAAGGGTGTTATCTCAGAGGGACATTTGTTGTTGTGTTGACGTGTGGCGAGGGGATTTATCCCCGTTGGGCTGCGGAGCAGCCCCAATACAGGCGACCGAGTTGTCTCAGCAAAAACTCATTCACCAGATTTGCGACTGCTGCGCAGCCGAACGGGGATAAATCCCCTCGCCACAGGGGTCAATGCTGGATCAAACCTTCTTGTACAGCTGACTGCCTTCCTTCTTGAACCGCTCGGCCTGTTCCGCCAGGCCCTGGGCGACGTCCACGTCGACCGCGTCGATCCGCTGGTTGGCCGCGTATTCGCGGACTTCCTGAGTGATCTTCATCGAGCAGAATTTCGGCCCGCACATCGAACAGAAGTGCGCGACCTTCGCCGAGTCCTTTGGCAGGGTTTCATCGTGATACGAACGGGCGGTGTCCGGATCCAGACCGAGGTTGAACTGGTCTTCCCAACGGAATTCGAAACGCGCCTTGCTCAAGGCGTTGTCGCGAATCTGTGCGCCCGGATGCCCCTTGGCCAAGTCCGCCGCATGCGCCGCGATCTTGTAGGTGATGATCCCGGTCTTCACGTCATCCTTGTTCGGCAGGCCCAAGTGCTCTTTCGGCGTCACGTAGCAGAGCATCGCGCAACCGAACCAGCCGATCATCGCCGCACCGATACCGGAGGTGATGTGGTCATAACCTGGCGCGATGTCGGTGGTCAGCGGGCCGAGGGTGTAGAACGGCGCCTCGTCGCAGCACTCCAGCTGCTTGTCCATGTTCTCTTTGATCAACTGCATCGGCACGTGGCCCGGACCTTCGATCATGCACTGGACGTCGTGCTTCCAGGCGATCTTGGTCAACTCGCCGAGGGTTTCCAGTTCACCGAATTGCGCTTCGTCGTTGGCGTCGGCAATCGAGCCCGGACGCAGGCCGTCGCCCAGCGAGAAGCTGACGTCGTAGGCCTTCATGATTTCGCAGATTTCGTCGAAGTGGGTGTAGAGGAAGTTCTCTTTGTGGTGCGCCAGGCACCACTTGGCCATGATCGAACCGCCACGGGACACGATGCCGGTCACACGTTTGGCGGTCAGCGGCACGTAGCGTAGCAACACGCCGGCGTGGATGGTGAAGTAATCGACGCCCTGCTCCGCCTGCTCGATCAGCGTGTCGCGAAACAGCTCCCAGGTCAGGTCTTCAGCGACGCCGTTAACTTTTTCCAGCGCCTGATAGATCGGCACGGTGCCGATCGGCACCGGCGAGTTGCGGATGATCCACTCGCGGGTTTCGTGAATGTGTTTGCCGGTGGACAAGTCCATCACGGTGTCCGAACCCCAGCGAATGCCCCAGGTCAGTTTCGCCACTTCTTCTTCGATGGACGAACCCAGCGCGCTGTTGCCGATGTTGCCGTTGATCTTCACCAGGAAGTTACGGCCGATGATCATCGGTTCCAGTTCGACGTGGTTGATGTTGGCCGGAATGATCGCGCGGCCGCGGGCGATTTCCTCGCGCACGAACTCAGGGGTGATTTCTTTCGGGATGCTCGCGCCGAAGCTGTGGCCGGCGTGTTGCTGCTTCAACAGGCCGGCAGCGCGGGCCTCTTGCAGCTTCATGTTTTCGCGGATGGCGACGTATTCCATCTCGGCGGTGATGATGCCTTTGCGCGCGTAGTGCATCTGGCTGACGTTGGCCCCGGCCTTGGCACGGCGCGGGTTGTTGACGTGGGCGAAACGCAGCTTGGTCAGTTCTGCGTCGGCAAGACGTTGCTGGCCGAAGTTCGAGCTCAGGCCTGGCAGGCGCTCGGTGTCACCACGGTCGTCGATCCACGCCGAACGCACATCGCCCAGACCTTTGCGCACGTCGATCACCACGTTCGGATCGGTGTACGGGCCGGAGGTGTCGTAGACGGTGACCGGCGCGTTGATTTCGCCGCCGAAGTCGGTCGGGGTCACATCGAGGGTGATTTCGCGCATCGGCACGCGGATGTCCGGGCGGGAGCCCTGAACGTAGACTTTTTGCGAACGGGTGAACGGCTTGACCGATTGTTCGTCGACCTTGGCCGAGTCACTCAGGTTGATCGCGTTTTTAGATTTTGTAGTCATCACGGGCTCTCCAGACAGCATCCAGGCAGTGGATTGTCGGAGCAGAACCTGAAAGGCACGGACGCACCAGGACTGGTGCTGTGCATCGTCGTCGAGCGTTCGATTGTCGAACAATATCCCGGACGAAGCACAAGAGGACTCGCCGGGTGACGAGAAATCTTGTTCCCTACGCAGGCGCTAACCTGATCAGGTTCAACGGGATCCGAAATTATTCGATCTCAGCCTCATAGCAAGGCACCCCGACAAGAACCCGGCCAGTCTAGACACAACCGGCAAAGAACGCCAACACCGCGGCAAACACCATGATGAATGGCGCATTTGGCGGGACTTGCAGGATTGTTGCCGGGTGATTGCACAACTACACTCGCTTAGCCTCGCTGCGCCTTGACGCTGCGGGGGCCGCGCCGTAGCCTTGGCGCGCACATTATTTCCATAATATTTTTTGCTAGGGATCGCCTCATGCTGCGCAAACTTTCACTGGCTTTAGCCGTGTCTTGTGCGTCCAACGCTACGGCCTGGGCAGCAGAAGCGCCCTTGTCGAGCAAAACCGATCTGGTCAGCGTGTATCAGGAAGCGGTCGACAACAACGCCGATCTGGCCGCCGCCCGCGCCCAGTACGGCGCGCAGAAAGAGGTGGTGCCGCAGGCCCGTGCCGGTCTGCTGCCGAATCTGTCCGGCGGCGCCGAAGTAGCGAACGTTCGCACCTCGATCGACCAGCCTTCGGCCATCGCCAACCGCAGCGCCAATTCCTATCAGGCCACGCTGGCCCAGCCTCTGTTCCGCGCGGATCGCTGGTTCCAGTACCAGGCCGCCAAAGACGTCAACGAACAAGCCGCGCTGCAACTGTCGGCGACCGAGCAGAACCTGATCCTGCAATCGGCCGAAAGCTATTTCAACGTGCTGCGCAGCCAGGACAACCTGGCCTCGACCAAGGCTGAAGAAGCAGCGTTCAAACGCCAGCTCGACCAGTCCAACGAGCGCTTCGATGTCGGCCTGTCGGACAAGACCGACGTGCTGCAATCGCAGGCCAGTTACGATACCGCGCGGGCCAACCGGATCGTTGCGCAGCGCCAGGTCGATGATGCATTCGAAGCGCTGATCACCCTGACCAACCGCCAGTACAACTCGATTCAGGGCATCGTCCACACTCTGCCAATCCTGCCGCCTGCGCCGAACGACGCCAAGGCATGGGTCGACACGGCGGCGAAACAGAACCTCAATCTGCTGGCCAGCAACTTCGCCGTCAGCTCGGCTGAACAGACGCTGAAGCAGCGCAAGGCCGGCCACTTGCCGACCCTCGATGCCGTGGCCAAATACGAAAAGGGCGACAACGACGCCCTCGGTTTCGCCAACCCGAATGCCTTCGGCACGCCCTACCGTGGCAACGTCGAACAGAGCACGGTTGGCCTGCAACTGAACATTCCGATCTACAGCGGCGGGCTGACCAGTTCGCAAGTGCGCCAGTCGTACGAGCAACTGAACCAGAGCGAACAGCAGCGCGAATCGCTGCGTCGGCAGATCGTCGAAAACACCCGCAACCTGCACCGCGCGGTGAACACCGACGTCGAACAGGTGCAGGCACGCCGCCAGTCGATCATCTCCAACCAGAGCGCGGTGGAAGCCACGGAAATCGGTTATCAGGTCGGCACGCGCAACATCGTCGACGTGCTCGATGCACAGCGTCAGCTGTACACCTCGGTGCGCAACTACAACAACACCCGCTACGACTACATTCTCGACAACCTGCGTCTGAAGCAGGCGGCGGGGACGTTGAATCCGGGGGATCTGGAAGACTTGCGGCGTTATCTGAAGGCCGACTACAACCCTGACAAGGATTTCCTGCCGCCGGATCTGGCCAAGGCTGCGGAAGCGCAGCTCAAGGCCCGCCCGTAAAAGATCTGGATAAATCCCCTGTGGTGAGGGGATTTATCCCCGTTGAGTTGCGCAGCAGCCCCAAAACCATTCAACGCGGTGATTCAGGTAAATCGTGCCCACCGCAATTGCGACTACTGCGCAGCCGAACGGGGCGGTGCGATGTTTCGCTAAATCCCCTCGCCACAGGTTTGCGTGAAACTTAGCGGATGAGTTTGCCCAACCCGTCCAGCAAGCGCTGCAACGCGCCCTGATTGCGGCGCATCACCGCCAGCCCGGCTTCGGCCATGCGCTGCGCATCGCGCGGCAGCTCGAACAATCGCTGCACTTCCACCGCCAGCCCTTCGGCATCGTCCACCTCGGCCAACGCCCCGGCTTCACGCAATTGCGCGGCGATGTCGAGAAAGTTGAACAGGTGCGGGCCACTCAGTACCGGTTTCGCCAGAGCGGCAGGTTCCAGCAAGTTATGCCCGCCGTTCGCCACCAGACTGCCGCCGACAAACGCGCTATCGGCCAAGGCGTAGAGAAACAACAACTCGCCCATGGTGTCGCCGAGCAGCACGGACGTCTGTGCATCGACATTGGCACCCGTCGAGCGTCGCACCGTGGCGAAGCCTTCGCGCTGGCACAACTCGAACACCGAATTAAAACGCTCCGGGTGACGCGGCACCAGGATCAACAGCGCATCGGGATGATTGGCGAGCAAGCGGCGGTGAGCATTCAACACGACTTCGTCTTCGCCTTCGTGGGTGCTGGCGGCGATCCACACCGGTCGCTCCAGCGCCTGCCATTGGCCGCGCAACTCGGCGGCCCGTTGCAGCAGTTGCAAATCAATGGTCAGGTCGAATTTGATTGAACCGGTGACCTCGACCGTTTCCGGGCGCGCGCCCAGATCGCGGAAGCGCTGGGCTTCTGCTTCAGTCTGCACGGCGAACAAACTCATTTCAGCGAGCATCGGCGCGGTCAGTTTGCTGAAGCGACCATAGCCTTTGGCCGAACGCTCAGACAGGCGGCCGTTGGCCAACGCCACGGGGATCCCGCGCTTGGCGCATTGGTGAATGTGGTTGGGCCACAGTTCGGTTTCCATGATCACGGCGAGTTTCGGCTGCACGCGATCCAGAAACCGCGCCGCCGCGCACGGCAAATCGTACGGCAGATAGCAGTGCTGGATGCGCGGCTCGTTGGCGAACAGCGCATGAATGCGCTCCGAACCGGTCGGGGTCATGCAGGTCACGGTGATCGGCAGCGTCGGATAACGTTGCAGCAAGGCGCGGATCATCGGCGCGGCGGCGATGCTTTCGCCCACCGACACCGCGTGCACCCAGATGCCGCCGGGTTGCAGCGGCGGCATCCCGTAGGAGAACCGTTCGCCAATCCGCTTGGCATACGCCGGAGCCTTGCGCGAGCGCAGCCACAGCCGAATCGCCACCAACGGCAGCCCCAGGTAAAACAGCGCGGTGTAGAGAGTTCTATTCATGGCGGCGGAGTTTATCGACTTTTGCCGCCGATCGCCCGCAGGTGTATGGCAAATCGCTCCGCCAGCCAGCGCGCCGCCGGCCCGAGCGGTTCGTCACGGCGCCAGACCAGTTCCACCACCAGCGCCGGCGGCGTCCATTCGCTGTCCAGCTCCACCATCAAGCCCTGATACGCCGAATACTGCACCACATGCCGTGGCAGCCACGCCCAGCCAAGATCGCGCACCAGCCACTCGGCCATCACGTAAAAACTGTCAGCGCGCCACACCTGCGGGCTCGCTGGCTCGTTGCCGGGGTAGACGCTGGTTTGCGTCGACATCAATAGCTGCCGATGCTGCGCCAATTGCTGGCAAGTGACGTACGTCTGCTGCGCCAGCGGATGATTGATGCCGCAGACGGTGACCATTTCCACGCTGCCGAGCACTCGTCGCTCCAGCGCTTCAGGGATTTCGTCGTGGTAGAACAGCAATCCGAGGTCGGCGCGGCGCTCGACCAGTTTGCGTGCGACTTCGCCTTGAGCGGCGCTGGTCAGTTGCACTTCGAGGCTGGGAAACTGCTCGGCCAGCGCGCCGAAACTCTCCACCAGAGCCTGATACGGCATCGCTTCATCCTGCGCCACGCGCAACTGCGCTTCCTGCCCGCGCATCATCGCCATGGCGCGGCCATTGAGACGTTCACATTGGCGCAGCACTTCCCGCGCCTCTTCAAGCAACGCCTCGCCCGCTTCGGTGAGGCTGGGCTGGCGGCCACTGCTACGCTCAAACAGACTGACACCGAGATCGTCCTCAAGCGCGGCAATCGCGCTGCTGATCGCCGATTGCGCCTTGCGTTGCTGGCGCGCCACGGCGGAGAACGAGCGCAGTTCGGCGACATCGACAAACACCCGAAGCTGATCAAGATTCCATTGCATGCTGATTCACCAGGCCATCTTCAAAACAGATAGGTAATGACTTTACCGCATCTGGCGAAGGTCTAGAATGCCGCCTCAGCAAGCCACGTTTCACATTGAGGATTTGAACCATGAACGCCTACGCCTACCTGGCCATCGCCATTTGCGCAGAAGTGATCGCCACCGTGTCGATGAAAGCCGTCAAAGGCTTCAGCACGCCACTGCCGCTGGTGCTGGTCATCGTCGGTTACGCGATTGCATTCTGGATGCTGACGCTGGTGGTGCGCACCGTTCCGGTGGGCGTGGCGTACGCGGTGTGGGCCGGCATGGGCATCGTCATGGTCAGCGTCGCGGCGCTGTTTATTTACGGGCAGAAACTGGATATCCCGGCGATGCTCGGCATGGCGTTGATCGTGCTGGGCGTGGTCGTCATCCAGCTGTTCTCCAAAACCGCCGGCCACTAACGGCAAACCTCATACCCTGTGGGAGCGGGCTTGCTCGCGAAAGCGGTGCATCAGACGACAAAAATGTTGCCTGAGCCATCGCCTTCGCGAGCAAGCCCGCTCCCACTTTTGGTTTTGCATTCGGCCTGTTGATCATCGACAAATCCGCCTCTTTCCCGAGTCTGTATACTGCGCCCTCGTCTTGAACACCTGAGGTCGTTGCATGCCATCCGTTATTTCCACCGACGTTCTGATTGTCGGCGCTGGTGTCGCCGGCCTCTGGCTGAACGCGCGCCTGCGCCGTCAGGGTTTTTCGACCGTGCTGGTGGAAAGCGCCAGCCTCGGCGGCGGGCAGAGTGTGAAGTCCCAGGGCATCATCCACGGCGGCGCCAAGTACGCGCTGCACGGTGCGCTGACCGGCGCCTCGGAAGCCATCGCCGACATGCCACGCCGCTGGCGTGAAGCGTTGGCTGGTAACGGTGAGCTGGACCTGTCAGGCGTGCGCCTGCTCTCTGAAGCGCATTACCTGTGGTCGCCGGGCACTCTTGCCGGCAACCTCACCAGTTTCTTCGCCAGCAAAGCCGTGCGTGGCCGTGTCGATCAGGTCAAGGGCGATCAATTACCGCCCGCCCTGCAAGACAAACGCTTCAAGGGCAAGGTCTATCGCCTCGCCGAGCTGGTGGTCGATGTGCCGAGCCTGATCCAACGCCTGGCCGATCTGGCTGGCGACGGCCTGCTCGCCGGGCAAACCATCGAGCCGTTGCTGGAGGCGGGCGTGCTGGTTGGCTTGAAGGTCGACGGTCGCGAGATCCGTGCCCAGCGCATCGTCCTCAGCGCCGGCGCCGGTACGGCCGAGTTGCTTGAGCACTTGGGCCTGAGCAGACCGGCCATGCAACGCCGGCCACTGCACATGATCATCGCCAAAGGCCCGGGTCTTAAACCGCTCTACGCCCACTGTCTGGGCGGCGGCACCAAACCGCGCATCACCGTCACCACGCACCCGGCGGCGGATGGCCAATGGGTCTGGTACATGGGCGGCGACATCGCCGAAAGCGAAGGCGTGGCGCGCGAGCCGGCCGAGCAGATCGCCACCGCACAGAAAGAAATCGCGCAGTTGCTGCCGTGGATCGACCTCAGCACCACACAATGGGCGACCTTGCGCGTCGACCGTGCCGAGCCGCTGCAAACCGGCCTGACGCGCCCGGACAACGCATTCCTTGCTGAAGAAGGTCGTTTGCTGGTCGGCTGGCCAACCAAACTGGCGCTGGCGCCGGACTTCGCTGACCGCGTCATCGCCTCGCTGCAGCGCGACGGCATTCAGCCGCAAGCCACCGAGCCTTTGCCGCCGCTGCCAAAACCACCGCTGGGCGTTCCTGCCTGGGAGCAACTGCTGCCATGAGCCTGCCGAACCTGCACGACCTCCTTCGCCCACTGGGCAGCACCGGCCTGATGGTTTCGCCACTGGGCCTGGGCACGGTCAAACTCGGCCGCGACCAAGGGGTGAAATACCCCAACGGATTTCAGATCCCTGACGACGAGGCGGCGCGCATGCTGCTCCGGCAAGCGCAGGAACTGGGCATCAACCTGATCGACACCGCACCGGCGTATGGCCGCAGCGAGGAACGCCTCGGCCCGTTGCTGCGCGGCCAGCGTCAGGACTGGGTGATCGTCAGCAAGGTCGGCGAAGAATTTGCCGATGGCTTGTCGCACCACGACTTCAGCGCTGCCCACACGCGCCTGTCAGTGGAACGCAGCCTGCAACGTCTTGAAACCGATTTTATCGACCTGGTTTTGGTGCACTCGGACGGCAACGACCTGGCGATCCTGGAGCATGAAGAGGTTTACGCTACCCTCGCGGCGCTCAAGGCCGAAGGCAAGATTCGCGGCTTCGGCTTCTCCGGCAAAACCGTCGAGGGCGGCTTGAAAGCACTGGAGCAGGGGGACTGCGCGATGGTCACCTACAATCTGAACGAACAGAACGAGAAGGCAGTCATTGACTATGCTGCTGCCCACGGCAAAGCCATTCTGGTGAAAAAAGCCCTGGCCAGCGGTCACGTGTGCCTGAGCCCGGGGGTGGATCCGGTGCGCGCCAGCTTCGAGTTACTGTTTGCCCAGCCTGGCGTGGCCAGTGCTATTGTCGGAACGATCAATCCGCTGCACCTCGCCCATAACGTTGCGACCGTTGCCCAGGTCCTCCGTGGTCACTGACGCCGCCCCGCGGCCTTAAGCAGGAGCCGACATGCCGCGCACGCTCATCAGAAAGAACCCGAGCAACTTCAAGACCCTGCCACTGTACGTCGAAGCGACACCCGAAGGCCTGGCCTACCAGAGCGTCGGCATGCCGCTGAACTTCACCCAGACCTTGCAACGGCGCAAACCGGTCAGCGTGACGGACACCGAGCGGTTTGCACTGGAATTGGCCAACCTCGGGGTCTCGGTGCGCCTGACCCTGCATTGGCAGAATCGCGACTACTGGGTGTTGGTGCGTCAGCGTCGTCAGGATCGTGGCGACGTGGTGCTCAAGCTGATTTCCGGTTATGTGCCGGCTCACGAGCTGAATATTCCGTTGCACACGGCCATTCAGGAAATCGCCGAAGAGTGCCTGCTGGAAACCCCGGAAGGCTGGCTCGGTGGACGTTTCAACGACACCTGGCTGCCGGCGCCCTACTCGGCCGCCCTTCATTATCGCGAGGCTGTGCCGTTTCGCCTGACACCGCTGTCGGGATCGGCCCGACCCATCCGCTGCGCCAACCTGCAATTAATGGAACGGCCGCGGGCCTATGTGCATTTGCCGACAGCCTCGCTGCAACTGATTTACGACCTGCGCCTGGACGTGCCCAAGGAAGCAAAATCCCTGAGCCTGTTTCATGTCGACGAACGTCTGGAAGGCGATCAACTGGTCGCGCGGCTCGACCGCAAGCGTCCGGATCTTTATCTGATGCCATTGGTGGACGGTGCGCCGCTGGCAGAGCTGTACACGCTCAAACGCGACAAGTTGATACCGGCCAGCACCCGTGGACTTTACCTCGCGGAAAGCTTTGCGACCCAGGAAGGCTGGGTCGTGCGCGAGGAGCGGATTCGCTGGAAGGACTGGGTGGTGCAGCAAGGGTTGCAGCCGGCCAAGGCCCCGCGTCAAGGCCTCAGACAGTTAAGCATCAAGGCGCTGCGTCTGGTCGGACTGGGCAAGAAGCGCGCGAGCAAATAAGTGCTCAGCGGCGGCGATCCAGCCATGTGCGCAGGCCGGCGAAAAAATGAAAATAACGGTTCTCGCGCTTGCCCATGCCGCGCTTTGGCGAGAATGACTCTTCGGCAAATGCGCCGGTGATCCGCACCCGCGAGGCCTGAGTCGGCAACGTGCAGACTTTGGCGCCCGCCTCCAGCAGTGCGTACTTGAGCAACCGCTCGGAGTGCAGCTTTCTGCCCGTGGCCTTGCAGAAATCAAAAATGCGCTCGACGCGCTTGCCATACGCGACGTAAGTATCGCGCCCGCACACAGCGAAGCGATCGTTCAGCCCGCCCCACCACTGCCAGTCCGGAATATAGGCATTGTGTCGCCGGGCCTCTGGATGATTGAACACATAAGCAGGCAGCGGATTATGGAAGAAATTGTCCGGTCGCACGAACACGACGAAATCCGGATTGAAGGGTTCGATCATGCCGGTCACGGTGTGCAGCGAGTTGAGCTGATAGATCAGGTTGCGCAACGAAGCAAAGTTGTCGGCCCAGGTATCGCCCTGGGCTTTGACCTGTTCGAAATCCCAACGCTCGAGCACGCCATCCGTGGATGTCCGCGCGCCGGTCATTGATTCGAACGGCTGGTAATTGTCCACCGCCAGCGCGCCTTTCTCGCCAGAGCGCTCGTTCTGCACTTCTTCGATCTTGTACAGGTGATAGAAGCAACGCACGTCGCTACCCGCCGGTAGTTGCGCCAGAACGTTCTGTTCGATTGAAGGAAAGCAAATCTGCGAGTTTCGCGGAATCCCGAAAAACGCCACGGCAATTTTCAACACTCAACAGCACCTTTTGAAAGAAGTTCGAACCCGCTGACCACCGAGACCAGCGTGCCGTCTATTGGCGGCAAAACAGCTTTTGCCACCAGCGACGGGGTTGCAGAGGCACGACGATGACGTCGGACTTCTGCAGCCAGTCGCGCTCGTAATCCCAGGCGTGGCCACCCCATAGCTTTCCGGCTTCGTTGGAAAACCCCAAGGTCAGCAACTGATAGGTGTAACCGGCGTGGCCACGCAGCCAGTCGAACAGCACCAGGGTATTGAAACCGGTGGAAGGCCCGACATAGCGCTTGCCGCCCGGGCGGTCGACCGGGTAATTCCACAGCGGCGGCAACGGAATACGATCCCAGTACATGGCCACGCGCGGCAACGGGCACATCGGCGCGGCGCAACCGACGAGCATGCTGAAACAGCGCTCGTTGGCCTGCTCGAACAGACGCTGCACGTCCGGCCCGTACGGCAGACCGAAAAAGTAAGCGTCCGGGGCGTTGTAGCCGTGCACGAAAACATTCACGCCTTGCGCGTTGAGCAGCGGCGCCTTGATGCAGGTGTTGAAACTGACGACGACGTCATCGGCACTCAAGTTCAGCGCCTCAAAGTCCGCCGCCGTAATGGCCGGATTATTGGCTATCAGCACAACCCGCGTCGCACGGCTCAGGGTTTCGCGCAGTGGTTCAGGCAACGCCTCCAGAACAGACTGGTCACCGCCGGGTAGCGCATCCAGCGCCATGTGTTCGTCCATCATTCAGACCGGCACCTGCATTCCGTGACGCAGCTTGACCCACCAGCGCGTGAACGCCGAGGGCGGCTGCCAAGGGCGCATCTCGCGCTGGATTTCAGTGGCGAGGGCCTGCCCCACCCGGGCGAAGGAATAACGGCTTTGAGCAAAGGCCTGACCATTGCTGGCGATGCGATCCGCCAGCTCCGGGTTGTCCTGCAACAGCTTGATCTTCTCGACCGCCTCGTCTTCGCTGCGATAGAACATGGTGTTGTGCATGTCTTCGAAACCGAGCAACTGATCTTCTTCGCCCTGACTCCAGGCGAGCAGCACGCAACCGCAGGCCATGGCTTCGAAGTTCTTGATCATGAACTCGTTCATGCCGATATCGGCACTGACAAAGATCTTGATGCGATTGAGTGTTTCCAGGTACTCGGTGCCCGATTTCGTGCGGGTCACCAGCATGCCGGTACGCCGCGAGAGCGATTCGAGCAGCGCCTTGCGCTCGGCGTACTCGGTGCTTTTCAGGCTGCCGAGAAAACCGATGGGAATGTCCCGCTCGGCACCGGTGTTGCGCAGCATCTGCTCGTCATAGCCCTTGGAAACGAAGACCGTGTCGATGCCCTCAGCGAGCATCTTGCGTGCGACCACTGCACCGGACACCAGTGCGCGGCAGCTCGGCAGACGGCTGTACAGACGTGAATACACGCCACGGTATTTACTCGCCGGCATGTAATTCTGGTAGGCGTCGTGTTCGAGAAAGACCAGACCGGGGATGCATTTGAGCACCCGCAGTTGCGTCGCCAGGCGCTTGACGCGGGAGAAAATCACCACGCGATCAAAGGTCTGGTAATCAACCGAGGCCAGGAACGGCCCCAGGTTCAACTGCTGCTGCTTGCTCAAACGATAGATGAAACATTCATCACAGTTCTGCTGCACGATGTCGTAGAGCCGGTCGAGAATGACCCGCTGTTCGTCCATCACCAGGAGCATGACTTTCATAGGTTATTGACCACGCGATGTAGGCAGGCAAGCGCATCGGATTCAAACCTGCCAACTTCAACGGAAACGGTGAGATCCCCAAGGCAAAATCCGTTCACACGCAGTTCACAACGGTAAACATTCATCAAATCAACGACTGCGGATTTTTTCGACGATAGCGGTCGTCGAGCTGTTTTCCACCAGTCCAAGCACTTTCACCGTGCCGCCATAGGCGCTCACGATACTGGCACCGACGACCTGGTCGATGCCGTAATCGCCGCCCTTGACCAACACGTCCGGCTTGACCTCGCGCAACAGGTTTTCCGGCGTGCCCTCAGGGAAACTGATGACCCAATCCACCGCCCCGAGCCCGGCCAGTACCGCCATGCGCCGGTCAACGCTGTTGATCGGGCGCCCCGGCCCTTTCAGACGGCTGACGGACGCATCGTCGTTGACCGCGACGATCAAACGATCGCCCTGGGCCCGCGCCTGTTCCAGATAGGTCACATGACCGGCATGCAGAATGTCGAAGCAGCCGTTAGTGAAGACGATCTTCTCGTTGTGCGCACGGGCATCGGCCACGGCGAGCAACAACTGCTCCAGGCCCAGCACGCCGCGCTCGGAACCTTCTTCGCGCTGAATGGCGCGACGCAGCTCCGGGGCACTGATGGCGGCGGTACCGAGCTTGCCGACCACGATGCCGGCAGCCAGATTGGCCAGCGCCACGGCGTGGGGCAGTTCTTCACCGGCGGCAATGGCCGCAGCCAGGGTCGAAATCACGGTGTCACCGGCGCCGGTGACATCGAACACCTCACGGGCACGGGCCGGCAGGTGCAGCGCCGGATGATCCGGGCGCAGCAAGGTCATGCCGTGCTCGCCACGGGTCACCAGCAACGCACCGAGTTCGAGATCGTGCATCAGGGTTGCGCCCTTGCTCACCAGTTCGTGCTCATCGGCGCAACCGCCGACAATGGCTTCGAATTCGCTGAGGTTAGGGGTGATCAGGCTGGCGCCACGGTAGATCGAGAAATCCTTGCCTTTCGGGTCGGCCAGCACCGGGATGTTTTTCGCCCGGGCGGCCTGAATCAGCGCCTGATGGTTCTTCAGCGCGCCTTTGCCGTAGTCGGACAACACCAGCACCTTGATGCCTTCGAGCAAGTCATCGACCTGCGAGCCAAGGGCCAGGGCGTCGGTGGCGAACGGTTCTTCAAAGTCGATACGCAGCAGTTGCTGGTGCCGGCTCATGACCCGCAGCTTGACGATGGTTGGCTGGTGCGCGATGCGCTGGAACAAGGCACGAACGCCCGCGCCTTTGAGACTGTTGCTCAGGCTGTCGGCGGCTTCGTCGTCACCGGTCACACCGACCAGCGACGCCGGCGCACCCAGCGCGGCAATGTTCAAGGCAACGTTCGCAGCACCGCCCGGACGGTCTTCGATTTGCTCGACCTTAACGACCGGCACCGGCGCCTCAGGGGAAATCCGTGAGGTTCCGCCATGCCAGTAGCGGTCGAGCATGACATCGCCGACTACCAAGACTGGCGCTTGATCGAAACGCGGCATGGACAACTTCATGGAGCAACCCACATACAAAATGAACAGGGGCGCGATATTAACACAGGGTAAAGCCCCGTCCGCCTCATTCTGAAAGGTCGCGCACCCAGAACAATTCGTGACGCCGGACAGCCTTGCGGAAAAACTCGTTACTGCCTGTAACGGGCCAGCGCCGTCCGGCCAGCACTTGCTGAATCACCCGGCGCAACTGACGCTTGAAACCCTGCGAGCCTTGCAGGTCATGCTCCATCGCCAGCGCCATGGCCTTGTCCAGTTGCACCTCGGCGGACAACACCGGGCTCCACAAGCGGTCAGCCGGCAGTGGCTCGATGGCCGGCGGCAACGCGATACCACCGCCCGCCGGCCCCATTGGCCAACGATCATTGTCGTGCAGGTGATTGGCGTACATCAGCAACGTTGCAGGCTTCCAGGCGCTGGCGGCAATGGCTTCGAGCACGGCGCGAGTGGAGGCGACGTGGTCGCTGTGCGGATCCAGCTCGGGATGCGGCGTTACGATCACCTCGGGGCGAAAGTGCTCGAACATCGCCTGCAGATCGGCCACAAGGTTGTGCCAGGTCGGCGCACCGTCGGCATCGCCCGCCAGCGTCAACGGGTTGTGTCGACGCACGCTGCGCACATCACTCTCTCCCGACTCTCGCGAACCGAAGGGTTTACCGGGCTCTTCGGCCATCGCCGGCAGTTGCAGACAGTAGTAGCCCAACTGCACGCAACGATTGGCCGGCACTCCACCCCACAAGGGAATGGTAAGGCTGTCCCAACTGCGAAGGCGGCCCTTCAGGCGCGCCGCCTCTGCCTTGTCCAGCCCAAGGCGCTGATACTGTTCGGCTTCGATTTCACCCTGAGTCAGGGTGACGATGCTCGCCTCTGTACTGCGACTGTAGAGACCGAATGCTGCCAGTTCCGCGTCGTCGGCATGAGGGGCGATAACCATGACTCGCCGCTGGGCGTAGTCAGGATTGCCCATCACCCACAACGTACCGCTGGCGCCCACCGTGCAATGGCGCCCGCGCAGTGTCAGCGTGCCCTCGCTCAACGCCGTAGCCTGCCCGGACAGATTGAGAAAACGCCGGCCTTTGACCCCGCGCTCGAAGTCCTGCCGATCGTTACCCGCCTCGACATAAGGATCCAGCCAGCGGCCCAGCCAGGTGGTTTTCAACTCAACCTCAAGCAACAGCGTCTCGCCATTGGCCAGCGGTTGATCCAGGCGCACGACGCCGCCGCTCAGGCTTACGGCCTGCCGGGCAGTATCGGCGGGGAAGTTGTATTGATAGTCGTCAGCGGCCCGATAGAACAGATGATCGGCGAACCAGGCTTCGTGGGCCACCCACGCCAGCACCAGCAACACCGGCACCAGCCACCAGCCCAGCCAGAACCCCGTCGCCAACAGCGCAATCAGGAAAGCGATCAGGAACATTCGCTTGTGGCGTCGATGGGTTTTGAGCAGCTGTTGCTTGCGAGCACTCATGCATTCAGACCTGATAGACCGGTACCGTATGGCACCAGCGATCCTTGTATTCACGGTCAGCGCGACCGAACGAATAACGCAGTGTCTTGCCCAGCGCCTGAGCGTCCGCCCAGGCTTGCTGGGTATTGACGAAACTCAGGACGCTGCCCGGGCTGAACTCCCGGCTCTGTGGATCGACGCCACCGTTGACGTATTCCAGCGACACCCACTGCGGCGCTTCGACCCGGTACAGAATCTGGATCGCCACAGGCGCCGACTCCAGCATCACCACCGAGCCGGTCATGAACTCGCGCAGCAGGGTGAAAACTTCAACCAGTCCGGCCTTGCCAGGCACCTCAAAACCCCAGCGCCGCTGAAACAGATCGCCGTAAGCGGCGGCCTGCTCTTGCGGGGTCAGGTCGGACATCGGTATCAGCGAGCCGCCCGCCTCTTCCAGCAGCCGCTGTTCGCGGCGCTGGTTGTAGCGAAACTTCTTCGAGTAATCCTCGGGCAGCCGCGCTAGCGCCAATCCCTCGGGCTGCGCCCGCAAGGTGCTGATCTGTTCGGCGTTGAGCTGGGACACATACGCCATGCGCTGGCGCACCGGCACCACGACGTCCGGAGCGATCGGCAGAATCAGTTCGGCGTTGCCCATGTCGAGCAAGCCGCGCTTGCCCTCGCGCTTGAGCACTTCCTTGGACAACGCGGCGTGCTTGCCCCAGCAGGCCACCGCCGCGACGACTTCATCGCCGACAATCCAGCCCAGATAACGCAACTCGATGCCGACAAACCCCGACAGCCGTTCGACGACCTCGGGATGAGTCGCAAAGCTGCCGCCGTAGCGCTGCCAGGCGCGAGCATAGCTGTCGCGGTCAATTTCACTCCAGCCACGCTCACGAAAGCTACGAAACATCGTCAGCATACGTTGGTCGCGTGTGCCGGCTGAGGTTCGTCACCCTCGTCAAACTCTTTGGCATGCAGACGGGCGTAATAGCCGTTTTGCTCGAGCAACTGCGCATGCGAGCCGCGCTCAACGATGCGGCCTTCGTCCATGACCAGAATCAGATCGGCTTTCTCGATAGTGCTCAAACGGTGAGCGATCACCAGAGTCGTGCGGTTTTGCACGACATGATCCAGTGCCGCCTGGATATGCCGCTCCGATTCGGTATCGAGCGCGGACGTGGCCTCGTCGAGAATCAGCAGCGGCGCATCCTTGAGCAACGCACGGGCAATGGCGATGCGCTGACGCTGGCCGCCGGACAGCAACACGCCGTTCTCGCCGACCATGGTTTCATAGCCCTGCGGCATCTTGACGATGAACTCATCGGCATAGGCCTCAGTGGCCGCGCGCTTGACCTCATCGAACGGCGCGCCGGCCAGATCGCCGTAGGCGATATTGTTGGTCACCGTATCGTTGAACAGCGTGACCTGCTGAGTCACCAGCGCAATCTGCCGACGCAGGCTGCGCAAGGTAAAGTCCTGCACCTGTACGCCATCGAGCAGGATCTGCCCTTGAGCATGATCATGCTGATAAAAGCGTGGGATCAGGCTGGCCAGCGTCGACTTGCCACTGCCGGAGCGCCCCACCAAAGCGACCATTTGCCCCGGCTCGACGACGAAGCTGATGTCGTTGAGCACCGGTTTATCGGTGTCTGGATAGTGGAAGCTCAGATTGCGCACTTCCAGACGGCCTTCGAGGCGATCCTGCTCGACCGTGCCCTGATCCACTTCCGCCGGCTCATCCAGCTGCTCGAAAATGCTTTCGGCACCGGCCACACCCTTCTGAATCGTCGAGCTGACTTCCGACAACTGACGGATCGGCTTGGGCAGCAGGCCCGCCATGGTGATGTAAGCCACCAGATCGCCCGGCGATGCATCGCCACGAAGATAGAGCACAAGGAACATGACCACGGCCATGGCGCTGTAGGTCACCAGTTGCAGCATCGGCGTGTAAACGGCGCCGGTCTTGGTCATCGTCAACTGCTTGTCGGTATTGCTCTGGCTGGCATCACGAAAGCGATCCTTTTCGTACTGCTCGCCGCCGAAGCTGCGCACCACGCGGTAGCCATGGATGGTCTCGGACGCAACGTGCGTGACGTTGCCCATGGAGACCTGGATCTTTTTGCTTTGCTTGCGGAATTTTTTGCTGGTGCTGTTCACCATCAAGCCGATCAACGGCAGAATGGCGACCATCACCAGCGTAAGCTTCCAGTTCATCCACAACAGCGTGCAGAACAGGAAAATCACGGTCATGCCTTCACGGATGACCACTTTGATGGCGTCCGTAGCCGCACCGGTGACCATGGTCACGTTGAAGGTGATGCGGGAAATCAGGTGGCCGGAGTTGTTCTTGTCGAAGAAGCGATTGGGCAACTCCAGCAATTTGTTGAACAACACCACCCGCAGGTCATGCACCAGTCCCAGCGAAACCCTTGCGAGGAAATAATTGCCCAGATAAGAGCCGACGCCCTGCCAGACCGCAATAAGCACGATCAACAGCGGCACGCTTTCCAGCAACTGCAATTTGCCCAGATAAGGGTTGCCCGGGAACAGGCTGGCTTCCGGATTGGCCAGACCGTCAACGAAATACTTGAGGATGTAGGCGAGCATCGGTTGGGTCGATGCAAAGATCAGGAACCCGACGATGCTGAGAATGAACAAGCCGGCGTAAGGCCGCACGTAAGCCAGGAGGCGGAAATAGATCGCCAGCGTTGACTGGGCTTTTGGTTCAGGACTGCTCATGGTAATCCGCGCAAATCAGTGAGGCGGGGATGATATCACAGGCCCTTTTACACCTATCAACATGACTGGACACCCGCTTTTGGCCAAGTCGGTTAAGATAGCCGGCTCACGATGGGGAGTCAGGCATGCAATCGATTGATCACAGCACTTACGAGGCACTGCGCAAGGGTGCACACGTACTGGAAGCCGACGGCTCCGGTGACAAAGTGCTCAGGTTGGCCGACGGTCGCATGCTCAAACTGTTTCGCCGCAAGCGGTTGCTCAGCTCGGCACTGTTCTTCCCTTACGCCCAACGCTTCGCCAACAACACCAGAGCTTTGGAGCAACGCGGAATCCTTTGCCCGAAGGTGATTGCGGTCTACCGCATTCCCAGCATCCAGCGCGACGGCGTGTATTACGCGCCCCTGGCTGGCGAAACCGTGCGTCAGTTGCAGGGCAATCGCGAGCAAACCAAGGCATTGCGAGCTCAGCTGGGTGGTTTCATCGCGCAGTTGCATGAGAAAGGTGTGTATTTCCGGTCGTTGCACTTCGGCAACGTGGTGCAGACTCCGGACAACCATCTGGGACTGATCGACATCGCCGACCTGCGCTGCCAGAAGCGCGCCTTGAGCGACAGCAAACGTCTGCGCAACTTCGCCCACCTGCTGCGCTACAAGGAAGACCGCCAGTGGCTGCTGGGCGATGACGCTGGTGAAACCTTTCTGGAAGGTTATCGCCAGGCCCTGCCGCGCAATCGGCAGGCGCCGTTCATCGAACGCCTGCGCCCGCTGCTGGGCTGAGTTTTACTGGCCGATCACCAGAATGGTGGCGCCTTTACGATTGGCGAAGCGCTCGATAATCCGCAGCTTGTGCGCGGCCAGCCACTCATTCAACCCCGGTTCCTTGCCCGTCCCTTCGATCAGGAAATACCGGTAATCTGCTACGTGCGCCGGGGACATTGCCTGCTCCTGGGTTAAATCAGGTACCACGTACCCACGACCCGCGTAATAGCTGATGCGACCGTCCTCGAAATACGTGGGGGCACCTGGCTCGACGTGCGCGGCAACCCAGCGACCGGCTGCGACGTAATGAGTTTTCCCTGCGCCGGTGGAAATCACGTTGGACAACATCACCAGCAGCGCCAGCACCACCAACACTTTGCCCCATCGAGGACATTGACGGGCAAAAGCTGCCAGGCCCATGGCCAGCACCGGCACGAACAACAGGTTCAGAAAGCTCAGGTAGCGAGTGTTCATGAACTGCTGCTTGATGAAGAACAGCACCAGCACCAGCAGATACAGCACCGCCGCCCAGGCGAATGGGCGGTAGTCTCGCCAGTAAGCCCCCAGCACACCCCAATTGCGGCGCAACACGAACGGCACAGCGAAGGGCCCCATCAGCTTCACGAAGCTGATCGCCATTGCCGCCAGCATGCCAAAGAAGACAATGCGCCCGGCCTCGTCCTGAGAGTATTTGTTGATCAACGAGTTGCCGAATTGCTCGGAAAGCATCTGGAACGAAGCATACACGCTGTGTGGCGCGATCATGTCCAGGTAAATCAGGAAGCGCGCCGATGTGAAGATGCCAGAGGCAGATGCGGCCAGGAGCCCCAGCACCGGCAACAGGGCGAACTGCAGGAATCGCGTACGCCGGGTAGCCGCCCAGAGATTGGGCAACTGCCACAGTCCCAAGGCGGGCAAAAGCAGCAACGCCTCAAGACGAAACAGAGCGGCGCCGACAATCGCCAGATGAATTAAAACAGCCCTGAGCCAACCACCACGGGCATGCCAACGGAACGCCAGCCACAAAGTCAGAGAGCAAAAAAACCAGAAGCCGCATTCACGAATGATGTCATTTCGAAAGGCATTGACCGCCGGCATCGCCAAAACGACCAGACAAGCCCAACCGGCGATTTCAGGCGTGCGCTGACGGACGCAGTCGACAATCAACGCGCAGGTGCCGGCGAAAAACAGACCACACCAAAGGTAGGCGCTCAGTTCCAGCGGCAAGTGCAGGATTTGATGGGTTGATGCGAGGAGAAACGAAAACCACGGCCAGTCGAAGTATTGCCAGGCAACGCTGGGTCCATGCTCCGTGACTTGTTGAGCGATATCAATATAAAGCGCAGCGTCACGCCCGACCGTCGCGGTACCAAGGACGGCGATCAGCGACAGCAGGATACTTGCCCAAAACGCCAAACTCACCGGGTGTTCATTGACCACTCGGGCAGCCTTGGCCACCCATTCACCGTCCGTACCTTTCACCCAGCCCCCTCAACCACACGCGCCACAGGTACGCAAACAAGTCATCGAAACATTATCGGAAAAGCAGCCGCAGGGCTTTACGCATGTACGACCAACGCCCCAGCGTGCGCCAGTCGGCACGCAGCGCCTGAACGTAAAACGTCTTGGCGAGCTTGTATTCGCCATGCGAGTAACAATCGCGGAACAGCGACAGGCAACGCTGCGCCAGAAACGCCTGACGCAAATCGTGAAACTCCAGCGGCATGCGCCGGCTGGAGAAAACCTCGCTGACCACCTGTTCCGTGCCCGCCGCAAGGCTCTGGCGCAGATCATGGCGCATGCTGTCAGCGTGCTTGTAAATGAGTGCCAATGGCTGATCCATCACACTGCAAGGGAAACGCGCCAATACCTGCGCGAATACCGGCAAATCTTCAACGTTGCGCAGATGCTCGGGGTAATTGCCTGGCGCAAATACATCGCGATGCATCGCACAGGCGCCATTGGAGATAGAGACGGTCTTGTCCAGCAAGTAGCCCCTTACGCGCAGGCGCACCGATTCCGGCAACGGCTTGGCATTTTGCAGGCTGCGCTTGCCGCCAGTGAAAACCGACCAGTGCGCACCAATGATCATCTGACTCTTCGGATTGCAGGCAATGTGCTTCGACAGCGCCGCCAATGCACCCGGGGCCATTTCATCATCCGCATCGAGGAAGACCAGATAACGCCCGGCCGTCTCCTCGATCCCGCGATTGCGGACTGAGGACAGTCCGCCATTGCTCTTGCGTATCGCGCGAAAGCGCCCGGCGTGTTCGGCCAGGAGCGCTTTCAACACTTCAGGCGTCGTGTCGGTCGAACCATCATCGATAACCAACAGATCCGCCGTCGCCTCATGCAACTGCGCCAACACCGACTCCACTGCTCGCCGCAGGGATTGAGCGTAGTTGTAGGCCGGGATCACAACGCTGATCTGTGTTTCAGTCAAGACCGTTTCCTTGCACACCCTCTTTGACGACAAGAATATCTTCCATGATCAGATATTGCAGGTCGGAACCGAAAAACATGTTCAACGCGTCTGTCGGCGAGCAGATCATCGGTTCGCCACGACGGTTCAGCGAGGTGTTCAACGAGACCCCGTTACCGGTCAGGTCTTCCAGCGCTTTCATCATGTCGTAGTAGCGCGGGTTGTATTCGCGCTTGAGTACCTGGGCGCGGGACGTACCGTCTTCATGGACGACTTCCGGCACGCGGGTCTTCCACTCTTCAGCCACTTCAAAGGTGAAGGTCATGAACGGCGCCGGGTGATCGATCTTGATCATCTGTGGCGCAACGGTGTCGAGCATCGACGGGCAGAAAGGCCTCCAGCGCTCGCGGAACTTGATTTGATGGTTGATGCGATCGGCAACGCCGGCAACGCTCGGGCAACCAATGATCGAACGACCGCCGAGGGCGCGCGGGCCGAACTCCATGCGCCCCTGGAACCAGGCCACCGGATTGCCTTCAACCATGATTTTGGCGATCTGCTCCGGCATATTGTCGAGCTTGCGCCAGGTCGGCTTGTTCTCGTGACGGGCGCATGCGGCGATCACGTCTTCGTTGCTGTACGACGGGCCGAGGTAGACGTGCTCCATCTTCTCGACCGGCACGCCACGGGCGTGAGAAACATAGGCCGCCGCGCCAACCGCAGTGCCGGCATCGCCGGACGCCGGTTGCACGAACAACTCCTTGATGTCGTCGCGGGCAATGATCTTCTGATTGAGCTTGACGTTCAGCGCGCAACCGCCGGCGAAGGCCAGTTTGCCGGTTTCCTTGAGCACGTCGCCCAGGTAGTAGTCGATCATCTGCAGCGCCAGCTTCTCGAACAGCGCTTGCATGCTCGCGGCGTAGTGGATGTACGGCTCGTCAGCGATATCGCCTTCACGTTTCGGGCCGAGCCATTCGATCAGCTTCGGCGAGAAGTAGAAACCCTTGCCCTTCTCTTTGTAACGACGCAGACCGATCACGTTGGCGTAGTCGGTGTTGATCACCAGTTCGCCGTTCTCGAACGAGGCCAGACGCGAGAAATCGTATTTGCTGGCATCGCCGTACGGCGCCATGCCCATCACCTTGAACTCGCCGTCGAGCATCTCGAAACCGAGGAACTCGGTGATCGCGCCGTACAGGCCGCCGAGGGAGTCCGGATCGAAGAATTCCTTGATCTTGTGGATCTTGCCGTTCTCGCCATAACCGAAGAAAGTCGTGGCGTACTCACCTTTGCCGTCGATACCGAGGATCGCGGTTTTCTCTTTGAACCCGGAGCAGTGGTAGGCGCTGGAGGCGTGAGCCAGGTGGTGCTCGACCGGCTCGATCTTGATCTTTTTCGGATCGAAGCCCAGTTGTTCGAGGCACCAGACAATCTTGTTGCGATAACGCTTGTAGCGACGGTTGCCCATCAGGATCGCATCGAGGGCGCGATCCGGGGCGTACCAGTAACGCTTGGCGTAGTGCCAGCGGGCCTTGCCGAACAGGCTGATCGGGGCGAACGGAATGGCCACGACGTCAACGTCGGACGGTTTGATGCCGGCCTGCTCGAGGCAGAACTTCGCCGATTCGTAAGGCATGCGGTTCTTTGCATGTTTATCGCGTACGAAGCGCTCTTCTTCAGCCGCCGCCACCAGCTTGCCGTCGATGTACAAGGCTGCTGAAGGGTCATGGCTAAGGGCGCCGGACAGGCCAAGAATCGTCAATGCCACAGGGTCTAGCCTCTTTAGTCTGCATTCAGGCGCGAGGCGCCTTGAAAATTGAAGTGCCCTCGCAACGGGCGAGAGACAGCTAAAGGGCGGGATTATAGCGTAAACGTGACGGGAATTACCCTGTACGAATTGCTCCAGGATGATCGGCCTGAAGAAACCTTGTCCCGCTGCTCAATACCGGCCTGTTCGCCAGTAAATCGACAGATTGCCATCGGAAACCTGGCGATAAATCGTGTAAGGCAGCGAAAGCGTGTCTACCGCCCCGGACAGTGGCAAGTCGAGCAAGACGAAAGGCACCAGAACACCGCTGGGATCAGGCGGCGCGTGCAAGACACAAAAGTCATAGGCCAGACCGCTGTAGATGCGCGGAATGGACTGGCAATAGGTTTTGCGCTTGCGCAGTTCGCGCGAGGCGTCGGCATCGTCCTGCAAGACAGTCAGGGCACTGCCGCAGCCCGATAACATCCATGAACAAGCACCCAGCGCCACAGCTTTTTTGAACATCAGATTTTGCCTTTCCGGTTGGTCAGGCAAATTAGCATCGGGGCTGAGCGCGGCACAGTTCATGACTTCTGGAGAAGCTGTAGGACAAGTCAGAAGAGCTTGTCCGTTTTGTTTAGCCAAGTATTGGCAGCGCTTTAAGCGGATTCACTGAACAACTGTTTGGGCAAGCGCTGATCAATCAACTGATACAACGCGCTGCTCTCGGGCCAATTGCGCATGAACCGTGCGCGATCCCGGGCATACGCCGGGGCGAAGCTACCGGCAGAGGTGTGCTGACACATTGAGTCCAGATCGATCAGTGCCCAGCGGTCTTCCTGCCAGAACAGGTTATGCCCCTTGAAATCACCATGACTGATGCGCTCGGCGATCAATCGGGCGAACAACTGATCCAGCGCCTGTAGCTCCGGCTCGGGTGCGTCGCCACTTTCGACGTACGGGGCGAAGCGTTCGATGATGTCCGGGCCCGGCAAGAACTCGGTGACCAGATAAGCGCGACTGCGCAGCCACAAAAAGCGCTTCTCCAGCACCGCCAGCGGTTTGGGCGTGGCGATGCCGAGAAATGCCAGTCGGTTGCCCTCGCGCCAGGAGTGCCACGCACGGCTTGGGCGCCAGAAACGCTTGAGCCAGTGAGCAAAGCCCTTGATGTTGTAACGTTTGATTACCAATGTGCGCCCGGCCGAATCAACTTTGCCAACGCTGGCCGCACCACCGGTCTTGTACAGATGCCCGCGATCAAGCAGCGCATCGGCCTGCTCCAGCACCGGCACCATCGCGGCTTCTTCCTCGCGGCGAATCGCCTGCAGACCGAACGCACCACGGCGCACACTGAACAGCGTGCACTCGCGCCCGACCTTGATCAGGAAATCCCTCAACCGCCAGCTGCGCACCTTGTCGATCTGCTTTTGCAGGGCTTCCAGCGGCAACGCGTGCTCGCTGTTGCTCAACAGGTAATACACCAGCAATTCTTCGGTGAAAGGCTCGAGCGATTTGGGCAACTGGGCGAAAAACACCCCGAGGTTTTCCAGTACCTTTTGACGCGACAGGGGCTGGCCAGCAGTTTCTGCGCGGATGCCGGCACCGTCGATCCAGTACAACTGCCCGTCGTGACGCAGCAGGTTGTCCAGGTGCAGGTCTTCTTGCCACAAGCCTTTGCGGTGCATCTGCCCCATGGCCCCGAGGGCCTCGGCCAGCACCGCCGACTGCGCGTCAGCCAGTACCGGCAACGATTCGACCTGCTGCCACGCATCGCCCAGGCTTTCAGCACCTTGAAGAAAATCAAACAGCAGCCAGCCGCCTTCGCCGTCCTGCAAGCCATCGGCCAGCAGCAAAGGCGTGGTCAACCCTTGAGCTGCAAGCAGGCGCACGCCGTCGAGTTCACGCTGAAAATGCCGCGCCGCTTTACCGCCGACGAGCAATTTGGCCAGCACCGGGCGCCCGCGCCAGACGCCGGCGCCCACGTAACGCTGGCCCGGTAATACACGCAACAAGCTCAACAACTGCAAGTCAGCGCTGCCCGCCGCATCAGCCAGAGTCACCGTCAATGGCAGGCTCGGCGTGCGTCCGCTGTTTTTCAGCTCGGACAACTGCATCAGCGCGTCTCCTTGTGACTGCGCCGTGCGATCAGTCGCGCCACCCAACTGTCGACCAGCGAACTGTCGACCGGTTGATCCAGATACGCGGCCAGTAACTCGCGCAGTTGTGCAGCCCCCCACTGCGGGGCGCGACGCACGAGTGGCTCGAGATCTCGAACGCGATCACGCTGACCGAACAGCAATGGCCGGTTTTTTTCCAGGTCGATCAGTTGCGCGTCGTAGGCATCGCCATGGGCTTGCAGAAAAATATGCTTGGGATAAAAACAGCCGTGCACCTGACGCACGCCGTGCAGCAGCCGCGCAAGTTGCCCGCAGGCCTTGAGAATCGCTGATTGCTGCGGTGCCGTCAGGCTCGACCAGCGCTGCAACAGCGAATCGAGATCGTCCCAGCCGTCCAGTGCACGGGTCAGCAGGATCGCGCGAACTTCGCCATTGACCTTTCGCTCACCGAAAAACGCCGCCTGCATCGCCGGGATACCGAGCTTGCGGTAACGGCTGATGTTGCGAAACTCCCGAGCGAACGTCGGCTCCCCGAAGGGCGCGTGCAACGTCCGCGTCATGTAATTGCTCTGCCGTTTGACGTAAAAACCGCGCCCCTCCAGGTCCAGGCGATACACGCTGCTCCAGCCGCCACCGTCGGTGTTCGGCTCGTCCACGGCATCAAGCTGCTTGGCCCACAGTGCGTCAAATGTGCCGAGGCCATGGCGCTCGAGCAGCGCACGGTCTTCAGCGGCCAGAAAATCGGTCATTCTCGTCCCTCGAAAAATCTCACCACGTGGCGAATCCGTTTCTTGTCGGCTGCATTGAGCCGGTCACGCTGGCGATATTGCATGTAGAAACGCAGACGCTGGGTATTGGACAAGTGATATTTGGCGACCTTGTCGAGACAAGCCAGATCTTTGGTGATTCGATATTTGAGCCAGAAACCGCGCCAGAAATCGCCGTTGGGGCAGTCGATCAGGTACAGCTGCGCCTGATCGTCGATCAACAGGTTGCGCCATTTCAAGTCGTTGTGGGTGAAACGATGTTCATGCATCGTCCGGGTATAACCCGCCAACTGCCGACTGACCGCATCGACCCAGGCACGATCCTTGAGTTTCGCATCCTTGCGCTCAGCCAGCGCTGAAAGGTCTTCGGTGCGCGGCAGTTCGCGGGTAATCATCGCCCCACGATCGTAAGCGGCGCCCCGACGCTCCAGCCCCCAGGCCACCACTTCGGCGGTGGGGATACCCCACTTGGCGAAGCGCTTGAGGTTCTGCCACTCCATCTTCACCCGCGGCTTGCCGAGGTAGCGACGCAAACCCTTGCCGGCACCGACGTAGCGTTTGACGTAATAGTTGACGCCGTTGCGCTGCACACGAATCACTTCGGACAACGGATCGCGTGTCAGCCGTTCACCCTGCAGGGCGAACACCGCTTCGAGGCTGCCGAAGTCTTCGGCGAGATCACTGTACTGTGGCTCAAGAGTCCAACCCGCCATCAGAGCGCATCCCCGTAACGCTGCTTGCGTGCGTAGAGTTTGTTGGCCTTGCCTTCCAGCCAGCTCAGCAGCGGCGCTTCTTCAGCCAGAATCTGGCGCAGCGGTTGCTGGAAATAGCCTTTGAGGAAGCGCAGCTTGTCGCGGCGGGTCAGACCGATGTCCAGCGCGGAAAAGTACAGCGCCGCCAGATCCTTGTTGCGCCAGCGCTGAGTGATCGCCGGGCGGGTCTGAGCCCGATGCAGATCAATTACCGAGAGTTTGAAATCTTCCGGGGTCACCGGTTTGTCGGTGTGCAGCAGGAAGTGGCAGATGTAGCAGTCGCGATGGTTGACCCCCGCGCGGTGCATCATACCGGTCATGCGCGCCACTTCGGCGATCAGCGCACGCTTGAGTTTTGGCTCAGGCGGCTGCCTGACCCAGTCGATGCTGAAGTCTTCAAGGCTGATGGTCGGCGCCAGTTCTTCGGTGACGATGAACGAATGCTGATCCGCCGGATTACTGCCCTTCTCGCCGTAAGCAACGGCGGTCATGGTCGGCACACCGACTTCCTGCAGACGCTGGATGGCTTTCCACTCCTGACCCGCGCCGAGCACCGGCAGCTTGGCGGTCAGAAGGTTCTTGAAGATTTCTCCCCAGCCGACGCCACGGTGAATCTTCACAAAGAAACCGTTGCCATCGACTTCCGTGCGCAGCGTCCGGCGGGCTTCCAGCTCGCGGTAAACCTCGCCCTGCAAGCCCTCGACTTCGGCGAACGGGTCGCGTCCGGCCCAGAGGCTCTTGAACGGTTCAGCCAGCATCAACTTCATTAAGCTTGCTCCGCCAGAATCACATCGGCCGCGTGTTGCGGCATGCTGTAAAGGTCGGCCGTCTCGGCGAAGGCCAGACCGTTGCGGCTCCAGGCCGCGCGTGCAGCGTCGTCGTTCAACATGTCCGTCAGATATTGCGTCAGTTGCGCCTGCTCGAACGGCTCGTCCAGCACTCGCCCGGCATCGGCCTCGGCGATGTAATGGGCGTAACCGCAGACCGCGCTGACCAGCACCGGTAACCCGGCGACCAGCGCTTCGAGCAATACCGTACCGGTGTTTTCGTTGTAAGCCGGGTGGATCAACAGGTCGGCGCCCAGCAGGAATCGCGGAATATCGCTGCGACCCTTGAGGAACGTCACGTTGTCGCCCAAGCCCAAAGTGGCGCTCTGCATCTGGAACAATTTGGGGTCATCCTGGCCGATTACAAACAGCCGGGTGCGCTTCTTCAATTCCGCAGGCAATGCGGCCAGCGCTTTCAGGCTGCGATCAACACCCTTGGTCTTGAACCCGGAACCGATCTGCACCAGCAGCAGGTCATCGTCCTTGAGGTTGAATTCGGCGCGGAAACCGGCGCGAATTTCATCGGCATCCGTCGGGCGCCGACGATCCTGGGCGATGCCCGGCGGCAGCAGGTGGAAACGTTCCAGCGGCGTGTCGTAATGCTTGATGAACAGTGGCTGCTGCACTTCGGAAATCATCAGCACTTCGGTTTTCGCGTCTTTGGCGAACACCGCGCGCTCGTACTCGGCGAAGTGGCGGTAGCGGCCCCAGCGGCGGTACAGCGAATTGCGCAGGTTCTGCGCCTTGTCTTCGAAGCAGCCGTCGGCGGCGTAATAGACGTCCAGCCCGGGCATCTTGTTGAAACCGATCAAGCGATCCACCGGGCGCTTGGCCAGATCCGCTGCCATCCACGCGCTGAGTTTCTCGTTGCGGCGATGATTGAAGAACGCCTTGACCGGCGCCACCAGCACTTCGAAACCGGGCGGAACATCGCCTTCCCAGATCAGCGTGTAAACGCGGATCTGGTGGCCACGCTTCTGGCATTCGAGGGCGATGCGCATGAAATCGCGCTGCAAGCCACCAAACGGGAAATATTTGTACAGGACAAATGCCAATTGCATCAGCGCAGCTCCTCAGCCATTAACAACGTGCTCAGTCGGCTGGCGACACGCTCGGGGTTCAGACGCGTGAAGCACAACGGCTGTTCACGCTTCAGGTCAAACTGACGGGCATCCTGCGCGGTCGGTTGATAAGTACATTTCTTTTGCAGGCACGGCGCACACGGGAAATCGCTGGCCAGATGAATCTGCAGTTTGCCGTAAGCGCCGGTCAGACCCGGGTTGGTCGGGCCGAACAGCGAAATGGTCGGCACATCCAGCGCGGCCGCCAAGTGGCCGAGACCCGTGTCCACCGCCACGCAGGCTTGTGCCCCGGCGAGGACTTTGCCGACGCCGGCCAGATTGAGTTTCGGCAAGACCTCGGCGTGTTTGAAACCGGCGGCAATGCGCTCGGCACGGGCCTTCTCTTGCGGATTACCCCACGGCAGTTTGACGCCGACGCCGAGGTAACCGACGCGTTCGGTCAGCTCGCGCCAGTAGGCTTCCGGCCAGTGCTTGGTGTCCCACGTCGTGCCATGCAGGAACACCACGAACGCGTTCTTGCGCGGCAGTTCGACCAAACGCTCGACGTTGAGGCCATAGTCGCCCAGGCCTTTGGGCAAGTCGTAACCCAGCGCAATGGCGAACAACTGCCGCACGCGCTCGACGGCGTGCTGACCACGGGCCACGGCCAGTTTGCGGTCGTAGAAACGCGCCGCCATCGGCTCCCGCGCCGAGCCTTTATCGAGGCCGGCTACCGGGGCTTTGACGTAACGGGTCAGCCAGGCACTTTTCAGCAAGCCCTGGGCGTCGATCACCAAATCATATTTCTGCGCGCGCACGCTTTGCTTGAAGCGTTTCCACTCGCCGCTCTTGATGGTTTGCCAGAGGTTTTTACGCCAGCGGCGGATCGCCACCGGGATCACTTTGCCAACGGCCGGGTGCCAGGTCGGAATCTCCGCGAAACCTTCCTCCACCACCCAGTCGAACTTGATCCCGGGAATCGCCCGGGCCGCGTCGGTCAGCGCCGGCAACGCGTGAATCACGTCGCCCAGCGATGAAGTCTTGATCAGCAATACCCGCAACTTAATGAACCTCGACCACAGAGCCCTGCAACTTCTGCAAGGCATCGTTGACCGCGTCCGGCATCAGCTGGCGCAGGCAGTTGTAATGGCCGAAACGGCAGGTGCGGTCGAAGCACGGGCTGCAATCGAGCCCCAAACGGACGATTTCTACATGTTCGGCCAACGGTGGGGTGAAGCCCGGCGAAGTCGAGCCGTAAACCGCCACCAACGGGCGGTTCAGCGCTGCAGCAACGTGCATCAGACCGGAATCGTTGGAAACCACTGAATCGGCGCAGGACATCAGGTCAATGGCCTCGGCCAGCGAAGTACCGCCACTGAGGTTCACGGACTCTTCACGCAGGCCCGGAATCAGCCGCGCGCGGATGTCTTCGCCGACGGCATGATCGTTCTTCGAGCCAAACAGCCAGACCTGCCAGCCTTCACGAATGCGCGCTTCAGCGACCTTGGCGTAATGCTCGGACGGCCAGCGCTTGGCTTCGCCGAATTCGGCACCGGGGCACAACACCAGCACCGGACGGTCGAGGGTCAGGCCGAACTTGGTCAGTGCCGCCTCGCGGGTCACCGGGTCGATTTGCAGGCTCGGGCGCGGATAGGGTTTCGGCAGCTCGGCGTTCGGCTCGTAAGCCAGCGCCATGAAGCGCTCGATCATCAGCGGGTAGCGTTCTTTGTCCAGCGTGCGCACGTCATTGAGCAGGCCGTAGCGAAATTCGCCGCGCCAGCCCGTGCGTTTCGCGATGCCGGCGAAGAACGGCACCAGCGCCGACTTCAACGAGTTCGGCAGCAGGATCGCCTGGTCGTACTGGCCGGCCAAGGATTTGCCGATGCGTCGACGCGTTGCCAGTTCCAGTGCGCCGTGGCCGAGCGGGAAGCTCAAGGCTTTGCGCACTTCCGGCATGCGCTCAAGGATCGGCCGGCTCCACTCGGGGGCCAGCACGTCGATTTCGCATTGCGGGTGGCGCTGCCTGAGACACTGAAACAGTGTCTGCGCCATCACCATGTCACCGACCCAACTGGGCCCAACGATCAGAATATTCATGTGGTTTCCAAAAACGAACCGGGGAGGCATTACGCCTCCCCGCCTCGAGAATCAGCTTAGCCCCAGCTCACGCCAGATCCGCAATACTTGCCGCCGTTCTTCGACAAACTGGTCGCCCGGGATCACCCCGGCATCCTTCTGCAAGGCCTGCCGGTGGGCGGCGGAGCGGTAGGCTTTATAGGCCTCGCGCAACAGGCTGGCGTCTTCGGCAGGCATCAGCCCTTCGTGTTCCAGCTCTTCCAGAATGCGGATGTTATCGGTCCAGCGCAGCAATGGCGGGTGGCTTTGCGACCACGCCAGAGCCGCGTATTGCACCATAAATTCAATATCGACGATACCTCCGGCGTCCTGCTTGAGGTCGAACGGCGCCGTGGCGTCAAAGGCATTCGCCGCCGTACCGGCCGCCGTGCTCTTGCTGCCGAGGTTGTCGCGCATCTTGGCGCGCATCTCGCTGACTTCCTGTTGCAGCTTCGCCAGATCACGCGTCTTGCCCAGTACCTGAGCGCGGACCTTCTCGAAGGCCTGACCGACGTCCTGACTGCCCACCAGCACCCGCGCACGCACCAGCGCCTGATGTTCCCACGTCCATGCTTCATTTTCTTGATAGCGGGCAAACGCGCCGAGCGAGCTGACCAGCAGCCCCGATGCGCCGGACGGCCGCAGGCGCATGTCCACCTCATACAACTGACCGGAGTTGGTCTGCGCGGTCAGCAAGTGAATGATCCGCTGGCCCAGCCGGGTGAAGAACTGCGCGCCATCAATCGGCTTCGCCCCGTCGGTCTCCGCTTGCGGGTCACCGTCGTGGATAAACACCAGATCCAGATCCGAACCATGCCCCAACTCGATCCCGCCGACTTTGCCGTAACCGACAATGATGAAGCCGGGATCGCAAAGGGTGCCGTCAGTGCGCAGCGGCGTGCCGTACTTGGCCACGGTCTGGCGCCAGGCCAGGGCCAGCACCTGCTCGAGAATCGCCTCGGCCAGCCAGGTCAGGTAGTCGCTGACTTTCATCAGCGGCAGGCTGCCGGCGATTTCCGACGCGGCGACGCGCAAGCGGTGTGCGAGTTTGAAATGGCGCAGGGCTTCCATCTGTTGTTCGAGGTCGTCTTCCGGGATCCGCGTCAGGCGCTCGCGCAATTCGGCAGCCAGTTCCGGCGCCAGCGGCGGCTTGAACAGTCGGCCCTCGTTGAGCAATTCGTCGAGCAGCAACGGGAAACGGGTGATCTGTTCGGCGATCCACGGACTCGCCGCGCACAGCGTCAGCAGGCGCCGCAGTGCACCGGGGTTTTCGGTCAGCAAGACTAAATAAGCCGAGCGGCGGGCGACCGCTTCAACCAGCGGCAACACCCGCTCAAGGACCAGATCCGGGTTGTCATGCTCAACGGCTTGCGCGAGCAGGCGCGGGATAAACGCATCGAGACGCTCACGACCCAGACGCTGCATCGCCCGCAACTGCGGACTGCTGCGCAATCCGGCCAGTGCCTTCAGAGCCTTGGGGGCATCGGCAAAACCGCCCTCTTCCAGCTGACGACACGCGGCCTCTTCGTCCTGCGCTTCTTCCCACAGCGGCAGCCATTCGCCGCCCACCACCACTTCGCTTTCGGTGCCTTCGTCCTCATCGGGATCGGCGATCACCTGAGCAAAGTGCCAGGCGACGCGGCCACGCCAGAACATCAGTTTTTCGTGAAAGGCTTCCCAGTCGGCGAATCCGAGCATGAAGGCGATCCGCGCTTGATCCTGAGCACCATCCGGAAGCATCTGGGTCTGGCGGTCGGCGATGGCCTGAATCGCGTGCTCGGTGTAACGGAGGAATTCGTAGCCTTCGCGCAACTCGCTGATCACCGCCGGCGGCAGATAACCCTGCCCTTCCAGCGTGCTCAACACCTTTAATAGAGGACGCTGCTGCAGGCTCAAGTCGCGCCCGCCATGGATCAGCTGAAAAGCCTGGGCAATGAACTCGACTTCGCGGATGCCGCCGGAACCGAGCTTGATGTTGTCGGCCATGCCTTTACGGCGGACTTCCTGCTGGATCAACTGCTTCATGGTGCGCAGCGCTTCAATGGCCGAGAAGTCCAGATAACGCCGGTAGACGAACGGACGCAGCATCTCCTGCAATTGCGCGCCAGCCACCTGATCGCCGGCCACCACCCGCGACTTGATCATCGCGTAACGTTCCCAGTCGCGGCCCTGATCCTGGTAATACTGTTCCAGCGCATTGAAGCTCAACACCAAAGCGCCGGAGGAGCCGTACGGGCGCAGGCGCATGTCGACCCGGAACACAAAGCCGTCGACGGTCATCGGATCGAGAGCCTTGATCAGGCGCTGACCGAGACGGATGAAAAACTCCTGATTATCCAGCGCACGCTTCACGCCAACGGTTTCGCCACCCTCTGGATAAGCAAATATCAGGTCGATGTCGGAAGAGAGGTTCAACTCGACCGCGCCGAGCTTGCCCATGCCGAGGATGACCATTTGTTGCGGTTCGCCGCTGCGCCGGCCGGTCGGCGTGCCGAATTGCTGGCAGTGGCGGCGGTACAACCATTGATAAGCCTGATCAATGGTGGCGTCGGCCATGTCCGAGAGATCGCGGCAGGTTTGCACCAGGTCGGCCTGACGGGTCAGGTCGCGCCAGATGATGCGCACCTGATGCCGGGTGCGCTGGCGGCGCAGCACGCGGCCCAGTTCGTCTTCAGTCTCGGCCGCGTTCACCACGGCGGCAATCTGCGCGCAGAGCTCACCCGGAGCAAACGGCCGGTCGAGCTCGCCTGACTGCACCAGCGACAGCAACATCAAAGGGTCACGAACGCTCTGTTCAATGACAAACTCGCTGGCGGCGGTGACGCGGGCGAATTGCGCCCAGCGTTCCGGCGTCCAGGTCGAGAAGCCGTGATCGTCTTCAAGCGAGGCGACAGCCGTACGGAACGACTGCTCGGATCGGCTGACCAACGGCAGGAGAATGGCAGGCAGTTCGGCAAGCACGGGCAGGGTCATGGTCTATCCTTGATCGGCGTGTAAATGGCCGCTTGTAGTGAACGGTGAAAACCCGCTACGTGAAGGACTGTCGAACAAAAGTTAGAAATAGCTGAAATTTCTTCTTCTTTAGCATCCAGCATCAAACTTTCACCTTTTTCGGATGGCAATCGACCAACCTTAACGATTATTCTCACAACGCAGTCGGAGGCCACCAGCCTTTCATCTGTAGTTTTACTACTCGTCTATACATCCGAAAGGCTGAAATGCTCAAAGATTTGTAGTAAAACTACACGCCGCCGGAACAACCTGTCGGCAATCCAAGAATTTTAAATCGTCTGCCCACAAGGCCAGTCGCAAACTCAGGCAACCGATTCTGGAAGCCTTTCCGCCCTGGAGCAAGCCATGCAAGACCTCGATCCCGTCGAAACCCAGGAATGGCTGGACGCCCTGGAATCGGTTCTCGACAAAGAAGGCGAAGACCGTGCTCACTATCTGATGACCCGTATGGGCGAACTCGCGACCCGCAGCGGCTCGCAGCTCCCTTACGCCATCACCACGCCTTACCGCAACACGATCCCCGTTACCCACGAAGCACGCATGCCTGGCGACCTGTTCATGGAACGCCGCATTCGCTCGCTGGTACGCTGGAACGCGATGGCGATGGTAATGCGTACGAACCTGAAAGATTCTGACCTGGGTGGTCACATCTCCAGCTTCGCTTCCAGTGCGACCCTTTATGACATCGGCTTCAACTACTTCTTCCAGGCCCCGACCGACGAACACGGCGGCGACCTGATCTACTTCCAGGGCCATACCTCGCCAGGCGTTTACGCCCGTGCGTTCATGGAAGGCCGCATCACCGAAGACCAGATGAACAACTTCCGCCAGGAAGTCGACGGTCAGGGCTTGTCGTCCTACCCGCACCCTTGGCTGATGCCTGACTTCTGGCAGTTCCCGACCGTTTCCATGGGTCTGGGTCCGATCCAGGCGATCTACCAGGCACGCTTCATGAAGTACCTGGAACACCGCGGATTCATTCAGCCGGGCAAACAGAAAGTCTGGTGCTTCCTGGGTGACGGCGAGTGCGACGAGCCGGAATCCCTGGGCGCGATCTCCCTGGCCGGCCGCGAGAAGCTGGACAACCTGATCTTCGTCATCAACTGCAACCTGCAGCGCCTCGACGGCCCGGTTCGCGGCAACGGCAAGATCATCCAGGAACTCGAAGGCGTGTTCCGCGGTGCTCAGTGGAACGTGACCAAAGTCATCTGGGGCCGTTTCTGGGATCCACTGCTGGCCAAAGACGTCGACGGCATCCTGCAACGTCGCATGGACGAAGTCATCGACGGCGAGTACCAGAACTACAAAGCCAAAGACGGCGCGTTCGTTCGTGAACACTTCTTCAACACGCCTGAGCTGAAGGCGATGGTTGCTGATCTGTCCGACGATGAGATCTGGAAACTCAACCGTGGCGGCCACGACCCGTACAAGGTCTATGCGGCGTACCACGAAGCGGTCAACCACAAAGAACAACCAACCGTCATCCTCGCCAAGACCATCAAGGGTTATGGCACCGGTGCCGGCGAAGCGAAAAACACTGCGCACAACACCAAGAAAGTCGACGTCGACAGCCTGAAGTTGTTCCGCGACCGCTTCGACATTCCGGTGAAGGACGAAGAGCTGGAGAACCTGCCGTTCTTCAAGCCAGAACCAAACAGCGCCGAAGCCCGCTACCTGAGCGAGCGTCGTGCTGCACTGGGCGGTTTCGTACCTCAGCGCCGCGCACAAAGCTTCAGCGTACCGACCCCGGATCTGGATACCCTCAAGGCGATCCTCGACGGTTCCGGCGACCGTGAAATTTCCACCACCATGGCGTTCGTGCGAATCCTCGCGCAACTGGTCAAGGACAAGGAAATCGGCCCGCGCATCGTTCCGATCATCCCGGACGAAGCCCGTACCTTCGGCATGGAAGGCATGTTCCGTCAGCTGGGCATCTACTCGTCCGTTGGCCAACTCTACGAGCCAGTCGATAAAGACCAGGTGATGTTCTACAAGGAAGACCAGAAAGGTCAGATCCTTGAAGAAGGCATCAACGAAGCAGGCGCCATGAGTTCCTTCATCGCGGCTGGTACTTCGTACTCCAGCCACAACCAGCCAATGCTGCCGTTCTACATCTTCTACTCGATGTTCGGCTTCCAGCGTATCGGCGATCTGGCCTGGGCTGCTGGCGATAGCCGCACCCGTGGCTTCCTGATCGGCGGCACCGCCGGCCGTACCACCCTGAACGGTGAAGGCCTGCAGCACGAAGACGGTCACAGCCACCTGCTGGCTGCCACCATCCCGAACTGCCGCACCTACGATCCGACCTACGGCTACGAGCTGGCGGTGATCATTCAGGACGGCATGAAGAAGATGACCGAAGAGCAACAGGACATCTTCTACTACATCACCGTGATGAACGAGTCGTACCAGCAGCCAGCCATGCCGGCCGGTGCCGAAGAAGGCATCAAGAAAGGCATGTACCTGCTCGAAGAAGACACCCGCGAAGCGGCGCACCACGTACAGCTGATGGGTTCCGGCACCATCCTGCGTGAAGTCCGTGAAGCGGCGAAGATCCTGCGTGAAGAGTTCAACGTCGGCGCTGACGTGTGGAGCGTCACCAGCTTCAACGAACTGCGTCGCGACGGCCTGGCCGTAGAGCGCAGCAACCGCCTCAAGCCTGGCCAGAAGCCTAAGCAGAGCTACGTTGAAGAGTGCCTGAGCGGCCGTAAAGGCCCGGTCATCGCGTCTACCGACTACATGAAGCTGTTCGCCGAGCAGATCCGTCAGTGGGTACCGTCCAAGGAGTTCAAAGTCCTGGGCACCGACGGTTTCGGCCGCAGCGACAGCCGCAAGAAACTGCGTCATTTCTTCGAAGTCGACCGTCATTTCGTGGTGTTGGCAGCCCTGGAAGCACTGGCTGACCGTGGCGATATCGAACCTAAAGTCGTGGCCGAGGCCATTACCAAGTTCGGCATCGACCCGGAAAAACGCAACCCACTGGACTGCTGAGGAGAAACTCTGTGAGCGAACTCATTCGCGTACCTGACATCGGCAGCGGTGAAGGTGAAGTAATTGAACTGTTTGTGAAGGTCGGCGACCGTATCGAAGCCGACCAGAGCATCCTGACCCTGGAATCGGACAAGGCCAGCATGGAAGTGCCGGCCCCGAAAGCCGGCGTCATCAAGAGCCTGAAAGTGAAGCTGGGCGACCGTCTGAAAGAAGGCGACGAACTGCTTGAGCTGGAAGTCGAGGGCGCCGCTGAAGCGGCCCCTGCACCGGCTGCTGCTCCGGCCAAGAAAGCCGAAGAGAAACCGGCTGCCGCTCCTGCCGCCGCGCCAGCCGCTGCCCCTGCTGCCGCTTCGGTTCAGCAAGTGCATGTGCCGGACATCGGTTCGTCGGGCAAGGCCCAGATCATCGAGATCCAGGTCAAGGTCGGCGATAAAGTCGAGGCTGATCAATCATTGATCACTCTGGAATCCGACAAGGCGAGCATGGAAATCCCGTCGCCTGCCGCTGGCGTGGTCAAGGCCATCAGCGTCAAGCTCAACGACGAAGTCGGCACTGGCGACCTGATTCTGGATCTGGAAGTGGCGGGTGCTGCGGCCCCTGCTGCCGCCGCTCCGGCCCAGGCTGCTGCACCGGCTGCTGCTGCTGCACCTGCTCCGGCAGCCGCTCCAGCAGCACCGGTTGCCGACAGCGTTCAGGACATCCACGTTCCGGACATCGGTTCGGCCGGCAAGGCCAAGATCATCGAAGTATTGGTCAAGGCTGGCGACAGCGTTGAAGCCGACCAGTCGCTGATCACCCTGGAGTCCGACAAGGCGAGCATGGAAATTCCATCGCCTGCCGCTGGCGTGGTGGAAAGCATTTCCATCAAGCTGGACGACGAGGTCGGCACTGGCGACCTTATCCTCAAGCTGAAAGTCAAAGGCGCCGCTCCGGCTCCAGCTGCCGCTGCTGCTCCGAGCGCTCCGGCGCCAGCCGCTGCTGCTCCGGCCGCCGCTGCACCTGCTGCTGCCGCTCCGGTTGCTGCTCCAGCCAAGCCAGGTGCGAAAGTTCACGCCGGTCCCGCCGTGCGTCAACTGGCTCGCGAGTTCGGCGTCGAGCTGAACGCTGTCGGCGCCAGCGGCCCGCACGGTCGTATCTTGAAAGAAGACGTGCAGACTTATGTCAAAGCGATGATGCAGAAGGCCAAGGAAGCACCGGCGGCTGCAGCGGGCGCAACCGGTGGCGCGGGCATCCCGCCGATCCCGGTCGTCGATTTCAGCCGTTTCGGCGAAATCGAAGAAGTGCCGATGACTCGCCTGATGCAGATCGGCGCGTCGAGCCTGCACCGCAGCTGGCTGAACATTCCACACGTGACTCAGTTCGATTCGGCTGATATCACCGAGCTGGAAGCGTTCCGCGTGGCGCAGAAAGCCGTAGCAGAGAAGGCCGGCGTCAAGCTGACCATCCTGCCGCTGCTGCTCAAGTCGTGCGCGCACATGCTCAAGGAGCTGCCGGACTTCAACAGTTCGCTGGCGCCAAGCGGCAAAGCGATCATCCGCAAGAAGTACGTCAACATCGGCTTCGCCGTCGACACTCCGGATGGCCTGCTGGTACCGGTCATCAAGAACGTCGACCAGAAGAGTCTGTTGCAACTGGCAGCCGAAGCCGCTGCGCTGGCAGCCAAGGCCCGCGACAAGAAGCTCACCGCTGACGACATGCAAGGCGCCTGCTTCACCATTTCCAGCCTCGGTCACATTGGCGGCACCGGCTTCACGCCGATCGTCAACGCGCCGGAAGTGGCGATCCTCGGTGTTTCCAAGGCAACCATCCAGCCAGTCTGGGACGGCAAAGCCTTCCAGCCGAAACTGATGCTGCCGCTGTCGTTGTCCTACGATCACCGTGTGATCAACGGAGCCGCTGCCGCACGCTTCACCCAGCGTCTGGGTAGCCTGCTGGCGGACATCCGCACCATCCTGCTGTAACTCGAACAGGCCCTCCGGCAACGGAGGGCCTGTTGCGACACCCTTTCGAGCGCCACACGCTCGTACCTCAACCCCGTCAATTGACGGGGCTTTTTTTTGCCTGTCAGACTCCCACCAGTTTTTATTCCTACACGCCCCGCTTACTTGAACTACAGAGCCTGTCCCCTTCCTCGCGATATTTTTTATCAGCGGGCAACTAACCTTTGCCTGACAAGTTAAAACACCACACTTTTTTATCCACCAACACTTCGAACGGATTCGAACATGTTAAAACCGACTGTTGGCCCTATCATTGGCCACACCACAACTAACCAGGCGCGAATATTCATTCGTGGCAACCATCAGAACAACAACACGGTATTTGCCGGAGTCCGCTACCGAAAATCCGACACAAAACAATGGTCAAGAGGCACCTTCGCAAAACTTTGCAAGTTATACGACATGTCGGAAGTCCTCACTCTCGACAACTTGAGCGAAGACACCGAATACGAATATCAAACCGGCTGGTTCAGTCCGATGAATCCTGTCCATACAGTAGAAAGCGTGGCTGAGCTGCCACTGCAATGGCCGAGGGAGATTCACCGCTTGCGCACACGCAGCAGCTCTCCCCTGCAGCCGCGCGCCTACATCGTCGGTTCGTGCCGTTATCTGCGCATGACCGCAGGCATGCCTATTCTTCCACTGCTGGGTGACCGGATCTTCACGTCCATCAATCAACTGATCGAAGGTGCGCAACCGCCCATCAGTGCCACGCTGATGACCGGCGATCAAATATACGCTGACGACCTCAACCGGATTTCACCGGACAGGGAACTTGAAGACATATTAAAAAAATACCGCGTCGCTTTTTCCCAACCCGGCATTCAACGCTTAATGTCCAGCGTGCCTACTTACATGATTCTCGACGATCATGAGATCGAAGATAACTGGCCCGCCAATGCCACACATGAAGATCAGGCGTTATATCGCAATGCGACAACGGCTTATGAGATTTATCAGGCCAGCCACAGCCCGGCCCTTGATATCGGTAATGACGGAAAAGTTGATCGTTCATCCATCGAGCATTACTGGTATCAGTTCAGCGACGGCGATATTGAATGGTTTGTCACCGATAGCCGTACACGCCGCAACTTGTCGATTGATGACCGACGCATCCTTGATCAGGCCCAGGAGCAAGCGCTGCTCAACTGGTTGAGCAACACCACGGCGCGAGTCAAATTCGTGGTCACCAGCGTGATGTTCTACCCGGATCGAAAAATCCTCGGCGATGACGCCTGGCAGGCCTTTCCGCAACAACGTCTGCGCCTGCTCGAAGCCATTCGGGTCCAGGGTATCAAGAATGTCGTGTTCATCAGCGGCGACGTCCACGGCTCGCTGACCGCGCGCCTGTTTCACAGCGAAGACCCGCACTTCGAAGTCCACACCGTGGTGTCGTCGCCCCTGTGCAACAGCAAGCTGTTGCCGTATGCCCGGGCGTCCACGTTCATCCTCGACCAGCCACTTGTGTGCTCACCGGCCGGGGACTATGTGCATGAACTGACCAGCGAGGTTATCAGCCAGGACAACTTCGCGCACATGGTGATCGAGGCCGGGCAGATTCGGGTCAATTATCACGACCGCGACGGTAAACACCTGCAGTCGGTTGAAATTGCGCTGCACTGATTTTCTGCAAAAGAGCGCCGTGCAAACGCGCCAACCGCTCTGGCACGGCATTCTTGCGCAGGTCTCAGATTAGTTTTTGCCACACGCTGGAGAAATGCCTGACGCCGCCGACATATTCTTATAGCACTTGGCCTTCATCTCTCTTGTCAGTCGGTGCTGCAATGATGCAACCTTGCCGCAGGCAACAGTTAAGAGGGCGAGAGCCCGGCGCGTTCAGCATATTTCCAAGCGAGTTCCCTTCATGAAGAGCCAACCCGATGCCGCCAGCCGTATGGCGGCCGAGGTAGTGACGCAGTTGCCTGTGCCCTCGCGGCTCGGCATGCTGCGTTTCGAGCGCTTGAACGAAGCCAGCTGGGCGATGCTGTTTCTCGATCCCAATTGCGAACGCCAGTTCGGCCAGCCTGCCGTCGAACTCTGTGCGCTGGTCGGTTCGCCCTACGCCAGCCTGATGGAGCCGGAAGCACGCTATCAACTGCACGACGCGATCCAGCAACAACTCGGTAACAGCCCGCATTATCTGGTGCGCTACACCCTGCACACCGCGGCTGGCGTGCTGAGCATCCTCGAGCTCGGTGAAGCCTACAAACAACACAATCGACATCTGCTGCGCGGCTATCTGCTAGCGGTCGATGACATCTTCGACGAAGTGCCTGCCCTGCCCTCCGTCGACCTCGAAACCCAGAATTCGCGCCTGCAGATCGCCCTCGAACTCAACCAGCGCGCCCAGCAGGAACAACTGCAACACCTCGAACGCGTGCGCGCCCAGCAAGATCTGATTCTGCTGCTCGCCCGCCAGCGCTACAGCTCGCACAACTCGCTGCAAGAAGCGGCCGAACTGATCACCCGTTGTGCCTGCGATATCTATGAAATCGACTGTGCCAGCCTGTGGAACCTCGTAGGCCAGCAACTGGTGCCGATCTCCGCGTATCACCGCGCCACGCAGGAATACATCCTGCCGGACGTGATCGACGTCAGTGGCTTCCCCGACTACATGGAAGCGCTGCACGGCAGCCGCGCCATTGATGCGCACAATGCGATGCGTGACCCGCGTACCCGTGAAATGGCCGAAGCCCTGCGTCCGCGTGACGTCAACGCGATGCTCGACGCCAGCATCCGCGTCGACGGCCAGGTGGTCGGCGTGTTGTGCCTCGAGCAGACCGGCGTCACCCGCGCTTGGCAGTCCGATGAAATCGCCTTTGCCGGCGAGCTGGCCGACCAGTTCGCGCAAGTCATCAACAACCACAACCGCCGCACCGCCACCAGTGCCCTGCACCTGTTCCAGCGTGCGGTCGAGCAAAGTGCCAACGCCTTTTTGCTGGTCAACTGCGACGGCGTGGTTGAGTACGTCAACCCGAGTTTCACCGCGATCACCCAGTACACCACCGAGGAAGTCCACGGCCAGCGCCTGTCGGAACTGCCAGCCTTGGAAAACCTCAGCGAACTGCTGTTCGACGCGCCCTCGGCGCTGGCCAAGAGCAACAGTTGGCAGGGCGAATTCAAGAGCCGCCGCAAAAATCTCGAACCGTACTGGGGCCAGCTGTCGATCTCCAAGGTGTATGGCGACAACCGCGAGCTGACCCACTACATCGGCATCTACGAAGACATCACCCAGACCAAACTGGCGCAGCAGCGCATCGAGCGTCTGGCGTACACCGACAACCTGACCAACCTCGGTAACCGGCCGGCGTTTATCCGCAACCTGGACGAGCGCTTTGCCCGGGATAGCGATACCCCGATCAGCCTGTTGCTGGTGGACATCGACAACTTCAAGCGAATCAACGACAGCCTCGGCCACCAGACCGGCGACAAACTGCTGATCAGCCTCGCCCGCCGTCTGCGCAACAGCCTGAGCCCCAGCGGCAGCCTCGCGCGTTTCGCCAGTAACGAATTCGCCGTGCTGCTCGACGACACCGACCTTGCCACCGGCCAGCAGATCGCCAACCAATTGTTGGCGACGCTCGACAAACCGATGTTCGTCGACAACCAGCTAATCAGCGTCACCGGCTCTGTCGGCCTCGCGTGCGCACCGTTGCACGGTCGCGACCCGCAAACCCTGATGCGCAACGCCGGTCTGGCCCTGCACAAGGCCAAGGCCAACGGCAAACATCAGGTTCAGGTATTCACCGAAGCACTCAACGCCGAGGCCAGCTACAAACTGTTCGTCGAGAACAACCTGCGCCGCGCCCTGACCCAGAACGAACTGGACGTGTTCTACCAGCCCAAGCTGTGCCTGCGCAGCGGTCGCCTGCTGGGCATGGAAGCGTTGCTGCGCTGGAATCACCCGGAGCGCGGGATGATCCGCCCCGACCAGTTCATCAGCGTCGCTGAAGAAACCGGTCTGATCATTCCGATCGGCAAATGGATCGCCCGTCAGGCCTGCCGCATGAGCAAAGCGCTGACCGCGGCCGGCATGGGTAATCTGCAAGTGGCGATCAACCTGTCACCCAAACAGTTCTCCGACCCGGATCTGGTCGCGTCCATCGCCAATATCCTCAAGGAAGAAGCGCTGCCGCCCAATCTGCTCGAACTGGAACTGACCGAAGGCCTGTTGCTCGAAGCCACCGAAGACACGCACCTGCAGCTCGATCAGCTCAAGCGCCTGGGCCTGACCCTGGCCATGGACGATTTCGGCACCGGCTATTCGTCGCTTAGCTACCTGAAGAAATTCCCGATCGACATCATCAAGATCGATCGCAGCTTCATCCACGAGATTCCCGACAATCAGGACGACATGGAAATCACCTCGGCGGTGATCGCCATGGCCCACAACCTGAAACTCAAAGTCGTGGCCGAAGGCATCGAAACCGCCGAGCAACTGGCATTCCTGCGCCGGCACCGCTGCGACGTCGGCCAGGGCTACCTGTTCGACCGGCCAATCCCTGGCAATGAGCTGATCCACACGCTCAAACGCTACCCGCGCGGCCCGCTCTGCCTCTGACCCCTGGCCACAGGTGCAAATCACCGCACATTTTGGGTAGTGATTAACTGGGCATCATTGGGCACACTGGTGGTCTGTCTATTTACATCCCATCCTGACTGAGAGGAACGATCATGGTTCTGCGCTCGGAAATTCTGGTGAACAAAAACGTGCTACCGACCAAAGAACAAGCTCTGCCCGGCCGCGAAACCGCGATGACCCTGCCTGAAAAACACTTCGTATTCGAAGAAACCCCGCTGCTCGGCCCGTTCTTTCAGGACGTCGATTTCGCGATCTTCGGTCTGGGCTGCTTCTGGGGTGCGGAGCGCCGTTTCTGGCAGCGCGAAGGCGTGGTCAGCACCGTCGTCGGCTACGCAGGCGGCTTCACGCCAAACCCGACCTACGAAGAAGTCTGCTCGGGACTGACCGGCCACGCCGAAGTGGTATTGGTGGTGTATGACAAGGAAAACGTCAGCTACGAAGAGCTGCTGGCGATGTTCTGGGAACTGCACAACCCGACGCAGGGCATGCGCCAGGGCAATGACATCGGCACGCAGTACCGCTCGGTGATCTACGCGACCCATCCGGAGCAACTGGATGCGGCGCTGAAGAGCAAGGCTGTTTATCAGGCAGAATTGTCGAAGGCAGGTCTGGGCGAGATCAGCACCGAGATCGAACAGGCACCGACCGTTTACTTCGCCGAGGCGTATCACCAGCAGTATCTGGCGAAAAATCCGGAAGGCTACTGCGGAATTGGCGGCACTGGCGTGTGCATGCCACCGAGTCTGGCAGGTAACTAATCCCGCCGCCGATCGTTCCCACGCTCTGCGTGGGAATGCCTCAATGGACGCTCTGCGTCCGCTGTTGGGACGCGGAGCGTCCCGNNAGCGTGGGAACGATCAGTCAGTGATCAGCTCTCGGCAATCAACCAATCCATCTGCCAGCCACCCTGGGTCTGCCCAAGCTTTTTCGACAACCACGGCAGCAGCTCACGCAATTCTTCCTCCAGCCCCCACGGCGGATTGGCAATCGCCAGCCCGGAGCCGTTCAGGCTGTTCGGCGTGTCCAGCGGATGCACCAGCAATTCCACACGCAGCAGTTTCGGTGCGCCAGTGCCGGCCAGGTCCTGATAGAAACGACGCAGCGCCCGCTGGTCTTTCACCGGATACCAGATCGCCGCGACGGTCTGGCGCATCCGGCCAATGGCCTCTTTCATCGACGCCGCACAGCGCTGCATCTCATCGAGTTGTTCGAACGGCGGATCAATCAGCATCACCGCACGCTTCTCCTGCACCGGCAACATCGCCCGGGCGACATGCCAGCCTTCGCCCAGATGCACCTTCACCCGACGATCACCGGCCATGTTGTCCTTGAGCAGCACGCCGTCTTCCGGGTGCTTCTCATTGAGCATCACCCGATCCTGCGGGCGGGTCAGACGCCGCGCCAGCTCAGGCGAACCCGGGTAATAGCGCAACTGGCCATCCGGGTTCATGTCGTGCAGCACTTTCATGTAATCGGCAGTCAGCGCCGGTAGGTCGGGCTGATCCCACAACCGCGCGATGCCTTCCAGATACTCGCCGGTGCGATTGGCCTGATCGCCCTGCAGGTCATACAGACCGATGCCGGCGTGGCTGTCGAGATAGGCAAACGGCTGTTCCTTGCGCGACATCAGGGCGATGAGGCGGGTCAAGGTCAGGTGTTTGAACACATCGGCGTGATTGCCGGCATGGAAGGCGTGACGATAATTCATGGCTGCTCCTGCGAGGGCCGTGAAGTTTACCTTTTACCGGGCGGCAAGTCAGGGGTTGGGGGCTGAGTGGCCTCTTACATGTAAGAAACTGCGCACCAGTCGCAACGTTTCTGATTGTTCTTACATACTGCCACCACTCTCGCGGTGACAACGAAAAGACTATCCCTGCAACCCGCCGCCCAACCGCTCATGAAAACCACCGCAACTCACAGGAAACGTCCGAAGCCTTTGCCCGGAAAACTCACTCCTCCTCGCCCTGCAAATAACCCAACAACGCCGATTGAGATGATTCTTCCGACGTTGAAAGCTGAAAAAACTGCCTGACCTTGCAGCGCAGATTTGCTTCGGGGAAGGCCTCATACAGCGCGGGATGCTCCTCGCTCAACCATTGCACGGCGTTGCCGACCTGGACTTCATTACCCGCCGAGGCCAACACCGATTCAGGTACCGTCCACCAGGGAAATACCCGTCCTGAAACCTTGGCCCTGCCGCCGATTTCAACGGCGTGCCCATTGATCAAACCGCGCGCGACTATTGGCAGCAACTGCGCTGCATTCACCTCTGCGGACTGCAGGATGGGCAACAGAAACCGCCCGTCCCAGAAACGAAAAAACACCGTTTTGCCATCCGGCATCGACACCTGTGTCAGGCTGCGCAAATGCTCGACCACCACCTCCAGACTCGCTGCAGACACCGCCAGCCAGCCCCAGTCGCGGGACTCGGTGGTTGCTACCCAGTCGAGAAACTCACTGTTCGCCGCGACAATTCCCACGTAAGGCATCACTGCGTCCCACTCGGCGTAAATCGTCTCCGCCCAGACCGGACTTGCGGCCAACGGTGGCAACTCGGCAGCGCTGGCATGACTGAATATGGCAAACAACTGCTCTGAAGGTTTCAGCGGTTCACGCGCCAGCCATAGCGAAGGCTTGAGAAAATCAGGCTGCACAGACACCTTCCCTGCAACGCTCACACTCTTCGCAGAACGGCGCAGCACTTTTAAGACTCATGATTTGTGCAGCGGTGAGCATGGCGGCAGATGCTGCAGCCAGTTTTTCGGGCAACCCCGGGACGACCGGTGCTGCACTCATCGCCGCCATCGGCGCACCACCCACCACAATCGGCACGCTGCTGAAAATCCCGCCGGGGCCAATGTTTATCCAATGCCCGCCCGCCTGAATCGTCGCGCTCGCACCGCCGTCGATGACCACTTGCTGGCCGGCGCTGACGTGGATCTGCTGACTGGCAGTGGTCACCTGACTGCCCACTTTGATGTGCCGGTCTCCGCTCACGGTCAGGTGATCGTCCTGTTTCACCTCGGCCTGACGCTGACCGTGGGTGATGCGTTGCTCATCCGCTTTCAATTCGTGCTTGGCGAGACCGCGGACGACGACGCTGCGCTGGTTGTCGACCTGCACCTGTTGGTCGTGCAGCACATGCTGGGTCCAATTGCGTTGAGCACGCAGGTAGATTTCCTCGGCGCCTTTTTTGTCCTCGATGCGCAGCTCGTTGTAGCCGCCACCACCGGGACTGCTCTGGCTGCGGAAGATGCTGCGGGTCTTGTCGGCCGGCAAGTCCAGCGGTACCGGAGTCGCTGCATTCGGCAGACAACCCATGATCAGTGGTTTGTCGGCGTCGGCATCGATGAAGCCGACCAACACCTCCATGCCAACTCGAGGTATCAGCACGCTGCCGTAACGGTCATGCGCCCAACCGGTGGCAACACGCAGCCAGCAACTGGAGTGATCGTTCAGCTCACCGTCACGATCCCACGCCAGTTGCACCTTGACCCGACCGTACTCGTCGCAGTGGATTTCACTGTCCTGCGGACCGGTGACGACAGCGGCCTGATAACCAGACATCCGTGGTTTTTCCGTCGCCAATGCCGGACGAAAGAACACGTCCCACGGCGTGGCAAGAAACGTATTACGGTAACCCTGGAACTCTCCTCCATCGCTGGTCGCCGATTCCTCCAGCACTTGCGGCTGACGGCCGTGATGCTCAATGGCAGTGAGCAGCCACAGATCATTCCAGTCCTGACGGGGATGCTCGGTCAGTTGCAGGAAATGTCCGCAAACCAGTGCGGATTCATCGCTGATACCCGAAGCCTGACGGTAATCGGCGACATGTCGCTCAAGCGCACGTTGAGTAAGGTGTTTACCGGTTTCTCGATTATTGAATTGGCCGGGGAACCGATAGTCCTCCAGCGCTGGGCGCTGTTCACCGTCGACGCGACATTCCAGTTGCAGGCGCGGCTTCTCGAAGTTGTAATCGCGACGCGTCACCACGCTGGTGCGGGTTTCTACGCGAACGTTGAAACGTTTGATCGCCGGAGCACCGCCGACCATACCGCTGCCGGGCAGATACAGCGTCGGTGTAGCCAGTCGCGCAAACACCGTCTGATCATCACCGAACACCAAAAAATGGCCTTCGGGACTGTGTTGAAAGTGGTAGTGAATGCCGACTTCTGCACACAGCCGCTGAATGAAGGCCAGGTCGCTCTCGGCGTACTGCACGCAATATTCCCGCACCGGGTATTCGCTGCCGAGGCGAAATTCGAAGGCATCGCGCAGGATCGCGTGATCCTTGAGGATCCTTTCAACAATTTGCGGAACGCTTAGGTGCTGAAAAATCCGTTGATTGATCCGATGCCCGAGGTAAGTCAGACGCGGGACAAGGCTTACGCGATAACGCGTCAGCCGATGCCCGGAATCGCCCTGCCCGACCTGATAAATCTGACCGTGCACGCCGCAACCCTCTGCATCAAAGCTCAGAAATGCCTGACAGTGCAGCAGGCTTTCGAGATCCAGATCCGGTCGTTCACTGACCAGCTCCAGCTCGAACCGAAAGGGTTGGCTGATGGCTTCCTTGCCCGTGAATTCAAGCACCTTGAGGTCATGCTGGACGCCTTCGAGGGTCAACGTGAAACGCGGTTGGTTGGCAGGCGCGAACATCCGATGTTTCTCTGCAGATTGAGGGCGGGCGATTCTGCATGAGGGACAAGGGATATTGAGTGGGTAACGTGGAAATCAGATTTGCCCTACTTCAACTGTCGAATTTCCCTTCAAGAATTGTCATCTTCAACTACAGACACATCTCACAAAGCCACCACTAACCCTCGTGTGCGGGCTTGCTCGCGAAAGCGATGTGTCAGCCACATCAATATCAACTGACACGCCCCCTTCGCGAGCAACCCCGCTTCCACAGGTAATCTGCGGTGAATCAGACAGATATCACAGGCAAAAAAAACGGCCCGTTTCTTGTAGGAAACAGGCCGTTTTCGTGTAAGCCGTAGCTCAGAGCATTACTTGTTCAAACGGAAGTCTTTTTCCGCTGCTTCAAAGCGCTGAAGCATGCCTTTGGTCGGCTCGCCCAGCTTGCTGACGATGTAGATCGCCAGACTGGCGAAGATGAAGCCCGGGATGATTTCGTACAGGCCCATCACCTCGAAATGCTTCCAGACCACCACGGTGACTGCACCGACCACGATACCGGCCAGTGCGCCGTTGCGGGTCATGTCTTTCCAGATCACCGAGATCAGCACAACCGGCCCGAACGCCGCACCGAAACCGGCCCAGGCGTAGGATACCAGGCCCAGTACGCGGTTTTCCGGGTTGGCCGCCAGAGCGATAGCGATCAGCGCAACCAGCAGAACCATGGCACGACCGACCCAGACCAGCTCAACCTGAGAAGCGGATTTGCGCAGGAAGGTTTTGTAGAAGTCTTCAGTCAGGGCGCTCGAGCACACCAGCAACTGGCAGCTCAGGGTACTCATCACCGCCGCCAGAATGGCCGACAGCAAGACACCGGCGATCCATGGGTTGAAGAGGATCTTGGCCAGCTCGATGAACACGCGCTCGTGGTTCTCGGTCACAGGACCCGCAACTTCCGGGTGCGCCGAGAAGTAAGCGATACCGAAGAAACCGACCGCAACGGTGCCACCCAGGCACAGGATCATCCAGGTCATGGAGATGCGACGTGCCTTGGCGATCGACTTCACCGAATCCGCCGCCATGAAGCGCGCCAGGATATGCGGTTGACCGAAGTAGCCCAGACCCCAGCCCATCAGCGAGATGATGCCGATGAAGGTGGTGCCTTTGAGCATGTCGAAGTTGCTTGGATCGTTGGCTTCAATGGCCAGGAACGTGGTGTCGACGCCGCCGGTAGCCAACAGGACAATGATCGGCGTCAGGATCAGAGCAAAGATCATCAGGGTGGCTTGAACGGTGTCAGTCCAGCTCACCGCAAGGAAACCACCGATAAAGGTGTAGGCAATGGTCGCCGCAGCACCGGCCCACAGCGCCGTCTCGTAGGACATGCCGAAGGTGCTTTCGAACAGACGGGCGCCGGCCACAATTCCGGACGCGCAGTAGATGGTGAAGAACACCAGAATCACGATGGCCGAGATGATCCGCAGCAGGCCGCTTTTGTCTTCAAAACGGCTGGCGAAGTAGTCCGGCAGCGTCAGGGCATCGCCGTTGTGCTCGGTCTGCACACGCAGACGGCCGGCAACGAACAGCCAGTTCAGGTAGGCGCCGATGATCAGGCCGATGGCGATCCAGCTTTCGGACAGACCGGACATATAGATGGCGCCCGGCAGGCCCATCAACAACCAGCCGCTCATGTCGGAAGCACCGGCGGACAATGCCGTCACGACGCTGCCCAGGCTGCGACCGCCGAGAATATAGTCAGAAAGGTTGTTGGTGGAGCGATAGGCCATCAAGCCGATCAGCACCATTGCTGCGATGTAGATCACGAACGTGATCAGGGTTGGATTGCTTACGCTCATTGAGTTACGCCCTGGCTTTGTTTTTATGTAGCGGCGGTGGTGAACCGCTCGCAAACGACGACGTTTGGCAGACGATCCGGGATCCCGCGCATTTAGGACTGATGTTTCCCCAGGAAAGCCATCAGCCGGTGCACCGGGTTATCCCGGTTGCACCTTGGGCGCGAATGCTATGCAACAAATCAAATAAGGTGCAACCAGTTTCGTGAGAATTAGTTGCACCCAGTCGGTTTTATCGACAAACACCCCGTTTTTGCTCCCTTTTATGGCAGTCATGGCCCTTTGCTAGAAGCAAAAGCACCAAGCAGGAGCAGCACTTTCGTACCAGAAAATAATTCCTGACGATCTGCTTATTATTCCGACAAAAAAAGGGTTGCACCCGGTTGCACCTCTTTCAGCGCACGGCTAATCTTGCGGCCAGCTGATGCCACGCAACTGTGGCAACCATGAGGATAAAAATATGGCTACCACCACCCTTGGGGTCAAACTCGATGACCCGACCCGCGAGCGCCTGAAGGCTGCCGCGACCTCGATTGATCGCACACCGCACTGGCTGATCAAGCAGGCAATTTTCAATTACCTGGAAAAACTCGAGGGTGGTGCAACCCTGACCGAGCTGAACGGTTTGACCGCCAAGGACGCCGACGACGCGGGCGAAGTCCATACCGATCACGCTCACCAGTGCTTCCTCGAATTCGCTGAAAGCATCCTGCCGCAATCGGTACTGCGTGCTTCGATCACCGCCGCTTACCGTCGCCCTGAGCCAGAAGTCGTGCCGATGCTGATCGAGCAGGCGCGCCTGCCGGCCCCGATGGCCGAAGCCACCAACAAGCTCGCTGCCTCCATTGCGGAAAAACTACGTAACCAGAAAAGTGCCGGCGGTCGTGCAGGCATTGTTCAGGGTCTGCTGCAGGAATTTTCCCTGTCGTCCCAAGAAGGTGTGGCGCTGATGTGCCTGGCCGAAGCGCTGCTGCGCATCCCGGACAAGGGCACCCGCGATGCACTGATTCGCGACAAGATCAGCACCGGCAACTGGCATCCGCACTTAGGCAACAGCCCTTCGCTGTTCGTCAACGCCGCCACTTGGGGCCTGCTGCTGACCGGCAAACTGGTCTCGACGCACAACGAAGCCGGCCTGACTTCGTCGCTGAGCCGCATCATCGGCAAGAGCGGCGAGCCGATGATCCGCAAGGGCGTCGACATGGCCATGCGCCTGATGGGCGAGCAGTTCGTGACCGGCGAAACCATCGCCGAAGCGCTGGCCAACGCGAGCAAGTTCGAAGCCAAGGGTTTCCGCTATTCCTATGACATGCTCGGTGAAGCAGCGCTGACCGAACACGATGCGCAGAAGTACCTGGCCTCGTACGAACAAGCCATTCACTCGATCGGCAAAGCGTCCCACGGTCGTGGGATTTACGAAGGCCCGGGCATTTCCATCAAGCTGTCGGCCCTGCACCCGCGTTACAGCCGCGCCCAGTACGAGCGCGTGATGGACGAGTTGTACCCGCGCCTGCTGTCGCTGACCCTGCTGGCCAAGCAATACGACATCGGCCTGAACATCGACGCCGAAGAAGCCGACCGCCTCGAGCTGTCGCTGGATCTGCTTGAACGCCTGTGCTTCGAGCCGCAGCTGACTGGCTGGAACGGCATCGGTTTCGTGATCCAGGCCTACCAGAAGCGTTGCCCGTACGTGATTGACTACGTGATCGATCTGGCCCGCCGCAGCCGTCATCGCCTGATGATTCGTCTGGTGAAAGGCGCGTACTGGGACAGCGAAATCAAGCGCGCCCAGGTCGAAGGTCTGGAAGGCTATCCGGTTTACACCCGCAAGGTGTACACCGACGTTTCCTACATCGCCTGCGCACGCAAACTGCTGTCGGTGCCGGAAGTCATCTACCCGCAGTTCGCCACGCACAACGCCCACACCTTGTCGGCGATTTACCATATCGCCGGTCAGAACTATTACCCGGGCCAGTACGAATTCCAGTGCCTGCACGGCATGGGCGAACCGTTGTACGAGCAGGTTGTAGGCAAAGTTTCCGAAGGCAAGCTGAACCGTCCGTGCCGCGTGTACGCTCCGGTCGGCACCCACGAAACCCTGCTGGCGTACCTCGTACGTCGCTTGCTGGAAAACGGCGCCAACACTTCGTTCGTCAATCGCATCGCCGACCAGTCGATTTCGATTCAGGAACTGGTTGCCGATCCGGTTGCGCAGATCGAGCAGATGGCGACCGTGGAAGGTGGTTTCGGCCTGCCGCATCCGCGTATTCCACTGCCGCGTGACCTGTACGGTGCCGAGCGCGCCAACTCCGCGGGCATCGACATGGCCAACGAACATCGTCTGGCTTCGTTGTCCTGCGCATTGCTCGCCACCGCGCACAACGACTGGAAAGCCGCGCCGATGCTCGGTTGCGCTTCCAGCACTGAAACACCTGCGCCAGTGCTGAACCCGGCAGACCACCGTGATGTGGTTGGCCACGTTCAGGAAGCCACTGTCGAAGATGTCGACAACGCCATCCAATGCGCCCTCAATGCTGCGCCGATCTGGCAGGCCACCCCACCGGCCGAACGTGCTGCGATTCTGGAACGCGCCGCTGACTTGATGGAAGGCGAAATCCAGCCGCTGATGGGCCTGCTGGCTCGCGAAGCCGGCAAGACCTTCGCCAACGCCATCGCCGAAGTCCGCGAAGCAGTCGACTTCCTGCGTTATTACGCAGTGCAGGCACGCAACGATTTCAGCAACGACGCCCACCGCCCATTGGGCCCGGTGGTCTGCATCAGCCCGTGGAACTTCCCGCTGGCAATCTTCAGCGGCCAAGTCGCTGCGGCACTGGCTGCCGGTAACCCGGTACTGGCCAAACCAGCTGAACAGACGCCGCTGGTTGCCGCACAAGCCGTGCGCTTGCTGCTCGAAGCCGGGATTCCGGAAGGCGTGCTGCAACTGCTGCCGGGTCGTGGCGAAACCGTCGGCGCCGGTCTGGTCGGTGACGAACGCGTCAAAGGCGTAATGTTCACCGGTTCCACCGAAGTCGCGCGCCTGCTGCAACGCAACATTGCTGGCCGTCTCGACAGCCAGGGCCGTCCGATTCCGCTGATCGCCGAAACCGGTGGCCAGAACGCGATGATCGTCGACTCGTCGGCACTGACCGAACAAGTTGTGATCGACGTGGTGTCCTCGGCATTCGACAGCGCCGGTCAGCGTTGCTCGGCTCTGCGCGTCCTGTGCCTGCAGGAAGATTCCGCAGATCGCGTCATCGAAATGCTCAAAGGTGCCATGGCTGAAAGCCGTCTCGGCAACCCTGAGCGTCTGTCCGTGGACATCGGCCCGGTGATCGATGCCGAAGCCAAGGCTGGCATCGACAAACACATCCAGGGCATGCGCGACAAAGGTCGCAACGTGTACCAGGTGGCGATTGCCGACACCGAAGAAGTCAAACGCGGCACCTTCGTCATGCCGACCCTGATCGAACTGGAAAGCTTCGATGAACTGCAGCGCGAGATCTTCGGTCCGGTGCTGCACGTGGTGCGCTACAAGCGCAAAGAGATCGATCAACTGATTGGTCAGATCAATGCCTCCGGTTACGGCCTGACCCTCGGCGTGCACACCCGTATCGACGAGACCATCGCCAAGGTGATCGACAACGTCAACGCCGGTAACGTCTACGTCAACCGCAACATCGTCGGTGCCGTGGTCGGCGTGCAGCCATTCGGCGGCGAAGGCTTGTCGGGCACTGGCCCGAAAGCCGGCGGCCCGCTGTACCTGTACCGTTTGTTGTCGACGCGTCCTACGGATGCCATCGAACAATCCTTCGCTCGCGGTGATGCTGCCGTGGCACCGGACGTTCGCCTGCGCGACGCCATGAGCAAGCCGCTGAATGCTCTGAAGGCTTGGGCTGAAAGCAACAAATACGCAGACCTGAGCACTTTGTGCGTGCAGTACGCTGCGCAGTCGCAAAGCGGCATCACCCGCGTACTGGCCGGCCCGACCGGTGAGAAGAACAGCTACGCAATCCTGCCGCGCGAACACGTACTGTGCCTGGCGGAAGTGGAAGGCGATCTGTTGACCCAACTGGCTGCAGTGCTGGCGGTCGGCGGTTCGGCGGTCTGGCCGGAGTCCGACATCAGCAAGGCACTGTTCGCACGCCTGCCGAAGGAAGTTCAGGCGCGGATCAAGCTGATTGCCGACTGGAACAAGGACGACGTGGTGTTCGATGCCGTCCTGCATCACGGCCACTCCGACCAGTTGCGCGGCGTTTGCCAGCAGATCGCCAAGCGTGCCGGCGCCATCGTTGGGGTTCAGGGCTTGTCCCAGGGCGAGACCAACATTGCGCTGGAGCGTCTGGTGATCGAGCGGGCGTTGAGCGTCAACACCGCTGCGGCGGGCGGTAACGCCAGCCTGATGACCATCGGCTAAACCCCGCGCGATCGTTCCCACGCTCCGCNNCGGGACGCTCCGCGTCCCATCGGTGCCAGACTTGAAGTTGGCAGCGCGGCTGGAACGCGGAGCGTCCCTTGAGGCATTCCCACGCAGAGCGTGGGAACGATCAGCACAGGAACATAAAAATGGGCGCCCTCACCGGCGCCCATTTTTTTGGCTTCTCCATCACCGTTATCAATCTTCCTGTTCAGCCTTTATTCGCACGCCTAGACTCGGCCCAATCCAAAAAAAGGTAGGCCGCCATGTCCGAGACGCTGCTCAGTTCCCGCAATCTGGCTTTCGAGCTGTATGAAGTCCTTGATGCCGAGGGCCTGACCCGGCGTGAGCGCTTTGCCGAGCACAACCGCGAAACCTTCGACGCCGCCATCGGCACCGCGCGTAGCATCGCTGAAAAATACTTCGCGCCGCACAACCGCAAGGGCGACGAAAACGAACCGCGTTACGAAGACGGGAAGGCAATTCTGATTCCTGAAGTGAAACCAGCAGTGGACGCCTTCCTCGAAGCCGGATTCCTCAATGCTGCGCGAAGTTTCGACGCCGGCGGCATGCAATTGCCTACGCTGCTTTCTCAAGCCTGCTTCGCGCACTTCCAGTCGGCCAACGCGGCGTCGACTTCCTATCCGTTCCTGACCATGGGCGCCGCCAACCTGATCGAAAGCTTCGGCACCGAGGAACAGAAACAGCGCTTCCTGCAACCGATGATCGACGGCCGTTTCTTCGGCACCATGGCCCTGACCGAACCGCATGCCGGTTCATCGCTGTCGGATATTCGTACACGCGCCGAGCCAGCGTCCGACGGCACTTATCGCCTCAAGGGCAACAAGATCTTCATTTCCGGCGGCGATCACCCACTGTCGGAAAACATCGTGCACATGGTGCTGGCCAAGTTGCCGGACGCGCCGCCGGGGGTGAAGGGTATTTCGCTGTTCATCGTGCCGAAGTTTCTGGTCAACGATGACGGCAGCCTCGGCAAGCGCAATGATGTGCTGCTGGCCGGACTGTTCCACAAGATGGGCTGGCGCGGCACCACGTCCACCGCGCTGAATTTCGGCGATAACGGTGAGTGTGTCGGCTATCTGGTGGGCAAGCCGCATCACGGCCTGAGCTACATGTTCCAGATGATGAACGAGGCGCGGATCGGCGTCGGCATGGGTGCGGTGATGCTCGGTTATGCCGGTTATCTGTATTCGCTGGAATACGCCCGCGAACGGCCACAAGGCCGGGTGCCCGACAGCAAGGATCCGACCACTGCGCCGGTAGCGATCATCCAGCACGCGGACGTCAGACGCATGCTTTTGACGCAAAAGTCCTACGTCGAAGGGGCATTTGACCTCGGGTTATATGCGGCGCGACTGTTTGACGACACCACCACGCTGGAATCCGAAGCCGAGCGCAAACAGGCCCATGAGTTACTGGATCTGCTGACGCCCATCGTCAAATCCTGGCCGTCGGAGTTTTGCCTGAAGGCCAACGAACTGGCGATCCAGATTCTCGGCGGCCACGGTTACACCCGCGAATACCCGGTTGAACAGTATTACCGCGACAACCGACTGAACCCGATCCACGAAGGCACCCACGGCATTCAGTCGCTGGACCTGCTCGGACGCAAACTCGCGCAAAACGGTGGCGCGGGGCTGAAGCAACTGATCCGCTTGATTGCCGACACCGCTGAGCGTGCAACGGCGTACGACTCGCTGAGCGCATTGCGTGAACCGCTGGAGAAACTGGTCGCACGCCTGCAGACGGTAACCATCGGTTTGCTCACCGATCTGGCCCAAGGCAAGGTCAACAGCAGTCTGGCGAACTCGGCGCTGTACCTGAAAGTGTTCGGGCACACGGTGATTGGCTGGCGCTGGCTGGAACAGGCGATTCGCGCAGAAGAAGGGCTGGCCAAAGGCAATGCGGCAGATGCCGATTTCTATAAGGGCAAGTTGCAGGCGGCGCGGTATTTCCTGACGTGGGAAGTGCCGGGTTGCCACCATGAACTGGCGTTGCTGGAGGCGCGGGATGATACGTGCCTGGTGATGCAGGATGCGTGGTTCTGAGCTGGATCAGGTATAGCGGCTGATATCGCCTTCGCGGGCTTGCCCGCGAAGGCGCCGGAACTGACGATACATCAGCTCAACTTGAACCCACCCATCTGCCGCGCCAGGTCATCCGCCAGTTTCTGCAACATCTGACAATCCTCACGGCACGCCCGAACCTCCCCCGCCGTCGCCCGGGCCAGATCGGAAATGCCCTGCACGTTGCGATTGATCTCTTCGGTTACCGCCGACTGCTCTTCCGTCGCTGTCGCCACCTGATGGTTCATGTCGCTGATGCGCTCGACCTGTCCGGTAATTGCAGTCAGTGAGGCGCCGGTACGCTGGCTCGACTCGACCCCGGTGCCGGTCGCGGCTTGCCCGGTGCGCATTGAAGACACCGCGTTTTCCGCACCCTGCTTGAGGCTGCCGATCATCTGCTGGATCTCGTCGGTGGAGGCCTGCGTCCTGCGCGCCAGGGTGCGCACTTCATCGGCGACAACGGCAAATCCTCGGCCCATGTCACCCGCCCGCGCCGCTTCAATGGCGGCGTTGAGCGCCAGCAGGTTGGTCTGCTCGGAGACGCCGCGAATCACCGCCAGCACCGAATCAATCGACGCCACTTGATGCGCCAGCTCACCTACAGCGCCCGCCGCCACGCCGATTTCTTCGGACATGCTTTCAATATGGCGAATCGAACCACCGACCACTTCCCGCGCCTGCATCGCCTCATCGCGAGCGGTTTGCGAGGCGAGCGCCGCGTTGCCGGCGTTCTGCGCGATTTCCTGCACGGTCAGGCCCATTTCATGAACGGCAGTGGCGACCATGTCGGTCATTTCCTGCTGACGGCCGGAGCGTTCAGCGGTGTTCTCCACCACTTTCGCAACTTGCCCCACTGCGGTGCGCAAGCGTTCGCTGGTGGTCAGCACTTCGCCGATCATCCCGCGCTGACTGTCGAGGAAACGATTGAATCCACGCGCGAGGTCGCCGAGTTCATCGGCGCGGCTGGAATCTAACCGATGGGTCAAATCTCCACCGCCGCTACCGATCGCTACCAGCGCGGCTGTTACCTGACGAATCGGCCGCACCAACCCTTGGGCCAGCCACACCACCAACGCAAGGCACACCAGGGCGACGGCCAGACCAATGCCGCCGCTCATCCACATCGCCTTGCGGGCCTCAGCGTAGATCTGCGATTGCGGCACTTCGGCCACCAGCGTCCAGCCCAAATCACGCAAAGGAAGACTGAAGGCGAGGAAATCTTCGCCGTCTCTTTGAAAGCTGCTGCTCACGGCATTTTTTTGACCCATGAGTGCCTGCGCGGCGGAGGCACCAATCTGCTCCGTCAGCGTGCGTTTACCACTGAATTGCGCTTCGGGATGCACCTGAATCAAACCGTCGGAACGCACGAGATAGACCTTGCCGCGCTCGCCAAAGCTGAAGTTGTGGATCAGCTCGGACAGCTCTTTCATGCTCAGTCCCAACCCCGCGACCCCCACTACCTTGCCGGCCTGTTCGACCTTCAAATCGATGAACAGCGCCAATTCTCCGGTGGCACCGTCGTTGTCGATGTTGAGGGTGCGCGGTTGATTGCTGTCGAGGAAAGAATAGAACCAGGCATCGGCCGGTTTGCCGCGGCTAAGGGTGCGGTCGAGGCCTTTTTCGGTGATGTAATGATTGGAGTCGGTGCCGATGATCAAAGCGGTAAATGCCTTGTGTTCGGCGCGGATGCCTTCCAGATACTGCGCGAAGGCCGCCGTTTTGCTGCTGTCTTCACCAGACGCCAGCCAGTCACGAACCATCGTGTTGCTGGCGATATCCTTGGCCGCAGTCAGCGGCTGGACGAGGATGCGCTCGATGTCATTGCGCGTCGCTTCAATGCTCGACGGCAGTGCTTGCTCAACCAGATAGCTCTGGGCGAGGCGGTTGACCACCAGGGTATAAATGCCAACCACGATCAGAATGCTGACCAGCAGGGCGGTGCCCATGCTGAGGATCAACTGCCACTGAATACTGCGACGCCACAATTGCATGGAGCACCCCCAAAGAATAAGTGGCCGAAACAATGCAACAGCCGTGCCGATTGTATACAACTCAATCGACAATCTATTCTTTGGTTGTGCGCAACCCCATCAGCCCTGATTGATGGTCTTGGCGATGGTGTCGACCGTGGCGCTGACTTGCTCTTGGTAACGGTCGAGTTCTTCCTGATGCTGCTTCTTCATTTCGATCTGCTGCGAACACAGATTCATCGCCGCCAGCACCAGCAAGCGGTCGCCGATCAGCGTCGGGTATTTACGTTTGGTGTCATCCAGCGCGGCTTTGAGCATCATTGCCGCGTCCAGCAGGGTCTGTTCTTCCCCGGCCGGTGCCTTGATCGAATAGTCCTCCCCGAGAATGGAGACGACTTTTACCCCTGCTGTGTGGTGGTTCATGCGCTGACAGGACCTGCGTTGACGCGATCAACCAGGGCTTGAATGCGTGCGGCGGTAGCGCCGTGCTTTTCTTCCTGCTCCATCAGGCTCAGTTGCAGGCTTTCGTTTTCATCCTTGGCCTGGGCCAGTTCCGTGGACAGGGTCTGGTTGGTGTGCGAAAGGGTCTGGTTCTGCTGCACCAGGTCGCTGACGAGCTGTTCCAATTGGCTGAGGGATGCTTCCAACATTTTGATCTTCCAAGCGTTTTTCAAAGGGCGCGTACGATAAAGAAAAGTCACCACGGATGCCAGGGTTAAACCGGCGCAAGGCCTTGATTTTCCTGGTGGGCGACCGTTCTTGCGAGTTTTAAAGACTGTGATCCGCCGATCTGGTTCCTGCACTTCGTCGCTCAACCACGGATGCGACAAATACGCACATGGACTAAAGAGTTCATTTGTCTGACCGATAAGTCACCCAACAGCAGTCTCAGCCCGCATGGATGCGGCCCTCCTTCGGTATCCGCGCCATGTCCCTTCGCAATATGAATATCGCCCCACGGGCGTTCACCGGTTTCGCCCTGATCGGCGGCCTGATGTTGATTCTCGGTGTGTTCGCCTTGAATCAGATGAGCAAAATCCGTGCGGCGGGCGAAGACATCGCCACGGCTAGCGTGCCATCGATCAAGGCCCTCGACGAATTCACCCAACTGACCCTGCGCCTGCGCGTGCTGTCGTATCGGTTGCTGATCAACCGTGAGGCCGACGTCCAGCAAAAAACCATCGAGCTGTTTGATCTGCGCAACCGGCAGATTGCCGACGCGCAACGCGCCTACGAACCCCTGATCGACGGCCCGCAGGAACGTGCGGCTTACGATCAGTACGTGCAGTTGCTGACGCAGTACCGTCAACTCGAAGACCGGATGAAAACCCTGTCGCGCAACAATCAGATCGACGAGTTGCGGCAGATGCTCAACACCGATCTGCTGGCCAACTCCGAAGCGGTGAATACCGCGCTAGCGCGTCTGCTGGAGATCAACACTCAGCAAATCGCCGAGACCGACCAAGGCGCCGCGAGCCAGTACTCGATGTCGTTCAACCTGGTGGTGACCTTGCTGGTGATCGCCACCGGCCTGACCTTGTTGTTCGCCTGGCTGCTGACCCTCAGCATCACCAAACCCATTTCCAAAGCACTGGACGCCGCGGAAACCATCGCCGAAGGCAACCTGACCCAGCCGATTCATGTAGACGGCAGCGACGAGGCCGGTCGCTTGCTGGCCGCCATGGCGAAGATGCAATCGAAGCTGCGCGACACCTTGCAGCGGATTTCCGGTTCGGCAACCCAACTCGCTTCGGCGGCGGAAGAACTGAACAGCGTCACCGACGAGAGTGCGCGCGGCCTGACCCAGCAGAACAACGAAATCGAACAGGCGGCTACCGCCGTTAACGAAATGACCAGCGCCGTGGAAGAGGTCGCACGCAACGCGGTCAGCACTTCGGAAGCCTCGAAAAACGCCACCACCTCGGCCGGCGACGGTCGCGATCTGGTGCAGGAAACCGTGAGCGCCATTGAACGCATGAGCGCAGACGTGCAGAGCACCGCGACGCTGATCGGTGATCTGGCCAACGAATCACGCGACATCGGCAAAGTGCTGGACGTGATCCGTGGCCTGGCTGACCAGACCAACCTGCTGGCGCTCAACGCTGCGATTGAAGCGGCCCGTGCCGGTGAAGCCGGTCGTGGATTTGCCGTGGTCGCCGACGAAGTCCGTGCCCTGGCCCATCGCACCCAGCAGTCGACCAGCGAAATCGAACGCATGATTGGCAGCATTCAGAGCGGCACCGAACACGCTGTGGATTCGATGCGCAACAGCACCGAACGCGCCGAGTCGACCCTGAACATCGCTCGCGGCGCCGGCCTGTCGCTGGACACCATCAACACCGCCATCGTCGAAATCAACGAGCGCAACCTGGTCATTGCCAGCGCCGCTGAAGAACAGGCGCAAGTGGCGCGAGAAGTGGATCGCAATCTGGTGAACATCCGCGATCTGTCGGTGCAATCGGCGACCGGGGCGAATCAGACGAGTGCGGCGAGCAATGAGCTATCGCGCCTGGCGCTGGACCTGAACAACATGGTTGGGCGGTTCAGCCTTTGATTCAGTAGATCAAGGTCAAAAGCACCCTCACCCCAGCCCTCTCCCAGAGGGAGAGGGGGAAAGGGAGTCGATCTTCATGCTCTTCAAGACCTGAGTTCGGCTCGATATTTCCGGTCGATGTACCTCTGAAGAACTGCTCGGTCAGTCCCCTCTCCCCCCGGGAGAGGGTTAGGGTGAGGGCAGCAATCCCCAGCCAAACCCAAACCTCAATTCCCCCGGCGTAAAAAGCTTTTTGACAGCATCACATTTCAACAGGTTAGAATCGCTGGCACGCAGACTGCATGGTCAGTTTGTGCCCGTCTTTACGCTTCTGGAGTACTGCCTTTGAATGCGACGACCATCAACAGCCTGTTCTTGATCGGCGCGTTGCTGGTAGGTGCAAGCATTCTTGTCAGTTCCCTTTCCTCGCGTCTCGGCATCCCGATTCTGGTGATCATCCTCGCGGTCGGCATGGCGGCCGGGGTCGATGGTGGGGGGATCATCTTCGATAACTACCCGACGGCCTATCTGGTCGGCAACCTCGCACTCGCGGTGATCCTCCTCGACGGCGGTTTGCGCACCCGGGTATCAAGTTTCCGCGTGGCGTTATGGCCAGCCTTGTCGCTGGCCACGGTAGGCGTGTTGATCACCACCGGCCTCACCGGCATGGCCGCTGCCTGGCTGTTCGACCTCAATCTGATTCAAGGCCTGCTGATCGGCGCCATCGTCGGCTCCACTGACGCGGCGGCGGTGTTCTCGCTGCTCGGCGGCAAAGGCCTGAACGAGCGGGTCACCGCCAGCCTGGAAATCGAGTCCGGCAGCAACGATCCGATGGCGGTGTTCCTCACCGTAACCCTGATCGACATGCTCGCCAGCGGCCAGACCGGTTTGCACTGGAGCCTGCTCACCCACCTGATCCGCGAGTTCGGTATCGGTGGCGTGATCGGTCTCGGCGGGGGCTGGCTGATGCTGCAATTGGTCAACCGCATCAACCTGGCCGCCGGTCTGTATCCGATTCTGGTGATCGCCGGCGGTTTGCTGGTGTTTGCCCTGACCAACGCCCTGCACGGCAGCGGCTTCCTCGCGGTATACCTGTGTGGTCTGGTGATCGGCAACCGTCCTGTGCGCAGCCGCCACGGCATTCTGCACATGCTCGACGGCATGGCGTGGCTGGCGCAGATCGGCATGTTCCTGGTGCTGGGGTTGCTGGTGACACCACATGACTTGCTGCCGATTGCCCTGCCCGCTCTCGGTCTGGCGCTGTGGATGATTCTGTTCGCGCGGCCGCTGTCGGTGGTTGTTGGCCTGCTGCCGTTCAAGGCGTTTCATGGCCGCGAGAAAGCCTTTATTTCCTGGGTCGGCCTGCGCGGCGCGGTACCGATCATTCTGGCGGTGTTCCCGTTGATGGCCGGACTGCCGAATGCGCAGCTGTATTTCAACCTCGCCTTCTTCATCGTCTTGGTGTCGCTGCTGGTGCAAGGCACGAGCCTGCCGTGGGTGGCCAAACTGCTCAAGGTGACCGTGCCGCCGGAGCCTGCGCCGATTTCCCGATCGGCACTGGAAGTGCACATCACCAGCGAGTGGGAGTTGTTCGTTTATAAGCTCGGCGCGGAGAAATGGTGCATCGGATCGCCCCTGCGCGAGCTGAAAATGCCCGAAGGCACGCGTATTGCGGCACTGTTTCGCGGCCAGCAACTGCTCCATCCGTCGGGTAGTACGGTGCTGGAAGTCGATGATTTGCTGTGTGTTATCGGCCATGAACACAATTTGCCGGCCCTCGGTAAACTGTTCAGCCAGGCACCGCAACGTGGCCTCGATCTGCGCTTCTTCGGTGACTTCGTACTCGAAGGAGACGCCCAGCTTAAAGCGGTTGCAGCGCTGTACGGATTGCCGGCCGAGGGTATTGATCCGGACATGACCCTGGGTGCCTTTATTGCCCAGAAAGTCGGCGGTGCGCCGATTGTCGGTGACCAGGTGGAGTGGAACAACACCCACTGGACGGTCGCCGTCATGGACGGGAACAAGATCGGCAAAGTGGGCGTCAGATTCCCCGAAGGAAGTCGCCCAGGTCCCGGCCTCTTCCTCTAAACTGCGTCCACTATCACTTGCTTGACCGGTCTCTATGCCTACCCTGCGCTCCTTCTTTTTCGCGGCCCTGCTGGGCCTGAGTCTTTCCGTCGGCCCGCTGCACGCCGCCGAACCGCCGTCCAGCGAAGCCGTGCAGGCCAGCCTGGACAAACTTGCCGACAGCAAACTGCCGGATGCCGATAAAAAGACCCTGCAAACCCTGCTGCAGAACACGCTCAATCAGCTGAACAATCAGCGCGATTACGAACAGAAGCTGATCGACCTCAAGCAACAACTGGCCTCCGCACCCAAACAGACCATCGAAAACACTCGCGAGCTGACGCGCCTCAAGGCCAGCAGCGTGGTGCCGGTGGCGCAGCGTTTCCCCAAGGAATCGATCCAGCAACTGGAACAGATCCTCACCGACCGCTCGACCCAACAAAGTGACCTGCAAAAAGCCCTGGCCGACGCCAACAGCCTGATCATCACGGCGCAGACCCGTCCGGAGCGCGCCCAGGCTGAAATTTCCGCCAGCCAGACGCGCATCCAGCAGATCAACAACATCCTCAAGTCCGGCAAGGACAGCGGCAAGACGGTCAGCGCCGAACAGCGCGACCAGTTGAACGCCGAGCTGGCAGCGCTGAACGCACTGATCCCGTTGCGCCGCCAGGAACTGGCCGGCAACAGTCAACTGCAGGATCTGGGCAACTCCCAGCATGACCTGCTCTCGGAAAAATCCGACCGCCTCGACCACGAGATTCAGGAGCTGCAGACGCTGATCAACCAGAAGCGTCTGGCGCAATCGCAGGAAACCGTTACCCAACAATCGATCGAAGCGCAGAAGGCCGGCGGCAGCAGCCTGCTCGCCAGCGAAAGCACGGCCAACCTCAAGCTTTCGGATTACCTGCTCAAAAGCACCGACCGCCTCAACGAAGTCACTCAGCAGAACCTGCAGACCAAACAGCAACTCGACAGCCTGACCCAGAGCGATTCGGCCCTCGACGAGCAGATCAACGTGCTCAAGGGCAGCCTGCTGCTGTCGAAGATTCTCTACAAGCAGAAGCAGGCCTTGCCGCGCCTGAAGGTTGACCGTGATCTGGCGGATCAGATCGCCGACATCCGCCTGTATCAGTTCGAAGTCAGCCAGCAGCGTGAATTGCTGAGCAACCCGGCCACCTACGTCGACAATCTGCTGTCGACTCAGCCGCCGGAGCAAGTCACCCCGCAACTGCGCAAAAGCCTGCTGGATCTGGCCAACACCCGCGCCGATCTGCTGGAACGTCTGAACCGCGAACTGAGTGCGGTGCTCAACGAATCGATCACCCTGCAACTCAATCAGAAGCAACTGCTGAGCACCGCGCAAAGCCTGCGCGCGACCCTCGACGAGCAAATGTTCTGGATCCCGAGCAACAAGCCGCTGGACGTGGAGTGGATGCGCGGCGTGCCAGAGCGCCTCAAACGGCAGATCGATACCCTGCCGCTGGCGTCGAGCCTGAGCGAGCTGACCGATGGCCTGACCCAGCGGCCGTTGCTGTTCCTGCCGCTGGCGCTGTTGATCGGCGCCTTGCTGTGGCGGCGCAAGGCGCTGTACGCACGGTTGAACAAGGTTCACCAGGACATCGGCCACTTCAAACGCGACAGCCAGTGGCACACGCCGCAAGCGATTCTGATCAATATTCTGCTGGCCATGCCGGTGGCGCTGGGTCTGGCCTTGTGCGGTCTGGCCCTGCAAATCGACGCTCGCGGGCAAAACGCCAACATGGGCGCGGCGCTGCTGCAAATGGGTCAGGCGTGGCTGGTGTTCTACACCGCCTACCGGATTCTTGCGCCGGGCGGTGTGGCGGAGTTGCACTTCCGTTGGGAAAAACCGCAAGTCGAATTCCTCCAGGGCTGGATCCGCCGACTCGGGCTGGTGGTCATGGCGCTGGTCACCGTCGTAGCCGTTGCCGAGTTGCAACCGGCGGCGCTGGCCGATGACGTGCTGGGTATGCCGGTGGTGCTGACGTGTTACGCGCTGATGGCGTGGCTGCTCAGCCGCCTGCTGATCAGCAGCCCGGCCCACGAAAACACTTCACTGTTCCGCAAAGCCGTCGGCGTGATGTTCACCCTGCTGCCAATCGCCCTGTTCGTCGCGGTGTGCTTCGGCTACTACTACACCGCGCTGAAACTCAGCGACCGCTTGATCAACACCCTGTACCTGTTGATGTTCTGGCTGGTGATCGAAGCCACCTTCGTCCGTGGCCTGAGCGTTGCCGCGCGGCGTCTGGCCTACCAGCGCGCACTGGCCAAACGTCAGGCTGCGAAAGAGGCCGGCGACGGCGAAGCAGTGATCGAAGAGCCGACGCTGGACATCGAAAAGGTCAACGAGCAATCCCTGCGCCTGATCCGTCTGGCCCTGCTCGGCGGCTTCATCGCCGCGCTGTACTGGGTCTGGTCGGACCTGATTTCGGTGTTCTCGTACCTCGACAATATCACCCTTTACGAATACACCAGCGGCACCGGCGCCAATATGAGCATGGTGCCGATCAGCATCGGCGACATGCTCGGCGCGCTGATCATCATCGGCATCACCTTCGCCCTCGCGCGCAACCTGCCGGGCCTGCTCGAAGTGTTCGTGCTGTCGAAACTCAATCTGGCTCAGGGCAGTGCGTACGCGACGACCACCCTGCTGTCGTACGTCATCGCTGGCGTCGGTTTTGTCTCGACCTTGTCCACACTCGGCGTGAGCTGGGACAAGTTGCAATGGCTGGTAGCGGCACTGTCAGTGGGCCTCGGCTTCGGGATGCAGGAGATCTTCGCCAACTTCATCTCCGGCATCATGATCCTCTTCGAACGCCCGGTGCGGATCGGCGACACCATCACCATCGGCAACCTCTCGGGCACGGTGAGCAAGATCCGCATCCGCGCCACGACCATCACCGACTTCGACCGCAAAGACATCATCGTCCCCAACAAGACGTTCATCACCGGGCAACTGATCAACTGGTCGCTGACCGACACCATTACCCGCGTGACGCTGAAACTCGGCGTGGACTACGGTTCCGATCTGGATCTGGTCAAGGAACTGCTGCTCAAGGCCGCCCGTGAGAACCCGCGCGTGCTCAAGGAACCCGAGCCGCACGTGTACTTCCTCAATTTCGGCGAAAGCACCCTCGATCACGAACTGCGCATGCACGTACGCGATCTGGGTGACCGCAACCCGGTGCTCGACGAGGTCAACCGCTTCATCAACCGCGAGTTCAAGAAGCAGCACATCAACATCTCGTTCCGCCAGATGGAGGTTTATCTGAAGAACCTGCACGGCCAGGAATACAAGCTGGTGCCCGTCGAGGACGACAGCAAAACCATCGTGCCGATCAGTGGCGAGCAAAAACCGCTGCAGGAACCGCCGCCGGCCAAACTCGACTAACCGGTCTATACCCAGCAGAATGCTCGGACATTCTGCTGGAGCCGGCCCTTGAAAGCCCTCGACGAACTGACCTTCGACAACCGCTTCGCCCGCCTCGGTGACGCGTTCTCCGCCCACGTGCTGCCCGAGCCGATCGAAAACCCGCGTCTGGTCGTCGCCAGCCCTGCGGCCATGGCCTTGCTCGATCTCGACCCGGCCACCGCAGAAACCCAGGAATTTGCCGAACTGTTTGGCGGCCACAAGCTGTGGGCCGATGCCGAACCACGGGCGATGGTCTATTCCGGACATCAGTTCGGCGGCTACACGCCGCAACTGGGCGATGGTCGCGGCTTGCTGCTGGGCGAGGTCTACAACAACGCCGGCGAACACTGGGACTTGCACCTCAAGGGCGCCGGGCAGACGCCGTTTTCGCGCATGGGCGACGGGCGCGCGGTGTTGCGTTCGTCGATCCGTGAGTTTCTCGCTTCAGAAGCGCTGTACGCGCTGAACATCCCGTCTTCGCGTGCCGCCTGCGTGATCGGCTCCGACACCCCGGTCTGGCGCGAAAAACAGGAACGCGCCGCCATGGTGCTGCGCCTGGCACCGAGCCATGTCCGCTTCGGCCACTTCGAATATTTCTACTACACCAAACGTCCCGAACAGCAGAAACTGCTCGGCGAGCACGTGTTGGCGATGCACTACCCCGAGTGCCTGGAACAGCCGGAGCCGTACCTGGCGATGTTCCGCGAGATCGTCGAGCGCAATGCCGAACTGATCGCCAAATGGCAGGCCTACGGCTTCTGCCATGGCGTGATGAACACCGACAACATGTCGATCCTGGGCATCACCTTCGACTTCGGCCCATTTGCCTTCCTCGATGATTTCGACGCCAACTTCATCTGCAACCACTCCGATGATCAGGGCCGCTACTCGTTCAGCAATCAGGTGCCGGTCGGCCAGTGGAACCTCAGCGCCCTCGCCCAGGCATTGACGCCATTCATCAGCGTCGACGCCCTGCGCGAAACCCTCGGCCTCTACCTGCCACTGTTTCAGGCCCATTACCTTGACCTGATGCGCCGCCGCTTCGGCTTCACCACCGCTGAAGATGACGACCAAAAGCTGCTGGAGGATCTGCTGCAACTGATGCAGAACAGTGGCGTCGACTACACCCTGTTTTTCCGCCGGCTGGGAGAGGCATCAGCAGAGCAAGCGGTCGCCCGCCTGCGCGACGACTTTGTCGACATCAAGGGCTTTGATGCCTGGGGCGAGCGCTATGTCGCCCGGGTTGCTCGCGATGGCGACGACAATCAGCAACTGCGCCGAGCGCGAATGCATGCGGTGAATCCGCTGTACATCCTGCGCAACTATCTGGCGCAGAAGGCGATTGATGCTGCCGAGCAGGGTGACTATTCAGAAGTGCGCCGGCTGCAAGCGGTGTTGAGCAAACCGTTCGAGGCGCAGCCGGGGATGGAGAGCTATGCGGAGCGGCCGCCGGAGTGGGGCAAGCATTTGGAGATCAGTTGTTCATCGTGAGAATGCTCAATCCAAGGGGTCGATTGCGCTGACTACCCGAGCGACGATGTCCGCCATCGTCACGTCGTCCAGTCGCTCAATAAACTTCGCGCTTCCCTCTCGTACGCGCTGCTCGATATCAAAGCTACGAACCTGATTACACACCGCGACACCATTTGTTTCGTGACCAGAAATGGTAACCGCCAATCCCGAGGTTCGACTAAAATTGCCGCCGCTGGTGATCGGTACGGTCATGCTGACGCCCAGGGCATTTATCTCCCGAGGCGTGATGACTACAAAACGATGCCTGTTCATCATCTCCCGTCCGGCCACGGGATTGGGATCAATCCAGTAAACATCTCCCCGCTGCGGGGGCTGTCGACGCACCATCAACCCAACTCCCGACCAACAGGCTCACCTTCGCGAGATTCGGCAGTCTGAGCATTCAGTTCTTGTAACTGTTCGGCACCCTCAAGCAGTTCAGCCAAGCTGTAACGCTTGCGAGCAACTGGCGACACGGGGCGAGCAATCAACTCCCCCTCAACTACATTCAGCTCCAGTTGAGCTCCCACATCCAAATGCAACAGCTTCAACAGCGTTGGCGGAATCGTTATGACCGCAGCGCCTCCCTGACGGCGAATTCTGGACGTTACGGACATGAAGTCACTCCGATCCGGTAAATGGAAGTCATCGATTTCTCGATTTGTGCAACAAAAGTAGCACGCAGATTCAGTCAATGCGATCTCCTCACGACGAGCGTTAAAAACATAAATTTGATTTCAGGCTAGACATCAATCGAGGGGTGCACGAGGCAGAACTGTGACGATTCAAGACATTGATAAATGAGTCCATCGACACCAAATCATCAATATAAACTGCTCAATCGAGATTTATCATGACTGACCCGCTCCTCATCCCCTGCCCTTCCTGCAACGGCCTCAATCGCATTCCCGCCGAGCGCCTCGCTGACCAGCCCAAATGCGGCCGCTGCAAATCCGCAGTGCTGCTAACCAAACCGTTCGAACTCAAGCAAGGCGACTACGCCAGCCAGATCAAGGGCGATCTGCCGCTACTGGTGGATGTGTGGGCGGACTGGTGTGGGCCGTGCAAGTCGTTTGCGCCGGTGTTCGAGCAGGCGGCTGCGCAGTTGGCGGGCAAGTGTCGGCTGGCCAAGCTCGACAGCGAAGCCAATCAGCAGTTGTCGGCGCAGTTGGGGATTCGCTCGATTCCGAGTTTGATCCTGTTCAAAAACGGTCGAGAGGTTGCGCGGCAGAGCGGGGCATTCCCGCTGCCGCAATTGATGGCGTGGCTGCGTAGCCAGGGTATCTGACACAACCCGCTCCCACAGGGGGATCTGCGCAACTCAGGAATCAGTGGTCTTCGAGCAGATTGTGCAGCTCGACAAACTGCTGGGTCAGTTTATGCCGTGGATCAAGGTGGATCAGCGGCATGCTGGCCTGGTGCGATTCGCGCATTCGCACCGAGCTGGTCAGATAAACCGGCAGCACTGGCAAGCCCTCGGCGATCAGCTCATCGAGAATCTGCTGCGGCAGGCTGGCCCGCGCCTGGAACTGGTTGACCACAATGCCTTCAACTTCAAGACCTTCGTTGTGGTCTTCCTTCAATTCCTCGATTTCCGCGATCAATCCATACAGGGCTTGTCGGGAAAAGCTGTCGCAATCGAAGGGAATCAGCACCCGATCAGCGGCAATCAATGCCGAAACCGCATAGAAGTTCAGCGCTGGCGGCGTGTCGAGGTAGATGCGGTCGTAGTCTTCGGACAGCTCATCGAGCAATTTGCGCAGTTTGTTGATCTTGTGCTTGGCCTCAAGCTTGGGCTGCAAATCGGCCAGCTCGGAAGTGGCGGTAATGATGTGCAGGTTATCGAACGGCGTTTCGTAGATATCGGCCTGATTCTTTTTCGAAAACGGCCCGGACGACAGGGTTTGCTTGAAGAAGTCGGCAATGCCCATCGGAATGTCGTTGCCAGTGAGTCCCGTCAGATATTGAGTCGAGTTGGCCTGGGCATCGAGATCCACCAACAGCGTGCGATAACCCTCGCTGGCGCTGACCGCCGCCAGATTGCAGGCAATGCTGGATTTGCCGACCCCACCTTTCTGATTGAACACCACGCGCCGCATGACAAAACCTCCGTGTATCAAAGAATGACCGAGTGTAGTTGCGCGCGGCCCCGCTTCGCTACCTTCACGGAGACGGACTACAAAGTCAGGGGCAAATATCCGAGGACGAACAGCGCAATAACCGCCATCCATTGCCGAGATGGCCGACAGACAAGCCGCTGACAACCTGGATAATGGCCAAGTGACAGTTTTGCCACGAACCACTCGGTACATTTCGGTGCGCAAAATGTAACCAGCATTTGCTACACACCCGTTGCACCGCGATAATGCGCGCCACCCGGCGCCAAGCGCCACGTCAGGCCTGTCGCGGCTTTGGCGACTCAACGCGTCAACCAATGCCCGCAGGGGCGGGATAAATGTCCGTGATCAACTTCAACATCGCCCAATGGCGCGCGTGGGCCCCGGGGCTCGACAGCGTGGACGCCTGGCAGGCCTGGAGCCGACAACCGGTCATCATCCCGGCGAGCGATGCCGCGCCCGATGTGTCGTTTTTGCCGGCCATGCAGCGGCGACGGCTCAGTCGACTGGCGCGCATGGCGTTCAGCGTTGGCTGGCCATTGGCCGACGGACGGGAAAACCTGCCCCTGGTCTTCGTCTCACGCCACGGCGAGACCCCGCGCACCTACGACATCCTCAGTGATCTGGCCAGGGATGAGCCGCTGTCGCCAACCCAGTTCAGCCTGTCGGTGCACAACGCGATCATCGGTCTGTGGTCGATCATGCGCGGCGAAACCAGCGAAATGACGGCGCTGGCCGCTGCCGGCGATGGCCTCGAGCACGGCATGCTCGAAGCCGCCGCGCTGCTCAACGAAGGCGCGTCAGCGGTGCTGCTGGTGATTACCGAAGAACAACCGCCCGAAGCCTATTCGGCATGGATCGATGATGTGCCGTTTCCGTATGCGCTGGGCCTGTTGCTCACCCCCGGTACCGACTGGCGGCTGACCCTGAACAGCACCAACGAAGCACTGTCCAAAGCGCAATGGCCCCACGCGCTCAATCTGCTGCGAACCCTGCTCGGCCAGCAAACCCTCTGCCAACATGCCTGGAAAAATCGTGTATGGACCTGGCAACGCAATCCGTGATCGAGAAGAACCGCGACGCCTATTACTGGCGCCTGCTGGCTACCGCGGCAAGCTTCGCTCTGTTCGGGCTGGGCGGGCTGTGCCTGCGTCTGGTGGTATTTCCGATTCTCGGCTACCTGCCGGGCGATGCGCTGAAACATCGTCAGCGTGCGCGACAGACGGTCAGTCGGCTGTTCTGGTTTTTCGTGCGTTTCATGGCCCGCACCGGCGTGCTGACCTACGACATTCAGGGCGCCGAACGTCTGGGCCGTCCTGGGCAAATGATCATCGCCAACCACCCGTCGCTGATCGACGTGGTGTTTCTGATCGGTCTGGTGCGCCAGGCCAATTGCGTGGTGAAGAAAAGCCTGTGGGAAAACCCCTTCACCCGCGGCCCGCTGCGCAGCACCGAATACATCAGCAACGACGGCAGCATGGACATGCTCGATGCCGCCGCCGAGTCGCTGCAAAACGGTCAGACGCTGATCATTTTTCCTGAAGGAACGCGTACTCAGCCGGGGCAGGCACCGGCCTTTCATCGGGGCGCTGCAGCCATTGCCCTGCGCGGTGCGAAAATCCTCACCCCGGTGATCATCAAGGTCAGCCCGACCACATTGACCAAAGCCGAACCCTGGTATCGGATCCCCTGCCGCCGCGTGCACTTCAGTTTCCGTGTCGGCGCCGATATAGATCCACAGACTTTCGCCGCGCAAGGCCCCGCACCGCAGGCCTCGCGCAAGCTCAACGATTATTTGCATTCCTACTTCATCAAGGAGCTCGCCGAAGATGAGCGATCTGCACCGTGAGATAAAACTGTTGATCATCGACGCCCTCGGCCTCGAAGACATCAGCGCCGACGACATTGGCGACGATCAGACACTGTTCGGCGAAGGCTTGGGCCTGGATTCCGTCGACGCGCTGGAACTGGGTCTGGCGATCCAGAAAAAGTATGGCATCAAGATCGACGCCGACGCCAAAGACACCCGCAACCATTTCACCAACGTGGCCAGCCTTGCGGCATTCGTCACGGCAAAACAGGCAGCTTGAGACCGGACCATGCAAACTCGTGACGACATTTTCAACACCCTGCGCGATGCCTTGGTCGAGCTGTTCGAACTGGATCCGGCCCGCGTGAGCCTCGAATCCAACCTTTATCAGGATCTGGAAATCGACAGCATCGACGCCGTCGATCTGATCGACCACATCAAGCGCCAGACCGGCAAGAAAATCGCCGCCGAAGAATTCAAATCGGTGCGCACCGTGGGTGACGTGGTCGAGGCGGTGTACCGTCTGGTTCAACCAGCCGCATGAGCCGACTGATCGGCCTCGGCCTGCTGCTGGCCGGTCTGTTGTACCCGTTTGCGGTGTATTTTGGCATGGAGCACTTTGCGCCGTGGCAGTTCGGCCTGCTGTTGGGCGGCCTGTGGCTGGCCCGCGCGCTGACCGGCGAGCGCAAGCCCGGCAGCCTGTGGATGGCCTGCGTGGCGATCGCTTTCTGCGTGCTGCTGGCGCTGTTCGACAGCCCGCTGTTGCTGCGCTGGTACCCGGTGCTGATCAGCGGCTTCATGCTGGTGCTGTTCAGCCTGAGCCTGATGTATGGGCCACCGATGGTCGAGCGACTGGCGCGCCTGCGTGAACCGGAGCTACCGGACATCGCCATTCGCTACACGCGCAAGGTCACCGTGGCCTGGAGCGTGTTTTTCTTTTGCAACGGTTTGTGCGCCGCCCTCCTCACGCTGTGGGCTCCGCTGAACTGGTGGATGTTGTACACCGGCCTGATCTCCTACGGATTGATCGGCCTGATGTTTGCCATTGAATGGCTGATACGACAACGGGTAAGAGGCCGTACATGAATTGGATAAAACTTGAGCAGCTATTGCTCAAGGCCTTGCCGGCGCGGGCGATCAGCCACGCACCGGCACTCGATCACGCACAACTGTGCGAACAGGCGCTGTCGGTTGCCGCCGGCCTGCGAAGCCGTGGCGTGCGCCGACTGGCCGTGCATCTGGAAGACGCCGCCGATCTGGCCATTGCCCTGCTCGGTGCCTGGCGCGCAGGCGTCAGCGTATTACTGCCTGCGGATCTACAGGCACAAACCCGCCGGCGCTGGTCTGGCGAAGTCGATTTGTGGCTGACCGATCAAGAAGATGACTGTCATCTGGCTGACCTGCATCAGCCAGCGCTGGCCAACGCGCAACTGAATCTCGACGAGTGCCGCTTGAGCCTGTGCACTTCGGGTTCCAGCGGCGAACCCAAGCGTATCGACAAGACGCTGCGCCAACTGGCCAATGAGGTCGAAGCACTGGAGCAATTGTGGGGCGCGGATCTCGCTGAGGCCTGCATCATCGGCAGCGTCGCCACCCAGCACATCTACGGTTTGCTGTTCCGCGTGTTGTGGCCGCTGTGCGCCGGACGAACATTCACGCGCAAGCAACTGGCATTTCCCGAGGACATGCAGCGCGCCAGTCGCGAGCATTCAGCCTTCGCATGGATCGCCAGTCCGGCGCTGCTCAAGCGCATGGGCGACAACCTCGACTGGCCGGCCCTCAACGCCGTACGGCGGGTGTTCTCCTCGGGCGGCGCGCTGCCGGCCGACGCAGCGCGAAGTCTGCAGCAACGCCTGCAGCAGTGGCCGACGGAAATTCTCGGCAGCTCGGAAACCGGCGGTATCGCCTGGCGACAGGGCGAATCCCTGTGGCAGCCGTTCGCTGGGGTCGCACTGAGTCAGGACAGCGACGGTGCGCTGATGATCGCTTCGCCGTATCTGCCCGCCGGCCATGTCGAATACACCGCCGACGCTGCGCGGATGGCTGCCGATGGTCGGTTTGAACTGCTCGGGCGGCTGGATCGTATCGTCAAACTCGAAGAAAAACGTATTTCCCTGCCGATGCTTGAGCAAGCGCTGGTCACCCATGAATGGGTCGCCGAAGCTCGACTGGGCGTAGTCCAGGAAAACCGTGCCTCCCTCGGCGCATTGTTGGTGCTCAGCGAATCGGGTTTGTTTGCCTTGCGTGAACACGGCCGCCGCAGTCTGACCGAAACCCTGCGTCGGCATCTAAGTCAACACTGCGAAACCCTCGCCCTGCCGCGTCGCTGGCGCCTACTGCGTCAATTACCGATGAATGCGCAAGGCAAACTGCCGCAGGCCGAAGTCGATGCCCTGCTGCTCGCGCCACGCCCGAAGGCGCCAGAAGTGCTGGAACAAACCCGAACCGACGGCGAATGGAGTCTGCAACTGAGCGTGCCGCCGGATCTGGCGTACTTCAGCGGCCACTTTCCCAAGGCCCCGGTCTTGCCGGGCGTCGTGCAAGTGGAGTGGGCGTTGAATCTCGGCCGCCAATTGCTGAACCTGGACGGCGCGTTTGCCGGCATGGAAGTGCTGAAGTTCCAGCAACTGGTGCGCCCCGGCGACGAAATCCAGTTGCATCTGCGCTTCGACCCGGAGCGCAGAAAGTTGTACTTCGCCTATCGCAACGACACCGCGACCTGCTCCAGTGGCCGGATCATTCTGGGGGCTGGCAATGCATAACCCCTGCGCAGTAATCCCGGTCTATAACCATGAAACGGCCATCGGCACCGTCGTCGACGCCCTGCTCGCACAACAGCTGCCGTGCATTTTGGTGGACGACGCCAGCACGCCATCCTGCGCGAAAGTGCTCGATGCGCTGGCCGGGCGTGACAACGTGCATCTGGTGCGCCTCACCGCCAACCAGGGCAAGGGCGGCGCGGTGATGACCGGCCTGCGCGAAGCTTCGCGTCTGGGCTTCACCCACGCCTTGCAGGTGGATGCAGACGGCCAGCACGACTTGCACGACGTTGCCCGTTTCGTCGAAGAATCCCACGCACACCCTGAAGCGATGATCTGCGGTTATCCGCTGTTCGATGAAAGCGTGCCCAAGGGCCGTTTGTACGCGCGTTACCTGACTCACGTCATGGTCTGGATCAACACGCTGTCGTTGCAGATCCGCGATTCGATGTGCGGCTTTCGTGTCTATCCGCTGGCGCCGACGCTGGCCGTGATCGACTCGGCCAAGGTCGGCAAACGCATGGATTTCGACTCGGACATTCTCGTGCGTCTGGCGTGGCGCAATCAGCCGATGCGCTGGTTACAAACCAGCGTGCATTACCCGCTGGATGGCGTCTCGCACTTCCGGCTGTTCCACGACAACGCGCTGATTTCCAGCATGCACACCCGGCTGTTCTTCGGCATGTTGCTGCGCCTGCCGGTGATCCTCTGGCGGCGGTGGCGCCCATGACCGTCGAGGCCGACAAAAAGCACTGGGCCGACCGCGAAGAACGCGGCAGTTTCCTGCTGATGAAATTCACTGCGCTCGCTGCCAAAATCCTTGGCCGACGCCTGTTGAGTCCGTTGCTGTACGGCATCGTCCTGTACTTTTTTCTGTTCGGCCGCACCGCCCGACGCAGTGCCTGGCAGTACCAGCAACGGCTGGCAGAGTGGAGCAAGCGTGACGATCTGCGCCCGAGTCACTGGCGGGTATTTCGTCAGTTCATGGCGTTCGCCGATTCGATGCTCGACAAGCTCGACGTGTGGAACGGCAAGATCCGCATCGAACAGATCGAAATCATCGACCCGGCCCTGCTGCGCAATCAGTTGCGTGGCACTCGCGGGCAACTGCTGGTCGGCGCGCATCTGGGCAACCTTGAGGTGTGCCGGGCGCTGGCGGAGATCGGCGAAAAGGTCACCATGAACGTGCTGGTGCACACCAAGCACGCCGAGCAGTTCAACCGTTTGTTGGGTGAGGCCGGGGCGACCAATCTGCGCCTGATTCAGGTCAGCGAACTCGACCCGGTGATCATGCTGCAACTGCACGAACGCCTGGAGCGCGGCGAGTGGCTGGCGATTGCCGGCGACCGTGTACCGCTGCATGGCGGACGCAGCGTGACCGTGGACTTTCTCGGCCATCCGGCGCCGTTCCCGCAAGGGCCATGGCTGCTGGCAGGTTTGCTGAAATGCCCGGTCAACCTGCTGATGTGCCTGAAACAACCCGACGGCCACTATCGCCTGACCCTCGAGCCTTTCGCCGATGCCGTGACGTGGACACGCCGCGAGCGCGAGCAGGTCATTCATCAGTGGGCCACCCGCTATGCGCAGCGCCTGAGTCACTATTGCCTCGAAGCCCCGCACCAATGGTTCAACTTTTACCCTTTCTGGAAGACCGATGACGACGCCAACCCATGAGCCGGTAACCTTCGGCGAACGCCCTTTGCGCATCGAAGACGTGCTGGCCCTGGCCAACCGTCAGGCGCCCGTGCAGTTGCAAAGCGACGCGGCTTACCGCGAACGCATCGCCAAGGGCGCGCGGTTCCTCGATTCGCTGCTGGACAAGGAAGGCGTGATCTACGGCGTGACCACCGGTTACGGTGATTCCTGCGTGGTCGCGGTGCCGCTGCATCACGTCGAAGCGTTGCCGCGTCACCTCTACACCTTTCACGGTTGCGGACTGGGCAAACTGCTCGATGCGCAAGCCACCCGCGCAGTGCTGGCGGCACGTTTGCAGTCGCTGTGCCACGGCGTGTCCGGGGTGCGAATTGAACTGCTGGAGCGTCTGCACGGGTTTCTCGAACGCGACATCCTGCCGCTGATTCCGGAAGAAGGTTCAGTCGGCGCCAGTGGCGATCTGACGCCGCTGTCCTACGTCGCCGCGACCCTGTCCGGTGAGCGCGAAGTGATGTTCCGTGGCGAACGCCGCCAGTCCGCCGACGTGCACCGCGAGCTGGGCTGGACACCGTTGGTGCTACGCCCGAAAGAAGCGCTGGCATTGATGAACGGCACGGCGGTGATGACCGGCCTCGCCTGCCTCGCCTACGCCCGCGCCGATTATCTGTTGCAACTGGCCACGCGCATCACTGCGCTGAACGTGGTGGCGTTGCAGGGTAATCCGGAGCATTTCGACGAGCGCCTGTTCGCTGCAAAACCGCATCCGGGACAGATGCAGGTCGCCGCATGGCTGCGCAAGGATCTGGCAATCGATGCACCAACTGCACCGCTGCATCGCTTGCAGGATCGTTACTCGCTGCGCTGCGCACCACACGTGCTCGGCGTACTGGCCGACAGCCTGAACTGGCTGCGTTGCTTCATCGAGACCGAACTGAACAGCGCCAACGACAACCCGATCATCGACGCCGAAGCCGAGCGCGTATTGCACGGCGGGCACTTCTATGGCGGTCACATCGCCTTCGCCATGGACAGCCTGAAAAACCTTGTGGCCAACGTCGCCGACCTGCTCGATCGTCAGCTCGCGCTGCTGGTCGACGAGCGCTACAACCACGGCCTGCCGAGCAACCTGTCCGGCGCCCCGGCGGATCGCGCGATGATCAACCACGGCTTTAAGGCCGTGCAGATCGGCACCAGTGCGTGGACCGCCGAAGCGCTGAAAAACACCATGCCGGCCAGCGTCTTCTCGCGCTCTACCGAGTGCCACAATCAGGACAAGGTGAGCATGGGCACCATCGCCGCCCGCGACGCCATTCGTGTGCTGGAGCTGACCGAACAGGTCGCCGCCGCCACGCTGCTCGCGGCCAATCAGGGCGTGTGGCTGCGCGGTCGCGATGCAGACGCGCGTCCGCTGCCACCGTCGCTGGCCGCCATGCACGAACAACTGGCCCAGGACTTCCCGCCGGTGATCGAAGACCGCGCCCTGGAAGATGAATTGCGCCTGTGTCTGCAACGCATCGCCGAGCAACACTGGAGGCTGCATGCGTAGTGCCGGAGTGATTCACGCCGACACGGAAGTTCTCGTGCCGTTTTTCGACGTCGACACCATGCACGTCGTCTGGCACGGCCACTACGTCAAATATCTCGAAGTCGCACGCTGCGCGCTGCTCGACAAGATCGGCCACAACTACAACCAGATGGTCGACTCGGGTTACGCCTGGCCGGTGATCGACCTGCAACTGCGTTACGTGCGCGGCGCGGTGTTCGGCCAGCGTCTGAACGTTCGCGCCAGCCTGGTGGAATGGGAAAACCGCCTGAAGATTCATTACCTGATCACCGATGCGCAAACCGGCGAACGCCTGACCCGCGCCAGCTCCGTGCAAGTGGCGGTCGAGGTCAGCAGTCGCGAGATGCAACTGGCCTCGCCGAAAGTCTTCACCGAAGCCGTGGAAAGGATGCTGCGATGAACCTGATCTCCAGAAGTCTTGCTGCTTTGGCCCTGCTGGCCGTATCGACGCTGGCCAACGCCTTTGACCTGCAACAACTCAGCGAGCAACTGGCGAAACCGGACGTGATCCACGGCCAGTTCATCCAGGAAAAACACCTGCGCGCCCTGCCCCAACCGCTGGTCAGCAAGGGAAGCTTCGTCCTCGCGAAAAATCACGGCCTGCTCTGGCTGCTGAAAACCCCGTTGCAGCAGGATTACCGCATCACCGCCAAAGGCATCGCCCGGCGTGACGGCGATGCCTGGCAACTGTTGCCGAGCAAGAGCGCCGGAGCCGAGCAGAACCGCTTGTTCCTCGCCGTGCTGCAAGGTGACAGCAGCGGTTTGCAACGGGATTTCGAACTGGCCCTGCGTGGCGATGCGCAGAAATGGCAACTGACCCTGACCCCACGCTCGCTGCTGCTCAAGCAAGTGTTCAAGCAGATCAACATTGACGGCGGCGCGCTGGTGCAAACCATCCAGTTGCTGGAAACCCAGGGCGACAGCACGTTGCTGCGCATGCAGGACAGCCACGCTGACCAACCGTTGAGCGACGCGGAGCAACATGACTTTGCCGAGTGAACGCAGGCTGCCCTGGCTGTTTCTGATTCTGCTGCTAGCCGTTATTGCTTTGGCTGGCTGGCAATGGCGCGACGGCGCGCCGCTGTCAGCCAACCTGATGGAACTGGTACCCGGAACCCATCCTGACGCCCTCGAACTGCGCGCCGAACAACGCATGCAGGAACCGCTCAATCGCGAAATGCTGGTGCTGGTCGGCCACACCGATCGTCAGCAAGCGGTGGCCATGGCGCAAACCCTGGGCGAGCAATGGCAGGCCAGCGGACTGTTCGAAAAAGTCCAATGGAACCTGCAAGCGGACTTGCCCGCCCTGCGCACGCAGTTGCTGCAGGGGCGACTGGCGATGCTCGCGGCGGATGATCGACAATTGCTGATCGAGCACCCCGATGCGTTTATTCAACAACGGGTGCAGGCACTGTTCGATCCCTTTACCGGTTTCAGTCTGGTGCCGAGCCAGGACGACTGGCTGGGCCTGACCGGACGCATCCAGAACAGCCAGCCGAAACACGGCGCGGTGCAACTGGACATCGGCAGCGGCGCCTTGGTCGCCGATGCCGACGGCAAGAGCTGGGTGATGCTGCGGGCGCGCACCACGGGCAACGCGTTCGACATGAACCTGCCGCTGCAAGTCGCCACCCTGCTACAACACAGCCGTGAGCAAGCGGCGAAATCAGACGTGCAATTGCTCGCGGCCAGCGGTTTGCTGTACGCGGCCAACGGTCAGCAGCAAGCAACCCGGGAAATGACCTGGGTAGGTGGCGGCGCGACGCTCGGCATCTTGTTGCTGCTGTTGCTTGCCTTCCGCCGTTGGCGCGTGTTGCTGGCGTTTGTGCCGGTGCTGGTCGGCATGTTGTTCGGCGCGGTCGCATGCGTGGCGTTGTTTGGTCACATGCACGTAATGACGCTGGTGCTCGGTTCCAGCCTGATCGGCGTGGCGGTGGATTACCCGCTGCATTACCTGTCGAAGAGCTGGAGCCTCAAACCGTGGCGCAGTTGGCCGGCGTTGCGCCTGACGCTGCCCGGGCTGACCCTGAGCCTGCTCACCAGCACCATCGGTTATCTGGCGCTGGCGTGGACGCCGTTTCCGGCACTGACGCAAATCGCCGTGTTCTCCGCCGCCGGGTTGCTCGGCGCCTATCTGTCGGCCGTGTGCTTGCTGCCGGCGCTGCTGAAAAACGTCGAACTGCGCCCCGCGCAATGGCCACTGCAAGTGGCCGAGCGTCTGGTCAACCTGCGCGAAAAACTGCTCGAACGCGTTCGCACGCCGGTGTTGCTGGCGCTGTTGATCGCCTTCTGCGCTGGCGGTCTGGTGCAACTGCAAAGCAAAAACGACATTCGTCAGTGGGTCGGTGCGCCGCAACAACTGACCGATGAAGCGCAGACCATCGCGCGGATCACCGGTTATCAGCCGACCAGTCAGTTTTTCCTCGTCCGTGCGGCCAATCAGCAAGAGCTGCTGGCGCGACAAGCAGCGCTGAGCGAGCGTCTGGAACAACTGGTCAATCTCGACAAACTGCAGGGCTATCTGGCCCTCGATCAACTGGTCAGCCCTCCTGGCCAGCAACAGCAAGTGCGCGACGCACTGAACAAACTGCCGCAGTTCTGGCAGCCGTTGCTTGACCTCGGCGTGCCATTAGCCGCGCTGCAAAACGAGCTGCAACAGCTGCAGACGCTGCCGCTTGAGGACATCGACGCCGCGTTGGCCGGCCCGCTCGGTGAACCGTATCGCCCGTTGTGGCTCGGCCCGACCGAAGATGGCGTGGCGGCGATGACCAGTCTGCAAGGTCTGAATAATCCGTCGTTGCTGCGGGTGCAGGCGCTGGATCTGCCGGGCGTGGAGCTGGTGGACCGGCTCGGTGATCTGAACAATGTTTTCGCCGCAACGCAGATCAGCGCCGCCGAACTGAAACTCGCTTCCTGCGTGTTGATCGTGCTGGTGCTGATCCTGCCATTCGGTTTCGGCGGCGCTCTGCGCATTGTGGCGCTGCCGCTGCTGGCGGCGCTGTGCAGTCTGGCAAGCCTTGGCTGGCTCGGTCAGCCCCTGACGCTGTTCAGCCTGTTCGGCCTGCTGCTGGTGACGGCGATCAGCGTCGATTACGCGATTCTCATGCGTGAGCAGGTCGGCGGTGCGGCGGTGAGCCTGCTCGGCACGCTACTTGCGGCGGTGACGACCTGGCTGTCGTTCGGTCTGCTGGCGGTGTCCAGTACCCCGGCCGTAAGCAATTTCGGCCTGTCGGTGAGCCTCGGCCTGGCGTTCAGCTTCATGCTCGCGCCGTGGGCCGGGCGACACAAACACGCCACTGCGGTCGCGGAGCCGGCAGTATGATGGTCATCGGTTTCTGGCTGCTGGCGCTGGCGTTGTTTGCTGTTGCCACGCGTGTCGGTCGACATTTCGGCCTGATTCCGATCGTCAGTCAGTTGCTGCTGGCGAGTTTTGGTTTGCCGCTGTTGATGTACTTCTGGATCGAGCCGGGCTGGCAGCTCAGCGGCGCTGAACTGATCGCGCCAGACTGGCTGAAAAACCTCTACAGCCTGAGTTTCGCCTTGCTGCTCGGGCACATTCTCAGCGACGTGATCGACCTGCGGCTGGATCGGCAGAGCGTGAAAATCGCCCTTCCGAGTTTCTTTGTGCCGTTCGCCTGCGGCCTCGCTGTCGCGTACGGGTTACTGCCGGCGCAACCGTGGCTCAACTCACTGGCCATCGGTCTGGTGTTCGCGATTACCGCCATTCCGGTGCTGTACCTGTACCTGCGCCACATCGATTACCCGCCCGCCGCCACCCGACGTCTGGTGCAGACCGCGATCCTGATCGACCTGACCTGCTGGACGCTGTTCGGCCTCGCTCAAGGCAGTCTGCAGTTGAGCAGTCTGTTGCTGCCGCTGGGCCTCGCTTGCGTGCCCGTCGTGCTGCGCTTGTTCGGCGTGCGCCGACCGCTGACCTACAGCCTCGGCTTCTTCGCCCTGCTGGTGATGGCCGAGCACTACAAACTCAATGCGCTGATTTTCGGCATCGGTTATCTGCTGTGCATGGCGGCGCTGAAAGTACCGCTGGTGCTACCGCTGCCGGCACGCTGGATGAGCCGTTTGCAGACATGGGTCGCCATCCCGTTGATCCTCACCTTCGGCATTGTTCAGATCGATGTACACAGCGCCCTCGCCAGCCTCGGCGCGGTGCAATGGGCGGCGCTGCTGCTGTTGCCGATTGTCAGTAAACTGCTCGGCAACTGGCTCGGCCTCGGCTGGGCCGGCGCCTCGTTCGAGGGCGCCAGCCGCTGGCGTGAAAGTGTGTTGCTGAACATTCGCGGCCTCAGCGAAATCGTCTTCCTCAATCTGCTCCTGCAACAACAGCTCATCACGCCGGCGCTGTACTTCGCGCTGATGCTGATGGGCCTGATCGCGACGCTCTTGCCAGCCCTGATCGGCCTGCATCGCGCGCCGCTGAATGCGAACAGTCACTTGCCCCGGAGCCCCCGTGCCCAACGTTGAAATGCAATCCCGCCAAGTGGTGATCATCGGTGCCGGCCCGTCCGGCGCCATCGCCGCCGCACTGCTCAAACGCAAGGGCCACGATGTACTGGTGATCGAGCGACAGCACTTCCCACGCTTTTCCATCGGCGAGAGCCTGCTCAGCCATTGCCTCGATTTCGTCGAAGAGGCCGGCATGCTCGACGCCGTCAACGCCGCCGGATTCCAGCGCAAGACCGGCGCCGCGTTTGCCTGGGGCGAGCGCTACAGCGCGTTCGATTTCAGCGACACCTTCAGCGACGGTAAACCGACCACGTTCCAGGTGCAGCGCGCCGACTTCGATAAATTGCTGGCCGATCAGGCCGCGTTGCAAGGCGCCGAGATTCGCTACGGCGATGCTATCGTCAGCGTCGATTTCGACCGCGCAAAACCCCAGCTCGATGTACGTCGCGAGGACGGCAGCGAATACCGCGTCGAGGCGGATTTCGTACTCGACGCCAGCGGTTACGGGCGCGTCTTGTCGCGTTTGCTCGATCTGGAAGCACCATCGAATTTCCCGGTGCGCCAAGCGGTGTTCACCCACGTCGAAGACCACATCGACAACCCGGCGTTCGACCGCGAAAAAATCCTCGTCACCACCCATCCACAGCATCGCGATATCTGGTTCTGGACGATTCCGTTCAGCAACGGTCGCTGCTCAGTGGGCGTGGTCGCTGCGGCGGAGCATTTCAACGGTCGTGATGCCGACCTCGATGCCTGTCTGCGCGGTTTTATCGCCGAGACGCCAAGTCTCGCCAACGTTCTGAACAACGCCGTTTGGGACACCCCGGCGCGTACGCTGGGCGGCTACGCGGCCAACGTGAAAACCCTGCACGGGCCGGGTTTCGCTTTGCTCGGCAACGCGGCGGAATTTCTCGATCCGGTGTTTTCCTCCGGCGTGACCATCGCCATGCGTTCGGCGAGCATGGCCGCGGCGGTTCTGCACCGTCAGTTGCAAGGCGAGAGCGTCGATTGGCAAAGCGAATTTGCCGAGCCGTTGAAACGCGGCGTCGACACCTTCCGCTGCTACGTCGAAGGCTGGTACGCCGGAACCTTCCAGGACGTGATTTTTTATGAAGACAGCCAGGTGGAGATTCGCCGGATGATCTGCTCGATCCTCGCCGGTTACGCCTGGGACGAGCGCAACCCGTTCGTCAGCGAAGCACGCCGCCGCTTGAAGATGATTTCCGAACTCTGTGCAAAGGACGCCCCATGAATTACTTGAGCGACAGCTACGTCGAGGAAACCCGCTTCGGTTTCTGGTTCCTGCGCAGCCATACCTGGCAGCACCATGTGTTGCGCGTGGCAATCAACGATCTGCGTGGCTTGTTCAGCGAATCGCTGCCGGTCAATCCGGTATTGCTCGACGCCGGTTGTGGCCAGGGCAAGTCGTTCCGGCACTTGCGCCAGATCTTCGCCCCGCAGCGTCTGATCGGCATCGACGCCGACCCGCACAGCCTCCAATTGAGCGGCGAAGAAGCGGCGCGTCAGGGTCTGCAGGTCGAGTTGATCGGCAGCGACTGCGCGACGCTCAAGGTGCCGGACGCCAGCGTCGATCTGCTGTTCTGCCACCAGACGTTTCACCATCTGGTCGAGCAGGAAAAAGCCCTCGCCGAGTTCTATCGGGTGCTCAAGCCGGGTGGTTATCTGCTGTTCGCCGAGTCCACCGAGGCCTACATTGATACGTGGGTGATTCGCTGGCTGTTCCGCCATCCGATGCATGTACAAAAGAGTGCTGCGCAGTATTTACAGATGATCCGCGAGCAGGGTTTCGAGTTCGGCGAGCGCAACGTTTCATACCCGTATCTGTGGTGGAGCCGGTCAAAGGACTTTGGCCTGCTGGAGCGGTTTGGGCTGCGCAAGCCGAAACCGTTTGGGCAGCGGGAAGAGACGTTGGTCAACGTCGTCGCGCGCAAACCGCTTGAAGGTGCCGTGTGATGTACCACTTTCGACCTGCATACATCGAGCCCTGTGGGAGCGGGCTTGCTCGCGAAAGCGGAGGGTCAGCTAGCATTGATGTCGGATGTGCCGATGCCTTCGCTGGCAAACCAGCTCCCACAGTGTCTACGGTGTGGCGATTTTTTGTGCTCGGCATGCTGCTGTTGTTGAGCGCCTGCGCTAGCCAGGCACCTTTGCCAGCGGGCAACCCGACATTGCCCCTGCCACTGCAATTGCACATTCAGCGCCAACTGGCCGATCAGCGCCAGGACTGGCTGCTGGTGATCCAGCGCGAAGGCCCCGGCATTCGCTGGTCGATGATGGACCCGTTGGGTATCCCGCAGGCCCGTCAGCAGTTGATCGACGGGCACTGGCAGGCCGACGGTCTGCTGCCGCCCAACCCGGAAGCCCGGGAGCTGTTCGCTGCGTTGCTGTTCGCTTTGACGCCGTCCGGCGAACTGTCGCGCAATTACCCGACCGCGCAACAACAGGGAGAGCACCGTTCGTTGCCCGCGCGCTGGGACATCCGTTATGCACAACCGCTGAGCTTTCAATTGAACCTGCCCCAAGGCCCGCACTATCGCGTGTCCCCTCTCGGTGAACCGACACCATGACCGCTTACCTGAATGCCCTCGGTGTGATCAGCGCCCTGGGCCGCGACAAAGCAGAAGTGGCGCGCAATCTGTTTGCCGGCGACTGCTCGAGGATGCGCCGCGAATCCGGCTGGGTGGCGGAGCGCGACCTGCCGGTGGCCGCCGTACACGGCGAGCTGGCGCCGATCCCGCTGGCGCTGGCCGACCAGAGCAGCCGCAACAACCAACTGCTGCTGGAAGCTGCGCTGCAGATTCACGACGACATCGACCTCGCGATCCAGACCTACGGCCGCGAGCGTATCGGCGTAGTGCTCGGCACCAGCACTTCCGGTATCGATGAGGCCAGTCGCGGACTGGCGCACTACCTGCGCGATCAACAGTTTCCCAGCGACTACGACTACCGCCAGCAGGAGCTCGGCGCGCCGGCAAATTTCCTCGCCGAATGGCTGCAACTGAGCGGCCCGGCCTACGTGATTTCCACGGCGTGCACCTCCAGCGCCCGGGCGCTGATGAGTGCCCAGCGCCTGCTCGACCTGGGATTGTGCGACGCGGTGCTGTGCGGCGGTGTCGACAGTTTGTGCAAACTCACCCTCAACGGTTTCACCGCGCTTGAAGCGGTCTCGGATCAGCGCTGCAATCCGTTTTCGGCCAACCGCAACGGCATCAACATCGGCGAAGCGGCGGCCCTGTTCCTGATGACCCGACAGCGTGGCGAAGGCCCGGCCATCGCCCTGCTCGGTGCGGGCGCCAGCTCCGATGCGCACCATATTTCCGCGCCGGAGCCCAGCGGGCGCGGTGCGCTGCAAGCGATGCAAAAGGCCTTGAGCCGCGCCCGACTGCAAGCGGTGCAGATCAACTATCTGAATCTGCACGGCACCGCGACCCCGCACAACGACGCCATGGAAAGCCTGGCGGTTGCCACGCTGTTCCCTGAAGGCGTTGCCTGCTCGTCGACCAAACCGATGACGGGCCACACCCTCGGTGCCGCCGGGGCGCTGGAAGCGGCGTTCTGCTGGTTGAGCCTGAGCGCTGACAACCGTGAACAGGCCTTGCCGCCGCACGTCTGGGATGGACAAGCCGATCCTGATTTGCCGGCGCTAAAGTGGGTGACCGCGAGCGAACGCCTGTCGTCCATTGCTCCCCGCTACCTGATGAGCAATTCGTTTGCCTTTGGCGGCAACAACGTCAGCCTGATTATCGGAGACGCCCCATGACCGACTGGCCGCTCGCCGAACTGTTACCCCACGCGGGTGACATGATCCTGATCGATCACATCACAAGCTTCGACGAAGAACAGATTTACACCCGCTCAACGATCAAGCCGGACGGCCTGTTCAACCTGCCGGACGGCAGCCTGCCAGCGTGGGTCGGCATCGAGCTGATGGCGCAGAGCGTCGCCGCGTTTGCCGGTTGTCACGCACGGCTGAAAGGCAATGCTGTGGAACTGGGTTTCCTGCTTGGCACGCGCAAATTCGAATGCAACGTTGCCGCGTTTCCGGCCGGCAGCGAGCTGACCATCCACGGTATTCGCTCGCTGGAAGACGACAACGGCATGGGCGTTTTCGAATGCCATATCAACGCGCCGGGCATCGAAGCCAGTGCCCGCTTGAACGTGTTTCGCCCGCCCGAAGCGGCGCAGTATCTTGAACAAACCAAGGAGTCGAACGATGACTGAATCCGTACTGGTCACCGGCTCCAGCCGTGGCATCGGCCGCGCCATTGCCCTGCGTCTGGCGCAGGCCGGCCATGACATCGTCGTGCATTGCCGCAGCGGCGTAGTTGAAGCACAAGCGGTGCAGGCCGAAATCGAAGCACTGGGGCGCAACGCGCGCGTCCTGCAATTTGACGTAGCTGACCGCGAAGCCTGCAAAAGCATTCTCGAAGCCGATGTCGAAGCCCACGGCGCCTATTACGGCGTGGTGCTCAACGCCGGCCTGACCCGCGACGGTGCATTTCCAGCGCTGAGCGACGACGATTGGGACGTGGTGCTGCGTACCAACCTCGACGGCTTCTACAACGTTTTGCACCCGGTGATGATGCCGATGATCCGCCGCCGCGCCGCTGGTCGGATTGTTTGCATCACCTCGGTGTCCGGCCTGATCGGCAACCGTGGCCAGGTCAACTACAGCGCCTCGAAAGCCGGCGTGATCGGCGCCGCGAAGGCGTTGGCGATCGAACTGGGCAAGCGCAAAATCACCGTTAACTGCGTCGCGCCGGGCCTGATCGACACGGCGATGCTCGACGAAAACGTGCCGGTGGAAGAACTGATGAAAATGATCCCCGCGCAACGCATGGGCACCCCTGAAGAGGTGGCCGGTGCGGTGAATTTCCTGATGTCGGCGGAAGCCTCGTACATCACCCGCCAGGTGCTGGCGGTCAACGGAGGCTTGTGCTGATGAAGCGCGTCGTCGTCACCGGCATGGCCGGCATCACCTCGCTGGGCAGCGACTGGGAAACCATCGCCGGCAACTTTGCGGCCAACCGCAGCGGCATTCGCCGGATGGACGAGTGGGATCGTTTCAGCGAGCTGAACACGCGTCTGGCCGGGCCCATCGATGACTTTGTCGTGCCTGCGCACTGGACCCGCAAGCAACTGCGCAGCATGGGCCGGGTGTCGCGGCTCGCTGTCGGTGCGGCTGAGCGTGCGTTGGCCGATGCCGGTTTGCTCGGTGACGAATCGATCAAAGACGGGCGCATGGGCGTGGCCTGCGGCTCGTCCACCGGCAGCACTGACGAAATCAAGGCGTTCGGCAACATGCTGCTCAACTCGGTGGCCGAGGGTCTAAACGCCAACTCCTACGTGCGGATGATGCCGCACACCACCGCGGCGAATATCAGCATCTTCTTCGGCCTCACCGGTCGCCTGATCCCGACGTCCAGCGCCTGCACTAGCGGCAGCCAGGGCATCGGCTACGCATACGAAGCCATCAAGTTCGGCCGCTTGCCGTTGATGCTCGCTGGCGGTGCCGAAGAGCTGTGCCCGACCGAAGCCATGGTCTTCGACGCGCTCTACGCCACCAGCCTGAAAAACGACGCGCCGCAGACCAGCCCGCGCCCCTACGACAAGGGCCGCGACGGTCTGGTGATCGGTGAAGGCGGCGGTATGCTGGTGCTCGAAGAACTGGAACACGCCCTCGCACGCGGGGCACACATCCATGCCGAGATCGTCGGTTTCGGCAGCAACGCCGACGGCCAGCACACCACGCGTCCCGAGCAGGTCACCATGCGCCGCGCCATGGAGCTGGCACTGGAAGACGCCGGGCTGACGCCGGATGCCATCGGTTACGTCAATGGTCACGGCACCGCTACAGAACAGGGCGACATTGCCGAAACACTGGCAACCAGCAGTCTGTTCGGCGAGCGCATGCCGATCAGCTCGCAGAAGAGTTTCCTCGGCCACACGCTCGGCGCCTGCGGAGCGCTGGAGTCGTGGTTCAGCATCGAAATGCTTAACCGCGACCTGTACGTGCACACGTTCAACCTCGATGAGGTCGATCCGCACTGCGGCAAGCTCGATTACCTGCGTGGTGAATTCCGCTCGATGCATCACGAGTACGTGATGAACAACAATTTCGCTTTTGGTGGCGTCAACACCTCGTTGATTTTCCGCCGCTGGCACTGACCGCAACACGTTTGGAGTGAAGGGAATGACTCAGTTTCACCGCATCGCCGCCCTGTTGGCCCTGGCCCTTGTGCTCGGCGGTTGCACCAGCAAACCGGTGTACAACGCCAAAGAAGAGTTTTCGCCAAACCTCGGCTTCACCGCCCCACAGATGAGCCGCGCCATCGTCACCGCCCTGAACGACCGCCAGTGGGTCGTGCAATCGGTGCGTCCGGGCATGATCAAAGCCGCGATCACCGTGCGCGGTCGCCACCACGCCGAAGTCGATATCCCGTTCACGCCGACCTCGTTCGAAATCGACTACCGCAGCAGCTACGGCCTCGACGCCAAGGACGGCAAGATCCACGGCAACTACAACCGCTGGGTCAACCGCCTGCGCGACAACGTGCTCAAAGAGCTGTCGATCAACCCGGACATCGAAGCGGTGAACAACCTGGGCATTATCAAACAGGGTGCGGACGAACCGACTTACCTGAGCTTTCGCGAGGGCGTCAAACGCGCCACCGATGCCGGCCTGCTCGACGGCAGCGTGAAGTTCTACCTGGCCGGCGAAACCCTGCCAAAACAGGTGCGCAAGCTCGACACCGTGAGCAGCAGCCGCAAGACCAACGGCTCGAACAAGTCCGACGAAGACGCCTGCTTCTGGGCTTTGCAATCGGCCCTCGCGACCCTGCAGAACGCCGCGAAAAAAGCTGATGCCAACGCCGTGATCAACATCGCCAGCGTCGACCAGCGTGACCTCTACAAAGACACCGAAAAATTCCAGTGCCGTGCGGGGTTGGTGGTGTCGAGTGTGGCGTTGCGTGGAGACCTTGCGCACGTCGACTGACTGACTGAGTGAATCCAATCCTGTGGCGAGGGGATTCATCCCCCATGGACTGCGCAGCAGTCCCCATCTGGACAATAAGGGGGCGCCATTGGGCGCCCCCTTCATTTTCAGCATCTACACTCGCTCCATAACGCCTGCCGGAACGGCGGCCCCATCGTTCGAACAATCGCGGTTCTCTTTCATCGTCAAGGAGATGACCATGCACCTGAAAGCTCTGATAGCTGCCACGCTTTTTGGCCTGCTGCCCACCGCCAGCCACGCCACCAACCTTATGTATATGCCCTTCGAGACAGTGCTGTCGGATGCAATTCGTGCCGGGCGGCTGGATGGCAGTGTGAAGTTTTACCTGATCGGCAATGGGCCGCAGGGCACCCAGCAGCTGTTGCGCCGAGGTGTGGTGAGTGATTTGCGCACCAACGGGTTCAACAAGAGCGACCACGATTCCTGCGAATGGGTGTTGCAGTCAAACCTGATCAAGTTGCAGGCCGATGCCAAGCGGGTCGGGGCGAATGCGGTGGTCAATATCGTCAGTTATTACGACCAGCATGTGCGCAAGGATCTGAATACCTATGAGTGTCGCGCAGGTGTGTTCGCGACGCGGGTGGCATTGCGCGGGGACTTGGTGCGATTGCCTTAGACATTCTGCAAAAGTGCGGGCGTCGCTGCCGGCGCTTTCGCGGGCAAGCCCGCTCCCACAGGGGAAATGCATTCCAATGTGGGAGCGGGCTTGCTCGCGAAGGGGCCCGCAGCCGTCACGCAGTCAACGGTTCAACCTTGCGCGTGAGCAATTCGACAAATGCCTTGGCCATCGGCGATTTCTGATCCTTGCGTTGTACCAGCCACACCGCAGTGACCGCTTCAGGGTCGAGCAGCCGGCGATAGACCACGCCGTCGATGCGCATCCGCTGGTACGAGGCCGGCATCACCGACACGCCCAACCCTGCCGCCACCAGGCCGATGATGGTCATCGCTTCACCCGCTTCCTGGGCAAAGTGCGGGCTGAAACCGGCGTCGCGGGCCAGGCTGATCAATTGCGCGTACAGCCCGCTGCCGTAGCTGCGCGGAAAAAAAACGAAGGGTTCGTGGGCCAGCGTCGAGAGCAACAGGCCTTCCTCGGAGCCCTGCGCCAACGGGTGTTTGGCGCTGAGCACCGCCACCAGAGGCTCGCGCATCAACTCCACCACACTCAATGAGTCCGGCAGCCCGAGCGGGCGCATGATCCCGACCTCGATCGACTCATCGATCAGCGCATCGGCGACCTGGGTACTGCTCATTTCCCGAAGGTTCAGGTGCACCGCCGCAAAGCGCTGACGAAACGAAAAGATTGCCTGAGGGATGGTCGAATTGAACGGTGCCGACGATGTGAAGCCGATTTTCAATTCGCCCAGCTCACCCAACTGCGCCCGTCGCGCGACATCTGCAGCCTTGTCGACCTGCGCCAGCACCAGCCGCGCCTCTTCCAGAAACAATCGGCCGGCCTCGCTCAGCTCGACCCGACGATTGGTTCGCTCGAACAAACGCGCACCGACCTCCTGCTCCAGCGCTTGAATCTGCTGGCTCAGCGGTGGTTGAGAGATGCCCAGCGCCAGTGCGGCGCGGCCGAAATGCAGCTCTTCGGCGACGGCGATGAAGTAGCGCAAATGACGCAATTCCATGGAAACCCCATTAGGTCGTTAAAGCTATCAAACAGGTCGAACAATATATTGGATAGAAACATTAGCCAGCTATATGATTTTTTCATTGCCTGCCTGGCCGTGCCCTCCGAGGTCTGAAGTGAAAACTGCTGTCGCGCCCCTTGCCCATGAAGTCCCGCCTGCTGCGGCAGATGATGTCATCGCCGAGCTGCAGGAAATCTACATCGAAAAAGGCACGCCGGCGTTCATGCGCACGGTATTGGCGCTGTTCTGTGGCGGCTTCGCGACGTTTGCCCTGCTGTACTGCGTGCAGCCGATGATGCCGCTGCTGTCCCACGAATATTCGATCAACGCGGCGCAAAGCAGCCTGATCCTGTCGGTGGCCACAGGCATGCTAGCGTTCGGTCTGCTGATCACCGGCCCGATTTCCGATCGGGTCGGGCGCAAACCGGTGATGGTCGCCGCGCTGTTTGCCGCAGCCCTGTGCACCATCGCCAGTTCGATGATGCCGAGCTGGCACGGCGTGCTGATCATGCGCGCGCTGATCGGGCTGTCGTTGAGCGGTCTGGCGGCGGTGGCAATGACTTACCTGAGCGAAGAGATTCACCCGCAACATATCGGTCTGGCGATGGGGCTGTACATCGGCGGTAACGCGATTGGCGGGATGAGCGGGCGGCTGATCACCGGTGTGCTGATCGATTTCGTCAGCTGGCACACGGCGATGCTGGTGATTGGCGGTCTGGCGCTGATCGCCGCGGCGGTGTTCTGGAAAATTCTCCCCGAATCGCGCAACTTCCGTTCCCGCTCGCTGCACCCACGCAGCCTGCTCGACGGCTTCACCATGCATTTTCGCGATGCCGGGTTGCCGCTGCTGTTTCTGGAAGCCTTCGTGTTGATGGGCGCGTTCGTCACCCTGTTCAACTACATCGGCTACCGCTTGCTGGCCGCGCCGTATCAACTGGATCAAGTGTTCGTCGGCCTGCTGTCGGTGGTGTATCTGTCGGGCATCTACAGCTCGGCGAAAATCGGGTCACTGGCGGACAAACTGGGGCGACGCAAAGTGCTCTGGGCGACGATTGCGCTGATGTTCGCCGGCCTCGCACTGACGATGTTCACGCCGCTGCCACTGGTGATCATCGGCATGCTGATTTTCACCTTCGGCTTCTTCGGCGCACATTCGGTGGCGAGTAGCTGGATCGGCCGCCGTGCGCTCAAAGCCAAGGGGCAGGCGTCGTCGCTGTATCTGTTCAGCTACTACGCCGGGTCGAGTATTGCCGGTACGGCGGGCGGGGTGTTCTGGCATTTGGGCGGGTGGAACGGGATCGGGCTGTTTATCGGCGCGCTGCTGCTGGTGGCACTGTTGGTGGCTTTGAAGCTGGCGAAGTTGCCGCCTCTGGGCGGCGTCAAAGCCTGACAGAAATACCCTGTGGGAGAAATACTCTGTGGGAGAGGGCTCGCTCCCGAATGCGGTGGATCAGCCGATGTAGATGTTGGCTGACCCAAAGCCTTCGGGAGCAAGCCCCCCTCCCACAATTGATCTCTGTCTGCCATTGAATTGTGCAAACAAAAACGCCCGGTATAAGCCGGGCGTTTTTGTTTTCTACCATTAGAGCTGAGCGCCGATCACTCGTGATACTGCGCCGACAACTCGTGCACCGCACGCAGGAAGGCCCCAGCGTGTTCCGGATCAACTTCAGGCGTGATGCCGTGGCCGAGGTTGAACACGTGACCGTTGCCCTTGCCGTAGCTGGCGAGAATACGCCCGACTTCGGTGCGGATCGCTTCCGGTTTTGCGTAGAGCACGGTCGGGTCCATGTTGCCTTGCAGCGCAACCTTGTCGCCAACGCGGGCACGGGCGTTGCCGATGTCGCACGTCCAGTCCAGGCCCAGCGCGTCGGCGCCGGCCTCGGCGATGCTTTCCAGCCACAGGCCGCCGTTTTTGGTGAAGAGGATCACCGGCACTTTGCGACCGTCGTGTTCGCGGATCAGGCCGCTGACGATTTTCTTCATGTAGGCCAGCGAGAACTCCTGATACGCCGCCGCCGACAGGTTGCCGCCCCAGGTATCGAAGATCTGCACCGCTTGCGCCCCGGCCTGGATCTGGCCGTTGAGGTACGAAGTCACCGACTGCGCCAGCTTGTCCAGCAGCAGGTGCATGGCTTGCGGATTGTCGTAGAGCATCGCTTTGGTCTTGCGGAAGTCTTTCGACGAACCGCCTTCGACCATGTAAGTGGCGAGAGTCCACGGGCTGCCGGAGAAACCGATCAGCGGCACACGGCCGTTCAGTTCGTGGCGGATGGTGCTGACAGCGTCCATCACGTAACCGAGGTCTTTGTGTGGATCGGGGATTGGCAGGGCTTCGATGTCGGCCAGGGTGCTGACGACTTTCTTGAAGCGCGGACCTTCACCGGTCTCGAAGTACAGGCCTTGGCCCATCGCGTCGGGGATGGTGAGGATGTCGGAAAACAGGATCGCCGCGTCCAGTTGCGGATAGCGGTCGAGCGGTTGCAGCGTGACTTCGCAGGCGAATTCCGGATTCATGCACAGGCTCATGAAATCACCGGCCTGGGCGCGGCTGGCGCGGTACTCCGGCAAGTAGCGGCCGGCCTGGCGCATCATCCACACAGGGGTGACGTCTACGGGTTGCTTGAGCAGGGCGCGGAGGAAACGGTCGTTCTTCAGGGCAGTCATGTCGGCATCCGGAAAAAAAGTGCGGGCATTTTCTCAGAGCGCGACGCAAAAGGCACGGTTACAGGTCAGCCTTTTGTCTATCGGGTCAATTTGTCGCGGAAATGAAAGCGCCGCAAAACAAATGTGGGAGGGGGCGTGCTCCCGAAAGCGGTGGGTCAGTCGATACATCTGGCGACTGGTAAACCGCATTCGGGAGCAAGCCCCCTCCCACATTTTGATCCCATTTCAACCCGGGATCAGGATCAGACCTGAAGGTAATCCAGGATCCCTTCGGCGGCATTGCGGCCTTCGAAGATTGCCGTCACCACCAGGTCGGAACCGCGCACCATGTCGCCACCGGCAAAGATTTTCGGGTTGCTGGTCTGGTGCTTGTACTGACCTTGCTCAGGCGCAACGACGCGGCCCTGGCTGTCGGTCTGGATCTCGAACTGTTCGAACCACGGCGCCGGGCTCGGGCGGAAACCGAAAGCGATGACCACGGCGTCGGCCGGGATGATCTCTTCGGAACCCGGGATCGGCTCGGGGCTGCGACGGCCACGGGCGTCCGGTTCGCCGAGACGGGTCTCGACCACCTTCACGCCTTCGACCTTGTCCTCGCCAACGATGGCGATCGGCTGGCGGTTGTAGAGGAATTTCACGCCTTCTTCCTTGGCGTTCTTCACCTCTTTGCGCGAGCCGGGCATGTTCGCTTCGTCACGGCGATAAGCGCAGGTCACCGACTTGGCGCCTTGGCGGATCGAGGTTCGGTTGCAGTCCATCGCCGTGTCGCCGCCACCCAGCACCACGACCTTCTTGCCTTTCATGTCGACGAAATCTTCCGGCGATTTTTCAAAGCCCAGGTTGCGGTTGACGTTGGCGATCAGGAAGTCCAGTGCGTCGTAAACGCCCGGCAGATCCTCACCGGCAAAGCCGCCCTTCATGTAGGTGTAAGTGCCCATGCCCATGAACACGGCATCGTATTCGGCGAGCAGTTGCTCCATGGTCACGTCTTTGCCGACTTCGGTATTGAGACGGAACTCGATGCCCATGCCGGTGAAGACTTCGCGGCGATTGCTCAGCACGCTCTTCTCAAGCTTGAACTCAGGGATGCCGAAGGTCAGCAGACCGCCGATTTCCGGGTTCTTGTCGAACACCACCGGGGTCACGCCGCCGCGCACCAGCACGTCGGCACAACCGAGGCCCGCCGGGCCTGCGCCGATGATCGCGACACGCTTGCCGGTCGGTTTGACCTTGGACATGTCCGGGCGCCAGCCCATGGCGAACGCGGTGTCGGTGATGTACTTCTCGACCGAACCGATGGTCACCGCGCCGAAGCCGTCGTTGAGGGTGCAAGCACCCTCGCAAAGACGATCCTGCGGGCACACCCGGCCGCAGACTTCCGGCAGGGTGTTGGTCTGGTGCGACAGCTCGGCGGCCTGAAGGATGTTGCCCTCGGCCACCAGTTTCAGCCAGTTCGGAATGAAGTTGTGCACCGGGCACTTCCATTCGCAGTACGGGTTGCCACAACCCAGACAGCGGTGGGCCTGATCGGCCGACTGCTGGGGTTTGAACGGTTCGTAGATTTCGACGAACTCTTTCTTGCGTTGACGCAACAGTTTCTTCTTCGGATCTTTGCGCCCGACGTCGATGAACTGGAAGTCGTTATTCAGACGTTCAGCCATTGTTAAAACCTCATCAAACTCTTCAGGCGCATATCACTGCGGGTTGGCACGGGTGCTGGAAAGCAACGACTTCAGGTTGGCAGCCTTCGGCTTGACCAGCCAGAAACGACGCAAGTAGTCATCGAGGTTCTCGGCGAGTTCACGACCCCACTCGCTGTCGGTTTCCGCGACGTACTCGTTCAGCACGTTTTGCAGGTGGCTGCGATAGGCTTCCATCGCCTCGCCGCTGATCCGCTGGATTTCCACCAGTTCGTGGTTGACCCGGTCAACGAAGGTGTTGTCCTGGTCGAGCACGTAGGCGAAACCGCCGGTCATGCCAGAGCCGAAGTTGTAACCGGTCTTGCCCAGAACGCAGACAAAACCACCGGTCATGTACTCACAGCAGTGATCGCCAGTGCCTTCCACAACCGTGTGGGCACCGGAGTTGCGCACGGCAAAACGCTCGCCTGCGGTGCCGGCGGCGAACAGCTTGCCGCCAGTGGCGCCGTACAGGCAGGTGTTGCCGATAATGGCGCTTTCCTGAGTCTTATAAACGCTGCCCTTCGGCGGCACGATGGTCAACTTGCCGCCGGTCATGCCTTTGCCGACATAATCGTTGGCGTCGCCTTCCAGGTACATGTTCAGACCGCCGGCGTTCCACACGCCGAAGCTCTGACCGGCAGTGCCCTTGAAGCGGAAGGTGATCGGCGCTTTCGCCATGCCCTGGTTGCCATGCTTACGGGCGATTTCGCCGGAGATCCGTGCGCCGATCGAACGGTCGCAGTTGCAGATATCCAGTTCGAACTCGGCGCCGCTGAGGTCGTTGATCGCCGACGTCGCCATCTCGACCATTTTCTCGGCCAGCAGGCCTTGGTCGAACGGCGGGTTGCGCTCAACACCGCAGAACTGAGGTTTGTCCGCCGGGATGTGATCGCTGCCCAGCAGCGGGGTCAGATCCAGGTGGTGTTGCTTGGCGGTCTGGCCTTCGAGGATTTCCAGCAGATCGGTACGACCGATCAGCTCTTCGAGGGAACGCACGCCCAGCTTGGCCAGCCACTCACGGGTTTCTTCGGCGACGTAGGTGAAGAAGTTCACCACCATGTCGACGGTGCCGATGTAGTGATCCTTGCGCAGCTTCTCGTTCTGAGTCGCAACGCCGGTGGCGCAGTTGTTCAGGTGGCAGATGCGCAGGTATTTGCAGCCCAGCGCGATCATCGGCGCAGTGCCGAAACCGAAGCTTTCGGCGCCAAGGATCGCAGCCTTGATCACGTCGAGGCCGGTTTTCAGGCCGCCGTCGGTCTGCACCCGGACTTTGCCGCGCAGGTCGTTGCCGCGCAGGGTCTGGTGGGTTTCAGCGAGGCCGAGTTCCCACGGTGCGCCGGCGTATTTGATCGAGGTCAGTGGCGATGCACCGGTACCACCGTCGTAGCCGGAGATGGTGATCAAGTCCGCGTAGGCCTTGGCTACACCGGCGGCGATGGTGCCGACGCCCGCTTCAGCCACGAGTTTCACCGAAACCAGCGCCTTCGGGTTGACCTGTTTCAGGTCGAAGATCAGCTGCGACAAGTCTTCGATGGAATAGATGTCGTGGTGCGGCGGTGGCGAAATCAGGGTCACGCCCGGCACTGCGTAACGCAGCTTGGCGATCAGACCGTTGACCTTCCCGCCCGGCAGTTGACCACCTTCGCCAGGCTTGGCGCCCTGGGCGACCTTGATCTGCAGCACTTCGGCGTTGACCAGGTATTCCGGGGTCACGCCGAAACGGCCAGTCGCGACCTGCTTGATTTTCGAACTCTTGATGGTGCCGTAACGCGCCGGGTCTTCGCCGCCTTCGCCGGAATTGGAACGCGCACCGAGGCGGTTCATGGCTTCGGCCAGGGCTTCGTGAGCTTCCGGCGACAGTGCGCCCAAAGAGATACCGGCGGAGTCGAAGCGCTTGAGCACCGATTCCAGCGGCTCGATTTCACTGATGTCCAACGGCGTATCGAGGGTCTTGACCTTGAACAGGTCGCGGATCATCGACACCGGACGGTTGTCCACCAGCGAGGTGTATTCCTTGAATTTGGCGTAGTCGCCCTGCTGCACGGCGGCTTGCAGGGTGTTGACCACGTCCGGGTTGTACGCGTGATATTCGCCACCGTGGACGAACTTCAGCAGACCGCCCTGCTGGATCGGCTTGCGCGGACTCCAGGCTTCGGTGGCCAGTGCTTTCTGTTCGGCTTCGATGTCGACGAAACGCGCACCCTTGATGCGGCTCGGCACGCCACGGAAGCTCAGGTCGCAGACTTCCTCGGACAGGCCGATGGCTTCGAACAACTGCGCACCGCGATAGGACGCGATGGTCGAGATGCCCATCTTCGACAGGATCTTCAACAGGCCTTTGGTGATGCCTTTGCGGTAGTTCTTGAACACCTCGTAGAGGTCGCCCAGCACTTCACCGGTACGGATCAGGTCGCCCAGTACTTCGTACGCGAGGAACGGATAGACCGCCGAGGCGCCGAAACCGATCAACACTGCGAAATGGTGCGGATCGCGTGCGGTTGCGGTTTCAACGAGGATGTTGGAATCGCAGCGCAGGCCTTTCTCGGTCAGGCGATGGTGCACGGCACCGGTCGCCAGCGAGGCGTGGATCGGCAGTTTGCCCGGGGCGATATGGCGGTCGCTCAGAACGATCTGCGTGCGACCGGCGCGCACGGCTTCTTCAGCCTGATCGGCGACGTTGCGGATCGCCGCTTCGAGGCCGAGGCTTTCGTCGTAGTTGAGGTCGATGATCTGCCGCTCGAAACCCGGGCGGTCGAGGTTCATCAGCGAACGCCACTTGGCCGGGGAAATGACCGGCGAGCTGAGGATCACGCGCGAAGCATGCTCCGGCGATTCCTGGAAGATGTTGCGCTCGGCACCGAGGCAGATTTCCAGCGACATCACGATTGCTTCACGCAGAGGGTCGATCGGCGGGTTGGTGACCTGCGCGAACTGCTGGCGGAAGTAGTCGTACGGCGTGCGCACGCGCTGGGACAGCACGGCCATCGGCGTGTCGTCGCCCATCGAGCCAACGGCTTCGTAGCCCTGCTCGCCGAGCGGGCGCAGTACCTGATCGCGCTCTTCGAACGTGACCTGATACATCTTCATGTATTGCTTGAGCTGATCGACGTCGTAAAACGCCGAACCGTGGTCGTTGTCTTCCATGGTCGCCTGAATGCGCAGGGCATTCTTGCGCAGCCATTGCTTGTACGGATGACGGGATTTCAGACGGTTGTCAATCGCATCGGTGTCGAGGATCTGCCCGGTTTCGGTGTCCACGGCGAAGATCTGGCCCGGGCCGACACGGCCTTTGGCGATCACGTCTTCAGGCTTGTAGTCCCACACGCCGATTTCCGACGCGAGGGTGATGAAACCGTTGGTGGTGGTGACCCAGCGCGCCGGGCGCAGACCGTTACGGTCGAGCAGGCACACCGCGTAGCGACCGTCGGTCATTACCACGCCGGCCGGGCCGTCCCACGGCTCCATGTGCATCGAGTTGTACTCGTAGAACGCACGCAGATCCGGGTCCATGGTTTCGACGTTCTGCCACGCTGGCGGAATGATCATCCGCACGCCACGGAACAGGTCGATGCCGCCGGTGACCATCAGCTCAAGCATGTTGTCCATGCTCGAGGAGTCGGAACCGACACGGTTGACCAGCGGGCCGAGTTCTTCCAGATCCATCAGATCGTTGGTGAACTTGGTGCGACGGGCCTGCGCCCAGTTGCGGTTACCGGTGATGGTGTTGATCTCGCCGTTGTGGGCGAGGAAGCGGAATGGCTGGGCCAGCGGCCATTTCGGCAGGGTGTTGGTGGAGAAGCGCTGGTGGAACACGCAGATCGCGGTTTGCAGGCGCTCGTCGCTCAGGTCCGGATAAAACGCGGCCAGATCGGCCGGCATCATCAGGCCTTTATAGATGATGGTCTTGTGGGAAAAGCTGCAGATGTAGTGGTCGGTGTCGGCGGCGTTGGCCACCGACGAGCGACGACGGGCGCTGAACAGCTTGACCGCCATGTCCTGATCGCTCAGGCCTTCGCCGCCGATGTACACCTGCTCGATCTGCGGCAGGCGCTCAAGGGCCAGGCGGCCGAGGACGCTGGTGTCGATTGGCACTTTGCGCCAGCCGATCAGTTGCAGGCCTTCGGCCAGGATCTCGCGGTTCATGTTCTCGCGAGCAGCTTCGGCCTTGGCCGGATCCTGATTGAAGAAGACCATGCCCACCGCGTATTGCTTGGGCAACTCGACGCTGAAGGTTTCCTGGGCAATCGCACGCAGGAACGCATCAGGCTTTTGAATCAGCAGACCGCAACCGTCACCGGTCTTGCCGTCGGCATTAATCCCACCGCGGTGGGTCATGCAGGTCAGGGCCTCAATGGCCGTTTGCAATAGGGTATGACTGGGCTCGCCCTGCATATGGGCTATCAGGCCGAAACCGCAGTTATCCTTGAATTCATCTGGTTGGTACAGACCTGCTTTCATAGACACTTTCTCACCAGGCTGCCTCTTTTCGAGGCAAATTTCTTTTCAATTCAACCACTTGCGATCCGCGCCGAACGTACGCCGGCTTAGCGGGGGCAAAAGGGTGGTCATTGTACACAGCGACACAGACGCTCACAAATTTGACGACGAACTGTCGCAAATCTATGTCGCATTTGTGAAAGGTTTAAAGCGATATGCTGTGCTAGTCAAAACTTTTTTAATTTTGACCGCAACGACTCAAAGACTACTGTAACGCAGACACCACAAGGCACGCGGTCGCAGGGACGGCGCGCACTTGTAGAAATTTTGAGGTGCTTGGAGAGGCGGCCTGGGTAAGGCCGCCGAATCTTCAGCGAGTTGTTGCCAGTTCCTGTTGGACGCTGGCGACAGTGCGAGGCCAAGGTTTACCAGCCTGAACCTTCGCTGGCAAGGCCTTGATGGCAGAAACGGCTGCATCACGATTGGCAAAGTTGCCGTAGGTGATCACGTAGAGAGGCTTGCCGTTGAGCACTTTCTTGAAATAACGGTACTCGCCGCCCTGCTCCTTGACGAAGTTTTGTGCGGTCGCTTCGGAGCTGGTGCCGAGAATCTGCACCACGTAGTTGCTGGTCGGCTGACCGGCGTACCAGCTGCCACCGGCGGCTTTGGCGACGGTAACCGGCTTCTCGGCCGGTTTGGCAGCGGCAACCGGTTTGGCTGGCGCTGGAGCCGGTTTTGCCGCTGGCGCTACCGGAGCAGGCTTGGCGCTGGCGATTTGCGTGGGTGCCGGGGTCGGCTTGGCAGCCGGAACCGGAACCGGCGTCGGTGCAGGACCTGCCGGAACACCCGCTGGAGGCGCAGATGTGGTCACGGTTGGCGGGGTAGCGCTGGAGCCTTCCAGCGGCACACCGTCGTCGCCTTCAGTAATGCCACCGGCCGCTTCAGCCAGAGGGCCACGCATGACCGGCTGCGAGTTGCCGACCAGCGGCAGCGGCATCGGTTGTGTGTTACCGGCGAATTCTACGTTCGGCGCGCCGCCATTGGCTGCGCCCTGGCCCAGTGGCAGTTGTGCCTGTTCGTTGGCCGGCGCGCCGGTGGTTGGCGTCTTGTTGCGACCCGGCATCAGCCAGGCGGCGGCGACCGCGACCACAACGACGGCGGAAATCGCCAATACGTGTTTCTTCGGCATGTTGAACCCCATACTTGGACGCTTGACCGCAGAGCGGCTGGCAATCATGACTTCGATCAGTGCATCGCGGGCAACCTGGTTGATATTGCCAGGCCAACCCTCGGCGCTTTCGTGAATATCAGAGATCTGATCGGCGGTGAAAAGTTCGACACCCCGGCCAGCGCCCTCGAGCCGCTGATCGAGATATTCGCGGGTTTCTTCTTCGGTGTACGGCTGCAGTTCGATGACGTGGAAGCGCTCTTCCTCAAGGTGCAAAGCCTCGAGTTGCGCGATCAGCGACGACTCGCCAAACAGGAACACATGCGGGCGACCTTCCGGCGCGCCGGCACCCAGCGCCATCAGCGCTTCGAGCGCGGACTCGTCGAGCTGCTCGGCATCGTCCACCAGCAAATAGACTTCCTGACCGGTCAGCGCCAGTTGCACCACCTGCTCGAGAATCGCCCCGACTTCGGCCTGCGCCACGTTCAGCGCCTGCGCTACCTGACGCAGCACGCCAGCCGCATCGCCGGCGCCACGAGCCGAGACCACGACGCTCTGCACAGACTGTTTGTTGGTGCTGGCAACCAGCGCCTGACGCAGCAACGTCTTGCCGCTGCCTTGCGGGCCAGTCACCACCAGCAACAACTGGCTGTAACGCGCAAGGTGATGCAGTTGACCGAGCACTGGTTTGCGCTGGGCCGGGAAGAATTTGAAGCCCGGCACCCGCGGCGCGAAGGGGTCGTGACTTAACTGGAAATGGCCGAGGAACGCCTCGTCGGCATGCAAACTAGTCATCGGAATCTTATTAACCTTTAAGCTGAGCCAGGGCGCGGTAATCCGCTCCCAGCGTGGCCTGTAGAACCTCTTTCGGATAATCGGCGGTCACTACCGCTTCGCCCATCCGGCGCAGCAGCACCAGGCGCAGACGACCGTCGATCACTTTTTTGTCGATTGCCATGTGTTCGAGAAAATCGGCTTCAGTCATCTCTTCAGGCGGAATCACCGGCAGACCGGCGCGCTGGAACAGACGAATGCCGCGATCACGCTCCTGCTCGCTGATCCAGCCGAGACGCGCAGACATCTCCAGCGCCATCACGGTGCCAGCCGCCACTGCCTCACCATGCAACCAGACACCATAGCCCATGTGAGTCTCGATGGCGTGACCGAAGGTGTGGCCGAGATTGAGCGTGGCGCGTACGCCGGTTTCCTTTTCATCGGCGCCAACCACAGCAGCCTTGGCCGCGCAGGAGCGCTCGATGGCGTAAGTCAGGGCCTTTTGATCCAGTGCACGCAAGGCGTCGACGTTGTCTTCAAGCCAGGTCAGGAACGGCTCGTCGCAGATCAGCCCGTACTTGATGACTTCCGCCAGACCGGCCGACAGCTCGCGCTCTGGCAGGGTTTTCAGGGACGCGGTATCGATCAGCACGACGTTCGGCTGATAGAACGCACCGACCATGTTCTTGCCCAGCGGATGGTTGATCCCGGTCTTGCCACCTACCGACGAATCGACCTGGGACAACAAGGTGGTAGGAATCTGGATGAAATCGACGCCGCGCTGGTAGCAAGCCGCAGCAAAACCGGCCATGTCGCCGATCACACCGCCGCCGAGGGCGATTACCGTGGTGCGGCGGTCATGACGAGCGGTCAGCAAGCCGTCAAAGATCAGTTGCAGGGTTTCCCAGTTCTTGAAGGCTTCGCCATCGGGCAGCACCACGGAAATTACCGAGAACTGCGCAAGACTGCGGGTCAGACGTTCGAGATAGAGCGGCGCAACGGTCTCGTTGGAGATGATTGCCACCTGCCGCCCGTGGATATGCGGAGCCAGAAGCTCAGGCTGATCCAACAAACCTTCGCCAATATGAATCGGGTAGCTGCGCTCGCCTAGATCGACCTTGAGTGTCTGCATGTGTCCCCACAGTGAAGATGGAAGCAGGCGTCCTGCCCTGAATTATTGGTTGTCTGCGGCCTGTAGCGGGTATGACGCCGCTCGCACGCCATCCGCCACAACCTCGGCGGGCTGTGACAGGACGCCGAGGATAGCGCATTTCGAGCGATGCTTTAACGGGGTGGAAGCTGCGCCAGACGGTCGAGAATGTCGAGCACTACCATGCGCGGCGGCCGTTCGTCGGTTTCCACCACCAGATCGGCGATTTCCCGATAAAGCGGATCACGGATCGCGAGCAAGTCACGCAGGGTTTTTTCCGGGTTGGCGGTGCGCAGCAACGGCCGGTTGCGATCGCGGGAGGTGCGACCGACCTGCTGTTCGACCGAGGCGTGCAGATAGACCACTCGCCCGCCCTCATACAGAGCCTTGCGATTGGCATCGCGCATCACCGCGCCGCCACCGGTGGCCAGGACCACGCCGTCGAACGCGCACAGCTCGGCGATCATCGCCTGCTCACGGTCACGAAAGCCGGGCTCGCCTTCCTTGTCGAAGATCCACGGGATATTGGCGCCCGTGCGCAGTTCAATTTCCTTGTCGGAATCTTTGAACGGCAGGCGCAGCTCTTTGGCCAGCAACCGGCCGATGGTGCTTTTTCCAGCGCCCATCGGTCCTACAAGAATCAAATTTCGCACAGAATCAACGACTCACAGCAATCGCCTGGTTATTCATGATACGCGGAGTGAGAAATACCAGCAGCTCGGATTTTTTCTCCGAAACCACATCACGCCGGAAAAGGCGGCCAAGATACGGCACATCGCCAAGAAATGGCACCTTATCTACGACCTTGCTTTGAGTATTTGAGAAAACACCCCCAATCACGATGGTCTCGCCGTCGTTTACCAGCACTTTGGCGTTGACCTCGTTCTTCTTGATCGGCGGCACATCCTGCACTTTGTTCAGGTAGTCTGGTTCGTCCTTGGTGACCTTGACCTCCATGATGATGCGGTTGTCGGGAGTGATTTGCGGCGTCACCTCCAGCGACAGCGAAGCTTCCTTGAACGACACCGAGGTGGCGCCACTGGAGCTGGCTTCCTGATAGGGAATCTCGGTGCCCTTGAGGATCTTCGCGGTCTCTTTGTCGGAAGTCACCACCTTGGGCTGCGAGACGATTTCACCATTGCCGGTCTTTTCCATGGCGGTCAGCTCAAGATCGAGCAAAACGTTATCGGTGATGAAGGCAATGCCGATCCCCGAGGTATTGTTGACGGTGCCCATGTCGACGAACGGCGAGTTGGTGCTGGTGCTGCCCGGAGTACCGATGGTGGTCGACGAGCCGTTACTGACGCCGGACGTGTTCCAGTTGCCCTTGTTCTGAATCGAACCACCCCAGCGCACGCCCAGGCTCTTGTCGTAATCGACGTTGGCTTCGACGATCCGCGCCTCGATCATTACCTGCCGCACGGGAATGTCCAGTTGCGCCACGATTCGCCGCAGTTCGTCGAGCCGGTCCTGAGTCTGGTAGGCAATGATGTTGTTGGTCCGCTCATCGACGGTAATCGAACCGCGCTCGTCGATTTTCGCTTCAGCACTGGTCACCGACTGGAACAGCTTGGCGATGTCGGCAGCCTTGGCATAGTTCACCTGCAACAATTCACGACGCAGCGGCGCCAGTTCGGCGATCTGTTTTTGCGACTCCAGTTCCTGGCGCTCGCGGGCGGCGATTTCGTCCGCCGGGGCGACCAGCAACACATTGCCGATCTTGCGCTTGTCCAGCCCCTTGGTTTTCAGCACCAGATCCAGCGCTTGATCCCATGGCACGTTTTGCAGGCGCAAAGTGATGCCGCCCTGCACGGTGTCGCTGGCGACCAGGTTGAGGTTGGTGAAGTCGGCGATCAACTGCAGCACCGAACGCACGTCGATGTCCTGAAAATTCAGTGAGAGCTTTTCGCCGACGTAACTGTTGCGATCGGCATTGCGCTTTTGCAGGTCATCGACCGTCATTGGGCGGATGCTGACGGTCAGTTTGTTGTCGGTCTGGAAGGTGGAGTAGTCGAAGGTGCCGCTCGGCTCGACGGTAATCACCGTGCGATCACCGCTCACGCCGGCATTGACGAATTGCACCGGAGTGGCGAAATCCTTGACGTCGAGGCGTACCCGCAGTTTTTCCGGCAATTGCGTACGGGCAAAGCTGAGGACGATTTTGCCGTCATGCTCCTGTATTTCTGGGGCAATGGTCGGGTCGGAAAGGTCAATGACCACATTGCCCTCGCCCGCCGTGCCCCGCTGGAAGTCCACACCACGAATGGCGCGGGTTTTCACCACGAACGGCCTGGCCGGCGCTGCGGAGGTTGTGGCTGCACGCGGCGCTGCTGCTGCCGGTCGTGCAGTGGTCGCCGGTGCGCCCTGGCCGACCACCACGAACAGATTGTTACCTTCGACGCGCGTGTTGTACGGCGCCAATTGCGTAAGGCTGACGATCAGCCGCGTCCGCTCCTTGGCCTCAACCACCGTCGCCGTACGTGCATTACCGCTGCCCAGATCGAAATTCTTGCTGGCCAACTGACTGGCGACACCGGGCAAATCCAGCGCGATGCGCGCCGGCGAATCAGTGGTATAGCCCTTGGCTTGCGGTGGCGGGCCGTCGAACGACAGCTTCAGTTCGACACGGTCACCGGGCAACGCCGCGACATCCAGCGCCTTCAGGTTGGCCGCGAGTACCATCGGCGACATCAGCGCTATCCATAGCGAAAAACCGAGGGTGGAGAAAATCCTGTTCATTGTTCGACTTCCACTATGAGTGCTCTTTCAAAGGAATGGTGCGCGGACGTTCCAGCCAGGCGCCTTCGCCGTCGGGCACGATTTCGACCACATCGACCTGGGTCGCGCTGATGGCGACGATCCGTCCGTCGTTGCGCCCCAGATAATCGCCAACCTTCAACCGATGCACCCCGCCGGCGCCGCGCAGCAGTGCGAAGGAGCCAGAAGCATTGGCGATCGTCCCGACCATTTCGAACTGCTCGATATTGAAACCTTCGAGGTATTGCTTGACCCGGCTGGGGTCGGGTTTGACGTTGCGCGAGCCATGCCGCTGCCCGGCCAGGTCAACTCGCACCTGACGCGAGAACGGGCTGCGCAGGTTGGCGGCGCTGTAGGTGAAGGTCGGATAGGAGTGAAAGGTGGGCGTCGGCTCGATCCTGCCCGCCGGGCGCAGACGCACTTCATTCAGATAGGCATCGAGGTCGCTGAAATCGTCGCTGCCACCACAACCGCTCAGCGTCAGCAGGATCATCGACAGCGCGCAATAACGAACCGGGGTCATTTATCCAGCCCCTTGTCGTTGTAACGGTAAGTCTTGGCGAGGATGCTCATGCGCAACTTCGGCCCGCCCTCCTTATTGGCGGGCGCCAGTTCAAAGTCGTGCAAGGTGACGATGCGCGGCAACCCGGCCACACCGCTGACGAAGGTCGCGAGGTCGTGATAGGCACCGGTCACGGTAATCTGGATCGGCAGCTCGATGTAGAACGGCTGGGTGACTTCCGGCAGCAGTTTGATCTCTTCGAACTCCAGACCACTGCCGAGACCGGTGCGGGTGATGTCTTCGAGCAAGCCGGGCACTTCGGTGTCGCTGGGCAATTGCCGCAGCAACACGCCGAAGGAGTTTTCCATCTCCTTCATTTGCTGGGTGTACAGCTCCAGATTGGCCGACAAGTGCGCTTTGCTGGCGAACTGTTCTTTAAGCGTGGCTTCCTCTTCACGCTTGGCTTCGAGCTGGTTTTCCATGTCGCTGATGTAGAAGTTGTAGCCAAGCGCCAGCACCAAAACCATCAACAGCGCACCGGCAATGGCTTTGACGGCTGCCGGCCAGGAACCGATGTTGCTGGTGTCCAGATCGTTGAAGTCGATATTGCGCAGACTCTCCAGCCATTCGGACGGTTTCATTGGGCGTCCTCCATGATCTTGGGCTGGGTCTGACGAACGGTCAGCTGGAAAACGTTGGCCTGTTCCAGTTGGTCAGCACTGGTGGCTTTCACTTCGTTCAGGCTCGGGGCGTCGAACCAGTCAGAGGCATCGAGATTGCGCATCAGCTCGGAAACGCGGTTGTTCGACTCCGCCGCGCCACTGATCGACAGGGTTTTGCCGACCATTTTCACGTCGGTGAAATACACCCCGGCCGGTAACGTGCGCGCCAGTTGGTCGAAGATCCTGCCGCTGATCTGCCGGTTGCCTTGCAAGTCCTGGATGATGCGCATGCGCTCGACCAGTTGCTGGCGTCGGGCCTTGAGCTCGCTGATCTGCTTGATCCGCTCGTCGACCACGGCGATCTGTTTGCCGATGTAGTCGTTGCGCGCGACCTGCCGTTCGATGGCGGCGCTGATGATCTGATCGGCAATGAACACCGCACCGATCGAGCCGACCACAACACCGGTCAACGCCAACAGAAAGCGTTTGCGTCGTTCTTCGCGGCGCTCCTCGCGCCAGGGTAAAAGGTTGATCCGCGCCATCAGTCGAAACTCCTGAGCGCGAGCCCGCAGGCAATCATCAGGGCCGGTGCATCGCTGGCCAGCGCTCCGGCGTTGACCTTGCTGCTCAAGGCCATGCTGGAGAACGGGTTGGCGACCTGGGTCGGCGTGTTCAAGCGCTGCTCGATCAAGCGATCCAGCCCCGGCACCGATGCCGTGCCGCCGGCCAGCAGAATGTGATCGACGGCGTTGTATTGGCCGGACGCGAAGAAAAATTGCAGTGAACGCGAGACTTGCTGCACCAGTGCCTCGCGAAACGGCTGCAAGACCTCGCTGATGTAATCGTCAGGCAAACCGCCCTGCTTTTTCGCCAGCCCGGCCTGCTCCACCGTCAGGCCATAACGACGCTGAATCTCCTCGGTCAGTTGCCGGCCACCGAACAGTTGCTCGCGGGTATAGATGATGCGGCCATTGTGCAGCACGCTGAGGGTGGTCATGGTCGCGCCGATGTCCACCACCGCGACAGTCAGGCGCTCCTGAGACGCGGCCAGTTGCGTGGCCAGCAGACCGAACGAGCGCTCCAGCGCATAGGCTTCGACATCGACCACTCGCGCTGTCAGACCGGCGAGGGCCAACGCTGCTTCGCGCACTTCGACGTTTTCCTTGCGACACGCGGCCAACAACACGTTGACCCGCTCGGGATTGCGCGGCGAGGCGCCCTGGACTTCGAAGTCGATGGCGACTTCATCCAGCGGATAGGGAATGTATTGGTCGGCTTCGAGCTTGAGCTGGTTTTCCAGTTCTTCGTCGGAAAGTCCGGCGTCCATCTCGATGATCTTGGTGATCACCGCAGAACCGGCCACCGCCACAGCCACGCTCTTCAGCCCTGTGCGAGCCTTGATCAGCACCCGTGACAGCGCCTGACCCACGCCTTCGAGTTCGGCGATGTTTTTCTCGACCACGGCGTTCGCCGGCAACGGCTCCACCGCGTACGCCTCGACCCGGTAGCGGTCACCCTGACGGCTCAGTTCCAGCAGCTTCACCGAGGTGGAGCTGATGTCGATTCCCAGCAACGTATTGGATTTTTTATTGAAGAGTCCTAGCACTACCAATTCCCTATGACTTTCCGTGAGTTACGGACTCTGTAATACGCATTGCGTTCCCTGGCTCCGTCTTGACAGAAGGGCAAATGACGCCCCCGGCGGAAAAGTGCTTATAATGCCCAGCGTTTTTTTCCGCTTTTTACTGCCAGCGCGGGCCGTTCTGTGTGTAGCCGGAACCCTGTCGCCAAATTCATTCTTTGCCCTGGATGTCCAAAAGCCTTGATTCGTCTGCTGAAATTTTTCGGTTGGTCCATCGTCGCCGTTTTCTGCGGACTGCTTTTAGGTCTCAGCGGCGCGTTTCTTTACCTTAGTCCGGGTTTGCCGTCTGTGGAGGCCCTGAGAAGCATTCAGTTGCAGATTCCGCTGCGGGTCTACAGCAGCGACAACAAGTTGATCGCGGAATTTGGCGAAATGCGCCGGACTCCGATCCGTTTCGCCGACATTCCCCCCAATTTCATTAATGCGTTACTAAGTGCTGAAGACGACAATTTCGCCAACCACTACGGCGTTGATCCGAGCAGCCTGATGCGCGCCGCGACCCAACTGGTCAAAAGCGGTCACATTCAGTCCGGCGGCAGCACCATTACCATGCAGGTGGCGAAGAACTTCTTCCTGACCAGCGAACGCAGCTTCTCGCGCAAAACCACGGAAATTCTTCTCGCCCTGCAGATTGAGCGGCAGCTGACCAAGGACGAGATCCTTGAGCTGTACGTGAACAAGATTTATCTGGGCAACCGTGCCTACGGCATCGAGGCGGCGGCGCAGGTGTATTACGGCAAGTCGATTCGTGATGTCAGTCTGGCGCAGATGGCGATGATCGCCGGTCTGCCGAAAGCCCCTTCACGCTTTAACCCATTGGCCAACCCGGCGCGCAGTAAAGAGCGTCGCGACTGGATCCTCGGGCGCATGTACAAGCTCGGCAAGATCAGCGAAGCGGACTACACCGCCGCGATCAATGAACCGCTGAACGCCAGCTATCACGTACCGACCCCGGAAGTGAACGCGCCGTACATCGCCGAAATGGCCCGGGCCGAGATGGTCGGCCGTTATGGCAGCGACGCTTACACCGAAGGTTTCCGCGTCACCACCACGGTGCCGAGCAACCTGCAGGAAATGGCCAACACCGCGCTGCACGAAGGTTTGATGACCTACGACCAGCGTCACGGCTACCGTGGCCCCGAGTCGCGCCTGCCGGGCAAGACCCGCGAAGCATGGGCCAATGAACTGACCAAACAACGCACCATCAGCAGCCTCGAACCGGCCATCGTGATCCAGGTCGAGAAGAATGGCCTGCAAGTGTTGACCCGCACCGGCGAAGAGCATGTGGCCTGGGACACCATGAAATGGGCGCGACCGTTCCTCAACACCAACAGCATGGGCGCTAACCCGCGCCAGCCGTCGGATGTGGCTCAGGTCGGCGATCTGGTTCGCGTGCAGCGCCAGAAGGACAACTCGCTGAAGTTCAGCCAGATTCCGCAGGCGCAAGGCGCGCTGGTCTCGCTGGATCCGCAGAACGGTGCGATCCGCTCGCTGGTCGGTGGTTTTGCATTCGAGCAGAGCAATTACAACCGCGCCATGCAGGCCAAGCGTCAACCGGGTTCGAGCTTCAAGCCGTTCGTCTACAGCGCCGCACTGGATAACGGCTACACCGCCGCCACCCTGGTCAACGACGCCCCGATCGTGTTTGTCGACGAGTATCTGGACAAGGTCTGGCGCCCGAAGAACGACACCAACACCTTCCTTGGCCCGATCCGTCTGCGCGAAGCGCTGTACAAGTCGCGCAACCTCGTTTCGATCCGCTTGTTGCAGGCGATGGGGGTTGGCAAGACCATCGACTACATCACTCGCTTCGGCTTCAACAAGCAGGACCTGCCGCCAAACCTGTCGCTGGCGCTGGGCACCGCGACCCTGACGCCAATGGAAATCGCTACCGGCTGGAGCACGTTTGCCAACGGCGGCTACAAGATCACTCCGTACATCATCGACAAGATCGAAAGTCGCAACGGTGACACGCTGTTCGTGGCCAACCCGCCGACCGTGCCGCAAGGTGGCTCGGCCACTGACGGCATCGCTGCACCGACCGCACAATCGTTCACCGTCAATGCCGCGCCGGTTGCGGGCGAAGCACCAGGCAACGCTGCGACACCGCAAGCGCCGGCCGTGGCCGAGCGGATTGTCGATGGCCGCACGACGTACATCCTCAACAGCATGTTGCAGGACGTGATCAAACTCGGCACCGGCCGTCGTGCACTGGCCATGGGCCGCAGCGACATCGCCGGCAAGACCGGTACTACCAACGAATCCAAGGATGCGTGGTTCTCCGGTTACAACGCCGATTACGTGACCACGGTCTGGACCGGTTTCGATCAGCCCGAAAGCCTCGGTCGCCGCGAGTTCGGTGGCACCGTGGCACTGCCGATCTGGATGAATTACATGTCGGCAGCGCTCAAGGACAAGCCGCCTCACGTCCAGCCTGAACCAGAAGGGTTGCTCAGCTTGCGGGTTGACCCGGTCAGCGGCCGTGCCGCGACGCCGAGTACGCCTGGCGCCTACTTCGAACTGTTCAAGTCTGAAGACACGCCACCGTCGGTGAATGAACTGGGTAACGGCACCGCACCGGGCAGCCCGCTACCGGCGGATGAGCAGGCGCCGATCGACTTGTTCTGACCCAGCGCCAATCAAAAGCCCCGCCTTCGTGAGAAGTGCGGGGCTTTTTTATGGCTGAAGATAAAGAGTCCCCTCACCCTAACCCTCTCCCGGAGGGAGAGGGGACTGACCGAGTTGTCTTGGCTCATACGCCGACCTGAAAGTATGGTGTCGATTATGGACTCAGTGCAGCACGTTCAGGTCGGCGCAACTCCCCAGCATCCCCCAATCAGTCCCCTCTCCCTCCGGGAGAGGGTTAGGGTGAGGGGTTCCTGACCTTCAGGCACAAAAAAGCCCCGACTCTCACGAGCCGGGGCTTTCTCTTGAAGCGCTACAACGGCTTAGCCGTTGAACACGTCATCCACGCTTTTCAGCGGGTAGTTCTTCGGGTACGGCAGGGTGGCCACACCGGTCTCGATGGCTGCTTTGGCCACAGCGTCGGAGATCAGGGTGATCAGACGCTTGTCCATTGGCTTCGGAATGATGTACTCACGGCCGAATTCCAGCGCAGCGCCGCCGTAGGCATCGCACACGTCCTGTGGAACCGGCAGCTTGGCCAGGTCACGCAGGGCGTTGGCAGCGGCCACTTTCATCTCTTCGTTGATGCGCTTGGCGCGAACGTCCAGGGCACCACGGAAGATGAACGGGAAACCCAGTACGTTGTTGACCTGGTTCGGGTAGTCCGAACGGCCGGTGGCCATGATCACGTCGCTGCGAGTGGCGTGAGCCAGTTCCGGGGAGATTTCCGGATCCGGGTTCGAGCAGGCGAAGACGATCGGGTTGGCCGCCATCGACAGCAGGCCTTCAGGGCTCAGCAGGTTCGGGCCGGACAGACCGACGAACACGTCAGCGCCTTGCAGAGCGTCAGCCAGGCTGCGCTTGTCGGTGGCGTGAGCGAATACCGCTTTGTACTGGTTCAGGTCGTCACGGCCGGAGTGGATCACGCCGGTACGGTCAACCATGAAAATGTTTTCGATGCGTGCACCCATGCTCACCAGCAACTTCATGCAGGAGATGGCCGCAGCGCCGGCGCCCAGGCAAACGATCTTGGCTTCTGGCAGGGTTTTGCCTGCGATTTCCAGAGCATTGATCATGCCCGCTGCGGTCACGATTGCAGTGCCGTGCTGGTCATCGTGGAACACCGGAATGTCGCACTGCTCGATCAGAGCACGTTCGATCTCAAAGCACTCTGGCGCCTTGATGTCTTCCAGGTTGATGCCACCGAAGGTGATGGAGATGCGCTTGACGGTGTCGATGAAGGCTTGCGGGCTTTCGGAGTCGACTTCGATGTCGAAAACGTCGATGCCGGCAAAGCGTTTGAACAGCACGCCCTTACCTTCCATTACCGGCTTGGAAGCCAGTGGGCCGAGGTTACCCAGACCCAGAATCGCGGTGCCATCGGAAATGACTGCAACCAGGTTGCCCTTGCCGGTGTACTTGTAGGCCAGTTCAGGATCGCGAGCGATCTCACGCACTGGTTCAGCTACGCCGGGGCTGTAGGCCAGCGACAAGTCGCGAGCGGTAGCAGTGGCCTTGGTGAGCTCGACACTCAGCTTCCCTGGACGAGGATTGGCATGATATTCGAGAGCGGCAGTTTTCAGATCAGACATTTTGGCATTCCGCTTTTTACTGTTGGACAGACTGGTCAGCGAGGATACGCGCCTCGCAAAGTCCCCACAAGACTGAGCAGTCACCCCTGTCAAGCGCCCTGTCCTACGACTTTGGGCCAAGAGCCACGGCGCACAAGGGCTTGACTGTTCACAATCGACAGAAAAAATGTCTACAATTTTATTTCAGCTCGAAGTTTTCAACATCGCCGGATCGGTCAGCGGAAGCAGCCAGCGCGACTGGCCTGATTGCAGACCTCCGCGTCGTGAGCGATCCACCACCCAGCCACGCGCCTCGACCTGCTTGCCCTTCAGCGATGGCAGCCGGGCATTGTCGAATTGTCCGACCAGATTGGGTGCAACCCGCAATACAAGCGCCCCCTCCAACTCGATCCAGATTCCGCCGCGATTGCGCTGCACGCTGGTCACACGCCCACTGACCACAGCGAAACCCGAGCGCTGAATCTGTTGCACTTTCAGTACCGGCGACTGACGCCAGACGCCCAGACTGGCGGCTCGCGCGCTGTTTTCAGCCGTCTGCTGGCAGGCCACAAGATCGACATTCGGCGCGACGGCAACCTGAAAACCGAGGCCATCGGCGAGCATTTGCGCTTCAAGATTGACGCCGCTGACGCTGTAGAGATGGGCCAGCGTACGTCCATAATGGTCTTTCGCCTGCTTGCCGGGGAGCAAACCGACTCGCCCGCCGCTGTCATCCACCAGCGTTTGCAGACGTTTGCGTGCCGCGACGGCGAACGGTTCGTCAGTGCGGCCCTGCTTGCCGAGTTCAGGCGTATTGAGGCCGATCATGCGCACACTGCGACCGTCGGTCAGGCGCACGGTATCGCCATCAACCACGCGCTGCACCGTCACCGTAGACAGTCCCGCAGGCGTCGGGCACAGGGCTTGAGCGCCGGACAGCCAAATCGCGGACACAAAAAAGGCGCCCGCAAGGGACGCCTTTTTCATCAGACCGGAAAAAACGTTGAGCTTTTCCAGAATGAAAGGCCTTAGGCCTTTTTCGCGCCGAAAGCACCGAAACGGTCGGCGAAGCGCTGAACGCGGCCACCGGTGTCCAGAGTCTTCTGCTTACCGGTGTAGAACGGGTGGCATTCGTTGCAAACGTCGATCGCCAGGGCTTTGCCGAAGGTCGAACGAGTTTCAAACTTGTTACCGCAGCTGCAGGTAACAGCGATTTCTGGGTAGTTCGGGTGGATTTCAGCTTTCATGGTGTCTTCCTCAGCTAGCGTGCCGCCACCCAACACTATTGTTGAATACCGCACGTAATTAGGCCGCGGATTCTACCAGACAATGTCAATCGCGCAAGCTGTCCCTTAGACCGACCGTCTGCTAGGCTCCCCGCCTTGAACGCATTCCCCTGTGGGAGCGGGCGCTCGCGAATGCAGTGTGTCAGGCACTGTTATTGTTGACCGATACGCCGCCTTCGCGAGCAAGCCCGCTCCCACATTAGATCTGCGCACAGTCCTTCTTTTGTGTTGATAGAGATCCCCCCGCGTGCCCGACGCCATTCTGCGCCTCGCCCTGCCTTCGCCCTTGCGCCGCCTGTTCGACTATCGGGCTCCGGCCGGCGTGCTGCGCGAACAATTGCAACCGGGCATGCGCCTGCGCGTACCGTTTGGCCGGCGCGAGATGATCGGGATCCTGGTCGAAGTCACGGACACCAGCGAGGTGCCGGTGGAGAAGCTCAAACCGGCGCTGGCCCTGCTCGACGCCACGCCGCCGCTGCCGCCAGCCCTGTTCAAGCTGTGCCTGTGGACTTCCCAGTATTACCAGCACAGCCTCGGCGATACCTTGAGCTGGGCGCTGCCGGTGCTGTTGCGCCAGGGCGAACTGGCCGAGGCCCGTCAGGAGCGATTCTGGTCAGTGGCGCCCGGCGCCAGCCTGGATGATCCACGCATCGCCCGCGCGCCGCGTCAGCGTGAGGCGCTAACCACGCTGGCCCAGCACCCGCACGGCGTCGCCCATCAGTTATTGAGCAAACTGATGCTGAGCAAGGACAGCCTCGATCTGCTGTTGGCCAAGGATCTGGTGCAGGTCGAAATCCGCCGCCATGCACCCGGCGCACGCCACGAACACTGGCTGGCGCAACCCGAGCTGCCGCTCAACAGCGAGCAGCGCGCTGCATACGAAGCCATTCGCGCCGGTTTCGAAAGTTATCACGCCTTCCTGCTGGCCGGCGTCACCGGCAGCGGCAAGACCGAAGTCTATTTGCAGTTGATCCGTGAAACCCTTGAGGCCGGCAAGCAGGCGCTGGTGCTGATTCCGGAAATCAACCTCGGCCCGCAGACCCTCGCCCGTTTCGAACAACGCTTCAACGCGCGCATCGCCCTGCTGCACTCGGCGGTCAATGATCGCGAGCGTCTCGACGCCTGGCTCGCCGCCCGCGATGGCGAGGCCGACATTATTATCGGCACCCGTTCGGCACTGTTCACCCCGATGAAGAATCCAGGGCTGATCATCATCGACGAAGAACACGACGGTTCTTATAAACAGCAGGAAGGTTTGCGCTACCACGCGCGGGATCTGGCATTGGTGCGTGCGCGTCAGGAAAACATCCCGATTGTCCTTGGCTCCGCGACGCCTTCGCTGGAAAGCCTGCACAACGCCTACACCGGACGTTATGGGCTCCTGCGCCTGAACGAGCGGGCCGGCGGCGCCAAACAGCCACGCTTCCTGCGCCTGGACGTGAAGAGTCGCCCGCTGGACAGCGGCATTTCCGGGCCGATGCAGCAAGCCATCGGCCAGACCCTCGCCGCCGGACAGCAGGTGCTGGTGTTCCTCAACCGTCGTGGTTTTGCGCCAACCCTGCTCTGTCACGATTGTGGCTGGATGTCCGAGTGCTCGCGTTGCGATGCGCGGATGACCGTGCACCAGCGTTACGGCGAACTGCGCTGCCACCACTGCGGCTACGTCGAACGCACGCCGCGCCAGTGCCCGAAGTGCAACAAGGTCGATCTGCGCCCGGTCGGTGCCGGCACCGAGCGGGCAGAGGAACGACTGGCGATTCTGTTCCCGGATTACCCGGTGCTGCGGGTGGACCGCGACAGCACGTCGCGCAAAGACGCGATGAATCAGTTGTTCGCAACGATTCAGAAAGGCCAGCCGTGCATCCTCGTCGGCACGCAGATGTTGGCCAAGGGGCATCACTTCCCGCGAGTGACGCTGGTGTCGATTCTCGATGCCGACGGCGGATTATTCTCCGGCGATTTCCGCGCCAGCGAACGCATGGCGCAATTGATCGTGCAGGTCGCCGGGCGCGCCGGGCGGGCGGAAGAACCGGGCAAAGTCATTATCCAGACCCACCTCGCCGACCATCCTTTATTAGTGCAATTGACCGAGCAGGGTTATTTCGCCTTTGCCGAACAAGCACTGAGCGAGCGCCGCGCCGCCGGGCTGCCGCCCTTTGCACATCTGGCGCTGCTACGCGCCGAAGCGCACAAGCCGGGGCAGGCTGAAGGCTTTCTCGATGAAGCGTGCAGCGAAGCCGAGCGCTTGCTGGCGGAGCAGAATTTGAGCGGCATCGAACTGCTCGGGCCAGTGCCGGCACCAATGGAGCGAAGGGCCGGGCGTTACCGTGCACAATTACTGTTGCAGGCAACGGCACGGGCACCGCTGCACCGGTTGCTGGCGAGTTGGCTGCTGGTGCTGGAGCAAATGCCGAGCGGGCGGGCGGTGCGCTGGTCGCTGGATGTCGACCCGGTCGATTTGTATTGATCTGGAGAGTGCCTTCGCGAGCAAGCCCGCTCACACAGGGTTTGTGCCAGACACAAAATGTATGAACGCCGCTGATCCAATGTGGGAACGGGCTTGCTCGCGAAGAGGCCCGAATTGTCACCACACATCCGCATCCTGCCTGCTAAGGTTGGCAAGCCCGTCTTCGCAACGGATAATGCCCAGTTTTTCCACCCGCGCATCGATGCGCCGCCGCGCTTGCGGTCGAAAGAGAAGACCATGAAAGACACCATTCGCCAGCTGATCCAACAAGCCCTCACCCAACTCGTCAACGAAGGTGTGTTGCCTGAAGGCCTGACGCCGGCGATCCAGGTGGAGAACGCCCGGGACAAGACCCACGGCGACTTCGCCAGCAACATCGCCATGATGCTGGCCAAGCCTGCGGGCATGAAGCCGCGCGATCTGGCGGAAAAAATCATCGCCGCGCTGCCGGCTGACGAAAACGTTACCAAGGCCGAAATCGCCGGTCCCGGCTTCATCAATTTCTTCCAGAATACTCAAGCGCTGGCCTCGCGCCTCGACGCCGCCCTGGCCGACGCCCACGTTGGCGTGCGCAAGGCCGGCCCGGCACAACGCACCGTGGTCGATTTGTCGGCCCCCAACCTGGCCAAAGAGATGCACGTCGGCCACTTGCGCTCGACCATCATTGGCGACGGCGTAGCCCGCGTTCTCGAATTCCTCGGCGATGAAGTGATCCGCCAGAACCACGTCGGCGACTGGGGTACCCAGTTCGGCATGCTGATGGCGTATCTGCAGGAAAACCCGATCACCAGCGACGAGCTGTCCGATCTGGAAAACTTCTACCGCGCGGCCAAGCAGCGTTTCGACGAGTCCGAAGAATTCGCCGACCGCGCCCGTGGTCTGGTGGTCAAGTTGCAGGCCGGCGACGCCGAGTGCCTGGCGCTGTGGACCAAATTCAAGGACATCTCGCTGTCGCACTGCCAGAAGATCTACGAACTGCTTAACGTCAAACTGACCATGGCCGACGTGATGGGCGAAAGCGCCTACAACGACGACCTGATCAACGTGGTCAACGACCTGAAAGCCGCCGGCATGCTGGTCGAAAGCAACGGCGCCCAGTGCGTGTTCCTCGACGAGTTCAAGAACGCCGACGGCGACCCGCTGCCGGTGATCATCGTCAAGGCTGACGGCGGCTACCTGTACGCCACCACCGACCTGGCAGCCGTGCGTTATCGCAGTGGCAAGCTCAAGGCCGACCGCGCGCTGTACTTCGTCGATCAGCGTCAGGCGCTGCACTTCCAGCAAGTGTTCGCGGTGGCGCGCAAGGCCGGTTTCGTGACCCATCCGATGGAGATGGAGCACATGGGCTTCGGCACCATGAACGGCGCCGATGGCCGTCCGTTCAAGACCCGTGACGGCGGCACCGTGAAGCTGATCGACCTGCTGACCGAAGCGCAGGAACGTGCTTACAACCTGGTGAAAGAGAAGAACCCGGAGCTGGCCGAAGACGAACTGCGCAATATCGCCAAAGTCGTCGGCATCGGCGCGGTGAAATACGCCGACCTGTCCAAGCATCGCACCAGCGACTACAGCTTCAACTTCGACCTGATGCTCAACTTCGAAGGCAACACCGCGCCGTATCTGCTGTACGCCTACACTCGCGTCGCCGGTGTGTTCCGCAAACTGGGCAAAGACTTCAGTGAAGTCGACGGTCAGATCGTTCTTGAAGCGGCGCACGAGCAAGAGCTCGCGGCAAAACTGGCGCAGTTCGGCGAAGTGCTGAACAACGTGTCCGACAAAGGCACGCCGCACATCCTTTGCACGTACCTGTACGACGTTGCCGGTCTGTTCTCCAGCTTCTACGAGAACTGCCCGATCCTCGCCGCCGAAACCCCGACCCAGATGCAGAGCCGTCTGCGTCTGGCCGCGCTGACCGGCCGCACCCTCAAGCAAGGCCTGGAGCTGTTGGGTCTGGAAACTCTGGAGCGTATGTAAGTTGGCTGCCAAGAAAAAACCTGCACCCAAGCGTGGCGCCAGCCGTTACCAAGCTCCTGCGAAGCAACCGATTCCGGGTTGGCTGTGGATGGCCATCGGCCTGACGGTCGGTGCGTTCATCGTATTTCTGATGAAACTGGAGCCGGGCAAGGGCAGCGACACGGTCAAGCGTGAAAAGGTCGAACAGGCGCAGCAGCAGAAAGCGTCGAAGATTGCCGAGGCCAACAAGACCCCGCCGAGCCCGACGCAACCGGTGAAGCCGAAGTACGACTTCTACACGCTGCTGCCGGAATCGGAAGTGATTGTGCCGCCGGACGCCGTGCCTGAAAAAACCCTGCCGACGCCGCAAGTGCCGACGACTCCGGTCACTCCGGCGGAAGCGGCAAAAATCGACACCGCACGCGCTCAAGCGGCACTGGCCGGGAATACCCCGCCGCCAGCGCCACCCGTGGCTAAAGCGGCGCCGGTGACCAAGTTCTTCCTTCAGGCCGGCTCGTTCCGCAAGGAAACCGATGCCGACAAAGTCCGTGCGCAGATCATTCTGCTCGGCCAGGCCGTGGCGGTTGAATCCGGCACGGTGAAGGATGAAACCTGGTACCGCGTGCTGGTCGGCCCGTTCAGCAACCGCGAACAACTGACCACGGCACAGAAACAACTGTCCGGCGCCGGTTTCAGCAACCTGTTGTTACAACAACGTCAAAGCCGCTGATTGTCTCCCGTGGGCACCTCACTCTGAGGCTGCCCACAATCACTGTGGTGAGGGGATTTTTTTCCGTTGGGTCGCGAAGCGGCCCTGAAATCAGCAGTTGCGCTGCATCAGGCACACCGCAAATGGTGGTTTGGCGACTGCTGCGCAGCCGAACGGGGATGAATCCCCTCGCCACAGTCATCACAACACCATTCGTCTGCCATTGCCCTCCCCGGTTGAAATCCTCTCCACCACCCCCATATGAATGGGCATAAGGCATTTTCGCCCCGCAGTGTGGAGACTCTTCCCTTGACCACCATCGTTTCAGTCCGCCGCCACGGCAAAGTCGTCATGGGCGGCGACGGCCAGGTTTCTCTCGGCAACACCGTGATGAAAGGCAACGCGAAGAAAGTGCGTCGCCTGTACCACGGCCAGGTCATCGCCGGTTTCGCCGGTGCCACCGCCGACGCCTTCACCCTGTTCGAACGTTTCGAAGGCCAGCTCGAAAAGCATCAAGGCCACCTGATCCGCGCCGCCGTCGAACTCGCCAAAGAATGGCGCACCGACCGCTCCCTGAGCCGCCTCGAAGCCATGCTCGCGGTCGCCAACAAGGACGCCTCCCTGATCATCACCGGCAATGGTGACGTGGTCGAACCCGAAGACGGCCTGATCGCCATGGGTTCCGGCGGCGCCTATGCGCAAGCCGCCGCCAGCGCGCTGCTGAAAAAGACCGACCTGTCGGCCCGTGAAATCGTCGAAACCGCCCTCGGTATCGCTGGCGACATCTGTGTATTCACCAACCACACTCAGACCATTGAGGAGCAGGATCTCGCTGAATAAGCCTGACGCGGCCCCTGTGCCACGGCTTGTTTCTGCTTGAGGACCGTCAATTATTATGTCCATGACTCCCCGCGAAATCGTCCACGAACTCAACCGCCACATCATCGGCCAGGACGATGCCAAGCGCGCCGTCGCGATTGCCCTGCGCAACCGCTGGCGCCGCATGCAGCTGCCTGAAGAGCTGCGCGTTGAAGTGACCCCGAAGAACATCCTGATGATCGGCCCGACCGGTGTCGGTAAAACCGAAATCGCCCGTCGTCTGGCAAAACTGGCCAATGCACCGTTCATCAAGGTCGAAGCGACCAAATTCACCGAAGTCGGTTACGTCGGTCGTGATGTCGAATCGATCATCCGTGACCTGGCCGATGCCGCGATCAAGATGCTGCGCGAGCAGGAAATGACCCGCGTACGCCACCGCGCTGAAGACGCCGCCGAGGACCGTATCCTTGACGCGCTGCTGCCGCCGGCACGCATGGGCTTCAGCAACGAAGAGACCCCGAGCAGCGACTCCAACACTCGTCAGCTGTTCCGCAAGCGTCTGCGTGAAGGTCAGCTGGACGACAAGGAAATCGAAATCGAAGTCGCCGAAGTCGCCGGCATCGAGATCGCCACGCCGCCAGGCATGGAAGAGATGACCAACCAGTTGCAGAGCCTGTTTGCCAACATGGGCAAAGGCAAGAAGAAGGCCCGCAAGCTCAAGGTCAAAGAAGCACTGAAGCTGGTGCGTGACGAAGAGGCCGGGCGTCTGGTCAACGAAGAAGAGCTGAAGGCCAAGGCGCTGGAAGCAGTCGAGCAGCACGGCATCGTGTTCATCGACGAGATCGATAAAGTCGCCAAACGCGGTAACGTCGGCGGCGCTGACGTGTCCCGTGAAGGCGTACAACGCGACCTGCTGCCGCTGATCGAAGGCTGCACCGTCAACACCAAGCTGGGCATGGTCAAGACCGACCACATCCTGTTCATCGCTTCCGGTGCGTTCCACCTGAGCAAGCCAAGCGATCTGGTGCCGGAGCTGCAAGGTCGTCTGCCGATCCGCGTCGAACTCAAGGCCCTGAGCCCGGAAGACTTCGAGCGCATCCTCAGCGAACCGCACGCTTCGCTGACCGAGCAATACTGCGCACTGCTGAAAACCGAAGGCCTGAATATCCAGTTCCAGCCTGAAGGCATCAAGCGTCTGGCGGAGATCGCCTGGCAGGTCAACGAGAAAACCGAGAACATCGGTGCCCGTCGTCTGCATACCCTGCTTGAGCGTCTGCTCGAAGAGGTGTCGTTCAGTGCCGGTGATCTGGCCAGCACGCACGACGAGAAGCCGATTCTGATCGACGCCGAGTACGTCAACAGCCACCTCGGTGAATTGGCGCAGAACGAAGACCTGTCCCGCTACATTCTGTAGAGCGGCAAGCTGCAAGCGACAAGCTACGGGCTGAGTTAAGCTTGCAGCTTGTTGCTTGCAGCTGAAGGCTGTTTCTATGATTCCTACCGACATCAAACTGCACAAAGCCTCGAAAACCCTGACGCTCACCTACGCGTCCGGCGAGGAATACACCCTGCCCGCCGAATTCCTGCGCGTGCATTCCCCCTCCGCCGAAGTCCAGGGCCACGGCAAACCGATCCTGCAATTCGGCAAGCTCAACGTTGGTCTGAGCAAGCTGGAACCGGCCGGTCACTACGCACTGAAATTGACCTTCGACGACGGTCACGACAGTGGCTTGTTCACCTGGGACTATCTCTACGAGCTGGGGCGACGTTATGACGCACTCTGGGCCGATTATCTGGCCGAGCTCAAAGCCGCCGGCAAAACCCGCGATCCGGACGAGTCGATCGTCAAGCTGATGCTCTAGTCCGAGACTCTTGCTCTTTAGAGGGCATTTTCTAAATTCATCTGTTTGAATGCTCCGCTGTGTAGCCGAGGATCGGCCTGCTTGCGAAAAAAATTAAACTCGGGTAACCAATGGAGCTGGCAAGTTCCCTGCAGTGCACTACGACTGTAAAGCAGCTATGCAGAATCAACGGTCACCCGAGCAGTAGTACCTGGCATTGGCTGTGGAACTGCACAGCAGAAACCGGGTACTCGTCTCAGGACAATGGAGCGTCGTAGATGAGTAACAAGAATAACGATGAGTTGAAGTACCAAGCTTCGGAGAACACCCTGGGGCTTAATCCTGTCGTTGGGCTTCGCGGAAAGGATCTGCTGGCCTCTGCTCGTATGGTGCTGAAACAGGCCATTAAACAACCGATCCATAGTGTCAAACACGTCACCCATTTCGGCCTCGAACTGAAGAACGTGTTGTTCGGCAAATCCGAATTGCAACCGGCCGGCGATGACCGTCGCTTTGCCGATCCGGCGTGGAGTCAGAACCCGCTGTACAAACGTTATCTGCAAACTTATCTGGCGTGGCGCAAGGAACTCCACGACTGGATCGACGACAGCAGCCTGTCACCCAAAGACATCGCACGCGGCCACTTCGTGATCAACCTGATGACCGAAGCCATGGCCCCGACCAACACCGCCGCCAACCCGGCGGCGGTCAAACGCTTCTTCGAAACCGGCGGCAAAAGCCTGCTCGACGGCCTCTCGCATCTGGCCAAGGATCTGGTGCACAACGGCGGCATGCCGAGCCAGGTCAACATGGGCGCATTCGAGGTCGGCAAGAGCCTTGGCGTTACTGAAGGCGCGGTGGTGTTCCGCAACGACGTGCTGGAACTCATCCAGTACAAGCCGATCACCGAGCAAGTCCACGAGCGTCCACTGCTGGTGGTGCCGCCGCAGATCAACAAGTTCTACGTATTCGACCTCAGCCCGGACAAGAGCCTGGCGCGTTTCTGCCTGCGCAATAACGTGCAGACATTCATCGTCAGCTGGCGCAACCCGACCAAGGCGCAGCGCGAGTGGGGCCTGTCGACCTACATCGATGCGCTGAAAGAAGCGGTCGACGTGGTCACCGCGATCACCGGCAGCAAAGACGTGAACATGCTCGGCGCCTGCTCCGGTGGCATCACCTGCACCGCCCTGCTCGGCCACTACGCCGCAATCGGCGAGAAGAAGGTCAATGCCCTCACCCTGCTGGTCAGCGTGCTCGACACCACACTCGACAGCGACGTCGCCCTGTTCGTCGACGAGCAGACGCTGGAGACCGCCAAACGTCATTCGTATCAGGCCGGCGTGCTCGAAGGCAAAGACATGGCCAAGGTCTTTGCGTGGATGCGCCCCAACGATCTGATCTGGAACTACTGGGTCAACAACTACCTGCTCGGCAACGAGCCGCCGGTGTTCGACATCCTGTTCTGGAACAACGACACCACACGATTGCCGGCAGCGTTCCACGGCGACCTGATCGAGATGTTCAAAAACAACCCACTGATTCGCCCGAATGCACTGGAAGTGTGCGGCACACCGATTGACCTCAAACAGGTGACCGCCGACATCTTCTCGCTGGCCGGCACCAACGATCACATCACGCCGTGGAAGTCTTGCTACAAGTCGGCGCAGCTGTTTGGTGGCAAGGTTGAATTCGTATTGTCGAGCAGCGGCCATATCCAGAGCATTCTGAACCCGCCGGGCAACCCGAAATCGCGTTACATGACCGGCGAAGAGATGGCGGCCAATGCCGATGACTGGCAAGAGAACTCGACCAAGCACACCGATTCCTGGTGGCTGTACTGGCAGGCGTGGCAGGCCGAGCGCTCGGGCAATCTGAAAAAGGCCCCACTGAAACTGGGCAACAAGGCGCATCCGGCCGGCGAAGCTTCGCCGGGCACTTACGTTCACGAGCGGTAACTGACACACCTCGATCCCCAAAATTGTGGGGTGAACTTGTGGCGAGGGGATTTATCCCCGTTGGGCAGCGAAGCGGCCCCAAAACCAGCTGACGCGGTATCTCTGAACAACCGCGTGTGAGGATTTTGCGACTGCTGCGCAGCCGAACGGGACGGTGCGATGTTTCGCTAAATCCCCTTGCCACAAGGCTCACTCCTACAAGGAATCGGGTGTACTTAAAATCCACAGGGCCTGAAGCATGCCGCAACCGTTCATATTCCGTACCGTCGATCTGGATGGTCAGACCATCCGCACGGCGGTACGCCCCGGCAAGCCTCATTTGACGCCCTTGCTGATTTTCAACGGCATCGGCGCCAACCTGGAGCTGGTGTTTCCGTTTGTCGCGGCGCTGGACCCGGATCTGGAAGTGATCGCATTCGACGTGCCCGGTGTCGGTGGCTCCTCGACGCCGAGTCGACCGTACCGCTTTCCGGGTCTGGCCAAACTGACGTCGCGGATGCTCGATTACCTCGACTATGGCCAGGTCAACGTCATCGGCGTGTCGTGGGGCGGCGCGCTGGCGCAGCAGTTCGCCTACGACTACCCCGAGCGCTGCAAGAAACTGGTGCTGGCGGCGACCGCTGCCGGTGCCGTGATGGTGCCGGGCAAGCCGAAAGTGCTGTGGATGATGGCCAGCCCCCGACGCTACATTCAGCCATCCCACGTTATCCGTATCGCGCCGCTGATCTACGGCGGCTCGTTTCGTCGCGACCCGACCCTGGCGGCCAGCCACGCAGCGAAAGTGCGTTCGGCGGGCAAGCTCGGTTACTACTGGCAACTGTTCGCAGGCCTGGGCTGGACCAGCATTCACTGGCTGCACAAGATCCATCAGCCGACGCTGGTGCTGGCCGGCGATGACGATCCGCTGATCCCATTGATCAACATGCGCATGCTCGCCTGGCGCATTCCCAACGCGCAGCTGCACATCATCGACGACGGTCATCTGTTCCTGATTACCCGTGCCGAAGCGGTGGCGCCGATCATCATGAAATTCCTCCAGGAGGAGCGTCAACGCGCCGTGATGCATCCGCATCCGACCCCGCTGGGCGGTTGACCGCAGCGGCAGGCTTTATGCAGGACTTTCTACAGAGTGCGCGGCAGGACGCCGCGCAGGCAGCAACCCGCAACAGCGTCTATGGTGTTCTGGTTCGGTGAGTTTGTTTTTGGCCTGAAGACGAAGGAGTGTTGAGTCATGCGCGACAAACCAGCGACGGGCGTAGTGCCCAGCCCCGCCGTGTTTATCAACGCACAAAGTGCGATCACCGGCCTGCGTGGCCGCGATCTGATTTCGACGCTGCGCAGCGTCGCCGCCCACGGCCTGCGCAATCCGGTTCACAGTGCGAAGCACGCCTTGAAACTCGGCGGCCAGTTGGGCCGCGTGCTGCTGGGCGAAACCCTGCACCCGACCAATCCGCAGGACACCCGTTTCGCTGATCCGGCGTGGAGCCTCAATCCGTTTTACCGGCGCAGCCTGCAGGCGTATCTGGCCTGGCAGAAACAGGTCAAGAGCTGGATCGACGAGAGCAACATGAACCCGGAGGACCGCGCCCGCGCGCACTTCGCGTTTACCTTGCTCAACGACGCCGTGGCGCCGTCCAACACCCTGCTCAACCCGCTGGCGATCAAGGAGCTGTTCAACTCCGGCGGCAACAGCCTGGTGCGCGGCCTCAGCCATTTGTTCGATGACCTGCTGCACAACGATGGCTTGCCACGCCAGGTCACCCGCCAGGCATTCGAGGTCGGCAAGACCGTCGCCACCACCACCGGCTCGGTGGTGTTTCGCAATGAAATGCTTGAACTGATCCAGTACCGGCCAATGAGCGAAAAGCAGTACGCCAAGCCGTTGCTGGTGGTGCCGCCGCAAATCAACAAGTACTACATCTTCGACCTTAGCCCGCACAACAGCTTCGTCCAGTACGCCCTGAAAAACGGCCTGCAGACCTTCATGATCAGTTGGCGCAACCCCGATGTGCGTCATCGTGAATGGGGTCTGTCAACTTACGTCGAAGCAGTGGAGGAAGCGATGAACGTGTGCCGGGCGATCACCGGCGCCCGCGAGGTCAACCTGATGGGCGCCTGCGCCGGCGGCCTGACGATTGCCGCGCTGCAAGGGCATTTACAGGCCAAGCGGCAGTTGCGACGCATCTCCAGCGCGACTTATCTGGTCAGCCTGCTCGACAGTCAGATCGAAACCCCGGCGACCCTGTTTGCCGATGAACAAACCCTCGAAGCGGCCAAACGTCGCTCCTATCAGAAAGGCGTGCTCGACGGTCGCGACATGGCCAAGGTCTTCGCCTGGATGCGCCCCAATGATTTGATCTGGAGCTACTTCGTCAACAACTACCTGCTGGGCAAGGAACCACCGGCCTTCGACATCCTTTACTGGAACAACGACAACACCCGTCTGCCCGCCGCGTTTCACGGTGACTTGCTGGACTTCTTCAAACACAACCCGCTGACCCATCCAGGCGGACTCGAAGTCTGCGGCACGCCCATCGACCTGCAGAAAGTCACCGTCGACAGCTTCAGCGTCGCCGGCATGAACGACCACATCACGCCGTGGGACGCGGTGTATCGCTCGACTCTGTTGTTGGGTGGCGAACGCCGCTTCGTGCTGTCCAACAGCGGCCACGTGCAAAGCATCCTCAACCCGCCAAGCAATCCGAAAGCCGCTTACGTCGAGAACGGCAAGCTGAGCAGCGACCCGCGCGCCTGGTACTACGACGCCAAACACGTCGACGGCAGTTGGTGGCCGCAGTGGCTGGAATGGATTCAGCAACGCTCGGGCGCCCAACACGAAACCTCGATGACCCTCGGCAACCCGAACTATCCACCGATGGAGGCAGCACCCGGTACTTACGTGCGCGTGCGCTGACGCTTAACCGAACTTTTCTAAGAAGACTGGATGAAAACCCGCGACCGGATTCTCGAATGTGCTTTGCAACTGTTCAACGAAAAGGGCGAGCCGAACGTCTCCACCATGGAGGTTGCCAACGAAATGGGCATCAGCCCGGGCAACCTCTACTACCACTTTCACGGCAAGGAGCCGCTGATCCTCGGGTTGTTCGAACGCTTCCACAATGAGCTGGCGCCGCTGCTCGATCCGCCCTCGGATGCCGAGTTGGCGCCGGAGGACTACTGGCTGTTTTTGCATTTGATCGTCGAGCGGCTGGCGCAATACCGGTTCCTGTTTCAGGATCTGTCGAACCTCGCCGGGCGACTGCCAAAACTGGCGAAGGGTATTCGCAATCTGCTCAATGCGTTGAAGCGTACGCTGGCGTCGTTGTTGGCGCGGCTTAAGGCGTCGGGGCAGTTGGTCAGTGACACGCAGGCGTTGGGGCAACTGGTGGAGCAGATCACCATGACGCTGCTGTTTTCCCTGGACTATCAGCGGATTCTCGATCGTGAGGGTGAGGTGAGGCTGGTGGTTTATCAGATCATGATGCTGGTGGCGCCACATCTGTTGCCGCCGGTGAAAGCCGCTACCGAACGAATGGCCCTGCAGTACCTCGAAGATCACGAGTGAATCAAAAGCCCCTCACCCTAGCCCTCTCCCTGAGGGAGAGGGGACTGATTGGGGGATGCTGACGAGTTACACCGACCTGAAAGGACTTTGTTGAATCCATGATCGACTCGATCGTTCAGGTCGACGTACGACGCAAGACACCTCGGTCGGCCCCCTCTCCCTCCGGGAGAGGGCTGGGGTGAGGGTAAGATTTTAAAAAGCACAAACAAAAACGCCCGACCTTCACAGGCCGGGCGTTTTATTTTGCCCTGAAAAATCAGGACTGACTGGTTGGCGTCGACGGGGTCGATGCTGCAGTCGGGGTAGCCACCGGAGTCGGTGCGGCGGCGGAGTTCGACGCGCTGACCGGAGCTGCCGGCGTGGCAGGTTTGGCGGCGGCAGGCGCTGCCGGTTTCGGCGCGGCGGCTTTCGGCGCGGCCGGTTTTTTCACTGCCGGTTTTTTCGCCGCAGCCGGTTTGGCCGCTGGCTTGGCAGCCGGTTTGGCGGCAGCGGTTTTTGCTGCAGGCTTGGCGGCTGGTTTCGCAGCCGTTTTGGCAGCCGGTTTAGCAGCGGTTTTGGCGGCGACCGGTTTGGCTGCTGCTTTGGCGGCAGGCTTGGCAGCGGCAGTTTTGGCTGCCGGCTTGGCGGCGGCTTTCGCTGCAGGTTTGGCCGCAGCTTTTGCCAATGGCTTGGCTGCGCTTTTTGCCGCGGGTTTGGCCGCAGCGGTTTTCGCGGCCGGTTTGGCTGCCGGTTTGGCTGCAGCAGTTTTTGCCGCCACAGGCTGGGCTTTCAGACCGGTGAGTTTTTCGATCTGTCTGGTCAGCGTGTCGACCTTGCTGTTGAGTGCCTTGACCTCATTGCGGCTCGGCACACCCAGGCGCGAAATCGCGCTGTTCAGGCGCTTGTCGAAAGCCCCTTCCAGCTCGTCCCACTTGCCCAGTGCGCGATCTTTCACGCCGCTGATGCGCGATTTGGCCGAGGAAGCGGAGTCCTTGGCGGCATCGACTTTTTTGCCGACTGCCGACTTGGTGAGTTTCTCGGCTTTCTCGCCGTCTTTGACCAATGCATCGAAGAGCTTGCTGCCGTCAGTGTCGATCTTCGAGTACACGCCTAAACCAGCCAGCCAGATTTTGCGGGAGTAGGATTCGACCTTCCCGACCCACGAGCTGCTTTCTTTATCGGTGTTCTTTTTGCCAGCCATCCCGTTCTCCTTAAGATTTTCGCGCGACGCGTTCGAGCAATGCCGTCAGCTCATCGAGCTTAGCAGAGAGTGCCTCAACGTCATGTTTAGACGGAATGCCGATACGATTCAAGGCGCTTGCCACACGGGTGTCGAACGCTTTCTCGACCTTGTCGAGCTGAACTTCGACGCGACCTTTGAAAGAGCTGACTTCACCCTTGGCTTCATCGATCTCGGCGTTGGCTGCTTCGAGCTTTTCGGTGACGGCTTTTTTGCCTTTCTTTTCAACAGTTTGACCAGCCTTGATCAACTCCTGAAAGTAGTCGCTGCCCTCTTGGCCGACCTTGGCGTAGGCACCCAGGCCTGCCAGCCAGATCTTGCGGGCATAGGATTTGACGTCGCTCAGAGCGGAAGTCGAAGCGTCGATTTTTTTCTTCAAAATGACTTTGGCCATGGTGCACCTCACGCGCAGAAGGTTTGAGGAACTGCCCGCAGGTTTGTCGGGCTCAGGCACAAAGTAGGCAGAAAAATTAGAAACGGCACCCTAACAACTGACATAAAAGCCCGAGTGCAGCGCAAAAAAATGTAGGAGTGAGCCTGCTCGCGATAGCGGTCTGTCAGTCACAGAAATTTGACTGACAGACCTCTATCGCGAGCAGGCTCACTCCTACACGGGAACGTGTTTCAGACCAGCGCTTTATCCAGCGCCTTCTCGATCTCGGCTTTGATCATGCCGCTCATGGCCGACATCATGATGCCCAGTTCGACATCGACCCGGATCGAATCGTCGGCCACGTGCACCGCGCCTTTCACGCCGGAGCGTTTGAGATTCAGGGTGTCGCCCGACCACTGCGGTTCGAGGCCATATTGATCGGAGAGTTTCTGCGCCAGTTTGTCGGCCTTCTCGCGGGCGGCTTCCTTGCCCAGGCTGTGAGCACGCTCAACACTGATTTTGGCCATTGAATGATTCCTGTTTTTTGAAGATGACGATGAATGCTTGTCGGTAAATCTTGACCGCATCTGCGGCAAATCGTCCCGAAGGTTGCCCATCTTACCTTTAGCCATTCCAAGACAAAGCATGGCTTGGGGATTAGAATGTCGCGCATTCTCTTTTGGTGACAGCGATATGACTGATCAGCGCAAAGGCAGCGATGCCGAACCCACCACTCACTTCGGCTTCAAAAACGTTCCGGAAAGCCAGAAAGCGGAAAAAGTCGCTGAGGTTTTCCACTCGGTAGCCGCCAAGTACGACCTGATGAACGACCTTCTGTCGGGCGGCATGCACCGTCTGTGGAAGCGTTTCGCGATCGAACTGTCGGGGGTGCGCAGCGGCAACCGCGTGCTGGACATCGCCGGCGGCACCGGCGACCTGACCAAGAAATTCTCGCACCTGGTCGGCCCGACCGGTCAGGTCGTATTGGCCGACATCAACGAATCCATGCTCAAGGTCGGTCGCGACCGCCTGCTGGATCTGGGTGTGTCGGGCAACGTCGAGTTCGTCCAGGCAGACGCAGAAAAACTGCCGTTCCCGGACAACCATTTCGACTGCGTGACCATCGCCTTCGGCCTGCGCAACGTGACGCACAAGGAAGACGCCCTGCGCTCGATGCTGCGCGTGCTCAAGCCTGGCGGTCGCCTGCTGGTGCTGGAATTCTCCAAGCCGACCAACGCGCTGATGTCCAAGGCCTACGACGCCTACTCGTTCGCCTTCATGCCGCTGATGGGCAAGCTGATCACCAACGACTCGGAAAGCTATCGTTACCTGGCCGAATCGATCCGCATGCACCCGAATCAGGAAACCCTGAAGTCGATGATGGTCGACGCCGGTTTTGACCGCGTGACCTATCACAACATGACTGCAGGCATCGTCGCCCTGCACCGCGGCATCAAGCCCTGATGCTGCTGACCGGGCTGCTCGCCAGCGTCGAACTCGGCCTGAACCGCGTGCTGCGTCTCGACAGCACGGCGCTGCCGCGTCTGGCGCATCTGACCGGCAAGGTGATTGCCGTCGACTGCCGCAGCCCGGCGCTGCAACTGTTCATCCTGCCCAGCGATGAAGGCCTGATGCTGGCTTCGCACTGGGAAACCGGCGTCGACTGCACCTTGCGCGCTCCGGCTTCCAGCCTGATCAAACTGGCCGTGAGCAAGGACAAGACCGCCGTGCTGCACGCACCGGAAGTCGAACTCGACGGCGACAGCGGCGTGCTGCTGGAGCTGGCCGGCGTGCTGCAGGATCTCGAGCTGGACTGGGAGTACGAACTCTCGCGCTGGCTGGGACCGGTCGCCACGCAACTGGTCGGTGGTCATCTGCGCAGCCGCGCGCGCTGGTATCAACAAGGATTTGCCAGCCTCAACCAGAATCTCGCCGAATACCTCGCCGAAGAATCGCGCACCCTCGTCGGGCAGCGCGAAGCAGAAGCGCGATTCAGCGAGCTGGACCGGATCAAACTTGATCTGGAACGTCTCGAGGCGCGCTTCGAGCGCCTTTCCCGATCCCTCGACCCAAGCGATAACGCATGAAGCTGCTCGCCGTCCGCCGTCTGTTGCGCATCCAGCGCGTCGTGATCCGCTACCGCCTCGATGATCTGCTGTTCGATCTGCCCTTGCCGTGGTTCCTGCTGGCGCTACGCTATGTCCTGCCGTGGCGCTGGTTCCCGCGCAAGCCGCTGGACCTGAGCCGTGGCGCACGCCTGCGCCTGGCGTTGCAGGACCTGGGGCCGATCTTCATCAAGTTCGGGCAGATCCTCTCGACCCGCCGCGACCTGCTGCCGGAAGACATCGCCGATGAGCTGATGCTGTTGCAGGACCGCGTGCCGCCGTTCGATTCGCAGCTGTCGGTCAAACTGATCGAAGAACAGCTGGGCAAGAAGATCAGCGAAGTGTTCAGCCGCTTCGACGTTGAACCACTGGCCTCGGCCTCAGTGGCGCAGGTACACGCTGCACAGCTGAAAACTGGCGAAGAAGTGGTGGTCAAGGTGATCCGCCCGGGCCTGAAACCGGTGATCGCCCAGGATCTGGCGTGGCTGTTCATCCTCGCCCGCGCGGCCGAAAAGGTCTCCGCCGACGCTCGTCTGCTGCACCCGGTGGACGTGGTGCAGGACTACGAAAAAACCATCTACGACGAACTCGATCTGCTGCGCGAGGCGGCGAATGCCAGCCAGTTGAAGCGCAACTTCGAAGGTTCGCCGCTGCTCTATGTGCCGCAAGTCTATTGGGACTGGTGCCGGCCGAAAGTGCTGGTGATGGAACGGATCTACGGGATTCAGGTGACCGACCTGGCGACCCTCGCCGACCAGCGCACCGACATGAAAATGCTCGCCGAGCGTGGCGTGGAGATCTTCTTCACCCAAGTGTTCCGAGACAGTTTCTTCCACGCCGACATGCACCCGGGCAACATCTTCGTCAGCACCGTCAACCCGTGGAGTCCGCAGTACATCGCAATCGACTGCGGCATCGTCGGCAGCCTGACCCCGGAAGACCAGGATTACCTGGCGCGCAACCTGTTCGCCTTCTTCAAGCGTGACTATCGTCGCGTGGCGCAATTGCACATCGATTCGGGCTGGGTACCGGCGGAAACCAAGCTCAACGAATTCGAGGCAGCGATCCGTACCGTGTGCGAACCGATCTTCGAAAAACCGTTAAAAGATATTTCATTTGGCCAGGTGCTGATGCGTCTGTTCCAGACCGCACGCCGCTTCAACATGGAAGTGCAGCCGCAACTTGTTTTGCTGCAAAAGACCCTTCTGAACATCGAAGGTCTCGGTCGTCAGCTCTATCCGGATCTGGATCTGTGGAACACTGCGCAGCCGTTCCTCGAACGCTGGATGCGCGAGCGCGTCAGCCCGAAAGCCTTGATAGGCAACGTGCAGAGCCAGTTCGAACAACTGCCGCACCTGGCCAACATGGCCCGCGATCTGCTCGAACGCATGTCGCAACCGCACGCCAACGACCCGCCGCCACCTTGGCACAAACGCAAGGACGACTGGTTCCTGCGCCTGCTCGGCAGCGCTCATCTGGCGGGCGGCACCATCCTCGCCGCCGGTGGCCCGCTGAACGAATTGGGGCATTGGCCGGCGGGTATCATGGTGGCAGTCGGCTTGTATCTGGTCGTTCGCCGATAGCCAGTTCCGTGATCGGCTGGCACACTGTTTCAACGCCTGAACCCGACTATTGAAGTGTGGGTTCGCTGTCGGAGTCGAAGATGAAAAACTGGCTGGACGAGATCAAGTGGGACGCCGATGGCCTGGTACCGGCGATTGCCCAGGATCACAAGACCGGACGCGTGCTGATGATGGCCTGGATGAACCGCGAAGCGCTCGAACTGACCGCTGCGGAAAACCGTGCCATCTACTGGTCACGTTCCCGTGGCAAGCTGTGGCGCAAGGGCGAAGAGTCCGGCCACGTACAGACTCTGCATGAAATGCGTCTGGACTGTGACGCCGACGTGATCATCCTGATGGTTGAACAGATCGGCGACATCGCTTGCCATACCGGCCGTCAGAGCTGCTTTTACCGCGTCTTCGAAAACGGCGACTGGAAAACCGTCGATCCGGTGCTGAAAGACCCGCACGCTATTTATTCCGCAGGACACAAACATGAGTGACACCCTGACCCGTCTGGCCGAAGTGCTCGAGGAGCGCAAAGGCGCAGCCGCCGACAGCTCGTATGTGGCTAGTCTGTATCACAAGGGTCTGAACAAGATTCTGGAGAAAGTCGGCGAAGAGTCGGTCGAAACCATTATTGCCGCCAAGGACGCCGCCATCAGCGGCGACTGCAGCGATGTGATCTACGAGACCGCCGACCTGTGGTTCCACAGCATGGTCATGCTCGCCCAACTGGGGCAGCATCCGCAGGCTGTACTCGACGAGCTGGATCGTCGCTTTGGCCTGTCCGGACACGTCGAGAAAGCCTCGCGTCCGTCCGCCTGAACAACTTTTAGAGAGGAACAGCAACATGGGCATTTTTGACTGGAAACACTGGATCGTCATTCTGGTTGTCGTGGTGCTGGTGTTCGGCACCAAGAAACTGAAAAACCTCGGCACCGACGTCGGTGAGTCGATCAAGGGCTTTCGCAAAGCCATGAACGACGACGAGAAGCCGGCCGCCGATCCGACCGTGACGCCTGCGCAACCGGTGCCACCGGTGCAGCCGCAAGCCACCGCTCAGGCCAACCCGCCGCACACCATCGACGTGCAGGCGCAGAAAGTCGAAGAGCCGATCCGCAAAGACGTGTGAGCACTGACTAATGTTTGGTATCAGCTTCTCTGAACTGCTGCTCGTCGGCCTCGTTGCCCTGCTGGTGCTCGGCCCCGAGCGTCTGCCGGGCGCTGCACGCACTGCCGGCCTGTGGGTCGGACGGCTGAAGCGCAGCTTCAACGCGATCAAACAGGAAGTTGAACGTGAAATCGGTGCCGACGAGATCCGTCGGCAACTGCACAACGAGCACATTCTGTCCCTGGAACAAGAGGCGCGGAAAATCTTTCAGCCGGTTCAGCAGGAGCCGACCCCGGTCGAAGTTGAACATGTCGGACAGCAGACGATTCAAGCGCCAACCGCACCTGCTGCAACTGCTCCGACACCAGCACCTGCTGCCGTTGTAGCGCCGACAGAACCGGCGCCCGTTGCCGCAGAAACCTCGGTTGAACACGTTGCTCAAACCGCCGCGCCGATCACACCTGCGCCTCACGATCCTACTTTGCCGCCGCGAGCCCCATGAGCGATCTCCCCGAAAACGACCAGCACATGCCGCTGGTTTCGCACCTCACCGAGTTGCGCACCCGCCTGCTGCGTTGTGTGGCGGCGATATTCATCATCTTCGCCGGTCTGTTCGCCTTCACCCAGCAGATCTACACTTTCGTCTCGACGCCGCTGCGCCAGTACCTGCCGGTCGGCGCGACGATGATCGCCACCGACGTGTCGTCGCCGTTCCTGACGCCGCTGAAACTGACGATGATGGTGTCGCTGTTCCTTGCGATTCCGGTGATCCTGCACCAGATCTGGGGTTTCATCGCGCCGGGCCTGTACAAGCATGAAAAGCGCATCGCTGTGCCGCTGCTGGTCTCCAGCATTCTGCTGTTTTACACCGGCATGGCGTTCGCCTATTACTTCGTGTTCCCGCTGATCTTCAAGTTCTTCGCCGCCGCCACCCCGGCCGGCGTGGAAATGATGACCGACATCGCCAGCTACCTCGACTTCGTCATGACGCTGTTCTTCGCCTTCGGCGTGGCGTTTGAAATCCCGGTGGCCGTGGTGCTGTTGGTGTGGATCGGCGTGGTCGACGTCAAATACCTGAAGAAAATCCGCCCGTACGTGATCATCGGTTGCTTCGTGGTCGGCATGATCCTGACGCCGCCGGACATCTTCTCGCAGACCCTGCTGGCTGTGCCGATGTGGATGCTGTTTGAAATCGGCATTCTGTTCGGTGGCCTGATCAGCAAGCGCGAACGCCCGGATGAAAAGCCGGCTGACGATCACAACGACCAGCCGCCAGCGACCCAGGCATGAACCTGCTGTTGCTCGAAGAGGCCGACTTCATCGCGGTCGACCGCGTGATCCTGCGTGATCGTCGTCTGACCCACATGCAGGAGGTTCACCGCTCGGAAGTCGGTGACAGCCTGCGCGTTGGCCGTATCAACGGGCTGATGGGTTCGGCCGAGCTGCTGCGCCTTGAGGCGGGTGAAGCGGAGCTACGTGTCACCCTCGATCAGCCAGCGCCGGCCAAACTGCCGTTGACCCTGGTGCTCGCGCTACCACGTCCGAAAATGCTCCGCCGGGTGTTCCAGACCGTGGCGACCATGGGCGTGTCGAAGGTGATTCTGGTCAACAGCTACCGCGTCGAGAAGAGCTTCTGGCAGACGCCATTTCTGGAGCCGCAAGCGATTCGCGAAAACTTGATCCTCGGCCTCGAACAAGCCCGGGATACCGTGCTGCCGGAAATCATCATCGAGAAACGCTTCAAGCCTTTCGTTGAGGATCGGCTGCCGGCGATTACCGAAGGCACGCTCGGGCTGGTCGGCCACCCCGGTAACTTCCCGACGTGCCCCCGTGCGCTGAGCGAACCGGTGACGCTGGCCATCGGCCCTGAAGGTGGCTGGATTCCTTACGAAATCGACCTGCTGGCCAAGTCCGGCCTGCAACCGGTGCAACTGGGCGAGCGCATCCTGCGCGTCGAAACCGCCGTCACCGCCCTGCTCGCCCGGCTCTTCTAAACCCCACGTCCCTCGCCACCGGGCCTCCTGCAATACCGGACAAAAGGTGTTACAGATTGCCATCACTCAGCCGATACAGTCCCCATAAGTCCAATTAGTGGTCCGAGGGGAGTCGTCGCATGTACCGTTGGTTAGCCGAGAATCTTGGGAACGTCAGCGTCAAACGCAAGCTGGGAATCGGTTTCGGCCTGGTGCTGTTGCTGACGCTGTTGATCACCTTCACCGGCTGGACCGGCATGAGCGGCATCATCAGCCGTGGCGACAAGCTCGGTTTTATCTCCAGCCTCAACGAACTGACCAAGGACCTGCGCCTGGCGCGTCTGGACTATGAAGCACGCCGTGGCGAACAAGGCCCGGGCGCGGTCAATGAGCTGCTGAGCAAACTTGATAGCGGTCTGCAAACCGCCCGCAGCCTGATCGAACAACCCGCCGACGCGGCGATGGTCGATCAGCAATTGGCTGCCGTGGCTGAATACAAGCGCGCCTTCGCCGACATGACCCAAGCCACCGTGCAGCGTGAAGACGCCCGCAGCAAGCTCGGCGCCAGTGCCGACAACGCCGTGGCGAAAGTCGCCGAAGTGGAAAAATCCATGCTTGCGGGTGACAGCGTCGCGCAATTCAACAGCGTGATCGAGCTGAGCAAACTGCTGCAACAGGCGCGCTATCAGGTTCGCGGCTATACCTACAGCGGCAAGGCCGAGGCTGAGCAGCCGGCGCTGGACGCCATCGACAATGCCTTGAAAAACCTCGAAAGCTTGCCGGCGAAACTGCCGGAACAGCACATCGCCAACCTGCAACAGGCGACCGACTCGATCAAGGCCTACCGTGCGGCTGTCGCCCAGTTCCGCGACTCGCAGGTCAACAATGCCAAGGCTCAGGCGCGCATGTCGACTCAGGGCGACATCCTGCTCGATGTCAGCAAGAAACTCACCGAATCGCAGACCGTCGTACGCGACACCGACGCCGCTCACGCCAAGAACATGCTGATCATCGCTACCTTGCTGGCCGTGGCCTTCGGTCTGCTGGCGGCTTGGGCGATCACGCGGCAGATCATCATTCCGCTGAACCAGACCCTGAAAGTCGCCGAGCGCGTCGCCGCTGGTGACCTGACCCACAATCTGGTGTCCCAGCGTCGCGACGAACTCGGCCAGTTGCAGCGGTCGATGCAAAGCATGACCCAAGGCCTGCGCGACCTGATCGGCGGGATCAGCGATGGCGTCACCCAGATCGCCAGCGCCGCCGAAGAACTGTCGGCAGTGACCGAGCAGACCAGCGCCGGGGTCAACAATCAGAAGATCGAGACCGATCAGGTCGCCACCGCCATGAACGAAATGGCCGCGACCGTGCAGGAAGTCGCGCGCAACGCCGAGGAAGCCTCCGAAGCCGCCGTGGCTGCCGACCAGCAGGCTCGTGAAGGCGACAAAGTCGTCGGCGAAGCCATCGCGCAGATCGAACGTCTGGCCGCCGAAGTCGGCCACTCCACCGAAGCCATGGGCGAGCTCAAACGCGAAAGTGACAAGATCGGCAGCGTCCTCGACGTGATCAAGTCCGTGGCACAGCAAACCAACCTGCTAGCACTCAACGCGGCGATTGAAGCGGCGCGTGCCGGTGAAGCCGGACGTGGTTTTGCCGTGGTTGCCGACGAAGTGCGCAGCCTCGCCCAGCGCACGCAGAAGTCCACCGAAGAGATCGAAGAGCTGATCGTCGGCCTGCAGAACGGCACCCAGCAAGTCGCAACGATCATGGACAACAGCCGCACCCTGACCGACAGCAGCGTCGAGCTGACCCGTCGTGCCGGTGGTTCGCTGGAAAGCATCACCCGCACTGTGTCGGCGATTCAGGCGATGAACCAGCAGATTGCGGCGGCGGCCGAGCAGCAGAGTGCGGTGGCTGAAGAAATCAACCGTAGCGTGTTGAATGTGCGCGATGTGTCGGATCAAACGTCGGCGGCGAGCGAAGAGACAGCGGCGTCCAGCGCTGAGCTGGCGCGGTTGGGCACGCATCTGCAGATGCTGGTCGGCCGGTTCAAGGTCTGAGTCGATGCGCAAACCTCGGTTCATTCAGAACCGAGGTGATGCCTTCGCGAGCAAGCCCGCTCCCACAGGGCACGGAGGTGTTGCCCAGATGACATGAGCGCCACCAAACCACTGTGGGAGCGGGCTTGCTCGCGAAGGCTTACCGGCAGACGCTGAAATTAAAGGACCTGACGCAGGAAGGCCTGAGCGCGGGGATCTTTCGGCGCATCAAAGAACTCTGCCGGCGCGGCATCTTCGAGCAATTTGCCGTGATCGAAGAACAACACCCGATCCGCCACTTCCCGGGCGAAACCCATTTCGTGGGTCACGCAGACCATGGTCATGCCTTCCACGGCCAGGTTTTTCATAACATCCAGCACTTCGCCGACCATTTCCGGGTCGAGCGCCGAAGTCGGCTCGTCAAACAACATGACCTTCGGCTCCATCGCCAGCGCCCGGGCAATCGCCACACGCTGCTGCTGACCGCCGGAGAGGCGTGACGGAAACTCATTGGCCTTCTGCGCAATGCCGACCTTTTGCAGCAACTCCATGGCCTTGGCTTCGCGCTCTTTCTTGCCACGCCTGCGCACGACTTTCTGTGCCAGGCACAGGTTCTCCAGCACGGTCATGTGCGGGAACAGGTTGAAATGCTGGAACACCATGCCGACTTCTCGACGATAGGCGTTGACGTCGGTTTTCGGGTCGGCCAGTTGCAGGCCGTCGATGCTCACCGAGCCGGAATCGAATTCCTCCAGACCATTGAGGCAACGCAGGAAGGTCGACTTGCCGGAGCCGGATGGGCCGATCACCACCAGCACTTCGCCCTTGGCGACGGAAGTGGTGACGTTATCCACAGCCCGTACCACCTGGCCACGGGTGTCGAAAACTTTTACCAGATCGCGGACTTCAATCACTTTGCGCGAGCCTCCGCTCAAGCCGGCTGGCGATTTTCGACAGCGGTAGGTTGATCAACAGGTACAAACCGGCGACGCAGAACAGAATCTCGAACGGCGAAAACGAGGTGGTGATGACTTCACGACCGCTTTTCAGCAGTTCGGTGATAGCGATCACCGACACCAGCGAGGTGTCCTTGACCAGGCTGATGAACTGCCCGGCCAGCGGTGGAAGCACGCGTTTGAACGCTTGCGGCAACACCACATGGCGCATCGACTGGCCGGCACTCAGGCCGAGCGAACGCGCCGCTTCGTTCTGGCCGCGTGCAATCGACTGCACACCGGAGCGGATGATTTCTGCCACGTAGGCGCCGGTGAACAGCGACAGTGCAGCGATCCCGGCGAACTCGCGGGACAGGTTCATCACCGTGCCGATGAAGAAGTAGAAAATAAAGATCTGCACCAGCAGTGGCGTACCGCGCACCAGCTCGACGTAAATGCTCGACAGATCACGCAGGGTCGGGTTGCTCGACAAGCGGCACAGCCCGGTGACCAGACCGATCAGCAGGCCGAGAACACCAGAGACCACCGACAGCCAAAGCGTCGTCCACAGCCCCCACAACAGCGGCCCAGCCGCCCAATGCCGGGTTACGCCCACGACGTCGCCTTCCGCGACATCGTCGCCCTGAGCGAATTGCAGGCTGTTTTCGTCGACGGTCAGGTGCTGCTCGTCACCGGCGTCGTTGCGCAGGGTGATTTGCGCACTGCCGCCCTTGCGCACCAGTTCACTGACCGTGGAAATGTCGGCAGCGCGCTGGGTTTCTTCGGCCTGATAGGCGAAGTACTGCGGCACGCGGTTCCAGCGCCATTCGTAGGACATCAGCGACGTCGCGTAATACAACGCGCCGGCCAGGCCGATCAGCACCAGCACGGTGAGGACGTGCCAGGGCCATTGGGCTTTTTTCTGTTTCATGGGTTTAGCGAAATCCGAAAGTTGTGTCGCCGGGGAGGCCGTCTTCGCGGGCAAGTCGAATCGTCGCACCGCCGCTCCCACAGGAGAACGCATTCCAATGTGGGAGCGGGCTTGCTCGCGAATGGGGCGACTCGGTCTATCTGACCGGGCTTATTCCATGTCCTTGAGCCACTCGGTGCTCTTGAACCACTTGTCATGGATGCGATCGTAGGTGCCGTCTTCGTGGATCTGGTGCAGGAAGTTATTGATGAAGTTGAGGCTGTCGTAGTCACCCTTCTTCAGACCGAACGCCAGTGGCTCGTAGGTAAACGGCTTGTCGAGGAACACCAGTTTGCCGGCGCCGACCTTGTTTACGGCAACCACGTTGTACGGCGCGTCGTAGATGAAGGCGTCTGCCTTGCCGTTGACCACGTCGAGCACAGCTTCCTGCTCGTTGTCGTAGCCGTGGTACTTGGCTTTGGAGATCAGCTTCTTGGCGACCATCTCGCCGGTGGTGCCGAGCTTGGAGGTGATGCGGTAGTCGGCAGTGTTCAGGTCTTTGTAGGACTTGATGGTGCCTTCCAGCTCCTTGCGGATCAGCAGAGTCTGGCCGACCACAATGAACGGTTCGCTGAAGTTCAGGCGCAGGTTGCGTTCCTGGGTCAGGGTCATGCCGCTGCCGATCATGTCGAACTTATCGGTCATCAGCGCCGGAATGATGCCGTCGTAACCGGTGGACACCAGCTCCAGTTTGACGCCCATGGCCTTGGTCATGGCTTTGAGGATGTCGACTTCGAAACCGATGATTTCGCCGCGCTTGTTGGTCATTTCGAACGGCATGTAGGTCGGATCCATACCGACTTTCAAGGTGCCGCGCTTGACCGCGTCATCGATGGCGCCGGCCTGCGCCGCATTGACTGCAACCAGTGCCGTGACGCCGACCAGCAGCATCGACAGATACTTCTTCATCTTCAAGTCCCCAAAACCATTGCGTTTGCGGCGCGAAAACCGACAGAAATGGACAAGATTGTCCGGGTGCGCCAATTCGGGGACGGATGCTAACGCACTCGATTTTTTGCACAAGGTTTAATGGACGATTTGTTTAACATTCAAAGGCCGACCCTCACCCCTGCCCTCACCCCTGCCCTCTCCCCAGAGGGGAGAGGGGGCCGACCGAGGTGTCTTGCGCCATACATCGACCTGAATGACCGAGTCGATTATGGATTCAACACCGCTAGATCAGGTCGGCGTATCTCTGAAGCATCCCCCCGTCAGTCCCCTCTCCCTCCGGGAGAGGGTTAGGGTGAGGGGGCTTTTCAGCAGGCAAAAAAAACCCCGCAACATCGCGGGGTTTCTTCATCAGGCCGGTTGCGCCTGCAGGCTAACAGGCTTGAGCGGCAGTAGCGGTGCATGCGGATCGGCTTTCACCGAAGCGCGCCATGCATCCAGCCACTCGGCGTGACCTTCGGCCCACACTTGCTCGTGCAGACGACCCAGCGCAACCGGATCGCTCAGCAGTTGCAAGCGCTCGTGGTTATTCAGCCCGGCCGGGCCGACCTTGATCGCGTGACGCACACGCTCCTGACGTAGCCACTCGATCGGTTCGGCCTGACCGTGACGGGAAGTCGCCAGCGAGCACGCCAAAGCGTTCTGCTGTGGATCGACCACCGCGCGGACAAAGCCGTCGTTGAGGGCGTGGTAACGATTTTCGTGGGTGTACTGATCGGTCGCCAGCAGCGCCTGTGGCGGATTGTATTCCTCAGGGATGAGGAACAGGCTCTCGTCACGGGATTTGAGGCCCAGACCGACACGACTGGAAATCACCGACACCGGAATCGACAACATCAGCGAACCGACAATCGGCACCAGCCACCAGAGGAAGCTCGGGTTCAGCCAGATCACCAGCAGTGCCCAGCAGAAACCCAGCAGGGTTTGCGGGCCGTGGCGCTTGACCGCTTCGCTCCATGGCGTCGAGTCGTCGTCACGCTGCGGCGAGTTCCAGGTCGCTGCCCAGCCGAGGAACGCGGCCAGGACGAAACGGGTGTGGAAAATCATCCGCACCGGCGCCAGCAGCATGGAGAAGAGCATCTCCAGCAGCATCGACAGAGTCACCTTGAACTTGCCACCGAACTCTTTCGCGCCCTTGGCCCAGATCAGTATGATGCTCAGCAGTTTCGGCAGGAACAGCAGCACGATGGTTGTCGAGAACAGCGCGATGGCTTTATCCGGGTGCCATTGTGGCCACAGTGGATAGAGCTGGCGCGGTTCGAGGAAGTACTGCGGCTCCATCAATGTGTTCACCGCCAGCAGCGCGGTCGACAACACCAGGAAGAAGAACCACAACGGCGCCGACAGGTACGACATCACGCCCGTCAGGAACACCGCCCGGTGTACCGGGTGCATGCCTTTAACCAGGAACAGACGGAAGTTCATCAGGTTGCCGTGGCACCAGCGACGGTCACGCTTGAGTTCGTCGAGCAGGTTCGGCGGCAGTTCTTCGTAGCTGCCCGGCAGGTCGTAGGCAATCCACACGCCCCAGCCGGCACGGCGCATCAGCGCGGCTTCAACGAAGTCGTGAGACAGGATCGCACCGGAGAACGCACCTTTGCCCGGCAACGGCGCCAGGGCGCAGTGGTCGATGAACGGCTTCATGCGGATGATCGCGTTGTGACCCCAGTAGTGGGATTCACCCAACTGCCAGAAGTGCAGACCGGCGGTAAACAGCGGGCCGTATACGCGGGTCGCAAACTGCTGCATGCGCGCATACAGGGTGTCCATGCCCGACGCACGCGGCGCCGTCTGGATGATCCCGGCGTCCGGAGTGGCTTCCATCAGACGCACCAGACTGGTCAGGCACTCGCCGCTCATCACCGAGTCGGCGTCGAGCACGACCATGTACTTGTAGTCACCGCCCCAACGACGGCAGAAGTCGTCGAGGTTGCCGCTCTTGCGTTTCACACGACGACGACGGCGGCGATAGAAGATCTTGCCGAAGCCTTTGGCTTCACGGCAGACGTCCAGCCAGGCCTGTTGCTCGGCCACGCAGATATCGGTGTCGTTACTGTCGCTGAGGACGAAGAAGTCGAAACGATCCAGATCACCGGTGGCGGCGACCGACTCGAACGTCGCACGCAGACCGGCGAACACGCGCGGCACGTCTTCGTTGCAGATCGGCATTACCAGTGCGGTGCGCGCATCCTTGGCAATCGGCTCGTTGCCGGCACTTTTACCGGAGATCCGGTATTTATCGTGACCGGTGAGCAGTTCAAGGAAGCCCATCAGCGCAGTCCAGAAACCGGCCGATACCCAGCAGAACAGAATCCCGAACAGAATCAGGATGCTGGTCTGCAACGCATACGGCAGCACTTGCGTGGCGGTTTGCAGCAACGGTTGATGCAGGACTTCTTCGAGGTCGACGAACGACCAGCCCTGATACGGCATGATGCCTTTCATGTACCAACCGGCGACGATGGTCTGGCCGAGCATCAGCAGCAACAGAATGTAGCGACGGATCGAACCTACGGTGCGCCAGCGCGCAGCCGGCAGGACATTCTCGTCCTTCGGCGGCTGCGGCGGGTTGGTGCGACCGGTCAGACGACGCCAGCCACGCACCAGAATATTGGTGCGCCACGGCTCCGGCACGACCTTGGTGCGACGGATCGGCGGCGTCGCCTTCATGCTGACGCGACCGCTGGCGTCGAGCACCAGCATCTCCGCGTCTTCCAGTTCTTCGGCGGTGCTCAGGGTCAAGCGCTTGCCCACCGAAGCCTGGGCGGCTTCGGCAGGGGCGTCGAACGTCGAGGACGACAAGCGTTGGTGCAGCTCGCTGAACGACTGGCAGCCCGCGAGTTCCGCGCGCTGTTCGTCGGTCATCGGCAGATGCGCCAGATACTCGGACAGAGTTTCTGGCTGTACTTGAGAGTTACTCATCGGCAGGCAACTGATAGCTCCAGGTCTCGGTCAGGACTTCTTCAGTCGGGGCCGATTCCGGTGTGGCTGGGGCCGCGTCCGCAGCTGCTGGCTGCTTAGCGTCTTTGTTGGCCTTGTCCTTGGCATCTGCTACTGGCTTGGCGTCGGCCTGTTTGGCCTCGGCAGCCTTGGCTTCCTTGTCGAGTTTCTCTTGTTGTTTGGCCGCGACCTTGTCGGCCTTGGCGACGGACGAATTGGACGCCGGCACCGATTTCGCCAGATCAGCAGTCACAACCGGCTGAACCAGAGCGGCACGCATCTCTGTCGACTTGCTCGCGTCCTTGATTTTCATCCGCAGGGTCAAACGCCAGCCCTTGGTTTCAGGGTTGTAACGCACGCTGTTTTCAACCAGTTCGGCGTTGTCGCCAACACTGACCTGGCTGCGCACGTCGGCGTCCGGGGTCAGAGCCGCCAGCGATGGACCTTCGAAGTCGACCAGGTAGGCAACGCTGCCGTCCGGCTGACGGATCAGGTTCGATTGCTTGACGTCACCGGTGGAGCGCAGCGTCTGCGAAACCCAGGCGCTGTCCGGCGCGTGAATCGCCGCTTCGTCCATGGTCCAGTGCAGGCGGTAGGCGAAGTCCAGTGGCTTGCCTGGCTCCGGCATGGTTTCCGGGCTCCAGAACGCAACGATGTTGTCGTTGGTTTCGTCGGCGGTCGGAATTTCTACCAGATCAACGGTGCCCTTGCCCCACTCGCCCTTCGGCTCGATCCAGGCGCTTGGGCGCTTGTCGTAGCGATCGTCGAGGTCTTCGTAATGGCTGAAGTCGCGGCCACGTTGCAGCAGACCGAAACCACGCGGGTTCTCGACGCTGAAGTTGCTCACGGCCAGGTGTTTCGGGTTGTTCAGCGGACGCCAGATCCACTCGCCGTTACCGGCATGGATCGACAGGCCACTGGAGTCGTGCAGTTCACGACGATAGTTGAGGACTTTCGACGGCTGGTTGGCACCGAACAGGAACATGCTGGTCAGCGGCGCGATGCCCAGTTTGCCGACTTTGTCACGCAGGAAGACCTGCGCCTTGACGTCGACGATGGTGTCGCTGCCCGGACGCAGGATCAGACGATAGGCACCGGTGGCACGCGGCGAGTCGAGCAGCGCGAAGATCACCAGGTGCTTGTCACCCGGCTTCGGCTGCTGAATCCAGAACTCTCGGAAACGCGGGAATTCTTCACCCGACGGCAGCGCGGTATCAATCGCCAGACCACGGGCCGACAGACCGTAGGTGTGCCCCTTGCCGACGACGCGGAAGTAGCTCGCGCCGAGCATGGTCATGATTTCGTCTTGCTTGTCGGCCTTGTTGATCGGGTACAGCACACGGAAACCGGCATAACCCAGTTGTTCGGTGGCTTTCGGATCGAATTTCAGATCGCCGAAATCGAAACGGGAAGGATCGTATTTGATCTCTTCGACGGTGTTCGCCGTGATTTCGTTGATTTTCACCGGTGTATCGAAGTGCATACCCTGGTGATAGAAGGACAATTTGAACGGGGTCTTCTGATCGGCCCACTCAGCCTTTTCGGTGAGGAAGCGGATTTTCTGATAGTCCGCGAACTTCATGTCACGGAATTCGTTCGGCAGGTTGCTGCGCGGGGCTTCGAATTTCTGCCCGGCCAGCTCTTTGGCCTTGGTCGATACATCGTCAAGATTGAACGCCCAAAGCTGACCGGCGCTGAGCAGGCACAGGAGCGCCGAACCCGCTACCAGGGCACTTCGCATGCGTTTGGCAGACATTTTTGCTGCATTACAGGGACTAACAATCACGAGCAACCCTCGCCGAAAACAGATCAATAAACCAACGGCCAGATGAAGTGCCTGTAGGGTTTTCGGTAGTAAAAAACCGACCTTCCAGAACACTCTTGCCAAGTTGGCGAGCATTGTTCCGACTCCGCTGGGGCAAAATGATTCCCCAATCGGATCCGGACAAGTCTCTACCTAAGTCAAAATGGACCAACGAACGCTGATCCCCGTAGCGCGCGATTATCTAGTAGCCCGCATGACAACGCATCAGGGGTAACAAAGTATTTATCGCGAAAATTGCCTGTTTTCAGTCGAAATGCCCTTAAAAAGATGTTTCAAGCGCTTTCAAGTCTGTAACAGGAAGGTTACCGGGCCATCATTGACCAGGTGCACCTGCATATCCGCGCCGAATCTACCTGATGCCACAGTGCCATGCATCTGTTTCGCTTTGCTTAATAGATAGTCGAACAATTCCTCGCCCAGGGCCGGAGGAGCCGCCGTCGAAAAACTCGGTCGCAACCCGCTTTTGGTGTCGGCAGCCAGAGTGAACTGAGAGACCAGCAGCAACCCGCCGCCAACATCCGCCAGAGACAAGTTCATCTTGCCCTCGGCGTCGCTGAATACCCGATAGTTAAGCAGCTTATGCAGAAGTTTGTCGGCGCTGGCACGCGTGTCGTCGGGTTCGACCGCTACCAGCACCAGCAAACCCTGATCGACCGCGCCAACCACCTCGCCCGCCACTTCGACTCGCGCACCACGAACGCGCTGTAAAAGCCCCTTCATGCTTCTTCGGGCGGCAGGTCGAGCAGACGCCGGGCCATTTTGCTCGCGGCGCGCACCAGCGCATCGGTTATGCCCGGCTCGGACGCAGCATGGCCGGCATCGCGGATCACCTGCAGTTCGCTGTTCGGCCAGGCCTGGTGCAATTCCCACGCATTGTCCAGCGGACAGATCACGTCGTAACGACCGTGAATGATCACGCCCGGCAGATGGGCGATCTTACCCATATCGCGAATCAGTTGATTCGGCTCAAGGAACGCATTGTTGGTGAAGTAATGGCATTCGATCCGCGCAATCGACAGCGCGCGCTGCGGTTCGGAGAAGCGATCGACCACCAGCGGATTCGGCCGCAGCGTCGCGGTGCGCCCTTCCCAGGTCGACCAGGCTTTAGCCGCGTGCATCTGGGCTATTTGATCGTTGCCGGTCAGGCGCTTGTGGAAAGCGCTGAGCAGGTCGTCGCGCTCGTCGAGCGGGATCGGCGCAATGTAGTCCTGCCAGTAATCAGGGAACAGACGGCTGGCGCCGGCCTGATAAAACCACTCGATTTCCTGCGGGCGGCAGAGAAAGATCCCACGCAGGATCAAACCGTGAACGCGTTCAGGGTGGGTTTGCGCATAGGCCAGCGCCAGGGTCGAACCCCACGAGCCGCCAAAAAGCACCCATTTATCGATGCCCAAGTGCTTGCGAATGCGCTCGAGGTCAGCGACCAGATCCCAGGTGGTGTTGTTTTCCAGGCTGGCATGCGGGGTGGAACGTCCACAGCCACGCTGGTCGAAGGTGACGATGCGATACAGGTTCGGGTCGAAATAGCGACGGCTCTGCGCGTCGCAACCGGCGCCAGGACCGCCGTGAATGAAGACGACCGGCAAACCTTCCGGCGAGCCGCTTTCGTCTACATAAAGAGTATGGGTGTCATCGACAGCCAGATCGTGCCGGGCGTGAGGTTTGATCTGCGGAAACAAAGTCTGCATTGCGCGCTCCGTAAGGGGTCGAGGTCATCCCTGGGGGGACTTCTATTATTCTGCCGTTGGGCATCATAAACCCGATTTGCGTCAATGAGCATGCTCCGGGACAGTCACCGTTTGTCAGCCATCAACTTCGCAGGGTGTACACCATCCTGTGGGAGCGAGCCTGCTCGCGAATGCGGTGTGTCAGTCAACGTAGATGCTGGCTGACCGGACGCCTTCGCGAGCAGGCTCGCTCCCACAGGGAATTGCGTGATTACTTGCTGTAGTGTTTTTGGCCCCACGCCAGATAGCCCTGCAGCAATTCCTTGAGCACCACCCGCGTCGGCTCGGCCAGATCGGCGCGATAGCGGAACGGTTCGAACTCTTCCATGTAGGTGCACTGGCCCAGTTCCAGTTGCACCGCGTGAATGTTCTCGGCCGGGTTGCCGTAGTGACGGGTGATGTGGCCACCCTTGAAACGGCCGTTGAGTACATGGCTGTAATCGCCGTGACGCGCGCAAATCGCTTCCAGTTGCGTGGCCAGTTGTGGATCGCAACTGGCGCCGTTGAAGGTGCCGAGGTTGAAGTCCGGCAACTTGCCGTCGAACAGGTGCGGGATGATCGAGCGGATCGAGTGCGCATCGAACAACAGCGCATAACCAAACTCGGCTTTCAGACGCTCCAGTTCTTCCTGCAAGGTGCGGTGATACGGCGTCCAGATCTGTTCCAGATAAGTCGCACGCTCCTCTTTTGAAGGCTCCTGCCCTTGCTTGAACAGCGGGATGCCATCGAACAGCGTCGCCGGATACAGCCCGGTGGTGGCGCCGGCGTAAAGCGGTCTGTCGTCGGACGGGCGATTCAGGTCGATCACAAAACGCGAGTATTCGGCGGCCAACGTACTGGCGCCGAGTTCTTCAGCAAAATCGTAAAGCTGCGGAATGTGCCAGTCGGTGTCCGGCAGGCTTTTCGCGTCCGGAATCAACCCGGCCTCGACCGCCGGCGTCAGACGCACACCGGCGTGGGGCATGCTGATCAGCAGCGGCACACGACCTTGTTTGAAGTTCAGAACCTTATCCACAACCGCTCTCCTACAGACTTGATTCGACGCCGTGACGCACGACGCGTTTGTCCAGATCGCCACCGAGCCAATAAGCCAGGTCCGCCGGGCGATCAATGTGCCAGGCAACGAAATCCGCGACCTTGCCGACTTCCAGCGAACCGTGGGTGGCGGCCATGCCCAACGCTTGCGCAGCATGAATGGTCGCACCGGCCAGGGCCTCTTCCGGGGTCATGCGGAAACAGGTGCAGGCCATGTTCAGCATCAGGCGCAACGATAGCGCTGGCGAGGTGCCGGGGTTGAGGTCGCTGGCGATGGCGATCTTCACTTTATGCTTGCGCAGGGCTTCCATCGGCGGCAACTGGGTTTCACGCAGGAAATAGAACGCGCCCGGCAGCAACACCGCGACGGTATCGGATGCGGCCATGGCGATGGCGTCGGCCTCGTCCATGAACTCCAGATGATCGGCAGACAACGCGTGATAGCGCGCAGCGAGGCTGGAGCCGTGCAGCGACGACAGTTGCTCGGCGTGCAGCTTCACCGGCAGACCGAGTTTTTGCGCGGCGACGAACACACGCTCGACCTGCTCCGGCGAGAACGCCAGGTATTCGCAAAATGCATCCACCGCATCGACCAGACCTTCGGCGGCCAGCGCCGGCAGCATCTCAGTGCAGATCAGCTCGATGTAATCGTCAGCGCGGTCCTTGTATTCCGGTGGCAACGCGTGAGCGGCGAGACAGGTGCTGCGCACGCTGATCGGCAGCTCGTTGGCCAGACGGCGGATGACCCGGAGAATTTTGCGTTCATTGACCAGATCGAGGCCGTAGCCGGATTTCATTTCGACCGTGGTCACGCCGTCGCGCATCAGGCTTTTCAGGCGTTTGGCGGCGCTGGCGAACAGCTCGTCTTCAGTCGCTTCGCGCGTCGCGCGCACGGTGCTGGCGATACCACCGCCCTGCGCGGCGATCTCAGCGTAGCTGACGCCTTGCAGGCGCTTTTCGAATTCACCGCTGCGGTTGCCGCCGAACACCGTATGGGTGTGGCAGTCGATCAGGCCGGGAGTGACCCATGCACCTTGCAGATCATTGACGTCCGGGTACTCGCCGGACGGCAATTGATCACGCGGGCCGATCCACTCGATGAGCGCACCGGACGTCACGATGGCCGCATCCTCGATGATCGAGTAGACGCCTTGCGCCATGGTTGCGACGTGGCAGTGTTGCCAGAGGGTTTTCACTGTTGGCCTCCGTTGGATTCTGTTTGGTGAGCGGCCTTCAAAAGCCCCTCACCCTAGCCCTCTCCCGGAGGGAGAGGGGACTGACCGGGTTGTTCTTTCGAGGTACATCGACCTGAAATTACTGAGCCGAACTCAGGTCTCGAAGCTCACCGAGATCGGCTCCCTTCCCCCTCTCCCCCTTGGGGGAGAGGGTTGGGGTGAGGGGGATAGATTTCAGTAACAACAAACCTCCCCTTGAAAACCCACTTACAAACTAGGCAGCAGCTTGGCCGGAACCAGTTCGGTCAGGCACCGCGAAGCCAGCAGTTCGGTCGCGGCATTGATGTCCGGCGCAAAGAAGCGGTCCTTCTCGTAGAACGGCACTTCGCGACGCAGAATCGCCCGCGCCTGTTCCAGCTTCGCCGAAGTCTTCAGACCGCTACGCAGATCCAGCCCTTGCACCGCCGCCAGCCATTCCACCGCGAGAATTCCACGCGTGTTCTCGGCCATTTCCCACAGGCGCTTGCCCGCCGCCGGGGCCATCGACACGTGGTCTTCCTGGTTGGCCGAAGTCGGCAGGCTGTCCACCGAATGCGGATGGGACAGCGCCTTGTTTTCGCTGGCCAAGGCCGCTGCGGTCACTTGAGCGATCATGAAACCGGAGTTCACCCCGCCATTGGCCACCAGGAACGGCGGCAGTTGCGACATGTGCTTGTCCATCATCAGCGAGATACGGCGCTCGCTCAGCGAGCCGATTTCGGCAATGGCCAGCGCCATGTTGTCAGCCGCCATGGCCACCGGTTCGGCGTGGAAGTTACCGCCGGAAATCACATCGCCTTCGGCTGCGAATACCAATGGGTTATCCGACACGGCGTTGGCTTCGACCGCCAGCACTTCAGCGGCCTGACGGAACTGGGTCAGGCAGGCACCCATGACTTGTGGCTGGCAGCGCAGCGAATACGGGTCCTGGACCTTTTCGCAGTTCTGGTGCGAGTCGGAGACTTCGCTGCGCTCACCGAGCAGATCGCGGTAAGCGGCAGCGGCATCGATCTGGCCTTTCTGGCCGCGAGCCGCGTGAATGCGTGCGTCGAACGGCGAGCGCGAACCAAGTACCGCTTCAACCGTCAGACCGCCCAGCGCCAACGCGCCGGCAAACAAATCTTCACCTTCAAACAAGCCACGCAACGCAAACGCCGTGGAAACCTGCGTGCCATTCAGCAGCGCCAGACCTTCTTTGGCCGCCAGCGTCAGTGGCGTCAGACCGGCAACTTTCAGCGCTTCGGTCGCTTCCATCCATTCGCCCTTGTAACGCGCCTTGCCCTCGCCCAGCAGCACCAGCGACATGTGCGCCAGCGGCGCCAAGTCACCGGATGCGCCCACCGAACCCTTCAATGGAATGTGCGGGTAAACCTCGGCGTTGATCAGCGCGATAAGCGCATCGATCACCACGCGGCGGATACCGGAGAAACCACGGCTGAGGCTGTTGACCTTGAGCACCATGATCAGGCGCACCAGCTCATCGCTGATCGGCTGGCCGACGCCGGCGGCGTGGGACAGCACCAGCGAGCGCTGCAGGTTTTCGAGGTCTTCGCTGGCGATGCGGGTCGAGGCCAGCAGGCCGAACCCGGTGTTGATGCCGTAGGCTGTGCGGTTCTCGGCGAGGATCTGCTCGACGCAGGCCACGCTGGCTTCGATCTGCGCCGAGGCGCTGTTGTCGAGGCTCAGCTTGACCGGGTGCTGGTAGACGTCACGCAGTTGAGCCAGGCTCAGTTGGCCGGGAATCAGGTTTAGCGCAGTCATTAAAATGCTCCTTTTGAGAGTTTGTTATTGGCTCGCCAGTCGCTCCGGATTATTCCGTTGTCCGTCGCATTTCGCCTTTTGGGCGATCCGCGCCTTGGCACGCTGGCGTTTAAAAAATCAGTGCAAATTCGGCAGTAACGTGTGCGGCAGATTCGGGTCTTTCAACACGCTCGCAGCGGCGCCGATGTCCGGCGCCAGCCAGCGATCCTGATCGTAGGCCGGGACCTTTTCCCGCAGCAGTCGCCACGCCACATCGGTGCCGGCGCCGAAGCGTTGTTCCTTGAGAAATTCAAACGCCTGCGCCGCCAGCAGATATTCGATGGCGAGGATCTGTGTGCAGTTTTCCAGCGCACGGTGCAGCTTGAGCGCGGCGTTGGTGCCCATGCTCAAGTGGTCTTCCTGCAGGCCCGAGGTGATGTAGTTGTCGAGCACCGCCGGTTGCGCCAGTTGACGGTTTTCCGCACACAGCGACGCGGCGACGTACTGCACGATCATCATCCCGGAGTTCACCCCCGGATTGGCCACCAGAAATGCCGGCAGACCGCTGACGTGCGGGTTAACCAAACGATCGAGGCGACGCTCGGCAATCGAGCCGATTTCGGCCATGGCGATGGCCAGCAGATCCGCCGCCATCGCCACCGATTGCCCGTGAGGGTTGGCTTGCGACATGACGCGGAAGTTGTCCGGCGTGCCGAGCAACAGCGGGTTGTCGGTGCAGCCGTTGAGTTCGGCTTCGACCTGTTTGATCGCGTGATCCAGTTGATCGCGGGCGGCGCCGTGCACCTGCGGGATAGAACGGATACTCAGCGCATCCTGCGTACGAATGCCTTTGCTCGACGCAATCACTTCACTTCCATCGAGCAACGCACGCAGGTTGATGCCGACGTGCTGCATGCCCGGGTGCGGCTTGAGCGCGATGATCTCGGCATCGAACGCGGCGATCTGCCCGCGTTGCGCTTCGAAACTCATGGCACCGATGACGTCGGCCCATTGCACCAGACGCGTGGCATCGGCAATCGCCAGACAGCTGAGGCCGGTCATGCACGGCGTGCCGTTGACCAGGCACAAGCCATCCTTCGCACCGAGTTGCACCGGTTGCAGGCCTTCTTCGGCCAGAGCCTGTTGCGCCGAGGTGATCTGCCCGCGATAGCTGACATTGCCCACGCCCAGCAGCGCGATGCCGATGTGCGCCATGTGGGTCAGATAACCCACCGAACCTTGCGAGGGCACCTGCGGAGTAATGCCAAGATTGAGCAGCGCCAGCAGCGCTTCGACCACCCGGCGATGAATCCCGGATTTACCGTGGCTGTAGTTGTGAATGGCGGCGCAGATGATGGCGCGGGTCTGTTCGTCGGCGAGTACCGGGCCGACGCCACAGGCGTGGCTGAGCAAGGTGTTGCGCGAGAGCTGGCTGAGTTGTTCATCCTTGAGCGAGACGTTGGACAAGCCGCCCAGACCGGTGTTGACGCCATAGGCGCGCTCGCCGCTTTCGACGATGCGCTGGACGATGCCTTGGGCATTTTCGATGCGCGCCCAGGTCTGGGCCGACAGCTCGAGCTGCGCGCCGTGACGGGCTACCGCGACCACATCCTGCCAACGCATCGGGGCGTCGGCGATAACGATTTTTTCAGCCTGGGACATCATTGACCTCTTACCCGAATATTGATGCAGCTCTGCCGACGCCTTCGCGAGCAAGCCCGCTCCCACATTGGATCTGTGCCGAACACAAATTTTAAATACACCAACTATCCAATGTGGGAGCGGGCTTGCTCGCGAAAAGGTCGGCACAAACGCCGCGAATCTCTTAAACCACCGCCGCCCGCCGCTGCACGAAGCGGTCGACATATTCGTCCGCCGGCGAATGCAGGATCTCTTTCGGCGTGCCGACCTGAATCAGGCGGCCGTCCTTGAGGATCGCGATGCGATTGCCGATGCGCACGGCCTCGTCGAGGTCGTGGGTGATGAAGACGATGGTCTTGTGCAGAGTCTTTTGCAGCTCCAGCAACTGATCCTGCATCTCGGCGCGGATCAGCGGATCGAGGGCGCTGAACGCTTCGTCCATCAGGATGATGTCAGTGTCCGCCGCCAAGGCCCGGGCCAGACCGACGCGCTGACGCATGCCGCCGGAGAGTTGATGCGGGTATTTGTTTTCATAGCCTTTGAGGCCCACGGTGTTGATCCAGTGCAGCGCACGTTCGGAGCACATTTGCTTGCTCTCGCCGCGCACCTTCAGGCCGTAGGCGACGTTGTCGAGCACGGTCTTGTGCGGCAGCAGGCCGAAGCTCTGGAACACCATGCTGATCTTGTGCCGGCGAAATTCGCGCAGGGCTTCCATGTCGTATTGCAGGATGTCCACGCCATCGACCAGGATCGCGCCGCTGGTCGGGTCGATGAGGCGATTGAAGTGGCGTACCAGCGTCGATTTGCCGGAGCCGGACAGGCCCATGATCACGAAAATCTCGCCGGTGCCGATGCTCAGCGACAGGTCGTTGACGCCGACCACGCAACCGGTTTCGTTCAGCACCTGATCCTTGGTTTTGCCCTGACCGACCATGGCCAACGCATCCTTGGCGCGGTTGCCGAAAATCTTGAAGACATTTTTGACTTCGATCTTGCTCACGGTTGCGTTGCTCATTTGCTCACCTCATGCCGTGGCCGACCGTACGCCTGGGTAATGCGGTCGATGACCACTGCGAGAATCACGATCGCCAGACCGGCTTCAAGACCGCGTCCGACGTTGAGGGTCTGAATGCCCACCAGCACATCTTCACCCAGGCCACGGGCGCCGATCATCGAGGCGATCACCACCATCGACAGGGCCATCATGGTGGTCTGGTTGATCCCGGCCATGATGCTTGGCAGGGCCAGCGGCAGTTGCACGCCGAACAGTTGCTGCCAGCGATTGGCGCCGAAAGCGTTGATCGCTTCCATGACTTCGCCGTCGACCTGGCGAATACCCAGATCGGTCAGGCGGATCAGCGGTGGCGCGGCGTAGATCACCGTGGCGAAAATCGCCGGGACCTTGCCCAGACCGAACAGCATCAGCACCGGGATCAGGTACACGAAACTTGGCATGGTCTGCATGATGTCGAGCAGCGGCATCAGCACCGAACGCAGGCGATTGCTGCGCGCCGAGAGAATCCCCAGCGGGATGCCGATCAGCACCGAAATGATCGTCGCGACCATCATCAGCGCCAGGGTCTGCATGAGTTTGTCCCACAGGCCAACGGCGCCGACGAGGAACAGCAGACCGACGATGACCGCCGTGGTCACCACTTTGCGTGTGGCGTGCCAGGCGACGACACCGACGATCGCCAGCATCAACCACCACGGCGCCGCACGCAGCAAGCCTTCGAGATTGACGATGGCCCACAACAGGGTGTCGGAGATGTGGCGGAACACATCACCGTAGTTGGTGACCAGCGAATCGACCCAACCGTTGACCCAGTCGGCGATGGAAAAGGTAAAGCTCTCGGGAAACATAAGCGGCTCTCAATCAGAAATCTCAATCAAGCGTTTACGGCATATCTCCCGGCCTGCCTCACGGTTAGCCGGGAGGTATCGACCTACAGCGCCGCGTCGATTTTCTTGGCTGCGTCGTCACTGACCCACGCGTGCCAGACCTCAGGATGTTCCTTGAGGAAGATTTTCGCCAGTTTTGGCGACTCGATACGTTCTTTGGCCATGCGACCCAGATTCTGGTTCAGCAAGTCGATTGGCAGGTTGACCTTTTCCAGCACGGCCACCAGTTCCGGAGCCTGTTCGTGGAAGGTTTTCGAGAGGCCGACCTTGATGCTCACAGACTTGTCGACGCCCGGTTTCTCTTCGAGTTTGACCGCGTCGATCTGACCCATCAGCGGTGTTGGCGACCAGTAGTAGAACAGGATCGGCTCGCCACGCTTGTAACTCGACAGCACTGCTGCATCGAGTGCCGGGCCGGTGCCCGGGCGGAAGTTGGTGTAGCTGTTTTCGAGGCCGTAGCTTTTCAGCATTTCGCTGTTGTCCAGCTCGCAGGTCCAGCCGGCCGGGCAGTTGTAGAAACGGCCCTTGGAAGGCTCTTCGGCGTCTTTGAAGATGGCCGCGTATTTGCCCAGATCAGCGATGTTTTTCAGGTCTGGGGCTTTCGCCTCAAGCTTGCGCTTGGCGTCGCCTTCGATCACGTAGCGCGGCACGTACCAGCCTTCCACCGCACCGACGACCGGCGCGCCGACACCGACGACCTTACCGGCCTTCTCGGCCTTGTTCCAGACCTCGCTGCGGCCGACCCACTCTTCGGCGAACACTTGAATATCGTTGCTGCTCAGGGCGTTTTCCATGGTGATGGAGTTGCCCGGCAGGCTGTCGGTCTTGCAGTCGTAACCTTTCTCCAGCACTACTTGCAGCACATCGGTCAGCAGCATGCCGCTTTCCCAGTTCAGCCCGGCGAATTTCACCGGTTTGCCCGATTCGCACCAGCCGGCTGCCTGAGTGGCGCCGGCACTGGCCAGCAGGCCCATGGAAAGCAATGCGGTCAGCAGGGTCTTGTTCGATTTCATTGTCGTGACGCTCCTAATCATGAATTGGGCTTACGGCAGTCAAGAGGCATCCAGCCCTGTCCACGTCCAATCAGGCCTGCGCCGCTACGCGACTGGCCCCGCTTTTTTCAGGTTGTGCATGGCTGTTCTGCTCGACCGGCAGAATCAGTTGATCAGGTACCGCGCTGTGCCATTTTTTCGCGCACACGTAATACACAGCGGCGGGCAGCACCAGACCGATGATCCAGGAGATATCCACATCACCCAGCGCTGCCACCAGCGGACCGGTGTAGAACTTGGTGGAGATAAACGGCAGTTGCACCAGCACGCCGAACACATAGACGCTGATGCCGAGGATGTTCCAGCGCCCGTAGCGGCCGTTCGGATCGGCCAGTGCCGGCACGTCGTAGCGCTCGCGGGTGATGCAGTAGTAGTCCACCAGATTGATCGCGCTCCACGGGGTGAAAAAGGCGAGCAGGAACAGGATGAACGACTTGAATGCACCGAGGAACGAGTGCTGACCGAGCAGCGCAATCAGGGTCGCCGCACCGACAATCACCAGCACGAAAACCAGACGCTGCAGGCGCGTCACCGTCAGGTGCCCTTTGAAACCACTGATGATGGTCGCGATGCACATGAAGCTGCCGTAGGAGTTCAGCGTCGAGATGGTGACCTTGCCGAACGCGATGCTGAAGTACAGCAGCGCGGCAGTTGCACCGGCTCCGCCCAGACCGACGATGTAAGCCACCTCGTGACCGGCGAACTGGCCGTTGGAGGACGCTGCGGCGAACACGCCGAGGATCATCGCCACTTGTGCGCCAACCACAGAGCCGGCACCGGCGGCGAAGAAGGTTTTAACCGCCGAAGTGTTGCTCGGCAGGTAACGGGAATAGTCAGCCACGTAAGGGCCGAAAGCGATCTGCCAGGAAGCGGCAAGCGATACCGCGAGCAGGAAGCTGCTCCAGCTGAAGTGACGGATTTGCAGAAGTGCGCCAACGTCAACCTGACTGATCAGACGGCTGAACAGATAAACGAAGGCGATCACACCAATGACACTGGCGACCCGGCCAATCCAGTGGATGACCCGATAACCGAGCACCGTGACCAGCACGATGACACTGGCGAAAATCAGAATGCCGACGGTGTCGCTGACGCCAAACAACTGGCCCAGCGCCTGGCCGGACAGTACGGTTCCGGTCGCGGTGAAGCCCAGGTACATCAGGCACACCAGCACGATCGGGATGGCCGCGCCATAAACCCCGAACTGCACACGGCTGGAGATCATTTGCGGCAAGCCAAGTTTCGGCCCTTGCGCCGCATGCAGCGCCATGACGCCGCCGCCGAGCAATTGACCGATCAACAGACCGATCAGCGACCAGAACACATCACCGCCCAGCACCACGGCCAGGGCCCCGGTTACAATCGCAGTGATTTGCAGGTTGGCACCCATCCACAGGGTGAACTGACTGAACAGACGACCGTGTCTTTCCGCTTCCGGGATGTAGTCGATCGAACGCCTTTCGATCAACGGTTTGTTGCTTGCACGATCGGTGTTGCCAGCCATGATTCAACCTCTGTGGATTGTTCCGGGTTTTGTTCTTGTTTTGGCTTTTGTAGGAGTAAGCCTTCTCGCGATTGCGGTGTGTCAGTCAGTGGATTTGCTGAATTTGCTGACCTCATCGCGAGCAGGCTCGCTCCTACAGGGGAAAGCATTATTTGCCGGTAATCATCGGCAGGTTCAGGCTCTGTTCCTTGGCGCAGTCGATGGCGATCTGGTAACCGGCATCGGCGTGACGCATGACGCCGGTGGCCGGGTCGTTGTGCAGCACGCGCGCAATGCGCTCGGCCGCTTCGTCAGTGCCGTCGCAGACAATCACCATGCCCGAGTGCTGCGAGAAGCCCATGCCGACGCCGCCGCCGTGGTGCAGGGAAACCCAGGTCGCGCCGCTCGCGGTATTGAGCAGGGCGTTGAGCAGTGGCCAGTCGGAGACAGCGTCGGAACCGTCCTGCATCGATTCGGTTTCGCGGTTCGGGCTTGCGACCGAACCGGAGTCGAGGTGGTCGCGACCGATCACGATGGGCGCCGACAGCTCGCCGCTACGGACCATTTCGTTGAACGCCAGACCGAGCTTGGCGCGCAGGCCCAGGCCAACCCAGCAGATACGAGCCGGCAGACCCTGGAAGCTGATGCGCTCGCGGGCCATGTCCAGCCAGTTGTGCAGGTGGGCATCGTCCGGGATCAGTTCTTTGACCTTGGCATCGGTCTTGTAGATGTCTTGCGGATCACCCGACAGCGCCGCCCAGCGGAACGGGCCGATGCCACGGCAGAACAGCGGACGGATATAGGCCGGTACGAAACCCGGGAAATCGAAGGCGTTTTCGACGCCTTCTTCCTGCGCCATCTGACGGATGTTGTTGCCGTAGTCGAAGGTCGGAATGCCTTGCTTCTGGAATTCCAGCATGGCTTTGACGTGCACCGCCATCGATTGCTTGGCGGCCTTGATCACAGCGGCCGGCTCGGTCTTGGCGCGGGCGCGGTATTCGTCCCAGGTCCAGCCGGCCGGAAGGTAACCGTTGAGCGGGTCGTGGGCACTGGTCTGGTCGGTGACCATGTCCGGGCGCACGCCGCGCTTGACCAGTTCCGGAAGGATTTCTGCCGCGTTACCCAGCAGCGCGATGGAGATCGCCTTGCCTTCTTTGGTGTATTTGTCGATGCGCGCCAAGGCGTCGTCGAGGTCTTTGGCCTGCTCGTCGACGTAACGGCTTTTCAGACGGAAGTCGATGCTGACTTGCTGGCATTCGATGTTCAGCGAGCAAGCGCCAGCCAGGGTCGCGGCCAGAGGCTGAGCGCCGCCCATGCCACCGAGACCGGCAGTCAGGACCCACTTGCCGGTGAGGTTGTCGTTGTAGTGCTGACGACCGGCCTCAACGAAGGTTTCGTAAGTGCCCTGGACGATGCCCTGGCTGCCGATGTAAATCCAGCTGCCGGCGGTCATCTGGCCGTACATGGCCAGGCCTTTGGCGTCGAGTTCGTTGAAGTGTTCCCAGCTCGCCCAGTGCGGCACCAGGTTGGAGTTGGCGATCAGTACGCGCGGGGCATTGCTGTGAGTCTTGAACACGCCGACCGGCTTGCCGGATTGCACCAGCAGGGTTTCATCGTCATTCAGGTTGGTCAGGCTCTCGACGATCTTGTCGTAGCATTCCCAGTTACGCGCGGCGCGACCGATACCACCGTAGACCACCAGCTCTTTAGGGTTTTCGGCGACTTCCGGGTCGAGGTTGTTCATCAGCATGCGCAGCGGCGCTTCAGTCAGCCAGCTCTTGGCGGTCAGCTTGTTGCCGCGGGCGGCACGGATCTCGACGTTGCGGTATTTAGTAGGCTTATTGTCAGTCACGAAAAAGACTCCTCAGCGATCAATTCAAACCAACCCTGGCAGTGGGCAAGCAGCCTGCGCGCTTCAATGCGCGACAAGCGAATCAGTGGACGCTGCGGACTTATACGCATACGTCTTTACTTGTACATACAAGCATATGCAATCAAGCGGCCAACTTGTTGAAGGGCTGTTCAAGAAAAATCGCGGATACGGCTGGAGACCGCCTGAAACAAGGGTTCTGGCGTGGATGAAATTTTTTGCGAGGGTATTGGGGGGAAGTGAACGGCTGTTACGGAAGCGTGGTTTTGCGCCACGCTGGGGCGTTCGGTAACAAGTTGGTGCGCTTGGGGGAACAACAGTGGGCTGGCTTTTGTGGCGAGGGGATTTATCCCCGTTGGGTCGCGAAGCGGCCCCATTCTCGAATAAAAAAAGCGGTCTGCTGCGCAGCCCAACGGGGATAAATCCCCTCGCCACAGGGTTTTGCCTAGTTTTGGAGGAGTTCGATTACGCAGCAAGCGGCATTGGTTGAGACCTCAACCAGCCCGACGTTACCGTTCAGTTGCAGGCAATCGTGTCGGCCCAGTTGCGAGACACTTTCGCCGGCCTTCACTTCCAGCAGTTCAGCAACACTGAACACCAACAACGTCCCCGCCGAACTGAAAAACCGTTGCTCACCGTCCAGCCACTGCAACCGCGCGCGGTAACGCTGCGGTGCATAGATCAGGTTGAAGTCGCGGATCGCGCCACCGAGCAACGTGCACGACACCTGGCTCTCGCCACTGAAAGCGAACGGGTCCAGCGGTAACAACGGACGGGTATCGTCGCCGTCGACACACAGGGTCATGCCGTCGCCCTGCAATACCGTGATGACTCGCTGGTAGCCAGCGAAGGTCGAGAACCCGCCCGATTCGGCGATGTCGGCAATCGACAGGCGCCAGCCAAATCCATCAAGACCGGCACCCGCGTCACGGGTGATTTCCTCGGTGCTGCCACCGCCGTTTTTCCACGGCATGCGTGGGTAGCCTTCGGCGCGTAAAACCTTCACTTCACTGCTCATTTATGCTCTCTATTTATGGAACCGACCTTCCAGACGATGACGAGAACCGGGGTGAATCAGACGCGCAGCGGTAACAGGCTGACGACCCGACCAGGTACGACGACGAATCAACAGGCAAGGCTCGCCCTTCTCGATTTGCAGCAACTTGCACTCGGACGGCTCGGCAAGAATCGCCTCGACCACATGCTCGCCTTCGGTCAGTGGCGCGACCTGATTCAAATACGCGTATGGGGTTTGCAGGGTGAAGTCCTGCTTGAGGTATTCCGGGGCGACCAGCGCATTGACGAAACGGTCTTCGATTTGCACCGGAATGTCGTTTTCGTAATGCACGATCAGCGAGTGGAAGACTTTCTGCCCTTCGCGCATGTCCAGCGCCAGGGCACGCTCGGAACCGGCGGCTTCTTCTTCAAGGGTGATGACCGTACAAGTATGGCGGTGACCGCGCGAGGCGATTTCGTCGGCAATGTTGTGCACTTCGAACAAGGCGGACTGGCTCTTCGGCTCGGCGACGAATGTACCGACGCCTTGCATGCGCACCAACAGACCGTCAGCGGTCATTTCGCGCAGCGCACGGTTGATGGTCATGCGGCTGAAACCGAGCTGATTGACCAGTTCGCTCTCCGACGGCACGCGGTAGTGCGGCGGCCAGTTACCGCTGTCGATCTGCTGGGTGATCATCTGTTTGACGCGGGCGTACAAGGGCGCCGGACTGTCGCCCATGTTCGCGGCCAACGGGGAAACTGGAGGCGGAGTCGGCACGGTTGATCCTTGTTCGTCGGTAGAGGTTGCTAGCTTGCCGGAGTTTACCGGGCAGGCAAACGTCTGTATATGTATATACAAATAACACACGATGGGGTGCTGAACCATGTCCGCTTTCTTTGCCGAACGCGCGCTGCTGCCTAACGGATGGGCCAACAATGTACGTCTTGAGGTCAGCGCCGATGGCCTGCTGACCCAAATCCAGGCCGATTCCACCGCAGATGGCGCCGAACGGCTGAGCGGGCCCGTGTTGCCGGGGATGCCCAATCTGCACTCCCACGCCTTCCAGCGCGCCATGGCCGGACTGGCCGAAGTAGCCGGCAACCCGAACGACAGTTTCTGGACCTGGCGGGACTTGATGTATCGGCTCGTCGGAAAAATCAGTCCGGATCAACTTGGCGTCATCGCCCGTCAGCTGTACATCGAAATGCTCAAGGCCGGTTACACCTCGGTGGCCGAGTTCCATTACGTGCACCACGACAGCAACGGCCAGCCGTACGCCGACCCGGCCGAACTGGCGTTGCGCATCAGTCAGGCGGCCAGTGAAAGCGGCATCGGTCTGACCCTGCTGCCGGTGCTCTACAGCCACAGCGGTTTCGGTGGCCAGGCGCCCAACGACGGCCAGCGCCGCTTCATCAACAGCACTGAAAACTACCTGAATCTGCAATCGCGCTTGCAGCCATTACTGGCGCAGCAAAAAGCACAATCATTGGGTCTGTGCTTCCACTCATTGCGCGCGGTCACTCCGCAGCAGATCAGCGAAGTATTGGCCGCCAGCGACAAGCAATGCCCGGTGCACATCCACATTGCCGAACAGCAGAAGGAAGTCGATGACTGCCTGAGCTGGAGCGGCCGCCGCCCTCTGCAATGGCTCTACGAGAACACCGAAGTCGATCAGCGCTGGTGCCTGGTTCACGCGACCCACGCCAACCCGGAAGAAGTCACGCTGATGGCCAAGAGTCGCGCCATCGCCGGCCTGTGCCTGACCACCGAAGCGAATCTGGGCGACGGGATTTTTCCGGCCGTGGATTTCCTCGCTCAGGGCGGACGCATGGGCATCGGTTCCGACAGTCATGTGTCGCTCAGCGTGGTCGAGGAATTGCGTTGGCTGGAATATGGCCAGCGTCTGCGCGATCAACGGCGCAACCGTTTGTACGGCGCGGATCAACCGATGGTTGGCCGCACGCTGTACGACGCAGCGCTGGACGGTGGCGCTCAGGCGTTGGGCCAGCCGATTGGCGCACTGGAGGTTGGCAAGCGTGCCGACTGGATTGTGCTCGATGGCAACGATCCGTATCTGGCCACGGCCAGTGGTGACGGGATTTTGAATCGGTGGTTGTTTGCCGGCGGGGATCGGCAGGTGCGCGATGTGCTGGTCAACGGTCAGTGGGTCGTCCGAGACGGGCGACATGCCGGGGAAGAGGACAGCAATCGCGCGTTCACCCAAGTCCTGCGCGACCTTTTGGGCTGACACATAACCAAATGTAGGAGTGAGCCTGCTCGCTATAGCGGTGTATCAGACATAAATATGTGACTGACACATCGCTATCGCGAGCAGGCTCACTCCTACATTGGTTTTGCAGTGTTCTTAGTTCGAAGTCTTGGCCATCTGCCGATCCGACGCTCGCCAGATCAGTCGCGTGGTGTCGTACCCCTGTTGCCGCGCCTTGCTCAGCAGCTCTTCGCGCACCACACCATTGACGGTCGGCGTACGCGACAGCAGCCACAAGTACTTGCGACTCGGGTCGCCGACGATGGCGGTCTTGTAGTCGTCGCTGACGTACAACACCCAGTATTCGCCCTTCGCCACACCCGGAATCAACCGCGAGAACCAGGTATCGAACTCGACCCATAACTTGTCGGTCTTGCCCGGCACCTGTGGATAAGCCGTGCCTTTGACCTCTTCCCACTGCCAGTCCGTGGTCATGCAGCGATTGAACACCGCAACATTGCCATCGGGCTTGAGGGTGTAGCGGGCTTCGGATTGCGCGCAATTGCGCTGGAAGTACATAGGCAGACGCGCCAGCTCATACCAGGTGCCTTGGTAGCGTTTGAGATTGACGCTGTTGACGGTCTTCGGCGCCAACGGATCTACGCCGGAACTGGCGCAGCCGGCCAGTACCAGGCCGGCAAAAAGGATTAGCAATAACCGCTTCATTTTTCTTCTCCGTGGGCGCGAGGCCCCGGTTTACTTCAGGCCTTGGCCGGAAAACATCAGCACTTTGTCACCGGCGTACTGCACGCTGATAAAGCTGTTCTTGTCGCCCCAGGTGCAACTGGACATGCCGAGCGCGCCCGAGCAATCGGTCGGTTTACCGAGCAACGTTTCCACTTCGGCCTTGGCCATGCCGGCAGACAGTTTCGAGTAGTTTTCCTGATTGACCTTGCTGCATGCGGCCAACAGCACGCAAAACGACAGCAGGGCGAGGGATCGCAGCGACATGGTGTAACTCCTGGAACGAGGGGGGATGGCATGGTGCCAACCAGAAGCTTAGAAGAGAAAACCCTCATCTGGTTCCCTCGACAAAGGCCTAATTTTCCCGCCACTCGTCCGGCATTTGTCGGTAAATCAGACACTTTGTAGGGCTATTGCGCATTTCGTCGCATTTCGCAAAAGACGCCTAATCTTTGGCGCGCCGCGGTCGAAATAAGAGCAGCGCAAAGCCCTCGAGTGTGGCAAATTGCCGCCCTTTCTTGACCAGCCCCTTCGCGGTAGTTCATTCGATGACCAGAAACATGAAATTCAGCCACAAGATCTTGCTGGCTGCCGCCCTCGTGGTGGCCGTTGCGTTCGCCTGTTTCATTTTGTTCAACGACTATCGACAGCGCGAAGCCCTGAGCACCAGCACCGATGCGTCGATGCAGGAACTGGGCAGTCTGACCACCAGCAACATCCAGACCTGGCTGGAAAGCCGCATTCAATTGCTGCAATCGCTGTCCCAGCAAGTCGCTGCCGACGGCAACGCAACAGCCAGCCTGAAACGCATCATCGACCTGCCCGCCTACACCGGCAATTTCCAGCTGAGCTACTTTGGCGGCGCTGACGGCGTAATGTTCTCCGTGCCCGCCGGCAACCGCGCGCCGGACTACGACCCGCGCGCCCGTGGCTGGTACAAGGCGGCGAACAGCGCGCAGCAGACCATCGTCACCGAACCGTACATCGCCGCCTCGTCGGGCAAACTGGTGATCACCGTCGCCACCCCGGTCCAGCGCCAGGGCCAGATGATTGGTGTGGCCGGTGCCGACATCGACCTGACCAGTGTCAGCGCGATCATCAACTCGCTGAACTTCGGCGGCCACGGCCACGCATTCATCGTCAGCGCCGATGGCAAGATTCTGATTCACCCGGACAGCAAACTGGTGCTCAAGACTCTGGCCGAGGCCTACCCGAACGGCGCGCCGAAAGTCAGTCCGGGTCTGAAAGAAGTCGAGTTCGACGGCAAGACTCAACTGGTCTCCTTCACCCGCGTCAACGGCGTGCCGTCGGCCGACTGGTACGTCGCGCTGGTGCTGGACAAAGACACCGCGTTCTCGATGCTCAGCGAATTCCGCACCTCGGCGCTGATCGCCATGGTCATTGCCGTGGTAATCATCATCGCCCTGCTCGGCATGCTGATACGTGTGTTGCTGCAGCCGCTGCTGACCATGGGCCGCGCCATGCACGACATCGCCGAAGGTGAAGGCGATCTGACCAAGCGCCTGGTGATTCACGGCAATGACGAATTCGGCGCACTGGGCACCTCGTTCAACCGCTTCGTCGAGCGTATTCACACGTCGATCCGCGAAGTGTCCTCGGCCACCGGGCAAGTCAACGAAGTGGTCCTGCGTGTGGTCGCGGCCTCGAACTCGTCGATGTACAACTCCGATCAGCAAGCGACACGCACCAACAGCGTCGCGGCGGCAATCAACCAGCTCGGCGCCGCCGCCCAGGAAATCGCCCAGAACGCCGCCCTCGCCTCGCAGCATTCCAGCGATGCACGCAGCCTGGCGGTCGATGGCCAGCAGGTTGTGGATAAAACCATCCACGCGATGCAACAGCTGTCGGCGAAGATCAGCGATTCGTGCGGCAACATCGAAACCCTGAACAGCAACACGGTGAACATCGGCCAGATTCTGGAGGTGATCACCAGCATCTCGCAGCAGACCAACCTGCTGGCCCTGAACGCCGCGATCGAAGCCGCGCGCGCCGGTGAGGCTGGCCGTGGATTCGCCGTGGTCGCCGACGAAGTCCGCAACCTCGCGCACCGCACCCAGGATTCGGCGCAGCAAGTGCAGAAGATGATCGAAGAGCTGCAAGTCGGCGCGCGTCAGGCGGTAAGCATCATGACCGAGAGCCAGCGCGAGAGCGAAAGCAGCGTCGGCATCGCCAATCAGGCTGGCGAACGTCTGGGCAGCGTGACCCAGCGCATCGGCGAAATCGACGGGATGAACCAGTCGGTGGCAACTGCAACCGAAGAGCAGACCGCTGTGGTCGAGTCGATCAACGTCGACATCAACGAGATCAACACGCTGAACCAGGAAGGTGTGGAAAACTTACAGGCGACGTTGCGGGCTTGCTCGGATCTGGAGCAGCAGGCGGCGCGTCTCAAGCAATTGGTCGGTAGTTTTCGCATTTAAAGATCAAGGGCTTTACCCCCTCACCCCAGCCCTCTCCCCCAAGGGGGCGAGGGGGAAAGGGAGCCGATCGGGGGATGTTCCAGAACTGAGTGCGACTCGATATTTCAGGTCGGCGTACCTCGCCCAATCACCTCGGTCAGTCCCCTCTACCTCCGGGAGAGGGCTAGGGTGAGGGAAAGTTCTTAAAACCGTGAACCCGGTTCGGAAAGAAACACCAACTCCTCAGCCGTAGACTCCCTTCCCAACACCGCATTGCGATGCGGAAACCGGCCAAACCTGGCGATCACCTTCTGATGCCGCTCGGCATAATCCAGATTGTCCGCAAACACCGCCCGCTGCGCTTCCGGCTGTTCAGCCACCAAGTCGATGAATCGCGAAACCGCTTCGTTCTGCACCGCGAGGTTTTCGCAGTGTTCGAATACCAGATAAATGAATACCCGCTGAATCGGTTTCAACTGCCGGTCGAAATCCGCAGCAATGCCTTGCGCAACAAGCTTCTGCGCACGCAGATCGCCGGAGAAAGCTTTGGGGGTATCGCGAAAGATCATTCGCGGCAGTTGATCAAGCAGCAACACCACCGCCAGCCAACCTTCGGGACGTTGCGTCCACTCGGTCAATTCGCCGGCCATGGCCTGATCGACAAAGACCCCGAAACGCTCACGCGCTTCGAGGTCTTGACTGTCTCGCTTACCGAACCACAACTTGCCCTTGTCCGCCGATATCTCGTCCGCTGATTCGGCGTGTCCGAACCACCAATCGAGCAACGGCTGCCAGGGCGCGGTCATGATTTATTCCTTGTGGTAAGCCGTGGCGCGAGCGACTTCTTCTTTCGAACCAAGGAACACTGCAACACGCTGGTGCAGGCCTTCCGGCTGAATGTCGAGGATGCGCTGGTGACCGTCGGTGGACGCGCCGCCCGCCTGCTCTACGAGGAACGACATCGGATTGGCTTCGTACATCAGACGCAGTTTGCCTGGCTTGGACGGCTCGCGGCTGTCACGCGGGTACATGAACAGACCGCCACGGGTCAGGATGCGGTGAACGTCGGCAACCATCGCCGCAACCCAGCGCATGTTGTAGTTCTTCTTCAGCGGGCCTTCTTCGCCGGCCAGCAGTTCGCTGACGTAGCGTTGTACCGGGGCTTCCCAGTGGCGCTGATTGGACATGTTGATCGCAAATTCCTGGGTGGTTTCAGGAATGGTGATGTCTTCGTGGGTCAGCACGAAGCTGCCCATTTCGCGGTCCAGGGTGAAGCCTTTGACGCCGTCGCCCAGGGTCAGCACCAGCATGGTCTGCGGGCCGTAGATCGCGTAACCGGCAGCCACTTGCTGAGTGCCTGGCTGCAGGAAAGCTTTTTCGTTCAGCGGTTCGTTCTGACTCAGGTATTCGTTCGGGCAACGCAGTACCGAGAAGATGGTGCCGACCGGCGCGTTGATGTCGATGTTCGACGAACCGTCCAGCGGGTCGAATACCAGCAGGTAGGCACCCTTCGGGTATTTGCCCGGGATCTGGTAGGCGTTGTCCATTTCTTCGGACGCCATGCCGGCCAGGTGACCGCCCCACTCGTTGGCTTCGAGCAGGATTTCGTTCGACAGCACGTCGAGTTTCTTCTGCACTTCGCCTTGCACGTTTTCAGTGCCCATGCTGCCCAGAACACCACCCAGGGCGCCTTTGGACACGGCGTGGCTGATCTCCTTGCAGGCACGCGCCACCACTTCGATCAGGAAGCGCAGATCGGCAGGAGTGTTGTTGCTGCGGGTCTGCTCAATCAAATAGCGACTCAAGGTAACGCGGGACATGGACGGCTCCGGTGGAATGGGGGGGCTAAAAACCCGCGCAGTTTACAGGGAGTCTGAAAACGTAGCGAGCGAAGACGCCCGGTAACGTGCGTTGGGGTGTATTTGCCTGCATGAGACGTGATTGTCGGTGGAGAGTTCAGGTAGCGGATTTAGCGTAGACCGGTTCGGGACGGGTGGTGGTTGAGTGAAGGGGCCGTTTGAGGATTTTTGTTGGCTGGGAGACCGCTATCGCGAGCAGGCTCACTCCTACAGGGATCGCATTGCATCTGGAGAAATGCAATCAACTGTAGGAGTGAGTCTGCTCGCGATCGGGTGCACAGCACCCGCCTTTTCAGGATTTGGCAGGAGGTTTACGCAGCAGGCTGAACGCCATCGCCCCGAGAAACACCACACTCAGTAGCAACACGGCCCATAGGCCGATTTTCTTCCAGTGGGTCTCGGCCACCGCCGCCGTCGGCGCGGTCGATGTCTGCGTGACAACCACTTCACCCTGCACCGACGCCTTACCCAGCGTTGTCAGTTTTTCCGGTTTGAAATCCGGGATCAGCGTCGACAACGGCAGGTTCGCCGTTTTCACCGTCGGATTACCGAGCGTCAGGCTGTACGGCCCTTCGCCGCGAGCGAGGAAAATCACCTGAGTCGCCCGCACCGCGTATTTAAGACTCGGTGCCTGCTCACCCAATCCGCCGCCACGCTCATCAACCGCCAGTTTCAGTTGCTGCACGGTTTGCCCATAAAGCTGCAGTTCGTTTTGCACCACGTCCTGACCATTCTGGGTCAGGCGATAGAGCAAGCCGCTGCTCAGTGTCTGCCACGGCAGGCTGCTCTCGCGCCGCCCCGCCAACGTCACTGGCGCCAGACTGTTCGGTTGTTTCAACTCAACCTGCACCCGCTCGACGCTCAGCCCCATCGGCAGTTGCCAGGTGTATTCGCCCGCCTTGACGCTGCTACCGGCCAGTTCTTCTGACCAGACTAGAGGCAGCGGCACGTTTCGCGGATCACTGCTTTTCAGTTGCGCCGAGGTCAGGGTCGGCGCCGAATTCGGCGATTCCCACAGCAGCCGCAAATAGCGCGCAGATTGCCCCGGCAACGTCACTTCGTGCTGCTCGATGCGCTCATCGGAAAAGGTCAGCCGCGCCACCTGCCCCTCGCCCCACGGCTGCCAGTGCTGCAAGTCGTCGCTGGCCTCGATGCTGAAACGCTGGAAGCCATCGCGCTCGCTGGTCCAGTCGAGGATCAACTGCTGCAACGGCGCCTTGATTGCACTGGCATCGAGCAGCCAGCCACGCAGCACTTCTTCGCCGGCTTCCAACTGACTGGACGGTTGCACTTCAACCAGCGTACCGGTGGTGGTGGATTGCACACGTACGTTCGGCGCGCGCTCAGTGGCGTCAGCGGCGTTGTACAGAGGGAACCATTTGACCTCGTTCAACCGACCGTCATCGCGGGTCTGCGCGGACTCGCGGGCCAAGGCGTAGGCTTGCGCTTCGCCGGCGGCGTTAAATACGCGCAGGTCACTGAGATCGGTCTGACGCGCCTGCAATTGCACGTTCAGCGGCAGTTCGAGGCGATACCACGGGCCGTTGCCGCTGACGGACAGCGGCACTTGCGTAGCGAAGTCCGCCGGTTTCTCCTGAGCGCCGGCGGTCATCACCACGCCCAACGCCAACCACCCCAGCTTTCGCATACGACTCACGATGAAACTCCTTCGGTTTGCGGGGCAGGTTTGTCCGCCGCCGGTTCGGCTTCGACGCGTTTGGGCGGCAGCGGCGCAAAATAGCCGACCACCAGCAACAACACGCCAACGCCGATAAACGAGACGATTCGGGCCAGACCGCCACGGTTGCTCAGCTCGACAAAAATCAGTTTGGCCACCACCAGCGCAATCAATGCCGCGCCGATCAGCCAGACCTCACGGCGATGACGCAAATGCCCGCCGATCATCAGACCCAGCGCCATCAGCGTCCAGACGATGGATAATCCGGCCTGCACCAGCATCGATTCCAGCAACAGATCCAGCTCGAACGGAATGCCCGCCCAATGATGCGCAGCGCGGGTGACCAGTGCCGTGCAGAAGGCGAACAGCGAAACCCCGGCGATCAGTTGCGTGGCGTAATCGGCGTAGTCCTGGCGAATCGACAGTTGCGACACGGCACTGCGCGACCAGACGTAAACGCCGAACAAGGCGAACAGCAGACCGAGTTCCAGCGGGTTGAGCAGCGGCACGTACGGCAGCGGTTCGGCGTTGCCATCGCTGACGCCGTTGGCCAGCCAGAACCAGCCGAGCATCAGCACCGCCAGCGGTGCAGCGGCGTACAAACGGTATTCACGAGAAAACGCTGCCACCGGCCATGGCCAGTTACGCGGTGCAGCCGCCATCAGCAGATAGAGGCTCGGCAGAATCGCCCAGCCCAGCCAGCGCCAGGCGTTGTATTGCTCGGACAACAGCAGCAAGCCGTAGCGCAACTCCAATGCCAGCACGCCGATCAACAGCCAGCAGCCGAGCACATGCGCCGTGCGCAAAGCGCGGGCCGGGAGCATCGGCTCGAGACGTCGCAGGCTGAAGAAATGCACCGCAAACACCGCTGCCCACGCCAGCCAGCCGAAGTCTGCCGCCGGGTGATAACGCGAATGCCACGCCGCCAATAACACCAGTCCCGCTGCCGGAATCAGCACGGTGCAGAGCAGGCCCAGCGCCGGCCATTTCAGACGCAGAGACAACAACGACCAGAGTGCGACACTCAGTGCCGCGACCAACAACAAAAGCGTGCCCTGTAGATTCAACGGCGCAAAACGCAGCACTTCGCTGACCCACGCCAACGCCCACCAACCGGCGCCCCATACCAGCAAGACTTCGGACAGTCGCTGCAAGCTCAGCACATCGAACGCCGAAGCGTGATTACCCAGTTGCAGACGCCACGCGCCAATCATCGCCGCCAGCCCCAGCACCAGCGGCGTCCAGAAGCCACCATGGGCAAACGGCTTCAGCCCTTCGCTGGACAGCGGCCCGAGCAACTCGGGACCGGCCAGCAGAAACGCCGCGCCACCGATCAACTGCAACAGCAGACCGAAAACAAAACTCACGCGTTGCTTGAGGTAAAGACTGAGCCAGATGATCAACAGGCCACTGGCCGCCCACACCGCGCTCGCGGTCTGCCACGGCAGCACAAACAACACCGCCAGATTGATCAGCACCAACCCCGCCAGCAGCACCACCGACAAACCGCGCAACAAACGCACATCGCCGCGCACCATCTCGTCGCGCGCTGCCAGCAACATGCCGGCGATCAGTGCCAGACCGATCAACGACGCACTAAGCAAGCCGCTCCAACCGGCGCTGAACACCGCCGCCGAATCCTCGTCCGCGCCTTGCAGACGCAACAGGAATAACGCGCCGCCGAGCAATTGCACGGTAAACGCGGTGAACAGCAACGTACGCGACTGCAGGCGCAGCCCGGCAAACAACGTCGCCAGCCCTGCCAGCGCCCAACTGATCGCCGTGCCCTGAACGAAGAAGAACAGCGGCGCCAGCAGATAAAGAAAAGTCAGCCCCAGACACGCCAACACCGGCATGCCCTGACGCTCCCACGGCGACGCCTGCTCCGACGAAGCCTTGCGCAATTGATAAAAGCTGAACAGCAACGCCAGACCGAGCATCAACGCGCCGAGCGGCGCAGCGTCGAGCAAACTGCTTTCGCCGACGTGCAGCTGACTGAGGAACGCCAGCGCCGAACCGAGTTGCAGCAGCAAGGCAAAGGCCCGGGCAAACGGGCGATGCTGACGCAAACCGAGCCAGAAAATTCCCGCGCCTTCCACCGCCCACGCCGCCGACGTCCAGCGCGCATCGAGCCCCAGCGGGATCGCCAGACTGGCGAAAATCACGCCCAGTGCCAGGCAGGTTTCACCCAGCAGGATCGCGCGCCCGCCCATCAGCACTTTGGCCAGTGCCATGTAAATCATGCCCAGCGCAAGGGCGCTGAACGCTGCGGCGAACTCCAGATGCTGGACCAAAGCAAACTGCAAACCGAAACCGATGATCGGTGGGCCAAACAGCATCGTCCCATCGACGTAATCGCCTTTGCGCGCCGACCAGTGCAGCAGCGCCTCACGGTCGCCCTCCGCCGGGGCGTCAGGCAGGTCGAGCAACTTGCGCCGGGCGAACAGCAGACCAATGGCGAGGTACATCAGAAAGAACAGAATCAGAAACGGCTCGGTGCTCCACAACAGCTCCGGCGTGTACGAACGCAGGCCCCAGGCGAACCCGATGCCGAAGGTGCCGACGAAGCCGATCAGGTTGAGCAACCGCCACGCCTTGAACCACGCAATCGCAAGAATGCCGGCGTTGAGCAACGCGAAATAACTGAACAGCGCTATGTGGTTGCCAGCGCCAGTGGAGGTCAGGATCGGCGCAGCGAAACCGCCGAGTGCGGCCACCGCCGCCAGCGCCAGCGAGTCTTCGGTGATCGCCAGAATCGCCGAGAACACCGTCACCGCGACCAGCAAGCCAAGGGCCGCCGAAGGATCGAGCAACGGGTGCAAACGCATCGCCGCAAACACCGTCAGGTACAGCACCGCGATCCCGGTGCCTTGCAGCATCAACGCGTAATTGTTGTTGCGATGCCGCAGCCACCAGCCCAGCGCCAGCAGGCCCAGCGCTGCCGCCGCGACGCCGGCGTATCGCAACTCGATCGGCACGACCATGCCTTCGGTGGCATAGCGCAACAGGAATGCCAGACCGAAGAACAGCAACACCACGCCGACACGCAGCACGGTGTTGCCGCCGAACAACCAGTTGCGTGCGGCGCTGATGCCACGCTCGATGAGGTTGGGGCCACGGGGTTCGGCAGGTTGTCGGGGTTCCGGTTCAGTGGTAACGGCGTCCAGACGCCAGACATCGTCCGGCAGCGGTTGGCCGGTCTGCCGGGCGACGGCGGCTATCGGGTCGAGTTCGGGCGGCAGTTCCCAGACCAGCTCAGGGGCTGGTACCTGTGCCTCTTCGGCAACTTTGACGGGTTCGACGACTGGCTCGGCGGCCGCTGTCGCGCTCGGGAGTGGTGCTGTATGGAGCAGCGCGCCTTCCAGCAAAAACAGACGCTGCTCGACAGCCTGCAAGGCGACTTTCGCCTGTTCAAGTTGACGCTGCTGTTCAGCAGCCTGCGAGCCCAACCGAGCAATACGCAGTGTCTGCCCGATCGCCAAGCCCAGCAACGCGCCCAACAGCGCCGAGCTGAACGACTCATCGAGCAGCCAGCCAAGCACCAGCCCGATCAACATGAACATCCATTGCATGGTCGATATCCCTGAGCAGCCCCGAAACGGGGCGGAACCAGGGCTCAGTATATCGGCCCGGCCCAACAAACGTTGGGCCTTCCGTACATTTGTTGCGGAAAGTTATTCCAGCGCTTTCCAGATGTCGGTGGCGTACTCGCGAATCGTCCGGTCCGACGAGAACCAGCCCATCCGCGCGGTGTTGAGCACCGCTGAGCGCCACCAGTTGTTGCTGTCGTGCCAGTGTTCCTCAACGCGCTTCTGCGCATCCCAATAGGAATCGAAGTCGGCGCAGACCAGGAAGCGGTCGTAATCCACCAGCGAATCGATCAAACCGGTGTAGCGCGAGGTATCGTCCGGCGAGAAAACGCCGCTGCGAATCGCCTGCAGCACGTCGTTCAAGCGATGCGAGGCGGCGATGTCCGGCGCCGCGCTGAACTCGTGATTCTGTTTTCGCGCTTCTACCTGCTGGGCGCTGAGGCCGAAGATGAACATGTGTTCGGCACCGATGCGCTCGCACATTTCCACATTGGCACCGTCCAGCGTGCCGATGGTCAGCGCGCCGTTGAGGCCGAATTTCATGTTACTGGTACCCGATGCTTCGAAACCTGCCGTGGAGATCTGCTCGGACAAGTCCGCCGCCGGAATGATGCTCTCCGCCAGGCTGACGTTGTAGTTGGGCAAGAACACCACTTTCAACAGGCCGCGCACCGTCGGGTCGTTGTTCACCACCCGGGCGATGTCATTGGTCAGTTTGATGATCAGCTTGGCCTGGTGATAACTCGCCGCCGCTTTACCGGCGAAGATTTTCACTCGCGGCACCCAGTCGACCTCAGGCTCGGCGCGAATGGCCTGATACAGCGCCACGGTGTGCAGCAGGTTGAGCAACTGGCGTTTGTATTCGTGGATCCGTTTGACCTGCACGTCGAACATCGCCGCCGGGTTGACCGCGATGCCCAAACGTTCGTGAATCAGATAGGCCAGGGCTTTCTTGCTGTGCAGGCGTTGTTCGGCGAAGGCTTTGCGGAAGGCAGTTTTCTCGGCGAACGGCTCGAGATCGAGCAAGCGTTCTTCGGGGTTATCGAGCACATCCGGGCCAAGGGCATCGACCAGCATCGAGGTCAGCTCGGAGTTGGCCTGGAACAGCCAGCGGCGGAAAGTGATGCCGTTGGTTTTGTTGTTGATCCGCTCCGGGTAGAGCTTGTGCAGTTCGGCGAACACGGTTTTACGCATCAGTTGCGTGTGCAAACCGGACACGCCGTTGACGCTGTGTGAACCGAGGAACGCGAGGTTGCCCATGCGCACGCGGCGGCCGTTGTCCTCTTCGATCAGCGACACCGCACGCAGCACGTCGAAATCGTGAATGCCCTTGGCCCGCAGCGAATCGATGTGCTGGGCGTTGATCAGGTAAATGATCTGCATGTGTCGCGGCAGCATGCGTTCCATCAGGCCGACCGGCCAGGTTTCCAGCGCTTCTGGCAGCAGCGTGTGGTTGGTATACGACAGCGTATCGACGGTGACTTGCCACGCCGCATCCCAGGCAACGTCATAAACATCGACCAGTTGGCGCATCAGTTCGGCAACGGCAATCGAGGGGTGCGTGTCGTTGAGCTGGATCGCCGCGTGGTCGCCAAGGGTCAGCACCGAGGTGTGCATATTGCGATGACGGCGCAGCAAATCCTGCAACGATGCGGCGACGAAGAAATATTCCTGGCGCAGGCGCAACTCCTGCCCCGCCTCGGTGCTGTCCGCCGGGTAGAGCACCCGGGAGATGCTCTCGGCACGGGCCACTTCGGCGACAGCGCCCAAGTGGTCACCGGCGTTGAAGCGCTCCAGGTGCAAATCCTCCATGGCCCGCGCGCGCCACAGGCGCAAGGTGTTGACGCTGGCCCCACGCCAGCCGACTACCGGTGTGTCGTAGGCAATTGCGCGGACGGTCTCGGCGGGAGACCAGACTTGCTTGGTTTTGCCGCTGGCATCGGTGACGGTTTCGACACTGCCACCGAAACCAATGCTGTAAACGACTTCTGGCCGTTCGAACTCCCATGGGTTGCCGAAATCCAGCCAATGCTCGGTCTGCTCCTGTTGCCAGCCATCGACGATGGCCTGACGGAACAGGCCGTGTTCATAACGAATGCCGTAGCCGTGGCCGGCGATACCGAGGGTCGACATGCTTTCCATGAAGCACGCCGCCAGGCGCCCGAGGCCGCCGTTGCCGAGCGCCGCATCCGGTTCGAGCAAGCGGATGCGTTCGAGGTCGACACCGAGTTCGGTCAACGCTTCGCGGGCGACATCGAGCAGGCCGAGATTGCTCAGGCTGTCGTAGAGCAAACGACCGATGAGAAACTCCAGCGAGAGGTAATACACCCGTTTCTGGCCTTTGCGGTAAATCTGCCGGGTGTGATCCATCCAGTGCTCGACCATGTGATCGCGCGCGGCCAGGGCAATGGCTTCGAACCAGTCATGGTCGAAAGCGTGATCGGGGTCTTTGCCCACCGCGTAGGTGAGTTTGGTCAGGACGGCGTCGCGGAATGCGGCCACCTCTGCTTCGCGAACTAGTGGTTCTTGAGTCATCGATAGGACCTCGAGCGAGCGGGGAATTGTCTGAGCCTAGACGGTCTGACCGACGGTAGCGGCGCAGGTTCGGCAGTTTTTCCTGAGACGGTGAGATGGCCCGGCATTACCCTGGCGGATGAGCGAATGAATGCAGGGGCCGTGCCGAATTGTCCGGCCATGTGCCTGCATGCAGAAAAAATCTGGCGAAAGGTTGTTCAAAAATCCACCAGTCCCGGTATGATCGCGCGCCCTGATGCACACACGCCTGGTAACTCCCGATGATGAAGCCCAACCTGATTGCCGCCGCCGAGATCGACCGTCTCGATACGTGGGCCAAATATTCGGCCCCGATGTGCGGCTCCTGCATCTCCAGCTGCTGCACGCTGCCGGTCGAAGTGAAGATCAAGGATCTGGTGCGCATCGGTGTGGTCGACGAGTTCGAACTGGGCGATCCGCCGAAGAACATCGCCAAGCGTCTGCAAAAGGAAGGTCTGGTCGAACGCTTCAATCAGAAGTCGGGCATCTTCACCCTCCAGCGCATGAGCAACAACGATTGCTACTACCTAGATCGTAAAAGCCGCCTGTGCACCATTTATGACAAGCGCCCGGATACCTGCCGCAACCACCCGAAGATCGGCCCGCGCCCGGGCTATTGCGCGTACAAGCCGAAAGAAGTGGAGCGGGTGCAGAATTCGCGGTCGATCGAGAAGTTTTGATCTGATCCGAGATGTTCGGCGGCTGATCGGTCGCCTTCGCTGGCAAGCTAGCGATGGGGCCGGCACAACCCCCGCATAAACCCCAGACAAACAAAAACGCCCCCGGTCTCGCGACCGGGGGCGTTTTTTATTCCAGGGCTAAATTACGCCTTGGCTTTCTTGGCAGCGCGGGTACGCTCGCTTTCGTCCAGGATCTTCTTGCGAAGACGGATGGACTTAGGCGTCACTTCGCACAGCTCGTCTTCCTGGATGTATTCCAGAGCCTGTTCCAGGGTGAAGCGAACAGGTGGGACCAGAGCGATGGTTTCGTCTTTACCCGAAGCACGCATGTTGTCGAGCTTCTTGCCTTTGGTCGGGTTCACACCCAGGTCGTTGTCGCGGGAGTTCTGACCAACGATCTGACCGTTGTAGATCTCCTGGCCGTGTTCTACGAACAGCTTGCCACGAGCCTGCAGGGTTTCCAGGGAGTAGGTCAGTGCCTTGCCGGTTTCAACCGAAACCAGAACGCCGTTCTGACGGCCGGACATGTGGCCCGACTTCACTGGAGCGTAACGATCGAAGATCGAGGTCAGGATGCCAGCACCGTTGGTCAGGGTCAGGAACTGGTTACGGAAACCGATCAGACCACGAGCAGGGATGTTGTATTCCAGACGAACACGGCCCTTGCCATCCGGCACCATGTTGCTCAGGTCGCCTTTACGCAGACCCATTTCTTCCATGACCTTGCCCTGGGATTCTTCAGGGATGTCGATGGTCACGTTTTCGAACGGTTCCTGCTTCACGCCGTCAACTTCACGGATGATCACTTCAGGACGGCCCAGGGCCAGCTCGAAGCCTTCGCGACGCATGGTTTCGATCAGTACCGAGAGGTGCAGCTCACCACGGCCGGAAACCTTGAACTTGTCAGCCGAGTCGCCTTCTTCAACGCGCAGTGCAACGTTGTACAGCAGCTCTTTGTCCAGACGATCCTTGATGTTACGCGAAGTCACGAACTTGCCTTCTTTACCGCAGAATGGCGAGTCGTTTACCTGGAAGGTCATGGAAACGGTTGGCTCGTCAACGGTCAGAGGCTTCATCGCCTCGACAGTGTTGATGTCGCACAGGGTGTCGGAGATGAACAGCTCGTCGAAACCGCTGATGCAGACGATGTCGCCAGCCGCTGCTTCTTCAACGTCGATGCGGTGCAGACCGTGGTGACCCATCAGCTTCAGGATACGACCGTTGCGGCGCTTGCCGTCGGCGCTGATAGCGACAACCGGAGTGTTCGGCTTGACGCGACCACGAGCGATACGGCCAACACCGATAACACCCAGGAAGCTGTTGTAGTCCAGAGCGGAAATCTGCATCTGGAACGGACCGTCACGGTCAACGGCCGGAGGCGGAACGTGGTCGATTACCGCTTGGTACAGCGGGGTCATGTCTTCCGCCATGGCGGTGTGATCCAGACCGGCAATACCGTTCAGGGCCGAAGCGTAAACAACCTGGAAGTCCAGTTGTTCTTCGGTCGCACCGAGGTTGTCGAACAGGTCGAAGATCTGGTCCAGAACCCAGTCCGGACGCGCGCCTGGACGGTCAACCTTGTTGATCACCACGATTGGACGCAGGCCGGCTTCGAAAGCCTTCTTGGTCACGAAACGGGTTTGCGGCATAGGGCCGTCTTGAGCGTCAACCAGCAGCAGAACGGAGTCAACCATCGACATTACGCGTTCAACTTCGCCGCCGAAGTCGGCGTGGCCCGGGGTGTCCACGATGTTGATGTGGTAGCCGTTCCAGTTGATGGCGGTGTTCTTCGCCAGAATGGTAATACCGCGCTCTTTTTCCTGGTCGTTGGAGTCCATCACGCGCTCGTCGTTGAGCTCGTTGCGCTCCAGAGTGCCGGATTGACGCAGGAGTTTGTCTACCAGGGTGGTCTTACCATGGTCAACGTGGGCAATGATGGCGATGTTGCGTAGATTTTCGATCACTTGTGTATCTCGATCAGAGGATTCGGTTTGCTGACAAGTCTTGGCAGCGATTAGCAGTAGTGTCCGGCATGGCCGTTACAGCTTGACGGCGGTGTCGGGGGGCCGGTGACGCAGGCCACAGGCAAACAGCCCCGGGCACTTAGCTCGGTCGATAAACGCGCACATTGGCATGCCCCTCACTGAGCAAATGGTGAGCATGCAGGCGACTCATCACGCCTTTGTCGCAATACAGCAGGTACTGGCGAGTCGGATCCAGCTCCTTGAAACGAGCGTTCACTGCGTAGAACGGCATCGTCTGTACTTCTACGCCAGCGAGTTCCAGCGGATCATCTTCGGCGGCATCCGGGTGACGGATGTCGATCACGATCTGACCGGCCAGCGCTTCGCTGACTTCTTCAATCTGCAAATCCTGGCCCAATTCGTCGATCACGCGATCGATCGGCACCAGTTTGGCGTTTTCGAGCGCACGCTCGAGCACCGCCATGTCGAATTCCTGTTCTTCGTGCTCAACGCGGCCACGCTTGGCGGCAGTCTTCGGATTGACCGAGATGACTCCGCAGTACTCCGGCATGTGCCGGGCGAAATCGGCGGTGCCGATCTCGTTGGCCGTGTCGATGATGTCCTGCTTGTGCGCCACGATCAGCGGACGCAGGACCAATTTGTCGGTCACGCAGTCGATCACCGAGAGGTTCGGCAGCGTCTGGCTCGACACCTGGGAGATCGCCTCGCCAGTGACCAGCGCATCGATGTGCAGGCGCTCGGCAATGACGGAGGAAGCGCGCAACATCATACGCTTCAATACGACGCCCATATGACTGTTATCGACTTTGCCGAGAATTTCGCCCAACACTTCTTCGAACGGAACACTGACAAATAGCACGCGTTGCGAGCTGCCGTACTTCTTCCAGATGAAATGCGCGACTTCCATCACGCCCAATTCGTGGGCACGACCGCCCAGATTGAAGAAGCAGAAGTGTGCCATCAGGCCGCGACGCATGATCTGGTAGGCAGCAACGGTCGAGTCAAAGCCGCCGGACATCAAGACCAGCGTCTGTTCCAGCGCACCGAGCGGGTAGCCGCCGATGCCATTGTGCTGGCTGTGGATCACAAACAACCGTTTGTCGCGAACTTCGATGCGAACTTCGATTTCCGGCGCTTTCAGGTCGATACCGGCCGCACCGCACTCACGACGCAGCTTGCTGCCGACGTATTTTTCGACGTCCATCGAGCTGAACGCATGCTTGCCCGCACGCTTGCAGCGCACCGAGAAAATCTTCCCGGCCAGGGCAGCGCCGTAGTGCTGTTTGCACTTCTCGGTAATGTCGTCGAAGTCGCCCAGCGGGTACTCGTCGATCTGCAAAAAGTGCGCAATGCCCGGCATGCAGGTCAGGCGCTCGCCCATCTCTTTCAAGGCTTTGGCGTCGGTAACGCGGGTTTCCAGCTCGAGATTGTCCCACACACCGTTCACCACCACGGCCGGGTCCAGGTCACGGAGCACGGTGCGGATGTTCTTGGCCAACTGGCGGATGAATTTCGTCCGGACAGGTCGGCTTTTGATGGTGATCTCGGGGAAGACTTTTACGATTAGTTTCATGAAAACAGCGCGCGAACGGCCAGCCGAAAAAGGGGGGCGCGGATTATAGCGGAAATTGCTCAAGGTTTAACCAGTTAATGTGCATAAGGTTTTGCATGCACCAAAACAGGTCATTTTTCGATTTTGACGCTACATTAAAGGGCGAGAATTCCAGCATTAAGACGCTTTGCACCTTAATAAGCGTGAATTTGGGGCAAAAAACCCATGCTGGGGCACTGGCATGCAATTTGCTCCCTTGTGAGGCAGGTTGCCTTGGCAGAGTATTCGCGCCGGCATCACCACTATTAAGGGCATCCACTACCCGCCCTAATTCACCCGGAGGACACTATGTCGAAGTCGGTTCAACTCATCAAAGATCATGACGTCAAGTGGATTGATCTGCGCTTCACGGACACCAAAGGCACTCAGCACCACGTGACCATGCCGGCTCGCGATGCGCTGGAAGACGACTTCTTCGAAGTCGGCAAGATGTTCGACGGTTCCTCCATCGCTGGCTGGAAAGGCATCGAAGCCTCCGACATGATCCTGCTGCCGGACGACGAAACTGCCGTTCTCGACCCGTTCACCGAAGACGCGACCCTGATCCTGGTCTGCGACATCATCGAACCTTCGACCATGCAAGGTTACGATCGCGACCCACGCGCCATCGCGCACCGCGCCGAGGAATATCTGAAGACCACCGGTATCGGTGACACCGTATTCGCCGGTCCAGAGCCAGAATTCTTCATCTTCGACGAAGTGAAATTCAAGTCGGACATCTCCGGCTCGATGTTCAAGATCTACTCCGAACAAGGTTCGTGGATGTCCGACCAAGACATCGAAGGCGGCAACAAAGGTCACCGTCCAGGCGTCAAAGGTGGCTACTTCCCGGTTCCGCCGTTCGACCACGACCACGAAATCCGTACTGCCATGTGCAACGCACTGGAAGAAATGGGCCAGACCGTTGAAGTTCACCACCACGAAGTGGCGACTGCCGGTCAGAACGAAATCGGTGTCAAGTTCAACACCCTGGTGAAGAAAGCTGACGAAGTTCAGACTCTGAAATACGTTGTCCACAACGTTGCCGATGCCTACGGCCGCACCGCAACCTTCATGCCGAAGCCACTGTACGGTGACAACGGTTCGGGTATGCACGTACACATGTCCATCGCCAAAGATGGCAAGAACACCTTCGCTGGCGAAGGCTATGCCGGTCTGTCCGAAACCGCTCTGTACTTCATCGGCGGCATCATCAAGCACGGTAAAGCGCTGAACGGCTTCACCAACCCGGCCACCAACTCCTACAAGCGTCTGGTGCCAGGCTTCGAAGCTCCGGTGATGCTGGCCTACTCGGCTCGCAACCGTTCCGCCTCGATCCGTATTCCTTACGTCAACAGCCCACGCGGCCGTCGTATCGAAGCACGTTTCCCGGATCCGGCTGCCAACCCGTACCTGGCTTTCGCAGCTCTGCTGATGGCCGGCCTGGACGGTATCCAGAACAAGATCCACCCAGGCGATGCCGCTGACAAAAACCTGTACGACCTGCCGCCTGAAGAGGCGAAAGAGATCCCACAAGTTTGCGGCAGCCTGAAAGAAGCCCTGGAAGAGCTGGACAAGGGCCGTGCGTTCCTGACCAAGGGCGGCGTGTTCTCCGACGACTTCATCGACGCTTACATCGCGCTGAAATCCGAAGAAGAAATCAAGGTCCGCACCTTCGTACACCCACTGGAATATGAGCTGTACTACAGCTGCTGATCCGGTAGCGCCGCGCGACGCGGCGTGACAAAAAGAGGCCTCCTTCGGGAGGCCTTTTTTATTGCCTGCAATTTATGGCGTGACGCAATTCCCTGTGTGAGCGGGCTTGCTCGCGAAAGCGGTGGGTCATTGAAATAAATGTTATCTGACACGACGCCTTCGAGAGCAAGCCCGCTCCCACAAGGGGATTTGTGGCGTGAGAATGATCTCTGGATGTGTGCAGGGTTGGGCCTACCGCCACACCTGGCCTATGCTGCACCCCATCGCTTTCTTTCCGGTCGATTTCATGGGTCGCACCTTTCTCTACATTCTGCTGCTGATCGCCCTGCCCGCCGCTGCGCAGATCTACAAGTACACCGACGCCAATGGCAACACGGTCTACAGCGATCATTCGCCGGACGGTGTGCAGGCGCAGCCAGTGGAGCTGCCGCCACTCAACAGCGTCGAGCCACAGGCACCGAACGCTCCAGCGCCCTCTGACACGAACAATCGCCAGCCCGCACGCAGCACCTATGAAATTCTGGAACTCACTGGCCTGCCCACCGAAGAAGCCCTGCGCGCCAACAACGGCACCTTCACGGTCAACGTGCTGATCAAGCCGCGCCTGCAAGCGCCGCATCAGTTAAGACTGGTGCTGGACGATGAACCCTACGGCCAGCCAAGCAACGTGCCGATCCTGCAACTGGTGAATGTCGACCGTGGCGAGCATCGCCTGGTGGTGCAGGTCATTGATGGCGAGGCGATCATTCAACAGAGCCCGTCAGTGGTCTTTACCGTGCAGCGGGTGCACACGCCATGATTCGCGCCTGGATGATCGCCCTGCTGGCTCTGGTGACCCTGCAGGCTTCGGCAGAGGTCTTCACCTACACCGATGCGCAGGGCAACCGCGTCTACACCGATCAGCCACGCGGCAACGCCAAGCGGGTACCGCTGGCGACCAGCAATCGCATGCCGGCCAATCCAGCCGCCACCGCGCCTGTCACGATGGCGAAAAAATCCCCCGAGCAGCCTCTGTTCCACTACGACATGCTGCGTGTGCTGGTGCCCGAGCCGGACGCAACCATTCGCAGCAGCGCGGGTGAAGTGATCGTCAGTATCACCAGCGAACCAGGTCTGCAAAACGGCCACCGTTATCGGCTTTTGCTGGATGGCCAGCCCACTGGTGAACCCGGACTCAGCCCGGTATTCCCGCTAAGCAACATCGACCGGGGCAGCCACAACCTGTCTGTGGAAATTCTTGATGCGCAGGGCCGCACCGTGGAGCGCACCGCCAATCAGCCCTTCCACATGCTGCGCATCTCGCTGGCGCAGAAACGCCAAGTCAAACCCTGCGCAACCGACGACTACGGCGTGCGCCCGGAATGTCCACTGAAGGACAAACCGCCAGAACCGAAAAACCCCTTCCTGCGTTTCTTCTAACGCCATTCAGCTTTGCGCACTATATTGGTGCAGAAGGCTGCACCGCACCCACATTCCAACCCATTTTGGTTCGAAAGTACCCGCGAAGGCTGGCCGACTGCCACGCAAACGAGCGTCAAACGCCCGTTTCAGGGGATGAACGCTTCTTTTCGGAGCCTTGGTTTGGTTTTTGCATTTTCCCGATACCGACGCTTGTTACTTGCGCACGCTCCGCCCCCAAAAGAGGCTCTGATGACCATTAGCGACGCAATCCCACGTTTGCTGCTCGACAACCTGACCACCGCCACCATTTTGCTCGATGCCGAATTGCGCCTTGAGTACATGAACCCGGCGGCGGAGATGCTGCTGGCCATCAGCGGGCAGCGCAGCCATGGGCAGTTCATCAGCGAGCTGTTCACCGAATCCACCGAGGCGCTCAATTCGTTGCGCCAAGCGGTGGAGCAGGCACACCCGTTCACCAAGCGCGAAGCAATGCTCACTGCCCTCACCGGCCAGACCCTGACGGTGGATTACGCGGTAACGCCGATCCTCAGCAACGGCGCGACCCTGCTTTTGCTGGAAGTGCACCCGCGTGACCGCCTGCTGCGGATCACCAAGGAAGAGGCGCAACTGTCCAAACAGGAAACCAGCAAAATGCTGGTGCGTGGTCTCGCCCATGAGATCAAGAACCCCCTCGGCGGCATTCGCGGCGCTGCGCAACTGCTGGCCCGGGAGCTGCCCGAGGACAGCCTGCGCGACTACACCAACGTGATCATTGAAGAGGCTGACCGCCTGCGCAATCTGGTCGACCGCATGCTCGGCTCGAACAAGTTGCCGTCGCTGGCCATGTGCAACGTTCACGAAGTGCTTGAGCGCGTCTGCCAGTTGGTCGAAGCGGAAAGTCAGGGCTGCATCACTCTGGTGCGCGACTACGACCCGAGCATTCCCGACGTATTGATCGACCGCGAACAAATGATTCAGGCCGTATTGAACATCGTGCGCAACGCCATGCAAGCGATCAGCAGCCAGAACGAGCTGCGCCTGGGCCGTATCAGCCTGCGCTCGCGAACCATGCGCCAGTTCACCATCGGCCACGTCCGCCATCGCCTGGTGACCAAGATCGAGATCATCGACAACGGCCCGGGGATACCGGCGGAACTTCAGGAAACCATTTTCTTTCCCATGGTCAGCGGTCGCCCGGACGGTACCGGGCTGGGCCTGGCCATTACCCAGAACATCATCAGCCAGCACCAGGGCCTGATCGAGTGTGAGAGCCACCCCGGCCACACCACGTTCTCGATCTTTCTGCCACTGGAACAAGGAGCCACATCGACATGAGCCGTAGTGAAACCGTGTGGATCGTCGATGACGACCGTTCTATCCGTTGGGTTCTGGAAAAGGCCTTGCAGCAGGAAGGCATGACCACGCAGAGCTTCGACAGCGCCGATGGCGTGATGAGTCGTCTGGCCCGTCAGCAGCCGGATGTGATCATTTCCGACATCCGCATGCCGGGCGCCAGCGGCCTGGATTTGCTGGCGCGGATCCGTGAGCAACATCCACGGTTGCCGGTCATTATCATGACCGCTCACTCCGATCTGGACAGCGCTGTCGCTTCGTATCAGGGCGGCGCTTTCGAATACCTACCCAAACCATTCGACGTCGATGAGGCGGTGTCGCTGGTCAAGCGCGCCAATCAGCACGCGCAAGAACAGCAAGGCCTGGAGGTGGTGCCCGCGCTGACCCGCACCCCGGAAATCATCGGCGAAGCGCCGGCGATGCAGGAAGTGTTTCGCGCCATCGGCCGTTTGAGCCACTCCAACATCACCGTGCTGATCAACGGCGAATCCGGCACCGGTAAAGAACTGGTCGCCCACGCCCTGCACCGCCACAGTCCACGCGCGGCCTCGCCGTTTATCGCGCTGAACATGGCGGCGATCCCCAAGGATTTGATGGAATCCGAGCTGTTCGGCCACGAGAAAGGCGCGTTTACCGGCGCGGCCAACCTGCGTCGCGGCCGCTTCGAACAGGCTGACGGTGGCACGCTGTTCCTCGATGAAATCGGCGACATGCCGGCGGACACGCAAACCCGTTTGCTGCGCGTTCTGGCCGATGGCGAGTTCTATCGCGTCGGCGGCCATGTGCCGGTCAAGGTTGATGTACGAATCATCGCCGCGACCCACCAGAATCTGGAAACCCTGGTGCACGCCGGGAAATTCCGTGAGGACTTGTTCCACCGCCTCAATGTCATCCGCATCCACATCCCGCGCCTGTCGGATCGTCGCGAAGACATCCCGACCCTGGCCAAGCACTTTCTCAGCCGCGCCGCTCAAGAACTGGCGGTTGAACCGAAGTTGCTGAAAAGCGAGACCGAGGAATACCTGAAAAACCTGCCGTGGCCGGGCAACGTGCGCCAATTGGAGAACACCTGCCGCTGGATCACGGTGATGGCGTCCGGACGCGAAGTGCACATCAGCGACCTGCCTCCGGAACTGCTGAACCTGCCGCAAGACTCGGCGCCCGTGACCAATTGGGAGCAGGCGCTGCGCCAATGGGCCGATCAGGCGTTGGCACGCGGTCAGTCGAGCCTGCTCGACAGCGCGGTACCGGCGTTTGAGCGAATCATGATCGAGACGGCGCTGAAACATACCGCTGGCCGTCGCCGGGATGCCGCGGTTTTGCTGGGTTGGGGACGTAATACCCTGACGCGCAAGATCAAGGAACTGGGGATGAAGGTTGATGGCGGGGATGATGATGAGGGGGATGAGGGTTAACGGCCGGATTGCTTGAGGATTGTTGTGATTCCAAAATCCAGCCCCTCACCCCAGCCCTCTCCCAACGGGAGAGGGGGAAAGGGAGCAGATCTCGGGTGTTTTCGAATCCCGAGTTCGGCGGGGTATTTCAGGTCGGCGTAACTTGACCGGGCAACTCGGTCAGTACCCTCTCCCTCTGGGAGAGGGTTAGGGTGAGGGCCACTGTGCACCGCATCAATGCACGATGACCCGCGATTGAGCACAGTCGGATCCCCGCATCCGCTTGTGAAAACACTGAAAAATAAACTTTTCAAATGCGCGAAAGCCCCGAATTACGGGGCTTTCGTGTTTCTCATCAGCTTTTTTGTTTCATCAGATTAAAAACTGGCACGCCCCCTGCAGTACCTCTTACAGGTGATTCGATTCACCACCCGTTTCGGGGACCTTGGTACAGGCAGGCCGGGGATTCCCCTCTTTACACCGGGCGTACAACGCGACGCGTTGCGCCCACCCTTTTGGGATCCTTGGTACAGGCAGGCCGGGGGTTCCCTCTTTACACCGGACCGACGCTGCAAAGCGAAGTCCACCCCGTTTTGGGAACCCTGATACAGGCAGGTCAGGGATTCCCGCTTTTATTGCTCCCGCAGATGAATCTCCAGCCGCCAGCGGTCATCGACCTCGCTGGCGGCCCAGTCACCCTGCAGCGGCCGCGCCGCCAACACCGTCAGCAACAACCCGCCGTCACTCGCTCGTGTACGCCAATTGACATCTTTGCCGTTGAGCCTGAGCTGGCCTTTCTGCGCCCGCCCTTCAGCCTGGAACAACAACGCCACAGTGCCATCGATGATTTCGCCGTGCAGCTTCGGTTCATTGTTGAACCACACCACCAGCCCTTGATCCGTAACCTCGACTTGCTGCAACACAGTAGGGTCCGGCGTGGTCAGTCGACCGATCATCAAGCCGATCATCACGCCTACAATCGCCAGCGAACCGATCACGCGCGGGAATAGTTTCGAACGGTTGTCCACAGGCGGCGTAGAATGCCGCTCATCTTTACCTTCGGAGCCGTGCATGTTTCACGTCATCCTTTTTCAACCAGAAATTCCGCCGAATACCGGCAACGTTATCAGGCTGTGCGCCAACAGCGGCTGCCACCTGCATTTGATCGAACCGCTGGGCTTCGAGATGGACGACAAGCGCTTGCGCCGCGCCGGTCTCGATTACCACGAATATGCCACGCTGCAACGCCACGCAGACCTCGCCAGTTGCCTGGAAAGCCTCGGCCATCCACGGTTGTTCGCGTTCACCACCAAGGGTTCGCGACCGTTTCACGATGCTGCGTTCGTCCCGGGCGACGCGTTCATTTTCGGCCCGGAAAGCCGTGGCCTGCCGCCGGAAGTGCTCGATGCCCTGCCCGCCGAACAGCGCCTGCGCCTGCCGATGCGCGAAGGCTGCCGCAGCCTGAACCTGTCCAACACCGTCGCAGTGGCGGTTTATGAAGCGTGGCGGCAGAACGACTTCAAATAACTGCACATAACAAATGTGGGAGCGGGCTTGCTCGCGAAGGCGTCGTATCAGCGGACATCACAGTCGCCTGACACACTGCTTTCGCGAGCAAGCCCGCTCCCACATTGGACTTGCGTCAACGCTCAGATTTTTACTGAACGGTTGGCGTCTCGCCACTTTCCTGCATGCGCTGCAGCTCTTGCGCGTACAGGGCGTCGAAGTTCACCGGGGCCAGCATCAGGGCCGGGAACGAACCGCGGGTCACCAGGCTGTCCAGGGTTTCGCGAGCGTACGGGAACAGGATGTTCGGGCAGAACGCACCCAGGGTGTGGCTCATCGAAGCCGCGTCCAGGTTCTTGATCAGGAAGATACCGGCCTGTTGCACTTCAGCGATGAAGGCGACTTCTTCACCGTTTTTCACGGTGACGGACAGGGTCAGCACGACTTCGTAGAAATCGCCTTCCAGCGCTTTCTGGCGAGTGTTCAGATCCAGACCGACCGCCGGGTCCCACTGCTGGCGGAAGATCGCCGGGCTTTTCGGGGCTTCGAAGGACAGGTCGCGTACGTAGATGCGCTGCAAGGAGAATTGCGGTGCGGTTTCTTCTTCGCTGGCTGCAGTGTTCTGTTGGTCAGTCATCTCAGATCCTTTCTGATCTTGGGTCTTTTAGGGTTCTTGGTTTGCAGGTGCAGCAGTTCAGGCCTTGAGCAGCGCGTCGAGCTTGCCGGCGCGCTCCAGGGCATACAAATCATCACATCCGCCGACGTGGGTGTCGCCGATCCAGATCTGCGGCACGGACGTGCGTCCGGCCTTTTGGGCCATGGCGGCGCGCACCTGCGGCTTGCCATCGACCTTGATCTCTTCGAAGGCCACGCCTTTGTTCGCGAGCAGGTACTTGGCGCGCGAGCAGTAAGGGCAGTAATCGCTGGAGTAGACGATGACGTCGCTCATGTCACTTCACCAACGGCAGGTTGTCGCCTTTCCAGCTGGAAATCCCGCCGGACAGCTTGGCGGCGGTGAAGCCGGCCTTCATCAGTTCGCGGGCGTGGGTGCCGGCAGTCTGGCCCAGAGCGTCGACCAGAATGATGGTCTTGGCCTTGTGTTTTTCCAGCTCGCCGATGCGGGCAGCCAGTTTGTCCTGGGGAATGTTCACGGCACCAACGATGTGGCCGGCGGCGAAATCCTTCGTCGGACGGATGTCCACCACCACACCTGCGTCTTTATTGACCAGTGCGGTCAGCTCGCCGGTGCTCAGGCTTTTACCGCCGCCCTGCATCGTGTGCGCCAGCAGCAGAGCCAGCAGTACGACGAAGATACCGACAAGAATGTAGTGGTTAGTGGCAAATTCAATCAGGTGAGCAACCATCGAAGGAGGTTCCAGGGCGTTAAAATGTCGGCCAGTATACACAGCCACTATGGTCGGCCAAACCCCGTCCGGCGGTGACGCGGTCGGAACTTCGCTTTAAACTCCAACTCCCTTTTCCATCGCCCTCTTCTTTATTAGCCACGAGTGGATTCCATGACTACCACGCCTAAACCTTTGGTCCTGATGATTCTCGACGGCTTCGGTCACAGCGACAGCCCCGAATCCAATGCCGTTTTTGCGGCGAAGAAGCCTGTTCTCGATCGCCTGTGGGCCACGGTGCCGAACGGCTTGATCTCGGGCAGCGGCATGGACGTCGGCCTGCCGGACGGCCAGATGGGCAACTCTGAAGTCGGCCACATGAACCTCGGCGCCGGGCGCGTGGTGTATCAGGACTTCACCCGCGTGACCAAAGCGATCCGCGACGGCGAGTTCTTCGAGAACCCGACCATCTGCGCCGCTGTGGATAAAGCCGTGGCCGCCGGCAAAGCCGTGCACTTCATGGGCCTGCTGTCGGACGGCGGCGTGCACAGCCACCAGGATCACCTGATCGCCATGGCCGAACTGGCCTTCAAGCGCGGCGCGGAAAAAATCTACCTGCACGCCTTCCTCGACGGCCGCGACACCCCGCCGAAAAGCGCCGCGTCGTCGATCGAACTGCTCGACGCGACCTTCCAGGCCCTCGGCAAGGGCCGCATCGCCAGCATCATCGGCCGCTACTTCGCCATGGATCGTGACAACCGCTGGGATCGCGTGGCCCAGGCCTACAACCTGATCGTCGATGGCAACGGTGAATTCAACGCTGCCACCGCCCAGGAAGGTCTGGAAGCCGCTTACGCCCGTGGCGAGAGCGACGAGTTCGTCAAAGCCACCAGCATCGGCGAGCCGGTCAAAGTTGAAGACGGCGATGCCGTGGTTTTCATGAACTTCCGCGCCGACCGTGCTCGTGAGCTGAGCCGCGTGTTTGTCGAAGACGGTTTCAAGGAATTCGAGCGCACACGCCAGCCAAAAGTGCAGTACGTGGGCCTGACCCAATACGCCGCAAGCATCCCGGCCCCCGCAGCCTTTGCTCCGGGTAGCCTGGAAAACGTGCTGGGTGACTATCTGGCGAAAAACGGCAAGACCCAGTTGCGCATCGCCGAAACCGAGAAATACGCCCACGTGACCTTCTTCTTCTCCGGCGGCCGCGAAGAACCGTTTCCGGGTGAGGAGCGCATCCTGATTCCGTCGCCGAAAGTCGCCACCTACGACTTGCAGCCGGAGATGAGCGCACCGGAAGTCACCGACCGCATCGTCGAGGCCATCGAAAATCAGCGCTACGACGTGATCGTGGTCAACTACGCCAACGGAGACATGGTCGGCCACAGCGGCGTGTTCGAAGCCGCGGTGAAAGCCGTTGAATGCCTCGACACCTGCGTGGGTCGCATCGTCGATGCGCTGGAAAAAGTCGGCGGCGAAGCGCTGATCACCGCTGACCACGGCAACGTCGAGCAGATGGCCGATGAATCCACTGGCCAGGCGCACACTGCGCACACCACCGAGCCGGTGCCGTTCATCTATGTCGGCAAGCGCGACCTGAAAGTCCGCGAAGGCGGCGTACTGGCGGACGTGGCGCCGACCATGCTCAAACTGCTCGGCCTGGAAAAACCGGTGGAAATGACTGGCACTTCGATTCTGGTCTGATATCAAAAACGCCCTGTAATCAGCCTGAAACGGCTTTATATGACGAACGCCTCAAAGCAGTTGGCTTTGAGGCGTTTTTTTTGCAGCGTGAGGCGGGCATACTAGGCCGTCCCTTACCCTGGTGCCGCCCGCCCCTATGCTTCGCGTCCTGATCGCCCTTGCTCTGACATGCCTGCTCCAACCGGCCTTCGCTGACGAGCGCGCGCAAACCCAACAGCAGCTGGACGCCACGCGTCAGGACATTGCCGAGCTGAAAAAGCTGCTGGGCAAGCTCCAGGAAGAAAAGTCCGGCGTGCAGAAAGAGCTCAAGGGCACTGAAACCGAGATGGGCAAGCTGCAGAAGCAGGTTGATGCCCTGCAGAAAGAACTGCAGAAGAGCGAATCCGAGCTGCAGCGGCTCGATGCAGAGAAAAAAAAACTCCAGAGCGCGCGCACTGAACAGCAGCGACTGATCGCCATTCAGGCCCGCGCCGCCTACCAGAACGGTCGCCAGGAATACCTCAAACTGCTGCTAAACCAGCAGAATCCCGAGAAATTCGCCCGTACCCTCACCTATTACGATTACCTGAGCCAGGCCCGCCTGGAGCAGTTGAAGAACTTCAACGAAACCCTGCGCCAACTGGCCAATGTCGAAAAAGACATTGCCCTGCAGCAAGCGCAGCTGCTCGTGCAAAAAAGCAGTCTCGACACTCAGCGCGACGAACTGGAAAAAGTCCGTAAGGAACGCCAGCAAGTCCTCGCCAAACTCAACGACGACGTGAAGGCCCGCGACCAGAAACTCGCCGCTCGCGAGCAGGATCAGGCAGACCTGTCTAAAGTCCTTAAAACCATTGAAGAAACCCTGGCCCGCCAGGCTCGTGAGGCTGAAGAAGCGCGGCAGAAAGCGCTGATCGCCCAGCAGGAAGCGGAAAAAAAGCGTTTGCGTGAGGCCGAAGCTGAAAACAGCGACGCCCCACGTAAACCTGCCAGATCAACACCCGGCGCACTGGTTTCCAGCAGCGGCGAGACCTTCGGTGGCCCTTTTGCTGCAACCCGGGGAAAACTTCCGTGGCCAGTTGATGGTCGATTGCTGGCACGCTTCGGCGAAACCCGTGGCGACGATGCCCGCACCAAATGGGACGGCGTGATGATCAGCGCCTCCGCCGGCAGCCAGGTGCATGCCGTACACGGTGGCCGCGTGGTGTTTGCCGACTGGCTGCGCGGTGCCGGACTGCTGGTGATCCTCGATCACGGCAATGGTTTTCTGAGTCTTTACGGTCACAACCAGACGCTGCTCAAGTCGGCCGGTGACGTGGTTAAAGCCGGTGAGTCGATCTCCACTGTCGGTAACAGTGGCGGTCAGGACACACCAGCGCTGTATTTCGCAATTCGTCAGCAGGGTCACCCGAGTGATCCGGCGCAATGGTGCCGCGCGCAAGGATAGGCGTTGAGTCACCAACTTTAGGAGTTCGTTCGACATGCTGCATTTGTCCCGTCTTACCTCGCTGGCCCTGACGATCGCTCTGGTGATCGGCGCGCCTCTGGCGTTCGCCGCTCAACCGGCTCCGGCCGTCGCACCGGCAGGCACTGCCGCGACCTCCAAGGCACCGCTGCCGCTGGAAGAGTTGCGCACCTTTGCCGAGGTCATGGACCGGATCAAAGCCGCGTACGTCGAACCGGTGGACGACAAAACCCTGCTGGAAAACGCGATCAAGGGCATGCTCAGCAACCTCGACCCGCATTCCGCCTACCTCGGCCCTGAAGATTTCACCGAGCTGCAGGAAAGCACCAGCGGCGAATTCGGCGGCCTGGGCATCGAGGTTGGCGCCGAAGACGGCTTCATCAAAGTCGTTTCGCCAATCGACGACACGCCTGCATCGAAGGCCGGCATTCAGGCCGGCGACTTCATCGTCAAGATCAACGGTCAGCCGACTCGCGGCCAGACCATGACCGAAGCCGTCGACAAGATGCGTGGCAAGATCGGCCAGAAAATCACTTTGACCCTGGTGCGCGATGGCGGCACGCCGTTCGACGTGACGCTCGCCCGCGCGGTGATTCAGGTGAAGAGCGTCAAGGCGCAACTGCTGGAATCGGGCTACGGCTACATCCGCATCACCCAGTTCCAGGTCAAGACCGGCGAAGAAGTCTCCAAGGCGCTGGCCAAGCTGCGCAAGGACAACGGCAAGAAGCTCAACGGCATCATTCTCGACCTGCGCAACAACCCGGGCGGCGTGCTGCAAGCAGCGGTGGAAGTGGTCGACCATTTCATCAAGAAAGGCCTGATCGTCTACACCAAGGGCCGGATCGCCAACTCCGAGTTGCGCTTCTCCGCCACCGGCAAAGACGAAAGCGAAGCGGTGCCGATGGTGGTGCTGATCAACGGTGGCAGCGCCTCAGCCTCGGAAATCGTTGCCGGCGCCCTGCAGGATCAGAAACGCGCTGTGGTCATGGGCACCACCAGTTTCGGCAAGGGCTCGGTACAAACCGTGCTGCCGCTGAACAACGACCGGGCACTGAAGATCACCACCGCGTTGTACTTCACGCCGAATGGCCGCTCGATCCAGGCTCAGGGCATCGTGCCGGACATCGAAGTGCGCAAGGCGAAAATCACCAGCGAAGCGGACGGCGACTATTTCAAGGAAGCCGACCTGCAAGGTCACCTGGGCAACGGCAACGGTGGCGCGGACAAACCGACCGGCTCCGGTGGCAAGGCCAAAGCCATGCCACAGGATGACGATTACCAGTTGGCCCAGGCCCTGAGCCTGCTCAAAGGGCTGAGCATCACGTCCGGCCGTTGAGGATGTCTCTGCGATTCGTCTTCGTTCTGTTGTGCTGTCTGGCGGGTGCTGCTCACGCAGAGCCCGCCAAACCCGCGCCACAAAAAGCCTACCTGACACTGATCATCGATGACCTGGGGCAGAACCTGCCCCGGGATCGCCGCGTGCTGGCCCTCCCCGGTCCGGTAACGGCGGCGATCATGCCCGATACCCCGCACGCCACCGAATTCGCCCGCGAAGCTCATCGCGCCGGCAAGATCGTCATCCTGCACATGCCGATGGACCCGGCCACCGGCCCCTTCGCCTGGCACCCTGAACTGCCCATCGAAGAACTCGAAAAGCGCCTGAACGCCGCGTTCAAAATGGTCCCCTACACCGCCGGCATCAACAATCACATGGGCAGCCGCATGACCGCCCAACCGGTGGCGATGGCGTGGCTGATGGCCGAGCTGCAACGCCGGCACAAATTCTTCGTCGACAGCCGCACCAGCGCGCAAACCGTTGCCGCGCAACAGGCGCAGAAAATCAACCTGGCGAGTGTCTCGCGGGATGTGTTTCTCGATGACGAGCGTACCGAGGCAGCCATCTACACGCAGTTGCAGACTGCGATCAGCCTGGCGCACAAGCAAGGTTCGGCGGTGATGATCGGCCACCCTTATCCACAGACACTGACGGTACTGGAGCGCGAATTGCCGAAACTGAAGGCTCAGGGGATCGAGTGGATCGACATCCGGCAAATGATCAGTGTGCGCAGTAACAAGGCCATGGCGGCACACGGCAAGGATGGCGTGTATCGCTGAATCAGCAACGCCCGCTCCAACAGTTGAATCGCAGTGACGCTGGAGTCAGAGGTATTTCCCCATGATCTCGTCCACCACACCGTCCTTGCGCATCTGATCCAGCGCAACCTGCAGCTTTTTCACGGTTTCGTCCGGTACATCCTTGTTCAGCGCCAGATACAGCTCGGCGCTGTTGAAACGCAGCACCGTTTTGAGGCCTGTCACACCATCCTGCCGCGCCAGATAACGCCCGGCAGGATCGCCGGTCGCCCACAGGTCGATCTGACCGTTGACGAGTTTTTTGGCGTTGTCCTGATCACGCAACACCACCACCGGCTTCAAGCCTTGCTTGGTCAGCGTCTCGGCAATCGCATCGCCCTTGTAGGCACCGATCCTGTATTTGCGCGCGTCATCGAGACTTTCGAGGGTGATCTTGCTGTCAGCCTTGGCCAACATGATCCAGTCGTCAGGGCCGATGGGGCCGACCCACTTGAAGAGTTTTTCGCGATCCGGCAAACGCGCCATGACGAAGGCGCCGTAACCCGGGTTTTCCAGCGCCAGTTTGTACACGCGCTCCCACGGGAAACGCAGGGTCAGGCTGTAAGTGATGCCGGCTCGCTGAAACATTTCGCGCACGATGTCGGTGGCGATGCCATTGATGTTTTCGCCCTGGGCGAAGTTCTTGCCGTTCTTCGCCATGTTGTACGGCGGGAAGTTTTCGGTGAGGAGCACCAGATCGGTGTCGGGACTTTCTTCTGCATGGCCGGTGTTGAGCAACAACATCGAGGCACTGGCGAGAACAAGAAGCAGGCGTTTGATCATGTCGGGCTACCGAAATCCATGGCGTGCCCAAGAGTGCCTTGGGTGCGCCATGGTGTCCACTGGCCTGTATGGATTTTGACGCTTAACGCATCGTGATGCCGCGTTTGGCCATGTAGGCCTTGGCTTCCTGCACGGTGTATTCGCCGAAATGGAAAATACTCGCCGCCAGCACAGCGCTGGCATGCCCTTCAAGAATGCCGTCAGCCAGATGCTGCAAGTTGCCGACGCCGCCGGACGCGATCACCGGAATGCCCAGCGCATCGCTGATCGCGCGTGTCACGCCGAGGTCGAAACCGTTTTTCATGCCGTCCTGATCCATGCTGGTCAGCAGGATCTCGCCGGCACCCAGCCCTTCCATTTTCTTCGCCCACTCGACCGCGTCGAGGCCGGTCGGCTTGCGTCCGCCGTGGGTGAAGATTTCCCAGCGCGGGGTTTCGCCAGGTTCCGAGACCTTCTTCGCGTCGATGGCGACGACGATGCATTGCGAGCCGAAATGTTGCGCCGCTTCGCCGACGAACTCCGGGTTGAACACGGCAGCGGTGTTGATCGATACCTTGTCCGCACCAGCATTGAGCAGGTTGCGAATGTCCTGCACGGTACGCACACCGCCACCAACGGTCAGCGGAATGAACACCTGGCTGGCCATGCGCTCGACGGTGTGCAGCGTGGTGTCACGGCCATCGACGCTGGCAGTGATGTCGAGAAAGGTAATCTCGTCGGCACCCTGCTCGTCGTAGCGACGGGCGATTTCCACCGGGTCGCCGGCGTCACGAATGTTCTCGAACTTCACACCTTTGACGACCCGACCGTTGTCCACGTCCAGGCAAGGGATGATGCGTTTGGCCAGCGCCATGGTCAGTCCTCAGCCTTGGTACGAATCGCAGAAAGCTTGCGCTTCGGCGACGTCGAGAGTGCCTTCGTAGATCGCCCGGCCGGTGATGGCGCCGATGATGCCCGGCGCCTTGGCGTCGAGCAGCGACTTGATGTCACCCAGGTTGTGAATGCCGCCGGAAGCGATCACCGGAATCCTGGTAGCAGCAGCCAGCGCGGCGGTGAACGGTACGTTGCAGCCCTGCATCATGCCGTCTTTGGCGATGTCGGTATAAACGATCGAGGACACGCCATCGGCTTCGAACTGCTTGGCCAGATCGATGACCTGCACGGTGCTGATTTCAGCCCAGCCATCGGTGGCGACAAAACCGTCTTTGGCGTCCAGACCAACGATGATCTTGCCCGGGAACGCGCGGCAGGCTTCTGCGACGAACGCCGGATCCTTCACCGCTTTGGTGCCGATGATCACGTAGCTCACACCCGCCTTGACGTAGTGCTCGATGGTTTCCAGCGAACGAATGCCGCCGCCGATCTGGATCGGCAGGGTCGGGTATCGCTTGGCGATCGCGGTGACCACTTCACCGTTGACCGGCTGACCTTCGAAAGCGCCGTTCAGGTCGACCAGATGCAGACGACGGCAACCGCCCTCCACCCACTTGGCAGCCATGCTCACCGGGTCATCGGAGAACACCGTGGAATCTTCCATGCGGCCCTGGCGCAGACGTACGCAGGCACCGTCTTTGAGATCGATAGCGGGGATAATCAGCATCTGGCAAACCTTCAAATTTGAATGTTCAGCTTGGCTCGGAAATCAGTTTTTCTCGAGCGCCCACAGGTCGCTTTCGATGCTTTCAAACCGCTCTTTGAGGTGGGTCTGCACATCGAAAATCGCCCTGTTGTAATAGTGCGGAGCAATTTCGCGGGTAAACAGCTCAAGAATTTCCGCCGCCTCGAACGAACCCAGGTCGAGTTCGAAACGATCCTCCATGAACCGCTGGATCTTGCGATTGGCCTCGCTCTCCTGCTCGGGAGTGAGGGTCAGGATCGGCGGTTTCTTCTTGATCGCCATTTACCAGCGACCGTCCCACGCGGCGAAGTTCTGCAGCAATTGCAGGCCATGGGTATGGCTCTTCTCCGGGTGGAACTGCACGGCGAAACGCGAGCCATCGGCCAGCGCCGCTGCGAAATCGACACCGTAATGACCGCCACCGACCACCTGGCGCGCATTGGCGGCGGCGATGTAGTAGCTGTGCACGAAGTAGAAACGCGCCATGTCCGGAATGTCATGCCACAGCGGGTGGCTGACCTTCTGCTTCACCTCGTTCCAGCCCATGTGCGGGACTTTCAGGTGCTCGCCGTCCTCATGCAAATCTTTGCCGAAGAACTTCACCGCGCCCGGGAACAGGCCGATGCAGTCGACGCCATCGTTCTCTTCGCTGCTGTCGAGCAAGGCTTGCATGCCGACGCAGATGCCGAGGAACGGACGATCCTGGCTGACTTCACGCACCAGCGAGTCGAAACCAAGGCGACGGATCTCCGCCATGCAATCGCGAATTGCGCCAACGCCCGGGAATACCACGCGGTCGGCTTCGCGAATCACGTTGGCATCGCTGGTGATCAACACCTTGCCGGCGCCAACGTGCTCGAGAGCCTTGGCCACCGAGTGCAGGTTGCCCATGCCGTAATCGATAACTGCAACCGTCTGCATTACAGAACGCCTTTGGTCGATGGCATTTGCCCGGCCATGCGCTCATCCAGCTCGACAGCCATGCGCAGCGCGCGGCCGAAAGCCTTGAACACGGTTTCGATCTGGTGGTGGGTGTTGGTGCCGCGCAGGTTGTCGATGTGCAGGCTGACCAGCGCGTGATTGACGAAGCCCTGGAAGAATTCCTGGAACAGGTCAACGTCGAAGCCGCCAACGGTGGCGCGGGTGTACGGCACGTGCATCTGCAGGCCCGGACGGCCGGAGAAATCGATGACTACGCGCGACAGCGCTTCATCGAGCGGCACGTAGGCGTGACCGTAGCGACGGATACCTTTTTTGTCGCCGATGGCTTTGGCGAACGCCTGGCCGAGGGTGATACCGACGTCTTCCACCGTATGGTGGTCGTCGATATGCAGATCGCCCTTGCATTCAATATCCAGGTCGATCAACCCGTGACGGGCGATCTGATCCAGCATGTGCTCAAGAAAAGGAACACCGATATCGAATCGGGCCTTTCCGGTGCCATCAAGGTTGATCGAGGCTTTGATCTGGGTTTCCAGAGTGTCGCGCTCGACAGACGCCTTACGTTCGGCCATCACCAGCTCCGCAAAATCATTGGGCGAAAAAGGCAGCCATTATAGGCACGCGGGGCCGAAACAGAAACACGAGACGTGGAATGACTGACGGATAGAACCGCGTGCTGTCGGGGATAGACATGTCCATACAAGCCATCACAGGCACCCAAAACAACTGTAGGAGTGAGCCTGCTCGCTATGGGAGCCTCACAGTCGACATTTCTGTGACTGTCAGACCGCTATCGCGAGCAGGCTCCCTCCTACAGAGATACTGCGTTTTTACTTAGTGGAACAGAACTGCCGTCTTCTGCAGGGTCACCCACACACCCCATGCCAACGGAATACCCACCACCAGCCACGCAGCCACCGCCAGCGGCTTGCTGCCCGGTGCGGCTTTCCACTCCAGCACGGTGGTCGCGTCAGCACCTTTGTCATGACCCAGTGCCTGTTCGGCCGCCAGCTCGGCGTCGGTCATGAAGTACTTGTCCGCCACCGGACGTACCAGCATGTTGCACAGGAAACCCAGCACCAGCAGACCGGCGAGGATGTACAGCGTGATGTCGTAAGCGGCAGCGCGTTCCACGCCGATGCTCAACTGATACTCACGCAGGTAGTTCACCAACACCGGGCCCAGCACACCGGCCGCCGCCCAAGCGGTCAACAGACGACCGTGGATCGCGCCGACCATTTGTGTGCCGAACAGGTCGGCGAGGTACGCCGGAACCGTGGCAAAACCACCGCCGTACATCGACAGGATGATGCAGAACGCCGCCACGAACAGCGCCACGTTGCCCAGATGACCGAGGTTCGGGATCAGTGCATACAGCGCGAAACCCAGCGCGAAGAACACGAAATAAGTGTTTTTGCGGCCCAGGTAGTCCGAGAACGACGCCCAGAAGAACCGGCCACCGATGTTGAACAGGCTCAGCAGACCGGTGAAGCCGGCAGCAATCGCCGCGATCGAGGCCAGTTGACCGGCATCCAGTTGACCGAACGGCACGTCGACGCCCAACAGCTTGCCGCCGAACACTTCCTGCAACAGGGGCGAAGCCATGCCGAGGATGCCGATACCGGCCGACACGTTCAGGCACAGCACCAGCCACACCAGACGGAACTGCGGAGTTTTCCACGCCACATTCACGTGCACGTGACGGTGCGTAATCATCGAGTTCGAAGCTTTTTTCGCCGGAGCGGTCCAGCCTTCAGGCTTCCAGCCGGTCGGTGGAACGCGGTAGGACAGCGCGCCACCGATCATGAACACGAAGTAAATCGCGGCCATCACCAGGAAGCTCTGCCACACGCCAACGCTGGTTGGCGAAGCGAAGTGACCCATCAGCGCTGCGGCCAGCGGTGCACCCACCATGGCGCCGCCGCCGAAGCCCATGATCGCCATGCCGGTGGCCATGCCGCGCTTGTCCGGGAACCACTTGATCAGGGTCGAGACCGGCGAGATGTAGCCCAGGCCCAGACCGATACCGCCGATCACGCCGGAGCCGATCCACATCAGCCAGATTTGGTGGGTATAAATCCCCAACGCCGAAATCAGCAGACCACCGCACCAGCAAAGTGCCGATACCACACCGGCCTTGCGTGGGCCGGCGTGTTCCAGCCAGCCACCCCAGATCGCTGCCGAGCAGCCGAGGAAGATGAAGAACAGGGTGTAGATCCAGCCGAGCATCGAGATCGGCCAGTCGCATTGCGAAGAGAAGACTTGTGCGATGAAGCTCATGTCCGGTGCGCAGGCCACTGGCGCGGTGATGCCCAGTGCCTTCGACAACGGCAACCAGAACACCGAAAAACCGTAGGCCATGCCGATGCACAAGTGAATGGCCAATGCGGCCGGTGGCACCAGCCAGCGGTTGAAACCGGGCTTGGCGATGATGCGTTCCTTGGACAGGAACGCAGGCTGGTCGGCTTTGAGGCCGTCCGCCGTAATGCTCGTGCTCATTGTGTATCCCCCAATTATTAGTATTGTTCGCCAGCCACTGTTCACCCTCGGCCTTTATGCACGCAGGCATGACCGTTTTTTCAGGTGAAGCTCCTTGAAGGCGCGACGTTAAGTCGCAGAAGGACGGACGAACGGGCGAAGGTTACCATTTGCACGTGACAGAAAAACCAAACTGATATCACCTTTTTTATGTCATCTGTTCTCGTACCACTCAGGAAAATGCCATGCCGATCATTGTCCAAGCGCTGAACGACGCCAATTATCAGGATCAGCAGGATCTGCGGAAGATCTATCGCGATGCACCGCAATGGCTGTTCGCACCGTTTTCCGGGGAGTCCGACCTGATCGAAAAAAGCCTGGCTGATCGCTCGCTGATTGCCGGACGCTTCAATGACCGCCTGCTCGGTGCTGCGCGTCTGCAAAAGCACCACGACGTTTGGTATTTGTCCCATTTATGCGTGCGAAAAGTTACCCGTCGCCGTGGGGTGGCCGAACGGTTGGTGAACCAAGCGCAGAAAATGGCGTCGCAAGCGGGGGCAGAACTGCGCCTGCTGGCACCTGCCGGGTATCTTGAGGCTCAGGCAATCGCCGCGAAGTTGCGCGTGCCGCTGGAGGTACTGGCAACATGACTTCACCCCGAACCGGGCCGTTGCAGCGCTATACTCCCCGGCTAAATTACGAATTCGACTAACTACAAGGACTCGCCCATGAAAGCGTTCGGCAAAATCCTGGGTCTGGTACTTCTCGGGCTGTTGCTGATCATTGTGGCGGCAGGCTTTGCCCTGACCCACCTCTTCGATCCCAACGATTACAAAGACGAGATCCGCCAGATAGCCCGCGACAAGGCCCACATCGAGCTGACGCTCAATGGCGATATCGGCTGGAGCCTGTTCCCGTGGCTCGGCCTCGAATTGCACGAGGCCAGTGTTGCCACCCTGGCCAAACCTGCCGAACCCTTTGCCGACCTGCAGATGCTCGGCCTGTCCGTGCGCGTGCTGCCGCTGTTGCGCCGCGAAGTACAGATGAGCGATGTGCGCGTCGAAGGCCTGAACCTGCGCCTGAACCGTGACAAGAACGGCCACGGCAACTGGGAAGACATCGGCAAGGTGCCCGTTGCGGCAGGTGCAACACCGCCAACCACTGCGACGCCGGGCCAACCCGCCAGTGACACACCCATCGCAGTGGAAAAACCGGCCCAGCCGATCCGCCTCGACATCGACAGCCTGACCGTCAACAACGCCCGCGTTGAATACAACGACGAGTTGACCGGCAAGCAGTTCAGCGCCGAAAGCATCCAGCTGAGCACTGGCGCGGTACACGATTCGACCAACATTCCGGTAAAAGCCACCGCGTTTCTCGGCACCAACCAGCCGGTATTGCGCGTGCGCACAGAACTCAACGGTGAGCTGCGCTTCGAGCGCGCCCTGCAACGCTACAAGTTCGAAGACATGAAATTGTCCGGCGAACTGGCAGGAGATCCGCTGCAAGGCAAGACCATGACCTTCTCCGCCCAAGGCCAGTTGCTGCTGGATAAAGCCGCGAACGTCGCCGAATGGACCGGGATCAAGATCTCCGCCAACCAGTTGCGCGCTCTGGGTGAACTGAAAGCCAACGACCTCGACAAAACGCCACAGATCAGTGGCGGCATCTCCATTGCCCAGTTCGACCTGGCGAAATTCGTCGACAGCATCGGCCAGACACTGCCGGCCATGGCCGAAGGCAGCCTGAGCAAGGTCGAGCTGGTCAGCCGCGTCTCCGCCACGCCAAGCAGCGTCGCTTTCGACAACATCAACCTGAAACTCGACGACAGCAGCTTCAGCGGCCGCATCGCCGTGGAAGACTTCGCCAAACAATCGCTGCGGGCGACCCTCAAGGCTGACACGTTCAACGTCGACCGCTATCTGCCGCCGAAATCGGAAAAAGCCAACAGCGCCACGCAAGTACGTCAGGCCGAAGTCGCCAACACCGAAGCCGATGCCATGGCGGGTGCAGGCTCCACGCCGCTGCCGGACAAACCGAGCAAGACAGCCTGGAGCAACGAACGCCTGCTGCCGGTTGAGCGCCTGGCCAAACTCGACGTGGACGCCGATCTGACCTTTGGCCAGTTGACCCTCGACAAACTGCCGATCCAGAACGCTGCGCTCAAGGCGTCCGGACAGGGCGGCCTGTTGACCCTGAGCAACCTGAGCGGTGAGCTGTACAACGGCGATTTCGATGCAAAAGGCACGCTCGACGTGCGTCCGACGGCGCCAGTGCTGAACCTGCAGACCCGGATCAACCGCGTCCCGGTGGAGAAAATCCTCGAAAGCCAGGGCAAAAACCCGCCGGTCAAAGGCCTGGTGAACCTGACCAGCAACATCACCGGTAGCGGTAACAGCCAACAGGCGCTGATCGATTCGCTTAACGGTAATGCCAGTTTCGTGATCAACAATGGCGTGCTGCTCAACGCCAACCTTGAACAACAACTGTGCAAAGGCATCGCCACGCTCAACCGCAAAACCCTCAGTGGCGAGCCGCGCGGCAAAGACACGCCATTTCAGGAACTCAAGGGCAACCTGACCTTCCGCAACGGCATCGCCAGCAACCCGGACCTGAAAGTGCGCATCCCGGGCATGACCGTCAACGGTGACGGCGATATCGATCTGCGCGTGCTCGGCATGGATTATCGCGTCGGCATCATCGTCGAAGGCGACACCCGTGCCATGCCGGATCCGGCCTGTCAGGTCGGCGAAAAATTCGTCGGCATCGAGTGGCCGCTGCGCTGCCGTGGCCCGCTGGAACTGGGCGCCAAGGCCTGCCGCGTCGACAACGATCGTCTCGGTCAGGTCGCAACGAAAATGGCCGGCGACAAACTCAGTGAAAAAATCGACGAGAAGCTTGGCGACAAGGTCAGCCCGGAATTGAAAAACGCATTGAAGGGGCTGTTCAAGCGATGAGAGCGGAGCAGTTTTCCACGGCGGTGCTGGAGTGGTTCGACCGTCACGGTCGCCACGATTTGCCGTGGCAGCAAGACATCAACCCGTACCGGGTGTGGGTGTCGGAGATCATGTTGCAGCAGACCCAAGTCAGCACCGTGCTCAACTATTTCGACCGTTTCATGGCCGCGCTGCCGACGGTCGAAGCGCTGGCCGAAGCGCCGGAAGACGAAGTGCTGCACCTGTGGACGGGCTTGGGTTACTACACCCGTGCGCGCAATTTGCAGAAGACCGCGAAAATCGTCGTCAGCCAGTACGGTGGCGAATTCCCGCGTGACGTCGAAAAGCTTACCGATCTGCCGGGCATCGGCCTGTCCACCGCTGGCGCCATCGCCAGCATCAGCATGGGCTTGCGCGCGCCGATCCTCGATGGCAACGTCAAGCGCGTTCTGGCGCGCTTTACCGCGCAAGAGGGTTACCCCGGCGAGCCGAAGGTTGCCAAACAACTGTGGGCCAACGCCGAGCGCTTTACGCCGCATGACCGGGTCAACGCCTACACCCAAGCGATGATGGATCTGGGCGCGACACTCTGCACCCGCAGCAAACCGAGTTGCCTGCTATGCCCACTGGAGAAAGGCTGTGAGGCGCACATGCTGGGGCTGGAGACTCGCTACCCGATTCCCAAACCGCGCAAAGCCATTCCGCAGAAACGCACGCTGATGCCGATGCTCGCCAACGGCGAAGGCGCGATTCTGCTTTATCGCCGTCCGTCGACCGGTCTGTGGGGCGGTTTGTGGAGCCTGCCGGAACTCGATGACCTCGACGACCTGCAACATCTCGCCGATCAGCACTCGCTGACGATGGGCGAGCAGCAGGCACTGCCGAGCCTCGTCCACACGTTCAGCCATTTCCAGCTGTCCATCGAACCCTGGCTGGTTCAGGTGCAGGAGGCCGCCCATCACGTGGCCGAGGCCGACTGGCTCTGGTATAACCTCGCCACCCCGCCGCGCCTGGGCCTCGCCGCCCCGGTCAAAACCTTGCTCGAACGCGCGGCCGCCGTCTTGAATGCAGGAGAGTCACCATGACCCGCACCATCATGTGCCGTAAGTACAAAGAAGAATTGCCTGCGCTGGAACGCGCTCCTTTCCCGGGCGCCAAAGGTCAGGATATTTTTGACCACGTCTCGGCCAAAGCCTGGGCTGACTGGCAGAAGCACCAAACCCTGCTGATCAACGAAAAGCGCCTGAACATGATGAACGCCGAAGATCGCAAATATCTTCAGGGCGAGATGGACAAGTACTTCTCCGGCGAGGATTACGCCAAGGCCGAAGGCTACGTTCCGCCTGCCGAGTAAACCCGCAAAATCGGGGCTCGGATCGTAAGCGACGGAATTAATTTAAGAAATTTTAAAAAAGTCGTTGACGTAAATCCGAAAAACCCTTTTAATGCGCCCCGTTGCCCAGATAGCTCAGTCGGTAGAGCAGGGGATTGAAAATCCCCGTGTCGGCGGTTCGATTCCGTCTCTGGGCACCAAATACCGAAAACCCTGAATCGCAAGATTCAGGGTTTTTTTTATGCCTGCGATTTGATCACACCGTTCTCCTCCCCTCCCGATACACCCAAATCCCCCTGTACTGAAAAAAACCCGAAATCTGTATCTCTCGCCCTGTAGGAAATTTCGCCAGTATTTCTTCAAGCCTTGGCGAGTCAATGAATGGCTCTACTTTGCGCCCCGCATCACGCTCGACTCCTGAAGTCGTCAGAGCGCAAAACCTGATTTTTTGAATAGATTGGCGTCCACCGCAAGGTCACTTCCTGTCCAGCTAAAAAATCTGAAAACACACCCAACAGGCGAACTGCAATTACTGCTTTTCGAACATTCCAGGATGAATGCTGGGGCTCCCGTGCGCCCGGCAAAAGAGCGAAACGGACGACGTATGATCAAACAACTTATCAATGAAGATAGTTATGTGCAGATTGCTGATCTTTGCAGCGCAAAGGTTCAGCTGAAAATCGAAGGACTGAATCCTGCCGGCTCCATCAAGCTGAAAACCGCACATGCGCTGATTACGGATCTGGAAAGCCGCGGACTGATCAACAGCAAGACCCGTTTGATCGAGTCTTCCTCCGGCAACCTCGGCGTGGCGCTGGCCATGGTGTGCGCGGCCAAGGGTTATCGGTTTGTCTGTGTGATCGACCCGAACATTTCGGCGCCGAACCGCAAGTTGATCCACGCACTCGGCGCCGAGATGATCATGGTTGATCAGCGCGACGAAAACGGTGGTTTCCTCAACTCGCGGATTCGACTGATCGAGAAGATGGTCGCGGAAAACGCCGATTACATCTGGCTCAACCAATACAAAAATCCAACCAATCCCCTCGCCCACTATCAAGCCACTGCCAAGTCCATCGCCCACAAGTTTCCCCATGTGGATTACTTGTTTGTCGGCGCTGGCACCACCGGCACGCTGATGGGCTGCAAGAACTACTTCGCCGAACACCATCCGCAGACCAAAGTCATCGCCGTCGACACCGTCGGCTCGGTCACCTTCGGCCTGCCGGGGGGGACGCGACATATTCCGGGCCTGGGCACCAGCCGCCTGCCGGAGATTTTCGAGCCGTCGGGGATTCACGACTTCCTGTCGATCCCCGAGGAACAGACGATCAAGGTCTGCCGCTGGCTGGCGCACCGTTACGGCCTGCTCTTCGGCGGCTCCACCGGCACCGTGCTCGCGGGCGTTCAGCAATGGGCGCCGCACATTCGGCCCGACGATGTCGTCGTGGCGATCTCGCCCGACATGGGCGAGCGCTATCTCGAAACCATCTACTCCGACGACTGGGTTTCCCAGCGTATCGGCGCGACCGCGTTGCAACCCCTTTTCCCAGAAATCGCTCTGGCACTTTCGGCGTAATCCCCATGACCACACAGAACCCGATTCAACCGTTTCACGTCATTCCCGGCGCTGTCGTCAAAGACATCCTCAACGGTCTCCGCCAGGAAGCCATCGAGATCGTCGCCCAGACTTACCTGACCCACGAACGTGGCGAAACCGTTAACCCTGACAGTTACTTTCTGCGCTTTCCCGCAGAACCGGCGAACCGGATCATTGCGCTGCCAGCGGCCATCGTCGACAGCGAGGGCGATCAGTCGGTGTCCGGAATCAAGTGGATCGCCAGCTACCCAGACAACATCAAGTCGGGCATCCCGCGCGCTTCGGCCGTGCTGATCCTCAACGACCCGGAGACCGGTTATCCCTATTCGCTGCTGGAGGGTGCGCTGATCAGTGCTGTGCGCACAGCGGCGTCGGCGGTGCTTGGTGCCTGCTGGCTGAACGGTCAGAAGCGCAGCGCGCCAAGGCTGTCGATCATTGGTGGCGGGGTGATTTCGCGAAACATCCTTGAGACCTTCATCGCCGACGACTGGTCGTTCGACAGCGTGGGGATTCACGATCTCAACACAGAATCAGCCCAAGCGTTGTCGGCGTTCGGCAAACAGCTCGGAGTTCCGGATATGCAGCTGCTGTCGCTGCAAGATGCACTCACTGCCGACATCGTGGTGTTCGCCACCAGCGCCGGCGAACCTTACGTCAAAGGCAATGGCACATTCCGTCCAGGTCAGATTGTGCTGAACATCTCGCTGCGCGATATCGGCGCAGAAATCATCGAAGAAAGTTACAACTACTTCGACGATGTCACCCATTGCCTGAAGGCCAATACTTCGCCGCATCTGGCCGAGCAGATGTACGGTCATCGCGACTTCGTCACCGGCACGGTGGCGCAATTGATTCGCGGTGATCTGCACGTCGCCACAGACAAACCGCTGATCTATTCGCCATTCGGCATGGGCATCCTCGATCTGGCGATTGGCCGGATGATTCACGACATCGCGGTCAAGGACGGCTCGGCCGTCGCCATCCCCTCCTTTTTCGGGGAGGAGCGCAGATGGTGAAGGCGCCTCTAACCATCGGCCTGGTGGGCTGCGGATCGCGCGGATTGTCGATTTTCGAACGTCTGCTGAGCCTCGCCGAAGTACGCCCGGATCAACCTGTCGTCATCGACATTTTCGAGCCCAATGTCCTCGGTAGCGGCGCGCACTGGCCGGATCAACCGGATTACCTGCTGCTCAATACTGTCGCCGGTCAGCTCGGGGTATTCCCCGACGCGGCGGCGTTCGGGAATCTAGTGGGTGCTCGGGAAAGACCGGGGGCGGACTTCCTGACGTGGTGCCGTGAGCAGCGCATCAAGGTCGATCCGGACAGCGGCTTGCTCGCCGCCGATGGCCGCGATGTCGAGGCGCATGACTTCCTGCCCCGTCATCTGCTCGGCGCATACCTGGCGGATGCCTTTGCCCAAATCCTCGCCACCGCACCGAGCTGGGTCAGCGTAAATCTGCACCAGCAGGCCGTCACGGCGGTCGAGAGCAATGCGGCTCAACAGTACGTTCTGAAAACCGCGTCAGGCGAGGCAGTGACGGTGGATCGGCTGATCCTGACGGTCGGCCATACCGGTCGCCTGCGCCTGGCCAATCGCAACCGCATCGAGGACGTCTATCCGCTGCCTGGCAGCCTCGACACCATCGAACCCGGCGAAACCGTGCTGATTGAAGGGCTGGGCCTCGGCGCGATGGACACTCTGGCGGCGCTCACTTCTGGCCGGGGCGGTCATTACAAGCGCATGGCCGACGCCAGCCACGCGTATCAACCGTCAGGTCGCGAGCCGGTAATCTTTATCCAGTCGCGCGACGGCCTGCCTTTCCGCACACGTCCCAACGGCCTGATCGAGTTCCCCCGTCATCAAGCTGTGCTGCTCACCAGTGCGCGTATTGAGTCCTTGCGAGCCAACTCACAGAACCGGCAGCTGGATTTCGAGCAGGACATCCTGCCGTTGATGCTGCTGGAGATGCGTGCGGCGGCCGTTGCCGTCCTGCATGAAAAACCGACGCAGGTACTCGAGCAACTCAGGAGCGTCAGCGTCGCCGGGCCTGCTGGTGTGGTCGCCTGCGAAGCCTTGCTGCGCGATAACGAAGCCACCGGCGGCGCGATCAACCCGCAGGCGCTGATCTGGCATGCACTGCCGGACAACGTTACACCGCACAACTATCACGCCTGGATCTACGACACGCTCGAAGCCGACTTGCACGAGTCGCGGCTGGGCCGTGGTGAGTCGGCGATCAAAGCGGCCATTGAGGTCTGGCGCGATCTGCGTGACCGACTGCGTGAAGCGGTCGACTTCGACGGGCTGACCGACGCCTCGCATCGGCAGTTCTATGGTCGTTGGCACAAGACGATCAACCGCCTCGTCGCCGGTCCGCAGAAAGAGCGCCACGCCGACCTGCTCGCCCTGTGTGACGCCGGCCTGCTGACATTCCTCAAGCCGGGTTCTCGGCCTGCGATAGACAACTACAAGCGTGTCGCCGGCTATGTCCAGAGCAGTGGCGTGACCAACAGCGACTGCGCACCGGTACGCGATCTCGCGCGCCTCGGGCTGATCCGCCCGCGTACCGACGTGCCAGGCATTGACGGTATTGATGTCGATGCGGCGTGTCATCCGAAGTCGAGTGCAGGCGAACCCGTGCGCAACCTCTGGGTACTTGGCCCGCTCGCCGAAGGCTCTTGCTACTACAACCACTACGTCACGTCGGCGGGTGCGCCCTCGCGCCTGTTCATGGACGCCCATCGAGCCGCCACTGCAATTTTTGAGGCAGGTACTCCCGCATGAAACTTTTCTACCAGACGCATTCGCCCTACGCCCGCAAAGTGCTGGTGCTTGCCCACGAACTCGGGATCGCTTCGAGCCTGGAAGTCATCCACCACGAGACCAGCCCGACGTCGCCGAACGAGGTCATCTACAAGGCCAACCCGTTGGGCAAGGTGCCGGTGCTGATCCTCCCCGACGATAGCGCGCTGTTCGATTCCATCGTGATTTGCGAGTACCTGGACGATCTGAGCAACGGCCCGAAATTCATTCCAGCCAGCGGCCCCGAGCGCTACAAGGCTCTGCGTCTGCAAGCCTTGGCGCAGGGCATGTGCGATGTCGGCATCAAGCTGCGCTGGGAAACCGAGCGCCGCCCCGAAGCCTTGCGCTATCCGGCGTACGCCGAGGGCCAGGCGTTCAAACTCAAAGAGGCTTATCGCTTTATCGAAGAGCACGTCGACCTCAACGGTCCGATCACCCTTGGTCACATTGCCCTGGCGACCGCACTCGACTGGATCGCCTTTCGCCAGCTATCAGAATTTTCCGCTCAGACACGCCTGGCCAAGTGGTACCGGACTTTTTGTGAGCGCCCATCGATGCGGGCGACCGAGTACAGCGGCCAGACTCACGATTAAGTTAAGGAAAACTGTGTATGAGCTCTCTCTTGTTGCAAATGTCGCCGATCGCTTTGGTGATCGCGCTGATCCTGATCGTGCGTCGGCCACCGGTACAAGCGGCGCTGGCCGGCGTCGTGTTGGTGCTGGTGCTGTGGGCACTGGGCGCCGCCGGACCGGTGTCGGCGGCGATCAGCTCGGCGATTTTTCAGGACACCACGATCCTGTTTCTCAGCACCGCGTGCGTGATCGTGCCGGGGCTGGCCTTCGTCATCCTGGTGGAGCGCGGTGGCGCGCCTCAAGCCATTGGCGCGTGGGTTAAAGAGCTTGGCTGGACACCGCCGGCGCAAGTCATCTTCATCGTGCTGGGCCTGGCGCCACTGCTTGAAGCGATGACCGGTTTCGGTGTCTCACTGATCGCCACTGTGCCCTTGCTCATGGGCCTGTTCAGCCGCCAGTCGGGGATGAAAATCGCCCTGGCCGGCATGGTCATCATGCCGTGGGGCACGCTGGGTCTGGCGACGGTGATCGGTGCGTTGCTGGCGCATTTGCCGGCGCAAACCCTCGGCAGCCATTCGGCGCTGATCAGTGCGCCGGTGTTCCTCTGCCTGGCGGCGATCGCCATGTGGCAGGGCGGCATCCGCAAGGTCACTGCGTGGCTTGGACTGATCGTGGTGACGGCGCTGTTCGTCGCGGTGCTGTTCTCGATCAATCTGTGGATCGGGCCGGAAGTCTCCGGAGTGCTGGCAGGGCTTGCGGTGGCGTGCGTGGGACTGGGCATTTCGTTCTCGCAACGCGGCAAACTGGTGCGCTGGCCGAGCGCGGCGTGGCCGTATCTGGCCTTGCTGGGGGTCATCGTTGCGTCGCGCGGGTTGTTTGTCCTGTCGGGCTGGGATGCGCTGTGGGTCATCAAGGGCGAACACGTTTCGTGGAAGCCGCTGGCGTCTCCGGGACTGGCACTGCTGATCGTCACCTTGCTGATGTCGATCAAGCACAGCGCTGCGGCGGGTTTCCCGTGGCGCGCGCTGTTCAACCGGGCGAAGTTTCCGGTGACGACGATTTTCCTGTTCCTGCTGCTTTCCCAGGTGATGGTCAACGCCGGATTTCTGGTCGAAGCACAACGCACGCTGCAATCGCTGTCGGGGATTTCCCTGGCGCCGACGATTGCCTTGCTCGCGGGCATTGCCGGTTATGTCACCGGTTCCAACGTCGGCGGCAACACCCTCGTCATGCCGTCCATCGCCGCACTGACCAGCGAGCACGGTGCGTGGCTGGCCGCGATGGTCAACAGCGCCGCCGGGCATGGTGCACTGGGATCGTTATCGATTCTGTCGCTGATCACCGGACTCGCCGGTGCCAACCGCCACGAAGAAAACAGCCTGATCCGGTTTGCCTTCGGACTGGTTGCCCTGAACATCGTCATAGTTGCTGCAACGGGGGTCGTTTTACTTTACTTTCTCTGAATTGTTTCGAGAAACAACAGAGAACTTATGGACAGGTTTGATTTACCGGACAAGCGCTGGCGGATAGTCAAGGACTGGGTTATTCGCCAGATCGAAAGTGGTGACTGGGCAGCCGAATCGAAACTGCCCTCGATCCGCACGCTGGCGCGCATGTTTGAAACCAGCATCACCACGGTCCAGCGGGCGCTGGCTGATCTGGAAGCCGATGCCTATGTCTCGACGGTGCCGCGTGTCGGTTACTTCGTCGCGGCCTCCGGACAGGCAAAACCCGCCAGCGGTTTCGATTTCTCCAGTGTCACCGTCAACGTCAATCACGCGGTGGTCGCGATGCTCTCTCAAGCAGCCTCGCGCACCACGGCGTCACTGAGCTCTGCCGTTCTGCACAGCGACCTCACGCCCCACGTACTGCTGAACAAATGCCTGTCGGTGCTGGCCAGCAAGGCTGACAACACGCTGACCGGACTGGTCGCGCCACCCGGTCTGCCGGCGCTGCGTCGGCGCATTGCCGGGTTGATGCTGACGCGTGGCGTGGTCTGCGGGCCGGACGAAATCCTCGTGACGTCGGGCGACACCATCGCCCTGGAACTGGCCCTCGAGGCCGTCGCACCAAGAGGCTCGACAGTCGCCATCGAAACCCCCACCTATTACGGCATCCTGCAGACCATCGAACGCCTTGGCATGCGCGCCCTGCCGATCCGCACCCACGGCACTCAGGGCATGGACGTCGATCACCTCGAAGAGGCGTTGAAGTTGAAGAAGGTCGCAGTGATCTTTCTCAATCCAACCCTGCAGAACCCGCGCGGTTTCATCATGCCGGACGAGACCCGCGCGCGATTGTCACGGGTGGCCCGTGAGGCCGATGTGCCGATTATCGAGGACGATATCTTCTTCGACCTGGTACCTGAAGAAAACCGCCCGCGCGCGATCAAGAGTTACGACAGCAGCGGCCAGACGATTTACTGTTCGTCATTCTCGAAGACCATCGCACCCGGTTATCGCGTGGGCTGGTGTGTAGCGGGGAAATATCGCGAGGCCATTCTGGCGCAGATGTTTTCGCGCAACCTGGCGGTGTCGAGCCTCGCGCAGAATGTCCTCAATGAGTTCATCGGACGCGGTTACATGGACGAGCACTGCGCCCGGCTCCGCTCGCAACTGGCCTCGCTGACAAGTTTTGTGGAAACACTGGTGCGCAGCGATTTCCCCGAGGGCACCGTGTACGTCCCGCCGCGTGGGGGATTCATCCACTGGATCAAACTGCCCGGCCACACCGACATGGCTGCGCTGGAACGGCTGGCGAGCGAGCGCGGCTGTCATGTGGCCGGCAGCGGGATTTTCTTCGCCGACGGTCAGCCTTCGACAGGTTTGCGCATCTGCCTGGGCACCACGCTTTCGCCAAGCGTCATTCAAGTCCTCAGCGTGATTGCCCAGTGCGCGCACCTCGCAGCTCCCCCCTCGGGCGAGCGCTTGCAACGGGTTCAGAAGCGAGAGGAACCGGCGTAACCCTGAGGACGAAACGACTGACACACCCAACAGAAAAAACCCGCGATCACTGCACAGAGATCGCGGGTTTTATCGTTTCAGAAGATCAATAGGCCATCGACCAGCTCAACGTATACGTGCGTCCGCGCCCCTGATAATCGTAGAGGTACGCCGGCCCGTAGGTCGGCGAGTAGAACAGCGTCGCGCGCTGGCCCCAGACCGTGCTGTATTGAGCAGCAAGGCCCGGCGCGCGTTGGGGACACTTGCTGCAAAGCGTCGTCGAGAATGCCGCTCAGACGCTGTTCGCGGCGCAACGTGGCGATTGCCAGATTGCCAGATTGCCAGATTGCCAGATTGCCCGCGACCCGAAAAATGAAGCTGCGGTCGTTGAGCACCGCCACCGATGCATCGATATTCAACAACCTCAGGTAGGTTTCCTGCGCGACATCGGCGGCTCGCTGCCGGTCGCTCATGCGCCGGGTGAGGAGGTTTAGCAGGTCGTCGTAATGTTCCTGAAAACTCAGCAGCAGGCGGGGGGCTGGCGGCATCGAAGGGCGAATCCGGGTGCGGTGGGCTGGGCCGATGTGATGCTTTCACGGGCGCTAATGAGAAAAAGTATCAGCCATTGCTTTGGGATTTTTCAACGTCGGCGCTGGTCGATCAGCCATTTCCACGCTACTTTGGCCGCCCCTTACGGAAGAGGGTCATGCCCGCGATGAACCAGAAACGAACCCGCGTTCCCCTGCCCCATCCGCCGCCACCCCAGGAAAGTCTGGTGTCCAGAGGACTGGCAATCATGATCAGCGTGTTTCTGATCGGCACCGGAGCGCTGCTCTGTTACTCGGCCATCGACGGCCTGATCCACGACACGATCACTACCGCCACTCGCGGCGGGCCGGCCAAGGTCTACACCCTCGCCGGGCAACCGGGCGCGTACTGGTTTCATGTCGTTTTTGAAGGATTTTTCGGCGGATTGCTGCTGGTTGCAGGTCTGGCGTGGCATCGACTGACACGCATCAGCAAACCTGCGCCAAACGCCAGGCGCAACTCCCGGTCGCGCTAGCTGTTGTCATCCCAATGGAACACCAGGTTGCGTGCCGCTGCGCTGCCGACATCAATCGTGTCATGCCGTGACACGCCATTGCGTGTGGCTTGCACGGTGTATTTACCCGGCGGCAGTTGCACATACACCAGCGGCCCGGCCTGAGTCAGGTTGAGGACGGTCTGGCCTTGGGCTTTCGAGATGACCACGTCTACATCGGGGATGTATTTGTTATCCACACCCACGGAAAACGTCATGTGCACGTTGTAGCCGTTGGTTTGCTGGATGGCTTTGGACTCATCCATACCGATCCCGCCGGACAGATAGCTGATGCCGTTTTGTTGTTGCTGCTGAACTTGCACCCCCGCACTGTCGATGGGCCCAAGACCGGCTGCCTGCAACATCACCGGGAACAGTAGAACAGCCACTGCAGTGACCGGCAGCATGAAGGTAAGCATGCGTTTCATGATGACGACTCCCGGGCTCTCGCAGAGCCCAATCGTTATTCCTTTTAGATTTTGTATACGGAGCCGTGTTTTAGATTGATTGGGACTTGGCTGGCGTACGAAAAGGACTACAGACTCCGCCCGCCAAGACCCTTTTCCCCGGCAAAGTCCTGCGTTACCAATCTCCTCTTCCTGCTGACTTCGCCGTCTCTCCCGACATATTCAAACGGCGAGTTTGGGCATGCTTTTGCGTCTGTTCACCATGAAGCGGAAGACCCGATGAGCGAGCTTAAACCTGCTGACAAGCAAGACCCGAAAATTGATTCCTTGCTGGGGGAGCTTGGCGAATTGATTCGTCAGGCGCGGCAAAAAGTGCTGCGAGCGGTTGATACGGTTCAAGTGCAGACCTGCTGGCAGATCGGCAGGCATATTGTCGAGTTTGAACAACAGGGTGCCCAGCGTGCGGGCTATGGGAAACAATTACTGGCCCTGCTGGCGAAGGATCTGACGGAGAAGTTCGGGAAAGGATTTGATGCCTCCAACCTACGGTATATGCGCCTCTTTTATCAGGCATTTCCAATTCGTGACGCACTGCGTCACGAATTGAGCTGGACGCACTACCGCAGACTTTTGGGAGTGAACAACGAAAAAGCCCGCCACTGGTACATGGAAGAATGCGCCAATCTGAACTGGTCAAGCCGCGCTCTTGATCGCCAGATTCTTACGCTCTACTACGAACGGCTACTCATGAGTCGAGATAAAGCCGAGGTGATCGAAGAAGCCACCACCAATATCGAAGCGATGAAGTGCAATTCGCGTGAATTCATTCGTGACCCCGTCATGCTTGAGTTTCTCGGTCTGCCGTCAGCGGGAAAGGTCAGGGAAAGCAGTCTCGAACAAGCCCTCATCGACCACCTGCAAGGCTTTCTCCTTGAGCTGGGCAAAGGCTTTTCCTTTGTCGCCAGACAACAACGCATCAGCACCGACGGCGTCGACCTGTACATCGATCTGGTCTTCTACAACTACCTGCTGAAATGCTTCGTGATCATTGACCTTAAACGCGGCAAGCTCAGCGCCCGCGATGTCGGACAGATGGACATGTATGTGCGCATGTACGACGAACTCATGCGCAGCGAGGGCGACAAGCCGACAGTCGGGATCATTTTGTCTGCCGAGAGCAACGATTCGGTGGCGCGTTACTCAATGCTCAAAGGCAATGAGCAACTGTTTGCCAGCAGCTACAAGACGATCCTGCCGAGCGAAGAGGAGCTGCGCGCAGAACTCAATCGCGAACAAGCCTTGATCGAAGAACGCAGGCTCACCCAATCCCCTGAATAAAAAACCTGCAGATTGTTCCCGCGCGGCGCGCAGACTATCGTTGGCAGCTTACCCGCCAAGGTCGAGTGCCATGAGCTGTCAGGAAACGCCCGCAATGCAGGACACGCAGTCAAGGTCGCCGACTTTGGCTGCAACGCAAGGCGAGCCTTTCGAGGAGCCGGCCGCCGACGGATACATGCTTGGCGGTTTTACCTGGTGCCATTCCCTGCCCGACGCCGAGCGACCAGTGGTCATCATCAACGCTGCTACTTCTGTTCGCTGCCGTCATTACTCGCGATTCGCCACTTATCTGTTCGCCAATGGCTTCGACGTGATCACTTACGACTACCGAGGCATTGGCGAATCGCGTCCGGCATCAATGAAAGGTCTGAAGGCCTCGTGGACAGACTGGGGCGCTCTGGATTTCGAAGCGATGCTCAAACGCGCGCAGCGGGATTTTCCTGGTCAGCCCATCGATGTGGTCGGCCACAGCTTTGGCGGTTGCGCGGCGGGGCTAAGCGACTCCGGACAGGTTATCCGACGGCTGGTCACCGTCGGTGCGCAGTTCGCTTACTGGCGCGATTACGCGCCGGAACACCGCTGGCGCATGTTCGGCAAATGGCATCTGCTGATGCCGCTGGTGACGCTGTTCTGCGGCTATTTCCCCGGCAAGCGCCTCGGCTGGCTGGAGGACACGCCGACGGGCGTTGTGCGCGACTGGAGCACGCCTGCCCCGCGTTTCGAAGAGCGCCCAAGCGGTCGCGCACTCATGAAAAATAAAGGCGCCCTGCCCTTCGACAAGGTCTGCGCGCAAACCCTGGCGATCAGCATCAGCGACGATCCCTACGGCACAACGGCGGCCATCGAACGCCTGCTCGGCTACTTCAGCAATGCCCCGAAAACCCACTTGCGCATCGAACCGCAAGACATCGGCGAACAACAAGTCGGACATTTCGCCTTTTTTCGCAGCGCATACCAAGCCACACTATGGCCCATCGCTCTGACCTGGCTGCAAACCGGTGAATTGGCCCCCGACACACCCGGGCGGCAAATTCCGCGCAGCTGAGCCCATCCAACGCACCACGGAACAACATCATGGCCTCCGCCAACAAGCAGCAAAAACGCGCCGCCCGGGCCAAGACCAAGGCCAAACAAAATCGTACCAAACGCGCCGAGGCGCCGGTCGAGCTGGACCCGAACGATGACCGCATCGACTTCGAATCGGTGGACCTGACCGAGCTGTTCAAGAAAATGATCGACGCCGAGAAGATCAGCCAGCAAGCCCTGTGCACGGCGTTCCTCGAAGACCCGCTGCTGGAACTGGTCTATGAACAGGAAGGCGAAGAAGGCGCGATGGACTTCATCCTCGCGGCGCTGATCGAGTACCGCCAGTGGTCGAAAGAAACCGACGAGGCCGGCGCATTGGCGTGGATCGAATCGCCGGCCTTTCAGGCCGACTATGTGGCAGCCTCCGATGCGATCGCTGCACAAACCCAACAGAAGAACTGAGTTCCCATGGCATCCCTGAACAAACAACAGAAACGCGCCAAACGCGCCAAGGCCAAGGCCAAGCAAATCCGTATGGTCGGCCGCAAACCGCTGGATCAGGACGAAGACCTCGGCCACCTCGCCGAGCCGATCCCGGAATACACCCTGGCGATGTTCAGCAAAATGCGCGACGCCGAAGCCGTCAGCCGCAACGAAATGCTGCTGACGCTGCTGCGCGAACTGGCATTCATCATCGTTGACCATCCAGAACTGCTGGACATGGAAAACGCCGAAAACGAAGGCATGGCTGCCACCCACCTTGCCGCCGACATGTTGATCGACTACCGCATGTGGGCCGAAGGCGTAACGATCGAAGAAGCCCAGGCCTGGCTGAGCGAGCCACAGTTCATCACCGATTTCGGGGTTGCGCTGGATGCTTATGGCAAGTCGGTGGAATCGCAGGAAGACAAGAGCGAATAACCACCGCTCACAAACAAACGGCCGCTCGTCATCACTGACAGCGGCCGTTTTGCATTACGCGTTACGGATCAGTTCAACACCACCGCGCCACGTTTTTCCAGCTTGCGACGACGTGCTACCAGCAAGCCGGCAGCCACCACCATCAAGCTCAGCAAGCCAGTTGCGAGTATTTCCACGCGGTGGGCTTCCTGGAACAGCATGATGGTCAGGGCGGCGACGATGAAGATGATCACCGCGTAGGTCAGACCCGGGAACAGCCACATGCTGAAAACGATTTTCTCGCCGCGCGCCATGCGCTGTTTGCGCATGCGCAGTTGCGAGAAGGCGATGACCAGATACACCAGCAGCGCGATGGCGCCGGAGCTGGCCAGCAGGAACTCGAACACGGCGGCCGGGGCCACGTAGTTGGCGAAAGTGCAGAGGAATGCCGCACCTGTGGACAGCATCACCGCCCAGTAAGGCGTGCCGCTTTTGTTGGTGCGGGTCGAAATGGCCGGTGCATCACCGCGCTTGCCGAGGGAAAAGAGCATGCGCGACGAGGTGTACAGCGCCGAGTTCAGGCAGCTGGTTACCGCGACCAGAACCACGATGTCGACGATCATCTTGGCGTTCGGAATGCCCATACGCTCAAGCACAGTCTGGTAGGAACCAAGGTTGGCCAGCGTAGGATCGTTCCAAGGCACCAATGCCACAACGATGAAGATCGACACGAGGTAGAACAAACCGATCCGCCAGATCACCGAATTGGTGGCCTTGGAGATTTGCTTGCCCGGGTTCTTCGATTCTGCGGCCGCAATGGTCACGATCTCGGTGCCCATGAACGAGAACATGGTGGTCAGGATCGCGCCCAGCACCGCGCCCATGCCGTTTGGCAGAAAACCACCCGTGTCGAACAGGTGCGAAACACCGCTGACCTGGCTGTTCGGCAGGTAACCGAAGATCGCGGCGAGACCAAGGATGATGAAGCCGATGATTGCCAGGACTTTGATCAGGGCAAACCAGAATTCGAATTCACCGTAATTCTTCACGCTGAACAGGTTGGTCACGGTCAGCAACATGGTGATGATCAGCGCGAATGCCCAGATCCCCACACTTGGGAACCACGCGTGCAGGATGGTCGCGGCAGCGTTGGCTTCCAGCGGAATTACCAAGACCCAGAACCACCAGTACAACCAGCCGATGGTGAATCCGGCCCAGTGCCCGATGGCACGGTCGGCGTAAGTCGAGAACGAGCCGGTGTCCGGCGAGGCAACTGCCATTTCGCCCAACATGCGCATCACCAGTACCACCAGGGTGCCGGCGGCAGCGTAGGCCAGCAGCACGGCAGGGCCGGCGGCAGCGATGGCATGGCCAGAGCCAACGAACAGACCGGCGCCGATCACACCGGCGATCGACAACATGGTCACATGACGCGGTTTGAGCCCTTGTTCAAGGCCATTGGAGCTTGGGGTACTGCTCATCGAAACTACCTTTGCGAGGAAAGCGATTGCGTCCGTCTCGTCTGGTTTTCCTTCTCGTAAAAAGAAACCAACGGGGCGTTCCATATTCTGCACGCAATAATTGCGCCAAAATATTTCAAACTCTTCTGGCCTGCGGTCTTCAGAGCGACCGGACAGTCATCGCAAGTCCTTAAAATTAATGGCAATTCGCCAGAACGTTACCCTGCGACTCACTTTCAAGACGAATCAGCGCACCAGAAACACACTGAAAAAGTGTGGGATGCACAATAAAAGAGCGATTCAGGAACGTTCGGCCGGATAGCGCTTCCAACACCCCGCCAAAGCTGGCAACATCGCGCCTTTTTTTACGCGACACCCCGGTTTGCACGATCAAACACCCGTTCGGTTGTTGATGGGGCGACAGTCTGCTGTGCCGATGCGACAACCTGCCACATGCCACCCGTTTACCGCTCGTAGCGCTGTTGGCTGCCATTGAAACGCTATGCTAGCTTGGCCGCCTCGCCAGGAAGGCCACCCAACAGCTGGAGCGCAACATATATGAGGAACGCACATGGCTGAGGCCACGCCCGCGCTTGAAATCCGCAACCTGCACAAACGCTACGGACAGCTTGAGGTGCTCAGAGGCATCTCGCTGACCGCCCGCGACGGCGATGTGATCTCGATCCTCGGTTCCTCCGGTTCCGGCAAGTCCACGTTCCTGCGTTGCATCAACCTGTTGGAAAACCCGCACCAGGGCCAGATTCTGGTGGCCGGGGAAGAACTCAAGCTCAAGGCTGCCAAGAATGGCGAACTGGTTGCCGCCGACGGCAAGCAGATCAACCGCCTGCGCTCCGAGATTGGTTTTGTGTTTCAAAATTTTAATCTCTGGCCACACATGAGCGTACTCGACAACATCATCGAAGCCCCGCGCCGCGTGCTCGGCCAGAGCAAGGCCGAAGCCATCGAAGTCGCCGAAGCGCTGCTGGCCAAGGTCGGCATCGCCGACAAGCGCCACGCCTATCCGGCGCAATTGTCCGGTGGCCAGCAACAACGCGCGGCGATTGCCCGCACGCTGGCCATGCAACCGAAGGTGATCCTGTTCGACGAGCCCACCTCCGCGCTTGACCCGGAAATGGTTCAGGAAGTACTTAGTGTCATCCGCGCACTGGCCGAAGAAGGCCGCACCATGCTGCTCGTGACCCACGAAATGGGCTTCGCCCGTCAGGTCTCCAGCGAAGTGGTGTTCCTCCACCAGGGGCTGGTGGAAGAGCAAGGATCGCCTCAGCAGGTGTTCGAAAACCCGCTTTCGGCGCGCTGCAAACAATTCATGTCCAGCAACCGCTAACGGAGCAACATGCATGCAGAACTATAAAAAGGTCTTCCTGGCTGCGGCCGTCACCCTGGCGTTCAGCGCCGGTGCCATGGCCGAGACCCTGAAGATGGGCATCGAAGCGGCTTACCCGCCGTTCAACAACAAAGATGCCAGCGGCAACGTTGTCGGCTTCGACAAAGACATCGGCGACGCTCTGTGCGCCAAGATGAAGGTCGAGTGCAGCGTCGTCACTTCCGATTGGGACGGCATCATTCCAGCCCTGAACGCGAAGAAGTTCGACTTCCTGATCTCCTCGATGTCGATCACCGACGAACGCAAGGGCGCGGTGGACTTCACCGACCCGTACTACTCCAACAAGCTGCAATTCATCGCGCCGAAAGATAAAGAGTTCAAGACCGACAAGGACTCCCTCAAAGGCAAAGTGATCGGCGCCCAGCGCGCAACCCTGGCCGGTACCTTCATGGAAGACAACATGCCGGGCGTAGAAGTGAAGCTCTACGACACCCAGGAAAACGCTTATCTCGACCTGACGTCCGGTCGTCTGGACGGCATCCTCGCGGACAAATACGTCAACTACGAGTGGCTGAAAAGCGACGCCGGCAAAGCTTACGAATTCAAGGGCGACCCGGTGGAAGAAAGCGACAAGATCGGTATCGCTGTACGCAAAGGCGACCCGATCCGCGAGAAGCTCAACGCCGCGCTGAAGGAAATCGTCGCTGACGGTACCTACAAGAAGATCAACGATAAGTACTTCCCGTTCAGCATCTACTGATTCTGACCTGCCGGATCGGCGCCGCTCCCCAGCGGTGCCGATCCCCGGCCTTGCCTGCCGCGATTTGAAAAGAAATCCATGATTATCGACCTCTACGGATTCGGCCCGGCGCTCGCCGCCGGCGCGCTGATGACCGTCAAACTGGCACTCTCGGCCCTGTGCCTGGGGCTGGTGCTCGGTCTGCTCGGCGCCTTGGCCAAGACTTCCCCGTACAAGCCCCTGCAATGGCTTGGCGGCTTTTATTCAACCCTGGTGCGTGGCATCCCGGAATTGCTCTGGGTGCTGTTGATCTACTTCGGTACGGTCAACCTGATGCGCGCGCTCGGTGAGTTTTTCGGCAATCCCGATCTGGAACTCAGTGCCTTTGCCGCCGGTGTCATCGCGCTGGGCCTGTGCTTCGGCGCCTACGCCACGGAAGTGTTTCGTGGCGCGATCCTCGCCATTCCCAAAGGCCACCGTGAGGCCGGCGTGGCCCTGGGCCTGTCGAAATGGCGGATCTTCACCCGACTGATCATGCCGCAGATGTGGCGCATCGCCCTGCCGGGCCTTGGCAATCTGTTCATGATCCTGATGAAAGACACCGCGCTGGTCTCGGTGATCGGCCTGGAAGAAATCATGCGTCACGCGCAAATCGGCGTGACCGTGTCGAAACAGCCGTTCACCTTCTATATGGTCGCCGCGCTCATGTACCTCGGCCTGACCGTGCTGGCCATGACCGGCATGCATTTCCTGGAAAAACGCGCCGCCCGCGGCTTTGCGAGGAGCGCTTAATGAACTGGGAAGTCATCATCAAGTGGCTGCCGAAACTGGCGCAGGGCGCGACCCTCACCCTGGAACTGGTGGCCATCGCCGTGATTGCCGGTCTGTTGCTGGCGATTCCGCTGGGCATCGCCCGCTCTTCAAAGCTGTGGTACGTGCGCGCCCTGCCCTACGCCTACATCTTCTTTTTCCGTGGCACGCCGTTGCTGGTTCAACTGTTCCTGGTCTACTACGGCCTGGCACAGTTCGACGTGGTCAGGAACAGTTCGATGTGGCCGTACCTGCGCGATCCGTTCTGGTGCGCCACCGCGACCATGACCCTGCACACGGCGGCTTACATCGCCGAAATTCTGCGCGGTGCGATCCAGGCCATTCCACCGGGCGAAATCGAAGCGGCGCGGGCCTTGGGCATGTCCAAACCGAAAGCGATGTTCTACATCATCCTGCCGCGTGCCGCGCGCATCGGCCTGCCGGCCTACAGCAACGAAGTGATTCTGATGCTCAAGGCCAGTGCCCTGGCAAGCACCGTGACCCTGCTGGAACTGACCGGCATGGCCCGCACGATCATTGCCCGCACCTACCTGCCGGTGGAGATCTTCTTCGCCGCCGGTGTGTTCTATCTGCTGATGTCCTACGTGCTTGTGCGCGGCTTCAAGCTGCTGGAGCGCTGGCTGCGCGTTGATGCCTGCCAAGGGCGTTGATTCTTCCCACGTGCTGACGGGCGAGGATCTACTCGCCCGCTTCACGGCTCTGGATACTTTTCTCACGGCGCATCAGGCGTTGTGGAAACCCCGACCGTTCACTCATCTGCAACTTCCTTGGGAAACGTCCTACCCGGAATTGGCCTCGTGGCTACGCGGGCGGTCGCTGGAGGATGCGGAAAACGCGCATAACCAACCTGCTGACCTTGTCGATGCGCTGGAGCCATTCGCTTCACTGGCGGTGCTGTCGGCGGAACTGAGCGCGGTTGGCGAGTTGCCCGGACATACGCTGGGAGCTGCGGGGCATCGGTTGAATGTCGATGTGCCGGGGCGCAAATGGCAGCAGATCGAAGCCTTTGCCAGTCGTTTGTCCTTCACCTCGCAGCCGCAGCATTGGCTGGATTGGTGTTCGGGCAAGGGGCACTTGGGGCGGCGCTTGTTGCGCGCGGGACAGCAATTGACTTGCGTTGAATACGATCCTTTATTGGTTGCCAGCGGCCAGGCGTTAAGCCAGCGTCATCATCTGCACGCCCTGCATATCGAGCAAAATGTGCTGGCAGCAGATGCAGCGACCGTTTTGAACCGTCACCACACGCCCGTTGCCCTGCACGCCTGCGGCGATCTGCACGTGCGGCTGATGCAACTCGCCTCGGCCGCCGAATGCAAACAAATCGCTATCGCGCCGTGCTGCTACAACCGGATCAGTCGCAGTGAATATCAGGCGTTATCCCATCCCGGACTGCACTCGGCGCTACAGCTCTCGCTGGACGATCTGGCGCTGCCGATGAGCGAAACGGTCACCGCTGGCGCTCGGGTACGGCGCCAACGCGACGAGTCGATGGCACGACGCCTGGCGTTTGATCTGCTCCAACGCCAACTGCGCGGCGTCGACGAATACCTGCCAACCCCTTCCCTGCCCAGCGCCTGGCTGGACAAACCGTTTGCCGAGTATTGCCGCGACCTCGCCGCGCTGAAAGAGTTATCCACAGTTGGCTCGCAAGACTGGCCAGCGCTCGAAACCTCCGGATGGAAACGTTTAGCTGAAGTTCGCAACCTCGAGTTACTGCGCGGATTATTCCGACGTCCGCTTGAGCTTTGGCTGAACCTTGATCGCGCACTTTTCCTTGCCGAACAGGGATACATCGTGCGACTCGGTACTTTTTGCGAAACGCCGCTGACGCCGCGTAATCTCCTGCTGCTGGCCGAGCGAAGGTAAATCTTTCGAAGCCTGTGGATAACTCTGTTGATGGTTTTGTCGTGGATCCAATATTTACGCCTGTTTCGCTGTCTTAACAGGTCTGGTCATTTTTTGTTCATATAAATAAAAAACCTGTAAAACAGGGATTTGCGCACAAAATGAGAACACCTCCACAAACCCACGACTAAATGTGCCAGTGCTCCAATCCGTTGTGCATAAGCTTGCGGCGAAATCGGCATAACCGCTGCTGAAGTACGTTCTAAATCAGCAATAGTTCGCTCGTCTGAGCCCACTGATCCAGATCCTCCAAACGCCGTTTTTTCTGCTCTGAAAGCCAAAGGCATTGTCTGTGCCGCACCTGATCCGGCACCCGAGTAAAAATAGTCTGAATTCAGGGGTTTACAGGATCATCCCAGTCGCTATAATCGTCGCCCACACGCCGGTATAGCTCAGATGGTAGAGCAACTGACTTGTAATCAGTAGGTCCCGGGTTCGATTCCTGGTGCCGGCACCATACAAAACAAAGCCCCTGCAGAAATGCAGGGGCTTTGTTGTTTCTGGGGTGTTTATATTCCTGGCAGTTTTACCCTCGGTGAAAATAGCTTCTCCCCTCGCACTTCGCGCGATTAGCCACACTTCCTCTTACACACTTCGATAGCGTGGAATTTGAACGAACGGTTCACATTTCCCTCTTTATGCTAAATTATGAAATAGCAATAATTATGGTGTACACATAAATAGGTGTAATCGTATGAGCAGCATTTTTCAGCGCCCGGAACTTGCCGAGTCAATGGCCAACCAGCTTCTCAATCCAGGGGTGCTCGACGAAGGTCTGCGCTCAGGTTTATTTCTATCTGGCCTGCGCCGTACAGGTAAAACGACGTTTCTGAGGAACGACCTTATCCCGGCCTTGGAGGAAGCAGGTGCTTTGGTCATCTACGTCGACTTGTGGAGTGACACTCTGGCCAACCCGGCAACGCTTGTGCACAACGCCATCCGGGAAACCCTGAAAGATCTGCAAACGCCGGGCTCCAATGCCTTGGAAACATTCAAGCGAGTCAGCAATGTTGAAATCGGCGCCGCTGGATTCAAGTTCGGCTTCAAACTCGACAGCATTGGCAACGTCGAAGGCCCAACACTGGCGCAAGCACTCACCGAACTCGTAGATCAAGCCAAGACTGATCTGGTGTTGATCATTGACGAGGTGCAGCACGCTATTTCCTCAGACGACGGCAATCAGATGCTCCTAGCACTCAAAGCCGCCCGCGATGCAATCAACCCTCGTCCGAAAACGCCGGGATACTTTCTATTCATCGGAACAGGTTCGCACAGAGCGCAAGTCAGCGAACTGACAGCCAAACGCAACCACGCTTTTTCCGGCGCCACGTCCGCAGCCTATCCATTGCTGAAAGGCGATTACGTTGAATTTCTGCTCAACCGACTCGCAATGACTGTGAAGCAGGACAAATTACCGTCCCTCGAAGCTGCAATCGAAGCGTTCGACACTTTGGGCAATCGGCCTGAAGAAATGCTGAAGGCCCTACGTCAACTCTTACAGCAAGATGGTGAGCCCGATGTGTTCCTACCGGTAATCGCCAGCACATTGCGCTCGGCAGCGGCGAGCATCGAGCTGGAAAAAGTCGAGCAACTGGGTAGCCTGGCTCAAGCCGTTTTCAACAAAATCGCATCTGCAGAAGGCGATGCTCGCGGAATTTTCTCCACTGACGCAGCGGCTGAGTATTCAAAGTCAGTCGGGCGAGAGGTACGGGTCGAAGAAATTCAACCGGTGGTGATTGCGCTGGTTGCCGAGAACATCATCATGCGACGCGGGCACGGGCTTTACGCGATTACAGATCAGTTTGTTCAAGAGATCTGGCTGGAAGAGCGGGCCTTGATTGAGGGGAGCTAGGCCGCTGGCTGATCTTTGTTCAAAAAAATAAATCAGTCCCCTTTTCGCTTGTATCCCCTTCTGCAGACTAAGAAAAAACACCCTTAACAACACGTAAGGCCCGCAGGGGTGGTGAAAGCCCCTGCGGGCCTATTCGGTGATGATTGGCTGACTGATACTCTGTACGAAACCAACGAAACCGGGGGAGGGAATGCCGTATCAACGAGAGGAAGAGCTTGAGAGGGAATTCGGTCTTCTGATCGCATTGATGGCAGACATGATAACTGCGCAGGCAATGCAGCATGATCCAACAGCGAAAAACCCTAAGTGGATGTTCAGTCAGCATGATCTGGCAAAAAAACTGTTCCGTCATATGTGTTCCGCGCGAACCTTGCTGGAACCCTCACCTTTTCACAACCGAACCATTCCTTCGGGCGGCTTTATTGACCACTCTTCAATAGCGGTTCTGACTCGTTCATCGCTTGAGAACTATCTTGTGATGACGTGGCTTCTCAGCGGTGGAAACGAATCGCTGCAAGAGTTCCGACATGATGTCTGGGAATATTGTGGATGGAAAAAACGGAGCAAAATGGCTGCCACCACGGATGAAGCTCGGACAATCCGACAGACAGCCAAAGACGATGCTGCCGCACTGTGGCCTTTGATTCAAAGCTCTCCGCACTTCCAAAACTATACTGACTCCCAACGCAAAAGCCTGCGCAAGGGTGACTGGGGCGTAGGCTGGAACTGGAACGACTTAGCAGTAGAGGCAGGTTTACACAAAACCTACTTCACCTCGACCTACCCCTTTTTGAGTGGCCATGTCCACAGTGACTTCATCGGGGCGATTCAGAACGGCCAAGCGAGCACCTTGCAAATCCAGTACATGCTGGGATCAGGCCATATGATGGTTATCGTCATGCTCTTGGGACACTTCGCACATCATTATGCGAGCCTGTTCCCCCCCGCCAAGCACGTGTTGCTTGGAGCGGGTGAAGCACGCGTGATCGCGGAAAAGTGGAATCTCCGTGCCGAAGATATGGATTTCCTTTATCCGCCGCATGACTGAACTGTCCGAGCAGCGCCACATGCGTCCGCAGGCTTGGCCAACACTCACGTAACAAGCGAACCGAAGCCCGCAAAGCATGAGGGTTTTGGTGTGTCCGCACTTAACAACGAATCGCGTAGGTCATTGTTTTTTATGTTTAAAGCACCTTCCTTGTAATCAGTAGGTCCCGGGTTCGATTCCTGGTGCCGGCACCATACAAAACAAAGCCCCTGCAGAAATGCAGGGGCTTTGTTGTTTCTGGAGTTTGAGGATGCTCTTGCCGCCATGGGAGAAGCTTGTGCGCCGAACTTCAACACTGCGCGCTCCCCCTCAGTCGGAGCGCAACGCAAACAGCGATTGAAAAATAGATCGGTCACCTTTTCTTTTACAGCAGCGTGCCTAGAACTATCCAAATGCTAAGAGTCCAGTCTCCTGCAGAGCTTCAAACCTGACTGATCTCAAACACAAACGAAATCCTGCGCTGGCTCGCACTCCACACATAACGCAGATGCTTGCCCTGCTTGGGAATCGATACCGCCGGCGGCCGGAACGCGGCGACACATTCATGGCCCGGCAAGCGGACGCTGTTGTACAACAGACCCCAGGATTCAGACTCGCGCAGTTGTCGGGCAAATGCTTGAGATGGGGCATAGGCCTGCGGATCGGGTTGATGCAAATCGGGAAAGTCGTGGCGAACATCATGTAGCGGCTTAACTACGCGATTGACGTAAGTACGCATGGTTAGCTCAAGGTCAGCCTCGTTGGTGGCTGCAAGGAAACGCTCCTGGTGATAACAGGTTTCGGAGATGGCGGCCGCTTGGCTACTCGCGGCGTAATAAACACCGAAGGTTCCGTCACAAAAGCGGCTGGTTTTACCGATGTGGGTAAACGCGGCCATTACCGGAGTCGAGCCAGGGCCGGAGATTCGATCTTCGGGACGCACGCGGGCGAGGACGCCGGCCTGTTCGATCAGGCGATCATTGGTCAGCGCCTCGATGGCGTAGGCGACGTCCAGATCCTCGGGGTCGAGCACATCTTCAAACAACGCAATCGGCGGGAAGCTGCTGTTGACGATCCGATAGGCCTTGGGCCATTGCGGCTCGGCCAGCGGCGGGGCATTCATCCGCGCACCCCGTCGAGGTAACGACGTACATCGGCGATATCGACCACCCTCCCAGCCAGCATGTAATCCAGCGCCGTTCGGCCATTGAATGGCGCGGCAGAGTTTGGGCTACTGACCCACGTATAAGCACGTTCACGGCTGTTACTGAAGATGATGCTCAACGCTTTGTGAATGCCCATCAGGTACGAGATACGCTCCAGCGTGTCGTGCGGCAGGCGAACGTTCGGTGGCAGATGTTTGTACTTGTAGAACGTGGTGTTGCCGACGCCTCCCAGCAACGTGCGCTGCTGTTCGGCGTTGCAACCCCAGCGCTCCATGAGGTTGAAGAAGAACTTCAGCGCAACACGCCCGGCTTCCGGGACGTCGAGTTGCTCACGCGGATTGAGAGTTGGGGATGAGGTAGGCACGGCCGCCTCCATTGCTGAATGACATGCTCTAAAGCCTAGTACATATACGGACATTTGGTTTCTTTTAATCCGTAAATGAATAATTTTGTTCCTTTGATCACCTCCAGAAAAAAGCAACGAATTGTTATTCCAAGTCAGTATTTTTTGACTTTCATCACCCCCACGTCACCAAAAACCCCGATCCTGTGTCAGCCTCCAGCCATCGGCGGGGACATCAATTCGCTACTAAATCCGCGACAACTATGCTCAGGTACAGGAATATAGCCAGCATATGGCGCCGGACCGGCAGTTTCGTACACAACAATACCCAGCCCACTTCAGAGGGCATTACCCATGGATAGCAGAACCTTACGCAACCTCATGCGCATCGTGCAGACCGGCTCGTTGTCGGCCGCAGCCGAGCACTCGTGCCTGACTGTGCAGGCGTTGGCCGCGCAGTTGAACAAGGTCGAAGAGCAGTTCGGTTTCCGCTTGTTTCGTCGTTCCAACAAAGGTCTGACGCTGACGCCGCAAGGCACTGAGCTGACGCCGTATATGGACAAGGTGCTGATCGCCACGCGACAGATGGAAGAAAAAGTCGAGGCGCTGAAGGTGCCGGGCCAGCGCACGTTGAAGGTCGCACTGAACAACACGCTGTCGTCCGACTTCAACAGGCGAATGATCGGACGCCTGATTGAGGTGTTTTCCGACTACCAGATGGAATTCAGCTACGCCGAGTCGATGGAAAACCTCAGCAAACTGAAAAACGAGGATTTTGATCTCGCGGTACTGATCGGCCCGCAACGCCCGGGTTTGCCGAGCATCGTTCTGCCGGATGTGCAGGTTCAGGTGGTCGGCGCGCATTGCGGCCAGGAAAACGACCCGCTGACGTTGCTGGGCAACAAGTTTCAGGTGCGCCCCGCAGAAGACTGCCCGTATTCCCACAGCTTTTTGCGTTTTCTCGACGCAGGCCTGGGCAATCACGAAAACGGCCAGCGCATGGTTTATTCCTGCAGCGAAACCCTGACGCTGTCACTCATCACACAGATGGACGCGGTCGGCATGGTGTCTCGCGAGGCCGCGCAAAGGAACGGCCTGACGATTTTCCCCGGCTTCGAGGATTTCCTCGAAGTTCGCCTGGCGGTGAACAATCCGGAGTTGTCGAACCAAGCCTTGAACGATGTCGTCGACCTGCCGCTACATGAACGAGCCGAGCGCAATGTACGCAGCCGTCCCAACCGCCACACTGAGAAAGAGGTTTTTGCTGAAATACGCACATAACAAAGTCGGAATGGCTGCATAAAATTCCGGGCGATCGAGCTGTATGTGCTGATCCTTGATCAACAAGGGAGTCAGGCTGATCGCAGCGACGATCGCCACCGGCAAGTACTCCAGCGCCCGCGCCACGAATGGCGGCCAGTGCTCGGTATTCACTTGCAGGGGCAAGGCGCGTGGCAGGAAGGTCACGGCCATCATCAGCGCGACCACCAGAATCAGGAACGTTTGGTCAGGCATACACCCACTCCGCAGCCCACAAACGTGGCGATGAAAACGTTGAACGGCGAACTGCCGACCAGGCTCAAAGCCCCCATGCACAGCACGGCAGCGCCGGCCGCAATCAGCTTGTTACGGGTGTTGCACAGCGACACCAGCACGTAGAGCATCATCGCGGTCAGTGCGTAATCGAGCTGATATTTGATCAGGTGCGCCGCGTACTGTGCGCAGACGGCTCCCAGCAAACCGCCAAGCACCCACGACGTGTGGCAGAACAGGTTGAAGCCAATCAGATAGCGCACATTGACCGGCGCACCGGTGCCGAGCTTTACGCTATGGAAAGCAAAGGACTCATCGGTCAGGCCACCGGCGTAAGCCCAGCGCTCCATGCGGCTCAAACCGAGGGCGCGCAAAGCCTTGGCCATGTACACCGACATCAACATGTGCCGCGCATTGATCAGGAACGTGGTCAACACGATGGTCGTCAGCGACGCACCGCTGGAAATCAGCGCCAGCGCAGCGAATTGCGAGGCGCCGGCATACACGAACAAGCACATCGCCACCGGCAGCCACATTGGCAGCCCGGCATTGACGGCCATCAGTCCGAACACGAATGACACGGTGAAATACCCGGCCACCACCGGACTGGCTTCGGCAAACGTGCGCGACGGCTGATGGTTGACCATCAGCGGCGCACTGCCGGACGTTTCATTCATAGATCCCTCTCAAATGTCCGTTCGCCATGAGGCTCGCAAAAACCCTGGGCAGCCCAGAATCGTTTGCCCGCGAGGTTAGCATCGTCGACGAACAGAAACATCCGCAGCACACCGACCCGTTTCATGTCGGACGAGGCGGCCTCCACCAAGCGCTGGCCGACGCCCTGGCTGCGATAGCGCGGACTGACGGCCAGATGATTGATTGTCCCGCGGCTTCCAAGCATGCCGCCCAGCACCGCGCCGACGATTTCGCCGGCGACGTCAAACGCGAGATAGGCCGTGGTGGTTTTCTGGATCAGTACGCCGCGCAGGCACTTGGCGTCTTGCCATTCGCAGAACGACACTTCGTCGAACTGGCGAAAAAAGCGCTCCATGCGCTGCGCATCCTTGGCCGTGGCGCGACGCAGCACCACCGGCGTCGAGCACTCGACGCCGTCGATTGGGGTGATCTGATTAGCGAACAATGTCGAAAGCGGTCCCGGGCCGCGAGAAAGAGATCGCCAGAATCTGCCGGTATGCCATGGCATGGGTGTGCGTGTTGCGCGCCGGGGTTACGTAGTGGCGCATGTCGCGATCGAGGAAGTACGTGGTGTCGAGGATTTCCTGGTAGGTGGTCGACGCCAGTTGATGCTCGTGGATGTCGTACAAACGACTCTCGGCACCCTCGACATTGTTGCGTCCCCAGAAGTGCACGCCACTGAACGGATATCCGTCGCAGTGAATCCCTTCCGGCGTTATTTCCAGCTGTTTGCCGGGTTTGATTTCGATGCGGATCTGATGGATCTGGCACTGCCAGATTTCATCGTGCAGCTCTTCTGGCAACACGCTTTTGTACACTTCGAAATCGGTATCGATCAGGCTGCGCATGACGGGCGATTCGATGACTTCATCGGAGAAGTCCTGGAAGTGCCGCACCAGGCCGCCCACATAAGCGTTGTTCTCTTTGGACTGCACGTACGCGCGATGCTCGAGTTGCTTGAGCTCGCGGGTCTTTGGGTTGTACTCAAAGTCGCTGTAACGACGGTAACGCATGCCGGCTTCGGCCTGACCGTAGTAACTGTCAGGCTCCATGTTTTCCCAACTTTTGGTCAGTCTGACGAAGTCGGCGAAATGACCGTAGAGATTGAAGTCACCACCCTGGACGTTGACATATTTGTCGCGCCGTAGCGATTCGCCCACTTCTCTGTTCAAAACGATCATTACCAAATTCTCCGCTGCATTGAGCGGCCTAATTTATTAGGTGGAGAATTTGCGTCCATGAGAAAGAATTTCAGGCATTTAAAGCCCTGTTTGAAACGGCGTTTGAAGCCACTTGAAAACAACTTTTACATGACAAAAACACGGGTTTTTTCCGGTTTCCGCGTAAAAACCGTCGAAAAAAAACCCCGAGCAAGTCGGGGTTTTTTTATTGAGTTTTACACTCGACCGATCATCAGAAGATGTTGATCGGGTAGTCCACGAACACGCGCAGCTCGTTGCCGCCGACGTTGTACTCGCTGGATTTCTGCGAAACACGCAGGATCGAGCTGCGCAGTTTCACGCTCAGGTCTTTGGCCGGGCCACTTTGCACGACGTACTTGAACTGGTTGAAGATCTCGCGCTCGGTGCCGCCTTCGCTGGTGGACGTGGTGATGTTGTCGCCACGTACGTAAGCGAAGTTGTAGCTCAGACCCGGAACACCGAAAGCGCCGAAGTCCAGGCCGTAGCCCAACTGCCAGCTGCGCTCGTCTTCAGCGTTGAAGTCCGACCAGTAGGAGTTGGCCAGGTAGATGGTGTTGCCGCCATCACCAACACGCTGTTGATCTTTCTGATAGCCGCCGTAGGCGTAGCCCAGGTTGCTGTCGCCGGTGGAGCGCTGGTGCGCCACGGTGAACGAGTGCGGGCCAGTGGCGAATGTTGCTGCCAGGCTCCAGATCTTGTTGTCCTGACCGGTTACGATGCTCTTGCCAGGCACAGTGTTTTCGCGAACGTACGAGCTGTCCAGCTTGGTGCGGTAGCCGTTGAAGTCCAGGGTCAGCGACTGATCCTTGTTGAACGGCAACACGTAGTTGGCGTTCACGTACTGTTTCTTCAATACGTCTTCGACGTCGGAAGCGTACAACGCACCCTTGAAGTTTTCAGTGAACTGGTAGCTGCCGCCCAACACGTTGATCGACTTCAGACCACCGCTGTCACGGCCTTCATCGCTCTTGCGCGATTCAGCGGTGAAGCGACCGGCGTTCAGCTCCAGGCCTTTGATCTCTTTGGAAGTGATCAAAGTACCAGTGTAACTTTCCGGCAGCAGACGCGAGTTGTCGTAGTTCAGCACCGGCAGGGCCGGCATCTGGTCACCGTAGGTCAGCACGGTGTTGGAGAAACGGAATTTGACTGCCGCGCCGCCCTTGGCCAGGTCGTCAGCCGGGTTGCCATTGTTGTCTTGCTTGAAGAAGTCAATACCACCGGCGCCGCTGCGGCCCTTGCCGCCGTCCAGACGCAGTGCGTACAGACCGAAAGCATCAACACCGACACCAATGGTGCCCTGGGTGAAACCGGACGAGAACGTACCGATGGCCGCCTGGCCCCATTCGGCCTTGTCCTTGTTTCCGTCTTTGTAGTCACGATTGATGTAGGCGTTGCGCAGCAGCACTTTGAGGCTGCTGTCTTCAACAAAACCCTTGGATTCGGCCTGGTCGTTAGCCATGGCCTGAGTGGCGCTCAACATCCCCAATGCGATCAGACTGATCCGCTTGTTCAACATTTTGTTTTCCTTATTACGGGTTGAAACGCGCTGTGTCGAACGGCTGAAACGGCGCTTATTGCACTCTTGTATTCACCCCGAAACAAAAAGGCCCGCCCAGACAATGTCATGGCGGGCCTGCTCCTTATTTTGAGTCATGGCGGTTAGCCACAGGCGTTGGGCCGAATCGTAGCCGCGCCCTGAACAATGTGTCAATTTCAAGAATCGTCTTTAAATAGGTAAAAATCGTCTAAGAAACGCAAATTTTGCGCTGAGTCCTTGCTCGGAAACGCGTGCAGCCAGTGAATCCAGTACTTCTCACGCGCAGCCATCGAGGCCGCAGACTGCCGACGACTCACCCGCATGATCGGCACCGTTGGCCTTCCTCAACCAAGCGGCGAAGACCTCTGGTTTACCGAGCCAAGGCGACAGATCGATCAAGGTGAATTGACCGTGCTGCTCAAGTGCCAACGTAGGAAATCCCCGCCCGCCAAGTCGCGCCAACAGGGCACGGCTGGCTTTTATATGGTGTTCGGTGTCGGCGGATTTGAACGCAGCGTGAAAGGTGTCGCGTGCATATCCTGACTGTGTGGCGAGATCGATCAGCACCGACTCGTCGGCAATCCGCCGGCCTTCCACATAATGTGCAGTCTGCAAACGCCCGAGCATCTGCAGGCCACGAGCATCGATAGCCTCTGCCGCCAGGACGGCGGCGATTGGTGGGGTCGAGTCGAATACCGCCGTGTGATCGCGCAGCAGGCCTTCGAAATAGGCTTCGCCAAACGGCTGACCGGTGTATTCGGCAATTCGCCGGTCGTGGGGCATGACGTAGTCGCGCAGTTGCGCCGACACAGGCTGACGATTGGCGCCACTCATCATGCCGCCGGCATGAGCCATCACAGGCAGCACTTGCTGGGCAGCCTGCACCAGCGGTTTCGCGCCGTAGCACCAGCCACAGAGCGGGTCGTAAATGTAGTGAAGGATCATCAGAAAACTCCGGCGCAAAGGTGGGAAAAATCAATGCCGGCAGACTAGACCTTCAGCCTTTTGGGAAAAACGCCGGTCTGGTTTCCAGTCTGTTTCGCGAATCGGTCGAATGACCAGGATTCGATCTGTATCAAACTCGACATAAATTGAAACAATAGAAACAAGGAACTTCTCAGGAATAATTAACGAGAGTAAATGCAAAGCATTACCATTCGCGCGCTCGAATTCTTCTCACTTTTCGGATGCGCTTTTCAATGCCTGCCCCGTTCCGTCTCACGCCCGTCACCCTTGGCCTTTCTGCTTTTCTGTCCAGCGGTTTTGCCTACGCGGCAACCGAGTTGCCTGCCACCGCCATCAGCGCCGAAACCCAAGCCGATGACCCGCGTGTCAAAGTCAGCAACACCGCCACCCGCACCTCGACGCCAGTCCGTTACGTGCCGCAGGCCATCGATTCGATCAAGACGTCGAACGTCGCCAATTACGGCACCAATGATATCGGCGATGCCTTGAGCGGCATGCCCAACGTCAGCAGCAGCGCCGACACCCGTTTCGACAGCCTGCGTATCCGCGGCTTCGATGCGAGCAATGACTTCTACCTGGACGGTATTCGCGACGACAGCCAGTACAAACGCGACCTGCACAACATCGAGCGTGTAGAAGTGCTCAAAGGCCCGGCCGCCGTCCTGTACGGCCGAGGCAGCCAGGGAGGGATCGTCAACCGCGTGAGCAAGGCGCCGGAGGCCGGTCGCCGTTCGACCATTGAGGCCCAGGCCGGCAGCGAAGATTTGCGCAGCCTTTACGCTGACCTCAGTACCGACCCGAGCGACAACATAAGCCTGCGCCTGAACATGGGCAACATGGATGAAAACAGCTTCCGCGACGGCGTCAGCGGCAATCGCCAACTGTTCGCGCCATCGATGAGCTGGCAACTGACTCCCGACCTCAACTGGCTGGTGCAATACGAATACAGCCGCTATAACCGCACGCCGGATCGCGGCATTCCAGGCGTCAACGGACGCCCCGCCGATGTCGGTCGCGACACGACCTACGGCAACGATCACGATTTCATCGACGACAAATCGCAATCGCTGCGTTCGAAGCTAACTTATGAGCTCAACGACAACTGGCAGTTGCGCCAGACCCTGGGTGTGTTCAAGCTCGACAGCGATTTCGACAACACTTATCTGACCGGTTTCGACGCCAGGACCAACAAGGTCACGCGCCAGCACTGGCAACAGGATCTGACCACCCGCAACGTTTACAACAACGTCGAGCTGGAAGGCGGTTTCGACACGTTTGGTCTGGAACATCGTCTGCTGACCGGTATCGAGATCGGCAGTCAGCGCCGCGATCCAACGCTGTACAACGCCGCCACCGGCAAGACGCCGGGCGCGCAACCGGTGCCGTCGCTGGATCTGTTCAACCCCGACCGCGACCTGCGCCACACCGGCGCCATGCAGGTTTCCAGCAGCAGCCACACCGAGGTCGAAAGCCGCGCGGTGTACGTGCAGGATCAGTTGCGCCTGAACGATCAATGGCAAGTGCTCGCCGGCCTGCGTTACGACACTTTCGATATCGAGTCGACCAACAAACTCAAAGACATTTCCGAAGATCGCGACAGCCACAGCACCAGCCCGCGCGTGGGCCTGGTATGGACGCCGCTGCAGAACCATTCGTTCTACGCCTCGTGGTCGAAAACCTTCTCGCCGGTGGGCGGTGGCCTGATCGGCATCACGCCGGGCGCGGCCGGTAACACCAACGACCTCAGTCCGGAGCTGACCAAGCAGAAAGAAATCGGCGTGAAAAGCGACTGGCTCGATGATCGCCTGAGCACCACGCTGGCGATCTACGACCTGGAACTCTACAACCGTCGCACCACCGATCCGAATGACCCGACCCTGACCATCATGACCGGCGTTCAACGCTCTCGCGGTGTCGAGCTGACCGCCACCGGCAACATCGTTGGCAACTGGTACGTACGCGGTGGCGTCGGCATGCAGGATGCGAAGATTGAAAAGGACAACAACGGTCTGGAAGGCAAACGCATCAACAACGTCGCCAAGCACAACGGCAGCCTGTTCCTGACCTGGAAACCGGAAATGGGCTGGTACGGTGAAACCGGCCTGACACTGGTCGGCCAGCGCTATGCCGACAACGCCAACAACGTGACTTTGCCCGGCTATGGCCGCTGGGACGCGCTCGTCGGTTACCGCTTGAAGGACTGGGATTTGCGCGCAGCGCTGAACAACATCACCGATCGCGAGTACTACGCCTCGGCGACCAGCCAGTATCAAATCCAGCCAGGCGCACCGCGCAGCGTCGTGATGACCGGCACCTACAGCTTCTGATCACCGCAAAAACCTGTAGGAGAGGGCTTGCTCCCGAATGCAGTGAGTCAGTAACGATGTAGTCGACTGACCTGACGCCTTCGAGAGCAAGCCCCCTCCCACATTTCAGTGGTCACACTGGTTTTGTGTCACGCATAAAAAAGCGCCGCCATCCCGGCAGCGCTTTTACCAATCCCTGTTGTTCTTCTTATCCTTCCATTACAGCCCACAACGCTTCCAGTTCTGCCTCGCTGAACAGGCCAGCGGGGTAACGCTCGATCATCATCCGGCGCGGATCAGGTTCCCTGATCTGACGCGTTCCATTGGACTTCAACCAGTGCGCGACAATCTGGAGCGATTCGCCGTTTACGGCCATGGGATGCAAAGTCCGCTCGTTGATCACGTTCACTTCGGCGTTCATTTAAGCGCTCTCTCCCCGTTCGTGAGCGGCTACGTTATCCAAGGTATATGACAGAACTGTTGAAGTTCTCCCCCCTCCCTAGTGCACGGGTGATGAATACAAGAGCTATGCCAATGTTTCTCTGTTGTCGACAAGCGGATACAAACAAGCCCGCAGTCCAACCGGGCTGCGGGCTTGTTTGTATGCTTAGCGAGCTAATCGTTGCCCGGCCGATTTATTAATCAACTCAAGCTGTTACGACTCAACTCACTCTTTGTGCGGCGCTGGCTGCTGCTGGGTAAGGCAGTGGATATTGCCGCCGCCCAGTAACAGTTCGCGGCCCGGGACCATCACCACTTCGTGCTGCGGGAACAGCTTCTGCAGGATTTCACGGGCCGGCGCGTCCATCGGATCGTCGAAGCTCGGAGCGATGATGCCGCCATTGACGATCAGGAAGTTCACGTAGGAACCGGCCAGACGCACAGACGGATTGCGCTCCTGCGTGCCGTCCACCGGATCGACGCCGGCGCACTCTTCCTCGGTGGCGAACAGCGGCCCCGGAATCGGCATTTTGTGCACTGTGAACGGGCGACCCGTGGCGTCGGTGCTGCTTTCCAGCACTTTCATCGCCGCCTGGCAGCGCGGGTAGTTCGGATCCTGTGGATCATCGGTCCACGCCAGCAGCACTTCGCCCGGACGCACGTAGCAGCAGAAGTTATCCACATGGCCGTCGGTTTCGTCGTTGAACAGACCGTCCGGCAACCAGATGATTTTATCCACAGCCAGATTGGCGCTGAGCACGGCTTCAATTTCTTCGCGGCCCAGGTGCGGGTTGCGATTGCGGTTGAGCAGGCATTCTTCGGTGGTGATCAGCGTGCCTTCGCCGTCGACGTGAATCGAACCGCCCTCAAGCACGAAACCTTCGGTGCGATAACGCGGGCTGCGCTCGATTTCGAGAATCTTGCCACCGACCTGGGAATCACGATTCCACGGCGAATACAGGCCGCCATCGAAACCGCCCCAGGCATTGAAATCCCAGTTCACACCGCGCACTTCGCCGGAGTTGTTGATCACGAACGTCGGACCACTGTCGCGTACCCAGGCGTCATCGCTGGACATCTCGACCACGCGGATATTCGGCACATCCAGACGCGCACGGGCGTTTTCGTACTGGCCGGCGGAGACAGCCACAGTAACAGGCTCGAAGCGCGCGATGGCTTTAGCCACCGCCACGTGTGCGGCCTGCGCCGGTTTGCCACCCAGACGCCAGTTGTCCGGGCGCTCGGGCCAGATCATCCAGGTCTGCGTCTGCGGCGCCCACTCGGCCGGCATGTAGAAACCATCGGCGCGTGGGGTACTTTTCAAAGTGGTCATTGGAATCAGCACTCCTGGGGAACCGTCAAAAGGTTTGCAAAGCGATGGCGACTTTATAACCGATAAATATCGTCATTTGAAACTTAAAAAATGCATTCCATCTAAAAACATCCGGTTAAAACCGATACAAATCGAATTAAAGGCCGATATTCCGTGGAAAGCCGGGTGCTTCCACGGAATCATGATTACAGGCCTTCTTCGAGCACCCGCTCCAGCATGTCGACAAAGAAATCCACGCTCTGCCGCGAGGTCACCATTGGCGGTTTGATTTTGAGGATGTTCAGATCATCACCCGTCGGCTGCATGAAAATCCCCAGCTCGCGCAAGCGATCGCACAGCAACATCGTTTCCTCGGTCGCCGGCTCCAGCGTCGCGCGATTGCGGATCAGCTCCAGCCCCAGATAGAACCCGGAACCATGCACCGCGCCGACCAGCGGATGTTTATCGATCAACGCCTCCAGCCGTGCTTTGAAATGGCCACCGACCACCTGTGCGTTTTCCCAGAGTTTTTCTTCTTCCATGACGTCCAGCACCGCCATGCCGATCTGGCAACTGACAGGACTGCCGCCGGCCGACGAGAAGAAATAGCCCTCGGCCTCCAGTGCTTCGGCGATCTCCCGGCGCGTGATCACTGCACCCAGCGGCTGTCCGTTGCCCATACCCTTGGCCATGGTGATGATGTCCGGCACCACGCCCTGATCTTCAAAGCCCCAGAAGAAACGGCCCATGCGCCCGTAGCCGACCTGCACTTCGTCGGCGATACACACGCCGCCCTGCGCACGCACCCGCGCGTAGACCTGTTGCAGATACCCTGGCGGCAACGAGATGCCACCGGCATTGCCGTACACCGGTTCGCAGATGAACCCGGCCAACTGGCGCTTCTGCTCGGCGAGTTTTTGCAGATGATGCTCAACGCTGCGCACGTAATCCGGCGCGCAATCCTGACCACGGAACTCACCGCGATACATGTTCGGCGCTGTCACGGGATGCACCCAGTCCGGGCGACTTTCCAGAGCTTTCGGGTTGTCGGCAATCGATGTCGATACCGCATCGGCACCGACCGTCCAGCCGTGATAGGCCTCGAGTACGCTGACCATGTCGCGACCACCGCTGTAGGCCCACGCCAGACGAATCGCCAGGTCATTGGCCTCACTGCCGCTGTTGACCAGAAACACCCGATCCATGCCTTCCGGCGCCAGTTTGAGCAGCCGTTCGGAAAACTCGGCCACCGCTGCATAGTTGAAGCGTGAATTGGTGTTGAGCAGCGACCATTGCCGGGCCGCTACCGCCGCCATGCGCGGATGACCGTGACCGAGCACCGCGACGTTGTTGAGCATGTCGAGGTAGGAGCGGCCCTGCATGTCGATCAGGTGATTGCGCCAGCCGCGCTCGATACGCGGCGGATCCACGTAATAGTGTTTTTGTGTGCGGGCGAAACTGGCGTCGCGGCGTTCGAGCAGGGTTTTCGCGTCCAGCTCCGGCTCGGCATCACAGGCCAGCCCCAGTAAAGCCGCCGGCGATGGGCACAACGCCTGCCACGCCGGCACGCGGGAAGGCGCGCAAAATAGCGGTGGATTCAATTGCGTGCCTCTGCACAACTGCACTTGCAACGCTCCACTGACCGCGCCCAGCACCTGACCTTTGAGCAACGCCGCACCGGTTGGCAACGATGGCGTCACGCCCCACAGACGAACGCAGAGTGACTCGCCCTCCAGTTGCAGCGCGCCGTCCGCTGCCTGATGCAGTACACCGGCAAACGGCGCCTCGACGACCGTGCTGCTCGGGAGCCGCAATTCGACGTGCAACGCAAAGGTGTCGGGCTCCACCGGACTGTCGACACGGGTTTGCGACAAACGGTACTGACCATAGCGGCTCGCCGCCAGGCCATGGGCGACAGCTGCCTCATTCAACAGGCGCTGATCGATACCTTCCTGCTCCCAGTTGCCCGCTTCGAAATGCGGGCTCAGAACACCCAGATCGATCAAGGCAAACTCGCGCCCGAGCAACCCGGGCAACAAGGGCGCGAAGCCGTCGCTCTCGATCACCGGCAGGGTCTGCCCCACTGCTGTGAGAATCGCCGCTTCCATCAATGCCTGCGGCACCGACGTGGCAACCCGGAAAATTTCCCACTCGTGAACCAGGTTGTCGCGGCTGTAGGCATTGCCCGGATCGATGCTGACCTGCTGCTCGCCACTAAGCACCAGCACCGCCGCCCGCGCGACGATCAACGGCCACAACGCCTGCAGTTCTTCGCGCTGCAGCGGATTGACGGCGTGGTAAGCCTGCACTGCCGGCAGGATGACAAACGGATCGCCAGCGGCATGATGCAGCAACGCCGCACACGTCACCGACAGATCAGTAATGCGCCAGGTACGCACCAGATCGCCAAAGTCGATCACCCCTTGCAACTGCCAGTGCCGCTGAGCGTCCCGCGCCCATACGGCGTTGTCATCGGTGATGTCCATGTGGATCGCCTGCACTGGCAGTTTGTCCTGCAGCGGTAGCAAACGCTGCTCGGCCTGTTCGGCGGCGTCGGCAAGCAGTTCGCGCTGCTGCGCGTCCTTGATCACCGGTAACAAATGGCCGATCAATGCACTGGCGTGACGCGCATCCCACTGCAATGTGCGCTCAAGCCCCGGGTGGTCGAAACCGGACAGTGCCAGATCCATCTCGCCGCACAATCGGCCGAATCTCGCCACGACTTGATCTCCAAGATGATCGAGATGGGTCAACGGCTGACCTTCGATGTACTCCAGAAGACGCACATGCACCGCTTCGCCGCCGGCTTCCAGCGACAACAAGTCCTGACCGTTGTTGGCGACAATCACTCGCGGCACATGGACGGTCGAGTGCTCGGCGAGAAATTTCAGGCCCGCGTGCTGGGCCTGCAGTTCCACCAGGGCATAGTCGCCACGGCAGATCTTCAATACAAATCGCCCGCGAGCGCTGTCGACACGGTAATTGAGATCCTGCTGACTGCCGAGCGCCTGCAACGTGCCGCTGAGCCCGTAATGTTCTGCCAGCCATTGCCGGGCCTGCTCTTCGGAAACCTGCGGGCTGGGCAAACTGGCGCGATGGATCAACGTGGCGAGCGGCATGAAACGACCCCTGAAATTTTATTAGGCGCTTATATCGCCATTGCTTCAGAGGATGCGCAACCCCCACACGACAATTGCGGCGAGTCCTGGTATTTCTACCGGCCCCCTCGCACCCGTCAGCACTTTGCGCAAGAATGTCGCCCATTCACACCTGCCCAGGAAATCCTCATGAATGTAATCACCACCGACTTGCCCGGTGTTCTGATCATCGAACCGAAGGTGTTTGGTGACGAGCGCGGGTTCTTTTACGAAAGTTTCAATGCCAAGGCCTTTCACGACGCGACTGGCTTGGATACCCAATTCGTTCAGGACAACCACTCGCGTTCGCAAAAAGGCGTGCTGCGTGGGCTGCATTACCAACTGCAAAACACCCAGGGCAAACTGGTTCGCGTCACCGTTGGCGAAGTGCTGGACGTGGCCGTGGACATCCGCCGCAGCTCACCGCATTTCGGTAAGTCGGTGGCCGTGCGCCTGTCGGCGGAAAACCACCGTCAGCTGTGGGTGCCGGAAGGTTTTGCCCACGGTTTCGTGGTGCTGAGTGAGTTCGCCGAATTCCTCTACAAGACCACCAACTACTACGACCCGTCGTCCGAACGCAGCATTCGCTGGGACGACCCGGCTTTGGGCATCGACTGGCAGCTGGACGAAGCGCCGAAGCTGTCGGCCAAGGATCAGGCAGCAGCGCTGCTCAAGGACGCTGACGTCTTCGCCTGAGCCTAGGCATAATGCGCCTGTCACCCCAGGCGCATCCGGCCCATGAAACCAACCCTTCCCCGCAGACCCCGCTGGCGCAGCCTTGCGCTGCTGGCCCTGTGTCTCGCGCCGCTACTGTGGCCGCTGGAACATCTCGCCGAGCGTTATTACCGCAGCGAACTGGCCGGCCAGAACCGCCAGACCCTCGACCTGTACGTCGCCAACCTGCTCGGCACCCTGCACCGCTACGAAATGTTGCCGCAAATCCTTGGCGACCTGCCGGCCCTGCGCGCGGTCCTGGGGGCTCCGGACGATGGTGTCACCCAGGGCAATGCCAATCGTCTGCTGAAAAATATCGCGGCGCAGACCGGCGCCGAAGTCATGTATCTGATGGACACCAGTGGTCAAACGCTGGCAGCGTCGAACTGGGACAAACACGACAGTTTCGTCGGGCGCAATTTCTCGTTTCGCCCGTATTTCAGCGAAGCCATGGCCGGGCGTCTCGGGCGCTTTTTCGGTCTCGGCACGACCTCGGCCAAACGCGGTTACTTCTTCGCCGCCGCCGTGCGCAACGGCGAAAAAATCATCGGCGTGCTGGTGATCAAAGTCGATCTGGATCACACCGAAAGTCTGTGGGGCAAAACCCCGGAACAACTGCTGGTAACCGACCACAACGGCGTGGTCATCCTGACGTCGCGCCCGGAATGGCGTTTTCGCTCGACCCGCGTGCTGAGCGACAGCGAACGCGCCGCCATCACAGCGATCCAGCCCTATCCGACCCGCGAACCGCGACCGCTCAATCTCGGCGCAAACGCCTGGCTGACACAGACCCACGACATCGCCGAAACCGGCTGGAGCGTCAGCATCCTCGCCCCGCGCACGCTGATTGATCGCCCGGTGCGCACCGTCGTCGCCATCGGTGGCGCCACGTTGCTGGTGTTGATGCTGTTGCTCGGCCTGATGATGCAGCGCCGTCGGCATTATCTGGAGCGCATCGATTTTGAAGCCAAGGCGCGTCGCGAACTCGAAGGTCGGGTCGCCGAACGTACCAGCGATCTTGAAGGCCTCAACCGTCGCCTGAAACAGGAAGTGCTGGAACGCGAACAGGCGCAGCAGGAACTGGTGCGCGCCCAGGATGACCTGGTGCAGGCCGGCAAACTGTCGGCGCTGGGCACCATGTCGGCGAGCATCAGCCACGAACTCAATCAACCGCTGGCAGCGATCCGCAGCTACGCCGAAAACGCCGAAGTGCTGCTCGATCATCAGCGCACCGACGATGCCCGCGGCAACCTCAAACTGATCAGCGAACTGACCGGGCGCATGGCCTCGATCATCGCCCATCTGCGCGCCTTCGCCCGCCGCGACCGGCACGCCCCCGAAAGCGTCGCGCTGCAACCGGCGCTGGACGATGCGCTGGCACTGCTGGCCAAACGTCGCCGCAGCATGGAGGTCGAGCTGATCCGCGACTTGCCTGCCGCCACGCTGTGGGTCGAGGCCGGCGAAACCCGCCTGCGCCAGGTGCTCGGCAACCTGCTGGCCAACGCCCTCGACGCTCTTACCGAAAAAGGCCCGCCGCGCAAACTGTGGCTGAGTGCCGAATCCACCGGCGAAGGCGTCAACCTGTACATTCGCGACAACGGCCCGGGGTTCTGCATGGAAGCCCTCGGCCGCGCCAGCGAGCCGTTTTACACCACCAAGACCCGCACGCAGGGTCTGGGGCTGGGGCTGGCAATCTGTGAAACGCTGATGCGCGCCTTCGGGGGTGAACTATCGTTCGCCAACCACAAGCAGGGCGGCGCCTTGATTACCCTGCGGCTGCGCGCCGGTGCGCCCGGGGTCAGCCTGCAACCGTCCGAGGACCGAAGTGCATGACCATCGACAATCGCATTCAGGTGGTGTTGATCGACGACGACCCGCACCTGCGTCAGGCCCTCGGCCAGACGCTGGATCTGGCCGGCCTGAAGATCCTTGCGCTATCAGAAGCCAAAGGCCTGGCCGGGCAACTGGAGCGCGACTGGCCGGGCGTGGTGGTGAGCGACATCCGCATGCCGGGCATGGACGGACTCGAATTGCTCAGCGAATTGCACGCGCAGGATCCGGAGCTGCCGGTGCTGCTGATTACTGGTCACGGCGATGTGCCGCTGGCGGTGCAGGCCATGCGCGCCGGTGCCTATGACTTCCTCGAAAAGCCCTTCGCCAGCGACGCGCTGCTCGACAGCGTGCGCCGCGCCCTGGCCCTGCGCCGCCTGGTGCTGGACAACCGCAGCCTGCGGCTGGCCTTGAGTGATCGCAACGAACTGAGCACACGTCTGGTCGGCCATTCGACGCCGATGCTGCGTTTGCGTGAACAGATCGGCGCGTTGGCGGCGACCAAGGCTGACGTACTGATCCTCGGCGAAACCGGCGCCGGCAAAGAAGTCGTCGCCCGCGCGCTGCACGACTTGTCGAGCCGCCGTAACGGTCCGTTCGTGGCGATCAACGCCGGCGCACTGGCCGAGTCAGTGGTGGAAAGTGAGCTGTTCGGTCATGAGCCAGGCGCATTCACTGGCGCGCAAAAACGCCGGATCGGCAAATTCGAATTCGCCAACGGTGGCACACTGTTTCTCGATGAAATCGAAAGTATGAGCCTGGATGTGCAGGTCAAACTGCTGCGCATGCTGCAAGAACGCGTGGTCGAACGCCTGGGCGGAAATCAACTGATCCCGCTGGACATCCGGGTCATCGCCGCGACCAAGGAAGATTTACGTCAGGCTGCCGATCAGGGTCGCTTCCGCGCCGACTTGTACTACCGCCTCAACGTTGCGCCGTTGCGCATTCCGCCGCTGCGCGAGCGCGGCGAAGACGTGTTGGTGCTGTTCCAGCATTACGCCGATGAAGCCAGCGCCCGCCACGGTTTGCCGCCCCACGAACTGCAACCGGCGCAACGCGCCTTGCTGTTGCGCCACACCTGGCCCGGCAACGTGCGCGAACTGCAAAACGCCGCCGAGCGTTTTGCGCTGGGCCTGGAACTGGCGCTGGATAACAGCGAAGGCAACGGCGCCGCTGGCTCTAAAATCGAAACGGTCAGCGGCGGCCTCAGCGAACAAGTGGAAAACTTCGAGAAGTCGTTGATTGCCGCCGAACTGGCGCGCTCACACAGCTCCGTGCGCAGCCTCGCCGAAGCGCTGGGCATTCCGCGCAAAACCTTGCACGACAAATTGCGCAAACATGGCCTCAACTTCGGCGACAGCAGCCATGGGGAAGAGAACGAATGACCGATCACAGGCAATATCTGGAGTCCGTTCTCCATCACGACATTCCCCTGACCCGGGACATGGGTCTGACCGTGCTCGACTGGCGTGAGCAGCAGTTGAGTCTGCTTCTGCCGCTGGAGCCCAACGTCAACCACAAGAGCACCATGTTCGGCGGCAGTCTCTATTGCGGCGCTGTACTCGCCGGTTGGGGCTGGTTGCATTTGCGCTTGAAAGAAGAGGGCATTACTGACGGGCACATCGTGATTCAGGAAGGACAGATCAGTTATCCACTGCCGGTGACAGGAAATGCCACAGCGATTTGCCCGGCGCCGAGCGCGGCGGAGTGGAAGAAGTTTCTGGCGATGTATCAGCGATATGGACGGGCACGGCTGACGCTGAATACGCGGATTGTGAATGCGGGCAGTGATGAGGATGCAGTGAGGTTTAGCGGGCAGTACGTTTTGCACCGCTGAAGACCAAGAGCCCCTCACCCTAACCCTCTCCCGGGGGGAGAGGGGACTAATTGGGAGATGCTTCAGATAAACACCGACCTGAGAGAGCTTTATTGAATCCGTAATCGACTCGGTCTTTCAGGTCGATGTAAAACGTCAGACACTTCGGTCAGCTCCCTCTCCTAGGGGAGAGGGCTGGGGTGAGGGGCATTCTGGATCAGGCCACTTACCCTCGGGCCAACTCCAACAACCTCGCCCGCCACGCCGCCTTCGCCGGCAACGCCAGAAAGAACGCGTTCAGCAGCGATTCCCGCGCCGGGTAACAGAACGCTTCGCCCTGCAAATCCAGCACTTCACCGCCCGCGCCTTCCAGCACACCTTGCGCCGCTGCCGTGTCCCACTGCGAAGTCGGTGCCAGTCGCGGATAGCAATCCGCCGCACCTTCAGCCAACAGGCAAAACTTCAACGAACTACCGATGTTCGCCAGTTGCAGCTCGCCCAGACTCGCACTCAACCCGGCCAGCAGACGTTCCTGCTCGGGGCTGGAGTGCCGACGGCTGGCGACCACGGTGAACGCCTCACCCGGGCCTGGCACGTCACGCACTTGAATCGAAACCAGCGAGCCGCCCTTGTCGCAACGCCAGGCACCGAGCCCGCTACCACCGACATAGAAGCGACCACTGGTCGGCATCGACACCACGCCAAACACCACACGACCGTTTTCGATCAGCGCGATGTTGACCGTGAACTCTTCGCTGCCGCTGATGAACTCCTTGGTGCCATCCAGCGGATCCACCAGCCACCAGCGCTGCCAGCCAGCACGCACGCTTTGTGGAATGTTGGCGTCCTCTTCGGACAGAATCGGAATGCTCGGATCGAGCGTCGTCAGTCCGGCAACTATCAAGTGATGGGCCGCGAGGTCGGCGGCAGTCACCGGCGAATCGTCGGACTTGGCAGTGACTTCAACACCGGCGCGCCAGAACGGCAAAATCGCCTCGCCCGCTCGCAACGCCAGTTCAACCACCGGAGCCATCAATGGATGTGGGAAGTTCATCAAATGCTCACTCATAACTGAAAACACCGCGCTGGCTGAGCAGGTCGCGAGTCAAATAAAGCGCCGCCAGGGCGCGACCTTCGGAAAACTGCGGATTCAGCGCCAGCGCCGACAACTCGCGCAGATTGACCTTGTCGACCCGCATCGGCTCGGGCTCGTCACCCTCCAGACGCTCTTCGTACAGATCGGTGGCCAACACCACCTGAATCTTCTGACTCATGTAACCGGGCGACAGCGACAGCTCGGTCAGATGCTCCAGTTGCCGTGCGCCGAAACCGGCTTCTTCCTTGAGCTCACGCTCGGCCGCCGCCAGCACATCCTCACCCGGCTCGATCAGGCCTTTGGGCAAGGACAACTCGTATTCGTCAGTGCCGCCGCAATACTCCTCGACCAGCACTGCATGCTCGGCATCAAGCATCGCCACAATCATCACCGCGCCGTAGCCTGCACCTTTGCCGACCAGTCGCTCGTAAGTGCGCTCCACGCCATTGGAAAAACGCAGCTTCAGTTCTTCGACGCAAAACAGACGACTGGTGGCGACGATTTCGCGGGCGAGTACGGTGGGTTTCTGGCGCATGCAAAGCTCCTTGGCGTGAACGCGCTACTATAACGCGGCTTTCCCGATTGTTTGTGTCGGATATCTTTCTACCGTTTGAGACGTTGCCATGCCTTCATTACCGTGGTCCGACATTGATACCGTTCTGCTCGACATGGACGGCACGCTGCTGGACCTGCACTTCGACAACCATTTCTGGCTGGAACACCTGCCCCGGCGTTACGCCGAACTGCACGGGGTCAGCCCGGCGATGGCCGAGATGGAGTTGCAGCCGCTGTTCGAGCGCCATGCCGGACAATTGCAGTGGTATTGCCTGGATTTCTGGAGTGCCGAGCTCAAGCTGTCAGTACGAGACCTGAAACAGGAAACCGCCCATCTGATTGCCCTGCGCCCGGACGCCGATACGTTTTTGGATGCGATCAAACGCGCCGGCAAACGGGTGATCATGATCACCAACGCGCACCGCGATTCGTTGTCATTGAAGCTGGAACGGATTGAACTGGCACCGTATTTCGAACGGCTGATCAGCTCGCATGATTACGGTTTCCCAAAGGAGAACCCGCAATTCTGGGATGCCCTGCAAGCGGATATCGATTTTGATCCGGCACGCAGCCTGTTTATCGACGACACCCTGCCGATTCTGCGCAGCGCACGGGATTTTGGCGTGGCGCATTTGTTGGCAGTGAAAGAGCCGGACAGCCGCAAAGGGCAGAAGGACACAGCCGAGTTTGCGGCGGTTGAGGATTATCGCGACCTGATCCGCGGTCTTTGAAGATCCATTGTGGCGAGGGGATTTATCCCCGTTGGGTCGCGTAGCGGCCCCACGTTTTTTGCGACTGCTGCGCAGCCGANNTCCCCTCGCCACAGGGGTTATTGATTACTCGGGAATACGCAACGTCTGCCCCGGATAGATCTTGTTCACATCCTTGAGCATCGGCTTGTTCGCCTCGAAGATCTTGTTGTATTGGTTGGCGTTGCCATACACCGCCAGAGAAATCGCACTAAGGGTGTCGCCCTTTTTCACCACAACAAAACGTGCGGCAGCCACCACCGGCCCGGTCACCGTGATCTGATCATCAACACTGCCCACACCTTCAATATTGCCGACGGCCAGCAGAATTTTTTCTTTCTCTTCCTGACTCGCCACCTCACCGGTCACCGTGACTTTGTCGCCATCCACCGTCGCCTGCACATTCGGATTGCCCAGCCCGACCTTGCTGATGTGTTCCTTCAATTGCTCGCTGGCATTGGCGTTGCCCGGGGTTAGCAGATCGATCAGCTTTTCACCGGCTTCTTTCACAAAGCTCAAAAGACTCATGGCGCACACTCCTTGATTTGGGTTCCAGACGTCCAAGCCTAGACCACCCCGAACAAACCCGGTTCCTGGCCGACCAATGACCCCACCCCCGACCAGACGGTAGAAT
>NZ_VXCA01000081.1 GCF_011369485.1 Pseudomonas atagonensis | reverse complement strand
CGATAGGGCTGGGCCAGGTAATACAAAAAAACTCAGTCCGGAATCGGCAGGCTCAAACTTTCCTTTACCTCTTCCATCACGATATAGCTTTTGGACTCGCGCACATGCGGCAGCTTCAAGAGGATGTCGCCCAGCAGTTTGCGGTACGAAGCCATTTCGGAAATCCGCGCCTTCACCAGATAGTCGAAATCCCCTGACACCAGGTGGCACTCCAGCACGTGCGGCAATTTCAGCACCGCGCGTCGGAACTCTTCGAAAGTATCGCCGGATTTGTAGTCGAGGCTGATCTCGACGAACACCAGCAGACTACCCTTCAAGTGCTGCGGATTCAGCCGGGCGTTGTAGCCCATGATGATCCCCTCACGCTCCAGACGCCGCACCCGCTCGGTGCAAGGCGTGGTGGAGAGCCCGACTTTCTCACCCAGTTCGGTGAATGAAATCCGCCCGTCCGCCTGCAGGATCCGCAAGATGTTGCGGTCGATCTTGTCCAGCTCACGTTTGGTCTGAGTGTTGGTACGCATAGGGGATGCGCCTCCGTGAAAAGGGTTTTTGCCGAGAATTGTCGCCAAATATAGGCGCTTATATAGTGAAAAGCACTGGCATTTATTTTTTACACTGCGCGCATCATTGCTCTAACAACAGACGTACGCGGCACGCCGCGAGAGGGATAAAAAATGCGCGTTATGGTCTTGGGTAGCGGCGTCATCGGTACCGCCAGTGCTTACTATCTGGCCCGTGCCGGGTTTGAAGTGGTGGTGGTCGACCGGCAGCCCGCCGCGGCCATGGAGACCAGCTTCGCCAACGCCGGCCAGGTTTCGCCGGGCTATGCCTCGCCGTGGGCTGCGCCGGGCGTGCCGCTCAAGGCCATCAAGTGGCTGTTGCAGCGCCACGCACCGCTGGCGATCAAGGCCACCGCCGACATCGATCAGTACCTGTGGATGGCGCAGATGCTGCGCAACTGCACCGCCAACCGTTACGCGGTGAACAAGGAGCGCATGGTGCGTCTGTCCGAGTACAGCCGCGACTGCCTCGACGAATTACGCGCCGAAACCGGTATTGCCTACGAAGGCCGCAGCCTCGGTACGACTCAGTTGTTCCGCACCCAGGCTCAGCTGGATGGCGCCGCCAAAGACATCGCCGTGCTGAAAGAGTCCGGCGTACCGTTTGAAGTCCTCGACCGCGCCGGCATCGCCCGCGTCGAGCCGGCACTGGCCAATGTCACCGACATCCTCGCGGGTGCCCTGCGCCTGCCGAACGACCAGACCGGCGATTGCCAGATCTTCACCACCCGTCTCGCCGAAATGGCCGTGAAACTGGGCGTGGAATTCCGTTTCGGTCAGGATATCCAGAAACTCGACTTCGCTGGTGATCGCATCAACGGTGTGTGGATCGATGGCAAGCTGGAAACTGCCGACCGCTACGTGCTGGCCCTCGGCAGCTACTCGCCACAACTGCTCAAGCCGCTGGGCATCAAGGCCCCGGTGTATCCGCTCAAGGGTTACTCGCTGACCGTGCCGATCACCAACCCGGCGATGGCTCCGACTTCGACCATTCTCGACGAGACCTACAAGGTCGCGATCACCCGTTTCGACAACCGCATCCGCGTCGGCGGCATGGCCGAGATTGCCGGTTTTGACCTGTCGCTGAATCCGCGTCGGCGCGAAACCCTGGAGATGATCGTCAACGACCTTTATCCTCAGGGCGGCAATCTGGCCGAGGCGAGTTTCTGGACCGGTCTGCGTCCGACCACGCCGGATGGCACGCCGATCGTCGGCGCCACGCCCTTCAAGAACCTGTTCCTCAACACCGGTCACGGCACCCTCGGTTGGACCATGGCGTGCGGTTCCGGTCGTTTGCTGGCCGACCTGATGGCGAAGAAAAAGCCGCAGATCAGCGCCGAAGGCCTCGATATTTCCCGTTACGGCAATCAAACCCAGGAGTCCGCAAAGCATGGCAATCCAGCGCCAGCTCACCAATGAGCGCATGAGTCAGATCGTCAGCCACAACGGGACGGTATATCTGTCCGGGCAGGTCGGTGATGACTTCAACGCCGGTGTCGAACAGCAGACCCGCGACGTACTGGCCAACATCGAGCGTTTGCTCGACCTGGCCGGCACCGACAAACAGCACCTGTTGTCGGCGACGATTTACCTGAACGACATCGAAGCGCACTTTGCCGCAATGAACTCGGTGTGGGACCAGTGGCTGCCTAAAGGCGCTGCTCCGGCCCGTGCGACCGTTGAAGCGAAAATGGCCAAGCCGAGCATTCTGGTGGAGATTTCCATCGTTGCCGCGCTGCCGTAACTGATTCAAAGATCCCTCTCCCGGCGCTGTTGGCGGTTCACGTCGTCAGCCAGCGCCGGTTTTTCTTCCCATGACCGCCAAGAAGTCTGCTGCCATGCGTCCTGCCCGTGCCCTGATCGACCTTCAAGCCCTGCGTCACAACTACCAAATTGCCCGCGAAGTCACCGGCGCCAAGGCGCTGGCAGTGATCAAGGCCGATGCCTACGGTCACGGCGCGGTGCGCTGCGCCCAGGCGCTGGAAGCCGAGGCCGATGGTTTTGCCGTCGCCTGCATCGAAGAAGCGCTGGAGCTACGCGCTGCCGGTATTCGTGCACCGGTGTTGTTGCTGGAAGGCATCTTTGAGGCCGATGAACTGGCACTGATCGTCGAGCATGATTTCTGGACCGTGGTGCATTCGCTGTGGCAGCTCGAAGCGATCGAGCAGGCTGCGCTGAGCAAGCCGATCACCGTGTGGCTGAAACTCGATTCGGGCATGCACCGCGTGGGCCTGCATCCCAAGGATTACGCGGCCGCGTACCAGCGTCTGCTGGCCAGCGGCAAAGTGGCGAAAATCGTGCTGATGAGCCACTTCGCCCGCGCCGATGAACTGCACGAACAGAGCAGTGCCGATCAGGTGGCGGTGTTCGAGGCTGCGCGTCAGGGCCTGGCGGCCGAAGTCAGTCTGCGCAATTCGCCTGCCGTGCTCGGCTGGCCGCAGATTCACAGCGACTGGGTGCGTCCCGGCATCATGCTCTACGGCGCCACGCCGTTCGAAGAAGCCAACGCTGTGGCCGAGCGCTTGAAACCAGTGATGACCCTCGAATCGAAAGTGATCTGCGTACGTGAGTTGCCCGCCGGCGAGCCGATTGGCTACGGCGCAAAATTCATCACCGACAAGCCAATGCGCATCGGCGTGGTCGCCATGGGTTATGCCGATGGCTACCCTCGTCAGGCGCCGACCGGCACTCCGGTGCTGGTAGCGGGCAAGCGCAGCCGGATTCTCGGTCGCGTTTCGATGGACATGCTCTGCATCGACCTCACCGATGTGCCGGAAGCCGACCTCGGTTCGACCGTCGAGCTGTGGGGTAAAAACATCCTCGCCAGCGAAGTGGCGAAGTGGGCCGACACCATTCCGTACCAGATTTTCTGCAACCTGCGTCGAGTGCCAAGGCTCTATTCCGAGGCTTGAGGCCGCAACGGAGCCCACGTGTTGTAAATACTGAACGCTGTCGCCATGATAACGCTCAATATTTCTACAACATCAGGAGGCTCCAGCCTTGGACGTCGGTGAACGACTGCAATCGATCCGCAAGCTCAAAGGGCTTTCCCAGCGTGAACTCGCCAAACGCGCGGGCGTCACCAACAGCACCATTTCGATGATCGAAAAGAACAGCGTCAGCCCCTCGATCAGTTCGTTGAGGAAGGTGTTGGGCGGCATTCCCATGTCCATGGTCGAGTTCTTTTCCGAAGAGATTCTGCAGGAAAAACCAACCCAGATCGTCTACAAGGCCAACGAGCTGATCGACATTTCCGACGGCGCCGTGACCATGAAGCTGGTCGGCCGCGCGCACCCGAGCCGGGCCATCGCTTTCCTTAATGAAATCTACCCGCCGGGCGCCGATACCGGCGAAGAAATGCTCACCCACGAAGGTGAGGAAACCGGGATTCTGGTGGAAGGTCGTCTGGAACTGGTGGTGGGTCTGGAAACTTTTATTCTCGAAGCCGGCGACAGCTACTACTTTGAAAGTACCAAGCCGCATCGTTTCCGTAATCCGTTCGACTTGCCTGCGCGACTAATCAGCGCAGCCACGCCGGCAAATTTTTGATAAAGAGGTGCCAAGCCATGATGGCAAAGGCATCCGGAGAGTTTTTCTACCGCGCGGTATAACCCCTTCGACTATGGGGTTGTTTCAGTGTGGCGGGCTACCCGCTATACTTCCGCCCGCCTGCGAACCGTGGCCGCAGGCGTGAATAGCCACCATTGAGGGTGAACGCGTGAACCTAATTATGAAAATGCTGGCCGCACCAGCAACCGTACTGGCCCTCTGGGCTGTCAGCGCTCAAGCTGCGACGAACGACGACATTGCCAAACGCCTCGAGCCTGTCGGCCAGGTGTGCGTTCAGGGACAGGAATGCAAGGGAATGGAAGTGGCTGCGACTGCCGGCGGCGGTGGCGGTGCGAAAACCCCGGATGAAGTGATTGCCAAACATTGCAACGCTTGCCACGGCACTGGCCTGTTGGGCGCACCGAAAATCGGTGACGCCGCAGCCTGGAAAGAGCGCGCCGATCACCAGGGCGGCCTCGACGGCATCCTGGCCAAGGCCATCACCGGCATCAACTCCATGCCGCCAAAAGGCACCTGCGCCGACTGTTCGGATGACGAGCTCAAGGGCGCGATCCAGAAGATGTCCGGCCTGAAATAAGCCGCGCTTCTGATGAAAAAAACCGTCTCCGGACGGTTTTTTTGTGCCCGCGATTCAGGCCTGAGGCTGTTCATTGCAGCAAACAACCGGCAATCTCGGTCGTACCTCTATTCACGGAACGGGCGGGAGGCTTCAGATGGTGCAGTTGTGTTCGATCGAACAGGCAGTGGACGACGTACTGGCGCGATTGCCGGCGCATATCCACATGGGCTTGCCACTGGGGCTGGGCAAACCCAATCATTTCGTCAACGCGCTGTACCGGCGGATCAAGGGCCTGCCCGAGCGGCAACTGACGATCTATACCGCCCTGTGCCTGGGTCGCCCGAATCTGGGCGACGGTTTGCAGAAGCGCTTTATCGAACCCTTCGTCGAGCGGGTTTTCGGCGATTATCCGGAATTCGATTTCCTCGCCGACCTGCAGCGCGACAGCCTGCCGGCCAACATCCGCATCGAGCAGTTTTTCATGCAGCCCGGCAGCCTGCTCAACAGCGCGCCGGCCCAGCAAGACTACGTCAGCAGCAACTACAGCCATGCGG
>NZ_VXCA01000080.1 GCF_011369485.1 Pseudomonas atagonensis | reverse complement strand
CGCCAGTCGAGCACGCTGAACGGCACCTGCAATCCCTTGTGCACCACTTGCAACGCATGGGGCAGATCACCTTCCCAGACAAACCCGCTGCGCAGCACGTCATGGCTGTCCATCGCCGCCTGCCAGGCCTCGCGGAAACGCTCGACCTGCAAACCGTCCACGGCGACGCACATCTGATTGATGTAATCGCCCGACTGCTGCGCGTAGAGGGTGTGGAACAACATGCCCTGCTGCATCGGCGACAGTGGATAAATGTCTTCGATCAGACGCGGCGCAGTCGGCAAACCGTCGAGCTGAGCCTGGCTCAGACCCGCCAGCGGGAAGTCCGACGGGGTCAGGCCTTCCACGCCCGGCGTCAGGCAGTGGTCAATCAGTGCGGCGAGTTCATCGGCGTAATCGCGGGCCAGCGCTTCAATGGTGGCGCTGTCGAAACGTTCTTCGCTGAAGGTCCAGCCGACGCTCAATTCGCCGCCATACACCTGACCGTTGAGGGTCAGCCAGTTGCCCAGCGGCGCATCCGGGCTTTGCTCCATGCCGGCATTGTCCGGGGCCGGCGCGAACAGTGCGCCGTCATCGGCTTCGAAACTGCCGTCTAACTGACCGCGGTAGTTGACGGTGATGCGGTGGTTCGGCAATGCCTTCATGCTGCTTTGCGCCTCGGCATCACCAACATG
>NZ_VXCA01000008.1 GCF_011369485.1 Pseudomonas atagonensis | reverse complement strand
CGGAGCGTGGGAACGATCAAGGCTCGGCGTGCCGTCACGGGGTACGGTTGCGCCGTGTCTCAATGATGTTCGGCAACTGCGAAATCCGCCCCAGCAACCGCCCCAGCGCGTCCAGCCCCGGAATCTCGATGGTCAGGGACATCAGCGCGGTGTTGTCCTCCTTGTTCGAGCGGGTATTGACCGCCAGCACGTTGATCCGCTCGTTGAGCAGCACTTGCGAGACGTCACGCAGCAGACCGGAACGGTCGTAGGCGCGGATGACAATGTCCACCGGGTAGGTGAGCACCGGCACCGGACCCCAACTGACCTGAATGATCCGCTCCGGCTCGCGGCCGGCCAGTTGTAGCACCGAGGCGCAATCCTGACGGTGAATGCTCACGCCACGGCCCTGAGTGATGTAACCGACAATCGCATCGCCAGGCAGCGGCTGGCAGCAGCCCGCCATCTGGGTCATCAGATTGCCGACGCCCTGGATCTGAATATCGCCGCGTTTACCCGGTTTGTAACCGGTGGCTTTGCGCGGGATCAGCTCCAGCTGTTCGTTGCCGCGTTCCGGCTCGACCAGTTGCTGCGCCAGATTGACCAGTTGCGCCAGACGCAAGTCGCCGGCACCAAGGGCGGCGAACATGTCCTCGGCGGTTTTCATGTTGGCTTTTTCGGCCAGCTTGTCGAAATCCACCGCCGGCAGGCCGAGGCGATTGAGTTCGCGCTCAATCAGGGTTTTACCAGCCGCGACGTTCTGATCGCGAGCCTGCAGCTTGAACCAGTGAACGATCTTCGCCCGCGCCCGCGAAGTAGTGACATAACCGAGGTTCGGGTTCAGCCAGTCGCGGCTCGGCGTGCCGTGCTTGCTGGTGATGATCTCGACCTGCTCGCCGGTCTGCAGGCTGTAGTTGAGCGGCACGATCCGCCCGTTGATCTTCGCGCCACGGCAGTTGTGGCCGATCTCGGTGTGCACGCGGTAGGCGAAGTCCAGCGGCGTCGCGCCTTTGGGCAAGTCGATGGCGTGACCGTCGGGGGTGAAGATGTACACCCGATCCGGCTCGATATCGACCCGTAGCTGTTCCGCCAGACCGCCGATATCGCCCAGTTCTTCGTGCCACTCGAGCACCTGACGCAGCCAGGAAATTTTCTCTTCGTAATGGTTGGAGCCGGATTTGACGTCGGTGCCCTTGTAACGCCAGTGCGCGCAGACGCCGAGTTCGGCCTCTTCATGCATGGAGTGAGTACGGATCTGCACCTCGAGCACTTTGCCTTCCGGGCCGATTACCGCCGTGTGCAGCGAGCGGTAGCCGTTCTCTTTCGGGTTGGCGATGTAGTCGTCGAATTCTTTCGGGATGTGCCGCCACAGCGTGTGGACGATGCCGAGCGCGGTGTAGCAGTCGCGCATTTCCGGCACTAGCACGCGAACGGCGCGAACATCGTAGATCTGGCTGAATTCCAGACCCTTACGCTGCATTTTGCGCCAGATCGAATAGATGTGTTTGGCCCGGCCGCTGATGTCGGCATCGACGCCGGTGGCCTGCAATTCATCCTTGAGCTGGGTCATCACGTCAGCGATGAAACGCTCGCGATCGAGCCGCCGCTCGTGCAGCAACTTGGCGATCTGTTTGTATTGATCAGGCTCCAGGTAACGGAAGGACAAGTCCTCCAGTTCCCATTTGATATGACCGATGCCGAGTCGATGCGCGAGCGGTGCATAGATGTCGAACACTTCCCGGGCAACCCGGTTACGTTTTTCGTCGTCGGCGGTTTTCACTGCGCGGATGGCGCAGGTACGTTCGGCCAGTTTGATCAGCGCAACACGCACGTCGTCGACCATCGCCACGAGCATCTTGCGCAGGTTTTCCACCTGCCCTTGCGTGCCCATGACCATCGACTGGCGCGGGCTGAGACTGGCACTGATCGCGGCCATGCGCTGCACGCCATCGATCAGTTTGGCGACGACCGGGCCAAAGCGCTGGCTGACGGCCGCGAGTTCGATCTGGCCTTCACGCACGCCGCGATAGAGGACGGCGGCGACCAGCGAATCCTGGTCGAGTTTGAGATCGGCGAGAATTTCTGCGATCTCGAGTCCCGTGCTGAAGCTGCCGGAGCCTTCGGCCCACAGATTCTTCGCGGCATTGGACTGTTGTTCGGCCTCGCGAGCGAACTCGCAGGCTTCTTTCAAGGCTTCGCGATCCAGTGCCAGATCGACACTGACCGCGTGATCGAGCCAAGCCTCGAGATTGATACTGCCGTCAGTGTTGATCGGCTGGTGTGCTCTCACCTGTACCATCTTGCTTTACCTTCCCTACGACGCAGATTCAATGCGTCAAATCGCTGACCTTCGTTGCCCGTTTGCGCTCGCGGGGCTAATGCGAGCGCGACACGGACAGATCAGACGGATTCAGACGAGCCGTCCTGGCTCGCTTCAAATAACGCCATGGCCTCGACATGCGCCGTCTGAGGAAACATATCGAGAATCCCGGCACGTTTTAACCGGTAGCCCTGCTTGATCAATTCGACCGTATCGCGCGCCAGAGTTGCAGGGTTGCACGACACATACACCAACCGTTTGGCACCCAGGGTCGCGAGCTTGCGCACCACCTCGAAAGCACCGTCACGCGGTGGGTCCAAGAGTACCGCAGAAAAGCCGTTTCCGATCCACTGGGCATCGGTCAAAGGCTGGGATAAATCGGCTTGAAAAAACTTTGTGTTATGCAAATTGTTACTAGCGGCGTTGGCGGCGGCGCGATCGACCATGGTTTGCACACCTTCAACCGCCACCACTTCACGCACGCCCTTGGCCAACGGCAAGGCAAAGTTGCCCAGCCCGCAGAACAAGTCCAGCACACGCTCATCGCTGCCCGGTTTCAACCAGTCCAGCGCCTGCGCAACCATGGCTTCGTTAACGCCGGCGTTGACCTGGATAAAGTCTCCCGGGCGGTAAGCCAGATCCAGATCCCACTTCTCCAGGCGATAGCCCAGCGACTGGCTCGCATCGACCGGCTGCGGCTCGCCTTCGCCATGCAGCCACAACTGCGCCTCATGGAATTGGCAGAAGTCCTTGAGGATGGTCATGTCCGCCTCGGACAACGGCGCCATGTGGCGCAACAGCACCGCCAATGACGAACCGCTGAACAACTCGACATGGCCCAGCGCTTGCGGCTTGCTCAAGCGACGGAGCATCTCCGGCAAACGGGTCATGATCGGTTGCAAGGGCTGTACCAGCACAGGGCATTCGCTGATCGCAACGATGTCCTGACTGCCGGCGGCGCGGAAACCGACTTCGAGTTTCTTTGCCTTCATGTCCCAGCGCACGGCGATCCGGGCACGTCGGCGATAGCCAAACTCGGGACCGGTCAGCGGTGCCGCCCACTCCTGCGGTTCAACACCGGCGACCTTGGACAATTGCTCGGCGAGCATGCGCTGTTTCAGGGCAAGCTGTTCGCCATGGGGCAAATGCTGAACGCTGCAACCGCCACAACGACCGGCGTGCGCACACGGTGCGGGGCGGCGCAGTTCGCTGGCCGTGAACACGCGTTCGGTGCGCGCTTCAACCACTTTGCCGTGGGCGCCCAGCACCCGCGCTTCGACTTCTTCACCCGCCAGGGCGCCGAGGACGAACCAGGTTTTGCCTTCGAAAAACGCGATGCCGCGACCGTCATTGGCCAGGCGCTCGATCTTCAAGCGCTGCTTTTTGCCGGTCGGGATTTGCGCGGCCTTGCTGCCGCCGGTGGGCTGGAAGCGCAGGCCTCTCTCGTGCTTGGCCATCAGTTGGGCGCGTCAAAAATGCCGGTCGACAGGTAACGGTCGCCACGGTCGCAGATGATCGCGACGATCACCGCGTTTTCAACTTCTTTGGACAGGCGCAGCATCGCTGCCACCGCACCGCCCGAGGACACGCCGCAGAAGATGCCTTCTTCGCGGGCCAGACGACGGGTAACGTCCTCGGCTTCGCTTTGCGCCATGTCGACGATGCGATCAACGCGATCGGCTTGATAGATCTTTGGCAGGTATTCCTGCGGCCAGCGACGGATGCCGGGAATGGCCGAGCCTTCCATCGGCTGCAGCCCGACGATCTGCACGTTGTCGTTCTGCTCTTTCAAGTAGCGCGACACGCCCATGATGGTGCCGGTGGTGCCCATCGAGCTGACGAAATGAGTGATGCTGCCCTGGGTCTGGCGCCAGATTTCCGGGCCAGTGGTGGTGTAATGCGCCTCAGGGTTATCACCATTGGCGAACTGATCGAGCACCTTGCCACGGCCTTCGGCTTCCATGCGCTGAGCGAGATCGCGCGCACCTTCCATGCCCTCTTCCTGGCTGACCAGAATCAACTCGGCACCGTACGCGGTCATTGCCGCTTTACGCTCGGCGCTGGAGTTGTCCGGCATGATCAGGATCATCTTGTAACCCTTGATCGCAGCCGCCATCGCCAGAGCGATACCGGTGTTACCCGAGGTCGCCTCGATCAGCGTATCGCCGGCGTGAATCTGCCCGCGCAGCTCGGCGCGGGTGATCATCGACAGCGCCGGACGGTCCTTGACCGAACCCGCCGGGTTATTCCCTTCGAGCTTGAGCAATAGAGTGTTGCTGGTGGCACGGGTCAGGCGCTGCAAACGCACCAGCGGAGTGTTGCCGACGCAATCGGCGATGGTTGGGTACTGCAGGGTCATGGCGTATTCGCAATCCAGACGTGCGGGGGCGCCTATCATACCGGCAAACCCGCGCAGGCCATATCACGCAAAGTGTGGTGCTTATGGTTTATGGGAATAAGGAGCGGCTAACCCAGACTTTCGGCATGGGCAGTATCCAGCGCGTAAAACTCATGCAGCTTGGCTTGCAGCAACTGTTTATCCGGCAGACAGGTTTGATACTGCGCTATCAAGGCAGGCGAAAGACTGCGATTGAGAGCGTACTCGACGACCTCGTCTTCCTTGCTGGCACACAGCAATACACCGATGGCGGGGTTTTCGTGGGGCTTGCGCACATTGCGATCCAGCGCTTCCAGATAGAAATCCAGTTTGCCGAGGTACTCCGGCTCGAAGCGCCCGACCTTGAGTTCAATGGCCACCAGACAGTTGAGCCCTCGGTGGAAGAACAGGAGATCGAGGGAGAAGTCCCGGCCGCCAACTTGCAACGGATATTCAGAGCCGACAAAGCAGAAGTCACGACCGAGTTCGATCAGGAAAGTTTTGAGGCGAGATAGCAGGCCTTGGTGCAGATTGGTTTCGGAATGGGTGCCGGGCAGGTCGAGAAACTCGACCATGTAAGTATCACGAAAAATCTCCAGGGCTGCTGGATGGGCTTGCTTCAGTGCCGCGGAGGCTTTTGCTGGATCGGAGACGCTTCGCTCGAACAGAGCCGTTTTGAATTGGCGTTCCAGTTCGCGCTTCGACCACTTTTCCTGAACAGCCATTCGCAAGTAGAAACCCCGCTCTTCCGGGTGTTTGCTTTGGCTCAAAATGATCATGTTGTGAGTCCACGGCAATTGTCTCACCAGTGGTGAGACAATTGGATCATCCCGATAGGCCTCAAAAAACTGGCGCATGCGGAACAGATTCGGCCGGGTGAAGCCACGCAATCCCGGTTGGGTATGCGCCAGATGTGCGGCCAGTTGAGTAATGACCGAATCACCCCACTCCGCCTGCTCAATCTTGCGACTGATATGTGCCCCCACCTGCCAATAAAGCTCAATCAGGTGAGTGTTTACCGCCTGCATGGCCTTGTGTCTGGAACTGTGGATCAGTGCGAGCACTTCGTTGAAGCGTTCGCCATCGGGGCTGCCAATGAGGCTGGATGCAGTCATGCGCAATTCCTTGAAGATCAGGTGAAGCACGAGCCTAAACCGTTCGGAACGCTGAAAATGACCACTAATGCAACTTGGGAAAGGTCGTACAAAAAAAGACGTGCGCTCCCGCAAACCAGCAGGATTGGCAGCCCGGATGGACTACACCGTGAGCAGGCTCACTCCTACATGGATTGCGGATGGATGAGGATTGGGGCCACGCCGCTGGCATCTGAAGGAGTGGCCCTGCTGGCGATAGCCGTCGACGCAGCATCAACGTCAGCCAACAACCGCAGATTCAGCCGCAACCCCGCCTCACCATTCTCGGCCCACAACATTCCGCCCTGGCGCTGCACCGCATTCCTCGCAATGCTCAAACCCAAGCCAAAGCCGCCATCTCCCGGGCGCGAACCGTCGAGCCGGGTAAACGGCGAAAAGATCCGTTCAAGATCCGCTTCGGCCACGCCGCCGCCCTGATCTTCCAGCCACAGATGCCAATAATCGCCTTGCCGTTGCCCATCGAGGCGCACAATTCCGCCCTCTGGCGAATGCCGAATGGCGTTACGCAAAATGTTTTCCAGCGCCTGAGCCAAGGTGTTGAGGTTGCCGCGTACCCAGCACGAGGACTCCACTGCGCACTGCAATTGCAGGCTCGGCCAGCCGCTTTCATAACAGGCATTGTCGGTGAGCATTTCCCACAGCGCCTGGATCTGAATCGCCTCGTCGGGCAATGGTGAGCGATCGGTGTCGAGCCACGCCAGTTGCAGGGTGTCTTCCACCAGCCGTTGCATGCCGTCAACTTCGCGGCCGATGCGTTCGCGCAATTGCAACAGGTCTTGCTCGCTCTCACTGGCCACGCGCAGGCGGCTCAGCGGGGTGCGCAGTTCATGGGACAGATCGCGGAGCAATTGCTGTTGCACGGCGACAGTGGTTTGCAGGCGCTCGGACATCGAATCGAATGCCCGGGCCAATTCACCCAGTTCGTCGGGGCGCTGGGTGATGCCGCTCGACAGCCTTACATTCAATTGATCGGCACGCCAGGCGTTGGCCTGTTCACGCAGATTGTTCAGCGGCACCACCAGCAAGCGGTACAGCCCGACGCACAACAACAAAGTGAACAGCCCCGGAATCACGCCGTTGGTGATGACCCGCCAGAACACGCGGTACTTGCCCGGCAGAAAGCGCTCGGGCAACTCGATCACCAGGCTGCCGGCGGACGGCTCCTTGGGAAACGGGATGCGCAACCACGGCCGCCCCTCTTTATGGATCGGCCAGTCGAGCCCGCGCAAAAAGGTCAGGTGCTGGATTTCCTGTTCATTCAGCGGATCGTTGCTCAGCGACTGCAGGTTGCCGCCGATGACGCCGACCCAACTCGCCTCGCGCAACTCCATGCCTTGCAGCCAGTCATCAACCCCGTTGCGCCCTCCCCGCTGCCACGCCTGCTCAGCCTGTGCGGCGTAACGGGCGAGCGTGCCGCGTGCCTCGTCGGAGAGGAACTGGTTGCGCTCCTCCATGTACCGCCCCCATGACCAACTGAGCCAGATCATCAACAGACAGAACGCGACCAGCAGAAAGGCCAGTTTCCAGAACAGCGAGTGTCGCCCCGGCAGCTCAGACATTTTCATCGGCGGCACTCAACACGTAGCCCTTGCCCCATACCGTGCGCACCTCGCGCTCGGTGTAGCCGATGGCTTTGAGTTTGCGGCGGATCTGGCTGATGTGCATGTCGAGGCTGCGGTCGTGCGCGGCATAACCGCGTTGCAGGACATGCTGATAAAGGAAGGCTTTGCTCAAGACTTCTTCATCGTTGCGATGCAGGGTCTCGAGCAGGCGAAACTCGCTGCGGGTCAGACCGGCCGCCTGTTCGCGGTAAAACACTTCGCATTGTTCATCGTCGAAATACAGCGCACCGGTCGCTGCCGGTACCTGCACCATGGCCGGACGCCGATCAAGGGCCACCCGGCGCAGGATCGCTTCAATGCGCACATGCAACTCGGCCATGCTGAACGGTTTCGGCAGGTAATCATCGGCGCCGAGGCGGAATCCGCTGATGCGATCCGCTTCGGCACCGAGGGCCGACATCAGCAGCACCGGCGTCGAATGGCTCTGACGCAATTGGGTCAGCACGTTCAGGCCGTCCAGTCCCGGCAACAGAATGTCCATCAGCACCACGTCGAACGGCTGGCGCCGGGCAATGCTCAGACCTTCCTGGCCGTTCTGGCACCAGGTCACCTGAAAGCCGCTACGGCCCAGATGTTCGTGAACATAGGCGCCGAGCACCGGATCGTCTTCGATGGAAAGTATGCGTGGCTGGCCAACGGAAACAGGAGTCATGAGTATCTGCAAGTCATTCTCAGTTGCCGGCGATTATTCAAGATTGCCCGGCATCGGGCAACCCAAGGTTGACCTGCCGGACAAACAAGCCGTTACGCGCCGACCGATGGCGACATCATTTTTCCGAAGATTGCCCGCAAGCAAATCGCTACACTGCGCCCATGTCACGTGCCGGACGCACGTGCGAGTCAACCGATCAGCGGGATGCAGGAGAGAGGCGTGCTCAAGAAACTGGGAATCAAAGGTCGCGTGTTGTTGCTGACCCTGTTACCGACCAGCCTGATGGCGTTGGTGCTGGGTGGCTATTTCACCTGGATGCAGCAGTCCGACCTGCAGACCCAATTGATGCAGCGCGGCGAAATGATCGCCGAACAACTGGCACCGCTGGTGGCGCCCGCCATGGGCCACGGCAACAACGAACTGCTTGAACGCATCGCCACCCAATCCCTCGAACAACCGGACGTGCGCGCGGTGACGTTCCTCGCCCCCGACCGCTCGCCCCTGGCCCACGCCGGCCCGACCATGCTCAATCAGGCCCCGAGCGGCGACAGCGCCCTGCTGCAACGACGCAGTGGCAATGACGCGACCCGCTACCTGATGCCGGTATTCGGCAAACATCGCAACCTGGCCGGCGAGCTGATTCCCGCAGAGTCCGACCGCCTGCTCGGCTGGGTCGAACTGGAGTTGTCGCACAACGGCATGCTACTGCGCGGTTATCGCAGCCTGTTTGCCAGCCTGCTGTTGATCGCCGCAGGTCTGGCCGGTGCCGCGCTGCTGGCGTTGCGCATGGGCCGCACGATCAACCGCCCGCTGAGCCAGATCAAACAAGCCGTCGCCCAGCTCAAGGACGGTCATCTGGAAACCCGTCTGCCACCGCTCGGCAGCCAGGAACTGGACGAACTGGCGTCCGGCATCAACCGCATGGCCGGCACGCTGCAGAACGCCCGCGAAGAATTGCAGCACAGTGTCGATCAGGCCACTGAAGACGTTCGGCAGAATCTGGAAACCATCGAAATCCAGAACATCGAGCTGGATCTGGCCCGCAAAGAGGCACTGGAAGCCAGCCGGATCAAATCCGAATTCCTTGCCAACATGAGTCACGAGATCCGCACGCCGCTCAACGGCATTCTCGGCTTCACTCACCTGTTGCAGAAAAGCGAGCTGACCCCGCGCCAGCTCGACTATCTGGGCACCATCGAAAAGTCTGCCGACAGCCTGCTCGGGATCATCAACGAGATCCTCGATTTCTCGAAAATCGAGGCCGGCAAACTGGTGCTCGATCACATTCCGTTCAACCTGCGCGACCTGCTTCAGGACACTCTGACCATCCTCGCCCCTGCCGCGCACGCCAAGCAGCTTGAGCTGGTGAGTCTGGTCTACCGTGACACGCCGCTGTCGCTGGTCGGCGATCCGCTGCGCCTGAAGCAGATCCTCACCAACCTTGTGAGCAACGCGATCAAGTTCACCCGCGAAGGCACCATCGTCGCCCGCGCGATGCTTGAGGAAGAACACGAAGACAGCGTGCAATTGCGCATCAGTATTCAGGACACCGGTATCGGCCTGTCGAATCAGGACGTGCGCGCGTTGTTCCAGGCTTTCAGTCAGGCCGACAACTCGTTGTCGCGCCAACCTGGCGGCACGGGTCTGGGGCTGGTGATTTCCAAACGGCTGATCGAACAGATGGGCGGCGAAATCGGCGTCGACAGCACGCCGGGCGAAGGCTCGGAATTCTGGATCAGCCTGAACCTGCCGAAAACCCGCGACGATGCCGAAGACCTGCCGTCGGCGCCGCTGCTCGGGCGCCGGGTCGCCGTGCTGGAAAACCATGAGCTGGCGCGCCAGGCCTTGCAGCATCAACTGGAAGACTGTGGCCTCGACGTGACCCCGTTCAATACCCTCGAAAGCCTGAGCAACGGCGTCACCGGTGCGCACCAGACCGATCAGGCGATTGATCTGGCCGTCATCGGCATCACCAGCAACGGCATGCTCCCGGAGCGTCTTAACCAGCACATCTGGGACCTCGAACACCTCGGCTGCAAGGTGCTGGTGTTGTGCCCGACCACCGAGCTGACTCAGTTCCATCTCTCGGTGCCCAATCCGCACAGCCAGCTACAGGCCAAACCGGCGTGCACGCGCAAGTTGCGGCGCTCGCTGGCAGACCTGCTCAACCCGCGCCAGGTTCGCAACGAACCGGGCGAGCCTTTGTCCAGTCGCGCGCCGAAGGTGCTGTGTGTCGACGACAACCCGGCCAATCTGTTGCTGGTGCAGACATTGCTCGAAGACATGGGCGCGAAGGTGCTCGCGGTCGAAAGCGGTTACGCCGCCGTCAAAGCGGTGCAGACAGAATCCTTCGATCTGGTGTTGATGGACGTGCAGATGCCGGGCATGGACGGACGCCAGAGCACCGAAACCATTCGCCACTGGGAAAGCGAAAGGCACTGCACACCGCTGCCGATCGTCGCCCTCACCGCCCACGCGATGGCCAACGAAAAACGTGCGCTGCTGCAAAGCGGCATGGACGACTACCTGACCAAACCGATCAGCGAACGGCAATTGGCGCAGGTGGTGCTGAAGTGGACCGGACTGGCTCTGCGCAATCAGGCGCCGGACCGGGCTGGCGAGGCGGCGGCGAGCAATCACGAATTGCCGGTACTCGATCAGGAAGAAGGTTTGCGCCTGGCCGCCGGCAAAGCGGATCTGGCAGCGGACATGCTGGCCATGCTCCTGGCGTCGCTGGAAGCCGATCGCGAAGCCATCCGCAGCGCCCGCGACAGCCACGATCAGAACGCATTGCTGGAACGGGTTCATCGTCTGCACGGTGCCACGCGTTACTGCGGCGTGCCGCAATTGCGCGCCGCCTGCCAGCGCAGCGAAACCCTGCTCAAACAGGACGACCCGAAAGCGCCGATGGCGCTGGATGAACTGGAACGGGCGATCAATCGCCTCGCCGCACAGGCGAAGATCAGCGCCTGATCCAGCGCAACGCCCGGCATCACCGACAGCGCTAAAGTGCACTCGGGTGAGATCATCCGAGTCGATGCTCCAGGAGGATTTGATGCGCACGATTGTTTTCAGCAGCCAGACTTACGACCGCGACAGTTTCCTCGCCGCCGACTGCCCGGCGAGCATCAAACTGTATTTTCAGCCGGCACGACTCAACCTCGACACCGCCGCCCTGGCGGACGGGCACGAGGTGGTGTGTGCCTTCATCAATGATGACCTCAGTGCCCCGGTGCTGGAGCGCCTGTCCGCTGGCGGCACACGACTGATTGCGTTACGTTCGGCGGGTTACAACCACGTCGACCTTACTGCGGCCAAACGCCTTGGTCTGGCGGTCGTGCGGGTTCCGGCCTACTCGCCACATGCCGTGGCCGAACACGCCGTCGCGCTGATTCTGGCGCTGAACCGGCGCCTGCACCGCGCCTACAACCGCACCCGCGAAGGCGATTTCAGCCTGCACGGCCTGACCGGTTTTGATCTGGTGGGTAAAACGGTCGGCATCGTCGGCACCGGTCAGATCGGCGCAACGTTTGCGAAAATCATGCACGGTTTCGGTTGTGAGTTGCTCGCTTACGATCCATATCCGAACCCCGATGTTCTGGCCTTGGGTGCGCGCTACCTGAGCCTGCCGGAGTTGCTGGCGCAGTCGCGGATCATCAGCCTGCACTGCCCGCTCAACGAGCAGAGCAAACACCTGATCAACCGCGATTCGCTGGCGCACATGCAAACGGGCGCCATGCTCATCAATACCGGACGCGGCGGGCTGGTGGACACGCCGGCGCTGATCGATGCGCTGAAGGACGGTCAACTCGGCTATCTGGGACTGGATGTCTATGAAGAAGAGGCGCAGCTGTTTTTCGAGGATCGCTCAGACCTGCCGTTGCAGGACGATGTCCTCGCGCGGTTGCTGACCTTTCCGAACGTGATCATTACCGCGCATCAGGCCTTTCTGACCCGCGAGGCGTTGGGCGCGATTGCCGCGATCACGCTGCACAACATCGCGACCTGGGCGGCAGGCGCGCCGCAGAACCAGGTCGAGGGTTGATCGTCTGCGCGTTATTTTGGCAGTGACGAGGCGAGGATCAGCAACGCCAGCCAGCCAAAGCCGAACAGGCGTTGTTTGTTCGAGTGGCCGTTGCGCAGCAGGAACCAGACGAAAACCATCGGCATCAGAAACACCATGATCTTCAGCCAGCCTTCCACCGGGCGGCTGCCGTCGGGGTTGCTCGGCGCTTGCACTGCCTGCTCGGCTTGCTGGCGGCGGCGACGCCCCGCAGCGGCGGGCATCACTTTGGGCAAAGGTGTCGAGACCGGCGGCGCAACGGCGTCCGGGACAGCATTGTTGCGCGGCAGGCTGCCGAACGAAATCGTCGCCGTCCGGGCTTCTGCCGGGGTGTTCTGCACTTGTGCGTACTCCGCCAACGGAGCACCGCAATGAATGCACACCAACGCCTGGTTGCTGATACTCCGCTTGCATTCATAACAGTCGATCAGCGCCATGTTCCGTTCCTTCAGATTCGAGGGCGGCAGTTTGCCATGTGCGCGAGTCGATTTGAACCGGATCGAAGGTCGCAAGCGCGCATCATTCTGCAACCAAGCCCGTGCTAGCATGTCGCGCATATTTGGAGGATCCATGGTCGAACACGATTTCCGCTACACCCTGATGAACCCGCAACACACCCTCACCGAATGCCGCGCCCTCGTACCGGGCCGCTATCAGGTCACCGGCAACGGTGGTTCGATTCGCATCGGTGACGCGCTGTTGGTCACCCTTAAAGGCAGCAAGGACTTGTCCATGCGCCTGACCGTCGAAACCGTCCGCCACCTGATCAACCCGCCGGGGCAATGGACCGCGATGACCACAGGCCCGGTGTTCGGCGAACTGGCGATCCACACCTGGCAGGTCAACTGCGACAGCTGCGCCAAAGAGCTGAGCTTCGAATTCGCAGTCGACGCCAAACTGGGTAAAACCGCAGAAAAACCGGCCGCCACGGCGCGCATCGCCGAGCTGGGCTGGAAAGCGGTCGGCGACAAACACCTGTGCCCGAAATGCCAGGAGCCTGCGTGATGAAACGCCTTGCCCTGACCGCTCTGGTCGGTGTTGGCCTGGCGGGCTGCGCCGCGGAGCCTGTGCAATTGCAACAGAACCGCAGCTACATTCTGGAGTGGATCGGCGAGCGGCCATTGATGGATTACAGCCATCTGACCGTGACCCTCGGCGATGACGGTCGCGCTTACGGCAACGGCGGCTGCAACCATTGGTTTGCGCCGTACACCCTGGAAGGCGACAAGCTGAGCTTCGGCAAGATCGGCAAGACCCGCAAGTTGTGTGCCCCGGCGCTGATGGAGCAGGAACAACGCTTCCTGCAGGCGCTGGAACATGTCGAGCGCTGGGACATCTCGCCGATCGAGCAGATGCGCTTCTGGCCGGCAGAAGGCAAGCCGCTGCGCTGGTGGCTGGAAGAGGGTTAAGTCCTCTTGAAATGCGCTGAGGTAAATTTGTGGCGAGGGGATTTATCCCCTCGCCACATCAAGCTCCTTCACCACAAAAAACTCGTCAGGGTTACTTGGTCGCCTGCAACGCCTCAAGCTTGGCCATCACGCCCGCCGCCGTCTGCTCACCCATCAACTGCTCCCGCACCTTGCCCTTGTTGTCGATGATGTACGTCACCGGCAAGGCCTCGCTACGCGGCAAGTCGAACAGTTCGGCCGGATCCTGTGCCAGTACGGTGAACTTGATGCCGAGTTTTTCGCTGGCATCTTTCAGCTCGACACCCTGCACATTGTCGAAGTTAACCCCGAACACGCCGACATTCTTGCTCTTGAGTTCATCCGCCAAATGGTTGAGCTCAGGGATTTCCGTGCGGCACGGGCCACACCATTCGGCCCAGTAGTTGATAACGACCCATTGTTTGTCGAGACGCTCGGACGCCACTTTCTGACCATTCTGGTCGATGCCATAGTCATTGCCGCAGCCCCCCAGCATCAACGCCCCGATTACCGTCAATGCCGCTGCCAATCGCCGTGTCATGTCCTGTTCCTTGTGAAAATTTGAATACGCCTGCGACCCATCGCCTCCCGAGGTTCTGGATTGCGCGTTGCACAGTTAGAATAGCCGCCACTTTACGCCAGAAGCGACCCGCCATGACCGATCTGACGCTTTATCACAATCCGCGCTGCTCGAAATCCCGCGGCGCGCTGGAACTGCTTGAAGCCCGCGGCGTGACCCCAAACGTCGTGCGCTACCTTGAAACCCCACTGGATGCGGCACAAATCAAGGCACTGCTCGGCAAGCTCGGAATCAGTGCGCGTCAGTTGCTGCGCACCGGGGAAGATGAATACAAAATGCTTCAGCTCGCCGACACCAGCCTCAGCGAAGCACAACTCATCGCCGCCATCGCCGAGCATCCGAAACTGATGGAACGACCGATTCTCGAAGTCGGCGACAAAGCCGTCATCGGCCGTCCACCGGAGCAGATCTTGGAGTTGCTGCCGTGAGCGCGCCGTACATTCTGGTTCTGTATTACAGCCGCAGCGGCTCGACCAACGAGATGGCCCGGCAGATCGCCCGCGGTGTCGAGCAGGCCGGCCTCGAAGCACGCCTGCGTACCGTGCCGGCGATTTCCACCGAGTGTGAAGCGGTCGCGCCGGACATTCCCGATGAAGGCGCGCTTTACGCGACCCTCGACGATCTGAAGAACTGCGCCGGCCTCGCCCTCGGTAGCCCAACGCGGTTCGGCAACATGGCCGCGCCGCTCAAATACTTCCTCGACGGCACCAGCAACCTCTGGCTGACCGGCGCCCTCGTCGGCAAACCGGCCGGTGTGTTCACCTCCACCGCCAGCCTGCATGGCGGTCAGGAAACCACGCTACTGTCGATGATGCTGCCGCTGCTGCACCACGGCATGCTGATCACCGGCCTGCCGTACAGCGAATCGGCGTTGCTGGAAACTCAGGGCGGCGGCACACCTTATGGCGCCAGCCATCACGCCGGCGCTGACGGCAAGAGTGGCCTCGATCAGCACGAAGTCGCACTGTGCCGGGCGCTGGGTCTGCGCCTGGCCAAAACGGCACAGAAGCTGGAGGGCTGACGGTGGCGAAAAAGCCGAAAGTCCTGCCCTCGGTCGAGTGGCTGGAGCCGCGCGTCAAAGCTATGCGGATCATCAGTCTGCTAAGTTTTTTTGCCTTGGCCGGATTGCTCGCCGCCTATTATCTGATCTTCGCCGACCTGCACGGCGCCCGCCCCTGGGTGATTCTGCTGGTCGAGCTGATCCCGTGGCTCGTGCTCGCCCCGGCAATGATCATGGGCAGCGCCCGTGGGCATTCGTGGATGTGTTTTGTGGTGAATCTGTATTTCATTAAAGGCGCGCTGGCGGCGTATGACCCCAACCGGCAGTTGTTTGGCGTGCTGGAGATGGTCGCGAGCCTGGCGGTGTTTTGCTCGGCGTTGTTGTACGTGCGCTGGCGATATCAGTTGAACCGCAAGCTGGCGGGCGAAGGCGAGATCAGCGTCGCCTGAGCGGACGCCTTCGCGAGCAAGCTCGCTCCCACAGAGAAACGCATTCCAAAATGTGGGAGCGGGCTTGCTCGCGAAGGGAGCGGCGCGGTTTCAATGATTGACTGTATACGCGAGCATCATCGAAATCTGGCTCATCGCCCGACCACCGCTCTGTTCATGCCACTGGTTGAAGGCGTCCTGCACAATCGCCAGGTCACGCAGACTGGTCGGCACCTTGTCGACGATCTTCTGCGCATTCAGCGCGGCGACCACGTCGTAGCTCGGCACAAAGGTATCCTTGCCGACCATGCGCAAAAAGCGTGGCGCCGACAACCCGCCCAATTGATGGCCGTGTTTTTTCAGGTAGGTCCACAGACCGACGATATCGGTCACCGGCCAGTCGGCGAGCAGCGCGCCGAAACTGCCCTTGTCTTTCTCGACATCCAGAATGAACTGCGCATTGCGTGGCACACTTTTCAGCTTGCCCAAGTGACGAATGATCCGCGCGTCCTGCATCAGTCGTTCAAGGTGCTCGGCGCTCATCAGCACGACTTTTTCCGGGTCGAACTTGAAGAACACTTCCTCGAAGGCCGGCCACTTGGCGTCCACCAGACTGTGTTTGAGTCCGGCACGAAACACGCGCAGGGCCATGGTCGAGAGGTAACGATCGTCGCTGATTTTGCGCAGTTGCGCGGGAGTCTTGGGGACGGGCAGATGGGCTTCCAGTTCAGCCGCCGAACCGAAGCGGTTCAGACAGTATTCGTGCAGCCACTTGTAATCGCGCATGCCCTCTCCTATCGAATGAAACAAAAAACCAAAGTGGGAGCAGGCTCTGTGGCGAGGGGATTTATCCCCGTTGGAGCGCGAAGCGCTCCCAGAATAGTCTGGGGCTGCTGCGCAGCCCAACGGGGATAAATCCCCTCGCCACAAAAGCGTGGCCCTACAAAAATCGGGTTTACAGGTTTACGACGTTAACGAAGCGCGAAGCCGCCGTCTCGTCGATCTTCAGGCTGGTGAAGTCGAACAGATTGCGGTCGGCCAGTTGCGACGGGATCACGTTCTGCAGGCTGCGGAAAATGCTTTCGGTGCGGCCCGGGGTCTTGCGATCCCAGTCCTGAAGCATTTCCTTGACCACCTGACGCTGCAAGTTTTCCTGGGAGCCGCAAAGGTTGCACGGGATGATCGGGAATTGCTTGAAGTCCGAGTAGGCCTGGATGTCTTTCTCGTTGCAGTAGGCCAGCGGGCGGATCACCACGTTGCGCCCGTCGTCGGCACGCAGCTTCGGCGGCATCGCCTTGAGGCTGCCGTTGAAGAACATGTTGAGGAAGAACGTTTCGACGATGTCGTCACGGTGATGACCGAGGGCCATTTTGGTCGCGCCGATTTCGTCGGCGAAGGTGTACAGCGTGCCGCGACGCAGGCGCGAGCACAACGAGCAGGTGGTCTTGCCTTCCGGCACCAGCTCTTTGACCACCGAATAGGTGTCTTTCTCGACGATGTGGTACTCGATGCCCAGCTCTTTGAGGTACGCCGGCAGCACATGCTCGGGGAAGCCCGGCTGCTTCTGGTCCATGTTCACCGCGACGATGTCGAACTTGATCGGTGCAACCTTCTGCAGGTGCATCAGCACGTCGAGCATGGTGTAGCTGTCCTTGCCCCCGGACAGGCAGACCATGACCTTGTCACCGTCTTCGATCATGTTGAAGTCGGCGACCGCTTCGCCGGCCAGGCGGCGCAGGCGCTTTTGCAGTTTGTTCTGGTTGACCGTAAGAGTGCCCATGACGCGAAATCCGTGAGGTGTGACGAAAGGCCGGCATTTTACGCAAAAAACCCCGAGTGCGCGAAGGGCCGTGGGTCTGCCTCTGCTTCACTCAATCCTTGTGGTGAGGGGATTTATCCCCGCTGGGTTGCGCAGCAGCCTCAATACCTGAGAACTCTATTTGCCTGACACTGTGCGGTGAATGGCTTGGCGACCGCTGCGCGGCCGAACGGGGATAAATCCCCTCGCCACAAAGCATTTCAAATAAACAGGCGCGTTACCCCAAGACCTCAAGGCAATTAAGCCCCGTGTTTACAGCGCGATTTGCTCTAAGCCCCTAGTGCCTGTGCGGTTAAGTCCTTTCTATACTGCGACATAAGGTCGCACACATCTGAAGACCTGTATTTGCTCGGCCACCTTGGCCCGTAGGCGCTCCGTTGGGGGGCGATGGCAATAACAAGAGGAGTGACTGGCATGATCCATCACGTAGTGGGACTTTTTACCCACCCCGATCAGGAATGGAAGGAGATTCGTGGCGACCAAGAGGAAAGCATCAGCCACATGTACCTGACCCACACGCTGATACTGGCGGCGATTCCGGCCGTTTCGGCGTTCATCGGCACCACGCAGGTCGGCTGGGTGATCGGCAATCGCGCGCCGGTGATGCTCACCGTTGAAAGCGCGCTGTGGATGACGATCATGTCGTACCTGGCGATGCTCGGCGGTGTCGCGGTCATGGGCGCGTTCGTGCACTGGATGGCTCGCACCTACGACGCCAACCCGAGTCTGGCCCGTTGCGTGGCGTTCGCTACTTACACCGCGACCCCGTTGTTCGTTGGTGGACTGGCGGCACTGTATCCACACATGTGGCTGGGCATGATCGTCGGCACGGCGGCCATCTGCTACACGGTGTATCTGCTGTACGTCGGGCTGCCGACCTTCATGAATATTCCATCGGACGAAGGTTTCCTGTTTTCCAGCTCGGTGCTGGCAGTGGGTCTGGTGGTGCTGGTGGCCATCATGGCATTCACCGTGATCGTCTGGGGGCTGGGCGTCGGCCCGGTTTATACCAACTAGAACGTTTCATTCCCGAGAACAACCCGATCCGCCAACACAGGCCGCCGCAAGGCGGCCTTCTCATGTGGATGATGACCATTCGGCAGTTCGGCGATTCGCAAGTCCCAAGGCTTGCGGCATACTCGACGCCTCTGGAGATCCATCAAGCATGCCCGAGCAACTCAATACCCGCGTCGAAGACTGTTACCAACTCGCTGAATCCTTTTTCAAACGTCATTTCCAACGCCCCGTGGTGAGCCTCAAGCTGCGTGGACAAAAAGCCGGGGTCGCGCATCTGCACGAGAATCTGCTGCGCTTCAATCCGCAGCTATATCGGGAAAACACCGAACATTTCCTCAAGCAGACCGTAGCCCACGAAGTCGCGCACCTGATCGCCCATCAACTGTTCGGCGACCGCATCCAACCCCACGGCGAGGAGTGGCAACTGATCATGCGTGGCGTCTACGAGTTGCCGCCGGATCGCTGCCACACCTACGCCATCAAGCGCCGCAGCGTGACCCGCTACATCTACAAATGCCCGTGTGCGGACAGCGATTTTCCGTTTTCCGCACAGCGCCATAGCCTGGTGCGGCAGGGGCGGCGCTATTTGTGTCGGCGCTGCCGTAATACATTGGTTTTCAGTGGTGAGATGCGGGTGGAGTAATCCAGACCCTGTGCAGCCTTAGCCGACCCTTCGCGAGCAAACCCGCTCCCACAGGAGAAATGCATTCCAATGTGAGAGCGGGCTTGCTCGCGAATAGGCCAGCACAGACGCTAAAGAATTACCTTCGCAGAACGTAGTTCGGCAATCCGCTCAGGGCTTAAACCCAACTCCGCCAACACCTGATCCGTATGCTGCCCCAGCACCGCCCCGGCATGCCGTGGTGGCGGCAGCGCCTCGGAGAACCTCAACGGGCACGCTATCTGCGCCTGCGTCGTACCGTCCCCCCGCGGCACCTGCGTGACCAATTCCCGTGCCTGCAACTGTGGATGCTTCACCGCCTCGCCAAGACTCAACACCGGTTCGACGCAGGCATCGATCCCGGCAAACAATGCACACAACTGGGCAAAGTCGTGCTTCTCGAACTCGACATTCAGCGCATCCTTCAGCGCCCGCTGCTGCTCGGGTTTGGGTGACAGGCCCAGCGCCGCCAGCTCCGGCCGACCCAACGCTGCGCACAGTTGCTGCATGAAGCCCGGCTCCAGACTGCCCACCGACATCCAGCGCCCGTCGCGGGAGCGATAGTAATCGTAAAAACTGCCGCCATTGAGCATCTGGTCTTCCCAGTCGGGCTCCTCGCCACACGCCAGATACCCGGCACCGGCCATGGCGTTCAGGCTGAACGCGCAATCGGTCATGCTCACGTCCAGGTGCGTGCCCTGCCCGGTCTGCTGGCGGGCGATCACTGCCGCCAACAGCCCGATCACCCCGTGTAATGAGCCTCCGGCGACATCCGCCACTTGCATGCCCAGCGGCAAGGGTCCGCTGTCGGCGCGTCCGGTGTAACTGGCCAGCCCCGCCAGCGCCAGATAGTTGATGTCGTGGCCAGCGCGATGCTTGTACGGCCCGGTCTGGCCGTAACCGCTGATCGACACGTAAATCAGCTTCGGGTTGATCGCTTTCAACGCTTCGTAACCCAGGCCCAGACGCTCCATCACGCCGGGTCGAAACTGTTCGAGGACGATGTCGTAATCACCGAGCAACTGCTTGACGATGGCCAGCGCCTCGGGGTTTTTCAGGTCCAGCGCCAGGCTGCGCTTGTTGCGATTGAGGTAGGCGTGGCTGGCCGACATGCCGCCATCGTGGGGCGGCAACACACGCAGCAGATCCAGACGTGTCGGCGACTCGATGCGCAGCACCTCGGCGCCCATGTCTGCCAGCAGCAGCGAGGCGAACGGCCCGGGCAGCAAGGTCGAAAAATCCAGAATCTTCAATGAGGCCAGCGGTGCAGACATGGGCGAACTCCTTGTGCGATGCAATCAGCCTAGGCAGGCATCGCCCATGCAGCAATCACCGTAAGTGTCAGCAAACATGACCGTTACGCTCAAATCGCAGGCAATAAAAAACCCTTGTGGCTGGGGATTGATCCCCTCACCACAAGGGCTTTTGATAACCCTGCATCTTGCTGATGCAGGGTCCATGCCTTACTTGACGCTGCTTGGCGTCGGGCCTTCGGCCACACCCAGGTCGTCTTCAGGACGCGTATCGATGATGCCGCGACCACCCGAGGCCAGCTCGGTTTGCAGGGTATCGGTGTCCAGCTCTTTCACCCACTTGGCAACCACGATGGTGGCAACGGCGTTACCGACCAGGTTGGTCAGCGCACGGGCTTCGGACATGAAGCGGTCGATACCCAGAATCAGCGCCAGACCGGCCACCGGCAGGTGACCTACCGCCGACAGGGTGGCGGCCAGCACGATGAAGCCCGAACCGGTCACACCGGCTGCGCCTTTGGAGGACAGCAGCAACACCACCAGCAGCGTGATCTGGTGAGTGATGTCCATGTGGGTGTCGGTTGCCTGAGCAATGAACACGGCCGCCATGGTCAGGTAGATCGCAGTACCGTCGAGGTTGAAAGAGTAACCGGTCGGGATCACCAGACCCACGACCGATTTCTTCGCGCCCAGACGCTCCATTTTGATCAGCATGCGTGGCAGTACCGATTCCGACGACGAGGTGCCGAGTACGATCAGCAGCTCTTCACGGATGTAACGGATCATCTTCAGCACGCTGAAACCGTGCATGCGCGCGATGCCGCCGAGCACGATCAGGATGAACGCCAGGCAGGTGATGTAGAAGCAGATCATCAGTTGACCCAGCTGCACCAGCGAGCCGACACCGTAGGCACCGATGGTGAACGCCATCGCACCGAAGGCACCGATGGGCGCAAGCTTCATGATCATGTTGATGATGTTGAACATCACGTGGGCGAAGCGATCGATGAAGTCGAGGATCGGCTTGCCGTAAGCACCCAGGCGATGCAGGGCGAAACCGAAGATTACCGAGAACATCAGCACTTGCAGGATGTCACCGGTGGCGAACGCGCCGACGATGGTGGTCGGGATCACGTTGAGCAGGAAGCCGACAACGCTCTGATCCGCGCCTTGTGCCACGTAGGTCGCGACTTTCGAAGCGTCGAGGGTGGCCACATCAATGTGCATGCCGTTGCCCGGCTGCACGATATTGACCACAACCAGACCGACCAGCAGGGCGATGGTCGAAACGATTTCGAAGTACAGGAGTGCGTAACCGCCGGTCTTGCCGACCGACTTCATGCTTTGCATGCCAGCGATACCGCTGACCACGGTGCAGAAGATGATCGGGGCGATGATCATTTTGATCAGTTTGATGAACCCGTCACCCAGCGGCTTTACCGCCACGCCGAATTGCGGGTAATAGTGGCCGAGCGCGATACCGATACAAATTGCGACGATCACCTGGAAATACAGGGATTTGTACAGTGGCTGACGAGTCGTCATTGCAAATGTCCTCAAGAGTCCCGCGGGGCAACATCCATCTGTTGTCCGCAAAACCTGAATTGCGAACCCTCCTGCACTGGAGGGATTTGTTGTTCGAGCGACGCTTTCCCGGGCGGGATCGACGCACGCTTCTGTCGCTTCTATCGCAAACCTCGTGCCACTTTGGTGCATTTCGCTGCAAGCCTTTTGATATCAGGCGCTGCAGGATTAATTTCGTCACTGAGCGGTGACGCCGATGTGGCGGATTTCCGCCAACTGGCCGACGCTCGTCCTGTAATTTGGCGGAAATCCGCCTTGTTGTGCGCAATCGCCCCCGGCTACCATTCGGTCGCCTGAGGAAGGATCTGCACCCATGCGCGAACGCACCATCGCCAGTCATTTCGTCCGAGCCGCCCTCGGTGGCGCACGCCGCGCAGGTTTCGACTATTCGGATCTGCTGCTGCAACTGGGCATCAGCGCCGAACTGCTCGAAGAGCCGCGCGCACGCCTGGCGCCGGAGCAATTCACCCGGTTGATCCAGAGCCTGTGGCTGGCGCTGGACGACGAATACCTCGGCTTCGGCCACGCGCCGAGCAAACCGGGCAGCTTCGCCATGATGTGCCACGCCTCGATTCACTGCCGCAATCTGGAGAAGGCGCTGCAACGCGGTTTATTGTTTTATAGCCTATTCCCCGGCGCCCCGCGCCTGACCCTCAGCCGCGAAGACGAATGGGTGCGCCTGAGCCTCGACGATGCGCAATGGTGGGACCCGGATCACTTTCTGACAGAAAGCCTGCTGGTGATCTGGCACCGCCTCGGCAGTTGGCTGATCGGCCAGCGCATCCGCCTCGAACAGGCCACCTTCAGTTACCCGAAACCTGCCCACGGCGCCGAATACGACTTGCTGTTCCCCTGCCCGCTGACGTTTGCCACGGAACACAGCAGCCTGGTCTTCCACAGCCGATATTTGCAGATGCCGTTGCTGCAAGACGAACGCACCCTCAAACACTTCCTCGAACGCTCCCCCGCCGACCTGCTGTCCCGCCCGGACGATGGCGACAGCCTCACCAGCCGTCTGCGTCGACTGCTCAGCAGCGACAGCGCGCGCTGGCCAGACCTCGAAGCCGTGGCCGCGCACCTGCACATCAGCCCGCAAACGCTGCGTCGGCATTTGCGCGAGGAAGGCAGCAGTTTTCAGGAGCTGAAGGATCAGTTGCGGCGGGATATCGCCATTTATCATTTGGGCCGGGCGGATCTGTCGTTGCAGCAGATTGCCGAGCAGCTCGGGTTTTCCGAACCTTCGGCGTTTCACCGGGCGTTCAAGAAGTGGACGGGGCTGACGCCGGGGGCTTATCGGGCGCAGGAGAATTGAGCAGACTTCAGGTTTTTTGGATTGAGGGCATATCCGTTGCTTCGG
>NZ_VXCA01000079.1 GCF_011369485.1 Pseudomonas atagonensis | reverse complement strand
ATCCTGCGCTCGGATGACGGGCGCTCACTGCCGCAAACCTTTCGTGGCGGCCAGATCACCTCAAAGGAAATCGACGGCCTGACCCTCTACGGCGGCCAGTTCCGCGCCAACAGCCCGCGCGACGACAGCAGCATGAGCGACATGTCGATGACCGGCAAAGCAGCGTTCACCTCCGACCGTTTCAACTTTCAGGGCGGCGAATATGTGTTCAACGAGAAACGCACGCAGATCGGTGTGTGGAACGCCGAACTCAAGGACATCTACAGCCAGCAGTACGTCAACCTGATCCACAGCCAGCCATTCGGTGACTGGACACTAGGCGCCAACCTCGGCTTCTTCTACGGCAAGGACGACGGCAGCGCCCGCGCCGGCGATCTGGACAACAAGACCTGGTCGGGCCTGTTCTCGGCCCGTTACGGCGGCAACACCTTCTACGTCGGACTGCAAAAACTCACCGGCGACAGCGCGTGGATGCGGGTGAACGGCACCAGCGGCGGTACCCTCGCCAACGACAGCTACAACGCCAGTTACGACAACGCGCAAGAACGCTCCTGGCAGCTGCGCCACGATTACAACTTCGCCGTCCTCGGCGTTCCCGGCCTGACCCTGATGAACCGCTACATCAGCGGCGACAACGTGCACACCGGCACCGTCACCGATGGCAAGGAA
>NZ_VXCA01000078.1 GCF_011369485.1 Pseudomonas atagonensis | reverse complement strand
CTCCGGTTCTACCGGCCAGCCAAAAGGCACCTTGCTCGCCCATCACAACGTACTGCGCCTGTTCAAGGCCACCGATGCCTGGTTCGATTTCGGTCCGCAGGATGTCTGGAGCCTGTTCCATTCCTACGCGTTCGACTTCTCGGTCTGGGAAATCTTCGGGGCGCTGCTGTACGGCGGCAAACTGGTGGTGGTTCCATACGAGACCAGCCGTTCGCCGGAAGATTTCTACGCCTTGCTGTGCCGTGAAGGGATCACCGTCCTCAACCAGACGCCGTCGGCGTTCAAGCAACTGATGCAAGTGGCGTGCGCCCCGGAACACGCGGCGGCGCAACCGTCCCTGCGTTACGTGGTGTTCGGCGGCGAGGCGCTGGAGGTCAAGAGCCTGCGCCAATGGTTCGAGCGTTTCGGTGATCAGACGCCGCAACTGATCAACATGTACGGCATCACCGAAACCACGGTTCACGTGACCTACCGGCCGATCTCACTGGCCGATCTGCAACGCGATGCCAGTAGCCCGATCGGCGAGCCGATTGCGGACTTGTCCTGGTACTTGCTCGACGGCGACCTGAACCCGGTGGCCAAAGGTTGCATCGGCGAGCTGTACGTCGGTCGCGCCGGTCTGGCCCGGGGGTATCTGAACCGTCCTGACCTGACCACGCTGCGCTTCATTCCCGATCCTTTTGCTGCCGATGGCGGTCGTCTGTACCGCACCGGTGACCTGGCGCGTTATCGCGCCGACGGCCGGATCGTATACCTCGGCCGGCTCGACCATCAGGTGAAGATTCGCGGCTTACGCAGCGAACCCGGCAAGCTCGGAACCCAGTGTACGGAACCGTCATCA
>NZ_VXCA01000077.1 GCF_011369485.1 Pseudomonas atagonensis | reverse complement strand
CGATGCAACAGGCCAGCGACGCCATCAAGGCCAAGGCCGGCGACAGCGCCGAACCGTATCGTGCGGTGCTTAAACAATTGCGTGAACGCCTGCGCGCTACGCGCAACTGGGCCCATGCGTCATTGACGGCGACAACGCCGGCGCCCGCCGATGTACTGCACAACAATCGCGACCTGCTCGATCCGCTGGAGCTGTGCTTCAACTCGCTGCACGAGTGCGGCATGGGCGTGATCGCTGACGGGCCGCTGCTCGATTGCTTGCGCCGGGCGGTGACGTTTGGCCTGTTCCTCGTGCGTCTCGATGTGCGTCAGGATTCGTCGCGGCACTCAGCGGCGATGACCGAAATCACCGATTACCTCGGCCTGGGTCGTTACGAAGACTGGGATGAAGAACAGCGTATTACCTTCCTGACACGCGAGTTGAACAACCGCCGCCCCTTGCTGCCGGCACATTTCAAACCGTCGGCCGATACCGCCGAAGTGCTCAACACCTGCAAGGAAATCGCCGCTGCACCGGGCGCGTCGCTTGGCTCCTACGTGATCTCCATGGCAGGCGCCGCCTCCGATGTGCTCGCCGTGCAACTGCTGCTCAAAGAGTCGGGCGTGCTGCGGCCGATGCGCGTGGTACCGCTGTTCGAAACCCTCGCCGACCTCGATAACGCCGGGCCGGTGATGGAGCGTCTGTTGCTGTTGCCGGGCTATCGCGCAAGGCTGCAAGGCCCGCAGGAAGTGATGATCGGCTATTCCGACTCGGCCAAGGACGCCGGCACGACCGCCGCGGCATGGGCGCAATACCGGGCGCAGGAACGGCTGGTGGAAATCTGCCGCGAGCAGCAAGTCGAACTGCTGCTGTTCCACGGTCGTGGCGGCACCGTCGGCCGTGGCGGTGGACCGGCCCACGCGGCGATTCTGTCGCAGCCACCGGGTTCGGTGGCGGGGCGTTTCCGTACCACCGAGCAAGGGGAAATGATTCGTTTCAAATTCGGCCTGCCGGACATCGCCGAACAAAACCTCAATCTGTATCTGGGGGCGGTGCTTGAAGCAACGCTGCTGCCGCCACCGCCGCCAGATACAGAT
>NZ_VXCA01000076.1 GCF_011369485.1 Pseudomonas atagonensis | reverse complement strand
AAAGAGATCCGAACACTTTGGAGCTTTTTTCAAAGATGACCGATGCTCAACGGCATATGTTTGCAAATAAACTTTCAGAACTCCCCGAAATGGGTCGCTATTCACAAGGAACAGAAAGCTACCAACAGTTTGCTGTACGTATTGCTGAGATGCTACAAGACCCTGAAAAAATCAAAGAACTATCCCCATACCTAAAAAAAGTGGGATACATGCCATCAAATAAAAAGGACACCGTAAATGGCTAAGTTATCACTAAGTGAAGTATCTAAAAAATTTCATGTGGATAGATCAACCATTTACAGAGCTGTACGTAATGGACGTTTATCACGCTCCAGTGATGGACAATTCGATCTAGCAGAGGTCATACGATGCTTTTGAGAACCTGAGCAAACATCTCAAAAAATTGAATCATCTAAGCAAGAAGGTGATGAATCTACAAAAAAACTTATTGCCCATTTAGAAAATGAAGTCAAAAAATACCAAGAACGGGAAGAACGGTTAATGCAACAAATTGACCGTATGCAAACACTCAGTGAGCTGAAAAGTGTTGCACATGCCACAGCAGAACCACACCAAGATGCTAATGCATGCGACACCAAGATGCCACAGCATGCGACAACACAACAAGACACTGATAGCAAAAAGAATAATGAATTAAATATTGCAGAAAATGTAGCAGTGCCACGGCAAGAAACTCCGGCATACCACACGCAAGCGCTACCGCATGCCACGTTGCAAAGTGTGGCAGTGCCACAACACAAAAAACGTGGTTTATTTGGCCGTGTGCTGAATGCCGTCTTTGATACTGACTG
>NZ_VXCA01000075.1 GCF_011369485.1 Pseudomonas atagonensis | reverse complement strand
CGGTCGCATAGGGACGAAAAATGGGATCAGACCGCGTCCGATTCCGTGAATCTCCTTACCGCCCATGCATCGTTTGTTCATTCTCGAACTGACGCTGTCGACTGACAATCCCATTGGGAACGGATGCTGTGTTCACTGCCAGTTAACCTTGCGCCTTCGTCATAGCCCCCAGGATCGGATGGGCGTGGCACGTCGATCAGTGCACACGTGGCGAGGCCTGGTGTGGCGCGGGCGGTTGGTGCCGACGCGAACATGGCGTGCTCTGCGACGGACCGGTGGAGCGGGTGCACCGGTGGTCAGTAGTGTGGTCAGAATGAACAAAGGGTTCTCGCGGCGGCGCCTGGGCGGCCGCGCGATTATTGATACGCCTTGTTGAATGTTACGGTGCAACTAGAGGCGGTGAGGCGTCGAATTGGCGCACCGGATGGGAGAGATGGAGCAGGGTGATGCACTTACTTCCAGCACTCGGCGCATTCTCTCAATTCCTTTTCCAGGTAATCGATCAACGCCCGCTTTGCGGGTGACGGGAAACGGCTGGGAAGCGTGATAATATACAAGCTGTTTAGCTGGCCGCCGATCTGGTACTGCGCAAGTACTTGCTGCAGATTTTTGGCGGTGGGTCCGCGCATTGCGTATGTCGGCAGAATACCGATGCCCATGCCTTCCATTACCGCATCGAGGATAAAGGGGTAGTCGGCCCATTGCAGCGTTGGCTGGATATGGACGAGCTGGGCGTCCGTGTCATCATTTCGATTTCTAAGCGCGATCGTCGCCTCCAGACTCGGCGGCAATCCGATAAAAGTC
>NZ_VXCA01000074.1 GCF_011369485.1 Pseudomonas atagonensis | reverse complement strand
CAGCACCCGCAGCAACGGATCTCCCCCCAATGCCCCCCCAATCATCCCCGTTTGACCTGCTGCTCCAAATGCACCTGCAACTCAGGATCAATCTCAAGCGCCGCCGCCAACTCATCCAGATAATTGCGCTCGGCATCCTGCTGATCATCCACCAGCATCACACTGGCCAGATACATCTCCGCCGCCATCGCCGGATCCTCCTGCGCAGCCTGCGCCACCTCTGCAGGATCCAGCGGCTTGGCCACCTCGGCATCCAGCCACTTCTGCAAATCCGGATCGTCCGTGTGCTTGCCAATCTCACTGCTGATCAAATGCTTTTCCGAGTCATCGATACGCCCGTCAGCCTTGGCCGCCGCAATCAAGGCACGCAACACCGCATGGCTATGCTCCTCCACCTGTGGCCCGGCGAGCAGATCCGCCGTTTGCGGCGTCTGCGCCGGCGCGGCACTGGCCTGACTGCGTTGCCACGCCTGATACGCCTGAAACGCCATCATCCCCAGCGACGCCAGCGCCGCATAATTGGTGCCGCCCGAACGACTTTGCGTACCGCCACCCAGCGCACCACCCAAAGCCCCGCCCAGACCACCACCCGCGCCGTCGCCCAGCAGCCCACCGAGCAAACCGCCCAGCAAGCCACCAAGGCCACCCAGGCCAGCACCGGCCGAGGCGCCACTTTGTTGCCCTGCCGAGGCCTGGCCCCGCAGCAGTTGTTCGAGCAAATCACTGGTGTTCATGACGTCGTCCTCAGCAGAGACATTGACCGCGTCTGGCAACGATAGTCCGCCGCAGCCATTGCGCCAGCACCGTCCGGCCGACGCCGGATGCGCGTCTACATTTCCCCCGCGTATTTTTTCGATGGCCAGCTAAGATTCATGGAG
>NZ_VXCA01000073.1 GCF_011369485.1 Pseudomonas atagonensis | reverse complement strand
CCATGAAATTTTACTTTCAACCGAGCTTGGTCAACTCGACTATAAGCAAAACCAGCTTCGTCGCAATCACAGCACAAGCTCAACAAACACAATTGATATCTACCAACCTGAATACGGCAAATATTTACCGAACCTCACTCCGTTTACCGACACCAAAGAGCGCCAGCGTTACTTCGCGCTTAATGTACAAGATCAGATCTTTTTCAATGACCAGTGGAGTGTGCTATTTGGCAACCGTTTTGATCAGGTCGAACAAGACTTTAAAAATCATATAAAACAGACCGAAGACAACCAAACACTTCACCAGAATAGTCCACGTTTCGGAGTAAATTTTAAAGCCTCTGAGCAATGGGCGTTTTATAGCAACTATGGCCGCTCATTTGCCATGAATAGTGGTATGAACCGAAATGGACAGACCTTCGCTCCTGAAAAAGGCGAAAGCTATGAAGTCGGTACCAAATATAAAATAAACGACCAAAGTGTGCTGAGCCTCGCTTTGTTTAAAATGAAAAAACGAAATGTACTTACAACTGACCCAATCGACAGTAACTTTCAAACCGCCGCAGGCGAAGTGAGTAGTAAAGGAGTTGAATTTGACTTAAATAGCCAGATCAATGACCGCTGGTTCGTTAATGCCAACTATAGTTATACCGATGCTCAAATTGAAAAAGACCAAGGCCTCGCGAAGGGTGCACGTCTGAGCAATGTTCCAAAACACCAAGGCTCCGTAAGCACCAATTATGAGTTTCTCCAAGGCGGCGCAAGAAAAGCTGGTGTAGGTGCCAATCTCACGTCGGTGGTTGAGCGTAACGGCCATACCCTTGATAAGGGCGTTAATTTACCAAGTTGTACGCTGGTCAATTTAAATGGCTACTATGCACCATCTGACCGTTTACGCTATCAGCTGAGTGTAAATAACCTATTTGATAAGTCCTACTATGTCTGAAGCTATAGCGATT
>NZ_VXCA01000072.1 GCF_011369485.1 Pseudomonas atagonensis | reverse complement strand
CCCGCGAAACCGCCAGCGGCAGCACCCGAAGCAACGGATATGCCCGCGAACCGCCAGCGGCAGCACCCGCAGAAACGGATATGCCCGCGAACCGCCAGCGGCAACACCCGAAGCAACGGATATGCCCGCGAACCACCAGCGGCAACACCCGAAGCAACGGATATGCCCCCCGAACCGCCAGCGGCAACACCCGAAGCAACGGATATGCCCGCGAACCGCCAGCGGCAACACCCGGAGCAACGGATATGCCCACAAAAACCAAATGCCCCAAAAATCAAAAGCTCACAGCCTCGGCTAGCTCCTACACTGGTTTCTACGGCTTGCCCCAAAGCCCCAGACAACCACCACCCAAGGAGTCAGTCCCATGCCCGATAGAAAATGCGATTGTCCCGGATGCAAATGCACAATCAAGGAAGGCGACCATTCCTACGCCGTGCACGGCAAACACTACTGCTGCGAAGCCTGCGCTCACCACCACAAAAGTGGTGAAGAGTGTTCAAGCAAAGGCTGTCACTGCGCCCATCCAAAATAACGGCATGCAAAAAAAGTGGAGCCTAATCAGGCTCCACTTCCAGTTTCAGGCTTTCATCTTCCAGCCGCTCGGTATGCCGCACAGTGCCTTGCAGCCGTCGACCTTCGACCCTGACCACGACGGTTTTCGCCTGGTCGAGGTTTTCCGGTAGCGGTGCCGGCACGCGCAGGGCAAAACGATAGGGATCGTCTTCGACGGCTTCCAGACCCACTCGACAGTCCACGCTTTTGGTGATGCGTCCGAACAACGTGTCCAGGCCGTAATCAAGCTGCGCCGGACTGCTGATGTTGGTCATTGTGCATTCCCCCGAATGATCCTGATGGTCCCGCAGAGCTTAGCTCGCCGGTCGCCAGACAACGTTTTCCACACCGAATTTTTCTGCCATCGGTTTGCTGGTCTTCTGCACTTTCTCCCGGCCGAAGCGCGGGATTCGACCCACGCCGGCGTCGCAACTCGCCCAGTGCCACGCCTCGGCGTTGTCCATTTTGTCCGAGCGGATAATGAACGACTTGGGCGCGCCGTGAAGGGTGTATTCGATGACATAGAGTTTTGCGTTGTTCATAAAGCCCGTATTCCTCCCTGTGGTATTAGAGGGATCGCGGCGTGGCGCGAAAATTCATTCGGATTGTCCGACGGTATCTATCGTTGGCGGCGCCGGGGTGCACTGGTTACCATGCGGCTTCTGCCAACCCCAATGAATGCTCGCCATGGCCCTCGCCACACCCCCTGATCTCAGTGATACCGACGTCCCGGTGCAGCCGCTGGCGCGGACCTATCCGCGCGGGCTGTTTATCGAGCCGCACGAGCATGTCTGGGGGCAGTTGTTGTATGCGATGAGCGGGGTGATGTGGGTCGAGACCCCGCATGAAGCGCTGGTGGTGCCGCCGCAGCGGGCGGTGTGGTTGCCGCCGGGAGTGCCGCACGGGATTCGTGTGGTGTCGGATTTGCAGATGCGCAATATCTACCTGCGCCCGGCGTTGGCGGCGACGCTGGATGAGACGGTGCAGGTGATCGAGGTCGGTGGATTGTTGCGCGAGTTGATCGTCGGGCTGGTGGGGCAGGGCGACAGCGGTGATCCGGGGTATTACGAGGCGCTGGTCGGGCTGGCGTTGCTGGAGCTGAAACGGGCCCGGCGCTCACAGTTGAAGATCCCACTGCCGGACGATTCCGATCGACGTTTGATGAACCTGTGTCAGGCGGTGATGGCCGCACCGTCGCTGGACATTCCTTTCGAGCAGCATGCCGAAAACGCCGGGGCCAGTGTGCGCACACTGGC
>NZ_VXCA01000071.1 GCF_011369485.1 Pseudomonas atagonensis | reverse complement strand
CAACTTGATCGGATCCGGCGTCAGGTACCGTCCCAACCTCGGGTCGTAATACCGATGGCGGTTGTAGTGCAGGCCGCTCTCGGCGTCGAAGTACTGGCCCTGAAAGCGCAGGGGCTGGTTCAGGTAGTCGTCGCCGGCGAGGGTCAGGTTGGCGACTTTGCCGTAGGCGTCGTATTGCGCCGACCAGACGATTTCGCCGCTGTAGTCGGTGAGTTCCTGCGGGGTGCCGAGGTGGTCGAGCTGGTAATAAAACGGGCAGGCCTTTTTTGGGCCTTTGCCGTCCAGCAGGGCCAGCGGGCGGAAGGTGCCGGGTTCGTAGACGTAGCTGCGGTATTCGCTTTGGCTGCTTTCGGCGACGAGGTGGTCGCCTTGCCAGAAGAATTCTGTGCTGACGTCGTCGACGGTTTTGCCGATGCGTCGGCCGAAGGCGTCGTAGCGGTAGCTGACGGTTTTGCCGTCGGGGCGGGTCAGGCCGATCAGGCGGTGCTGACAGTCATAGCGGTATTCGGTGACGAGGCTGTGGGCGCTGCCGCGGCGTTCGCGGATCAGGTTGCCGAAGACGTCGTAGTCGTAATGACGGTCGCCCTGCATCAGCAGGCGGTTGCCCTTGACCCGGGTGGGGCCGGGGCGGTCCTGCATCAGCAGGTTGCCGGCCGGGTCGTGGGCGAAGGACTCCGGCAGTTCGTCGCGCGAGTGGCGGACGCGGATCAGCCGGTCGAGGGCGTC
>NZ_VXCA01000070.1 GCF_011369485.1 Pseudomonas atagonensis | reverse complement strand
GCCGAAGGCAAGAGCGATCAGCCGCTGCTGGTCAGCGGCCACTTTCTGGCCCTGACGCAACACCCGAAAGCCAAATGGAATGACCTGTGGCTGCTCACCGAAGTCCTCCACGAAGGCAAGCAGCCGCAAGTGCTGGAAGAGTCGGTGACCAGCGACACCACCGCGCTGAAAGACGATTTCCATCAGGGCTACCGCAACCGCTTTCAAGCCACGCCGTGGGACGTGCCGAACCGCCCGCCCCTGCGCCACCCGAAACCGCGCATCCTCGGCAGCCAGAGCGCCGTGGTCACCGGCCCCAAAGGCGAAGAAATCCACTGCGACGAATACGGTCGGGTCAAAGTGCAATTCCACTGGGATCGCGAAGGCCAGGCCGACGACAAAACCAGCTGCTGGCTGCGTGTCTCCAGCGCCTGGGCCGGCGCCCAGTACGGCGGCATCGCCATCCCGCGCATCGGCATGGAAGTGCTGGTCACCTTCCTTGAAGGCGACCCCGACCAGCCGCTGATCAGCGGCTGCCTGTACCACAAGGAAAACACCGTCCC
>NZ_VXCA01000007.1 GCF_011369485.1 Pseudomonas atagonensis | reverse complement strand
AAGAGTACTGCGTCAGACCGCCAACACTACCACAAAAATCGAGTACTCCCTGAGTGCGGCGCATGCCCCGCATCTCAACACAATGAGCGTTAGCTCGAGTACCGCTCTTGATCTTGATCTCGGAGCCCGTCGGCAGGCTGAGCGGAGGGATTGATCCGGGGGTGGGAGCGCAGCGACCGTGCGGCGCAGCCGCATGCATCGAGAGGAGGTGCAGCGAAGCAAACCGTAGGCGATGCGCCCGGATCGATCCCGGAGCGAAGGAACCCGAGCCACAGCGAGGGCCGTACGTCAGGGTGAAGACCTTTGCTTCCTTTGGGGCGTTTGCCAAAGGGAGTCGACCGTCAGGGCGAAACCGCCAGCAGCAACACCCGCAGCAACGGATATGTACTCAACTCAATATCACCCAGCATTCACCTTAGGCTTGGGAAACAAATTATCCAGCGTCTCCAACAACCGAACGTGATAAATCGGCTTGCGAAACAGATCCAGCACCTGCAACCGCAACATATCACTGACATCCTCCATGTCCGCATGCCCCGACGTCACAATCACCGGCAAATGCTGACGTGAAGTATGCTCACGCAAACGCTTGATCAACGACATGCCGGACTCCTCCGGCATGCGCAAATCAGTAATCACCAGCGCAATATCCGGATGCCGCGTCAAATGATGCAACGCCAGCTTCACCGACGTCGCGGTATGACAGACAAACCCCTCACCTTCCAGCAACTCGGCAAGCTCAAGCAACGCATCCTCTTCATCGTCAACCAGAAGCAACTGTTGGCGCGGCAACGAGGAAGCAGTCATGAGCAATCCCTGAAAACTGAAAGAGAACCGGAGTGTAGCGTGACATCAACCAGGCACCAGTTGCTGCCATTCAGGGAGAGGGTGCCGGCGTTGTCACGGCCGTTCCGCCCAGCGCCACCAACAGATTGTTGAACATGACCAGCACGCGAGCACCCACGGGAGTGACAAACACCACAATCACCACCGCGACCATCGCCACCACAATCGCATACTCGATGGCCGATGCTGCTTCAGTACTGGCCAAAAAGCTGCGTGCACGCACCAACAGGTAATCAAAGAGCATCGCAGTTCTCCTCGGCAGTCATGGTCGGGTGACGGCAGTACCACCCAGCCCGGTGAGTATGTTGTTGAAGTAGAACAGCACACGGTTTCCGAGCGGCGTTACAAACGCCACGACCACCACGGCCACCATCGCCACCACAATCGCATACTCGATAGCTGACGCCGCTTCCTCGTCTTTGACCAACAGGCAAACTCTGGCCATCAAGTAATCGAGAATCATACGAAACATACGTCCACTCCTTTGCGCCTTTGGCGCCGATGACACGCTACAGCGGCAAGGTTCCACCGTGCCATTTGAGCATTGTCAACAAACCCCCTCCCAACAACTGTAAGAACGGATTAATCACAAAGGATTAATCCCATCGTGTCTCTGCCATTTGCTGCTGTTAATTGGCCAACCCCCCTACTTTAGTGAGTTATTTTCCTGTCAGTAATGGCGTTTTGGCTTGGATCAGCTAGCGTGGAAATAGCGAAATAATTGAATGTTCATAGCTGCCGGATTGGGAAATTCTCTCGAAAGCAAGTGCGGTGGGTAGTGCAGCGGGAAAGGGAGAGCCGTCATGAACAGTCGCGTCACCATGGGCCTTGCAGCCATTCTTTTGCTCGGTGCGGTTTTTGTCGGTTACTGGGGACTGGTGCTCAGTCGTCAACCGGCCCCCGTCGTCGAAGCGCCCGCCGTTGCCACCGCCAGCGTTGAAAAAACTGTCGCCATTGCCGAAGACCAGACCCGCCAACCGGTGGTGGTGCTGCTGCACGATGTGCCGCCCTTCACGCCACTGACCGCCGCCGACGTCACCGTAGAAAAACTGCGCAGTGCGCCGGCCGGCAGCCTCGCCAGCGTCGATCAGGCGATTGGCCGTACACCGTGGCGGCACCTCAGCGCCGGCACCTGGCTCAACGACGAAAGCTTCGCCGCCGGCGGCTCGCTGGCACGCATGATTCACCGCGACGAACGCGCCTTGACCGTGGCCGTTGACGAAGTGATCGGCGCCGCCGGGCAATTGATCCCCGGCGACTACGTCGATGTGCTGCTGTACCTGCGTCAGGACTCAACCAACCTGGAGCAGTCGGCCCAGATTGTCGTGCCCGCCATGCGCGTGCTCGGCGTCGGCGATCAGTACGGCCTGACCAACGACGGCCAACCCGCCTCCCCGGCCCTCAGCGCCGATGAAAAACTCAAACAGGATCAACGCCGCATCGCCGCACGCACCGTGGTGCTGGCGGTGCCGGAACAACTGCTGAGCCGGATGATGCTCGCCACTCAGGCCGGCACCTTGCGCCTGGCCGTACGCAGCAGCGAAGAACAGCGCCTGGCCAAATACTGGGCTGGCGAAAGTCAATCGCCGAGCCATCTCGACAACGCCAACAGCCAGCTCTTCCAGTTCACCCAACTGGCCTTGGGCAACGCGCCGAAAACGCCGTCCAGCGGCGGCTCCGGCACGGTACGGCCGGCGGTGGAAATCATTCGCGGCAATCAGATCACTCAACAAACCCCATGACTGCGCAAGGATCCAAGTGCATGCAGAGTCGCCTCCGACCGACATTGAACACAATGCTGCGGGCCTTGTTACTGATGGGACTGACGACGGACGCCGCGCTGGCGGCGGTCGGCAATTGCTCGGCCGTCACGCGCATGCCGCCGGTGATCGAGATTGGCGAAGGTTTCCAGCAGGATGTGCAGTCGCCGGTGGCGATCACGCGTCTGGCGATTGGCGATCCGAAAATCGCCGATGTGCATGCCAACGGCAGCACGTCATTTCTGCTCACCGGCATGGCGCCCGGCGCCACCAGCCTGATGCTCTGGACCTCCTGCTCAAGCCAGCCCCAGCAGGCGATAGTGTTCGTGCACGGCGCCGCCACCGGCGCACTGACCGGCGCACTGCCTTCGGATGATCCGAGCCTGCCGTCGCAGGTGCAGACCGACATCCGCTTTGTCGAAGTCAGCCGCACCAAACTCAAACAGGCCACCGCCTCGCTGATCGGCACCCGGGGCAATTTCCTGTTCGGCTCCCCCGGCACCCTGCCGCCGATTGACGGAGTGCCACAACCACGGCTGCCCGTGGACAACTCACTGTTCAACTTTTCCTGGGTCGGCGGCAAGACCATGGCGATCATCAACGCGCTGGAAGGCAGCGGTTTCGCCTACACGTTGGCGCGGCCGAGTCTGGTGGCGCTGAACGGCCAGAGCGCCAGTTTTCTCGCCGGCGGGCAGATCCCGATTCCGGTGCCCAGCTCCGGCAGTGACAACGTGTCGATCGAATACAAGGAGTTCGGCATCCGCCTGACCCTGACCCCCACCATCATCGGTCGTGACCGCATTGCCTTGAAGGTCGCCCCGGAAGTCAGCGAGCTAGACTTCAGCAACGCCGTGCAGATCGCCGGCACCACCGTCCCCGCGCTGACCATCCGCCGCACCGACACCAGCGTTTCGCTGGGCGACGGCGAAAGTTTTGTCATCAGCGGTTTGATCAGCACCACCAACAGCTCGCAGGTGAACAAGTTTCCCGGCCTCGGCGACATCCCGGTGCTCGGGGCGTTTTTCAAGGGTTCGCAGATCAAGCGCGAAGAGCGCGAACTGCTGATGATCGTCACCCCGCACCTGGTGCAGCCACTGGCCGCCGACGCCCAACTGCCGGCGCTGCCGGGAGAAAAACTGCGTAACTACGACCCGAACTTCTATCGCATGTTCTTCCTCGAAAACGGCAACTTCGACAAGCGCAGCGGGTTGTCGCAATGAGCCAGAGCCTGAGCCAGACCTTCCTCGCCATCACCCGCAACAGCACCGATCTGGAATGGCTGCAGAGCGCCCTCGCGCCGCTCGGTCAGGTGGTCAGCGCCGGTGGCGGCAGCCTCGACGAATTGCTCGCGCTCGTCGACGTGACGTTCGCTAATCTGGTCTTCGTCGGCCTTGACCGCGAACACGTGGTGGCGCAAAGCGCGCTGATCGAAGGCGCCCTGGAAGCCAAGCCGATGCTGGCCATCGTCGCGCTGGGCGACGGCATGGACAATCAGCTGGTGCTGAACGCCATGCGTGCCGGCGCGCGGGATTTCGTCGCTTATGGTTCGCGCTCCAGCGAGGTCGCCGGGCTGGTACGACGCCTGAGCAAACGCCTGCCGGCCGTCGCGCCCAACACGCAGCTGGGCGGCCTCACCGTGATGTACGGCGTGCAAAGCAGTTCTGACGGCGCGCTGCTGGCCAACCACATGGCGCTGGTGGTGCAAAAGAGCGGGCAGCAAACCTTGTTGCTCGATCTCGGCTTGCCCCGTGGCGACAGCCTGGCGTTGTTGGGACTGGAGAGTTCATTCCACTTCGGCGACGCCTTGCGCCATCTGCGCAGGCTCGATGCCACGCTGATCGACAGCGCCTTCACCAGCGCTGAAGCCGGACTGCGGATTCTGGCCTATGCCGGCAGTGACGAACCGCTGGAAACCACCAGCGCAGCCGAACTGTTCATGCTGCTCAGCGCCCTGCGTCAGCACTTCCAGCATATCGTCGTGAACCTCACCGGCCAGGCCGACAGCGAAGCGTTGCGCACCTTTGTCAGCCACTGCGACAAGTTGCTCTGGTACACCGACCAGAACGTTCTCAACTGCCGACGCAACCTGGCGGTGCTCAATCAGTGGCGCGAAAAAGGCATGAAACTCGACCACGGGCGCCTGCTCATTGATCGCTACCTGAACAACGTCGCGCCCAACGCCGACACCCTTGGCAAAACCTTCAACCTGGAAGTGATCGCGGTGTTGGCGGACAACGCCGAAGTACGCCTGAACGCCAAGAATCAGGGTGTCAGCCTGTTCGATCTGGCGCCCCGGGAAAAACTCACGCAGAGCCTGCGCACCCTCGGTGAACGACTGGCCAAGCGCTCCGAAGGTCTGGCGAAACCGAAAGTCACCTGGTTCGAGCGCTTGCGAGGCAGCTCATGAGCGCGGAAAAACTCTTTGGTGCACCGCAGCGCGGCGCCGCCGGCAACACCGACCACGAAGGCCTGAAACTGGTGCTACACCGCTACATCATCGACGCCATCGAAGAGTCGGGGAAAAACCTGCTGGAAGGTTCGCGCCAGCAACTCGCGCAGTTTGTCACCGATAAAGTCGCCGAATACATCGCCCGTCTGCACCTGGCAATCTCCCGCTACGAAATGGAGCGACTGGGCGAAGAAATCGTCGATGAGCTCACCGGGTTCGGCCCGCTGGAAGTGCTGCTGCGCGATCAGTCAGTGACGGAAATTCTGGTCAACGGCCCGCACCGGGTGTTCATCGAGCGCGACGGCGTGCTGCATCAAAGTGACCTGCGTTTTATCGATGCACATCACGTCGAACGCGTCATGCAACGCATCCTTGCGCCCCTCGGGCGACGGCTCGACGAGTCCTCGCCGATGGTCGATGCGCGCCTGCCGGATGGCAGCCGGGTCAACGCGATCATCCCGCCGATCGCCCTCGACGGCCCGTGCCTGTCGATTCGAAAATTCCGCAAGGACATGCTTAAAAGCAGCGACCTGATGGCCATGCAGACCATCGACATGGCGATCTTCGAGTTCCTGCAAAACGCCGTCGGCAAACGCTGCAACATCCTCATCAGCGGCGGCACCGGCACCGGCAAAACCACATTGCTGAACATCCTCAGCCAGTTGATCAACCCCCACGAACGTCTGGTGACCATCGAAGACGTCGCCGAACTTCAGCTCGGCCACCCCCATGTCGTCCGCCTGGAAACCCGCCCGCCGAATGCCGAGGGTCACGGCGAAGTAAAGGCCAGCGACCTGATCCGCAACGCCCTGCGCATGCGCCCCGACCGGATCATCCTCGGCGAGATTCGCGGCGTCGAAGTGGTCGATGTGCTCACCGCAATGAACACCGGTCACGACGGTTCAATGAGCACCGTGCACGCCAACAATGCGCAGGATGCGTTGCTGCGCCTGGAGACACTGGTCGGCCTGACCGGACGCTCGATCGCCGAACGCACCTTGCGCCAGATGATCTGCGCGGCATTGGACGTGATCATTCAACTGACGCGCATGCCCGATGGCCGTCGCTGTGTCAGCGAGGTGGTGGAAGTGGTCGGCATTCGCGAAGACGTCTACGTCACCAACACCCTGTTTCGCCTGGATCGCCGCACCGGTTTCGGCTTCCTGCGCGAAGCGGTCAACCCGGCCGGCGACAAGCTGCGCCTTGACGCCCATCCAGGCTGACGGCGAGGACCACCGAACATGCTGGGACCGGTCATTCTCATCATCATTTGCCTGACCCTGCTCGGGCTGTCGATTCGCCTGTTCCTGCATGGCCTGCACAAGACTGCCACGGAAAAAGTGCTGGGCCGACTGGCGGCCGGGCAACCGCAACTGGCCACGGAAAAACCGAAATGGGTCGGTCTGGAAAGAATGTTTCTGCGCGCCGGCCTCGGCCGGCCGACCGAGCGATTCGGCTTGTGGATGAGTTTGTGGGCGCTGATGATCGGGCTGGGTTATCTGCTGTTCAACTGGATCGGTTTGCTGATCATGTTGCTGGCACCGCCATTGCTGCTGCGGCTTTACATCGCCTTTCTTTACCGCCGCCGAATCAAACGCATGATCGAGCAACTGCCACAGCTGCTCGATCACACCGTGCGCAGCCTGAAGTCCGGCCGCACGCTCAGCGACGCCGTCATGGGCGGGATCGAAGCCAGTGACGACCCACTGAAACAAGCCATGGGCCGCGTCCAGCGCAACGTACAATTGGGGGTGAATTTGCCGGACGCCGTCAGCGACTTCGCCGAACTCTACGAGCAGGACGAACTGCGCATGTTCGCCCTCGGCCTGAAGGTCAATCATCGCTACGGCGGCAATGCCAGCGAGTTGCTGGAGAACCTGATCAAACTGATCCGCGAACGCGATCAGGGTGCACGCCAACTGCGCGCGCTGACAGGTGAGACGCGCATGACCGCGTGGGTGCTCGGCTCGCTGCCGATACTGTTGGTGAGTTACTTCATGCTGACCAACCCCGGTTACATGCTGGGGATGTGGAACGACACAAGCGGGCAGCACATGTTGATCAGCGCGGCAGTGCTCCAGGTGTTCGGAAGCCTGGCGCTCTGGCGCATGTTGCGGAGCGTCTGACATGGTCTACCTCGCCGCTCTGATGTTGCTGCTCGGCGCCCTGCTGCTGGTGGTCAATCATTTGCTGACAGAGCGGCGCCGAGTTCGCCAGGTCAATCAACGCCTGCAAGGTCATCTGGTGCGCGAGAACCGTTTCGGCAGCTTGCTGCGCGCATTGGGCAGCAGCCGGTTCGGGCAACGCTCGGTGAGCATCGACAGCGAAACCCAGACCCTGCTCAACCGCCTCGGCTGGCGCCGCGCCAACGAGCGCGCACTCTACGCGGCCTGCCAGATCGGTACGCCGTTGCTGACGCTGGGGCTGGCGATCTTTCTGCAAGAGGTGTTTTTTCCGCAGGCCGGCCAACGCTGGCTGGTGCCCATGCTCGCCACCGGCGGCGGTTATCTGCTGCCCAAACGCCTGCTCGCCTACGCCGCCGGGAGACGACAGAAAACCATCGCCGTGGAAATTTCCACGTTCATTCCTTTGCTTCGCATCCTCTTCGAATCCGGCATGGCCGTCGAACAAGCACTGCGCGTACTCGGTACCGAAGCGCAAAAACTGCTGCCGGAACTGACCAGCGAACTGCGCCTGATCCTCAGTCGCGTCGACTCCGGGCTGGAACTCGGCCAAGAGCTGAACAAAGCGGCGGTGATGCTCGCCGTCGATGAGTTCACCGACACCTGCGTGATCCTCCAGCAACTGATCCAACAGGGCGGCGGTGCGATGAAATCGTTGCTGGCGCTCAAGCAATTGCTCGATGACCGACGCCTGACCCGCTTGCAGGAATACGTCTCAAAAATGTCCGCGAAGATGTCGGTGGTGATGATGGTGTTTCTGTTTCCGGCACTGCTGATCGTACTCGCCGGACCGGGCTTCACCGCAATCGCCCGGGCCTTTGCAAACTGACCCTGGCTCATGGAGAGCGTTTGATGAAAGTACTGATTGTCATGGCAAGTCTGTTGCTGCTCGGCGGTTGCGCCACCGACGGCCAGGCGCCGTGGACGAGCCTGTTGTCACCCGCCAGTTGCAGCAAGTTGAGCTCCGAACAGGAACTGGCCCTGAACCTGGCGGACGACCTCGCCAACGACGGCAAACTGCACGCCAGCCTCGCCAACCTGCAAAGCCTGCCGGACAACCTCAGCGAAGTGCGCCTGCGCAAAGCCAAGGTCTATCGCCTGCTTGGGCGCAACGAAGCCGAACCGTTGTACCGCAGCCTGATCGGCGGTTGCCTGAACGCCGAAGCCGAACACGGCCTCGGCCAACTCTACGCCGCCCGTGGCGACAACGGCCAGGCCCAGGCTCACCTGCAACGCGCAGCCCGCCTGGCGCCCACCGACGAAAAAATCCGCAACGACCTCGGCGTGGTCTACCTCAACCAACTGCGCCTGGACGACGCCCGCTTCGAATTCCTCACCGCGATTGAACTCAAGCAGAACAACCAACTGGCGGCGGTGAACATGGTCACCTTGCTGCTCTACCAGAACAACTGGCCACAAGCCGCCGAAATCGTCAGCCGCGCCAAACTGTCCCCGGAACAATTCACCGAAGCCCAGCAACGCGCAGAAAAACTGAAAACCCCGGCACCGGCCAAACCGGCCACCGGCAACCAGGTCGCCGCCGTCTCCGACGCGCTGCCGACCCCGATCAAATAAGGAGACAGCCATGAACGCCCGCAAAGGCCTGTGCTACCTGACCTTGCTCACCCTGCCGCTCAGCGCCCTGGCCATCGACAGCGGCCCGGCCTCGGCGCAACAACAGGAAACCGAAGGCTGGCTGGTCCTGCAAAGCCGCAACAAAGCTGCCTCGCCCAAAGCACAAACAGCGACCGCCACCGAACGAGACCTGGCGATGCAGCGCTGGCTGAAGAAATACCAATACGAAATCCCGGACTTCTATGACCCGGACGTGGGCGGGAAGATCGAGACCAAGAACTGATCGTGTGGTGATCTTTCGATTGCCTTCGCGAACAACCTCGCTCCCACAGGGAAATGCGTTGCAAACGTGGGAGCGGGTTTGCTCGCGCAGAATAACAACGCGGTCTCAGACTTGCGGATCGACCCGATCCAGCGCCCGATTCACCGCCAGCTCCGCCAGCATCACAATCTGCTGAATCGCCAACGCCGTACTGCGCTGAAAACCGCTCAACTCATTGGCAAAATGACTGGCCATGACACTCGCCGACGCCAGCGACTCACACGCATGGGCCAACAAACTTTCCGTATCGACACCGGGATGCACGAGAAACATCGTGCTCGGTTGACGCGGTTTGGCGGGTTCGGGACTGAGGTAAAAATCAAGCGCACGCTTGATCGCTTCACGGTTCTTCGCCAGGTCTTCAGCGCGGATGGCTTCGGCGAGCGGGGTGGTGGGTTCGAGGGGTGGGTCGGGGATTAGCTTGTCCATTAAAACAATTCTCCAAAGTCTGTGCCGACACTCTTTGCCATTCTCACGGGGCAAAGGGTGGCAACTGTATGCGGGGTGAGAATACCGGTAATGGACACCCGGCCAGACCGAAGCCTGCCCGCACACAGCCGCCATGACGCATTGCAGACAGCGGATAAGCTGGCGCGATTATGCGTGCACAGAGAGTGCATGACCATTAGTACCGGGTTCTCACACCCGATCGCTGAGCATTCAGCGACCACCAGAGACTAGAGAGCACACGTCCGACGGACAACCTGAAAACAATGTGGGAAGGTTCGCGTTGTTATCCCCACACTTAAACAACCCGAAGCAATCCGTTGACCGGACAGGCCTCTTCGCGAGCAAGCCCGCTCCCACAGGGTTTGAATACACTCCGTTAAAAATTGGTCGGCTGCCAAGCCGCCATCGCGAGCAGACTCGATCCCACCGGCGACCCCCGCGGCAAAGCCGCCCCACTCCACACAATGAGCGTTAGCTCGAGTACCGCTCTTGATCTGAGAAGGTCCGTCGGCAGGCTGAGTGGAGGTGTTCATTCGGGGTGGGAGCGCAGCGACCGTTCGACGAAGTCGAACACATCGAGAGGAGGTGCAGCGAAGCAAACCGTAGGCGATGCCCCCGGATGAACACCGGAGCGAAGGAACCCCGAGCCCCAGCGAGGGGCCGAACGTCAGGACAAAGACCTTTTGGTTACTTTTGGGGCGTTTGCCAAAAGTGACCCGCCATAAGGGCGGAACCGCCAGCCGCAACACCCGAAGAAACGGATATACACCCAACCCCAAAAACCAAAACCAAAAACCCAAAAACTCAGTGCGCCGTAACCCGCTGCCGCCCAGCCGAAGCACTCGGCGACAACGCCAACGCCAACTGCGTCCGGTTATGCATATGCGTCAACCGCAACACCTGCGAAACATAAAGCTTCACCGTGTTCTCGGTAATCCCCAACTCACAGGCAATCTGATAATTGGTCTGCCCCTTGCCCACCAGACGCGCCACATCCAACTGGCGCGGCGACAACTGATTGAAAATTTCCGGAATCTCCACCTCGGCCGACTCCCCGCCCGGCACATCGCGCCCGACCGTCGCAGGGCTGCGACGCACCTTGTCCAGATCCTGATAAAGGTCATCAATCGACTCGGACAAATACTGCAACTTCTGATTCAAATGCCCCAGTTGCAGATTTTTCTGCCGCTCTTGCAGAGCCAACTCCTGACGCTGCACCCCCTCAAGCAGCTCATCCAGATTAATCGGCTTCTGATAGTAATCGGCAATCCCGGCACGCAACGCCTTGATCACATCCTGCTTGTCCGCGCGCCCGGTGAGCATGATCGCCTCGAACGCCCGCTCCTTACCGACCAGTCGCTGCAGCGCCTGGATCAACTGAATGCCATCCATGTCCGGCATGTGAAGATCACTCAGCACCAGACCGATTTCCGGATCCTCGCTGAAGCGCTCAATAGCCTGCTTGCTGGATTCACAAGGCACACAGCGGTAACCGCTACTTTCGAGAAACTCGCACAACTCTTCCACGATCAGAGGCTGATCGTCGACCACGAGGACTTTTACCGCAGACGTAAGCTTGTTCACGTGCCACTCCATGCCCTAGGCCAAAGCTGACCATTCCTGTACTGCCAGCCGCTGGCTGTAAAACCACATGAATTGAAAGTAGACGCACTTTCCGACTATGTACATAGGACTAGTGGCGCCTGGCGATCAATGGATCCAATACCAGGCCAGGCTTGTACCGATTAACACGAACGGTGCAAATGGCAGCTTTTTTGACATATCTGGCCCCAGATATCGAAGACGTTCCCTAAGCCCTTGACTCATATGCAGCCAGACTCTTGGCGCGAGCAGCAGCCAAAGCACGCTGGCGATGCCAGCGCCGACAAACGTCCACAAAATGAACATGCCGTCCGTCGCAAGACCCAGAGCTGTCATTAATTTCACATCGCCGGCGCCCATCCGACCCATCAGGTAGCCGGGCAAGGTGAACAGCAACGCCAGCAGAAATGCCCATCCGCCCTGCCCGGCTTCTGCGCCGATCCAGGTTGTTCCGGTCCACAACAAGAAGCCGAGCGCCAGCGCGCCCGCGCCCATCGTCAGGGCATTGGCGACGCGCCGTTGCCGGGCGTCCTGGGCCGCGCAAAAGGTCAGCCAGATCAGGAGGACAAAACTCTGCATCGGGTAAAAACCGTCCGTTTTTGCTGAATGATTCTATGCTGATACTACGCACTGACTGTCAGGGTAGACGCACGCATGAAAACCGGCTTTCGCAAGTCGCAAAAAGGTGCGGTGGCGATTGAATTCGCTCTGGTGTTCGTCATCTTTTTCGCCGTGTTTTACGGTCTGGTCAGCTACAGCCTGCCGTTCGTGATGATGCAATCATTCAACCAGGCCACCGCCGAAGCAGTGCGCCGCAGCGTGGCGGTCGACCCGACGACGCCCAACTACGCCACGGTTGTGGTCAACACCGCGAACGCGGCACTGACCCAACAATTGCAGTGGGTGCCACCACCGTTCAACTTCGTCGTCGGCGTCGACACCACGACGGTCTTCGACAGCACCAGCGGCCCCAATGGAACGCTCACCGTGACGGTGAACTACCCGGTCAGCAAGTTGAACGCTGTGATGCCGTTTCTGGTGTTGCCGGGGATCGGTGCAGTACCGAGCCTGCCGTCCAGCCTGACTGCCCGTTCGAGTCTGCAGTTTTGACGGCGGGGGACAACCTCTTCGGGCGCCTGCTCAAGCGCGCACCGATTGCCGCGCCTGACTTGCCTGATCCGCTCGGCTCACCGACCACCGGCCTGCACCTGTTTCTCGACCACGATGGTGGCGTGGTGCAAACCGCCGGCCCGTTGCGTCATCTGCTCGCGCAACAACCCCCGCACGATTCGCCATTGCCGCTGAGCGCCTGGTTGCTGCCGCACAGTTCGCTGGCCATCGAAGGCCAGCCGTGCGACTGGCAGGGGCAGCTGCTCGATCTCGACTTTTGCGGCCTCAACGATCAGACCTTGCACTTGCGTGGCTGGGTACAGCCACTGGGCGATGGCTGGCACCTGCAATTGTTCGACATCGCCGACCTGCTGCTCGAGCGCCAGCAATCTCGCCATCGCGAGGCCTGTCAGACCCTTGCCGCGCAGATCAGCGAACACTTGCGCACGTGCAGCCTGACGCGATTACCGGCGGTGCTTGGTGAACAGTTGCAGGCCATCGCCCAGCGCTGGCACACCCCCTGCCTCGCCGTGGCGTTACTCGATTCGCAAGGACAAGGCTGGCAGATTCATCAACAGTTCAGCGCCCACGGCGCACCGCAGTTGTGGCATGACGGCCAGCGTCTCGGCACGCCGCTGGACAGTCTGAACGGCAGCGCGCCCCAGCGTTTTACCGCGCAGCAGGCGGTGTATGAACACTCGCGGGTGCAGGCCACGTTCGGCAATGCCGACGGTTTCGCCGTGCCCTACAGCAATGATCAAGGCGTGGTCGCATGGTTGTTGTGCGGCTTCTACGCGGTGGATCTCGCGGCCCCTTATCTGGCCGACCGTGACTGGCTTGCCCTTGCCGGCGCACTCGCCGGGCCGCTGCTCAGCCGCTTGCGTGAACAGCAACATCATCATGCGATGGAGCGCCTCGAATCGCTGCAAACCCTGCTCGGCACCGGGTGGTGGGAGCTGTGCGAAACGACGCAGATTTCCCTGGCGCCAGCACTGGCCACAGCACTGAACATCGCCGACTCGCGATTGCCGGTCGAAGACTGGCTGGCACGTTTTCACCCGGCCGACCGCGAAGAGTTGCGCAGTCGCTTGCACACCCTGCAACTACATGGCGAGCCCCTGACGCTAAGCGTTCGTCTGCAGCCTGGCGAGGGCGAGCAGGCCCCTGCGTGGTACCGCGTTCAGGGCCAGGTCGCCGGCACTGGCGAGCACCGTCGGCTGGTGGGCTTCATGCTCGACATCAGCGACATTCAGAACCAGCAGCAACGTGCCGCTGCCGCCCACGCACGGCTGGACAATTTGATTGCCAGTTCGCCGGCAGTGATTTACGTCCAGCAATACCGCGAAGGCGCGCTGATTCCGACATTCTTCAGCGCCAGCCTGCAACCGCTGCTGGGCTGGAGCCTGGCCGATTGCGGCGACGGTGCGTTGGTCGAACGGCTGCACCCCGAGGATTGCGACCTGTACTTCGAGCGCACCCGGCAGTTGCTGCGCGAAGGTTCGGTACGCGCACGTTATCGACTGCGCGACAGTCGCGGCGACTATCACTGGCTGCTCGATGAAGCGCGCCTGCTGCGCAATGACCTCGGCCTGCCGGTGGAAGCTGTCGGCCTGTGGCTGGACGTCACCGAAGCGACGCTGGCTGCCGAGCAGGTCAGGCAAAGTGAAGAGCGCTACCGGATTCTGGTGGAAGACTCGCCGGCGATGATCTGTCGCTATCGCCCGGACTTGATCCTGACCTTCGGCAACCGCCCGCTGGCGACTTATCTGGAATGCACGCCGGAGCAACTGCCGGGGGTCGATCTGGGCAGTTGGATGTCCGACGAGCAACGCGCGGCATTCGCTCAGCGCCTGACACTGTTGACCCCGGAGCAGCCGGTCAGCACCGCCGAAATCAGCCTGCAGTTGCCCGGCCGCGAACACGCCTGGTGGGTCTGGTCGGATCGTGGCGTGTTCGATGCGCACGGCACGTTGATCGAGGTACAAGCGGTGGGCCGCGACAACACCGAAGTGCGCCGCTCGCAGCAGCAGCTCACGCAAAGCGCAAAAATGGCCACCCTCGGCGAAATGGCCACGGGGCTGGCCCACGAAATCAATCAGCCGCTGAACGTGATGCGCATGGCCATCGTCAACGTGCAGAAGCGCCTGAGCAATGGCGATGTGCAGATCGATTATCTGACCGACAAACTGAATCGCATCGACGCGCAGGTGCAGCGCGCCGCCAAAGTCGTCGATCACATGCGCGTGTTCGGTCGGCGCTCGGAGATTGAGCAACAGCTGTTCAACCCGGCCTCGGCCATCGAGGGCACGTTGTCGTTACTGGCCGAAGGCATGCGCGGCAAAGGCGTGGATCTGCGCATCAGTGAAACGCCGTTCACGGTGCAGGTGCGGGGTTACGTCGATCAACTGGAGCAAGTGCTGATCAACCTGATGGTCAACGCCCGCGACGCCTTGCTGAGCAAACGCGAGAAGGACTCGGCGTTCAAACCGTGGATTTCGATGTACGCCGAGCGCGACGAACAGAAGGTGCGGCTGTGGGTCGAGGACAATGGCGGCGGCATCGATCCGCGCTTGCTGGAACGGATCTTCGAACCGTTCTTCACCACCAAACCGATTGGCGTCGGCACCGGTCTGGGCCTGTCGGTGAGTTACGGCATCATCGACAATATGGGCGGCCAGTTGAGCGTGCGCAACTCGCCGGAAGGCGCACGGTTCTGCATCGAACTGCCCATCGCCGCCGACGACTAGATCACCAGATACGCCTTGCCGGTCTGGCCGCAGGTCATGTTGGCGCCGACGTCGACGTCCATCAGGTTGATGCCCAGCCCCTTGAGCAGATTGTTCAGCAGCGGATCAAGCAGCGGCGCCAGCAGATTGGTAATCACCGGCAGCAATTTACTGGTGACATCGCTGATCAACGAAGCGACGCCCGTGACGATGGCGCCCAGCGGATTGCTGCCCACCGGTTTGTAGACGATCAGGTTGATACCGGCCAAGGTGTTCGCCAGGCTGGCGACGATGTTGTTGGTCGGCACCGCCGGTTTGATGCTGGGCGGCAATTTGAGGTTGGCTGGCGTATTGAACGGCGGAACGCTGGCGTTCACACTGGAAAACACCAGATCCTGCGAGTTCTGCGCAACGCTGGTGTCGAGCATGATGGCGATGCCGCCAGCACCGTACTGGACGTGAGAGCCTGCGTCGCAGCCGAACAGTCCGTAGCAAGTCTCGATGCCCAGATCAATCAGCGGCAAAGGCGTGACCGTGGGTTCAGCGGCCGAGGAAAAGGCGTTGGTCGGGTCGATCTTGCCAAGCTTGAGATCGGCAATGGAGGTGATGGTGTGGGCGGTCAGGCTTTTGCTCCCGCTGGTGCCCGTCGGGCAGCTGTAATCGGTGACGTAGCTTTTGGCGCCGCCGGCATCCAGGCTGATATCGATTTGCGGTGACGGCAACAATCTCGGGGCCAACTGCTCGCACCCTGCGCCGAGCAGACAGAGGACAGAGTTGAGTGTCGCCGCCAGATCCAGGTGCAACAGCGCATTGAGCGTGGGCGTCAACGCCGCCACCAGGCCCAGCACCGCATTGGTCAACCCGGTGACCGCCGACAACACCGGCAAATTCAACGACAACATCGTGCGAACCTGCGCGGTGCGCACGTAAATCCGGTCCGGCCCGGTCGGGTTGATTTTGGCCCGCGCCGGATCGCCGATGGCCGAGAACTGCGGCGGCTCGATCACTTTGACCCGCACCGTGACATTCGCCAGCCCCAGCACGCTGATCGGCAACGTCGCCGCCACCGCGCTTTTACTGTTGGCCAGTTGCACCACGCCCTGAATCAGTTGCAGCAGTTGCAGGTTGGCGTCCAGCCCCGCCGCCGTGGTGCCGGTCTGCAATTGCAGAATGTCGCCCAGTTTGACCGGCGCCGCGTTGATCGCCGCCACTTGCAACTGGCCAAGCGCGGTGATCACCGTGGCCGTCGCGCCATTGAGCTGCACCACCGTTGCCGCCGCCTGAATCAGTTGAGTCACCGTGGCCTGGGTGTTGAGCAGTTGGGTGTAGTTACCGGCGGCAACGTTGAGGTTGATCGCCAGTTGATCGAGGTATTTGAGCAGGTTGATGTCGGTGTTGAGCAAGCCGTTCCAGCCCAGTGCCGTCAGGTTGACGTTACCGCCGAGCAAGCCGGAGAACAGTGGATTGAGGATGTTCGATTGCGCGGTATCGATGGTCCCAAGTGTGCTGCGAATGTTCAGTTGGGCGATGGTCGGCTGCGGTTTGGCGGCCACGGCGGAGGCATAGAGTGTGGTGTTGAGACTGACCGCATTACCTGAGAACAACGCCTGTACACCGCCGGCAAAACTGGTGGTCACCGTGCGGCTGGCAGCGACTTTGACCGCTGCCGACTGCGTCGCATCCAGCGTGAAGGTGCGCAGTCCGGTGGCGCCGGTGAGCAAGGTGCCGCAGGTGGTCGTCAGGGTGTTGCTGGCGTCGACGGTGTAGCCGTTACGCACTGCGCTTTGCCCGGCATAACTGGCGGCGGTCAGGCCGGGCAGGCAATTGCCGCCACGGCTCACCGCTTCAAGTGCGGCGTTATCCACCACACGCTGCAATTTGCGCTGCTCCATATACAGACGACCGGTATCAACCACCAGCAGCATCAGCACCAACGCCAGGCTGAGGGTGGCGGCCGCCATCAACCCGATCGCCCCGCGTTGCCGGGACGGGCCGTTGAACTGCGAACGCGGCAACATTGGCGCACTCCTTTGCCGGCGCACAGCCGGGCGCAACCTCCATGGGTGAAATGAGTGTAGACCTGGCCGGACGAGACTGCTGGCAACAAGCCAGCGCATTTGTCCCGGGCAAAAAAAAGGAACTGATCAGTTCCTTTTTTTCATCCAGACTCAGCGCGGTGGGTAGTTGGCCAGGATCCGGCTGACCGTCTCGCGAATGGCGTTGCTGCGATCCTCCGGATTCGGCTTGCTGGCGAGCATCTGCTCATCGCTGCCGCGCCACACCAATTTGCCGTCCTTGCCATCGAGCAGGTCGATCTGAATGGTCGCAACCTTATACGTGATGTTGCGCGTCTCGTTGTACATCGGCGCCCCCCAATAGCCGTTCCACGGGCCGCCCCAACCGCCGCCGTAGTTGGTTGTCACTTGCTGCTGACGATCTTCGATAATCAGGTAGGTCTGCACGCTCAAGTCGCCTTTGGCGCCCGCTGCGGCCGGACGCAAGCCACGCTGATCGAGTTGGTCGGTAACCGCCTGGCGGATGCGCTGCTCCGTCAGATCACTCTTGATCCGTGGATCGTCGGGGCGATATTGCAGGGCGGGTTCTTTCCAGCTCCAGCTGCGATAGGCGGCAAAGTCGCGGCTGGCATCGAAGTCGTGGTTGACCTGGTTAGCGGCGCAGGCACTGAGCAGCGCGGCCATGGCCAGTAAAGCGAGACGGCGGAACATGGTTTTTCTCCGGTTGAAGACATGAACCTGCGGGAGCTTCCCGGTGGTCGGAAGCTAACTGGGAGGATACGCCGACATGGCCTTTTCGACAGCCTCGCGAATCGCATCGGTGCGATCGATCGGGCTGCCCTTGTCGGCGGTTTCGGCACTGGCGCTCCAGACCGGCTGACCGCTGCCGGCATCGAACAGATCGACTTGCACCACGACAACCTGCTCCTGATACGTGCGCACGATCGGCACGCTGTTGTACATGCCGTAACCGCGACCATATCGATCATAGCCGCTGTATCCGCCGTAATAGCCGTAGTCGTCCTGTACCTGACGCAAACGGGTTTCCAGGCGCAGGTTGGCGCTGACGAGCAGGTCGGCCGGACGATTGTCGTGCAGCGGACGCAAGCCGCGTTGGTCGAGCGCATTGCTCACCGCCTCGGCGACTTGTGCCGAATCCGCCCACGCCGTGCCCGGCGGCAACTGCCCGTTGAGCCAGGCCCAACTGCGGTAACGCCCGTAATCGCGTGGGGGCGCCGGGTAAGCGCTGCGATCGAAGGTATTGGCGGCTTGCGGCGGTGCCGGTGGCAAGGGCCGCGACTGCGCCACGTAGGGGTTGCTGCCCTGACAGGCGGCCAACCCCAGGCAGAACAGCAATAACCCGCAATGAGCTTTCATGTTGCGCTCCGATCAGATCGGCCGGCAGATCCAGTGCAAGTAACGCCCAAGCCCGGCGAAGCTTGGGTGACGACGGTGGGCCAGTTCCATCTCGAGCAAATCCACCAGTTCGGCGCGAGCCTGGAATTCCACCGGCATGTAGTCGTGAAAAACCCGTATCCCGCTCTGGCTTTCGACCTGCCACAGGCCTTCGAGTTGCGTTGCCAGTTCGCGCGGATCGAGGGGCTGCTGCGGGGTCAGGCTCTGCTTTTCACCGGCCATGTCGTTTTTGCGCATCTTCTTGAAATGGCCCTTGAGCAGATTTCGGTAAATCAGCGCATCGCGGTTGTAGAACGCCAGCGACAACCAGCCACCGGGTTTGGTCAGTTGATGCAGCACCGGCAGAATCGCGTGGGGCTCGGCCAGCCATTCCAGCACGGCGTGGCAGATCACCAGGTCGTACGGTTCGGTCAGTTGCCCGAGCAGTTCCTGCCACGGTGCCTGAATGAACGTTGCAGTCTGCCCCGCGTCGGCGAAGCGCTGACGGGCGCCTTCGAGCATCGGCTCGGCCGGTTCGGTGAAGGTTACGTCGTGGCCGCGTTCGGCCAGCCACAGCGACATGTGGCCAAGGCCGCCGCCGATGTCGAGAACGCGCAACGGGCGATCCGGCAGCGCTTCGGCGAGGTCAGCTTGCAGCACCGCGAGGCGAATCGCACCTTTGGCGCCGCCGTAGATTTTCTCGGCGAATCGCGTCGCCAACTGATCGAAATGACGGTCGCTCATCAGCTGAACCGCCGTTCGCTGTCGGCGAGCTTGGCACGCACCACTTCATTCATGTCCAGCCCCAACTCGCTGCACAGCAGCAACAGATACAGAACGATGTCGCCGACTTCCTGCCCGGCGTGCGCGAGTTTGTCCGCTGGCAACTGGCGCGACTGGTCTTCGCTCAGCCACTGGAAGATCTCCACCAGTTCAGACATCTCGACGCTGGCGGCCATGGCGAGGTTTTTCGGGCTGTGAAATTGCCGCCAGTCATTGCGGTCGCGAATGGCGTGCAGGCGTTCGGTCAGTTCAACAAGGTTCATCGGGTTCTCCTGAAGGCGTATAGCTTCGGGGGGATGCCCATTGAAGGCAATAGGCAGCGCTATGCTTTTGGTGGGGGCGGGCTTGCTCCCACAGGGATTGAGTAAACCCACTATCATGCAGGGAACTCGGCCACCTGCGTTGTGGCCCAAGGCTCAGCTCTTTCATCAGGATGCACACATGCAGGTAGAAAGCTTTTTCGAATGGCTCGGCCAGGCACTCGGCTCGATCATCCGCTTTATCGTCGATGGCCTCAGCGGCCTGTTCAACATTCTGAGCAATGCCGGTGGCAATTTCGTCGATGGCCTGGCCAAAACCCTGGGCATGGACACGTCGATCATCAGCATCATCGCGCTGGTGGTCGGGCTGATGCTGATGTGGTCGGCGATTCGCGCGTTCATGAATGCCTCGATCATTGCCGGGATTATCTGGTTGCTGCTGGGGTTGTGGTTGCTGAGCTGGATTATTCACTAGGCCTTTAGAAGCCCCTCACCCTAGCCCTCTCCCGGAGGGAGAGGGAACTGATCGAGGTGTTTTCAGGAAATACACCGACCTGCGAGCCTGAGTCGAACTCAGGATTGAAAACAACAGAGATCTGCCCCCTCTCCCTCTGGGAGAGGGCTGGGGTGAGGGTGCTTCTAGCGCTACAATCCCGCTCCCCCAAGGAGCCCGCATGTCCAATCTGATCGCCGACTGGCGCGACCGCCCGACCCACCGCAAGGTCTGGGCGCTGGCCGCGCCGATGATTCTTTCCAATATTTCCGTGCCGCTGGTGGCGCTGGTCGACAGCACCGTGATCGGCCACTTGCCCCACGCCCATCAGCTGGGCGCGGTGGCGGTCGGCGCCAGCCTGTACACCTTTCTGGCCTGGGCCATGGGGTTTCTGCGCATGGGCACCACCGGTTTCGCCGCGCAGGCCGCCGGGCGCAGCGATGGCGCGGCGTTGCGGCAGATTCTGTTGCAGGGTTTGCTGCTGGCGATGGGGCTGGCGCTGGTACTCGGCACCCTCGGCGTGCCATTGAGCGGCGTTGCCCTGCACTTCATGCAGCCGTCGGCGGAGCTCGATCAACTGACCCGCGACTTTTTCCACACTCGGTTGTTAGGCCTGCCCGCAGCGCTGGCCAGTTATGCGCTGGTCGGCTGGTTCCTCGGCACGCAGAACGCCCGGGCGCCGCTGGCGATTCTGCTGACCACCAACCTGATCAATATCGTCCTCAACCTGTGGTTCGTCCTCGGCCTGGACTGGGGCGTGGTCGGTTCGGCCCGTGCCTCGGTGATCGCCGAATGGAGCGGCGCCCTCCTCGGTCTGCTGTTGACCCGCAAGGCATTGCGCGCCTACCCGGGGCACATCGTCTGGGCCGCGCTGAGGGTGTGGCAGAGCTGGCGCCCGCTGCTGGCGGTCAATCGCGACATCTTCATTCGCAGCCTGGCGCTGCAGTCGGTGTTTTTCCTGATCACCGTGCAAGGCGCGCGACTGGGGGATGCCACCGTGGCGGCCAACGCGCTGCTGCTCAACGGTTTGCTGCTGACGGCCCATGCACTGGATGGCCTCGCCCATGCCGTCGAAGCACTGTGCGGGCATGCCATCGGCGCGCGTGATCGCCTGGCGTTGCGTCGCTCGCTGGTGGTCGCCGGGGGCTGGTCACTGATCGCCAGCCTGGGTTTTGCCGCGCTGTTTCTGCTGGGTGGGCATTTGTTCATCGAAATGCAGACCGACATTCAGAGCGTGCGCGACACCGCGTTCATTTACCTGCCGTACCTCGCTGTGCTGCCACTGATTGCGGTCTGGAGTTACTTGCTCGACGGGCTGTTCATCGGCGCCACCCGCGCCCGGGAAATGCGCAACGGCATGCTGCTGACAGTGCTGCTGTTGCTGCCCTTCGCCTGGGCGCTGCAAGGGCTGGGCAACCATGGTTTGTGGATTTCGTTTCTGCTGTTCATGGTGTTGCGCAGCCTGACCCTTGGCGGCTTCGCAGTCTGGCTGCGGCGCCATGATCGCTGGTTCAACGGCCGCGCTCACTGAGGCGGAGTGTGCCGGATGAACCCGACCACTTGATCGAGCACCGGTGCCAGTCGCCGCAGCGGTCGGGAGAGTGTCGCCACCAGCGTCACGTGGCTGGGGCGTGAATAGTACAAGTCCTGCACCGGTACCCCGACGCCACGCAACTTGCGGGCGAGGCCGCTGGTATTGCGCGTCGGATCGACCAGCGTGTCTTCGCTGGCGGCGATCAGCAACGCTGGCGGCGCACCGTGACTGACGTGATTGATCGGTTGCGATTGCGGCGGTGAATCCGGCCAGAAAAATACCGGCCGCACGTCAGGATTCTTGATTGGCAGAAAATCGTAAGGCCCGGCCAGACCGATCCAGCCGCTGAGTTCTTTGGGCGACATACCGACCGCACCCAGCAGCTGCGGATCCAGCGCCAGCATCGCCGCGTTGTAGGCGCCGGAACTGTGCCCCATCAGATACAGACGCTGCGGGTTGCCGGAATACTCGCGGATGTGCGCCTTCGTCCACGCTACGGCCCGTGCGCCGTCCTGCAGAAACAGTGGATAGCGCACCTGTGGATAAAGTCGGTAATCGGCCAGCACCGCAACGATTCCCCGCGACGCCAGTGCCTCGCCGACAAAGGCGTAATCCTCACGGGCGCCGCTGTTCCAGCTGCCGCCATAAAAAAACACCACCACCGGCGCATTTTCATGGGGCTGGCGCGGCACATAAACGTCGAGCTTCTGCCGCGGGTCGTCGCCGTAAGCGATGCCGACCGTTCGCTCAAACGTGTCGGCCGGCGTCAGCGCATTGAGAACCTTGACCGGCGAGCAACCGCTCAACAGCGCCAGCACCAGTGCGCCCACCACGGCTGTGAAGCGTTGCGCCAAAGAGTCTGCCATGGGTACCCGGTCTCGCCTTCAAGGTTGATCGTTCTGCCAGTGTCGGCGCAGATACTCGAGCCGCTGTTCGCCAGTCAATCCCGCCGGCAACGGCACCAGCACCGCACGCGGATGCAGCAAGCGTAGCCACAACCAGCCATCGAGCAGCGATTGTTCGCCGAACCCCAGCGCGAGGCCTTGCTGAACATGGGAGGCCATCGTCAGGTAATCGGTTCCCATCGATTGTCCCCAACGCCAGATGTGCTGTTCCAACAGACAGGTTTGCAGACGTGCGCGCTGACGCCGGGTCAGGCTTTGCTCGATACCTAGCGGTTCGACGGGCCGGTGGGGATTACGCAGTTGCTGCCAGCCCTGAAGGCCGATGGCGCGGTCGGCCCAGGTGCCTCCGAACCAGCGAATCTGCTCGATTGGCCCGAGCCAGCGGCTGAGTTCTTCGGCGTCGCAGGCATCGAAAAAGTAACTCGCGGTCTGGCGATTGTAGTAACCGAACAGCGCACGATGATTGAGATCGAAGGACACCGTGAGCATGCGCCGCAGATGCCCGAGCAACGGCTCGACCGCCGCCTCGCTACCGAGCAGCAAGCCACGCCAGGTGTGTGGATCGCGCAGACACAACGCCGCCAGTGCCGGGCAACCGGATAGCTCGACGAGTACCGGCCCCTGCGCTCTCAGCGGTTGAAATTCGGTGTCGTCGAACAACCAGAAGCAACGCACGCCGGCGAAGCCCTGACGCAATGTCGTCACCGCCAGCGGTGCGTCCGCACTCTCCAGCAACAGCCATTGCGCGCCCGGCCCTGATGCCACACCACTCATGCTCCGCCGCTCTGTTCAAGCGTCGCCAGCAATCGGCAACTGCAGATCGACTGGGCACAATGACGGTAACTGCCGCCCCCCGGCATCAGGCACAACAGCAGCAAAGGTTCCGCCGACTTCAACCAGGTGGCGAAGCCCGCGCTTTCAAGATGTTCCGGCAGCTGCGGCGGCGGGTCGTCACTGTCTTCAGGGATCGTCGGCTCTTGCAGAACCCCGGTGATCATTGGCTGATCAGGATCACCTTCAAGGAAACTCACCACCACTTCGACGCCGTCCTGCAATGCACCCGGCGAAGATTCGTCGAGCACCGGCGCCAGCGGCAACCAACAATGACTGGGCGCCGCGCCCTCGCCTTGGTAGAGCCAGTCGAACTGCACCGCCACCGAACGCCGCGGATCGGGTCGCGGATCGTCGACCGTCACCACCCAGGCGCGTTGCAGACTGTGCATACGCACCCGCCGTGCCACGTCTACCGCCAGCGTCGATGGCAACTGCTCCACGGCGCAAACCCGGTTGCTGTAGGGCGGTTCGAGGGATTGATCGGCGCGGTGCTCGACACGGTTCACCAGCCAGCGTCGATTGCTCTCGGCGGACGGCTGGCCCGCCAACGCCAGCCATTGCCCGCTGCGCAGCGCCGGCAGATGCGTCTGCCCTTCGCCCCGGCGCAGTGGCGTGGAGTGTTTGCTGCCGGAGTGGGAACTCACCTGCACCTGCCAACGGCTGATCGAAGGCGCATCACCCGCGCTCGCATCCTGAGTCAGGTCGGCCTCGGGCAATTCTGCCGGGTCATCGCCGAACACCAGGCAATGGCCGTCGCGCCGATGTTCGAAATAGTAATGCAGGCCGGACTGCGCGCAGAGACGCTGGAGAAATTGCAGATCCGATTCGTGGTATTGCGTGCAAAACGTGCGCGCCGGGTAGTCGCCGTGCACGTCGAAACGTCGTTGCGCGCCGACAATGCCGTGGGCCTTGAGAACCTGGACGAGAATCTGCGGTACCGAACAGTCGCTGAAAATCCGCTGGCTGAAACGCAGATCCAGACAACTCAGCTTCGGCCCCAATCGCGCTCGACACAACCGCGCGCCGTGGCCGTATTCATGCTGCACGAGGCTTTGCAGTTGCCCGTGAATGCCGTTGGACGATGATCCGAATTGCAGGAAAGCTGAACGGAACAACAGGCCCGACAGGTCCAGGTGCGGGTCGTCGATCAACACATCGATCTCGAACGCGAACGGCTCACTGATGCACTCGCTACCGGTAAAGGCCAGCACCTCGAAGGGGTCGGACAGACCCGCTACATCGAGACGAAACGACGGCTCGTTGACTGGATCGAACATAGGCGGATCTCTACAGGAGGGGCGGCCGGGGATTCTCGCCGAGTGGCATGGCCGAGTAGAGTGCCGAAATACAACTTAGGAAATGACCTACGTGAAAAGCAGACCAGTTCGCTTTGCTGGAACCGGCCGCCGATCATTTCGCGCAGAACTTGGGAAACGTCCCACCGGTTTGTCTGAACTTTCATCAGCCAAAAGCAAAGTTTCAGACAAACCGTCGAGAGCGCTTCAACCTGTCAGGAAGACAGGTAGGAGGAGCGGGTCAGGCCCAGACGCAAGGCATCGAGAAATTGCGTGCGCTCGCTGGCACTGATGCGGGCACTGGCGCACTTGTCGCGGTAGTGAGTCATCAGTTCTTCCGGCGACAAGTGCACATAACGCAGCATGTCTTCGATAGTGTCGTGGGTCTCGATGCCGGCGTGGTACACGCTGCCATCGGCGTTCTGGTAGATGTTCACCGAGTCGGTGTCACCGAACAGGTTGTGCATGTCGCCGAGGATTTCCTGATAGGCGCCGACCAGGAACACGCCCAGCAGGTAGTCTTCGCCTTCATTCAAACCGTGTACCGGCAGGCTGGTCTCGATGCTCTGCTCGTCGACGTACTGGTTGATCTTGCCGTCGGAGTCGCAGGTCAGATCCTGCAGCACCGCGCGGCGCAGCGGCTCTTCGTCGAGACGGTGCAGCGGGATGATCGGCAGCACCTGATCGATCGCCCAAGTGTCCGGCAGGCTCTGGAACACTGAGAAGTTGCAGATGTACTTGTCGGCCAGTTTGTCGTTGAGCTCGTCGAGCACCTGACGGTGCGAACGCTGGCGCGCCTTCAGCGAGTTGTGCAGGCGACGGCACACGGCGAAGTAGCACTGCTCGGCGAGGGCTTTTTCGGCCAGGGTCAGTTTGCCGTCGGCGTACTGGGCGGCCACGTCGCTCATGTAGTGGGTGGCGCGCCAGTAGGTTTCGGTGACCATTTCGATGTCGGTCGGGCCAAGCAGATCGACCAGCCACTGCACGGTTTCCGGTAGCGCTTCCTTGTTCTCGATTTGCGGCACGTCGTCGTTGTGTTTCTCGACGTCGGTCACCTGCACCACCAGCATCGCGTGGTGAGCGGTCAGCGAGCGGCCGCTTTCGGAGAATATGTGCGGATGCGGCAAGCTCTGCGCGTCGCAGAATTCCTTGAGCATACCGACCACGACACCGGCGTAATCGTCCATGTCGTAGTTGATCGAACTGGCGTTGCGCGAGTGGGTACCGTCGTAGTCGACGCCCAGACCGCCACCGACGTCGATGTGATCGACCGGCAGACCGAGGTTGCGCAGCTCGCCGTAGTAACGGATCGCTTCCTTGAAGCCGTGCTGGTAGTCAGCGAGGTTGGCGATCTGCGACCCCATATGGAAGTGCAGAAGGCGGATGCCCTGATCCAGGCCGGCGGCGCGGAAACGCTCGACCACCGACAGCAGTTGCGCCGCCGACAGGCCGAACTTGGATTTCTCGCCACCGGTGTCCGCCCACTTCGACGAAGCCAGCGAGGACAGACGCACGCGCAGGCCGACCTGTGGCTTGACCTTCAGCGAAGCGGCTTCTTCGATCACCAGACCGACTTCGGATTCTTTCTCGATCACGATGAACACGTTGTGGCCGAGCTTCTGGCCCATCAGCGCCAGACGGATGAACTCGCGGTCCTTGTAACCGTTGCAGACGATGGTGCCGCCCTTCGGCGCCAGCGCCAGTACCGCCAGCAGCTCAGGCTTGGAGCCGGCTTCCAGACCGATAGAGACGTTCTGGGTGGCGATGATGTTCTCGATCACTGCTTCTTGCTGGTTGACCTTGATCGGGTACAGCGCGGTGTACTTGCTCTGGTATTCCAGACGCTCGATGTTCGAGTCGAAAGCACCGGTGAGCTGACGGACGCGGTCTTGCAGGATGTCAGGGAAACGAACCAGCAACGGCAAGGACAAACCGCTTTTGCGCAGTTGGTCGACTTGCTCGAACAGGTCGATAGGCGAGCTGCTCGGGCCGTTCGGACGAACTTCGACGCGACCGGCGTCATTGATCGCGAAATACCCGGCCCCCCAATGGCGAATCCCGTAAACACTGCGGCTGTCCGCAACTGTCCATTGGCTGCCATCGTCTTTGCGTGTGCGTCGTACGGACATCGAAGTCCCCTATAAAGAAGTCATAGTGCGTCGCCTGATCTCAGGCCGGCGCAGTCTAAAGTATGAAAATGACGGTTCGTCAGCGCGGCGGTAGACCGCACTGACCGCGTGGAGTTTAGAAACCGGTCATGAACAGGCTCTGTGAAAACCATGGAGACGACGCCGGATCTGCAATTGTGCAGAGCCGGATCAAGCCGCTGGTGGTTTTCACAGAGGCTGCTAGCCGCCGGACTTCTTCGCTTTGAAACCGTGCCTGATCAGCTCTGCCAAGAGTAGCTCGACATGATCGCCCTGGATTTCGATGATCCCGTCCTTCAACGCCCCGCCGGTGCCGCAACGTTTCTTCAACGTCGTCGCCAACTCTTTGAGCGCGTCTTCGGCCAGCGGTACGCCGGTGATGGTGGTCACCGTCTTGCCGCCACGGCCCTTGCTCTCGCGACGCACGCGGGCAATGCCGTCTCCGGCCGGGATCACGGTTTGTTTGCAGATACAGGCGTACACCGGTTTACTGCATTCCGGGCAATGACGACCTGCGTCGGTGGAAAATACCAGGCCACCGAGGGCGGCGAAGGATGCGGCTTTTTTGGCCACCGGCAATCCTCTTGGGAGGACAAAGACTGATCGCCACCTTGGGCAAGGTGTGCGACCGCGAAGCCCCACTCAGGCAGGGGCAGCGCTACTGCACCGGTTCTTCAATAAAAGCAGGCCGGTGCAGCTTGAAAAAGGTCGCGCAGTGTAACGGCAAAAAACCCAAATGCTAAGTGCCAATCGGCGCCAATTTATGTGTTCTTTGCGACGTCGCTTTGTTGAGCCTTCAAATAGCGCTTCAACGCCGCTAAAGAGTCCGGGCAGTAAGGCTTTTGTTCGATTTCCCGCATCACCTGATCGACCGGAATGAACCGCGCCTCCAGAACCTCTTCAGGCTGCAGGATCAAAGGCCCGTCCCATACCGCCGAAAACGCCGAACACCACAGACGATTGCCGGTGTCCTCGAAGAAGAAATGGTCATGAGCCGTCAGCTCGACGCCGCTCACCCCCAGCTCTTCTTCTAGCTCGCGGGCCGCCGACTCGGCGTAGGTCTCGTCGGCCTGCACCATGCCGCCCGCTGCCACGTCCCAGTAACCGGGATAAATCGCCTTGCTCAAGGTACGCCGATGGACGCAGAGCTCACCGGCGGAATTGAACAACATGATGTAGGTGCCGCGACCGATCAGCCCGCGCTCACGCAAGTCGGCGCGCACCAAGGCGCCGAGCAGGTTGTCCTGCTCGTCGACCCAGGCGATCTGTTCGGCATCCGAAGCGGCGCGGTGCGCCACTTCCTTGTTGCTTTGGCTCATGACTCAGCCCTGATTGAGCAGTTGACGCAAATCGATGACGGCGGCGTTGGCCCGGGAAATATAGTTGGCCATGACCAGCGAGTGGTTGGCCAGCACGCCGAAGCCGCTGCCATTGAGAATCATCGGGCTCCACACCGGTTCCTGCGAAGCCTCCAGTTCACGAATGATCTGGCGCACGCTGACCGTGGCGTTTTTCTTCGCCAGTACATCGGCGAAATCGACTTCGATGGCGCGCAGCAGGTGCGACAGCGCCCAGGCCTGACCACGTGCTTCGTAGAACACGTTGTCGATCTGCATCCATGGGGTTTCGACGACTTCTTCGTCAACCTGCGGCACTTCGCCAACGGCCGGCACTTCGGTTTTCAGCGCGGTATTGAGTTTCACGCGACCGACGCTCGCCGACAGCCGTTGCGACAGCGAACCCAGACGCGTACCGACGTCGCCCAACCAGTTGTTGAGGTTGTCGGCGCGGGCGTAGAACAGGGCGTTCTTCTGGGTCGGGTCAGACAGACGCGCCTGATAACGGCTCAGAGAATTGATGCCTTCCTGATATTCGGACTCACTGGAGGGCAGGATCCAGCTCTTGTTGTCGAAGTTGAAACGTGGTTCGGCCTTGGCCAGATCGGCGTCTTCAGCCGACTGCGATTGCGAACGGGCGAAGTCCTTGCGCAAGGCACGGGTCAGGTCACGCACCTGCACCAGCACGCCATATTCCCAGCTCGGCATGTTGTCCATCCACAGGCCCGGCGGGAAGCGGTCGTTGGAAATGTAACCGCCCGGCTTGTCGAGCAAGGTGCCGGCGACGGTCTTCAGGGTTTCGACAGTGGTGTAGCCGATCACCATCTGCTTGCCTTCTTTTTCGGCAGCCACTTGAGCATTCTGCGCCACCGGAAACAGCGCGGGTTCCTGGCTCCAGTACCAGCCGAGAGCGCCGGTCACCACTAAATAAATGCCGACCAGGGTGGCCAGCGCACGGCTGAACAACAGCCCGCCGACATAGCTGCGAGCGGCCGACTTGGGCTCGGCGGCACGTTCAGGCGCGCTGCCCGCGCGGTTTTTCCAGTCCAGCATGGCGATATCCTTTCAATCACTTGGGTTCAACGGTTCGACCACAACCATACAACAACGTGCCAAGGCGGGGCACCCGCCAGTATAGATAAGCCGCAAATGGTGCAGACGAATGCCGCATCCGGCAAAACTAGGGGAATCCCTGATGCGCCTTGCCGCCGAGGATGACTGCAAGGGACTGAAAGTTATCGCGAAAGCCATTCAGCGCAGTGATGCAAGCGTGGCAGGAAATTCATTCAGCGCGCCTCCAACATCTCAGCAAACCCCTTATCCACGGGCACTTGAACGACGAACAGGTCAAAAACAAAACCAATCGGTCAGAAACTGAATGGTGACGCATTGCAGATTATTGACGTACGACACTCGTCTAAGGGAAAAGAGGTGCTAGCATAGAGCCACCAGTCGACCTCAGCATGCAGCCTAACTAGTAGTCAGGATATGACCGAGCCAGAAGACCCCAGCCGTGAGCGTCTCAAGCACCACTTTGCCCAGCGGGTAATTCATCAGGCACGTCAGATTCTTGAGATATGGCAGCGCCTGCAACGCAGTGAGTGGTCCACTGCCGACCTCGCCGAGCTGAGCGAGGCCAACCTGCGCCTGCTGCGTTTCGCCGAGCGTTTCGAACAGCCCGAGCACACTCAACTGGCTCGTCACATCAGCCAGTCGCTGGAAGCGGTAGATGCCAATCGCGGTCGCCTCAGCAGCGGTCTGATCACCGACCTCAATCGCTTGATGCAGCGCCTGTCCCGCACCGGCCTGCGGCATGGCGATCAACTCGACCAGACGTTCCTGCCGCCACTGCGCAAACCGATCTACGTATTGCTGCAGGATTACGACCGCGCCGAGCGTCTGGCCAAACAACTGGAATTTTTCGGCTTGAGCGCCCAGGCGCTGGAGAGCGTCGCGGCGTTTCGCTCATCGATGGTCGAACGCCTGCCAGCGGCGATAGTGATGGACGTGGATTTCAGCGGGGCCGGCGTCGGCCTGAAACTCGCCGCCGAGGCTCAGGTAGGCCTTGAAGAGCCCCTGCCGCTGCTGTTCTTCAGCCTGCACGAAACCGACACGCCCACCCGCCTCGCCGCCGTGCGTGCGGGGGGCCAGGAATTTCTCACCGGCACCCTCGAAGCCTCGAGTCTGCTGGAAAAGATCGAAGTGCTGACCTGCGTCGCCCAGTACGAACCTTATAAAGTGCTGATCATTGACGATTCGCGCGCCCAGGCCTTGCATACCGAGCGTCTGCTCAACAGCGCAGGGATCGTGACCCGCACGTTGATCGAACCGATTCAGGCGATGGCCGAACTGGCGGATTTCCAGCCGGATTTGATCATCCTCGACATGTACATGCCGGCCTGCACTGGCACCGAACTGGCCAAAGTCATCCGCCACAATGATCGCTACGTCAGCGTGCCGATCATTTATCTGTCAGCCGAAGACGATCTGGACAAGCAGCTCGACGCGATGAGCGAGGGCGGCGATGACTTCCTGACCAAACCGATCAAGCCACGCCACCTGATCACCACCGTGCGCAACCGCGCAGCGCGCGCGCGCAATCTCAAGGCGCGGATGGTCCGCGACAGCCTCACCGGGTTGTACAACCATACGCACATCCTGCAGTTGCTCGAAGACTGCTCGTTCCGCGCACGTCGCGAGAACAAGCCGCTGAGTTTCGCGATGCTCGACATCGACCACTTCAAACGGGTCAACGACAGCCACGGCCACCCGATGGGTGACCGGGTGATCAAGAGCCTCGCACTGTTTCTCAAACAGCGCCTGCGCAAAACCGACTTCATCGGCCGTTACGGCGGCGAAGAATTCGCCATCGTCATGCCCGACACCGATATCGAAGCCGCCCACAAAGTGCTCGACGAGATCCGCCAGCGCTTTGCCGAAATTCACTATCCGGCGCAACCGCAGGATTTGTGGTGCACCTTCAGTGCCGGCGTGGTCGAGATGCACGATGACTGCGACAGCCTGATGATGGCCAGTCAGGCCGACGAGGCGCTGTACCGCGCCAAAGGTGCCGGACGCAATCGCGTGCAGACCGCGCGCGAATCAAAGCAAAGTGCCACTTTTTCATCGGATTCGACCGATTCGGTCATAACCCTGTAACAGAACCGCAATAAATTCAGGCGCTTACCATTTCTGCCGTTGGTAGCCGTCATGCGCCTGAAGTTGCTCACCAATCTCAACACCCTGTTGCTGGTCGCCGTGTGCGTGGCCCTCGGCGCCACGCTGTGGTGGTCGCAAAAGGCCTTGGAGCGCCCGTATCTGTTGATGGAGCGCTACCTGGGTCTGTCGCAGCAATTTCAGAACGAGGTGGCGCGCAACGTCGAGGACTACCTCGCCAGCGGCGATGCCCTGCGTCTGAGCAGCGCCAGCCAGGCCATCGACAGCCTGCAGAAGGAACTCGGTGAACTGCCACCCGCCCTCGCCGACACCCTGCGCCCGAGCCTGTCGAGCCTGCAAGAATTCAGCAAAACCGACCTGCTCGCCGCCGGCAAACTAGCCGGTGATCCGCAAGCGCTGCTGTTGCAGGCCGAACGCGAATTGAGCGCCAGCCTCGATCAGCTCAGCACCTACGCCAACGGCAATGCGACGTATACGACGCCGCTGCTCAACGCTTCTCAGCATCTGGGCAAACTGTCGCTGGCACGGGACAAACTGGTCAGTAGCGGGCGCAGTGAGCTAGCCGTCGACGTTGAGCGTGAGGTCGACAACATTCGCGCCCAGGCGCAACTGATCGACGCCCTGCCCCTGCTCGGTGTGGTCGCCAGCAACGAATCCGGCAGCGACGATTTCGCCGCCATGATGGGCATTGAAAACACAGAAAAAGCCGCCGCCGAAGATGCCGGTGTCGGCCTCAAACGCGAACTCAACAGCCTGCTCGGTCGTTACCCGGCGGAGCTGGCGCGCACCCGCGAGCAGATCCAGAAACGCACCGATCTCAGCACCGCGACCCACCTGAAAATCGCCGCCGTGCAGCAGGCCATCGCAGGCCTGGAACCGGTGGTGCGTGCTCAACACGGTCAGATTCAGGGTGAAGTGCGACTGATGCAAGGCGTGATGATCGGCCTGATCCTGTTGATCGCATTGCTGATCGACACCTTGCAGCGACGCCTGGCACGCACCCTGACCAACCTTGCTCCGGCGCTGTCGACCTGGGCCGAAGGGGATTTCAGTCGCGACATTCATCTGGGCAAGACCAACCGCGAACTGCATGACATCGAAGCCTCGCTCAATCGCCTGCGCGCGTATCTGGTGGATCTGGTCGGGACAATTCGCGGCAATGCCGAACAAGTCGCCGGCAGCAGCCGCACCCTCGCCGAGCTGAGCAACGACTTGCACAGCGGCGCCGAGCATCAGGCCGGTGATACCGCGCTGATTCGCGATTCCCTTGGCGAGCTGGAGGCGACCATTCAACAGGTCGCCGGCGATGCGCGTCAGGCCGCCGATGCCAGCCGTCACGCCGGTCTGGCTGTCGAGCACGGCCAATCGGTCATCGGCCAGAGCCTCACGGGTCTGCACGCGCTGGTCGGCGAGGTGCAAGGCAACGCGCAAATGATTGAGCATCTGGCAGAAGAGTCGGCGACCATCGGCGGCGTGCTGACGGTGATTCGCTCGATTGCCGACCAGACCAACCTGCTGGCACTCAATGCCGCCATCGAAGCGGCACGCGCCGGGGAAATGGGCCGGGGCTTTGCCGTGGTGGCCGAGGAAGTGCGCTCACTGGCGCAGCGAACCGCCGGTGCGACGGCGGAGATCCAGACGCTGATCGCCGGCCTGCAGACTGCCGCCCGGCAATCGGTGGAAGGCATGCGCGCACAGGTCGAACACGCCGAAGCCACGGCCAATCAGGCGCAAGCGGCGGACGGTGCGCTGGACAAGATCGTCGGCGCGATTCAGACCATTTCGGATACCGCGATCCGCATCGCTGACATCACTGCCCAACAGAGCGGCGCAGTCAGCGAGATTCGCGATCACAGCGAACGGATTCATCAACTGGGCGGGGATAACCTGCTGCGCATCGGTGCAGGACGCGAGCAAGGCGAAAACCTACTGGTACTCGGCGGACAATTGCACACCGCCGTGCAAGCCTTCCGCGTCTGAGCCCTCAGCACCAAAAGACCCGGTGGCGAGTCTCGGCTATCATGCCCGCACTTCCGATACGCGAGATTGTCATGCGCCGCCTGCTCTGCCTGCTGTTCTTCGTCTTCGCCCTGCCGGCCAACGCCACCGGGCTGTTCGACAACAAACCCAGCGCCACGCTGGGTTCGGTCAACAACAGCGCCGACTTCCTGCCGGTACGCGAAGCGTTTCAGTTGAGCCTGGTCGAGAGCACGCCGCAATCGATAAAACTGCGCTTCGTCGCCACCGATGGCTACTACCTGTATCGCCACCGTTTCCAGTTCCGCGCCGACCCGCTCGAGGTGAAACTCGGTGCCGCGCAACTGCCCAAGGGCGAGCAGAAACATGACGAGTATTTCGGCGATGTCGAGGTTTACCACGGCATCCTCGACGTCGAAATTCCCCGCGAAGAGGCCCGTGCATTTACCCTCGCGGTCACCTATCAGGGCTGTGCCGACAAGGGTCTGTGTTACCCGCCGGAAACCGAACGCCTGAGCATTGCCGGCAGCGCATCCGCCAGTGTTTCAGCCCCTGCCACGACGGCGTGGGACTGGCGTGATCTGGCGTTGTTTTTCCTCGCAGGTCTTGGCCTGACGTTCACCCCGTGCGTGTTGCCGATGCTGCCGATCCTCTCCGGCGTGGTACTGCGCGGTCAGGTCGGTGGTTTGCGCGGCTTCAATCTGTCGCTTGCCTACGTGCTGCCGATGGCCGCGTGTTTTGCCCTGCTTGGCGCGCTGATGGGTTTGTTTGGCGCGCAACTGAATCTGCAGGCGCGCCTGCAATCGGCGTGGGTGCTGGTACCGTTTGCGACATTCTTCGCGGTGTTCGCCCTGGCCATGTTCGGTGTGTTCGAATTGAAACTGCCGCACTTCATCAGCAGCCGTCTCGACCGCATCGCCGGGCGCACCGAAGGCGGATCGTTGTGGGGCGCAGCCGTGCTGGGCGTGGTTTCGAGCCTGCTGGTGTCGCCGTGCGTTTCCGCGCCACTGGCCGGCGCGCTGCTTTATATAAGTGCCAGCGGTGATGCACTGGGCGGCGGCTTGAAGTTGTTCATGCTCGGCCTCGGCATGGGCGCGCCGCTATTGCTCGTCGCGACCGGAGGCGCGGCGTGGTTGCCAAAGAGCGGGCCGTGGATGATGTACGTGAAAAACGGCATTGGCGTATTGCTGCTGGGACTGGCGATCGGCTTGCTCAGCCGGGTGCTCCCGGGGCAGATCACGTTGCTGCTGATTGGCCTGCTGGCCGGCGGTGTCGGACTGTTTCTCGGTGCACTGGAGTTCGTCTACAAACCACCGCGCAAGCGCCTCGGCCAGTTGCTCGGAATGTTTCTGCTGTTCTACGCACTGGCCTGCTGGTACGGCGCATTCAGCGGCCAGACCGACCCGCTCAACCCCCTCGCCCCGCGCACCGTTCAGGACAACAGCGCCGCGCAAGACAGTGGCCTATGGCAAACCGTCAGCACCCCGGCGGAACTGGATCGCGTGCTGCTGGAAGCGAAAAGCACCGGCACGCCGCTGCTGCTCGACTGGTACGCCGACTGGTGCATCAGCTGCAAAGTCATCGAACACGAAGTGCTGAATGACGCCAACGTCGTCTATCAGCTCAAAGGCTATCGACTGATCCGCTTCGACATTACCGCAAGCAATGCCGAACAGCGCACGCTGCTTGATCGCTACAACCTGTTCGGCCCGCCAGCGCTGATGTTCTTCGGTCGCGACGGCAACGAACGCCGCGAAGCAAGGGTGATCGGCGAGATCAATGCGCGGGACTTCGCGGAACGTGTCGCCAAAGCGAGTGACTCGATTTAATCACTCGGTCACATATTTTGCGCAAACATCGGCCATCGTGCTGGCTATTGCATAGAACTGGACAGTCACAAAGTCTTTGCGGCATAGTCGCCGGGTTCTGAACTTTGCTCACTCATGACAAGGACAACGCAGATGGCAACGCTACTGGTGCTGCACGGCCCCAACCTGAACCTGCTCGGCACCCGCGAACCGGGCACCTATGGGTCGACGACCCTGGCGCAGATCAATCAGGATCTGGAACGCCGCGCCCGTGAAGCCGGCCACCATCTGCTGTATCTGCAAAGCAATGCCGAGTACGAATTGATCGATCGCATCCACGCTGCACGCGGCGAAGGTGTGGATTTCATTCTGATCAATCCAGCAGCTTTTACGCATACAAGTGTCGCATTACGTGACGCGCTGCTGGGAGTGAGCATCCCATTCATCGAAGTGCATTTGTCCAACGTGCACAAACGCGAACCTTTCCGCCATCACTCTTACTTCTCCGACGTAGCGGTGGGAGTGATCTGCGGCCTTGGCGCCAGCGGTTACCGACTGGCCCTGGAGGCTGCGCTAGAACAGCTTGAAACACAGGCAACGGCTTGAACTACAAGCGTTAAACGCCCCTGACCGACCCTTGGGAGTTGATGATTCATGGATATCCGTAAAGTTAAGAAACTGATCGAATTGCTGGAAGAGTCCGGCATCGACGAGCTCGAGATCAAGGAAGGCGAAGAGTCCGTACGTATCAGCCGTCACAGCAAGACCCCGGCTCAGCAGTACTACGCGCCGGCGCCGATGCAGGCTCCGGCCGCTGCACCTGCCGCCGCTGCTGCTCCAGTTGCTGCTGCGCCGGCTGCTGCCGCTGCTCCAGCCCTGAACGGCACCGTGGCCCGTTCGCCAATGGTAGGTACCTTCTACCGCAAGTCTTCGCCAACCTCGCCAGCCTTCGTTGAAGTCGGCCAGACCGTGAAGAAAGGCGACACCCTGTGCATCGTCGAAGCCATGAAGATGATGAACCACATCGAAGCTGAAACCAGCGGTGTGATCGAATCCATCCTCGTCGAAGACGGCCAGCCGGTTGAGTACGACCAACCGCTGTTCACCATCGTTTGAACTGCGGAGAGCCTTTGATGACTGCGAAGTTGGAAAAAGTTCTGATCGCTAACCGCGGTGAGATCGCCCTGCGGATTCTGCGTGCCTGCAAAGAGATGGGCATCAAGACCGTCGCCGTTTACTCCAAGGCCGACAAAGAGCTGATGCACCTGGGTCTGGCAGACGAATCCGTCTGCATCGGCCCGGCTTCTGCCGCTCAGTCTTACCTGCACATTCCGGCCATCATCGCTGCCGCTGAAGTGACTGGCGCCACCGCCATTCACCCAGGTTACGGTTTCCTCGCGGAAAACGCCGACTTTGCCGAGCAGGTCGAGAACTCCGGCTTCGCTTTCATCGGCCCGAAAGCCGACACCATTCGCCTGATGGGCGACAAGGTATCGGCCAAGCACGCGATGATCGAAGCAGGCGTGCCAACCGTTCCAGGCTCTGACGGCCCACTGCCGGAAGACGAAGAAACGGCACTGCGCATCGGTCGTGAAGTCGGCTATCCAGTGATCATCAAGGCCGCCGGCGGCGGTGGTGGTCGTGGCATGCGCGTGGTGCACAAGGAAGAAGACCTGATCGCCTCGGCGAAACTGACCCGCTCCGAAGCGGGTGCAGCGTTCGGCAACCCGATGGTCTATCTGGAAAAATTCCTGACCAACCCGCGTCACGTCGAAGTGCAGGTGCTGTCCGACGGCCAGGGTCACGCCATCCATCTGGGCGACCGCGATTGCTCGCTGCAACGTCGTCACCAGAAGGTTCTCGAAGAAGCGCCGGCACCGGGCATCGACGAGCAGGCGCGCCAGGAAGTTCTGGCTCGCTGCGTCAAGGCGTGCATCGACATCGGCTACCGTGGCGCCGGCACGTTCGAGTTCCTTTACGAGAACGGTCGTTTCTACTTCATCGAAATGAACACCCGTGTTCAGGTGGAGCACCCGGTTTCGGAAATGGTCACCGGTATCGACATCGTCAAGGAGATGCTCAGCATCGCCGCTGGCAACAAGCTGTCGTACACGCAGGATGACGTGGTTATCCGCGGTCACTCGCTGGAATGCCGGATCAACGCTGAAGACCCGAAAACCTTCATGCCGAGCCCGGGCACGGTCAAGCATTTCCACGCCCCAGGCGGCAACGGCGTTCGCGTCGATTCGCACCTGTACAGCGGTTATGCGGTTCCGCCGAACTACGACTCGCTGATCGGCAAGCTGATCACTTACGGCGCCACCCGCGACGAAGCCATGGCACGCATGCGCAATGCCCTGGACGAAATCGTGGTTGACGGGATCAAGACCAACATCCCGCTGCACCGTGATCTGGTTCGCGACGAAGGCTTCTGCAAGGGCGGTGTGAACATTCACTACCTCGAGCACAAGCTGGCTGGCGAGAAGCACTAAGCTTCAGCCCGCACCTGACAAAGCCGCCTTCGGGCGGCTTTGTTGTTTCTGAAATTCACCGAAAAACCTGTGGCCCTGCCAACCCGGTCGTGTTCTTGCGCGCGGTCGCGTAAACTTGCGCGCTTCTCGCTGGCCGCTAGGCTGCAATCATATTTTTTCAAAGGTGCCCGCCATGCCTTGGCTGCAAGTAAGACTCGCCATCAGCCCGGAACAAGCCGAAACCTACGAAGACGCTTTCCTTGAAGTGGGCGCCGTGTCGGTGACCTTCATGGACGCTGAAGACCAGCCGATCTTCGAACCGGAACTCAACACCACCCCGCTGTGGGCGCACACCCACTTGCTGGCCTTGTTCGAGGGCGGTACCGAAGCCGCCCCGGTGCTGGCGCACCTGGAGCTGCTGACCGGCAGCCCGCTGCCCGAGCATCACAGCGAAGTCATCGAAGATCAGGACTGGGAACGCAGCTGGATGGACGGTTTCCAGCCGATGCGTTTCGGCCAGCGCCTGTGGATCGTGCCGAGCTGGCACGCCGCGCCGGAGCCGGACGCGGTCAACCTGCTGCTGGACCCGGGCCTAGCGTTCGGCACCGGCACGCACCCGACGACTGCACTGTGCCTGGAGTGGCTCGACGGCCAGGACCTGAAAGACTGCAACGTGCTGGACTTCGGTTGCGGTTCGGGGATTCTGGCGATTGCTGCCCTGCTGCTCGGCGCGAAAGAAGCCGTCGGCACCGACATTGACGTGCAGGCGCTGGAAGCCTCGCGCGACAACGCCGGGCGCAACAACATTGCCGATGAACTGTTCCCGCTGTACCTGCCGGAAGACCTGCCGCAGGTCAAAGCCGACGTACTGGTCGCCAATATTCTCGCCGGCCCGCTGGTGTCACTGGCCCCGCAACTGTCCGGCCTGGTCAAATCCGGAGGCCGCCTGGCGTTGTCGGGCATCCTTGCCGAGCAAGGTGAGGAAGTCGCTGCCGCTTACGCGCAAGACTTCGATCTCGACCCGATCGCCAATCGCGATGGCTGGGTGCGCATCACCGGTCGTCGGCGCTAAAATGACCGTCTGCATAAACCGGATCGCCGCATGACCGACAGCTTCGTCACCCAGTGCCCGCATTGCCAAACCAGTTTCCGTGTCAGCCACGCTCAATTGAGTGTGGCCCGCGGGGTGGTTCGGTGCGGCTCCTGCCTGCAAGTGTTCAACGCCGCCAAACAGCTGCTTGAGCAACACGCCGGCAAGGACGCGGTGACACCGGTCGCGCCGCTGATCGCCGAGCTGCCGGTCGAAACGCTGCCGGCTGCCGAACCGCCAGCCGTCGACGAGGCGCCCGCGCCGCGCGCCATCAGCCAAAATCAATGGAGCGCCAGCGAACTGGATCTCGACAGCCTTGATCTGGACGAAGAACTCGCCCGCCTCGAGCAACGGGAAATTCAACCGGTCAGCGAACTCGGTCGTCAGCGCGAAGAATCCCTGAGCGCCCGGCGTGACAGCCCTGAAGCCGATGAAACGGTCTGGCGCGACAGTTTGTTCAGCGCCCGCGACGATGAGCGCCTGTCCGAGCCCGAAGAAGATGAAGCCGAACAGCCCATCGTCGAGTCCGAGCCGGCAAAACCCGCTCGCACTGAACCTTCGCTGTCGCTGGAGCCGGTGGACCTCGATGACGAGCCCGCCATCCCGCAATTGCGCCTGCACGATCCGATCGATCCGAATGCCCGTCGCGAACGCTTTTGCGCCAGCGACGAAGCCGATGAGGACGATTTGCCACTGATCGAGCCGGTGCGCAAAAAACGCGAACGCGCAGAACCCGGCGTGCGCGCCGAAGTTTTGCAGGATCTGACGGACGACCCACTGCAACTGGACTGGCAGAAACGCCGTTCGCCGTGGGGCCGACGCCTTCTCTGGCTGTTATTGGTGCTGATTGCCGCAGGTGGATTGGCCGGCCAATACATCGCCTACCATTTCGAAGAGCTGGCGCGGCAAGACCAATATCGCCCGTGGTTCCAGCAGGTTTGCCCGCAGATCGGCTGCACGGTGCCATCCAAGGTCGACATCGCCAAAATCAAGAGCAGCAACCTGGTGGTGCGCAGCCATCCGGAGTTCAGCGGCGCACTGGTGGTGGATGCCATCATCTATAACCGTGCGACTTTCTCGCAGCCGTTCCCTCTGCTGGAACTGCGTTTCGCCGACCTCAACGGCCACCTGATCGCCAGTCGTCGCTTCAAGCCCGGCGAATACCTCAATGGCGACCTTGAGGGCATGGCGGAAATGCCGCCGCAGACGCCGATCCACATCGCCCTGGATATTCTCGATCCCGGCCCGAAAGCGGTGAATTACAGCCTGAGTTTCCACTCGCCCGAGTGAATCGCTTCAACGTTTCTGATTTGACGGCGGTTTTCTGACTTTGCTGCGCGCAACCAAACCGCTGGCAATAACGGAATAACTGTTCAGATTTTGTTCAATTCAGCCTTTATCCAGTCATCGAGAGCGGGTATCATGCCAACCCTTTTTCGAACTCTCATGATCCGGCCCCACTTCAGGGAAGTCCTATGTCGGCGGTACGCATCGGCCCATATACATTGCAGAACGGCTTGATCCTCGCCCCGATGGCGGGCGTCACCGATCAGCCCTTTCGTCAGTTGTGCAAGCGATTGGGCGCAGGGCTTGTAGTCTCGGAAATGGTCACCAGCGACATGAGCCTGTGGAACACCCGCAAGTCGCGCATGCGCATGATCCACGAAGGCGATCCCGAGCCACGCTCGGTGCAGATTGCCGGTGGCGATGCGCAGATGCTGGCAGACGCGGCCCGGGCCAACGTCGAACTGGGCGCACAGATTATTGATATCAACATGGGTTGTCCGGCGAAGAAGGTCTGCAACAAGGCTGCCGGCTCCGCGTTGTTGAAGGATGAAGCACTGGTCACCGAGATCCTGCACGCCGTGGTGTCTGCAGTTGATGTGCCGGTGACCTTGAAGATCCGCACCGGATGGGATCGCGACAACAAGAACGGTCTGACCGTGGCGAAGATTGCCGAGCAGGCCGGGATCACCGCGCTGGCAGTGCATGGCCGCACGCGCGCCGATCTGTACAAAGGGGAAGCCGAGTACGACACGATTGCCGCGATCAAGCAGGCCGTGTCGATTCCGGTGTTTGCCAATGGCGATATCGATTCGCCGGAAAAGGCCCGTTACGTGCTTGACGCGACCGGTGCCGATGGCCTGTTGGTAGGCCGTGCCGCTCAAGGGCGGCCATGGATTTTTCGCGAGATCGAACACTTCCTGCGCACTGGCGAGAAATTGCCGGCACCGGAGCTGATCGAGGTGGAACACATTCTGCTAGAGCATCTGGCCGCACTTCACGCGTTCTATGGGGACGTGATGGGCGTACGCATTGCTCGAAAGCATGTGGGCTGGTATCTCGCAACCTTGCCGGGCGCCAAGGAGTTTCGCGCCCACTTCAATCGTTTGGATGGTACGGAAACACAATGCGCCAACGTTCGGGAGTTCTTCGCCGAGCGTTACAAGAGCCTGACAGGGGACGAAGAAGGGGTGGCCGCATGACGATGATGACCGAGACTTTAGTGAGTGGAACAACACCCGTGAGCGACAACGTGAATTTGAAACAGCACCTCAATACCCCGAGCGAAGAAGGTCAGACCCTTCGCGGGAGTGTCGAGAAGGCGCTGCACAATTATTTCGCCCACCTTGAGGGCGCGTCCGTCACGGATGTGTACAACCTGGTGCTGTCCGAAGTCGAGGCTCCCCTGCTCGAGAGCGTGATGAACTACGTCAAGGGCAACCAGACCAAGGCCAGTGAGCTGCTGGGACTCAACCGCGGCACGCTGCGCAAGAAACTCAAGCAGTACGATCTGCTGTAAGCATTCAATCAAACCAGAAAGGCGCCCGCGTAAAAAACGGTCGCCTTTTTTGCTGACTTCCTTTGCTTTTGATGGAAATTGAGATGACCGACCAGACTACCCGCCTGCCGATCCGCCGCGCCTTGATCAGCGTTTCCGACAAGACCGGGATCCTCGAATTCGCCAAGGAGCTTGAAGCCCTGGGCGTCGAGATCCTCTCCACCGGTGGAACGTTCAAGCTGCTGCGCGACAACGGTGTTGCCGCAGTGGAAGTCGCGGATTACACCGGTTTCGCCGAGATGATGGACGGTCGGGTGAAAACCCTGCACCCGAAAATCCACGGCGGTATCCTCGGTCGTCGCGGTACCGACGACGCGATCATGAACGAGCACGGCATCAAGCCGATCGATCTGGTTGCCGTTAACCTGTACCCGTTCGAAGCCACCATCAACAAGCCAGGCTGCGACCTGCCGACCGCCATCGAGAACATCGACATCGGCGGCCCGACCATGGTCCGTTCGGCTGCGAAAAACCATAAAGACGTGGCCATCGTGGTGAATGCCAGCGATTACGCCAACGTTCTGGAAAACCTCAAGGCCGGCGGCCTGACCTACGCACAGCGTTTCGATCTGATGCTCAAGGCCTTCGAACACACCGCTGCCTACGACGGCATGATCGCCAACTACATGGGCACCGTGAATCAGGCTGCTGAAACCCTCAGCACTGAAGGTCGCAGCGAGTTCCCGCGCACCTTCAACAGCCAGTTCATCAAGGCGCAGGAAATGCGCTACGGCGAGAACCCGCACCAGAGCGCGGCGTTCTACGTTGAAGCCAAGCCTGCCGAAGTCGGCATCGCCACCGCCACCCAGCTGCAAGGCAAGGAACTGTCGTACAACAACGTGGCCGACACCGACGCTGCGCTGGAATGCGTGAAGAGCTTCGTCAAACCGGCCTGCGTGATCGTCAAGCACGCCAACCCGTGCGGCGTGGCCGTGAGCCCGGACGCCGAAGGCGGCATCCGTCAAGCCTACGAACTGGCCTACGCCACCGACACCGAATCGGCCTTCGGCGGCATCATCGCGTTCAACCGTGAACTGGACGCCGAGACTGCAAAAGCCATCGTTGATCGTCAGTTCGTTGAAGTGATCATCGCCCCAAGCGTGAGCGAAGAAGCCCGCGCCATCGTGGCGGCCAAAGCCAACGTGCGCCTGCTGGCGTGCGGCGAGTGGTCGGCTGACCGCGCTGCCGCCTGGGACTACAAGCGTGTCAACGGCGGCCTGCTGGTACAAAGCCGCGACATCGGCATGATCAGCGCCGATGACCTGAAAGTGGTGACCAAACGCGCACCGACCGAACAGGAAATCCATGACCTGATCTTCGCCTGGAAAGTCGCCAAATACGTTAAATCCAACGCCATCGTCTACGCCAAGAACCGTCAGACCATCGGTGTCGGCGCCGGCCAGATGAGCCGCGTAAACTCGGCGCGTATTGCCGCGATCAAGGCTGAGCACGCCGGTCTGCAAGTCGCTGGTTCGGTGATGGCATCGGATGCGTTCTTCCCGTTCCGCGACGGCCTCGACAACGCGGCCAAGGTCGGTATCACTGCGGTGATCCAGCCAGGCGGCTCGATGCGTGATGCTGAAGTGATTGCCGCTGCCGATGAGGCAGGGATTGCGATGGTGTTCACTGGAATGCGTCATTTCCGGCACTGATTCAACTCGATCCAAATGTGGGAGCGGGCTTGCTCGCGAATGCAATCTGTCAGTCACAGCTGTTTTGCCTGACACACCGCTTTCGCGAGCAAGCCCGCTCCCACATAAAGCGCTCCAGCAGCGACTGACAGATTTTTGAGGTTTTTGAAATGAATGTTTTGATCATTGGCAGCGGTGGCCGTGAACACGCTCTGGCCTGGAAAGTGGCTCAGGATCAGCGTGTGCAGAAGGTTTTTGTCGCGCCGGGCAACGCCGGTACGGCGATTGAAGCCAAGTGCGAGAACGTCGCCATCGACGTGCTGGCCCTTGAGCAACTGGCCGACTTCGCCGAGAAAAACGTTTCCCTGACCATCGTCGGCCCGGAAGTGCCGCTGGTGGCTGGCGTCGTCGATCTGTTCCGTTCCCGTGGTCTGGATTGCTTCGGCCCGACCGCCGGCGCCGCGCAGCTGGAAGGCTCGAAAGCCTTCACCAAGGATTTCCTCGCGCGTCACAAGATTCCGACTGCCGACTACCAGAACTTCACCGAGATCGAGCCGGCCCTGGCTTATCTGCGTGAAAAAGGCGCACCGATCGTGATCAAGGCCGATGGCCTGGCCGCCGGTAAAGGCGTGATCGTCGCCATGACCCTGGCCGAAGCCGAAGACGCCGTGCGCGATATGCTCGCCGGTAACGCCTTCGGCGACGCCGGTTCACGCGTGGTGATCGAAGAATTCCTCGACGGCGAAGAAGCCTCGTTCATCGTCATGGTCGACGGCAAAAACGTTCTGCCGATGGCCACCAGCCAGGACCACAAACGTGTCGGCGACGGCGACAGCGGCCCGAACACTGGCGGCATGGGCGCTTACTCCCCTGCCCCGGTAGTCACCGCCGACGTGCACAAGCGCGTGATGGATCTGGTGATCTGGCCGACCGTGCGCGGCATGGCCGAGGAAGGTAACGTCTACACCGGTTTCCTCTACGCCGGTCTGATGATCGACAAGGCCGGTAACCCGAAGGTCATCGAGTTCAACTGCCGCTTCGGCGATCCAGAGACCCAACCGGTGATGCTGCGTCTGCAGTCGAGCCTGGTGTTGCTGGTCGAAGCCGCACTGGCGCAAGCGCTGGACAAGGTTGAAGCGCAGTGGGATTCACGGCCAAGTGTCGGCATCGTGCTGGCCGCCGGTGGCTACCCGGGCGATTACGCCAAGGGCGCGGCGATCAACGGTCTGGACGCAGCCGCCAGCCTGGAAGGCAAAGTCTTCCACGCCGGTACTGCGCTGAAGGATGGTCAGGTCGTTACCGCCGGTGGTCGCGTTCTGTGCGCCACTGCCATGGGCGCCACCGTGGGTGAAGCTCAGCAGCAGGCGTACAAGCTGGCGGCGGCGATCGACTGGGAAGGCTGCTTCTACCGCAAGGACATTGGCTACCGCGCCATTGCCCGTGAACGTGGCGAAACCCAGGAATAAGCTACCCTTTGTTTCCGGCGGGGGCCGCGTGCCTTTGCCGGACTGTTCCGACGCTGCGCATCGTTATATTCTGGCATCAACCTACGAAGGGATTTCGCCGTGCGCTGGCTCAGGATCGCCATAAGTTTTACCGTCACGCTGTTGACCTTGCTCTGCATGCTCCCGGCCCAGGCCGCGCAAGGCAGTGGCTGGTCGGTATTGCTTGACGATCAGGGCAATCTGCAGCTGAGCGACATCCGCTCTGCCCGCTACACCAATCAATTCAGCCCGATCGACCTCAATCGCCTGACGGCCGCCGAACCCGAGGGCGCATTGTGGCTTCGTTTCAAACTGGCTCCCGGCAAGCACGAACAAGTGCTGCGTGTTTTCGCGCCTGACTTGTCGAGCCTCAATCTTTACGTGCTGGACGGCGACACGCTGATCGAGCAACGCGATACCGGCACCCGCCAGCCACAAGCCGATCGACCGCTGCCGAGCAGCGACTTCATGCTGGCACTGCCGCAAAGCGACAAACCCCTCGACGTCTACGTGCGCCTGGTCTCCGATCACCAGTTGCGGCCATACGTCACCCTGCAATCAGCGGTCATGGGCGCGGCCAGTCAAAATCAGACGCTGATCTATGGCTTGCTGTTCGGCTGCCTCGCCATGCTGATCCTGCACAACCTCATCCGCTACGCTTACACCCGCTCGCGCAGCAGTCTGTGGCTGGCCGTCTGTGAAGGTTTGCTGGGCCTGAGCCTGTTGCTGCTGCTCAACCTTGCCGGCCCGTGGTTGCCGAACTGGCACGCGATCCAGACACCGGGCGCCTACCTGGCGCTGCTGCTGACTGCCCCGGCCGGGCTGATGTTCGCTTACCGCTTCTTTGCCCCGCTTGGCCCGCACCCGCTGAACAAACTGCTGCTGGCCGACATCCTGTTCATCGTGATCTGCAGCCTGTTGCTGCTGTTCGTCAACACCCTGCCGCTGAACATCATCACCTATGCATTGGTGGCGCTGGCGGGTTTGAGCATGTTGCTGGTCGGCTTCTACCACTGGCAAAAAGGTTATCGTCCGGCGCGGTTGTTCGTCGCGGCAATGGTCGTATTCAATATCGGCACGCTGATCATCCTGCCGGCGTTGTTGGGCCTGACACTGGTCGCGCCGCAAGGCCTGATCATGACCCTGATGGCGTTCATCTGCGTCAGCGGGCTGCTGATGAGCATCGCCCTCGGCGAGCGCCAGCGCAGCATCACCGAAAGCCGTTTCAGCATCAGCCGTGACCTTGCCGCGAGCAACGCCGAGATCAATGCAAAAGCCGAATTCCTCGCCAAGATCAGCCACGAAATCCGCACGCCGATGAACGGTGTGCTGGGCATGACCGAACTGCTGCTGGGCACGCCGTTGTCGGTCAAACAACGTGATTACGTGCAGACCATCCACAGCGCCGGCAACGAACTGCTGACCCTGATCAACGAGATTCTCGACATCTCCAAGCTCGAGTCCGGGCAGATCGAACTGGACGATGTGCAGTTCGACCTGAACGCCTTGATCGACGATTGCCTGAGCATCTACCGCGCCAAGGCCGAACAGCAGAACGTCGAACTCATCAGTTTCATCCAGCCACAGGTGCCACGCGTCATCAGTGGCGACCCGACACGCCTGCGTCAGACCCTGCTTAGCCTGCTGGAAAACGCCCTGAAGAAAACCGACGAAGGCGAAGTGCTGATTGTCGTCGCCCTCGACGAGCGCAGCGCCAAACCGCGCCTGCGCATTGCCGTGCAAGACAGCGGGCAACCGATGGATGCGGAAGAGCGCGATGCGCTGATGCACGCGGAACTGCACAGCAAGCACTTCCTCTCGGCCAACCGTTTGGGTGGCAACCTTGGGCTGGTGATCGCGCGGCAATTGATCCGTTTGATGCACGGCGAGTTCGGCATCAAGAGTGGCGCAACCCAAGGCAGTACGCTATGGCTGACCCTGCCGCTGGATCCGGATCGTCTCGAGCATCCGACTTCTGACCTCGACAGTCCGCTACAGGGCGCGCGGGTGCTGGTGGTCGACGACAACGACACCTGCCGCAAAGTGCTGGTGCAGCAATGCAGCGCATGGGGTCTGAACGTAAGTGCGGTGCCATCGGGCAAGGAAGCGCTGGCGTTGCTGCGCACCAAGGCGCACCTGCGCGACTATTTCGATGTGGTGCTGCTCGATCAGAACATGCCCGGCATGACCGGCATGCAACTGGCCGCGAAGATCAAGGAAGACCCGAGCCTGAACCACGACATTCTGCTGATCATGCTCACGGGCATCAGCAATGCGCCGAGCAAGATCATCGCGCGCAACTCCGGAATCAAACGCATCCTCGCCAAACCGGTCGCCGGGTACACACTGAAAACCACCCTCGCGGACGAACTGAACCAGCGCAACAAAGGCCAGGTGGTGTTCCAGCCGCAAGTGGTGACGGCCGCTACAGCCGCCAAAGTGCCGAGCGATTTCCGCATTCTGGTTGCCGAAGACAATACGATTTCGACAAAAGTGATTCGCGGCATGCTGGGCAAACTCAACCTGCAACCGGACACCGCCAGTAACGGCGAAGAAGCACTGCAGGCAATGAAAGCCCAGCGCTATGACCTGGTGCTGATGGACTGCGAGATGCCGATTCTTGACGGTTTTTCCGCCACGCAGCAATTGCGCGCCTGGGAAGTCAGCCACCAGCGCACACGTACGCCGATTGTCGCCCTGACCGCGCACATCCTCGCCGAACACAAGGAACGCGCACGTCAGGCCGGCATGGACGGCCACATGTCGAAACCGGTGGAGCTGTCGCAGTTGCGCGAATTGATCGAGCACTGGGTCGCGCAGCGCGATCAACAGAATCGCACTACGACGCAACCGTCCTGAGCCGACAGGCGCCCGAGTGCCTGATAGACTCCTCCACGACTTCCCTGCCAGTGAGCCAGCACCATGCTCCATGTGTTGTTCAGCGTTTACCTGAAGATGCTGGTGCTCTACAGCCCGTTCTTCGTGCTGTCCTGCTTCATCAGCCTGACCCGCGGTTACTCGCGCAAGGAACAACGTCGCCTGGCCTGGAAAGTCGCCGTCGCGACCTTGGTCTCCAGCGTCCTGCTGTACCTGTTCGGACGGGTGATTTTCGATGTATTCGGGATAACCGTGGACGCCTTCCGGATTGGCGCCGGCAGTGTCCTGTTCATTTCCGCGTTGGGAATGGCCCAGGGAAAACCGGCGGTGCAGGCCGATAACGTGCAGCAGGACGTGACCATCGTCCCGCTGACGATTCCACTGACCGTCGGCCCCGGCACCATCGGTGCGCTGCTGGTGATGGGTGTAAGCCAGCCGCACTGGGACGATAAACTCACCGCCATCATGAGCATTGCGCTGGCCAGTTTCACGGTCGGCGTGGTGCTTTACCTTTCCAATCGTATCGAGCGAATTCTTGGGGATCAGGGCTTGCAGATTGTCAGCCGGCTGATGGGATTGTTCGTTTGCGCATTGGCGGCGCAGATTATCTTTACCGGGGTGAAAGGTTATCTGGTGCCTTGAGTAAATGCCATTGATTAAAAACATCAAGGCGCCCTAACTAAAACTGTTATTGAGTCACCCGACTTTCAGAACAACCTTTCAGTTTCCTCGTCTCCGCGCCCGGCAAGTGTCTTTAGCACTGCCACCCTTTTTTCCTCTGCGTAATCTTCATCCAGCCGTGCAGCAAAGTATTCCGTGTCGACGTGCCCCAGCAAATCGCCCAGTGCAAAGTTTTGGTTGAAAAAATCAAATTCAATTGGCTGGTGAGTAGCCAAATTAAAAATCACACACTTCAAAGTTGAGTCAGCATCAACAACACCTGCCAGAATGCGGATGCGGTGAATAGTTTTTTCTTCACTGACATCGGCCTTTGCTGACTCAATTGCTCGTTGCGTGAAGACTTTCGAAGCCTTACTCTCGCCTTTCAACTCAGAGAATCTTTCCAGCATAAAGTTGAGCGAGTCTTTTTCTTCTGGCGACAGCTCCGATGCCATCGCGGCTACAATCACACCCTTGGGCGTGAAGATTCTATCTTGCGACGTCGAGGAATATTCAAAGGTGAGGCGTCCAGAGGATACGTAGCGGCAATAACGTAGTACTTGAGCGTATCGATCATTCCATTCTTTAAATTCGTGAAGCGTCGGATATTTATTGCTGGAAGACATCTGCATAAAGGCCGACGTGGACAGGATGTCGTTCAGACGTTCACTCGACAATAGACTAGAGCACGCCAGCAGGCTCCCGGCACTTATATAATTTTGGTAGTTCATAACATTCACTCAGAAAAACGATCGGGCGCGATGCGCGCCCGACCCAGTAAATCAGAAACCAAATTCCATTTCCAAAGCAGCGTCCACCGCTTCGTAGAACTTGTTGGCAGCCGCTTCTTTTTTTGCAGTGAAGTCTTCAGGCGGATACATGGTAAAAACCCCATGCCCCTTCGCAACGCTCGACGAGGAAGTTGTCTTGTCGAAAAACGCAATCTGAGTATTGCCAGACTGGATCGTATAGCTGATTGCGCCAACCACCAAATAAACATCTTCATCTTTGTTTTCAGATGCACTGGCAACCCCAAAGTTAGAGCCACCGGCTTTTTTGCCATTCTTTTCGTAAAGCTTGAGGGCTTCCTTGTTACCTTCCAGACCTTTGATAGCGGCCTCCGCGCCCAACTTCATCGCGGCGCCCACAGTTCCACCTACTCCACCGATTGCAGCCTTGATAATATCCAGCACTACATTGGACATGGTTACGCCTGTCGAGGACGTTTCCTCATAGGTGTCCGGCTTGCCAAAGTGTGCCCAACCCATGGCGTTCAGTCCTCTTAGCATGTAGGCCAAACGCAGGGAGGCGTCTTTCTGATTCGGATACTTGATTTCGGCAGACAGGTCGGCAAACAGGAAGGTGCGCTTGATGATGGTCTTGTTCCGCCGGGACATGCCTTCAGGAAAAGCAATCATGGTGGAATTAAGCACTGCAGCATTCAGTGTGTCTTTGTCAGGCAGATCGACTGCGCGACGGATACCGCGAGGCGACTTCATCTCCTGCAACACTGCAATACTTTCCTCACAGCATTTTTCGATGAACGCGATACTCTCTTCTTCATTCATATTTACAGCGGACAGATCATTCATTTATTACATCCATATAATTTTTAAAAATAGAGTCAAATCCGACTCAAGAACAAAACTAAACAATCATTCAAAACCCATCAACCCTTAATACGATTCAACAAGTAAATCAGCGCCACCTCACTCATACATCCATGAGTTCCAGCCGCATATCAATTTCATCCATATCATCATCTTCCAGAATACTTTCTACTTTTTCACGGGTCTCCGCGTAGGCAGCCCTATCCAGATAGAAACTCAGATAATTATGGCGAAACAGTACATCCCCGCCACGCCATTGGAAAAAAAGAAAATTTTCCTCCTGTCGCCGGGATTCAAGGCGCGCATGATTTAGAACAAGCTTCACTCGACCGGCATCGTCCAGCCCGGCAGGAACTGTTTGAAATGATTTACCGTATAAAGTGGCCTTGGCATAGGACAGCAATCCGAGCGGGTGTTTTTCCAGCGCCGAAAAAGCTGCCAGGCTATTATTAAGCATGGGCTCATTGCCCAACGCCTCAACCACCTCAATCATTTTCCGGGAGACAGTTCCGGAAAAATCAGAATACCTATTTTCTCCAGGCTTACGCTCTGTATACCAACCTACATGATTAAGTGTTCTGATGTACAAGTCCAACCAGGCTGTGAGATCAAGTTTCTCATTCACATACCGATCACTCATGATCTGGGCAATCCTGATACTATTTTTAATTGCTTTTTTCTCACCCCGACTCAAACCGCCCATAAAGTTCAGGAATGTATCTCCCATTACGAAGGCGCCTTGCGCCTTATCATTCACTACCTTCTCCCCATCAGCGGAAAAAGCTCTGACCCTTCGCGCAGAAGCCGCTACATTCAGTTCAATTTCGCTCAAGAAATCCAGGCGTTCATTCAGCGGCGGAACATTGCTTGCATCAATACTCACGTAAAATTCCTTTTAATTATTAAATCCGGAAACCCTTAAGAGCCTTTTAAAAAAATGATCCATCTCAAACAAAACACCAACATCGACACTACAAACAACTACCAACCCGACACAAACTTAAATTCATTCGCCATGTTAAAAACCAAAAGCACACGCCTTGGAACTACTCACACCTTCGAGCAAATAGTATTGATCGTTCACTGACTAAAGTTATGTATTACACAACGTCCACGGACATCTGACGGTCAAGTCCGGTGTCGTGATGTTCATTGGAAAATGGAAACAGTTGGTAGCGGTTGCCGTACGGGCGCAGAGGTACGCAGAATCAGGGATTCCCCTACCGCCCTTGAGCATATGCGATGTCGCAGAGGCGGCCCCACCTGTGGGCCGCGCGATTTCAACTTGCCGGCTTAAAGCCGTACCAGCGAGGGGTATAAACCCAGTTTCCACCTTCGGGACGCGGGAATACGCAGGTAGTGGACGAACCGACCAGCACCATGGTGCGCATGTCGACCTGCTCGGGTGTGAGTTGGCCCAATGTGGTGACGCGCATCGTCTGTCCCGGACGACCGATATCGCGGCCCAACACCACCGGTGTTGCAGGCGCACGATGCTGCGCGACAATTTCAAGCGCCCGTCCCAATTGCCACGGACGTGCCCGGGAGATCGGGTTGTAGAAGGCCAGTGCCAGATCTGCCTCGGCAGCGAGATCAAGGCGCTTTTCAATGATCGACCACGGCTTGAGGTTGTCCGACAGCGACATCACGCAGAAGTCATGCCCCAACGGGGCACCGGCCTGCGCAGCGGTAGCGAGCGACGCGGACACGCCGGGGAGAATTTCCAGATCGACGCTGTGCCAGGCCGGATCATCCGACTCGTGCAGCGCTTCGAGCACCGCTGCCGCCATGGCAAACACACCGGGATCACCCGAGGACACCACAATCACTGAACGACCTTGCGCCGCGAGCCTGAACGCGTGACGAGCACGTTGCATCTCTTCGCGGTTGTCGGTGCAGTGTTGCACTTGATCGTCACGGAACGGGCCGGCCATGCGTACATAGGTTTCATAACCGAGTACGTCCGTGGCGCGGGCCAGTTCGGCCTTGACGGCGGGAACCATCAGTTCGGCCGCTCCGGGGCCGAGACCGATTACCGCCAGACGACCGCGTGGACGGCCGACGTTCGCGACATCCAGCGGTTGTTCGGCAATCGCAATGGCCAGGTTGTTCACCTTCACGATCTTCGCCGCCGGGACGGCAACGGTCGCCAGCGCCTCAAGGTCATTTTGCGCGCTGACGAAGCGCAGCGGCACACCCAGTTCAAGCGCAGCCTCACGCAAACTCGTCGAGGCCATTTGACTGTCAGCGGCCAGCAGACACGCCAGCGATTGCAGTGCAACGTGCGCCTGCTGCAATGCCACGCGAACGGCGTTCGGCAGATCAGCGAAATCGGCATTGACCGCCACCGCGACACTGCGCGGATAGATCAGCAATTCGTTGGCACTGACTTGCCGCTCGGCGCTGCCCACATGAATCGAACGTTGCGCCTGCGGATCTTCCGGCAACTGCGCCTGCTCCAGCCACGGCGCCGCACCTTCGACGCGCACGCTGTGTCCGGCAAGCAGATCGGAAACAAAGCGCTTGCCCAGTTCCAGATCCGCCAACGCGTAACCACTCGGCGGATTGAGCAGGCAGGTGCCGAAACGCAATTCACCGCTGGTGGTAATCGCCGCAACGACTTCAAGCCCGGCCGCGATTTCCCGGGCCATGACATTCACACCGCCCAACCCTCCGAGCAACGGCACCACGGCGCTACCGTCTTCGGCAACGGCCAGTACCGGTGGCTCGACGCCCTTTTCCAGAAGCAACGGCGCCAGCGTGCGGATGACGATACCGGCGGCGCACAAGGCAATGATCGGCGTGTCCTGCTGGTAAAGCGTGCGCAGGGTCGCGCCGAATTCCTGATAGGTGCAGTCGGCGCCTTCGACCCGACCACTGAGGCCGTGAATCTGTGCGCCGGGATAAACCTGTTGGATACGCCGTGCCGTGGCCAGGCTGCCCTGACCGAGAATGACGATGGCGGGAGTGGAGTGAGTCATCAGCCTTGCCACCGTTCGCCGGGCACGATGATCAGCGAGAAGTATGGCGAAGACATCGGCTCGACCTCATCGATCGGCACAATTTTCTGATTGGCCATGGTCGCGCGTTCGACGTACAACGCCCGCTCGGCCAGACCGAGCTCTTCGAGCACCTGACGCACTTTGGGGAAATTGCGCCCCAGCTTCATGATCACTGCCGCGTCGGCATCGGCCAGACGTCGTTTCAGTTCTTCATGCGGCAGTACCCCGGACAGTACCGACAGGCTCTGATTGCGATACACCAGCGGCGCACCGAGCACCGAGGCACCGCCGAGCATCGAGCACACGCCCGGCACGACCTGGGCTTCGTAACGTGTGGCCAGGCGATCATGCAGATACATGTAGGAACCGTAGAAGAACGGATCCCCCTCGCAAATCACCGCGACATCGCGACCGGCATCCAGGTGCTCGGCCACCGTCTCGGCGGCTTCGTCGTAGAAGTCGCTGATGACTTGCTCGTAAGACAGCGGTGCCGGCAGCACTTCGGTGGTCACCGGGTACACCAGCGGCAACAGATTTTGTGCGTCCTGCAGGTGCGCCTCGATGATGCCGAATGCGTTGCCCTTCTTGCCCTTGGCGACGAAGTACGCCACCACCGGCGACTCACGCAGCAGGCGCAAAGCCTTGACGGTGATCAGTTCCGGATCACCGGGGCCGACGCCCAGGCCAATCAAACGTCCCTTGGCCTGCATCATTCGATCTCCGTGGCGAGTGCGTTAACGGCGGCGGCGGCCATGGCGCTGCCGCCGAGACGACCTTGCATGATCACAAACGGCACGCCACGACTGTCGGCCGCGAGCGCTGCTTTCGACTCGGCAGCGCCGACAAAGCCCACCGGAAAGCCAAGAATCAACGCCGGTTTCGGTGCGCCGGCATCAAGCATTTCCAGCAGATAAAACAGTGCGGTCGGCGCATTGCCGATCACCACCACGCTGCCTTCCAGATACGGGCGCCACAGCTCCAGCGCGGCAGCCGAGCGTGTATTGCCTAACTCGCGAGCCAAGTCCGGCACGCTCTCGTCGCGCAACGTGCAAATTACTTCATTGTTGGCCGGCAGACGCGCACGGGTTACGCCTTCGGAGACCATGCGCGCATCGCAAAGGATCGGCGCTCCGGCGGCCAGCGCATCGCGCCCGGCCTTGCCCGCGCCCTCGGAGAATTGCAGGCCGTCGACGGCTTCGACCATGCCGCAGGCGTGGATAACCCGCACGGCGAGTTTTTCCAGATCGGCCGGAATGCGCGCCAGATTGGCCTCGCTGCGAATGATCGCGAAGGAGTTGCGATAGATCTCCTGACCGTCGCGGATGTAATCAAGCATCAAGGGGGCTCCGGGAGCGGGCGTCGAGCAAGGTCGCGGCCGCTTCAATAGTAAGGTTGCGTGCGTGCAGCGCGCCGAAACCCGGCAGTGCTGCATCGCGAAAATAGAGGTCGTAATGCCCGGCACTGACGGCCAGCAAGGTCGCCGGGGCACAGTGCGCGGCGGCGCAAGAGCGCGGGCAACCGGAAAGGTGCACGCTGCATCCCGAGGGCAACAAGGCCGCCAGACGCCGGGCATCGTGTTTGGTATCGGCGAGGCTCTTGCCACAACCGCTGAAGCCGGTGCAGGCAATGAGGCGCGTCAGCGGTTCGTCTGCTCGAACCAGCAAGCCGAGCTGCTCAAGACTTTGCAGCACTTGCGCAGCATCCGAAGGGTTCACATTCGGCACCAGCAAACTTTGCCACGGCGTGAAACGCAGACTGCCATCGCCAAACTGTCGGGCCAGCTGCGCTGCGCCGCGCAACATCAGCGGATCAAGACGCCCCAGCGGCGGCACTGCGCCGACATACACCAGATCGCCGGTATCTTGCGGATGAGCGCCAATGTGCAAATCGTCTGCCGTTCGCGCCCGCTGCCAATAGCTGATCGCCTTGATCGGCACGCGCGCTCTCAGTTGTTCGAGAAAGGCCAGCATCGGCAGCTCATCAAGCAGATGGCGCATGCGCGTCTGCTCCGGCCGGGCCAGCTCGAGGAACAGCTCCAGCACTGCAACGACCAAGGCATGGCCGTTTTCCAGTGACACGGCACCAACCGCACGATCCGTCGGGCAACCGGCCAGGCCGAACGCCAGCAACGTCTCGCCCTCACGCTCGAACGCGGACAACCACAGATCATGCGGATGCTCGAGCATCGCCAGGGCTTCACCGCCATCCAGTTGCACGGCGAACTTGGCGCTCAATTGGTGAAAGCACGGATGGCTTTGCAAGGTGTCGAGAATCTGCCCGGCCAGTGCGCGAGTGTCGAAACGCAGCTGCGGGTCGATCCCGGCTGTCGGGCTGAGCATCAGGTTGCGCACATCGTCACCTGCAGCGCTGCGTGGCCCGAGCCCCGCTGCGAGCAAACGGTCGATCAGCGCAGCGCTTTGCTCGCCGATGCCGCGGATTTGCAGATTGGCGCGGTTGGTCGCCTCGATGGCCCCACCGGCAAACTGTTCGGCGGCATTGGCCACGGCATCAGCCTGATCCGCCGTGATCGAACCGCCATTGAGCTTGATCCGGCAGATGCCACCGTCCAATGCCTGGACGATACGCAGCAACCCCGGGCAAGCCGAGGGGCGTATGGCGGTGGACATCGGGCGTTCGTTCAAGGGGCTGACCGGCTGCGTGAGAAAGGCGCTTCGCGGGCGAAGCGCGGTATTATGCCTGCTTTGTCCGGCGGCATGAAAAGTCTGCCCGTCGGAACGGCGTGTTTAGAGGAATATAGATGTCACCCTGGCTGACGGTAGTGGGAATCGGTGAAGACGGCTTCAAGGGCCTGGGCAAAAACGCCCGGCGTGCCCTGATGAGCGCCTCGCGGATCGTCGGCGGCCAGCGTCAACTGGACTTGTTGCCGGTTTGTATTCGTGGTGAACGGCAATTGTGGCCGAGTCCTTTTTCCCTCACGCCCGTACTGGCGCTGCGTGGCGAATCTGTCTGCGTGCTGGCCAGCGGCGACCCGATGTTCTACGGCGTTGGTGCCAGCCTTGCACGCCAGGTACCGAGCGACGAGATGCTGATCCTCCCTGCTCCGTCCTCTTGCTCGTTGGCGGCGGCGCGACTCGGCTGGCCCTTGCAGGACGTGGTGACGCTGTCGCTGGTCGCCCGACCGCTGGCGGCACTCAATGCGCAATTGTTCAGTGGCGTACGGCTGTTGCTGCTAAGCAATGATGGGCAGAGCCCGGCGGCGGTCGCGCAATTGCTTCGCGAACGCGGCTTCGGTTCGAGTCGCCTGAGCGTGCTGGAACATCTGGGCGGCAGTGCCGAGCGGCGGATCGACCGCACCGCCAACGCTTGGGACGACGCTCCGATAGCCGACCTCAACGTCATCGCCATCGAATGCCTCGCCGACGCGAATATCCCGCGCCTGTCGCGCCTCGCCGGGCTGCCCGACTCGGCATTCCGGCACGACGGTCAACTGACCAAACGCGACGTACGCGCGATCACCCTCGCCCGTCTCGCCCCCACTCCCGGCGAACTGCTCTGGGATGTCGGCGCCGGCAGCGGCTCGATCGGTATCGAATGGATGCGCGCGCACCCGAGTTGCCGGGCACTGGCCATCGAAGCCGACGACGGTCGTCAGCAACTGATCGAACACAACCGCGATGCCCTGGGCGTACCTGGCCTGCAATTGATTCGCGGCCGTGCACCGCAGGCACTCGATGGGCTGGAGCGCCCGGACGCGATTTTCATCGGCGGTGGCGTGACCCGTGAAGGGGTTTTCGAACGTTGCTGGGATCAGCTCAAGCCCGGCGGTCGACTGGTGGCCAACGCCGTGACCCTGCAAAGTGAAGTGGCCCTGATGAACTGGCGCGAACGCTTCGGCGGCGAGCTGACACGCCTTCACGTGGCGCAGGCACAACCCCTCGGCGAATTTGACACTTGGCGCCAGGCGTTGCCGATCACCCTGCTCGATCTGGTCAAGCCCCTCGATGCGTGACGAAACCGCCGAACAACCCGCGCCCCTGCGCAGCGGTCTGACCACTGGCAGTTGCGCCACCGCCACCAGCCTCGCCGCCGCCCGCCTGTTGCTCGGCGGCGTTGGCGCCGATGCCGTGCAGATTGTGTTGCCCAAGGGCAAGCAGGTGCAGATGCGTCTGGAGTTCTGTCGTTTGACCGAGGATGGCGCCGAGGCCGGAACCATCAAGGACGCCGGCGACGACCCCGACGTGACTCACGGCGCCCTGCTCTATTCGCGGGTGCGCCTGCTGCCCGAGCCGGGAATACGTTTCAATGCCGGCCTGGGCGTTGGCACCGTAACCCGCCCCGGGCTTGTGCTGGGCGTCGGTGAGCCGGCGATCAATCCGGTGCCGCGCAAGATGATCTCGGATCACCTCTCCTTGCTGGCGGCCGAGACGGGTTACGCCGGTGGCTTCGAGGTCACGGTAAATGTCGAGGGCGGCGAAGCGCTGGCGCTGAAAACCATGAACCCGCGCCTGGGCATTCTCGGCGGCCTGTCGATCCTCGGCACCAGCGGCATCGTCCGGCCGTTTTCCTGCGCCGCGTACATCGCCTCGATCCATCAGGGCATTGATGTCGCCAAGACCAACGGCTATCTGCACATTGCCGCGTGCACCGGCAACGCCAGTGAAGACACCATGCGCCGGGTCTACAACCTGCCGGAAATTGCCCTGATCGAAATGGGCGATTTCGTCGGTGCGGTACTCAAGCATTTGCGCAAAGTGCCTGTGGACAAGCTGAGCCTGTGCGGCGGTTTCGGCAAGATCAGCAAACTCGCGGCCGGGCACATGGATCTGCACTCAAGACATTCGAGCATCGACTTGCCGCAACTGGCGCAGTGGGCGGCGGCGATTGGCGCTGATGAGCTTTTGCAGCAAGGCATTCGTGAGGGCAACACCAGCCAGCAGGCATTGGCGATGGCCAGTGCTGCGGGGATCGCGCTGGGCGATGAGGTCTGTCGCCACGCGTTGAATTTCGCTCGCAGCGTGGTGCCGGCGCAGGTTCAGGTCGAAGTGTTTGCGATTGATCGACAGGGTGGAATTGTTGGTCATGCCGGAGGTTTTCAATGAAGCGGATTCTGCTGCTGGGCGGCGTGACTGAAGCGCTGGCCATCGCCCGCACGTTGGGCCACGAACACATTTACAGCCTGGCCGGAGTTGGCCGGGTGCCGAGCGACTTGACCTGTCAGGTGCGTGTCGGTGGCTATGGCGGCGCTGAAGGTCTGGCGCAATTCATTCGTGACCAAGGCATCGATCTGTTGCTCGACGCCACCCATCCGTACGCCGCACAAATCAGTCAGAACGCCGCCTCCGCTGCGCAACTCACCGGCACTCCCTGCTGGGCTCTGCGCCGCCCGGCGTGGCAACCACAAGCGGGGGATGACTGGCGCGAAGTCAGCGATTGGGCCGAGTTGATCGTCGCGCTCAAACCGTTTCGCCGCCCGCTGTTCACCCTCGGTCGCGAGCCGTTGCAACACCTCGACGAAATCCCTGTGGAGCAGTTCTGGACCTTGCGCGCCCTGGATGTCTACCCCGGCAACGAACGCTGCGAAGTGATCGGCGCCCGTGGGCCGTTTCTGCTTGAGGATGAGCGGGAGCTGTTCGAGCGGCGGCAGATTGATGTGCTGATCAGCAAGAACAGCGGCAGCACCGCCACCGAGCCGAAGCTGGAAGTAGCGCGCGAGCGTGGGGTGCCGGTGCTTGTGTTGAAGCGGCCGGAGTTGGCGGGGGTTGATCGGGAGTTTGGATCAACGTCTGACGTCCTTAAAGCCCTGACGGCGTCAGACTTTTCCTGACTTCAAATTTGTCTGCGAATTTGCCTGCGAATTTTGAGGACGCAGCCGACTGTTTTTAACCACACACTCCACTCAATACTTCGGTTCCTTTAATCCAGACAAGCAGACAGCCAAGAAAAGCGGCTTGCCAGCTTGTATCCCAAGGAATACGATCCCAACATGATCGCTTTTGAACGATCCCGCCTATTTTCCGAATGGCTCGACTCCTTGAAAGACATCAAAGGGAAAGGCCGAATCATCTCCAGGATTAAAACAGCCGAACATGGCAACTTCGGCGACTGCGGGTTCGTCGGTGATACCGTTTATGAAATGCGTGTTCATTACGGCCCCGGTTACAGGATGTATTTCACACGTCGAGGTGAAGTGATTTATCTGCTGCTGATTGGAGGCGACAAATCGACACAAAAGAGAGACATCAAACGCGCCGTGCAGATGGCACATAACATCGGAAATGAGGAGTAAATCATGACCGAAGAATTCGCTCGTTTTGACGCCGCCGAGTACCTCAAAACTCCCGAGGACATGGCGGCATATCTGGACGCCTGTTTTGACGACGACGAAGGCGATGGCGTTCTGATCCGTGCTGCGCTCAATGACATCGCCCGGGCCCAGGGCATGACTCAAGTAGCACGGGACGCAGGTTTGGGCCGCGAAAGTCTTTACAAGGCGTTGAGCAGCACTGGCAATCCCGAATTCGCAACTATCATGAAAGTCATGAAGGCATTGGGTTTGAGATTGCATGCCGTAACGCTATAAAAGCGCTGCGACACCAAACCGCACGACGCTTTTTTACTTATCGGCCCTGATCAGGCTAAATAGCCGCGCCTGATCGCCCACCCAACGGATCTGTCCCATGAACCGACACCGGCTCGCATTTGCCTGGATCGCCTGCTTCGCAGTGCTGTTCAACATGCTCGCCATGCCGATGACGGGAGCGATGGCGCAGACGGCCAATTCACCGGCCGAACAATTGCTTTGGAGCAGTTTCTGCACCGGCAGCGGGACGAAGATGGTGGCGATCAACATCGGCACCACCGATCAGAAAATCCCGCCCAGCGACAGCCACTCAAACATGCAGCATTGCTGGTGCTGCTCAGGGTCGGCGCCATTGGTGGCGCTGCCGGGGCATTCGCCACAGCTGTATTTCGCCCGCTATGAAAGCAATCGCAGCGTCGCGCCTGCCTTGCTGCAAACACCCACGCCGCGCCAGCAATGGCCGAGTCTCAATCCCCGTGCTTCTCCTCTGGTTTGATTTGTTCGCGCAATTGACCTGCGTTTCAAATCGTTCTGGAGAACTGCCATGTTGAACAAACTTATCGTCATCGCCGCGCTGCTGATGCCGGCGTGCTTCGCCAATGCTCACGAATACAAGGCCGGTGAGCTGGAAATCGCCCACCCGTGGTCGCAGGAGCTGCCGCCGAACGCGCCGACGGTCGCCGCGTATTTCATCATTCACAATGCTGGCAAGACGGCTGATCGCCTGCTCAGTGTCGATTCGCCCGTCGCCCCGACAGCCGAGCTGCACGAACACGTGATGCAGGGCGACCTGATGAAAATGCAGCAGGTGCCCAGCGTCGAGATTCCGGCCGGCGGCAACGTGACCTTTGCACCGATGGCCTATCACGTGATGCTGCTGAATCCGACCGACCGCAGCCTGCTGACCGATGGAAAACGCTTTCCGCTGACGATGCATTTCGAGAAGGCCGGAGACGTCACCGTCGAAGTCGCCGTGCAGAAGAAGCCACCGGAAACCACACAGGCTCACGTGCACGCTCAGTAAGCCTACCGGCAAACTCCGCCCATGCGCCCGCTGAGCGCCAGGCCAACCCGGCAACGCCGTCAGACTGAACACCTGACCCGCGGCAGCTGGATTGCCCTGTTCGCCATGTTGATGATCTTCATCGGCCCACTGATTTCTCAGTCGATGCCGATGGATCAGCACGCCTCGACGTCAATGCCAATGAGCATGGACATGTCGATGGACATGCCCGGAATGGATCACTCCGGGCACGCAGCAAAACCCGTCGCCGAACACTGCCCGCCGCAATCCTCGCACCATGTGCTGTGGGAAAAATGCGGCTACTGCAGCCTGCTGTTCAACTGCCCGGCACTGACCGGCGGCGGCACTTTCGCCACGTTCAGCATCGCCCACGTCAACACGTTCACCCCGCCCTCCCCGCGCCTGGGCCATGCCCGGCAGACCTTCTTCCCCGGCGCCCGTACCCGCGCCCCGCCTGTCGCAGCGTAATCACCCACCTCTGATTGCACACGGTAGAGAAGACAGCTTCAGGCTGCCGGCCGTGTCGTTTACGACTGTTTGATGGAAATTGTCATGTCCAGGTTTTCTGCTGTTCCACGCTCGGGCGCTGCCCGGGCGTCCTTTGCCATGAACGAATCGCGGATTCGTTTCTCGCACGCCACCGCCGTCCTTTGCGGCGTATTGCTGTCCCCGCTGGTGCTGGCCGATGAGCATGCCGGCCACGCTGAAGAGGTGAGCCCGACGGTGATCACCGCCATCGCCCCGAGCTCGCCGCTGACCATCGTCACCAACCCGAAAGACCCGCGCCAACCGGTGCCGGCCAGCGACGGCGGCGACTACCTGAAGACCATTCCCGGCTTCGCCCTGGTGCGCAACGGCGGCACCAACGGTGATCCGGTGCTGCGCGGGATGTTCGGTTCGCGCCTGAACATCCTCACCAACGGCAGCATGATGCTCGGCGCCTGCCCCGGCCGGATGGACGCGCCGACCTCGTACATTTCGCCCGAGACCTACGACAAACTCACCGTGATCAAAGGTCCGCAAACCGTGCTCTACGGACCGGGCGCCTCGGCGGGCACCGTGCTGTTCGACCGTGAACCGGAGAACTTCGGCGAACTCGGCACCCGCGTCAACGCAAGCATCCTGGCCGGCTCACACGGGCGCTTTGACAAAGTCGTCGACGCCGCTGCCGGCGGGCCATTGGGCTATGTGCGGGTGATTGGCAACACCGCGCATTCCGATGACTACCGCGACGGCAACAACGACATCGTCGCCTCGCGCTATGACAAGTGGAACGGCGACGTCGCGGTCGGCTGGACCCCGGACGCCGACACCCTGATCGAACTCACCGCCGGCAAGGGCGACGGCGAAGCGCGTTATGCCGGGCGCGGCATGGACGGCTCCCAGTTCCTGCGTGAAAGCCTCGGTCTGCGTTTCGAGAAATCCAACATCACCGACGTGCTGGAGAAGCTCGAAGCGCAGGTCTACTACAACTACGCCGACCACGTGATGGACAACTACACCCTGCGCACGCCGTCCGGCACCGGGATGATGGCCGGTCCCATGGCGTCCAACGTCGACCGCCGCACCCTCGGCGCGCGGATCAAGGCCACCTGGCGCTGGGCCGACATTCAGCTGATTACCGGTCTGGATGCGCAGACCAACGAGCACCGTCAGCGCAGCGGCATGGGCATCGATACCTACAAGGATCAGCCGTACACCAAGGACGCCGACTTCCATAACTACGGCGTGTTTAGTGAACTGACCTGGTACGCCGCCGATCGCGACCGGCTGATCACCGGCGCCCGTGTCGACCGCGCCTCGGCCAGGGATTTCCGGCAGACCACTGGTTCGGGAATGATGTCCCGGCCGAACCCGACTGCCGACGATACCCGTGCCGACACTCTGCCGAGCGGCTTCGTCCGTTACGAGCACGACCTGGCCGACAGCCCGACCACCCTCTACGCCGGCCTCGGCCACGCGCAGCGTTTTCCGGATTACTGGGAGCTGTTTTCGCCCAAGTCCGGCCCGGCCGGTTCGGTCAATGCGTTCGATTCGATCAAGCCGGAAAAAACCACCCAGTTCGACTTCGGCGTGAACTACAAGGACGCCGACCTCGAAGCCTGGGCCTCGGGCTACATCGGCGTGGTGCGCGACTACATCCTGTTCGACTACACCCCGACGATGATGGGCATGAGCACCTCCCGCGCCGAAAACATCGACGCGCGAATCATGGGCGGTGAACTCGGTGCAGCCTACAAACTCACCGACCACTGGAAAGCCGATGCGACCCTGGCCTATGCCTGGGGCAAGAACAGCAGCGACGGCAAGGCACTGCCGCAGATGCCGCCACTGGATGCACGTTTCGGCCTGACCTACAGCGAAGACAACTGGAGCGCGGGCGCACTGTGGAGGGTGGTTGCCGCGCAAAACCGTATCGACCAGAACAAAGGCAACGTGGTCGGCAAGGATTACGACAAGAGCTCGGGCTTCGGCGTGTTCTCGCTCAACGGTGCCTACCGGATCAACAAGAACTGGAAGGTCAGTACCGGCGTCGACAACCTGTTCGGCAAGGCTTACGCCGAACACCTCAACCTGGCGGGCAACGCCGGGTTCGGTTACCCGGCCAACGACCCGCAAGCCATCAATGAGCCGGGGCGCACGCTCTGGACCAAGGTGGACATGAGTTTCTAACCCTCAAGGGCACTCGCTCCCCTTGAGGGAGCGAGTGGCAACAGACAACTAGAAGATCCAAGCCAAGCGGAGCACTCGTGATGAAACAGCCCAAACCGAATTTCTACAACCTGGCCTGGCGTTGGCATTTCTATGCCGGATTGTTCGTCGCGCCATTCATGGTGATGCTGGCCCTGACCGGCATCATTTATCTGTTCAAACCGCAACTCGATTCGCTGATGTACAGCAGCCTGCTCAACGTTCCGGCCGGGCATCACACGGTGTCGGCGGACGACTTGTTGCAGCGGGTGAAAAGCGCTTATCCACAGGGTCAGATTACCCAATACCTGCCGCCGGTGAGCGCCGAACGCAGCGCGCAATTCGTTGTGAAAAATGCGGAGCACGAACTCAATGTGTTCGTCGATCCGTACCACGGCGACATCCTCGGCGAGCAGGATGCCAAGCAGAACCTGCAAGCCATCGCTCGCGCCATCCACGGCGAATTGATGATCGGCACGGTCGGCGACCGCCTCATCGAAATGGCCGCCGGTTGGGGTGTGGTGCTGGTGGTGTCCGGGGTTTTCCTGTGGTGGCCACGCGGCCAGGCTGCGGGGATTCTGTGGCCACGCCTGAACAGTCACGGTCGAGTGCTGTGGCGGGATCTGCACGCAGTCACCGGGTTCTGGGGCGCGGCATTACTGCTGGTGATGCTGCTCAGCGGCATGACCTGGACCGGGTTCTGGGGCAAGCAGTACGCCCAGGTGTGGAACGTGTTCCCGGCTGCGATGTGGGACAACGTACCGACCTCCGACGTCGAGGCCCGCAGCCTCAACAGCGCCACGCGCCAGACCGTGCCGTGGGCGATGGAAAACACGCCAATGCCGATGTCTGGCGATCACGCCGAACACATGGCCCACATGGGCGCCAATGCCGGCCCTGCGGCGCCAGCCATCAGCCTGCAGGACGTGCAAAATATCGCCCTGCAGCGCAAGGTCGAACAGGGCTACAGCATCACCCTGCCCACCACCGCCACCGGTGTTTTCACCATCGCCGTGTTCGCCGACGATCCACGCAACGACGCCACCCTGCATGTCGATCAGTACACCGGCAAAGTCCTCGCCGACGTGCGCTTCGAACAGTACGGCGCCGTCGCCCGGGCCACGGAAATCGGTGTGATGCTCCACGAAGGCAAGATGTTCGGCACCTTCAATCAAATCGTCGTGCTGCTGATCTGTCTGATGATTCTGCTCAGCGCCGTCAGCGGCGTGGTGATCTGGTGGAAGCGTCGGCCGCAGGGCAAGTTCGGCGTACCTCCGCTGCGGCATGACTTGCCGAAATGGAAAACCGGCGTGGTGATCATGCTCGCACTGGCGGTGGTGTTCCCGCTGGTGGGGGCTTCGCTGGTGGTGGTATGGGGGCTCGACCGGCTGTTGCTGTCGCGGTTGGGTCGCCAACCTGAATCTGCCTCAACTTCATCATGAATCAGGCGAGATGCGCGTTTTAGACAGCTCGCTAAACTGCCGGACTCATACGCCGGTCATTTTTAGTGTTGCTGCCTGACGCAAATTTGCCCTTCTGCCCGCGGCCAAAAGCTGCGGGCATTTTATTTTGAAGAAGTGATCCACCGTCTGATGAACAAGTACCTCTTGTCCAGCCTCTGCCTGCTCGCCTTGAACAATGCCCACGCCGACAACACGCCGCTGACGCTGCCCACCGGCACCATTACAGCCCAGGCCGTTGACGATAAAAACGTCAGCCTGACTACACCGACCACCGCCGGTTCGCGCCTGAGTCTCAGCGCGATGGAAACCCCGGCCAGCGTCGAAAGCCTCAGTGGCGAGCAAGTCCGTGCCCGTGGCGATCAAAACGTGCAGGACGCGATATCGCGCAGCACCGGCATCAGCCGCACCGGCACGCCGGGCGATGGCGGTACGTCGTTGCAGGCACGAGGTTTTACCGGGCAGAGTTCGGTGATGCAGCTGTATGACGGCAACCGCATGTACACCGGCATGGGCACCGTCACTTTCCCGGTCGACACCTGGTCGGTGGATCGCGTCGATGTGCTGCGCGGCCCGGCCTCGGTGTTGTATGGCGAAGGCGCGACCGGTGCGGTGGTCAACGTAATTCCGAAGAAACCGTTCGAAGGCGAGATCGAAAACCACATGCGCCTCGGTTACGGCTCGTACGATCGTCAGCAACAGGCCTTCGACAGCGGCGGCTCGCTGACCGATACCCTCAGCTATCGCCTCAACCTCAATCGCCTGCGCAGCCACGGCTGGATTGATCGCGGCGATTTGTCCAGCGACTTCATCAGTGCCGCCCTGCGCTGGCAGGCCACTGACGACCTGGCCTTCACCCTCGCCCACGACTACGGCGACCAGCGCCCGCAAAACTACTTCGGCACACCGCTGATCAACGGCCAGTTGAAGGACAGCCTGCGCAACAAGAACTACAACGTGCGCGACGACAAACAACACTACAACGATCAATGGACGCGCCTGACCAGCGACTGGCAGATCAACGATGCGGTCAGCGCCAGCAATGAGCTGTACTACCTCAAGGCCCAACGCCGCTGGCAGAACGCCGAGAACTACAACTTCAATGCCACCACACAACAGCTGAGCCGCAGTGGTTATTTCGGCATCGGTCACACACAGGAACAGGTCGGGGACCGGCAGACCTTCACCTTCAAACACTCGCTGTTCGGCCTCGACAGCCAGACCGTCAGCGGTGTCGATTACAACCGCATCCGTTTCCAGCTCGACAGCAACTCGCCGTTCAACGACGTCTTGCCGAATGGCCAACCGCTGGATCTGCATCACCCGCAAAACGGCTATTTCGAGAGCAGCAATCCGTACCGCGACCAGTTCGACAGCACCACCAGACAGATGTCGGTGTTTGCCGAAAACCGCACACAACTGAGCGAGCGCTGGTCGCTGGTGACCGGCGTACGTCGCGATTACGTGCATGTCGACCGCACCAATCTGGTCGACGACAGCCAGAGCGACAAGACCCTGACCGGCAACAACTGGAAGGCCGGCCTGGTATTTGCGCTGACGCCACAGACATCGCTCTACGGTCAGATCGCGACCAGTACCGACGGCATCGGCGGCCTGATCTCTCTGAGCCCGAGCCAGCAGCAATACGACTTGTCGACGGCGCGCCAGACCGAAGTCGGCCTCAAGCAACTGTTCTGGGATCAGCGCGGTGAGTTCACACTGGCGGCCTATCGCATCGTCAAGAAGAAGCTGCTGACGGACGATCCGGGCAACCCGACGCTCAAGCAGCAGGTCGGCCAGCAATCATCCAATGGCCTGGAAGCCAGCCTCAATCTGCAACTGCCGCACGCCTGGCAACTGCAAGCCAACGCGGCAATCGTCAAAGCCAAATACGACGACTTCTCCGAGGTGGTCAACGGCCAGACCCTCTCGTACAACGGCAACCGCCCGGTGGACGTGCCTCGACGCACCGCCAACCTGTGGCTGAGCAAAGCCATCAACGATGACCTCAAGGCTGGCGCCGGGGTGCGTTATGTCGATGCCCGTTATGCCGACCTGGCCAACCGCAACGAGCTACCGAGTTACACCGTTGTCGACGCGACCCTGTCGTGGCGGGCACTGCGCAACACCACGCTGGGTCTGCAGGTGAACAACCTGTTCGACCGCCAGTACGCGCAGAGTCAATACAACGAGGGGCAGCAATGGATTCTCGGCGAACCAAGGTCATTCTTCGTCACCGCTGACTACACCTTTTGATTGATAGGCCTCTTCGCGAGCAAGCCCGCCAACACAGGGACGACGCAAAACCTGTGTCAGCAAACTTGCTCGCGTAAACGGCAGAACCCTACAGCTCTTCTCGTCGTTTGATCACACCAAGTTGTGCCGGCAGTTTGCGTCGAGATCGCCACGTGGAACCGATGCGACCCGACTGCTTCCAGTACGGCCCGGCGATCAGCACACGAAATTCTTCCAGCTCAACGAGCCGGGAAATGAACTGTGCCGGTGACAGGCGAGTCACCCATTTGCCGCCGCTGAACTCCACCTGTTTGCTCCGCAACAATTCCCGTTCGGCTTGCGTGTACCCGGGGCTGTACCGGATCAGCACGCCGTAAGGGGTCGAGTAGTAGTAATCCTTGATATCGAAGCCTTTGTCTTTGAGATCGTGGGTATGCGCACGCACCATGAACGGCGCGGCGAAATTCGCATGCACCTGTTCATCATCTGCGGCAAGCGTGGTGTTGCCGGACAGGTACAGCTGATGGCTTGCCACCAGCGTGTAGCCGTCCGGATAGCGTGGCGCCGGATTACGAAAGTTGATCGAAGGATCCTGTGCCGGACGGAAAATCCGGCTGACCGGGCTGGCACCGGAGGCGCTGCTGGCCAAGGGTTCGAGCGCAACGAATCGCGGCGTTCGATCAAGCAACCTGGGTGCGCGCGCGAGTATCGCGCTCTCGAAACCGCTGCCGACCGCAAAGTCACGGCCTGCTCGCTGCTGGGCATAACGAGCGGCGTCGTCAGCATGATGGAAGACCGGTCCCAGCGCCGGCACCGGTCTGGCCGCCCAGCGTTCATCGGCAGTCACGTCCGCCATGTGCGGCTGCCAGTCCTTGCCGAGCACGCCGTGACGTGACCAATAAGCGCTGCCCAATATGACTTCCAGTTTGCCGGCCCGGGCCATGCGCCGAACGTATTCCACCGGATCGAAGCGCCCCCGCGTCAGGTCACTTTCATCCTTGCTTGCCTGCTGCAATGAGGCGAACTGATTTGGCCGTATCTCCACCTGGCCGTGGGGGTCAGTAAACTCGCCCGGTTCAAAGGGAGACATATCGAAGCGCAACAACGCGCCATCGGCGCAGGAGAAAAACACCGGTTTGTATCCTTGCGGGGTATACGCCGCCTCGCACAACCGGTGAACCACCATCGGCGCTGGAAAAAACCGTCGAAAATCGTCACTTGGCGCGCTCGGCAAAACGTTCGCAACGCGCGCATACAGCGCATGCAGGGCAAACCCGGTCGGCAATTTTCCGGCAAGGAATACGCGTTCGGAAACCATGGGCGAGTCCTGCGCCTCCACGGGCAGCGTGGCGATGAAAAGACCCTCGCGTTCATTCGAAAGAATAAGGCCGACAGTCAGGCTATCTCGTTCCTGGGACAGTCTGTGCACATGGCAGGCAGCCGCGTCATCCTGAACAAAAACCGGACTGCACACCGGCGCCACCTGCGTCTGCTCGGCGGAAGCAGCCGGCGCAAAGGGTTGCCAGACACTGACCGCGCCACGCGCGCCCCACAACCGGCTACCGCTCACGACCTGCAAATAACCGGCCCTGGCCAAAAGGTTGACCCAGACGCTGGGCTGCAAAGCGCCGCTGTAAATCTGCTGCTTGACCTTCTTGCCGTCGAGATCGGCTGGCAGGCTTTTGAAATCATTCAGGGCATTGGCCAGGTCAGCGCGCAAACGACTCCAGAGCCCGGCTTCATAACGGATCAGCGAACCGTCCGGTGCGAACAGGTACTCGATCTTGCGCAAGTTGTCCGGCAACGAAAATGACGAGTACAGGGTGTCGACCGACAACATGTTCAGGTACACCTGCTTCTCGGTGTGGGAGAACACCACCGGCAACTCTGCCGCCACCCGCGAACGGTAACGCGCGACCACTGTGCAATCCTGCGGAAACAGCCCGGCTTGCAGGCTCTCGTCAGGAAAAATCAGTTTTACATCGAAGTCTTCCTGCGGTACTTCGACCGGATCGCTGGCCACAAAAAGACCATCGGCGCGCTTCAACACCACGCCGCCAAAGATTTTCTGCGGATGATCGGGCAATCGCGAACGGGCCTCGATCACCGCGTCGTCCTGCTCATGAAAGGCCGGCCCGAGCCAGCGACGCTCGATGTTCATCGACGGCCGCCATGTCGGATCGACCGGGGCAGAACGGTCCCAGCACAGGCTCGTGCGCAGCACCGTCAGCTCACCGCTATTAGCGACCAGTTTGACGAAGTCCTCCGGCCGCAGATTGCCGCTTCCCAAATGGTTCTTGATGTCTTCCAGGCCCATGTTGGGCGTGTCGTTATCGAACAGCTTGCTGGCGACGCGTCGTTGGTAACGCAGGAGTGCACCGTCCTGCGTGGAGATGAACAGCGGGATCTGCTGATCCGACCAGGGTTCGATGACCGGGCGCCGTTGTGAGTAATAGATGGCGATGTACAGGTCGTCCGGCTCGATGAAATTTTGCGACAGCCAGGAAGCCGATGTGCCAGCAAGCAGATGTTTGACCCGTTGCCGCGAATAGAAGAACGCCTGTCGACTGAAGCCTTCCGGGTACTGCAGCCACGGCGCCTGACGGGCCACACCGAACAGCGCCTGAGGCTGGAACACATTGTTCTTGTCCTTGCTGACCGGCACCAGTTCACTGGCCACGTACTCCTCGCGATCACGGTGTTTGAGGATGAAGCCGAACCAGGCCTTCTCTTCGTCATGCAGACGTTCGTCGTGGAAATAGCGATCCTGCGCCGCGTCGTCGGCCGTAGAGAAAATCGCGCCGAACGCGACGTGTTCAGGTCGCTGCCATTGCCACGGCCCGGTGGCGACAGACCATGTCGGGGAGATCAATCCTCGCGCACCCCACAGTGCGTTGTTGAGCAGATTGAACAACTGGCCGGCTGCCGCCACTTCGCGGATGAAGTCACTGGGCAGGCTGGCTCCCGACTCCAGCGCGAGCGCCAACGGGCCGGGTTCTTGCGCCGTACCCAAGCGCTGCTCCAGCGCCTCGACATTGGCTGCCTGAAACCGTACCAGGCTGTGTGGCGCGCCTGACAGGTACAACGGCGTGTCATCCAGCAGAGCGCGCCGGATCTCTTCGACGCTGAACATTTGCAGACTCAGCGCAGCGTCCTCGCGCGACCATTTGCGCCGTTCTACGTCCGCTGAATCAAGGGTCGACAGGGCTTTGTGCGAGACGTAACGCCCGCGCAAATCATGCCCGTCGGGGAACACCGGATTGCCATGGTTATCCTGCGGAAAAAGGTGTCGGCGACGATTCTCTTCGACGCCACCCTGAAGCGGTTCGGTGACGGTAAAGCGCAGGTCTTCGCGCTGGAAGATGTATCCCGCGTATTCGCGATCACGGCGCTGAGCGATTTTCTCGTGGGCATAACGCGCAGCGTCATCGGCAGACAGAAAGGTCGGACCCATGGCCGGCCAGGGATAGCCGGCGTAGGGCTGCCATTCGATGGTCACCGCGCCGAGCCGATCCCACAGACGGCTTGCCCGCAGAACTTCCAGCTGACCGGCCGCCGCCACGACTGAAACGAACTCCCGTGGTCTGAGTACGCCGCTGTGGAGTTTCGCCTGCAAGCCACCGTCGCCAATCGTGCCGTCAGGATTCTTGATGCTCAGCGCCCGCTCCAGTCTGGAATCACTGAAGGTGTACTTCAGGATCGCCGCATCCGTGGCGAGCATGTACAGAGACAACGAAGCGAACGGAGCGGCCAGCAATCTGTGTTGATGAGAACAGGCAATCGCGAACGCGACTTCAGCGGGGGTGAAGAAGTTCTCGTAGAGCCATGGCTGGTGCCGTGGAAACTTATACGGATCCGGTCGCGAGCCGTAGTAAAAACCATCCAGCGCATAACCGTCCGGCAGTATGAAATGACCGTCGTCACGGCGCGCAAAGTAGGTGCCCGGCTCCCATGGCGAGGTGCCCGCCGGGCGCGGTTGTGTCGCCACGTATTCGTTGGTTCCGACCTTCTTCAGTACCAACCCTGAAGTGCGCGCACTGCGTCTCGTCAACGCCGCTTGCACCGCTTGCCCGGCGCTGGCGCAAATGCGCGTCATCAGCGGCAGCCCAGTGACCACGCCTTTGCCGAACATCAGGCCCGGACGCCAGTCCGGCGGCACCGTTCCCAGCGCACCGCGCCAGTCGGCACTGGAGACGATGACGCGCAGTTCGCCCACCGTCGCGACCTTCTTGATCACGTTCTCCACTCCGTACACGGCGAGTGGATGCTCACGCGGTGCGCCGGCCTTGAGCCAGAGGTAGTAGTCGAGTTCATCCTGCGATCCGCTCGGCGTGTAGCTGAGCAGGCTGCCGTCGGCTACGCACAAATAGCTACGTCGGAAAAAATCCCGTTGCGCGACGTTGGCGATGAAATCCGTGTCGGAGAAAAAGTTGATGAACAGGCCGAGGGCCGGTTTGTCGACGCCAGCCTGGACCTCACGAGACGTGTCCTGAACGGGAGGATGTGAGCGGACGCTGGCCACGCACGTCGCGCCCTTGGGCTGCAGAAAATTACCCGCCGAATCGACTTCGAGAATTGTCCTGAAATCAAATCCATCGCCGTCGCCGGGCACCGGCCGGGTGGCGGCGAACTCACCGTCCGCAAGACGCACGATCACACTGGCGTATTCACGATCGGCGTTTGCCGGAAGATAGGTTTGCACCCAATGCGCGGCGTCCTCTTCGGTCAGGAATCCCGGGCTCAGCCTCGGCAGTCTGGGTCTGGACGCTTCAGCGGCGCGGGTATCGCGGCCTGTTTGATCACTCATGATTGAAAACCTGCTGTTGGAGAGAATGGGCTATCAGTCCAACGAGTGTGTGGTCGCAGGCCGGTTGATCAGCGGTACATATCTATCGTTTCTGTATCCAATCCTGTGGCGCATCGTGCGCCCCGACGCAGCACCATTTGCGCGCAATCCTGTGCACGCCAGCGACCTGGCTGCCTGTTAATAGTGCACGCCGTGGCGGCAAGCCGACGCTGCTGCCCTCTGGCAAAGCCGTTTGCGCGGTTGGGCACAGCCCTTGCAAAACACCCTTCAGTCGTCCGCATCTGCCAACCATAAAAAACTTTAACGTTCATGGAGATCGCACAATGAAGCGTCGCAGTTTGATCAAGGCTTTCACACTCACGGCATCCATTGCCGCGATGGGCATGACCTGGACTGTCCAGGCCGCCGAGACCATCAAGGTCGGTATCCTGCATTCGTTGTCCGGCACCATGGCGATCTCCGAAACGTCGCTCAAAGACATGGCGTTGATGACCATCGACGAGATCAACGCCAAGGGCGGCGTCAACGGCAAGATGCTCGAACCGGTGGTGGTCGACCCGGCGTCGAACTGGCCGCTGTTCGCCGAAAAGGGCCGGCAGTTGCTGACCCAGGACAAGGTCGCGGTGGTGTTCGGCTGCTGGACCTCGGTGTCGCGCAAATCGGTGCTGCCGGTGTTCGAAGAGCTCAACGGTCTGCTGTTCTACCCGGTGCAATACGAAGGCGAAGAGATGTCGCCGAACGTCTTCTACACCGGCGCCGCGCCGAACCAGCAAGCGATCCCGGCGGTTGAATACCTGATGAGCGAAGAAGGCGGCAGCGCCAAGCGCTACTTCCTGCTCGGCACCGACTACGTGTATCCGCGCACCACCAACAAGATCCTGCGCTCGTTCCTGCATTCCAAAGGCGTAGCGGATAAAGACATCGAAGAGGTCTACACCCCGTTCGGTCATAGCGACTATCAAACCATCGTCGCCAACATCAAAAAGTTCTCGGCCGGCGGCAAGACCGCTGTGATCTCGACCGTCAACGGCGATTCCAACGTGCCGTTCTACAAAGAACTGGCCAACCAGGGCCTGAAGGCCACCGACGTACCGGTGGTGGCGTTTTCGGTGGGCGAAGAAGAACTGCGCGGCATCGACACCAAGCCGCTGGTGGGCAACCTCGCGGCGTGGAACTACTTCGAGTCGGTGGAGAATCCGGTGAACAAGAAGTTCGTCGATGACTGGAAAGCCTACGCGAAGAAACACAACCTGCCGGGCGCTGACAAGGCTGTGACCAACGACCCGATGGAAGCCACTTACGTCGGCATCCACATGTGGGCGCAGGCGGTTGAGAAAGCCAAATCGACCGACGTCGACAAGGTCCGCGAAGCCCTCGCTGGCCAGACGTTCGCCGCGCCGTCCGGTTACACCCTGACCATGGACAAGACCAATCACCACCTGCACAAACCGGTGATGATCGGCGAGATTCAGAGCGACGGTCAGTTCAACGTGGTATGGCAAACCGAAGGCCCGATCCGTGCGCAGCCGTGGAGCCCGTTCATTCAGGGCAACGACAAGAAGCCGGATTATGCGGTGAAGAGCAACTGAGTTATCCCGCTCAACCTGATCGTTCCCACGCTCTGCGTGGGAATGCCTCAACGGACGCTCTGCGTCCGCTTTGGGGGCGCGGAGCGTCCCGGGCTGCATTCCCACGCGGAGCGTGGGAACGATCACTACGCAAGGCCACGCATATGCGCACTGCCATCTACCGTTTGCTTCTCGCCATCGCACTGTTGTTGCCGATACTCGCCCACGCCGGTGATGCCGAAGACTTCGTCGCGGCCAACCCCGTGCAACAGGCAAAACTGCTCGAAGCCTGGGCCGCGCAGCCCGATCCGGCACGTATCGAACTGATCAACGCCCTGCAGCAAGGCGAATTGACCGTCGACGGCCAACCCAAAACCCTGCGCCTGAACAATCGCCTGCGGGGTCTGATCGACACCGCCATGGCCAGCCACCAATTGCTCGCCGCCGACGCCAAAATCCGTCTGACTGCCGCGCAGCAATTGCAGAAAAGCGCGAAACCCGCGCAGCTGAAATTCCTCGACCAGCAACTGGCTGGCGAAAAAGACGAAAGCGTTCATGCCGCCCTGAGCCTGGCGCTGGCCAACCTGCAACTGGTCGACAGCGATCCGGCGGTGCGCCTCGCCGCAGTGCGTCTGCTTGGCGAAACCGGTGATCCACTCGCCCGCACGCGCCTCGAAGGTTTGCTCGAGCCCGGCGTCGAAACCGATGCCAATGTGCGCACCGCCGCCGAAACCAGCCTCGCCCAAGTCAAACGCAAACTGCTGATCGGCGAGATCCTCGGCCAAGCCTTCAGCGGCATGTCGCTCGGTTCGATTCTGCTGCTGGCGGCGCTCGGTCTGGCGATCACCTTCGGTTTGCTCGGGGTGATCAACATGGCCCACGGCGAGATGCTGATGCTTGGCGCCTACTCGACCTACGTCGTGCAGTTGATGTTCCAGCGTTACGCGCCGCAAGCGATCGAGTTCTATCCGCTGATCGCATTGCCGGTAGCATTTTTCGTCACCGCCGCCATCGGCATGGCGCTGGAGCGTACGGTGATTCGTCACCTCTACGGCCGCCCACTGGAAACCCTGCTCGCCACTTGGGGTATCAGCCTGATGCTGATTCAGCTCGTGCGTCTGGTGTTCGGTGCGCAGAACGTTGAAGTCGCCAACCCGGCATGGTTGTCCGGCGGGATTCAAGTCCTACCCAATCTGGTGCTGCCGTACAACCGCATCGTCATCATTGCTTTCGCGCTGTTCGTCGTCGTGCTGACCTGGCTGCTGCTGAACAAGACCCGCTTGGGCCTCAACGTTCGCGCCGTCACCCAGAACCGCAACATGGCCGCTTGCTGTGGCGTGCCGACCGGGCGCGTCGACATGCTCGCGTTCGGCCTCGGCTCGGGCATCGCCGGGCTCGGTGGCGTGGCGCTGAGCCAGATCGGTAACGTCGGCCCTGACCTCGGTCAAAGCTACATCATCGACTCGTTCCTGGTGGTGGTGCTTGGCGGCGTCGGTCAACTGGCCGGCAGCGTGCTCGCCGCGTTCGGCCTGGGTATCGCCAACAAGATTCTCGAACCGCAGATCGGTGCGGTGCTCGGCAAAATCCTGATCCTCGCGCTGATCATTCTGTTTATCCAGAAACGTCCGCAAGGCCTCTTCGCACTGAAAGGACGGGTGATCGACTGATGAACCAGCCTCTGTTAGTCACGGCCACACAAAAAGCCGGGCCGAAAATCACGATTGCTGTTGGCGCGGTGATCCTCGCACTGCTGATCGCCCTGCCGCTGCTGTCGTTGTTGCCGGCAGACAGCGCACTGCACGTTTCGGCCTACACCTTGACGCTGGTTGGCAAAATCCTCTGCTACGCCATCGTCGCCCTGGCGCTGGATCTGGTCTGGGGTTACGCCGGTCTGCTGTCGCTGGGCCACGGTTTGTTCTTCGCGCTCGGCGGGTATGCGATGGGCATGTACCTGATGCGGCAGGCCGCCGGTGATGGGCTGCCGGCATTCATGACCTTCCTGTCGTGGAGCGAAATGCCTTGGTACTGGGCCGGCACCAGCAGCTTTGTCTGGGCGATGTGTCTGGTAGTGTTGGCACCGGGATTGCTCGCGTTGGTATTCGGCTTTTTTGCCTTCCGTTCGCGGATCAAAGGCGTTTACTTCTCGATCATGACCCAGGCCCTGACCTTCGCCGGCATGCTCCTGTTCTTTCGCAACGAGACCGGATTTGGCGGCAACAACGGCTTCACCAATTTCCGCACCATCCTAGGTTTCGGCATCACCGAACCGGGCACTCGCGCGGTGCTGTTTCTGGCCACGGTGTTGTTGCTGGTTGCCAGCCTGTTCATCGGCTGGCGTCTGGCGCAGAGCAAGTTCGGGCGAGTGCTGACCGCCCTGCGAGATGCGGAAAACCGCCTGATGTTCTGCGGCTACGATCCGCGCGGTTTCAAGCTGTTTGTCTGGGTCTTGAGCGCGGTGTTGTGTGGTCTGGCCGGGGCGCTGTACGTGCCGCAGGTCGGGATCATCAACCCGAGTGAAATGTCGCCGACCAATTCGATTGAAGCGGCCGTATGGGTCGCGCTTGGCGGTCGCGGCACGCTGATCGGCCCGCTGCTCGGTGCCGGCGTGGTCAACGGCATGAAGAGCTGGTTCACCGTGGCGTTCCCGGAATACTGGCTGTTCTTCCTCGGCGCGCTGTTCATTGTCGTGACGCTGTACCTGCCCAAAGGCGTGATCGGTCTGCTGAAGAAACGAGGTGAACAATGAGAGTCACGGCGAGCGCTGAATTCATGCTGGAGCCAGCCTTCTTCCCTGTCGAACCGAACAAGGATGCCGGCACCAGCCGCGACTCTATTGGTCTCGGCCAAAGCGCCGGCCCTGGGCTCGACACCCGCCACGGCACGATCCTGACTCTGGAAGACATCAGCGTCAGCTTCGACGGCTTCCGTGCGTTGAACAATCTCAATCTGTACATCGGCGTCGGCGAGTTGCGCTGCATTATCGGCCCCAACGGCGCGGGCAAAACCACGCTGATGGACGTCATCACCGGCAAGACTCGCCCCAGTCATGGCAAGGCCTGGTTCGGTGAAACCCTCGACCTGACGCTGATGAGCGAAGTGCAGATTGCCCAGGCCGGCATCGGCCGCAAGTTTCAGAAACCGACGGTATTCGAAGCCCTGAGCGTGTTCGAAAACCTCGAACTGGCGCAGAAGACCGACAAGTCGGTGTGGGCCAGTTTGCGTGCGCGGTTGAGCGGCGAGCAGCGCGATCGCATCAGCGAAGTGCTGGAGACGATTCGCCTGACCTCGTCGGTCAATCGCCCGGCAGGCTTGTTGTCTCATGGGCAGAAGCAGTTTCTCGAGATTGGCATGTTGCTGATGCAGGATCCGCAACTGTTGCTGCTCGACGAACCGGTGGCCGGCATGACCGACGCCGAAACCGAGTTCACTGCCGAGTTGTTCAAGAGCCTCGCCGGCAAACATTCGCTGATGGTGGTGGAACATGACATGGGCTTTGTCGGCTCGATTGCCGACCACGTCACCGTGCTGCATCAGGGCAGCGTGCTGGCTGAGGGGTCGCTGGAACAGGTGCAGGAAAACGAGCGCGTGATCGAGGTCTATCTCGGCCGCTGAAACTGCAAACACCTTTCCAATGTGGGAGTGGGCTTGCTCGCTCCCACAGGGGGATTTGAGGAGATCTGGAAATGCTGCAAGTCGAGAAGCTGCATCAGTACTACGGCGGAAGCCACATCCTGCGCGGCCTGAGCTTTGACGTGAAAGTCGGAGAAGTGACCTGCCTGCTCGGCCGTAACGGCGTCGGCAAGACCACTCTGCTCAAATGCCTGATGGGCCTGCTGCCGGCCAAGGAGGGCGCGGTGAATTGGGAAGGCAAACCGATCACCACGTTCAAGCCGCACCAGCGGGTTCACGCGGGAATCGCTTACGTGCCGCAAGGCCGGGAAATTTTCGGACGGCTGACGGTGGAAGAGAATCTGCTGATGGGCCTGTCACGCTTTCCCGGCTCAGAAGCCAAAGAAGTCCCAGGTTTCATCTACGAACTGTTCCCGGTGCTGCTACAAATGAAGCAGCGTCGCGGCGGCGATCTGTCCGGCGGTCAGCAACAGCAATTGGCGATTGGCCGCGCACTGGCCAGCCGGCCACGTTTGCTGATCCTCGACGAACCCACCGAAGGCATTCAGCCGTCAGTAATCAAGGAGATCGGCGCGGTGATCAGGAAACTCGCGGAACGCGGCGACATGGCGATTTTGCTGGTGGAGCAGTTTTACGACTTCGCCGCCGAACTGGCCGATCAATACCTGGTGATGTCCCGTGGCGAGATCGTCCAGCAGGGTCGCGGTGAAAATATGGAGGCCGAAGGTGTGCGCGGGCTGGTAACGATCTAGTACAACGAACTAATCTGTAGCTTCCTAACGATAATTACAAACCATGAATTCGACTGTTTCACCTGCCCTGTTTACCCCAAGCTGGCACGCCGAGCTCGAACTGGCCTACGCCCGTTTCGGCGACTGCACGCGCCCGGTCATGCGTCGGCACCTCGGCCCGCTGCGGGTGCAAAAGCATCTGTACGCCGAAGGCCCGCAAGTCTGCCAGCACATCATCGTCCACCCGCCGGGCGGGATTGCCGGCGGTGACCGACTCGATATCAGCGCCAGCGTTGAACAAAACGCCTGGGCGCAGATCACCAGCCCCGGCGCCGCCAAGTGGTATCGCGCCGCAGGCCCCGCTTATCAGACGCTCGACTTGCGCGTCGCCGCCGGCGCGACACTGGAATGGTTGCCGCAGGAGACCATCGTCTACAGCGCCGCCCAGGCCGAATTGACCACTTCGATTAACCTGGAAGGTGACGCCCGGCTGTTCTACTGGGACGTGGTGGCGCTGGGGCGTCCGGCCAGTGGCGAACGGTTCGACCTCGGGCATTTTCAGGCGCATCTGGATATTCGCCGCGACGGTCGATTGCTCTGGCATGAACGCCAGCGCATTGTCGGGAATGACGGTTTGCTTGACTCGCCGATTGGTCTGGATGGTCATCCGGTGTTTGCGACGCTGCTGGTGACCGGTGAAATCGACGCTGAATTGCTGGAGCGTTGTCGTTCGCTAGGGCATGACGTGCGCGGGGATTTGACGCAACTGCCGGGGTTGCTGGTTGCGCGTTGTCTGGCCAGTGAAGCGTTGCTGGCGCGAGCGTGGCTTATTGAATTGTGGCGCTTGTTGCGGCCGAAATTGATGGGACGCGAGGCAGTACCGCCAAGAATATGGAACACCTGAAAACCAGCCCTCACCCCCCGCCCTCTCCCGGAGGGAGAGGGCGCCTGACCGAAGTGCCTGAAAAGAATTTGTTAACTCAAAAATGTTGCTGACTGAACTGGCCATAACAAACAACCTGAATCGGTCCCCTCTCCCTCCGGGAGAGGGCTAGGGTGAGGGGTGGTTCCAACTGACACCCCACTCACTACAAGAACCACACAAATCTGCCCAAATGGATTTAAAACGATGGACCTGACCCCACGCGAAAAAGACAAGCTGTTGATCTTCACCGCCGGCCTCGTCGCCGAACGGCGCCTGGCCCGTGGCGTGAAGCTCAACTACCCGGAAGCCATGGCCTACATCTCCGCCGCGCTGCTCGAAGGCGCCCGTGACGGCCAGACCGTAGCCGAACTGATGCACTACGGCACCACGCTGCTGAGTCGCGAGCAAGTGATGGAAGGCATCGCGGAAATGATCCCGGAAATCCAGGTTGAAGCGACGTTTCCCGACGGCACCAAACTGGTCACCGTTCACCAACCGATCGTCTGAGGCCGCGCCATGACTTACTCCATTCGCGATGCCCTCCATGCTGACCTGCCGGCGATCCGCGATATCTACAACGACGCCGTGCTCAATACCACGGCGATCTGGAACGAATCCGCCGTCGACCTCGGCAATCGCCAGGCGTGGTTCAGCGCACGTCAGGCGCAGGCCTACCCGATTCTGGTGATCGTCGACGGCGACAACAGCGTGCTCGGCTACGCTTCGTACGGTGACTGGCGGCCGTTCGACGGGTTTCGCCACACCGTCGAACACTCGGTTTACGTGCGCAGCGACCAACGCGGCAATGGCCTCGGCCCGCAACTGATGACCGCACTGATCGAACGGGCGAAGACTGGCGGCAAGCACGTCATGGTCGCCGCCATCGAAAGCGGCAATGCTGCCTCGATTCGCCTGCATGAACGCGCCGGATTCGTCATCACCGGGCAGATGCCGCAAGTCGGCACCAAGTTTGGTCGCTGGCTCGACCTGACCTTCATGCAACTGACCCTCAACCCTGGCGCGGAGCCGCCTGACGCCAACAAGGAGTGACACCGATGAACGCCGCCCAACTGCGTCGCGTCAACGCTGAAAGTTTTGCCCACTATCGTCAGGGCCTGATCGACCTGCTGCTTGACGCGGTGGGATATGGCGCCAGCGTCGGCTTCATGGCCGACCTCGATGCCGCTCAGGCCCGCGCCTATTTCGATGACCTGCAACAGCAAGTGAACAAAGGCAGCGTGTTGCTCTGGGTGGTGGTCAAGGACGAACAGGTGCTGGCCAGTGTGCAACTGGGCCTGTGCCAGAAGGCCAACGGCCTCAATCGCGCCGAGGTGCAAAAACTGCTGGTGCGCGAACACGCCCGGCGTCGCGGTCTCGGCCAGCAACTGATGCAGGCGCTGGAGCAGGAAGCTCCCAAACACAAGCGCGGCATGCTCTACCTCGACACCGAAGCCGGCTCGCCCGCCGAAGATTTCTACAAGGCTCAGGGTTACACCCGCGCCGGGGAAATCCCCGACTACGCCTGCGATCCGAATGGCACGTATCGACCGACTGCCCTCTATTACAAGATTCTGCAAGGAGCCCAGTGATGATTCCTGGCGAGTACCAGATCCAGCCCGGCGACATCGAACTCAACGTCGGCCGCCGCACCGTCAGCCTGAAAGTCGCCAACAGCGGCGACCGACCGATCCAGGTCGGCTCGCACTATCACTTTTTCGAAACCAACGATGCGCTGACCTTTGATCGCGCGGCCAGCCGTGGCATGCGGCTGAATATCCCGGCGGGCACGGCGGTGCGCTTTGAACCGGGGCAGAGCCGCGAGGTGGAACTGGTGGATTACGCCGGGCATCGGCGGGTGTTCGGGTTTGCCGGGCGGGTCATGGGTGACCTCTGAGTCCGCGTGTACCGCAGCCCTCACCCCAACCCTCTCCCAGAGGGAGAGGGAGCCGATCACCGATAGCCGCCTCACCGCGATCAGTCCCCTCTCCCTCTGGGAGAGGGTTAGGGTGAGGGTCGATGGCTCACCGCTATTTTCCTGAAGGACGCTAGATGAAGATTTCCCGTCAAGCCTACGCCGACATGTTCGGCCCCACCGTCGGCGACAAGGTGCGCCTGGCCGACACCGAGTTGTGGATCGAGGTCGAAAAGGACTTCACCACCTACGGCGAAGAAGTGAAATTCGGCGGCGGCAAAGTGATCCGCGACGGCCAGGGCCAGAGCCAGTTGCTCGCCGCCGAAGTGGTCGACACGCTGATCACCAACGCGCTGATCATCGACCACTGGGGCATCGTCAAGGCTGACGTCGGCCTCAAGGACGGTCGTATCGCCGCCATCGGCAAGGCCGGCAACCCGGACGTGCAGCCCGGCGTGACCATCGCCATCGGCGCCAGCACCGAAGTGATCGCCGGCGAAGGCATGATCCTCACCGCCGGCGGCATCGACACGCACATCCACTTCATCTGCCCGCAGCAGATCGAAGAAGCGCTGATGAGCGGCGTCACCACCATGATCGGCGGCGGCACCGGGCCGGCCACCGGCACCAACGCAACGACGTGCACTTCTGGCCCGTGGCACCTGGCACGCATGCTCCAGGCCGCCGACGCGTTCCCGATGAACATCGGCCTCACCGGCAAGGGCAACGCCAGCCTGCCGGAACCGTTGATCGAACAGGTCAAGGCCGGCGCCATCGGCCTCAAGCTCCACGAAGACTGGGGCACCACCCCGGCAAGCATCGACAACTGCCTGAGCGTCGCCGACCAGTACGACGTGCAGGTGGCGATCCATACCGACACCCTCAACGAGTCCGGATTCGTCGAAACCACCCTCGGCGCGTTCAAGGGCCGCACCATCCACACCTATCACACCGAGGGTGCTGGCGGCGGTCATGCGCCGGACATCATCAAGGCCTGCGGTTTCCCTAACGTGCTGCCGAGCTCGACCAACCCGACCCGGCCGTTCACCCGCAACACCATCGACGAACACCTCGACATGCTGATGGTTTGCCACCACCTCGATCCGAGCATCGCCGAAGACGTCGCCTTCGCCGAAAGCCGCATCCGTCGCGAAACGATTGCCGCCGAAGACATCCTCCACGACCTCGGCGCGTTCTCGATGATCAGCTCCGACAGTCAGGCCATGGGGCGCGTCGGCGAAGTCATCACGCGCACCTGGCAGACCGCCGACAAGATGAAAAAACAGCGCGGCCCGCTGCCGCAGGACGGCGAAGGCAACGACAACTTCCGCGCCAAACGCTACATCGCCAAATACACGATCAACCCGGCAATCACCCACGGCATCAGCCATGAAGTCGGTTCGATCGAAGTCGGCAAGTGGGCCGATCTGGTGCTCTGGCGCCCAGCCTTCTTCGGCGTCAAACCGACCCTGATCCTCAAGGGCGGGGCGATTGCCGCGAGTCTGATGGGCGACGCCAACGCCTCGATTCCGACGCCGCAACCGGTGCACTACCGCCCGATGTTCGCCAGTTACGGCGGCTCGCTGCACGCCACCAGCCTGACCTTCATCAGCCAGGCGGCGCTGGCGGACGGCTTGCCCGAGGCACTGGGGCTGAAGAAGAAAATCGCCGTGGTCAAAGGTTGCCGCGAGGTACAGAAAACCGACCTGATCCACAACGACTATCTGCCGAACATCGACGTCGATCCGCAGACTTATCAGGTCAAGGCCGACGGCGTGCTGCTCTGGTGTGAACCGGCTGAAACACTGCCGATGGCGCAGCGTTACTTCCTGTTCTGAGCCCGCCGCCACGCACTGAAAGGCCCCGGCCCCGTGACTGACACACGGGGCCGGGGCCTTTTTCATGGACGCACAATGTCGCCCTCTGAGCGGTCGTGAAATTCCCGTCAAAGGGACTACTATTCGAATCGCTGCCGGCTATTTTCAGGTACTGCCCATGCGTCTTTCCGAATTCATCGTGGCCAACGTCGAACCCATCGTCGATGAATGGCAACAGTTCGCCGCCACCATTACTCCGGCGGCCGACTTTCTCGACACTGCCGGGCTGCGCGACCACGCCAAAGCGATTCTGCTGGCCGCAGCCCGTGACATGAGCAAACCGCAAAGCCGCGGCGAACAAGCGGCCAAGGCACGCGGCGAAGGCCCGGACAGGACGCCCAGTCTCGACCAGGCCGGCGCCAGCCACGGCGAACTGCGCCACACCGTCGGTTTCGACCTGGTGCAGATGACCTCTGAATTCCGTCATCTGCGCGCCTGCGTGATTCGACGCTGGGTCGACAGCCTGGAATCACCGGACATGACCTATTTTCAGGACATGATCCGCTTCAACGAAGCCATCGACGAAGCACTCGCCGAATCGACGGCGGCGTATGCCGAACAGGTCAATCGTTCCCGCGATATCTTCCTCGCCATCCTCGGCCACGACCTGCGCGCGCCCTTGCAGGCGGTGAGCATGTCCACCGAACTACTGCTGCGCAAATCCAGTTTGCAAGGCGAGGCCCTGACCTGCGCGTTGCACATCAAACGCGGCGCGCATCACATGGCGGCAATGGTCAGTGATTTGCTGGAACTGGTGCGCAGCCGTCTCGGCAAAAGCCTGCCGATCGAACCGGCGCCGATGGATCTGGCCGAAGCGGCGCGCGAAGCCGTCGCCGAGGCCTGTGCCGGCAACCCGGAATGCGATCCGGAGATAAACGTACAGGGCGACACACAAGGTGTCTGGGATGCCGGACGCATGGATCAACTGTTGCAGAACCTCATCGGCAACGCCTTGCAGCACGGTTCGAACAAACGCGCCGTCACCCTCACCGTCAGCGGCGAAGGCGAGCGCGTTTGCCTGTCGGTGCACAATTACGGCACGCCGATTCCGGAAGAAGCGATCGGGACGATTTTCGACCCGCTGGTGCGCAGCGCCGACGAAGAGCTCGGGCAACCGTCGACCAGCCTTGGGTTGGGATTGTTTATCGTCAAGGAGGTCGTCACCGCCCATGGCGGCTCCATTGAAGTCAGCTCGAACGAGGCTGACGGCACGTTGTTCAGCGTGGTATTACCCAGAAAATCTTGAGCTGGGGAACCTGCGTTATCGTTCTTCGCGAGCAAGCCCGCTCCCACAGGATTATGCATTCCAATTGTGAGAGCGAGCTTGCTCGCGAAGAGGCCCGCACCAGCAATCGATAAACATCAGACGGACTAGTCGACCACCAGCCGCGCAAGACGCTGGCGCAACATGCGGTTTTCGGCCCGCAACTCGCGAACCTCTTCAAGCAAGTCCAGCGCCAGCGCCACCCCTTCCCATTCCAGCTCCAGGTCGCGCCGCAGCTTGGCGGCGCGTTTGGCCAAGGCCAGTTCGTAGTCAGTGAAACGCCATTCCCGGGGCTGCTTGCCCTGAGGTTCGAGGATGCCGTGTTCGACAATTTCGATCACGTAGACATCCGATAAATCGGCTGCCTCACAGAATTCTGCCATGTCCAGTTGAACGATCAGGGGGCTGCTCATGATGGGCTACTCCGTCGTCGGGTTCAGAAGTTCTCTCGCGGATTGAAGGCGGCTTTCTTCGCCAGTTCCTGCCACAGCGCCTTGACCTCATCGTCCGCCGCTTTCGGCATCACGGCCTTGAGCTGCACGAACAGATAACCGCGCTCGCCTGCCTTGTTTTTCAAACCATGGCCCTTGGCGCGCATGCGCTGGCCGTTCTGGCTGCCGGCCGGAACCTTGAGGTTGATCTTGCCGGTCAGGGTCGGCACGGCCACCTCGGCGCCCAGCGCCAGCTCCCACGGGGCCAGCGGCAAGGTGATGATCAGGTTTTCACCTTCGACATCGAATTTCGGGTGCGGCGCGAAACGGATGGTCAGGTACAGATCGCCATTCGCCCCGCCACCGACGCCCGGTGCGCCCTGGCCCTTGAGACGGATGCGCTCGCCGTCGGTGACACCCGCCGGGATCTTCACGTTCAGGCTCTTGCTGGTGTTGCTGACGTGCTGACCGTTAGCATTGTACTGAGGCACCTGGAAGGTGACCTTCTTCGACTCGCTCGACAGGGTCTCTTCGAGGAAGATCGGCAGTTCCATTTCCACGTCTTGCCCTCGGCGCCCTGCACTGCGTTGCTGCCGGCCTTCGCCGCCACCGAAACCGGGGCCGCGATTGCCGAAGATCGAACTGAAGAAGTCCGAGAAATCACCCGTGTCGCCACCGCCGCCGCCAAAACCGCCACGGCTCTGCCAGCCCGGTGGCCCCTGAAATGGCTGACCATGCTGGCCGTAGCGGCGCAGGTCGTCATATTCAGCGCGTTTGTCAGCGCTTTTCAGCGCTTCATAGGCTTCCGAGGCGTCCTTGAACTTGGCCTCGGCGTCTTTTTCCTTGCTGACATCGGGGTGGTATTTGCGCGCCAGCTTGCGATAGGCAGCCTTGATTGCCTTGTCGTCAGCCGTCGGCTCCACGCCGAGTATCTTGTAATAGTCTTTGAAGTCCATCGAAGGAATCACCATCCGTTATCGATTTCGCGCCGATGCCAGCATGCGCCATTGTGCGCTTGCCAGGTTGACCGATCTCAAGGTTGTGACCGGGTGGCGCAGCAGAAGTTTATCGGCAGTGGACGACGGTTCTTGCGACCGCCGGTATGTCTGCCGGCCCATGCCAGCAAGTTTGGGGCGAAACATTGGCTTTCAAGGCAGTTTAGTCATCAATTAGCAGATAGCCGGCCTTCGAATCTGTCGCGCACTGACATACACTGCGCGGCCGTTTTTTTGACCGGAACCGAAAGACATGAAAGACGCCTCTCCAGCCCGTGCCTGCGGCATCGACTTCGGCACGTCCAACTCCACCGTCGGCTGGCTGCGCCCCGGCATGGAAACGATGATCGCGCTGGAAGACGACAAGATCACCCTGCCGTCGGTGGTCTTCTTCAACATCGAGGAACGCCGCCCGGTGTACGGTCGCCTGGCGCTGCACGAGTACCTGGAAGGCTACGAAGGCCGCCTGATGCGCTCGCTGAAGAGCCTGCTCGGTTCCAAGCTGATCAAGCACGACACCAGCGTGCTCGGTACAGCGATGCCGTTCAAGGACTTGCTCGGCCTGTTCATCGGCCAGCTGAAGAGCCGCGCCGAAACTGCCGCCGGTCGGGAGTTCGAACAAGTGGTACTGGGCCGCCCGGTGTTCTTCGTCGATGACGATCCGCTGGCCGACCAGGAAGCCGAAGACACCCTGGTGGACGTGGCGAAAAAGATCGGTTTCAAGGACGTATCGTTCCAGTACGAGCCGATTGCAGCGGCCTTCGACTACGAGTCGACCATCGAAAAGGAAGAGCTGGTACTGATCGTCGACATCGGCGGTGGTACGTCGGACTTCTCGCTGGTGCGCCTGTCGCCCGAGCGACGCGGTGTGGATAACCGCCACGACGATATCCTCGCCACCGGCGGCGTGCACATCGGCGGAACCGACTTCGACAAACAACTGAGCCTGCAAGGCCTGATGCCGCTGTTCGGCTACGGCAGCCGCATGAAGAGCGGTGCCTACATGCCGACCAGCCACCACATGAACCTAGCGACCTGGCACACCATCAACTCGGTGTACTCGCAAAAATCCACGCTGGCTCTGGGCAGCATGCGCTACGACATCGAAGACACAGGCGGCATCGATCGCCTGTTCAAGCTGATCGAACAGCGCGCCGGCCACTGGCTGGCGATGGAAGTGGAAGAAACCAAGATCCAGCTGACCCACGCCGACAGCCGCCATGTGCCGCTGGACCGGATCGAAAGCGGATTGAGCGTGGAACTGACGCGGGCTCTGTTCGAGTCGGCCATCGATGCCTTGCTGGAGCGGGTGCGCGGCAGCGTCACGCAACTGTTGAACGATGCCAGCGTGTCGGTCGGTCAGGTCGATACGGTGTTCTTCACCGGCGGTTCCAGCGGCATTCCGGCGCTGCGCAACAGCGTGTCGGCGATGCTGCCGAATGCACGGCATGTTGAAGGGAACATCTTTGGCAGCATCGGCAGCGGTCTGGCGATTGAAGCCATGAAGCGTTATGGCTCGGTGAACTGATCCAGAATGGGCGGTGCGCTCCCACAGGTTCGGTGTGATCCTGTGGGAGCGGGCTTGCTCGCGAAAGCGCCGGCTCAGACGCTACAAAGCCTGGATCAAACCATCCCGCCCAGCTTCAACTCACTCTTCAGATACGCGTAATAAATCGGCCCCGCCACCACCCCCGGCAGGCCGAACGCGGCCTCGAACACCAGCATCGCCAGCAGCAACTCCCACGACTTGGCACTGATCTGTCCGCCGACAATGCGCGCGTTGAGGAAGTATTCGAGCTTGTGGATAAAAATCAGGTAGCCCAACGCCGCCAGCGCCACCCAGATCGACAGCGACAGACCGACGATGGTGATCAGCGTGTTCGACATCAGGTTACCGATCACGGGCAGCAGGCCGAGCAGGAAGGTCAGCACGATCAGGGTTTTGGTCAGCGGCAGCTTGATGCCAAACATCGGCAGGATCACCGCAAGGAAGATCCCGGTGAAGAAAGTATTGAGCAGCGAGATTTTGATCTGCGCGAACACGATGTTGCGAAACGCTTGAACCAGCAGATGCAGACGGTCGAACAGTGCGGCCGCCAGCGGTTTGCGCTTGGTCACGTCCGGCACTCGCTGCAGGGCGATGATCGCGCCGAGCACCATGCCGATCAGCAACGTCACGAACATGTGCGCCGCGTCCTTGCCGACCAGCTGCAGGTCGGCCAGGTGCTTGCTCGCCCACTCACCAATCGCTACGCGAAATTCGGCGGCGCTGGCCGGCAGATAGGCGTCGATGAACGGCGGCAACTGACCGCGCGCTCGATCGACCACGCCCATGAATTTGTCGAGGGAAGCCCCGGGGTTTTCCGCTTCGTGCAGGAGAAAACTGATGGCGCCGGCAAAGATCAGCGCCAGCACGCTGACCACCAGCGTACCGAGCAACGCCACGGCCAGCCAACGGGCACGGCGGCCTTCGATCAGCCGTTGCAGTTGCGGGGTGAGCATGTTGACCAGCTCGAACACCAGCAAACCGGCCAGCAGGCTCGGCAACAAGCGCAGCGGCAACACCAGCAGCAAACCGCCGAAAATGATGATGCAACTGACCCAAAACACAACATGACGCTCAGAAAACGTTGGCATACAGCCTCAAAACGAACGGCGTAAAAGGATTGGCAGTCTGCCAGCGATCCGGGGTGAGCACTAGGAATATGCGGGCCGACCTTTCGGGCCTCATCGCGGGCAAGCCAGCTCCCACAGGTCAAGTGTCGAACACAAATTCAGCGAACAGCCGAAATCCCTGTGGGAGCGGGCTTGCCCGCGATGAGGCCGGCAAGCTCAACACACAGTCAGCTGATTATTTTTTCTTCAGGCAATCACTCATGAACGCCTTGCGCGCATCGCCGGTCAGTGCTTTGGTTTTCGCATCGGCGTTGCAGGTGGTCATTTTCTGTTGTTGCGGAGTCAGGGTCTTGCCATCGTTGGCCGCCGGCGCTGCCTTGAGGCAGGTGCTCATGAAAGTCTTGCGTTCATCGCCCTTGAGGCTCTTGGCGGTCGCATCGGCATTGCAAGTGGTCATTTTGTTTTGTTGGGCCGTGGCGGCGAAACCCTGGGAACAGAGGAGCAGACCGATCATAAACAAAGGCACACGCAACATCTTCATGGAGTTTTCTCCTTGTCGCCGCACCGATGGGGGCGGCCTCTGCAGAAGTGTAGACAAAAGCTGTTACAGCTTCCTGCCGACACGGCAGCCTTCCTTTCATCGCCCACAAAAAAACGGAAGCCGAGGCTCCCGTTCAACACTGCTCGACCACCTGGGTCAGTTATGTGACATCAGCAAACGCCGCCAGATACGCTTCCCATGCGCCATGACGAGCTTCCAGTGTCGATAACAGGAACTGCTCGAAAGACACCGGCGTCTCCCCGGCCAGTGCGTAAGTCCGGCCCGCCAGTTTTAGAGACGACCACTGTGCGTACGCGCCCTGAACATAGAGTTTATTCAACTTGATCTGGCGGAACGTGTTGCTCTGTTCAGGGATGGGTAGTGGCGCGAGATCCGACCCGAGGTCATTGATAAAACTGTAATCGGCCACGGCCGGCCCCGCCTCCAGCGTTATCACCGGAGGCACTTCAAACGAGAAGTAACCGGCATCAGCCAGATGCGCAGCCGGAAACTCTGGCCAGGAGTCTGCGACGACCAGTTGTTCAGGCTTGGTCAGATCGTCACCGATCAGCACGTATTGGTGATCGAACTCCGTAGCCTTGACGATATGGATGCGGGTCGTTCGGGGCTGGCTGGCCAGCAGGGAAAAGGTCACCTTAGAGTTTTCCGAGCAGTTGCCGCCACGAATCGCTATCGCCTTGCGGGCATGCTCGGCAATGCTCATGTTGGCCTTGAAACTGGCGGCGGAACTGCCCTCGATCAGTTCGAAGCCACGTAATCCCTTGATCTTGGCGATCGCCGAGCCACCTTTCTCCCAGATGCTCGGCAGTTGATTGCCAGACAGCGGCAGCAGTTCTTTTGCGCGATAAATCGCCCGCTGCGCCATCTTCAGGTTATTCATGATTTCGGGGCTCACCTGAACCGGCGCTTGCGAGAGATCCACTGCGCCATCGACCAACTGATAGCGCGTGGAAAAATCCGTCAGAGCGTAGTCAGGCAATGGTTTGCCAGCCAGAACGTCGCGTTGCAGTTTCTGGTAGCTGTCGACACGCCCGGTTTGCTCAAGACTGCGCGCATAAGCCCCCAGATTTTGCTCCAAAGACGTCAAAGGCACGAACCCCTGTTCAGTGAACATCCGTTCGAACAAGCCCTGAAACTGCTCGGGCGACATCAACACCTCCAGCTCCGGCAGCGCTTCGATGCTTCGTACGATATGCGTTCGCGCCACCTCGACATCGGTATCGCTGGTGGCTGCGAGAAAGCCATCTCGGAGCGCAAGCAGATACTCGCCATCAGACATCTCGATCCGGCTCAATCCCCGGAGGAAGTTGTATTTGAGTTCGATGGGATCATCAGGGTGGTAAGCCGCATCGACCAATCCCGGGTAGAACTCATAAATTTCCTGAAGCGCCAGCGCTTCTCCCGGGTCGGTACGCGCCCCTCCGCGCAGCCGCGCCAGCAAAGGGTCGTAGGCGCGTCGCTCAAGCGGCGGGAGGCTGGAGAGAATCTTTTTCAGACGATGATGTGACAATGTCCTGTCACGCAAGGCGTTCTGCAGCTTGTCGCCTTCGCCGATCCGCAGGCCCAGCGCATTGCGTTCAGCATCGGGCAAGGCCTGCAGAATCGTCGAGTAGAAATCCGCAGGTGCGTTCAGCGAGTTGCCCACGTCGTCGAAGGCCTGAAACGCCAGGTTCTCAAGCTCGACAATCGTTCGACGGATCGCCGCATTTTCCTGGCCGATGCTGTCCGCCGTAGTTCCCTTGAACTCGTACAGAGAAACTTCAATCCGCACATCAGGATTCCAGCCTGGCAGGTTTTCCAGCGAGTGCAGGGCCAGCCGGCGGCTGTCGGGGTTGTCCACAGACTTGAGATAAAACGGCTCATACGCACGGGCAACCCTGATTTCCAGCAGCGCCTGACGCGCAAGATTTTCGAGCCGGGCTGGCAGCTTGCCAAGGGCAACTTCCTGCAACTCCGAAGGAGTGGCGGCGGTCAGCAGCTCCTCGGCAACCTGGGCGGGCAGCTCGGGCAATTTTGCCTGGACAATCCGGATCTGCGGACGCTGGTTGTGCAGTGCGTTATTCAATTGGCGATAGCGATTTTCAAACAGGGTGGCTTTCCTTTGCTGCGCCCGCAGTGCCAACTGACGGCGCAACTCCCCGGCGTTGACGTCAAGGCGTGACAGCGGCGTGCCGAATGGCACCTGCAACAGCTCGCGGGTCTGAGCATCATTGAGTTGCCTCAACAGGAGGCTCGCCAGGTCATCCTCGCCAAGACGACTCGCATCGATCCGCACGGGTGCGCGCTCACCGCTACCGATCCGTTCGATCACTTGCCCCTGTGCGTCCACCAGTTCCAGCTTTGGCCCCGACCACAATCCATCCAGCAGCGCGAACTGAATCAGCGGATCGGCCTGCCGATAGTCCAGGGGGTTGTCGCTGCCGATTTGCCGGATAAATGTTTCAATGTCCCTGTCGATCCCGAACCGCGTCGCGAAGTCGTTGAGCAGAGATAACGTCGGCTCACCCTCGACATGCATATTGCGCACGGTATCGAGTTCGATTCGGCTCAGCTGACGCAAATCCGCGAAGGAGCCGTGCAGTTCCTCGAACGAAGATCCGATGCGCCGCATCAGTGTCTGCTCATCCCAGGTGTGCGGTTGCTCGCCTTCGATCATGAATCGACCGGCGCCATGCTCTTTCAACTGCGGACGATAAGCGTCCTCGCGCTCAGGATGGAGGATGCGCCGATCTCCCGAAAGGGGGTCGTCTTTGACCTCGAACGCCCCCTGCGGCAGGCGCAGTACGCGTTTGTCGCCATGCGCGTACAACCCGCTGGCATCGGCCTTTGCAGCCGGATCAAACCTCAGATTGCTTTGCAGATAGGGCTGCAGATTCCCTGCCCACAAACGTTTTTCGCCATTGCTCAGGGTGACTGGCGTGGCCCGCTCAATAAGCGGGGACAACCGGCCGAGCGCCGCGCTGCCAATTGCCGCGCCAGCGCCGAACGCCAGCAGTTGCCCGACACTTTCCACAAAACCGAGCAAATGATCGGTCGCCTCCAGATACAGCCCTTCGGAGAGATCAAGCACGCCCTCAACGACTTCCGAAGTCATTTGATAAACCGTGTACATCAGCATGACTTCGCCCAGCAACGGCACAAAAGGCGTCGCCACAAGCAACGCAACATTCAGAATGTCGAGAAACATCTGCTGCAGGTTATCCAGCCATTTCTCGCGTTCCTCACGATCTGCATCGGCGGTGGAAATCGCGATGTCGCGACCGTCATTGAGGATCTTGTTCAATTGCTCGATGTACAGGTACTCCCACACATCACCGTTGAAGCGCTGCTCCAGTTCACTGACGAATGAAACAGCTGAATAACGCAGGCGCGGCTTGTCTTGAGGGCCGTATTGCGGCTGGCGCAGCGAATCGCTGCCGACAATTTTCCACAACTGGCGTTGCAGTCCGGCAAAGAAATGGCCGCGTTGGCGATGCGGCACGAAACGGGAAAAATACTGCTGGTAACGACTGACCCTCGCTTGCTCATCGGGGGCACCGCGCAGTTGCCGGGTCAGTTCGTCGAGAAAGTCTGCCGCAGACGGATACTCCTTCATCGGATGTTCCGGATCCTGCGGGGAATAGACGATCACGCGTTTGACCGCCTGCGCAGCGTCAATATCGGGGGCGATCAGCACAATCCCGGTCAGTTTGATGTCCAGCAGACTCAAATGGTAATAACGAACCGGGCCGCCATCGAAATGCAGGCCGGTCGATCCCTTGAGAATGGCCAGTACCAATAGATAGGCGTCGGCACTGATGTCTTGTTTCAGCACCGCCATCATGGCAGCAACTTTCCACGCGTTTTTTTGACTGGCGACGACCCGGCTTTTCAACAAGCCATTGGCAAGCGCATTGTCTGTTTTCAGATAACTTTCCAGATATACCCTGTACTTCGCCCCAAGGTCCAACTCACGGCTAAGATGTTTGAACTGACCAACAGACATTCTATTGCGCAGCTCGCCATTTATCTCAAATCGACCATTCGCATCGGGACGAGTGATGTATTCGGAACCGGGCAATATTTCCTGATGTTCGGAAAAATTATGCAGTGCAACATCCAGCAGACAATACGTTGTACTTGCAAATGAATCATCGATACGCGTGCCCCACAGTGGTACTTTCGCCGGCGCATACAGTTTTATGAACGTTTCCCTGACATCGACTGCAATCCCGAATTTTTTTTCCAGCGCGTCGAGCAGCAGGGGTTCGGCGAAGGCATAGACATCCTGCAGCCCCTTGAACATGCCGTCGACTTCATTTTGCGCCGACCAGTTCTCAGCCACGCAATTGCGCAGGCTGTGCCGCTGGACGGGCGTCAGTCTGCGCACCCACTCGGGAATCGTGCGTTGATGTTGGTTCAATTCGCGCAGTCGCTGCGGTGTCGCGGTGACGAGCCATGACGGCAGATTGCCGGCAATCAATTGAGTATGCCTACCGGGCAACAAGTCTGCTGCGGAGAATTTATCCAGCATTAAAAACTGATTCAACGGAAACTTCCTGAACAATATTTAGAGTAACCCCTCCTGTTTCAATAAATGAATTTATCAATAACGCGCACGGACAATCAAACCCGTAAACATCTGCATAAATACAGATCAACAGAAAGGTGGAACCCCGAGCTTACAGCGACAGACTTTTCACCGACGAAGTACATATCTCAAATATTCGTAAGAACTTTCGCCAATACATAAAGAAATAATAGCAACAGTTTAAAACTTGCACTTATCAGCGCAGATTATCCCGCCGATATTGCTCGGGCGAGCTCCCGGCATGGCGTTGAAACATGGCAATAAACGCCGATCCACTGCTGTAACCGAGGTCGAAGGCAATCTCCTGCACACTGCGCGATGTTTCCAGTGCCTCGATCGCCGCGAGGTAACGCAAGCGCTGGCGCCACTCACCGAAACTCATCCCCAGCTCGCGGACAAACTGCCGGGCCAGCGTGCGCTCGCTGACATGCACCTGCAGCGCCCAATGTGCCAGCGGCTGGTTGTTGCCAGGTTCGGCCTGCAAGGTTTCCAGGACCGTCAGCAAACCGGGGCTGCTCGCGTACGGCAAGTAACACTCATGCACCGGCGCCTGTTGCAGTTGATCGACCAGCACCTGCGCCAGACGCTGATCGGCGTCGAGTTCGGGAATCTTCACGTCGCGGGCAGCGAAGTCCCTGAGAATCGCCTTGAGGATGTCGCTGATTGCCAGCGTGCACGCCCGGGCCGGCAGATCGGCGCAGACCGTGGGATTAAGGCACACCGCCCGGTAGTTGACCGGCTGATGGCTGTAGAAACTGTGCTCGATCTGGGGCGGCACCCACACCGCGTACTGCGGCGGCGACATGAAGCGGCTGCCATCGACGTTCATGTGCAGCACACCATGGGCGGCGTATTCCAGCGTGCCCCACGGATGACGGTGCGGCGCGGCGAATTCGTGGGCGTTGAAGTCGGCATAGCGGAAGTACACCGCCGAAGGCAGTTCACTGAAATCGAGCAGATCGATGTGTTTGCTGTTCATGCTGTCCGGTTTCAGCGGCAGGTTGTCCGGTTCGCAGTATAGGCCTGCATCCGGACAGGGGATAATCACACCTCATCAACGTTCCTGGTTTAACCCATGCAATACGCGTTTCCCCTGCTGGCGATCTTTATCTGGGCCGGCAACACCGTCATCAACAAACTCGCGGTCGGGGCGATCTTCCCCGCCGAAATCGGCTTCTACCGCTGGCTGTTCGCGGGCCTGCTGTTCACCCCGTTCATGTTCAAAGCGGTGATTGCGCACTGGCCGCAGATTCGCCCGAATCTGGGCAAGATCTTCGTCCTCGGCGTACTCGGCATGGCGGTCTATCAAAGCCTCGCCTACTTCGCCGCAACCATGACCACTGCCACCAACATGGGCATCATTCTGTCGTTGATGCCGTTGATGTCGCTGACCATGGCGATCATCAGCCTCGGCCAGCGCCTGACCGCTGGCGCCTTGTTCGGCGCGGTGCTGTCCTTCGCCGGCGTACTGGTGGTGGTGTCGTCCGGCAGTCTCGGCGCCTTGCTGCAGCACGGGGTGAATCTGGGTGACGCGATGATGCTGATCGCCACGCTGGCCTACGCGATCTACAGCACGCTGCTGAAAAAATGGCAGTTGCGTCTGCCGCCGCTGGTGTTGCTGTACTTGCAGGTGCTGGTGGCGATTGTCGTGTTGTTTCCGCTGTACGCGGCCTCGCCGAAAACCGGTCTGACCCTGCAGAACATTCCGCTGGTGCTGTATGCGTGCCTGCTGGCCTCGATGCTCGCGCCACTGGCATGGATGCAGGCAGTACAGCGCCTGGGGCCAAGCCGCACGACCTTGTTCTTCAATCTGCTACCGTTGATTACCGCGCTGATTGCAGCGGTCGTGCTGAAAGAGCAACTGGCGATGTATCACCTGGTCGGTGGCTTGCTGACCTTGGGCGGGGTGATTCTTTCCGAACGTTGGACCACGGTGCTGGGCCGTCGGATCAGCATCGCCTGATCTGGCCCTGTGGTGAGGGGATTTATCCCCGATGGCGCGCGAAGCGTCCCCCGCTGTTGAAGTTAAGAGTGGGGCTGCTGCGCAGTCCAACGGGGATAAATCCCCTCGCCACAAAAGCCATTTACAGCCCGGCTGCCTCTAGTCGGGCCGCATGCTCGACAAACAGCCGCACCGGATCTGCGCCCTTGCCGACCAGCCCCAATGACTGGTTAACAATGTCGAAATGGTCCAGCGGATAGTCATCGCCAATCACCGTGCCCAGATGCGAGCTATAACGCCCGACCATGCCGTCGCACTGCCCCGGCTCGCGCACGAACGTTTTCGCGAACAGGCGACAACTGCGATTAGTCCCGTCAAACAGGTTGCCACCACGGTCGGTCTTGCCCGGCTGCAATGTCCCCGACCATGAGTAATAACGCACGCCGTTGACCTCCTCCGGCCCGTGCCCACCCCAGGTTGGCGGCAAGCCCTGTGGATGACGCTGATTGAACAGCGCCACGCCCTCAGTGGTCAGCGACTGGTGCGAGGCGTGGATATCGACCGGCAGTTTCGGCCCGTGATAACCCGTCTCCATCAAAGCCATCAACCAGCCGACACAGCGCAGCAGCGCTTCGAGAAGACGACCTCGGGCGCTGTCTGCCGGGTAGTGTTTCTGCAGATAGTCGGCCAGTTCCGAGCCGTGGTTGGGGCCGGCCACCGAGGTCACCGACGCCACCAGATCCGGACGTTTGGCCGCCGCATAGCGCGCGGTCAATGAGCCTTGGCTGTGGCCGAACAGGTTGACCTTGCTCGCCCCGGTTTCACGCACAATCTCGTTGATTCGCTCAAGCAGTTGCTCGCCCCGCACTTCGGTCGAGTTGAGCGGCGAGACCTGCACGGCAATCACCGTCGCCCCGCCACGGCGCAGCGCCTTGATGATCCCGTACCAGTACGGATAAACGATCAGCCGGATAAACCCGAGCATGCCCGGCACCAGCACCAGTGGATAACGCGTCGACATGGGGAGACATCCTTGTGGTCAGTGAGTGGCTGCAAGACGTGCAAAACGCCCGCCAAGCATCCTTGCTGAAGATGACAACTCGAAGAGCAGCCTACTTCAGCCCGACCACCCCCGCCACAATCAGCCCCACTGACAGCAGTTTGACCAGCGTCAGACTCTCGCCGAGCAAGGCAAACCCGAGGAACACCGTGCCCAGCGAACCGATGGCCGTCCAGATCGGGTAAGCAATGCTCACAGGCAACTCACGCATCGCCAGCGTCAGGAACCAGATTCCGCCCACCGCTGCCACCCCGGTAATCAGCGACGGCCACAGCCGCGTGAAGCCTTCGGCGTACTTCATGCCCATGGCGAAGGTCACCTCGAATACGGCGGCGATCAGCAGGAACAGCCAGGCCACCTAGAACTCCCGGGCCAGGTCGAGCAAGCGCTGCTCGGCCTCGGCCACCGACACTGCGAAGGTGCGCTCGGCGGATTCCTCGCCTTCGGCGGCCACCACGGTGACGTCGTTGATGCCGACGAAACCCAGCGCCGTACGCAGCCATGGGTCGGCGTGATTCAACGCCTCCAGCTCACCACCCGGGCCGAAGCCGAAGCCACCGCGACTGGTGACGATCAGGGCTTTCTTGCCCCGCAGCAGAGGCGTGTACTGCGCAACGCCGTTGTCCAGCGTGTGATCGAACGTCAGGCCCAGCCGCACGATCTGATCGACCCAGGCCTTGAGGCCGCTGGGCACGCTGAAGTTGTACATCGGCGTGGAAATCAGCAGCAGGTCATGCTCGAACAACTCGCCGACCAATTGATCGCTGAGCGCCAGATCGGCTTGCATCGACAGGGGCCGCGCTTCGGGTTCTGGATAAAACGCCGCCGCGACAAAAGCCTCGTTGACCGCTGGAATCAGCGCCCGCCCCACTTCACGCCGAGTGACCTGCGCCTGCGGATGGCGCACTTGCCAGGCGCTGAGAAAACTTTCCGCCAGACGCCGTGAATGGGAGCGGTCGCCCCGTGGGCTGGCATGGATCGCAAGAATCTTGTTCATCTGAAACTCCTTGAGACTAGACTTGATTGGGAAAGTGGCGCCAGATTGCTGCCCGTTCTCTATTGTCTCAACTGAGTAAAAATCATTCGGGATGAATCCATTTCATCTGTGGAGCTCTCCATGTTTGCGTCGTTGCCACTGACCGCCCTGCGCGCCTTCGAATCCGCCTCGCGCCTGCTGAGTTTCAAGGCCGCGGCCGAAGAGCTGTCGGTGACGCCAACAGCGATTTCCCATCAGATCCGCTCGCTGGAAGACTGGCTCGGCGTGGCGCTGTTCGAACGTTTGCCGCGTCAGGTGCGCCTGACTGAAGGCGGCGAGCGGCTGTTTCGCAGCCTGCACGGCGCACTGCTGGAAGTGGCGCAAAGCGTCGACACCCTGCGCCCGCAACGCAACGCCAGCACTCTGACACTGTCGACCACTGCGGCCTTCGCTGCACTGTGGCTGGTGCCGCGCCTTGGGCGGTTTTACGCGCAGCATCCGAACATCAATGTGCGTCTGGATACCCATTGCGAAGTGATCGACCTGCATCAGGACGCCAGCGTTGATCTGGTGCTGCGTTACAGCCTCGACGATTACCCGAACCTGTATGGTCTGTGCCTGTTCGATGAATCGTTCGGCGTTTACGGCTCGCCCGAGCAAGTGGCGCTGGCTGCGCGAAGCACGCCGGCGTTGATCAGCGTGCGTTGGCACAACTCGAAGTTGTATGCCCACGGCTGGGAAGCCTGGTGCGCGAAGTCCGGCGAACACTGGCTGAAGCAGCAACCGGCCGTGCGCGAATACGACGAAGAGCATTACGCCTTGCAAGCCGCCATCGCCGGCCAGGGTCTGGTGCTGGCGAGCAACATTCTGGTGTCGGAGAGCGTCGCCAGCGGTTTGCTGGTGCCGTACAAGGGTGAGGTGCAAGTCGATGGCGCCGGTTACAGCGCGTTGTGCGTGCCGGGGCGGGAACGGCATCCGCCGGTGCGGGCGTTTTTTGCCTGGTTGCGCGAAGAGGCACGCGTGTCAGGGCTGGCGCAAAGGCCGCCACAAATCGCATAAAACTTTTTGCAAGGCACATGACTCACAACCTGGGTAGGCGATTACGTCCGTAGAACGTGACGCCAATCGGATTAGCCTCCAGGAGAATGAAATGAGCGACCTGCATTTGTCTGATGTTCAAACCCTGCGCGAGCGCGCACGGCAACACGTGGAAAACGGCGCAGTCACCGAAAGCTACAGCGCCAACCGTGAAGAGGTGCTGCGCTTGCTCAACGAATCGCTGGCCACCGAACTGGTCTGCGTCTTGCGCTACAAACGCCACTACTTCATGGCCAACGGCCTGAAAGCCAACGTGGCCGCCGACGAATTCCTCGAACACGCGACCCAGGAAGCACAGCACGCTGACCGTCTGGCCGAGCGCATCGTGCAATTGGGTGGCGAGCCGGAATTCAACCCGGATCTGTTGTCGAAAATGTCCCACGCGCAATACGTCGCCGGAAACACCTTGAAGGAAATGGTTTACGAAGATCTGGTGGCCGAGCGGATCGCCATTGACAGCTATCGCGAGATCATTCAGTACATTGGTGAAAAAGACCCGACCACGCGGCGCATCTTCGAAGATATCCTCGCGCAGGAAGAAGAGCACGCCGATGACATGGCCGATATTCTGAAAGACCTGTAATCCTTTCGCGAGCAGGCTCACTCCTACATTTGGAATACGTTCCCCTGTAGGAGTGAGCCTGCTCGCGACGGCATTTTAATAAGCGCTGAAGAATTACTTGGTTGGCTTGACGGTAACCGGCGCCTTGCCCGCCTTCATTTGCTCAAGCAACGGCGCACATTGATTGGGCTCGCCACCACTCGGCGCGACCAGCGCCAGCAACCCGGCCGCCGGCGCAGCGATCACCCCCAACGCCACCATCCCCGCCCCACGCAGCAGTAACGGCACGGCTTTCACGCCAGCATCGGGCTTGATGAACTTGCCACGCACGTACAGCGGCGAACGCAGGGAGATCAAGCGCCAGCCCTTGGATTCCGGCGTCACCGTCAGGTCCAGTTGCTCGGTCGCCATGTTCGCCGTGCCGTCGATGTAGATGATCGCGTTCTCGGTGTCGAAGACGAACAGCCGCGTCGTCGCAAGCCCGGTTTTGATATCGAAGTCGGCGGCCGCACAGTTGATCTTCACTTCCTTGTCGCCAAAGATCTTGCCGACCACATAGTTGCCGACGTTAAGCCCGGCCAGCTCCATCAGTTCACGGCTGATCGCCCCGTCGTTGATCAGCATCTTCAGATTGCCGTTGGCGCCCCCCAGCAGCTTCGCCACCGAGTTGCCGCGACCTGTGATATCGGCGTCGCCGTTGAGTTCGCCGAAACTGGTTTTCATCGGTTCGAAGGTCGGGAACAGTTCCTTGAGCTTGAATTTGCGTGCAGTCAGTTTCGCGCGGCCCTCCAGCGGTTCGGTGCGGCCATTGAGGCGGATTTGTGCATCGAGGTTGCCCCCGGCGACACCAAAACGCAGCGGCTCCAGGCTGAGCTCGCCGTCATTGAGTTTCAGGTGGGTATAGAGGTCGGTGAACGGCAGCTTCTCGCTGTGGACGATGCGCTTGCCAGTGAACTCGACATCGGCGTCCATCGCGCGCCAGCGGTCGGTTTTGAATTCCTCGACCGGCAACACCTTGTCCGCTGGCTGTTTGCTCTCGCCGCCACGGGCCTTCTGTTTGTCGTTGGAGTCGGCGCCGATCAGCGGCGCGAGGTCGGCGAACAGCAGTTGATTGGACAGCAGCGCACCGCTGAGCTTTGGCCGTGGCTGACTGGCGACGTAGGTCAGATCACCGTGGATGTCGCTGTTGCCGATCTTGCCGTTGAATTTCTCATAAGTGAACGTTGCTCCCGCCGCGTCATGCAGCTTGGCGATCAAATGGCCGTCGGTGGCATACGGTGGCGTGTCCGGCAGCGTCACGCCGGTCAGCGGATAGAGATTGCCGAGGCTGGCGCCGGCCAGTTTCAGGCGCAGATCGAGGGCGCCGAGGTTGAGCGGATCAGTCAGGGTGCCCGCCAGTTCGATGCTGGTGTCGCCAATCTTCGCCTGCGCCTGCAGCGGGAATGGCTTGCTCGAATCCTGTAATGCCAGCAGCCCCCCGAGTTTGCCCTGGCCGGTAAGATTCTGACCGTGATACTGACCTTTTACTTTCACCGCAAAGGCATAATCCTGCGGTGCAGCGCCCTTGTCCTGCGCGGCTTTCGCCGCTTTATCGCCAACGATTTCGCTGAACGGAATCGGTTTGCCCAGCGGATCGATCAACACATCCAGGCTGGTTTTGAGAGTCTGGTCATCGAGGGTGACATGACCCTTGTCGAACTTGATCGCGCCAATATCGACGACCCAGTTCGACGGTTCGGCATTCGGGTCTTTCGGATCGAACTTGAACGTCCAGTTGGCCCGGCCATCGGCCAGACGCTGCAACTCGGCGTTGGGTTCAGTGAGGTCGATACGCGGAATGACGACGCGCTGCGCCAACAGAGCCAGCGGCGAGATACGCAGTTCGACGCGCTTGAGGCTGACCATTTGCGGCTGCTTCGACCAGTCCGGATTGCCCAGGCTCAAATCCTCGGCGACCACGTGCGGCCATGGCACCCAGGCACGCCAGCCGCCCTCGTCCGGCTCGCGCTGCCAGATCACCGCAAGGTTGCCGTTGATGGCGAACGGTCGGTGCAGCTCTTCCGAGACTTTGGCGTTGAGCGGCGGTTTGATCCGGTTCCAGTCGAAGAACACGATGATCAGCACCAGTACCGCCAGCAGCAATACGAGGGTGGCGAAGGTCCAGCTGAAGATTTTTCCAGTGCGCGTCATGCACAAAGCTCCTGATCACGACCGCACGCCGACATCGTGGCGCACAGCTGAAACGGCGGACCAAAGCGGCCCCTATGAAGTCTGTGACTGGCAAACGCCTCGCAGGTTTAACTGAAAGACTGATTCCAGCGTAAATAGACGAACGAAATCTGACCGATCGGTCGAGCAGCGTTACCGCGACCCGCACTTTTGCGAGGCGCAAGTGAGTCGAAAATACCCACCACGGTGCAAAACCGCCGCCCGGAAACGCCCGAGCTAGAGCCTCCCGGCAGAACAATCAATTCTGTTGATTATTACCATTGCGTTTATGAACTTTTATATCGACTTATCGAGAGTAGCATTGCCCTCGTACCCACTTTATCGCCCTCCCAAGGAGCAACCCATCATGAAACGACAATTACTTCTCAGCCTTACCCTATCGATGCTAGCCAGCACTGCTTTTGCCCTGCCCGCTGCCGATCAAGCGACCCCGCAAGTGAAATCCAGCCACTCGGTGTTCAGCCAGACAGTTGCCGCCGATGGTTCCGACCGCACGCCACAAGGCCAGACCCTGGCTGAAAACGGCCGCAACCGCCTGGAAGAAAAAGGTCTGGTGCAAGATGGCTATGACAAAACGCCACAAGGTCAAACCGTAGCTGAAGGTGGCCGTGATCGTCTGGAAGAGAAAGGTCTGGTGCAAGACGGTTCTGATCGCACCCCACAAGGTCAAACCCTTGCATCCGATGGTTCTGATCGCACTCCACAAGGCCAGACTCTGGCGTCCGACGGTTCCGATCGCACTCCACAAGGTCAAACCTTGGCTGAAGATGGCTTCGACAAAACCCCATTGGGTCAAGCTGTCGCCGAAGGTGGTGGTGACCGTGTGATCGAACGCAACAGCAAATTGAGCTAAGCCCATGGCGGCCTGGAAAAAAAGCCCAATCACCGGATTGGGCTTTTGACTTTTCCAGCCACGCAAACCCTGCAAGTCAATTTCCCCCTAATCCCCGCTGCCGTTCGACGCCGACAAAGCCGATTTGCTAGAGTGCGGCGCTTGTCTTGCCTAAGAACACACCCTTGCGATGCTGCCCCGCGCCGAACAGAAACAACAGACCCGCAACGCCCTCATGGACGCTGCCCGCCACTTGATGGAAAGCGGCCGAGGATTCGGCAGCCTGAGCCTGCGTGAAGTGACGAAAACCGCCGGCATCGTGCCCACCGGTTTCTACCGGCATTTCGCCGACATGGACGAACTGGGGCTGGTGCTGGTCAGCGAAGTCGGTCAAACCTTCCGCGAAACCATCCGCTTGGTGCGCCACAACGAATTCGTCATGGGCGGTATTATCGATGCGTCAGTGCGGATCTTTCTCGATGTGGTCAGCGCCAACCGTTCGCAATTCCTGTTTCTCGCGCGCGAACAATATGGCGGCTCGCTCCCAGTACGTCAGGCAATCGGGCGTCTGCGCGAGAACATCAGCGCCGACCTCGCCGCAGACCTGACGCTAATGCCCAAGCTGCAGCATCTGGACGCGGCAGGCCTGAGCGTGATGGCCGACCTGATCGTCAAATCGGTGTTTGCCACCCTGCCCGACATCATCGACCCTCCGGCTGAAGCACTGCCGGAACATCTGACGCCACAAGCGAAGATCACTCAACAACTGCGCTTTATCTTTATCGGCCTCAAGCACTGGCAAGGGCTGGGCAGTACCGAGTGATACCTTCTCTTCAAGTCACCGAAAAACCTGTGGGAGGGGGCTTGCTCCCGAATGCTGTGCGTCATTCAAAACATGCCTGACTGACACACAGCATTCGGGAGCAAGCCCCTCCCACAATTGACTCACCCTCGCCGCAACAAATTGGTGCATGTAAAAAGTTTCACGCACCAAAACCTCTCAGAATCCTGCAACATCTTGAAACATCCACTACGCTCCGACAGGGATTTCCTACATCTCGTCCGATTGGCAAGCCCCTTGCTCTAGCCTGAGTATTGTCCACTGCTGGAAGCTTTCCCCATGCTGGTGATTCATCGAAGAATCGACCCTCAACCCGTCTGGGCCGCCGAGTTGCACCTGACTTTCGAAGCCCGCAGTAAAAGCCGTTTGCGCTGTTTCAGTGCCGAGGGCGAAGACGTCGGGTTGTTTTTGGAGCGCGGTCAGCCGCCACTGTCTGACGGTGAATGCCTGCAAGCCGAAGACGGCCGCGTCGTCCGCATCTGCGCCCGTCCCGAGCAATTGCTGCACGTCACCTGTGCCAATGCCTTTGAACTGACCCGTGCCGCCTACCACCTCGGTAACCGTCACGTCGCCCTGCAAGTCGGCGATGGCTGGCTGCGTTTGCTGGACGATTACGTGCTCAAGGCCATGCTCGAGCAACTGGGTGCGCAGGTCGAAGCCATCGAAGCACCGTTCCAGCCCGAGCACGGCGCCTACGGCGGCGGCCATCACCATTCGCGACACGGCGACGAAGACTTCAACTACGCGCCGAAACTGCATCAGTTCGGCGTCCGCCTGTGAACCCGGCCTGGGCGCTGCTGCGCCTGGCCAGTCCGCAATTGCCGATTGGCGGCTACAGCTATTCGCAAGGTCTGGAAATGGCCGTGGAGAACGGCCGGGTAAACAACCCGGACAGTGCCCGCCGCTGGATCAGCGATCAGTTGCTGCTCAACCTCGCGCGCTTCGAAGCACCGTTGCTGCTCGCCCATTGCCAAGCGGCTGCGGATGAACACTGGAGCGAGCTGCTGCAGATCTGCGAAACCCACCGTGCCAGCCGCGAAACCCGCGAGTTGCATCTTGAGAGCCGGCAGATGGGCTATTCGTTGCAGCAGTTGCTCAACGGCTTGCCTGAACTCGATCCCCCGGCCCGGGACTTTCTCGTGCAGTGCGGCGAACCGCACCTCGCGTTGGGCTGGGCACTGGCCGCACGCGCCTGGGGGATCAGCCCGCAGGATGCCCTTGCCGCGTGGCTGTGGAGCTGGCTGGAAAACCAGCTCGCGGTCTTGATGAAAACCTTGCCGCTGGGCCAGCAAGCCGCGCAGCGCCTGACCAGCGAACTGCTGCCACTGCTGCAACAGGCGCAGCAGGACGCGACCCGAATCAATCCCCAACACATCGGCAGCGCCGCGTTCGGCCTGTCCCTGGCGTGCATGGCCCATGAGCGCCAGTACAGCCGCCTCTTCCGCTCTTAGGAGAAACCAGCATGAACACACAACCTCTGCGCGTCGGCATCGGCGGCCCGGTCGGTTCCGGCAAAACCGCGTTGACCCTGGCCCTGTGCCTGGCGCTGCGCGAGCGCTACAACCTTGCCGTGGTCACCAACGATATCTACACCCGTGAAGACGCCGATTTCCTCGTGCGCAACGAAGCCCTGGCACCTGAACGCATCATCGGCGTGGAAACCGGCGGCTGCCCGCACACGGCCATCCGCGAAGACGCCTCGATCAACCTTGAAGCGGTCGATCAATTGAACCGACGCTTTCCGGGGCTTGATCTGATTCTGGTGGAGTCCGGCGGCGACAACCTCTCGGCGACGTTCAGCCCGGAGCTGTCCGACCTGACTATCTATGTGATCGATGTTTCGGCCGGCGACAAGCTGCCGCGCAAGGGCGGGCCCGGAATCTGCAAATCCGACCTGCTGGTGATCAACAAGATCGACCTCGCGCCGCTGGTGGGCGCCTCGCTGGAGATGATGGACAGCGACACAAAACGCATGCGCAACGGCAAGCCGTTCGTCTTCAGCAACCAGAAAACCGCTCAGGGCCTGGAAGACATCATCGCCTTCATCGAACGCCAGGGCTTGCTGACTGCAGCCTGATTCATTTTTCAACAAGGAAGCTTATTCATGACACTCAAACGTATTCTCGGCGCCGTCGCGCTGCTGCTCACCCCAGCATTGGCCTTTGCTCACCCGGGGCATGGCGACTCGGGCCTGATCGCCGGCATCAGCCACCCGATCGGCGGTCTCGACCATTTGCTGGCGATGGTGGCTGTTGGCTTGTGGGCGGCGCAGCAACAAGGCGCGGCACGTTGGGCGCTGCCGTGCACGTTTGTCGGCACCATGCTGATTGGCGGCATGCTCGGTTTTGAAGGGCTGGAACTGCCGGCGCTGGAAAGCGGGATTGCCGCGTCGGTACTGGCGCTGGGTCTGGCGGTTGCGTTGGCAGTACGTCCGCCGCTGGTGATGGCGGTGGCGGCGACGGCGGTGTTTGCGCTGTTCCATGGAGTGGCGCATGGACTTGAATTGCCGGACATGACCAGCCCGTGGGCGTATGCCGCCGGTTTCGTCGGCGCGACTGCGGCCCTGCATGCCGCGGGTTACGCGGTGGTTCGCGTTCTGCCTCAGGCTGCTGCGCCACTGGTGCGACTGGCCGGCGCCGCTTCGGCGGTGACTGGCGCATGGTTACTGGCAGGCTGATCTTTATTGCCTGAACCGGCCTCTTCGCGAGCAAGCCCGCTCCCACTTTTGACCGTGTTTCTCCTGTAAGAAACGGTTCGAATGGTGGGAGCTGACTTGCTCGCGAAGGCGGCCTGACAGACACCGTCTCTCTCGAGCAGTGCTCTCTGCTACCATGTCGCGCTATCGCCCCAGCCGTGACGACGTCCGCCCATGCCCCACGCTTCCCGCTCCACCTCCCTGCCTGAATTGACCACCCTGTTCAGCGCTGTGCATCAGCACTTTCTGAACGTGATCGTGCCGCTCTGGCAAGGCCCGGGCTGGAATGCCGAGATGGCACTGCCTTACGAGGCGCTGGACGCCGCACACCAGCCGCTGCCACCGCAACGCTATCGGGCGATGGCCTGCGCACGGCAGCTGTATCTTTTTTCCAGCCTGATCGGGGTTGTGGATAACGCCGAGGAACGCGCAGCGGCGCTGTTCCGCTCCCTGCAACGCCACTTCCATGATGCCGAGCACGGCGGCTGGTTCTACAGCATCGATGCACAGGGCAAACCGCTGGATCAACGTAAAGATCTCTACACCCACGCCTTCATCCTGTTCGCCTGCGCGCATTACTGGGCCAAGTCCCGTGAGCCGCTGGTGGAGTCGACGCTCAACGCCGCTTTGGAAATCATCGGCCGCCGTTTTGCCACCGGCGATGGCTTGTACGAAGCCTGCCTTGAACGCGACTGGATCACCCTGCAAACCGGCCCGCTGCAAAACCCGCTGATGCACTTGGCCGAAGCGTTTCTCGCCACGCTTTCCGTGCGCGAAGATGCCGCGACCAAGAAGATGCTGATCGAGTTATGCACAGCCATGCACAAGCACTTCGTCGACCCGCAACATGGCGTGTTGATGGAGAAGCCGCTGGGAGCTGTGGATAACTGGTACGAGCCGGGGCACCAGTTCGAATGGTATTTCCTTCTCGAAGCGTCGCCACTGCTGCGCGGCTCGAAGCTGCACGCAGCGCTGGATCGGGCGTTTGCCTTCACCGAGCAATACGGCGTGGTGCAGACCTGCGGCGCCGTGCGGGCGATGCTCGATCTGGAGACGCAGGGTCGGCCTAAAGATTCGACTCAACGGATCTGGGCACAGGCTGAATACCTGCGCGCCCTGACGTTGCGCCCGGACAGCGAAGCCGTGGTGTTGCGCCAATTACAGGCGTTGCAGCAGCGCTTCCTGCATGCCGGTGGCTGGCATGAATGCCGTGATGAACAGGGTGAAGTCAGCCGCAAGGACATGCCATCGACGACGCCGTATCACTTGGCGACGTGCTACAGCGGTCTTACCGAATACCTGCGCTGATCTAATGGCAAAGGAGATCTTCTCTGGTGAAGAGATCTCATGTGGCGAGGGGATTTATCCCCGTCGGGCTGCGCAGCGGCCCCACTCTTTTCAGGGTCGCTTCGCGCCCCTGCGGGGATAAATCCCCTCGCCACAATAAATCCCCATCTCAAAGCCATGTTCTGAGCAGAAATCCGGGTTACATCAAGCGATCCACTTCTTGTCGCCCGTGAAGCTGATGGTCAACCAGCGCGCCGCATCCGGCTTGCCCAGCTTCGCCGAAATCTCCTCACGCAGCGTATCCAGTTGCCCGACGCTGCTCAGCGCGTAATCCGCCGGCAACACCACGTGAATCTCGATAAACCGTGCCCGCCCATGCTTCTGCACGTAGGACACGTAGTCGTCGAAACCATGCTCGACCTTCGCCGCCTCCATCACTTGTCGCACCTGGTCATCCAGCGTGTCCGGCGCAATACCGAGCACGTCGCGTAGCGCCGGGCCGAGGATTTTGAAGGCCGGCGGCAGCATGGTCAGGGCCAGCACGATCAGGATCAACGGGTCGACAAACTTCGCCCATTCTCCATAACCCTGGGACTTGAGCAGCAACGCCGCGAGAAAACTGATCAACAGACCGACCGACAACATCGCGTCCACCAGCCAACTGATGTTGTCGAATTGGATCAGGCTGGACTTGAGCTTGCGATTGCGTCGGCGCACGTAGAAGAAATAGGCGAACTCGACGACGGTAAACACCGCCGCATAGACGATCACCAGCCCCAACTCGATCTCGCGGCCACCGTTAATGATGCCGAACACACCGTTGAGAAACGCATAGATGGCGATCAACAGCAGGAAACTGCCTTCGATCAACAACACCATGGGCTCCAGATGCCAGAAACCGAACTGGAAGCGGTGATTGCTTTCCTTGGCAATCAGCCTGGCGGTGATCAGCATCAGGACTTTGATGAACGTTGCTATCAACGAGAAAAAACCATCGAACAGGATGGATTGCGAACCAGAAATAAAACCGGTGACGATCCCGGCGATCGACACCGCGAACATCAGGAGGGTCGATTGTTTGAGCAGTGCCTGCTCACCTCGGTTACTCACTTGAACTCCTCGAAAAACCTTGAAAACCGCGGGGTGCGGTGGGGTTGTTGAGGAGTGAGTCTACCTTACTGCCAGATTTTGGCCGTTTTGCCCTCATCGCCAGCAGGCTGGCGAAGAGGGCAAAATCGTATCAAGCCTTGTTGCGCTCGATGGCAAAACCGGCCCAGGTCTGGCTCACCGGCATCAGCTCCAGGCTGTTGATGTTGATGTGCGCGGGGGTATTCATGACCCAGAAAATCGTCTCGGCGATGTCCTGCGGCTGAATCGGATCGGCACCGGCGTAGGTGGCGTCGTAACGCGCCTGATCACCGGCAAAACGCACCAGCGAGAACTCGCTTTCACACAAACCCGGCTCGATGTTGCTGACGCGCACGCCGGTACCCTGCAAGTCGCAGCGCAGGTTCAGCGAGAACTGTTTAACGAACGCCTTGGTCGCGCCATACACGTGGCTGCCCGGATACGGGTAGTTGCCGGCGATAGAGCCAAGGTTGACGATGCCCGCGCCTCGGCCATGGGCGATCAGGCGCGGCAGCAGCAGGCGGGTGGCGTACATCAGGCCTTTGACGTTGGTGTCGACCATGGTGTCCCAGTCATCCAGATCGCACTTCGGCGCAGGATCAACACCCAATGCCAGACCGGCGTTGTTGATCAGGCCACGCAGTTTGGCAAACGACGGCGGCAGGTTGGCAATGGCCTCTTCCATGGCTTTGCGATCACGCACATCAAGCACCAGGGCATGCACTTCGGTCTGCTTCGACAGCTCGGCGCACAGGGCATTGAGGCGTTCTTCACGACGACCGGTCAGCACCAGTTTCCAGCCGGCCTCGGCAAACCGACGGGCGCAAGCTTCACCAAAACCGGACGTTGCGCCGGTGATAAACAGGGTGTTGGACATCGTGTTCTCCTTGCTTCGGCCACCGGGGCAGCCCTTGGAATAGAAAATCAGCCGCCAGCATGCCCGCCCTCGCAATCACGGGCAACACCCGTGAACCGTATAAAAAACAACCAATTCTCTCGACGCTATGAGGTGCGTGGCCTGTAGCCACATGCGCGCACGTTATCCACAGGACCTTCCACAGTTTCCGGGGGCAAGTCGAAAAGCGCAAAGCCGCGCCACACAAGGCTTTGCGGGGTAAATAGAAAGTTTTTTGCTTGACCCTGAAGTAGCAGATGTGCGGGACATGGCATTTTGCACGATCGGTCGGTCACCGCGATGATTGCGCGAGGCCAGTAACGACGGTACCTGGCCGCGTCTTTCCAGAGTTTAATCACAGACTTATCCACAGGCCTGCTCACATGGAATTGCCCGCAGCGCAGCCCATATAAAAAGGTTGACAACAACGCCTTCAGCCCCGGCAAAAACGCCTGTTCAAAAAACGATCAAAGCCCTGTAAGCCACGGCACAAAAGGGCTGCAGCCAGCTACTCCCACGTTATTCACAGCCAGCTCCACAGCAAACGGGGACAAGTCAAAACTGTGGAAAAACAGCCATTTGCAGCGTCTATATGTCGCGCTTTGGCAGGTAGCGGAATTTGTTTTCCACAATTGCAGGATCTGCGCAGAAAAAAGGGTGGGAGGGGGCTTGCTTCCGAAAGCGGAGTGTCACGTAACATCTACGGCGACTGATAGACCGCTTTCTCGAGCAAGCTCGCTCTTACAGGGAATTTGTAGGGTCTGGAGATATAAAAAAGCCCCGGGACTTGTGTCGCCGGGGCTGTGTGTATCTGTGGAACTCTCAGTGCCCGCCCAGATACGCGTTGCGCACCTCTTCGTTCACCAGCAACTCCTTGCCGGTGCCGGTCAGGCGGATCTCGCCGTTGACCATCACATACGCCCGGTCGGACAGCTTCAACGCATGGTTGGCGTTCTGCTCGACGAGGAAGATGGTCATGCCGGTTTTCGCCAGCTCCCGCAGGGTGGCGAAGATCTGTTTCACCACGATCGGCGCCAAGCCCAAGCTCGGCTCATCCAGCAGCAACAGCTTGGGCCGACTCATCAGCGCGCGGGCGATGGCGAGCATTTGCTGCTCGCCGCCAGACATGGTCATCGCCCGCTGGGTACGCCGCTCTTCGAGCCTTGGGAAAAGCTCGAACATGCGCTGCATGTCTTCCTTGGCGTACTTGTCGCCAATCGGAATCGTGCCCATCAGCAGGTTTTCCTCGACGGTCATGTCAGGGAATACCCGCCGCCCTTCCGGTGACTGCGCGATGCCGTTCGAGGCGATGTAGTGCGAGGACTTGTGGGTAATGTCGACCCCTTGATAGAGAATCTGCCCGCCCGCCGCCCGTGGCTGGCCGAAGATCGACATCAACAGTGTCGACTTGCCTGCGCCGTTGGAGCCGATCAGGCTGACGGTTTCCCCTTCATTGATCTGCAGTGACACACCTTTGAGCGCCTGGATCGGCCCGTAGAACACGTCCAGGTCTTTGAGTTCGAGGATCGGTTGGCTCATACCAGCTCCTCTTCGTCGGCGCCCAGGTAGGCGGCAATCACTTTCGGGTCATTACGGATCGCTTCAGGTCCCCCTTCGGCAATGACGATGCCGTGGTCAAGCACCACGATGTGATCGGAAATGCTCATTACCATGCCCATGTCGTGTTCGATCAGCACCACGGTCAGATCGTGCTCGTCGCGCAGCAGCCGGATCATCGCGCTCAGCGCTTCGGTTTCCTGAGGGTTGAGGCCGGCGGCCGGTTCGTCGAGGCAGATGATCTGCGGCCGCGTGCACATGGCCCGGGCGATCTCCAGCCGGCGTTGCTGGCCGTACGAGAGTTCACCGGCGAGACGGTTGGCGCAGTCCACCAGATCCACCACTTCCAGCCAGTAGAACGCGCAGTCCAGCGCATCGCTTTCGGCCTTGCGATAGCCTTTGGTGTTGAGGATGCCGGCCAGCATGTTGCGGTTGACCCACATGTGCTGGGCCACCAGCAGGTTTTCCAGCACCGACATTTCCTTGAACAGGCGAATGTTCTGGAACGTGCGCGCCAGGCCTGCACGATTCACCAAGTGAGTACCGCCGAACATCTTGTAATACAGACGGCTGAGGAAGCTTTTCGGCGAGACGAAGTCGGTCGGTTTGAACGACTCACCCAGCAACTGGATGACGTTGGTCTGTTTACCGCGCACGTTGAGTTCGATCTTGCCCCCGGAGGCCTTGTAGAACCCGGTCAGGCAGTTGAACACCGTGGTCTTGCCGGCGCCGTTGGGGCCGATCAGCGCGAAGATCGAATTGCGTTTGACCTTCAGACTGACATCGCTCAGCGCCTTGATGCCACCGAAGTGCATCATCAGTTTTTCAACAGAGAGTACGACTTCACTCATGGCGCAGTCCTCTCATAGTGAATGGCACCTTTGCGTGGAGTGACCCCGGTACGGCTGATGCGGATCAGCCCGCGAGGTCGCCAGATCATCATCAACACCATCAGAATGCCGAACAGCAGCACGCGGTATTCAGCGAAGCCGCGCAGCAGTTCCGGGGCGACGGTCAGCACGAACGCGGCGATCACCACGCCGATGGTCGAGCCCATGCCACCGAGCACGACGATGGCGAGGATCAGCGCCGATTCGAAGAAGGTGAATGAGGTCGGGTTGACGAAGCCTTGGTAGGTGGCGAAGAACACCCCTGCCAGACCGGCCGTCGACGCACCGATGGTGAACGCCGAGAGCTTGACCAGCACGTGGTTGAGGCCCATCGAGCGGCAGGCGATTTCATCTTCACGCAAAGCTTCCCAGGCGCGGCCGACCGGCATCTTCACCAGCCGATGCTTGATGTACAGCACGGCCAGCACCACGAGGAACAACACCGCGTAGATGAAGTAGTACTTCACGTCCGGGTTATAGGCGATGCCGAAGAACTCGTGAAACGGTACCCCGCCATCCTTCGCCCGCTTGCCGAACTCCAGACCGAAGAACGTCGGCAGCGGTGCCGGCATACCGTTCGGGCCGCCGGTCAGCGACAGCCAGTTGTTGAGGATCAGGCGAATGATTTCACCGAAGCCCAGGGTCACGATGGCCAGATAGTCGCCGTGCAGACGCAACACCGGGAAACCGAGGATGCAACCGGCCAGGCCCGCAGTGATTGCCGCCAGTGGCAGCACAGTCCAGAAACCCAGGCCGAGGTACTGGTAACCGAGCGCCAGACCGTAAGCGCCGATGGCATAAAACGCTACGTAACCGAGGTCGAGCAGGCCGGCCAGACCGACCACGATGTTCAATCCCAACCCCAGCAGCACGTAGATCAAACCGAGAATGACCACGCCCAGCAAGTAAGAGTTGGAGAAGAACGGCACGGCCACGGCCAGCACGATCAGCAGCGGAATGATCCAGCGCAGCGAGGACTTGTGGTCGGCGGGCAACACATGCACACCGGAACCGGTGCTCTCGAATCCGTCGAGAATCTTCAGGCCTTTGGGTGTTTGCAGGAACAGGCTGAGGGCAAAACGACCGAGCATGACGATGCCGATCAGCCACGCCACGCGAGTCGGCTCCAGGTTGAAGCCATAACCGTCGAGCACGACGCCGACAATCGGGCCGAACACGATCAGGGCAATCAGACCCGCGAGAATCGCCTCAACCAGGCTTTTTTTGATATCGATGCTTTTTTGAGTGGTTGAAGACATTGCTTACACCTTCGACACAAGAGGACGGCCCAACAGGCCCTGCGGCCGGAAGACCAGAACAAGTACGAGCAGCGAGAAGCTGAACACGTCTTTGTAGTCGGAGTTGACCAGACCGGAGAACAGCGACTCGGAGATGCCGAGAATGATCCCGCCCAGCATCGCGCCCGGCAGCGAACCGATCCCGCCCAGCACGGCGGCAGTGAATGCCTTGATGCCGATGACGAAGCCTGCATAGAAGTCGAACGTGCCGTAGTTCATGGTGATCAGTACGCCGGCCAGCGCCGCCATTGCTGCACCGATGATGAACACGTAGGAAATCACCCGGTCGGTGTTGATCCCCAGAATCGAAGCCATTTTGCGGTCTTGTTGAGTGGCGCGGCACATGCGGCCGAGCTTGGTGTACTTGATGACATAGGTCAGCAGGCCCATGCCGACAAAAGCCGCTACCAGAATGAAGATTTTGGTGTAGGTCAGTTGCACGAAACCTGTGCCGACGTCGACACGCCAGGCACCGGTCAGCAGGGTGGGAACGCCCTGTTGCTTGGCGCCCTGGGCGATCTGTGCGTAGTTTTGCAGGATCAGGGAAATACCGATCGCACTGATCAGCGGTGCCAATCGAGTGGAGTTGCGCAAGGGTTTGTAAGCGACTCGCTCGATGACCCAGCCATACACCGCCGTGACCACGATGGTGAAGATCAGTGTGCCAAGCATCAGCAGAGGGAAGGATTCAATACCGAAGTAAGCCAGCAGAGCCAGACTGATTGCCGCCAGGTAAGCAGAAATCATGTAAACCTCGCCGTGGGCGAAGTTGATCATGCCGATGATGCCGTAGACCATTGTGTAGCCGATGGCGATCAGGCCATAGACCGACCCGAGGGTCAGGCCGTTGACCAGTTGCTGCAGGAAAATACCATCCATAACGCAATCTCACGCAGTGAGAACCTGCACACCCTGAGGCGCGCGGTTCTTCTAGGAAAAATACAGATTTACGTCGGAGCAATGTCAGCCACGATCAGCCTGATCAACACCGCCCCCTGTAGGAGTGAGCCTGCTCGCGATGACGGAATCACAGACAACCTATTCGTTGAATGTTGCACCGCTATCGCGAGCAGGCTCACTCCTACAAAGGAACTGCAGGGATCAGCCGATCGCGTCAGCCCTTACTTCTGTTTTTCCAGCTGGTGATATTTGCCGGTCGCGTCCCACTGGTAGACCACGTAGTCGGACACTTTCAGGTCGCCCTTGGAATCCCAGGTCTTCTCGCCCATCACGGTCTTGACCGGGTTGGCTTTCAGCCATTTGGCAGCGTCTTCGCCCTTGTTGGACTTGGCGCCGTTGAAGCCGGCGGCCAGTGCCTGAACCGAAGCGTAGGCGTACAGGGTGTAGCCTTCAGGCTCGGTGCCGGCCTTGCGGAAGGCATCCACTACAGTCTTGCTTTCAGGCAGCAGGCGCGGGTCGGCGCCGAAGGTCATCAGCACGCCGTCGACGTATTGCGGGCCGCCAGCGGTGGTCACCAGTTCGTCGGTGACGATGCCGTCGTCAGACATGAACTTCACGTCTTTCAGGCCTTCGGTACGCAGTTGCTTGACCAGTGGACCGGCTTCCGGGTGCAGGCCGCCGAAGTAGACCACGTCGGCACCGGCCGCACGGATCTTGGTGACCACGGCGCTGAAGTCTTTCTCGCCACGGGTCAGGCCTTCGTACAGCACCGGCTTCACGCCGCGTTTTTCCAGCTGAGCCTTGGTCGCATCGGCCAGGCCCTGACCGTAGGTGTCCTTGTCGTGCAGCACGGCCACTTTCTTGCCCTTGAGCACGTCGACGATGTAGTCGCCGGCCACGATGCCTTGCTGGTCGTCACGCCCGCACATCCGGAACATGGCGCTCAAACCGCGCTCGGTCACTTGCGGGTTGGTGGAACCCGGGGTGATCGCGATGATCCCGGCTTCGTCGTAGATTTCCGACGCAGGAATGGTCGAGGAAGAGCAGAAGTGACCGACCACGCCGGCGACTTTCTGGTTGGTAAGGTCCTTGGCGACCGTTACAGCCTGTTTCGGCTCGCAGGCGTCATCGCCTTTGACCAGAACGATTTTCTCCCCGTTGACGCCGCCCGCCGCGTTGACCGCGTCCGCCGCTGCCTGTGCACCCTTCATGTACTGCTCGCCAAATGCCGCGTTGGCGCCAGTCATTGGACCCGCTACGCCGATTTTGATATCAGCCTGAGCAAACGCAGAAACACCCAACGCAGTAGCCACTGCGAGGGCCAGAAAGCCTTTCTTGTAAAACGTCTGGGACATGAGGTGGTGCTCCAAGGTTTTTTTTAGTTGGCACTGCGACTTCACTTCACTGAATGCTCAGAGCAAGGGCCGTGCCATCGGTTTTTTATTCTTCAAAAAGTCGCTGCTTTCTTGTTATTTCGACTGTTTCGTTCCCATTTTCATTGGGCGTGCAACCGTCTAAACCGCGGAAGGTAAAACCAGATATTTTTTCAGGCGCAACCCGCTTGCGCCATCATTGCAACCGCGGCACCAAACGACGTGCAACCAGCCTGTAACAGCCCGCGTCACCGAACTGCACACTGCTGGTGCGGGACTGCTACAACCCGCACCATTACAGGCTAGTCGCTGCGCCGGAAAGCGCCGTGTTATGCAACAAATTTCCACACTCAAATCACGATGCGCAGGCACTGGCCCGCGTGATACAGCGAGAACCCGGCCTCGTACAGACAACTGCGCAAACCGACGCCCGCGAGGGGCTGCATCGGTGCGAAGGGAATCGGCAACGCCTGAGGATTTCCGTTACACAGGTAATCGGCGAAGGCCTTGCCAACCACGGTGCCGGTGGTCACGCCGCGGCCGTTGTAACCGGTGACTGCCACCAGTCCGGGCGCCGGCTCGAACAGACGCATCAAGTGATCGGGGGTGAACGCGATGCGCCCGGTCCAGGTGCATTCCCACTCCACGGGTTTCAGATTGGGGAAGTAATGCTGCTGCACACGGTCGGCCCAGGCCTTGAGAAACCACGTGGGTTTCTGATTGCCGTTGCCGAGGCTGCCCAGCAACAGTCGCCCGTCCTTGTCGCGGCGGATGCTGCTCAGCACCTGGCGGGTATCCCACGAGCCCTGCCCGCCCGGCAGGATTTCATGGGCAGCGTCTTCGGTGAGCGGCACCGAAGCGACCTGGTAGTAGTAACCGGGGAAGAAATTGCGTTTGAGTTCGGTCCAGTCGCCTTCGGTGTAGGCATTGGAAGCGATCACCACTTGTTCGGCCAATACCGAACCCTGCTCGGTCTGCACCGACCAAGCTTTGCCGACGCGCTCAAGACGAGTGACTGGCGAATGATCAAACATCTGCCCGCCGAGATGCTTCACCGCATTGGCCAGCCCCGTGACATAAGCCATCGGGTTCAGCGTGCCGGCGCGGCGGTCGAGCAACGCGGCGGCAATTTTCTGCGTGCCGGTCGCCTGCTCACAGGCTTTGCCGGTCAACAGTTCGACCGGCGCGCCACGGCGTTTCCATTGCTGCTCGCGACTGCGCAGATCCGCCTCGCCCTTGGCATTGTGCGCCATGTGCAGGGTGCCTTCGCGGCGCAACTGGCAATCGATGTTGTACTTATCCACAAGACTGAACACCAGCGCCGGTGCCGCGCCAAGCATGCGGTTAAGCTGACTGCCGACCGCCTCGCCGAACCCGGCCTCGATCTCGTCCGGTGGAATCCACATCCCGGCGTTGACCAGCCCGACATTGCGCCCTGAGCCGCCATGCCCGGCGCGATGGGCTTCGAGCACGCAGACGCTCTTGCCCTTTTCCAACAGATGCAGCGCCGCCGACAACCCGGTAAACCCGGCGCCGATCACGCAGACATCGACTTTGACTTCGCCCCTGAGCGCGGTGTTATCCGGCCTTTGTGGCGTGAGCTTTTCCCACAGACATTCTTCGCGTAACGGCATTGCCAGACTCCAACAGAAACCTGCCAAACACACTGCTGATCCTGTGGGAGTGGGCTTGATCGCGAAAGCGGTGTTTCAGCCAACATCTATATCAGCTGACCTGACGCATTCGCGAGCAAGCCCGCTCCCACAAGGGGATCTCCACTTGACCGAAGGTATCAGTCGAACGTGATGCCCTGGGCCAGCGGCAGCTCCAGCGAGTAGTTCACAGTGTTGGTCTGACGGCGCATGTACGCGCGCCAGGCATCGGAGCCCGACTCACGTCCACCGCCCGTTTCCTTCTCACCGCCAAATGCGCCGCCAATCTCCGCGCCGCTCGGGCCGATGTTGACGTTGGCGATACCGCAGTCGCTGCCGACTGCCGACATGAACTGCTCGGCTTCACGCACATCGGTGGTGAAAATGCACGACGACAAACCTTGTGGCACCGCATTGTTCAAACGCAGCGCTTCCTGGAAGTCGCTGTAACCGACCACGTAGAGAATCGGCGCGAAGGTCTCGCTGCAGACCACATCGCTCTGCTCCGGCATTTCAACAATGGCCGGCGCCACGTAGTAGGCGTTGGGGAATTGATCTTCCAGTTGGCGCTTGCCGCCGAACACTCGGCCGCCCTCGCTCAGCGCTTGTTCCAGCGCGTCCTGCATGTTTTCGAAGCTGTGCTTGTCGATCAGCGGGCCGATCAGGTTGCCTTCCAGCGGGTGACCGATACGGACTTTGGAGTACGCGGCTTTAAGGCGGGTGACGATTTCTTCTTTCACCGATTCATGGGCAATCAGGCGACGCAGCGTGGTGCAACGCTGACCGGCGGTGCCGACGGCGCTGAACAGAATGGCGCGCACGGCCATGTCCAGATCGGCGCTCGGGCCGAGGATCATCGCGTTGTTGCCGCCCAGTTCGAGAATGCTGCGGGCGAAACGTGCAGCGACTTTTGGCGCCACTTCGCGGCCCATGCGGGTGCTGCCGGTGGCGCTGATCAGTGCAACACGCGGGTCATCGACCAGCGCTTCACCGGCATCGCGGCCACCTATGATCACTTGGCACAGGTTGGCTGGCGCATCGCTGAAGTTCTTCACCACGCGATCAAACAGCGCCTGACAGGCCAAGGCGGTCAGCGGCGTTTTCTCCGACGGTTTCCACACCACCGGGTTGCCACAGACCAGGGCCAGCGTGGTGTTCCACGCCCACACTGCGACCGGGAAGTTGAACGCACTGATCACGCCGACCACGCCCAGCGGGTGCCAGGTTTCACGCATGTGGTGGCCCGGGCGCTCGGAGGCGATGGTCAAACCGTACAACTGACGGGACAGGCCGACGGCGAAATCGCAGATGTCGATCATCTCCTGCACTTCGCCCAGGCCTTCCTGAGTGATCTTGCCCGCTTCCCAGGAAACCAGCTCACCGAGATCGTTCTTGTATTCGCGCAACACCTCACCGAACTGACGCACCAGTTCGCCGCGACGCGGTGCCGGCACCTTGCGCCATTGTTCGAACGCATGATCTGCGCGACTGATGTGCTGCTCGACTTCGGCCGGGCCTTCCCAGTTCACGGCGGCGATACGGCTGCCGTCGATGGGCGAATGCACCGGCACTTTGCCGTTCTGGTACAGGGCCGGGTTCACACCAAGACGATCAAGCAATGCGGCAACCATGGGTCACTCCTCAAGCAAAAAACTGAATGTGTGCGGCCGCTGTTGCACGACCGGGCAGGCCTTTAGTTGTAGCGTCAGTACGGCGAGTCAACAAACGACCTTTACGCGAGATATCATTCCGTTTATTCATGCTGAGCATAGAAAGACAAGAAAAGGATCGGCCATGCTGAACAAACGCCACTTGCCCTCGATCACCGCCCTGCAATGCTTCGAGGCCGTGACCCGGCACCTGAGCTTCACCCGGGCCGCCGAGGAACTGAACCTGACCCAGAGTGCCGTGAGCAAACAGGTCGCGCAGCTTGAGGAATTGTTGCAGCACTTGTTGTTCCGCCGCGTGCGTCGGCGTTTGCAGATGACCCCGGCCGGGGATTTGTATCTGGTCGAGGTACGAAAAATCCTCACGCAGGTGGAAATGTCGACGCATTACCTGCGTTCCTACGGCGGTGAAACCGAAGTCCTGCGCGTCTCCACGCCCTCGACCTTCGGCGCCCGCTGGTTAGTGCCGCGTCTGAAAGGCTGGCGCTTGCGCCATCCTTCGATTCATCTGGACTTGTGCAACGAGCAAGAGGCGGATGACTTGCTGCAGGGGCGCAGCGATCTGGCATTCTATTTTGGCCAAGGCTCACGGCCCGGCACCGAATGCCTGAAGCTGTTCGGCGAAGAGCTGGTGCCGGTCTGCGCGCCGGGCAGCCTGCCGGACAAACCCTTCACTGATCCGACGCAACTGACCGATCTGGTTCTGCTGCAAAATGCCTCGCGCCCGCAAGCCTGGCACGACTGGTTCGACAGTCAGGGTTACCAGACTGAACACAGCTACCACGGGCCGCGGTTCGAAACCTTTTATATGTGCATACGCGCCGCGCAGGTCGGCTGCGGTGTGGCGCTGTTGCCACGGTTCCTGGTGGAAGAGGAATTGGCCGACGGCAAACTGGTCATTCCCTGGCAGCATGCAATGCCGAGCAGTGACGCCTATTACCTGGCGTACCCGGAACACGCGGCGGAAGTGCCCAAGGTGCGGGATTTTGTGAAGTGGATGCTCGAACAGATCGACAATCCAGGCTGACACCTGACCGCTGTGGCGAGGGGATTCAGCGAACGTCGCACCGCCCCGTTCGGCTGCGCAGCAGTCGACGTTCTTGAGATTTGGGGCCGCTCCGCGACCCAACGGGGATGAATCCCCTCGCCACAATGTCTTTCACTTGCCAAATTTTGCTGGCAATCCGCACCGTTGATATGCGCCACTAGCGCCATTGATTGAGACCGCGCAACGGCGCGGCGTACCTGGAGACCCCGTTATGAGCGAGAGTGTGTTTGCCGATCGCATCGTGCAGAACCTGCTCGACACCGACTTCTACAAACTGACAATGATGCAGGCGGTGCTGCACAACTACCCCAACGTCGAAGTCGAATGGGAGTTCCGTTGCCGTAACAGCGAGGATCTGCGCCCCTATCTGGCCGAGATCCGCTTTCAGATCGAGCGTCTTGCCGAGGTCAGCCTGAGCGCTGATCAACTGAGTTTTCTGGAGCGCATCAGCTTCCTCAAACCGGATTTCCTGCGCTTCCTCGGTCTGTTCCGCTTCAACCTGCGCTACCTGCACACCGGCATCGAAAACGGCGAATTGTTCATCCGCCTGCGTGGGCCGTGGCTGCACGTGATTCTCTACGAAGTGCCACTGCTGGCGATTGTCAGCGAAGTGCGCAACCGTTATCGCTACCGCGAAACCGTGCTGGAACAGGCGCGCGAACAGCTCTATCGCAAGTTCGACTGGTTGACCGCCAACGCTTCGGCCGATGAGCTGTCGCAATTGCAGGTCGCCGATTTTGGTACCCGCCGTCGCTTCTCGTACCGTGTGCAGGAAGAAGTGGTCAACGTGCTCAAGCACGACTTCCCGGGCCGCTTTGTCGGCACCAGTAACGTGCACCTGTCCCGCGAGCTGGACATGAAACCATTGGGCACCATGGCCCACGAATGGATCATGGCCCACCAGCAACTCGGCCCGCGCCTGATCGACAGCCAGATCGCCGCGCTCGATTGCTGGGTGCGCGAGTACCGTGGTTTGCTCGGCATCGCCCTCACTGACTGCATCACCACCGATGCCTTCCTCGGCGATTTCGACCTGTTTTTCGCCAAGCTTTTCGACGGCTTGCGCCACGACTCCGGTGATCCTGTGGCGTGGGGCGAAAAATGCATCGCCCATTACCACAAGCTCGGCATCGACCCGATGAGCAAGACGCTGGTGTTCTCCGACAGTCTGACCTTGCCCAGGTCGCTGGAAATCTTCCGCGCGCTGCACGGGCGGATCAACGTCAGCTTCGGCATCGGCACCAACCTCACTTGCGACATTCCCGGTGTTGAACCGATGAGCATCGTGCTTAAAATGACCGCCTGCAACGGCCAACCGGTGGCGAAGATCTCCGACGAGCCAGGCAAGACCCACTGCAAAGACCCGAATTTCGTCGCCTATTTGCGACACGTTTTCCAGGTTCCTGCCGATTCCAGTCTATCTAGCAAGGAGTGAATTCATGCAAGCCGTACAGCGTGAGATTGCGCAGCAGCTCAAGGTGCAACCGCCGTTCGCCGACTACGAGGCTCTGCAGGCCGAAGTCGCCCGGCGCATTACCTTCATTCAGGATTGCCTGGTCAATTCCGGGCTGAAGACGCTGGTGCTGGGCATCAGCGGCGGCGTAGATTCGCTGACCGCTGGCCTGCTGGCCCAACGCGCCATGCGCGAGTTGCGCGACCAGACCGGCGACAACAGCTACAAATTCATCGCCGTGCGCCTGCCGTACGAGACCCAGTTCGACGAACACGACGCTCAGGCTTCGGTGGATTTCATCGCCCCGGACGAGCGCCACACCGTCAACATCGGCCCGGCCGTGAAGTCGCTGGCCAGTGAAGTGGCAGCGTTCGAAGGCAAGCACGCCGTGTCGGTGGATTTCGTTCTCGGCAACACCAAGGCACGGATGCGCATGGTCGCCCAGTACACCATCGCCGGCGCGGCGCACGGGCTGGTGATCGGCACCGACCACGCAGCGGAAGCGGTGATGGGCTTCTTCACCAAGTTCGGCGACGGCGCCTGCGACCTGGCGCCGCTCAGCGGTTTGGTGAAAAACCAGGTTCGCGCGATTGCCCGCAGCTTTGGTGCGCCGGAGTCGCTGGTCGAGAAGATCCCCACTGCCGATCTTGAAGACTTGTCGCCGGGTAAACCGGACGAGGCGTCGCATGGCGTGACGTATGCCGAAATCGACGCCTTCCTGCACGGCGAGGCGGTGCGTCAGGAAGCGTTCGACATCATCGTCGCGACCTACAACAAGACCCATCACAAACGTGTGATGCCGTTCGCGCCGTGATCAATGCGTGAATGAAAAAGCCCGCTGAGGAGTGATCCTCAGCGGGCTTTTCTTTGTGGCGACCGCTTACTTGACCGTAATGGTGCCTTTCATCATCGAGATGTGGCCCGGGAACGAGCAGAAGAAGCCGTAATCGGTGCCCGCCGCCAGTTTCGATACATCGATGGTCAGCGAGTCTTTTTCGCCGGCGCCAATGATTTTGGTGTGAGCCAGAACGCGCTCATCGCCGTCTTTCAGGTAGTTCTTGTCGATGCCGGCGGCCAGGCCGTCAGTGGCGATCGGCTGCATGTCAGCGGTTTTGCTGACCACCAGGTTATGACCCATCACATTCTTCGGCAGGCTGCCGGAGTGGGTCAGCTCGACGGTGAAGGTTTTGCAGCTCTTGTCGATCACGATTTCCTTGGTGTTGAAGGACATCTGATCGGTGGAGTCAACGGTGGTTTTGCACTCGGCAGCCATCAATTGGCTGCTGGCCAGCGCCAGCAGGGATACTGCAACAACTTTGGAAAACATGGTGAATCTCCAAGGCAGGGTTAACAAAAACACGAATGGTGGAAAGACTGCCTGAAATCTTCGCAAGTTCCTATGACTTGAGTCAAAAATTGTATACAACTTTCAGGCTATGACACTCATCGAAACAATCTAACGGCCAGATTCCCCGGCCAGCCCTATGATCGGCCCATCTACTGAGACGGAGTGCCTGTCATGTTCTTTAACGGTCTGTTGTGCAGCTTGCTTGCCGCTTACGCCTGTGGCGCCAGCGGTACCTTTGAATCACCGGAACGCGAAGTTTAGACCTTGGATCGAGGCGTGCCAGCCATTACCCTGTGACGGATTGACCCAGGAGAAAGGCATGTCTCTGAAATCCGTGTGTGTTTTTTGTGGTGCCAACGCTGGCACTGTTCCGGCTTATACCGAAGCCGCCGTCGCCCTTGGCCGGGCCCTCGCCGAGCGCAAGCTGACCCTGGTCTATGGCGGTGGCGCTGTCGGTTTGATGGGGATTGTCGCCGACGCCGCGCTGGCTGCTGGCGGTGAAGTGATCGGCATCATTCCGCAGAGCCTGATGGACAAGGAAATTGGCCACAAAAGCCTGACGCGTCTGGAGGTGGTCGACGGCATGCACGCCCGCAAGGCGCGGATGGCCGAGCTCAGCGACGCGTTCATCGCCCTGCCCGGAGGGCTCGGCACCCTGGAAGAACTGTTTGAAGTCTGGACCTGGGGCCAGCTCGGCTACCACGGCAAGCCATTGGGCCTGCTGGAAGTGAACGGTTTCTACAGCAAACTTACTGCTTTTCTCGACCATATCGTCGGCGAAGGCTTCGTTCGCGCGCCACACCGTGACATGCTGCAAATGAGCGAATCGCCACAAACGCTGCTCGATGCCCTCGATCAATGGAAGCCGACCGTCACCCCGAAGTGGGTCGACCAAAAACCCGGTTAACCGCCGGGCACCGATACAGGGCAGAATACGCGCCGCTCAACCTCACCTTCGACCCAAGAGGATCGCCCATGGCCAAACCCAATTACTCCTTCGCCAAACGTCAACGAGACCTGGCAAAGGAACAGAAGAAAGAGGAAAAGCTTCAGCGCAAGAAACAGATGGCTGATGAAGCGGCACTGAACCCCGACGGTGAAGTGGCGACGGAAGATGATGTTGATGCAACTGAAGCACCGAAAGATCAGGCGCCTGACGCCTGAGCCCCACCGGGTTTGATGATCGAATCAGACCCAGCGGATTTGTGAAGGGGTTGGCGGTTGCACTGCCGGCCCTCACAGCCCTTCCCCAGACATCCCAATTCCCAGTTTGATCCGCATTAATCCAGTGGCATGACCGTAACGCGCACTTCCGGATCATGGCTACCGCCGCCAAGTATCACCCCCCGCAACGGCGACACATCGGAAAAATCCCGCCCCCACGCCAGCGTGATGTGCTCCAGCGCCGGTTGCACGTTGTTGGTTGGATCGAAATCTACCCAACCCGACACCGGGCAAAACACCGACACCCAGGCATGCGATGCATCGGCGCCTATCAGCCGTGGCTGACCGGGTGGTGGCTGAGTCAGCAGATAACCGCTGACATATCGCACCGCCAGCCCTCGCGAACGCACACAGGCGAGCATCAGGTGGGCGAAGTCCTGACAGACCCCGCGTCGCCGCTCAAGTACCTCAACCAGTGGCGTCGCGACCTGGGTTGCCTCGGCATCAAAAGTGAACTCACTGAAGATCTTCTGCATCAATGCCTGCACGCCCGACAACAAAGGCGTGCCCGGCGGGAAACAGCTCTGCGAAAAATCGACGAAGCTCTGCTTCAAATGCACGTACGGTGACTGGAAGCGGTAACGGCAGGCCTCCAGTATCTCGGCGGATAACGGCTGGCTGCTGTAGGTCAGGGCATTGCGGGTCATTTCCCACGCCGGGGACTGGCTGAAATCCGGTACCGGTCGTGCCAGCACTTCAACGGTAAGGCGGGCATTAACCTGCAATTCGTCGTGGGGTCGCTCGAACGCCAGCCGGGTCAGCGGGTTGCCGAAGACATCCAGTTCGTCGCGCCGGGCCGTCGGCTCCGGGCTGATCAGCAATTGCTGTTCGGTGCAGCGCTGCCAACTGCATTCACGCGGCCAGAGATGCGCCAGTTGTTGTGCGAGCGACACCGGGCTGTCGTAGTGATAACAGGTGTCGTGAAGGATCTGGTAGCGAGCGCTCATCAGACAGACACCGTGCGTTGGCTGACATCGTCGACATGGGCGAAATGGCGCAGGGCCAGGCGATCCGACACCTGACCGCTGGCATCGGCGATTTCCTGCAGCAGGTCTGCCAAGCCATTGAGTGCGGCCCGCACACTGGTCTCGCCGAACAGTGGATTTTCCAGACAGCCCAGATCAAATCGCGCCAGTCGCTCGACCAGCTGCGGCAATCCCGTCTCCCGGGGCACGCCGAAGTCGTCATTCAAACGTTTCAAGGTACGCGTCACCAGTTTCAACTGGAACAGCACCGCATGGGGGTTCTGCTCATCGAGCAGCAACAGGTCCAGTACGGGAATCAGCTGCGCCACCTCCAGATAACGTGAGCGGTAGGTGATGCTGCTGTTACCCAGTTCCAACAGCCACTCCAGACCGGCCTGATCGAACGCCCCGGCACCGCGCAGAAACGCCGCCAGACTGCTGCTGAGAAACTGCAGACGCTCGATCCGCCGACCGATCATCAGGAAGCGCCAGCCTTCATCGCGGGTCATGTCATCGAGGGCAAACCCCGACAGCGCCGCCAGCGACATCACCAGGCGGTTGAGGAAATCCAGCAGCTCGCCGAAATCCGGCTCGTCAGTGTCCAGTTCCGCCGCTTCGCGCTGCAACTCCACCAGCGCCTGCCAGTTCTCCCGCGACAGCTTGCCCCGCACTTGCGAGGCAGCCCACTGCAGGCGCTGCAGATTGGAGCGCAGGCTGAATGACCAGTCGTCGCCAAGCAACGCCGCCAGCAAGCGCTCCGGTAACTCGCCCTCTTCTGGCAGCAACATCAGCCGCTCGCTCAGATCGACCGCGGACTGCAAGGCTTGCGGGTCATCACCGTCGACGTAACGCGCGAGCATGATCCGCAGCAACCGTGCACTGTCATCGCAGCGTTCGCAGTAACGGCCAAACCAGAACAGGTTTTCCACCACCCGCGAAGGCAAGTACGGGTCGCGACGCACCAGATCATGTACGCCGATGTTGCGCCGGGTTTTCCATTGCTCGCCACTCGGCGGTCGATCACCCAGCACCCAGGTGTCCTTGCTCGCGCCACCCCGTTGCATCGACACCACTTCGGCGTCGGCCTCGGCGGCGACTCGGGTCAGGCCACCGGGAAGCACTCGATAGCCCTCGCGACTGGCCACTGCGTACATGCGCATGCCGATGGCGCGGGGCTGCAGTTGACCGTCCTCGGCCTGCCAGATCGGCGCCTGGGACAGTTGAGCCAATTCTTGCGCCACGTAGGCATAAGGCCGGGCCTGCATGCGCTGAGCCAGCGAATGGCGCTGTTTTTCACTCAGATCACGTCCGAAAACAGGTGCAAAGCTTTGTGAGGGAAAGGCCGGTTTGATTAGCAGTTCAGGCAGTTTTTCCAGCGCCTGTGCCAATACCGGCGGTTCCCCGCACCACCACGTCGCAATCGACGGCAGAAGCAGATCTTCACCGAACAGGTATTGATTGATCTTCGGCAAAAAGCCCAGCAATCCCGGCGACTCCAGCACACCGCTGCCCAATGCGTTGGCCACCAGCACCCTTCCTTGTCGCACGGCTTCAAGCAACCCCGGCACGCCCAGCGCCGAGTCTGTGCGCAACTCCAGTGGATCGCAAAAATCATCGTCGAGCCGGCGCATGATCGCGTGCACCCGACGCAGGCCGCTGAGGGTTTTCAGGTACACCGTGGCATCGCGCACCGTGAGGTCACCACCTTCCACCAGCGGATAACCCAACTGACGCGCCAGGTAGAGATGTTCGAAGTAACTTTCGTTGAAGCGCCCCGGGGTCAGCAGCACCACCAACGGTGCTTCATCGTCGCCGGGGGCCTGCCGAACGAGGGTTTCCTGCAACGCACGGAAAAAACCGGCCAGGTGCTGCACCTTCAAATCCCGGTACAACTCAGGAAAAGCACGGGACACGATGGTGCGGTTTTCCAGGGCATACCCGGCGCCCGACGGCGCTTGCGTGCGATCTGCCGTCACCCACCAGCGCCCATCTGGAGTGCGCGCCAGATCCACGGCGTACAAATGCAGGAAAGCATCCTCGGGGGGCGAAATGCCCTGACAAGGCCAGAGAAAATTGTTGTGTCCGAACACCAGTTCCGCCGGCAGCAGACCTTCGCTGATCAGCTTTTGCGGGCCGTAAAGATCCGCCAGCACCGCATTGAGCAGACGTGCCCGCTGGGCGATGCCGGCTGACAATTGCTGCCACTCATCAGCGGCAATCACATGCGGCAACAGATCGAGTTCCCACGGCCGATCGGCGCCCTTGGGGTCAGCGTAAACGTTGTAGGTGACGCCGTTTTCCTGAATCTGCCGCGCCAGCAACGCCTGCCGCTGCACCAGTTGCGTTGGGGTGCTGCGCTGCAACTGATCGAACAGCCGCCGCCAGTGCGGGCGCACCGCACCACCATCGTCGAGCAGTTCGTGATAAGTGCCCGCCGTCAGCGGGTAGCGGTCTAGCAGGTCAGGCATGGAAAGCTCGGCAGACAGCAGGGAACGGTCAGACTAACGCAGGCACATGACGCGCGGATATACGAAAAATCCGCGTGTCGTGTGCGAATCAGAAGCGTCGCAAATCGATTGTCATCGGTAGCTCGTCACTGATTTCTACGTTCGGTATAGGAAGTTTCCCCGGCGTGTGTCCGACGCGGAAGAATCGCGCCATGCGCCGGCTCTCGGCCTCGTTGGCATTAACCGGCAACGTCTCGTAATTGCGCCCGCCCGGATGCGCGACATGGTACTGACAACCGCCCAGCGAACGACCCATCCAGGTGTCGAGCACGTCGAACACCAGCGGCGCATGCACCGGAATGGTCGGCTGCAAACAGTTGGCCGGTTGCCACGCGCGATAGCGCACGCCGGCGACGAACTCGCCAACGCGCCCGGTCGGGTGCAATGGCACGGCAATGCCGTTGCAGGTCAGTAAATAGCGCTGCGGTGGCAGGCCTTTGAGTTTGACCTGCAAACGCTCCAGCGATGAATCGACGTATCGAACGGTACCGCCCGGCGCGCCCTCCTCACCCAGAACGTGCCAAGGCTCAAGCGCCTGACGCAACTCCAGCTCGATGCCGTTGACCGCGTAATCGCCGACCTTGGGAAAGCGAAACTCCAGGTGCGCGGCAAACCACTCGGCGCGCAGTGGATAACCCGCGTTGTTGAGTTCAACGATGACGTCGGCGAAGTCCTGCTCGATAAAATGCGGCAGCATGAAACGGTCGTGCAATTCAGTGCCCCAGCGCGCCAGTTTCGGCGGCGCGTACGGTTCGCGCCAGAAGCGTGCCACCAGCGCACGCAGCAACAATTGCTGGGCCAGGCTCATCCGCGCATGGGGCGGCATCTCAAACGCACGCAGTTCCAGCAGACCGAGGCGCCCGGTAGCGCCGTCCGGCGAGTAGAGTTTGTCGATGCAGAATTCGGCGCGGTGAGTGTTGCCGGTGACATCAATCAGCAAGTTGCGCAACAAGCGATCCACCAGCCACGGCGCACACTCCTCGCCCGGTTCCGGCATCTGCGCGAAAGCGATTTCCAGCTCATACAAGGCGTCATTGCGCGCCTCGTCGACCCTCGGCGCCTGGGACGTCGGACCGATGAACAGCCCGGAAAACAGATACGACAGCGATGGATGGTTATGCCAATAACTGATCAGGCTGCGCAGCAGATCGGGGCGGCGCAGAAACGGCGAGTCCGCCGGCGTCGCGCCACCGAGGACAAAGTGGTTACCGCCGCCGGTACCCGTGTGGCGGCCATCGATCATGAATTTCTCGGTGGTCAGGCGGGTCTGGCGCGCTTCTTCATAAAGGAATTCGGTGCGCTCGACCAACTCGTCCCACGTCGCCGAGGGCTGCACGTTGACCTCGATCACCCCCGGATCCGGGGTAATACGGAAATTGCTCAGACGCGGATCGCTCGGCGGCTCGTAGCCCTCCAGCAATACCGGGCAGCGCAGTTCCTCGGCAGTGGCCTCGATGGCCGCGACCAGCTCCAGATAATCCTCGACCCGCTCCAGTGGCGGCATAAACAGATAAAGGCGCCCTTCGCGCGCCTCGGCGCAGAGGGCGGTACGGGTCAGCCAGTCGGCGGATTCGTCGATCTTCGGTGCACGCTCATCCGCCGCAGCCGATTCGCCATGGTTGTTGAGCCGAGCGGTATCCGGCAACGCCGGGAAGTCCTGATTCGGATCCGTGGGATGAATAAACGGATACTCGGCAGCCTTGACCCAAGGCTGTGAAGCCAGCGGCAGGCGATAGCCCAGCGGCGAATCCCCGGGCACCAGACGGCAATGCTCGTCGCGCAGGTACCAGCGCCCGCTCTGCCACTGATCACCCTTGGCGGTGCGCGCCAGCGGCAAGATCTGACCGATGACTTTTTCGAGTCCCTGACTGAAGACTTTGCGCAATCGCGATCGCTCCAGTGCATCCTCCAGGCGCGAGTCTTCGGCGCTGACGTTGCCCGGCAAGGTGCCTTCGCGCCAGAGGTAATAGAAGTTGTCCTCGTAGGCCGGGAAAACAAACCGCGCCGGCAGTTTCAGACGTTCGGCAACGCTGGCCAGAAAGCGTCCGGCCAGTTCGCCATCGGCGCGGTAATCCTGCTGTTCATCGGCGATCAACGCGTCGTTGTGCCAGATCGGCACGCCATCGCGACGCCAATAGCAATTGAGCGACCAGCGCGGCAGTTGCTCGCCGGGATACCACTTGCCTTGGCCAAAATGCACCAGACCTTTTGCCGCGTAATGTTTGCGCATGCGCTGAAACAGTTCGGCGGAGAGCCGGCGCTTGTCGGCCCCCAAGGCGGCCGTGTTCCATTCGGCGCCGTCGGGGTCATCGATGGAAACGAACGTGGGTTCGCCGCCCATGGTCAGACGCACGTCTCCTTCGAGCAGGTCAGCATCGATCTGCCGCCCCAGCGCCTGAATCGCCTGCCACTGCTCATCGGTGTAAGGCTTGGTGACGCGCGGCGCCTCCCAGATCCTTTCAACCGACATTTCGTGACTGAATTGCGTGCCGCAGGGCTCGACCATTCCGCTGATCGGCGCCGCCGAGGACGGATCCGGGCTGCAGGCCAACGGGATATGCCCTTCACCGGCAAACAGTCCGGAAGTGGCATCGAGGCCGATCCAGCCTGCGCCCGGCAGATACACCTCGCACCAGGCATGCAGGTCGGTGAAGTCCACCTCGGTGCCGGACGGGCCGTCGAGGCTTTTCACGTCCGCCGTCAGCTGGATCAGGTAACCGGAGACAAATCGCGCCGCCAGCCCGAGGTTGCGCAGCAGTTGCACCAGCAGCCACGCCGAATCGCGGCACGAACCGGAGGCGTGTTCGAGGGTGTGTTCCGGGGTTTGCACGCCTGGTTCCATGCGGATCAGATAGCGAATGTCTTCGCTCAAACGCTGGTTAAGCGCCACCAGAAAGTCCACGGCGGGCAGCGGCGTACGATCAATGGCGTCGAGATAGGCCTTGAATGCCGGGGTCAGCGGCAAGGTTTCGAGGTACGGCGCCAGCTCCTTGCGCTCATCGGCCGCGTAGGCGAAAGGAATTTTCTCGGCGTAGGGTTCGAGAAAGAAATCGAACGGGTTGAACACCGCCATCTCAGCCAGCAGGTCGACCTCGATCCGCAGCTCATCGGTTTTCTCGGGAAACACCAGACGCGCGAGGTAGTTGCCCTGCGGGTCTTGCTGCCAGTTGATGAAATGCTGCTCGGGCGAGACCTTCAGCGCATACGACAGAATCCGCGTACGGCTGTGGGCGGCCGGGCGCAGGCGTACGATCTGCGGGCCGAGTTCGACAGCGCGGTCGTAGCGGTAATGCGTGACGTGATGCAATGCGACATGAATCGACACGGCGTGCCTCCTGCGAGCCTAAGCGTATGCGAAAGCGCGCAAGACTTATGCCATGCAGAGGCTTGGGCGCTTTCCCGGAATGCTTAGGGCAGTACAGCACCAAAATCGGGCGATGCGGGGAAATGGTTGAGCGAAGTTGCGCCTAAATGTGGCGGGCAATGGTGAATGCAGTGTTTGATCGGACGCTTTCGCGAGCAAGCTAGCTCCCACACTTGGAATGCGGCCACCTGTGGGAGATTCTATGTTT
>NZ_VXCA01000069.1 GCF_011369485.1 Pseudomonas atagonensis | reverse complement strand
GGTTTGGCGTCGCCTTTCGTTACTCGCCCTGGACTGGCTGGACCTTTGGTTTCGGCTTCGGCTGGAGCTGGGGCGGCAGCACGGTGGCGATGGGCGGGGGCTGGGGCTCGTTTCCGTGGTGGGGCAATTACGGCTGGGGGTATGCGTGGGGGCCGCACTTGTATCCTGCGCCACTGGCGTGGGGCGGCGCCGCTTACGGCTATCGCGGCGGTGCCGTTGCCTGGGGACCCGGCGGCTGGGCTGGCACCACTGGAAATATTTATCATCAGTGGGGCGATCGGGCGACGGTCAGCCGTTATGGCGGCGGTTACAACGCTTGGACCGGCAATCGCTGGGCGGGTCAGGTCGGCGCCTCCTACAACTCACGCACTGGAGTGGCCGCCGCCGGCCAACGGGGCGCGGTGCACAATGTCTACACCGGCAACTACGCCGCTGGCCGCAGTGGCGTGGCCGTCGGGCCGAACGGTGGCGCAATCGCAGGTGAGCGCGTGACCGCAGGCAATGCCCGCACCGGCAACCAGGTCACCGCCAATCGCGGCGCGGTGTACAACCCCAATACCGGCAATACCACGCAATATGGCGGGATCCACGGACGCAATGGCGGCGCCGCCCGGGTCGGTGACAACGTTTATGCCGGGCACGATGGCAACGTTTACAAGAAAACCGACAACGGCTGGCAATCGATGGTCGGTGGCGGCGGCGCTACAAGGGCTGCACCGATCAACAACAATGCGCAACTGCAGAACCTCAACCGCGAGTCGGCGGCGCGCAACTTTGGCAACCAGCGCACCAGCAACTTCCACAACTCCTCACAATTCATGAACCGCTCGTTTGGCGGTGGCGGAGGCGGGCTTCATCGGCGTTGAGGCGCCGACTTGAGCGGTGTTCTGAATTTCAGAGTGGCTCTGCGGCCGGTTTTGCTGTTAAAAAACCGGCTCTGTCGTCCCTGCCCGTTTCATCGTTCGGAGAGTCACTTCCATGAGTCAATGGCCAGACACCCGCATTCTTGACCTGCTCGGCATTGAGTTGCCGATCATCCAAGGCCCGATGGCCGGCGCCACGAATTCGTCCATGGTCATCGCCGTGTGCAATGCCGGTGGCCTCGGTTCGATGCCGGCAGCCATGCTGAGCATCGAACAATTGCGCGAAGAGCTGAAGACTATTCGCGAGAACACCGACAAACCCTTCAATGTAAATTTCTTCTGCCACCAGCCCCCCGCCGCCGATGAACAACGCGCGAGCGACTGGAAAAACCTGCTGGAGCCGTACTACCGCGAACTGGGCGTCGACTTCGATGCGCCAACGCCCGTTTCCAATCGCGCGCCATTCGATGTCGAAGCCTGCGAGGTGCTGGAAACGTTTCGACCAGAGGTGGTGAGTTTCCATTTCGGCCTGCCGGAGAAGTCCCTGCTCGATCGGGTGAAAGCCACCGGGGCGAAAATCCTCTCCTCTGCCACCACTGTCGAAGAAGCGATCTGGCTGGAACAGAACGGCTGCGACGCCATCATCGCCATGGGCTATGAAGCCGGCGGCCATCGCGGGATGTTCCTCAGTGAGGACTTGAGCAGCCAGGTCGGAACGTTCGCGCTGGTGCCGCAGGTAGTCGATGCCGTGAAGGTGCCGGTGATCGCTGCCGGCGCGATTGCCGATGCCCGAGGCGTCGCGGCAGCTTTCATGCTCGGCGCTTCGGCGGTACAGGTCGGCACTGCGTACCTGTTCACCCCGGAAGCGAAAATCAGCGCAGCCCATCACAAGGCTCTGCGCACGGCCAAAGAAAGCGAAACCGCGATCACCAACATTTTTACCGGACGCCCGGCAAGGGGTATTCTCAACCGCGTCATGCGCGAGGTCGGCCCGATGTCGTCCAAGGCGCCGGCCTTTCCGTTAGCGGGCGGCGCACTGATGCCGTTACGGGCCAAGGATGACGCGCAGTTCGCCAA
>NZ_VXCA01000068.1 GCF_011369485.1 Pseudomonas atagonensis | reverse complement strand
TGTATGTCGTCGACGTGTGTTCTGGGTAGGATGTGGCGGGACTGGCTGAAGTGGCCCACAGTTGTCCGCGACCGTCGTAATGGTCGGCCAGTGCGACCTGCCAGCTGTCTTCGTCGATGTACATGTGGCGTTTGGCGTAGATGTGCCGCTCGCTCGGCTTGACCGTACCGATCACTTCCCACACGCGGTGCAGCTCATAACGCGTCAGGTCCTGGTTGATGTGGCCGGCCTTGACGATGTCGTCGTACTTGAGGCTTGGCGAGTCGAGTTTGTAGCTGTTATAGGGGATGTACATTTCTTTCTTGCCGACCAGTTTCCAGTCGTACCGATCCGGGGCGCCGGAGAACATGTCGAAGTTGTCCGAAGTGCGCAGGCCATCGGCCGCAGTACCCGGGCCGTCATACGCCACTTGCGGTGCACGCCGCACGCGACGCTGACCGGCGTTGTAGATCCACGCCAGACGCGGCTCCTTAACCTGATCGAGGGTCTCGTGCACCAGCAGCACGTTACCCGCCAGACGCGCTGGCGCCGTTACCGATTGCTTGAAGAAGGTCAGCACGTTGGCCGCTTTTTCCGGGTCGAGATCCTTCATCAGTTGCGGCACGGCGATCTCTTCTTCGAAGCGGATCGGCGTGTAGCTGCCGTTGGTCTGCGGCGTCACCTGGGTGATGATGCGTTTGACGTTGCCGCCGTGGTAACGGGTGATGTGGTTCC
>NZ_VXCA01000067.1 GCF_011369485.1 Pseudomonas atagonensis | reverse complement strand
ACGCCCGGCCGGCGCCGGCCATGAAACCCTCAACGTGTTGCTGTTGTGCCTGCTGATTCTCGCGGTGGCCGCCTCCGTGGTGGCGTGGCGCGGGGTGTCCCATGAGCCCGAGGCCGTCGCCAGCCATCAGCTCGACGCCCGCCGCGACCTCAGCGCTGCCGAACAAGGCATCTACGCCGATCTGCGGGTCACCCTCGACGAAATCCAGCTACTGCGCGAAGAGCAGAAAACCCTGCCAACGCCGCAGAACCTCGCGGATGAAGGTTTCGCGCCGTTTGCCCAGGACGCCAGTTCGGTCAGCCGTGGCGGTCACGCCTGGCAAATGCTCGCCGGCTCGGCCTACTTCGGCCACAGCCAGACACCGGCGGTGGCCGGCTCGTTTCTGATGCGTGTGAGCGCCGATGCCCAGGCTGCGCCGGACATCTGGCTCAACCGTGAAGCGGGCCCGCAGGCGCCTTCGGAGTTGACCGAAGCTGCCCTGTCGGCCGCTGGCTGGAAACAGATTGTCGCGCAATACGATGCCGGGGTTACCCGCGAACATCGCCATTGATCCCTCGCCCCTATTCGAGAGAAGACTGCTTGCCCATGTTCATTTCATTTTTTCGTCGCCGTCCACTGTTGCGCCTGTTTCTGCTGGGTCTGTGCGCTTCGCTGCTGAGTCCACTGGCCAGTGCCGACCCGGGCAAACGCCTGCGCATCGGCATCACCCTGCACCCGTATTACAGCTATGTGGCGAACATCGTTGGCGACAAGGCCGACGTCGTGCCGCTCATCCCCGCCGGTTTCAACCCGCACGCCTACGAGCCACGGGCCGAAGACATCAAGCGCATCAGCGGTCTGGACGTGATCGTGCTCAACGGCGTCGGCCATGATGATTTCGCCGACCGCATGATTGCCGCCAGCGAAACGCCGAACATCAAAACCATCGAAGCCAACGAGAACGTACCGCTGCTGGCCGCCACCGGGGTCGCGGCGCGCGGTGCCGGCAAAGTGGTCAACCCGCACACGTTTTTGTCGATCAGCGCCTCGATTGCCCAGGTCAACAACATCGCCCGGGAACTGGGCAAGATCGACCCGGACAACGCCAGGACGTACACGCAAAACGCTCGCGCCTACGGTAAACGACTTCGACAAATGCGCGCCGACGCGCTGGCCAAGTTGACTCAGGCACCGAATGCCGAGCTGCGCGTGGCCACGGTTCACGCCGCTTACGATTACCTGCTGCGCGAATTCGGCCTGGAAGTGACCGCGGTGGTCGAACCGGCCCACGGCATCGAACCGAGCCCGAGCCAGTTGAAGAAAACCATCGACCAATTGCGCGAACTCGACGTCAAAGTGATCTTCTCGGAGATGGACTTCCCGTCCACTTACGTCGAAACCATCCAGCGTGAATCGGGCGTGAAGCTGTACCCGCTGTCGCACATTTCCTACGGCGAATACACCGCTGACAAATACGAAAAGGAAATGACCGGCAACCTCAACACCGTGGTTCGAGCGATTCAGGAGTCGGGCGCATGACCGCTCAAGAACTGCTCGCCGCACAAATAAGCGGCCCGACGCTGGATTTTGCCGAGGTCAGCCTGACCCTCGGGCGCACGACGATTCTGGACAAAGTCACCTTCCAGGTTCAGCCCGGCAGCGTGCATGCGCTGGTCGGCCCTAACGGCGGAGGCAAGAGCTCGCTGATCAAGACCCTGCTCGGGCAGATGCCTCATCAGGGCCGGCTCAGCCTGCAATGGCCCGGCGAGCCCGGCACCATCGGCTATGTCCCGCAGGCGCTGGAATTCGATCGCGGCCTGCCGATGACCGTCGACGATTTCATGGCTGCCATGTGCCAGCGCCGCCCGGCGT
>NZ_VXCA01000066.1 GCF_011369485.1 Pseudomonas atagonensis | reverse complement strand
TTTGTTTTGCCCGCAGGAAAAGCGCCTGCATGATTTCTATGCAGTGGTATGTGAGCTGGCTATTATTCTGGCCTCATTGAAAGGCGAGACCTGCATGTTGAGCTTGTTGAATCTTCTGAAGGATGGGCGATTCCATTCTGGTCAGGACCTGGGCGCTGCCTTGGGTATTAGTCGAAGTGCGATATGGAAGCAGCTTCAGCATCTAGAGGCTGAGCTTGGCTTGTCTATTCATAAAGTTCGAGGGCGGGGTTATCAATTGGCCGCGCCGTTGATGTTACTTGACCCTCTTAAAATCGCGGGAGCGCCACCTTTCTGGCCGATTACCCTCCTTGATTCCATTGATTCGACCAATGCGGAAGCGCTGCGCGCAGTCAGTAGGGGGCAGTCGGCACCGTTTCTGGTTCTTGCCGAGCGACAGCTCTCTGGGCGAGGGCGCAGGGGGCGAAAATGGGTGAGCCCGTTCGCCGAGAACCTTTATTACAGTCTTGTCCTGCGCATAGATGGCGGCATGCGCCAGCTTGAGGGATTGAGCTTGGTCGTGGGGCTCGCGGTAATGAAAGCATTGCGAAAGCTGGGTGTGGCCGGCGCAGGGTTGAAGTGGCCCAATGACGTTCTGGTTGGCAATAAGAAGATTGCCGGCATTCTGCTGGAGCTTGTTGGGGATCCGGCGGATGTGTGTCACGTGGTGCTTGGTATTGGCATCAATGTGAATATGCAGAGTGCGGATGAAGTTGATCAGCAGTGGACGTCCATGCGCCTGGAGTCTGGGCAAATGTGTGATCGCAATATCTTGGTGGCTGAGTTGAGCGAGCAGTTGCAGTCGTTCATATGTCGTCAGCAAGCGGAGGGTTTCAAGGTTCTTCGGGCAGAGTGGGAGGCGAATCATCTGTGGCAGGGGCGAACGGTTTCGTTGATTGCGGGCGTTAACCAAATTGATGGTGTCGTGCTTGGGATCGATAACCAAGGAGCGATTCGCTTGATGGTCGAGGGTGAGGAAAAAGTGTTCAGTGGAGGCGAGCTCAGTCTAAGGTTGCGCGACGAGTCTTAAAGACGACTCTGTTAAGTCGCAATTGTCAAGTTTAGGTTCTGGGGCGTTTTCTCAGTGTGTGTTACCAGGTGCGCCGGTAGGCATGTATATGGCGCACCCCTTGTGCTGAGGTCTATATGCGTTGGCTGTTTCTGCTACTAATTGTTCTCAATGTTTTTTATTGCATCTGGCATCAGCAAGAGGCGCCTTTGCGTGCCAAGGATGTTACACCGCTGAGTTTGTATCGCGGTTCGCAGCAGGATATTCGCTTGTTGAGCGAGTCGTCCGTGGCGCCTCCGATAAAGAGTGGTGAATTGCTGGCAGCCCGAGAGTGTTTGTTTGTGGGTGGTCTTGCGCGGCAGGACTCTGTCTCGTTGCTTGGGCAGCGCTTGGCGGCAATGGGTATCAAGGCTCAGCCTTCTCTGGATGGTCTCCAGGTTGATGGTTTTTGGCTGAGTGTGGCGCCCGAAAGTCAGCGTTTACTGGGTGATGAGCAGTTACGGAACCTTTCCAAGGAATTCAATGAGTTAAAACATAAAATAATGCTGTGCGAGGGGGTTGCACCTGCTGAATAGTTTGCATAGAATGGCGCCCGCTCCACAGCGAAGACCTTAACAGGTTGTCAAAGTGAGGCGATGTCAATGCAGCTAACCTCAGGTTTTTAAATGAGAAAATGCTTGACAGGGGTTTGGCATAGTATAGAATGCCGGCCTGATTAGGAGGGGTTCCCGAGCGGCCAAAGGGATCAGACTGTAAATCTGACGTCTACGACTTCGAAGGTTCGAATCCTTCTCCCTCCACCAGATTTTAGCGTGAGCTGTACGCTCCGCGGGTATAGTTTAGTGGTAGAACCTCAGCCTTCCAAGCTGATGATGCGGGTTCGATTCCCGCTACCCGCTCCAAGTTTACAGGTTGTGCAAAGTGTTACGCTCTTGTAGCTCAGTTGGTAGAGCACACCCTTGGTAAGGGTGAGGTCAGCGGTTCAAATCCGCTCAAGAGCTCCATATAACAAGGCAGATATGAAAATATCTGCCTTTGTTTTAATGGCTGATGTTGTTTGTCTAATTCTTCTGTTGAGGGTGATATCGATGGCTAAGGAAAAATTTGATCGTTCCCTGCCCCACGTCAACGTTGGGACCATTGGTCACGTTGACCACGGTAA
>NZ_VXCA01000065.1 GCF_011369485.1 Pseudomonas atagonensis | reverse complement strand
GTCAGCGCCCGCCCCGATCTGAAACTTGAAGAGCTGCTGCACAAGCCCGGTGTCCTGACCTTCGGCGCCACGGGCGAAGGCAAGATTCATGGCCTGGTGTATCGCATCGAACAAGGCGATTCCGGCAAGACCCTGACCCGTTACAGCATCAGCCTGGTGCCGCAACTGGCGTACCTGCGGCACAACCACGATCAGCAGATTTTCCAGCAGCTGAGCGTGCCGAAGATTATCGGCCAGGTGCTCGAAGCGCGGGGCATTCTGGCCGACGCCTACAGCTTCCAGCTCGGCGCCGAGTACCCGCAACGCGATTACTGCGTGCAGTACGACGAGTCCGACCTGCATTTCATCCAGCGCCTGTGCGAAGAGGAAGGCATCCACTTCCACTTCCAGCACAGCAGCAGCGGCCACAAACTGGTGTTCGGTGACGACCAGACGGTGTTCCGAAAACTCAAAGCCGTGAGCTACCAGCAAGACTCCGGCATGGCCGCCGACAAACCGGTGATCAAGCGCTTCAACCTGCGTCTGGAAACCCGCACCACCCGCGTCAGCCGTCGCGATTACGACTTCGAAAAACCGCAGATCCTGCCGGAAGGCACGGCCAAGTCGGCTTTTGCCCCGGACCTCGAAGACTATGATTACCCCGGCCGCTTCACCACTCGCGAGCGCGGCAAACTGCTGTCCGCCCGCGCGCTCGAACGCCACCGCAGCGATTACAAACTCGCCGAAGGCAAAGGTGACGAACCGACCCTCACCAGCGGCCATTTCCTCACCCTCGCCGAGCACCCGCGCGCCGAGTGGAACGACCTCTGGCTGCTGCTGGAAGTCTTCCACGAAGGCAAACAGCCGCAAGTGCTCGGCGAAAACGTCACCAGCGACGTCACCGACAACAAAAGCGATTTCCACCAGGGATACCGCAACAGCTTCCTCGCCACCCCGTGGGACGCACACTACCGCCCTGCCCTCGAACACCCGAAACCGAAAGTCCTCGGCAGCCAGACCGCCATCGTCACCGGCCCCGCCGGCGAAGAAATTCACTGCGACGAATACGGCCGCATCAAGGTGCAGTTCCACTGGGACCGCGAAGGCCAGGCCAACGACAAAACCACCTGCTGGATGCGCGTCGCCAGTGGCTGGGCCGGTGCGGCTTACGGCGGCATCGCCATCCCGCGGATCGGCATGGAAGTCCTCGTCACCTTCCTCGAAGGCGACCCCGATCAGCCGCTGGTCACCGGTTGCCTGTACCACAAGGAAAACGTCGTCCCCTACGACCTGCCGGCAAACAAGACCCGCAGCACCTTCAAAACCCTCAGTTCACCGGGCGGCAAGGGCTACAACGAGTTTCGCATCGAAGACAAGAAAGGCGTCGAGCA
>NZ_VXCA01000064.1 GCF_011369485.1 Pseudomonas atagonensis | reverse complement strand
TGGCCGTCATCAACGCTGGTCAACCTGCCGAGGCGGTCGTATTGATAGCTGACCTTGACCCCGTCGGGCAGGGTTTTGAGCAGCAACCGGCCCGCAGCATCGCGCTCATACGCCGTGACTAGCTGCGAGCCGTCATCCCCGAATTCGGTCTTTTCCAGCAAGTGGCCGTTGAGGTCGTAGGCATACGCCGTGCGCCGGCCATCGAAGCCGATTTCCTGTCGGATCAATCCGGTTGGCGTGTAGTCCAGTTGGTATTTTTCGCCGGCCTCGTTCTCGATCTCGGTGAGCTGCAGTTGCGCATGGTCGTAGCGGTACTGCACCCGCGTGCCGTCGGGGTTGATCCGTCGCGACACCAGGTGCAGGTCATCGTCGTATTCGTAGCGGGTGATGTGCCCCAGCTCATCACGCTCGGCGGTGACCTGGCCGTAAGCGCCGTAGCTGTAGGCGCGGCTGCTGCCGTCAGGAAAGGTCGTCTGAACCAGCCGGCCCACCGCGTCCCATTGTTGACGGGTGATCGCGCCGTGTTCGTCTTGCGTCGTGATCCGCCGCCCCAGCGCGTCGTAGGAAAAACGCCGCACGCCACCGTCCGGCAACGTCTCCTCGAGCAACTGACCGAGGTCGTTCCACACCCATCGATGCCGACTGCTGTCCGGATAGCGGATCGACAGCAACTGGCCACGGCTGTCGTAGTAGTAATGACTGACCTGGCCGTCGGGGTCGACCGCCTCGATCACATCGCCCTGGGCGTTGCGCCGATAAATCCACTGCGCCTCGCCCCGCGAACGACGGTGCAGGAAACCGTTGCGATACTCGTAGGACGTTGGCGCATCGGCAGCAGGAATCAGCGCAATCAGCCGTCCGACGTCGTCGTAGCGATACTCGGTGACGGCGCCTGAAGCATCCTGCTCGGCGAGCAAGCGCCCGGCGGCGTCGTAGGCCTTGAGGTGTTCACCACCGTTGGCCTCGACCTTTCGCACCAGCCGCGCACGCTCGTCATGGACGTAGGTTTCTTCGGTGCCATCGACGTAATGCACCGCGACGCTGCCGTCGTCACCCCAGATGTAACGCGTGTTCATCTGCGAGAACGAGGCCCAGTGCCGTACGCAGCGCGCCGCCTTGCCGGAGCCTTGCCACTCCCAGAAGAAGCTCGCGCCGCCGGTCAACTGACGCTGGAGGATCACGTGGGCGTCGTCGTAGTCGTAACGCTCGCTTTCACCCACCGCGTTGGTCGCGGCCAATAGCCGCTGGCGGGCGTCGTAGCCGTAGCTGACCAGCGTCTGTTCGGTGTGCCAGCCCACCTCGCCGGCCACGAACACCTGATAATCGACCGCGACCAACTGCGCACGCTCATAACGCAGCCACAACGCCCGTCCGGCACCGTTGTCCACGCGACTGATGCGATCCTGACGATCCCGCGAAATACGCAGACGGTTGTCATACGCATCGCTGATCGCTGTCAGGCGTCCGGCGCGAAAGTGGTAAAACCGCGCGGTGTCCCCGGCCAGCGCAAGGATCAGTTCTTCCGGCTCTGTCTCTGATACTCATTGCCGCGCACACGAGCCGCCCATGCAGCCGGACTGCCGTCTTTCCTCTTGTAAACGAAAGTCAAATTTAGATCA
>NZ_VXCA01000063.1 GCF_011369485.1 Pseudomonas atagonensis | reverse complement strand
CCTTTTGTCTTCGAGGTGGAGCTGGTCAGTGAGCAGCCGTCGCTGGACCTCGAAACCCTGCTGCACAAACCGGCCTTCCTGCAACTGTCGCCCGACGGCAGCGGCATTCACGGCCAGATATACCGCGCCGCCCAAGGCGATTCCGGCAAGCGCCTGACCCGTTATTCGGTGACCCTGCGCCCGCAGCTGGCGTACCTCGCGCACCGGATCAATCAGCGCATCTTCCAGAACCTCACGGTGCCGAAAATCATCGGCATGGTGCTCGAAGAGCACGGCATCCAGAGCAACGCTTACGAATTCAAGACAGGTTCGATTTATCCCGAGCGCCTCTACTGCGTGCAATACGATGAATCGGACCTGCATTTCATCCAGCGCCTGTGCGAAGAGGAAGGCATTCACTACCACTTCCAGCACACCGCGACGGCACACAAACTGGTGTTCGGCGATGACCAGACGGTGTTCCCGAAACTCAAACCGGTGGCCTATCAGCAAGACTCCGGCATGGTCGCCAAGGACCCGGTGATCAAGCGCTTCGACCTGCGCCTGGAAACCCGCACCAGCCGCACCACTCGCCGCGATTACGACTTCGAAAAACCACGGATCACCCTCGAAAGTGAAAACCGTGGCGACGCCCTGCCCGACCTCGAAGACTACGACTACCCCGGCCGCTTCATCGACCGCGAGCGCGGCAAGCACCTGGCCAAACGCGCCCTCGAACGCCACCGCAGCGACTTCCAGCTCGCCGAAGGCAAGAGCGATCAACCGCTGCTGGTCAGCGGCCACTTTCTGGCCCTGACGCAACACCCGAAAGCCAAATGGAATGACCTGTGGCTGCTCACCGAAGTCCTCCACGAAGGCAAGCAGCCGCAAGTGCTGGAAGAATCCGTCACCAGCGACACCACCGCGCTGAAAGACGATTTCCACCAGGGCTATCGCAACCGCTTTCAGGCCACCCCGTGGGACGTGCCGAACCGCCCGCCCTTGCGCCACCCGAAACCGCGCATCCTCGGCAGCCAGAGCGCCGTGGTCACCGGCCCGAAAGGCGAAGAAATCCACTGCGACGAATACGGTCGGGTCAAAGTGCAATTCCACTGGGATCGCGAAGGCCAGGCCGACGACAAAACCAGCTGCTGGCTGCGTGTCTCCAGCGCCTGGGCCGGCGCCCAGTACGGCGGCATCGCCATCCCTCGCATCGGCATGGAAGTGCTGGTCACCTTCCTTGAAGGCGACCCCGACCAGCCGCTGATCAGCGGCTGCCTGTACCACAAGGAAAACACCGTCCCCTACGCCCTGCCGGCGAACAAGACCCGCAGCACCTTCAAGACCATGAGCTCGATGGGTGGCGGCGGCTACAACGAACTGCGCATCGAAGACAAGAAAGGTCAGGAGCAGATCTACCTGCACGCCCAGCGCGACTGGGACGAAAACATCGAGCACGACCAGAAAATCCGCGTCGGCAACGAACGCCACGACACCGTCGAAAAGAACAGCTACAGCGAGTTCAAGGCCGAAGAACACCACACCGTCTACGCCGACCGCAAAGTCGAAGCCCGGGCCAACGACCACCTGACCGTGGGCGTGAACCAGCACATCAAGATCGGCACCGGACAATTCATCGACGCCGGCCAGGAAATCCACCTGAGCAGCGGCATGAAGGTGGTGCTGGAGGCCGGGGCTGAGCTGACGCTGGTGGGCGGTGGCAGCTTCATCAAGATCGATGGCGGCGGCGTGACCCTGAGCGGGCCGGTGATCAACATCAACTCCGGCGGCGGGCCGGGCAGCGGCACGGGGGCGGCGCCTTTGTTGCCGGGGCCATTGAAGCAGGCGGATGCGGATAAGGCCGGGCAGTTACTGGTGCCGGCGCAGCGCCAGGCGTTGATGCAGAAGAAGCCGATTTGTGCGGTGTGCGAGAAAGCCAAATTGGAGGCACAGAATGCTTAAGTCGGAATTTCCATTGGAAAACGGCCTCCCCCAAGGCCTTCCATGGAATGGCACGGTAGGTTTACTGCTTGATGGTGTCAGCGTTGAGAAACTTCCGCAGCACCTGTATCAGTGGACGGAAAACCCTGAGTTCGAGCCGCTTTATCTTGGGACTCGTTGGGCAGAACTGGGCGATATGTCCCCATGCCTCGTGCAAATAAAAGCACAGAACAACCCGGTTCTGACCCGGTTCCTGAACGCATCACGTCAGGAGTGGGGGCACTTGGTGTTTAGCGATCAATCATGGGATCAACTGGTCGCACACTTTCGCTGGCTCACCAGCGTCATGCACCCACTCGGTGAGGAAGTGTTGTTGCGCATCGCAGACCCGGCCGTAACCCACGCACTGCTCGCTCACGCAGAAACCATCAAGGATCCGACCCTATTCGGCCCCTGCAAACAAATCGTTACTGCCGATGCAGCACTGGATTGCTGGTACATAAACAATAGGCCGGGCAACGCTCCTGAGCCCGACCACAGCAAGCGCTATCGATTGAGCGAAGCCCAACTCAGTCAACTGGACGAGGTGAACTTTCGCAATGTTGTGATGCGTCTCGATGCACACATGCAAGAGTATTTTCCAAGCTATCAGGTACAGTCGACCCCACAGCAACGCTGGGAACACCTGCATACGTTGGCTTCGACCTCCTATGATCGCGGCTTCAACACCGAACTCGATATCACCCTCTATGCCAACATTCACGGGTTCCTTGGCGAGCGAGCACTGGAAGAACATCCAGACCTCGACGCCATACTCAAAACCCCGTCGGAACAAACGCCCGCACAACGACTCGAACGGGTCGCTGATATTTCCCAGGAACGGGCTGCAACATTGAACAGGAGCCAAGGATGACAACGCCAACATCGACCGGTAAAAGCCCGAACAACGCTGCAAAAAGCCGGGATGACGGCAAGTGTGCCATGGGCGGCTGCTCGTTGATGAAGGCAAAAATCCAGCTCATCCCACTGCGTTACGGCCTCGTTGAACGACTCGACCCGTCAAGCGCGCTGACCATGCCGTACAAAACCACTTCTCGCCCACTAGGCATTCGATTGATGCGTGACGGCTGGCTCTACGTCATCGTCGACAAGAAGCCTGAAGCCGTAATGCACGAATACCGAATCCAGAACGGCATCGTGACCCAACTGCTGTGGGAAAAGAGCGAAATCACCGCCAACAAACGTGAAAGCAACGTGGGCGAAGCCGTGTTGGTCTTCCCGCGTTTGAGCAAACTCTACGTCAACTACTCCGAGGTGCAATGGACCGCCGCGAAATGCGCGCAGGTCATCAAGCACAAGTCTGAACGTGAGTACTTCATGCAGAAGGTCGATCTCACCAATGCAGACCCTGAGAAAGGCGCAGCTCATCTACTGACGCCAAGTCAGGCGGAAAAGTGGATTGCGGAGGTTTCGGAGCAGCCGAGTAAAGAGCCGACGGTTACGGGTGCCAAACCTGAGGAAAGTCAGGACTATCTCTGGGAGCAAGCGTCGCACTTCAAGAAAACTCAGTTGGGCACACTCAAAAAGCAAGTCAAGGCAGAACATGAGCGTGACCATCTGTACTTGGTCTTACAGGATGACCTGGGCGTGTTACGCGATCTCGCTGAGCATCAGGACTTGGTCACTGGCTGGATCAGCGACTGGAGCGACGCTGAGGCCAATCAAAAGAAGTATGTGTTTGGTTGCTACATCGAATCGTTGTACACCGTAACAGGCGAAACCATTCTGAATGCCGCCCAAGGCGACCCTCGTTTTGTCAAACTCAAGGACGAAACAAGCGAAGAGCAGCGGCAATCGATCGTCGACTACGTCAACGTAAAAAATCAAACCCAGTATTCAGGCGCTGGTACGCATCGTGGGGCTATTGCAGCTTCAAAGTCGCGGATGCGTACGAGTCTTGGACCTTTGTATTCCAGGTACGAAGACCTGATCGAGACCATCGAAGACAACGCGGATGACGCGCTCGACGGCGCGAAGATGGGACAACAGGGCATCAACGATCTGATCGATCGGCCAGCTATGGAAGCCTTCCTGAAACAGCAACGCGCCCAACTCAATCGCTGGAACAAACGTCTAGATCTGATCAGTAACGATCGCGCGAATCTAATCTGTGAAGAACGCTTCCAACGTTCAGCCTGGTATTTTGACCCCAAATTTGGCGATCAACTCGACACAACTCTCGCTACTGAATATGCCTGTATGAGAGACATTTGCCGGACAGATAAAGCGACTGAAAAGCTTGCCGATCTGCTCGAGAAACAGCCGGGTTTCACCGTACCAACCTTCTTCACATTGAGTTTGACTGATCAGAAGGACATGCACTCCAAGGTCACATCATTCATCAAGTCCCTGCGCGATACCTATATGGTCAAGGACGACTATCAGGGCGCCCAAGCACTCAGCGGAAAATTTGGCAATTTGCTCACTCAGAATCTCGCAGCAGCAATGCAATTGAGTGAAAACGGCATTGTGCTAGGTCAGTTGCGCAACACAGCGTACGAGCCGGCAAAGCAGTTGCGCCTGGCAGGAGCGCTGGATGAGGCTATGCAAGCGCTACGCAATGGACAACCGCTAGATCCGGCAAAAGTATTGCGCCGAATTCCTGGCTCGGCCTGGATAGATGTTCTTCGTGCCTTTGGTAAGGGAGGTATTACATTAGAGTTTGCCTCTGCGAATCAAATTGCTGCGTTCAAAGCTGATATGGCCAAACTGACAGATCTGCGCCAGCAAATGACCTCGCTGAAAAATCAGATTCGGCAAACCCTGGCTGATGAACGTAAAGGAAGGTCACCAAAAGGCGGTTATAAAACCTTGGTAGCTCGCCGCAAAGCCATTCAACAGACTGTCGCTCCCCTTGAAGGGCGGATAGCTCAGGCCATGAGTCCTGTTGGTGACGGACCTGGCAAGGCTGCCTTCAAGATTAAAGGGCTTAACAATGCTCAGGTGCTTGAGTTCGAGCGGATGGCCGATGACTATCGGCTCAAGCGTCCTTCCAAGGGAATAAGCAAGGCGGTTTTCGCATCAGCTGGAGGGGATTTGTTTTCTTCAGCTGCAGCGGTTCTGCAAATCATCAGCTTTACGACTGTTTATGGTGAATTTGCTAGAAAAAAAGAGGCGGATTTCTCCGATAAGTTGGCTGTAGCAAATGCTCTTTTTTCAATGCTTGGGGGGGCAATCGCCGCGGCCCAAGGAATTGCCATTACTGGCCTTTCTGTCGCAATTGAAAACTATGCGAGTGCCGCAGCTAAAATCGGATCAGCCTCCAAGTTAGGCAAAATTACAGGCGTATTGGGGCCTTTTTCATACCTTTTTGGCGCTATTGCCGCAGGCACTGGTTTGTATGGTGAAAAAGGGTCTGCCGCAAGGTGGACCGAAGCTTTACGGTCAGGCGATGGCGCCAAACTAGCTGGGGCTAGCATGACGCTGGTTGGAGACTCCGGCCAACTAGTTGTCAATGGCTGGGCAACCGCACGAACAGTTCAATACACTTCTGAAGCTATGACGAATGTAAGCCAGGCGCGCGCTCTTGCGTGGGTTACGACTGGTGGTAAGTTGCTCAGCGTCGCCGCTCGTGCCAACCTGATTGGCCTAGTCCTAACAGGACTCCAATTAGGTGGTGAATGGCTGTACAACCGTAATAATAAGACCGAACTGGATAAATGGCTGCTCAAGGGTCCTTGGGGCAAGCAGAGCGAAAACCGAAGTCTTGCGGAGGAACGTTTGATGTTAGCAGATATTACTGCCGCTCCGCAGATAGCCCTACAACAAGTAGACAGCAAGCCCATGGCCGTCTTGAGCATGCCGGGGATGACAGCCAATGATCTAGAAGATGTCAATCTCGGCCTCAGTGCTTACTGGCTAACTAACCAACAGCGCAATGACTGGGAAGCGTGGAGCGAACCATTACTGTATCAACTCAATCTGCTAGGTGCTCCGGGCGAACCTCTTAAGCTCGGCTTAGAAATATTCCAACACGAAGCTAACGCCCAACATGGCCTTGCCGTCGTTTTACGCTACCACCCCGTAGCCGGTGATAAATCTTTCCGAGAGAAGCGATTCGAAACCACGACCCTAAACGCGCAGAATGGCAAGCCGCTTCAATCAGTATCTGTGTTAAGGACGCGCACCACGAATGCTCCTTGGTTGCTAGTAACTAGCGACTCCCTGTAGTTACCTAAACTGCCTACATTTTTTCGGTTGAATTGCATGCCATCCAAACCTGAACAGCAAGTCGAACTTGACCTTAAAAATCACCGCCCCACGGCGGGTGAAACTCGTCATTTTGCCACAGGCGAAGCATTATTTTTCTCACCGCTGCCAGTTCCGACCGGGCAAATTCCAATGGATCTCGGCGGAAGTTTTGTTGAAGTCAACGACACATATCTGGACTTGGGTAGCAGCAATCTCACCAAGTCTTTCCAAACACGATTAGCTGTGGCACTCCCAACAATCGTAGTTATCGTTTGTCTATTTGGTCTCCCAACATTGATGGGCTTCGCAGCATTCATAAACCCATTCGGCAGAAGCTTCTGGTTTTATTTCAACGATTTTTTTGAGTTCGGAATATCACTAGCGCTCTGGTGTGGAGGGGGAGCAGCGCTGATTGGCCTGTACGCGATTATCAGCACCACAAGGAACAAAGCCCGCGCCAAACCCATCCGATTTAACCGCCAACGCCGAGAGGTCTGTTACTTCCCGAATGGCTCCGACGAAGCCGTGATCCAGCCTTGGGAAGACACAGTTGCGTGGATCTCTGTCAGCACCGGATTCACTGGAGTAGGCGTAATCAGTAGCTACACCTTTGGCATGGCCATAGATAATCCCAAGGCCGATAGGGTGCACTTTTTCACACAGGAGGTCATGACTCCTGTTCATGGACTAGGCAAATGGGAAGCCATACGTGCCTACATGGAAAAAGGACCGGAGTTCTGCCCTGCTAAAGCACCCTACGAGGGTCGCCACACCTTTGATAAAAAACGACAAGATATGCACGAGGAATACCAGCACAACGAACGTTCCGCTTTAGGCGTTGGTTGGTGGTACCTAACACATTTGATCACTTGGTGGCGTTTTCCGTATTGGGTAGCAGAATGGGACCATCGTTTCAGCATGAAATCTCTACCTGAATCCATCGCTGAGTGGTCTAAACCTCTTCCGCCTGAACAATGGGGCAAGCCAAGCCCGGCGCTTAAAGAGCAAAGCGCGAAAATCGAAAAAGCCTTTGCTCAAGGACAGGATTTTATGACGTACTTCGAGGCAAACCTCAACGAAAGCAAGGCATAGGAATTAACAAATAGCTGAGCTATATAATTGCCAAAAATTAGGTGGCCCGACAACCGTTACATCGAGTCTGAGCTTTTACAAAACTGGAAGACGCGATCAT
>NZ_VXCA01000062.1 GCF_011369485.1 Pseudomonas atagonensis | reverse complement strand
ACTGGAGAATCACTGTGCTCTTGCTGTACAGTCGTTCAGCTCGCAGCCAATACACGAGCCCTCATGACTGAATCCAGGAGCATGTCGCCATGAATCAGGAAGCCCGTTTTTCCCGCATGGAACCGGAGTTGCGCAAGGCCAATCTGATCGAGGCGACGCTGGTGTGTCTCAAGCGCCATGGCTTCCAGGGCGCTTCGATCCGCAAGATTTCCGCCGAGGCCGGTGTCTCGGTTGGCCTGATCAGTCATCACTATTCCGGCAAGGACGAACTGGTGGCCGAGGCCTACATGGCGATCACCGGGCGGGTCATGACCCTGCTGCTTGATGCCATGGAACAGGCGGCGCCCAATGCCCGGGAGCGGTTGTCGGCGTTTTTCCGTGGTTCGTTCTCCGCCGAATTGCTCGATCCGCAGTTGATCGATGCCTGGCTGGCGTTCTGGGGTGCGGTGAAAACTGCCGAGGCAATCAACCAGGCCCACGATCATTCCTACGGCGAGTACCGTGGCATCTTGCGCAAGGTGCTGATGGAACTGGCGCAGGAAGAGGGCTGGGAAAACTTTGACGCCGATCTCGCCGCGATCAGTCTCAGCGCCTTGCTCGATGGCCTGTGGCTGGAATCCGGACTTAACCCGGGCACCTTTACGCCGGAGCAGGGCATCCAGATTTGCGAGGCCTGGGTCGACGGTTTGCAGGCTGGTGGGCGCCAGCGTTTCTGTGTACAGA
>NZ_VXCA01000061.1 GCF_011369485.1 Pseudomonas atagonensis | reverse complement strand
GCAAGCCCGCTTGTATGTTTAGACTTGAAGGGGTGGGTGGGACTAGAGCCTCGCTTCTGACTCTGACCAGTACAGACTGTGGGAGACATCGTCCCACCCCTTCACCTAATGCGCCGATAAGGAATGCATCGGCTCGGACCGACGATAGAAACAAGCCAGCGCAACGGTGAACCCCGACAAGCCTTTAAACCCTAGCTCGGAGGGTGCGTCATGACAATCCTGGATTCGCAGGTGGTCATTGGAGTGGATGTTGCGAAAGATGAAATCGTGGTCTATCGATCCGATCTGGATGCCATCAAGATCGTTTCTAACGCCAGGCCAGCGCTGAAGAAGTGGTTGAAGACACTTCCGGCGAACAGCGCACTGGCCATTGAGGCAACCGGTATTTATCACCTTGACACGACGGAGCTGGCCCATGAAATGGGTCATGACGTTTACGTCATTGATGGCCGACGGCTCAACAGATACCGCGACGGGATAAATGTTCGGGCCAAAACAGACGCCCTGGATGCGGCGTTGCTGGCACGCTACTTACGCAAAGAGTCTGATGGACTGAGGATTTGGAGTCCGCCTCCAAAAGCGTATACCCAACTTAAAAGCCTGCTGCGCCGTCGCGCCGAACTGGTTCGCCATTGTGTTGCGATCAAGCAGAGCTGGAAGGACGAGCCCTTACTCAAGGATGCGCTGGCTGAGTTTCTGGCAAATGTTGAGCACATTGAAAAAAACATTCAAAAGGTGCTGAAAAGTATTGTCAGCGAAGCCGGCCTGAACGCTCAGGTGCAGCGCTGCCAAGCTATTGAGGGCGTAGGTATCCTGACGGCCACGGCGGCAGTGACGGCTTTTACGCGAGGGGATTTTCCCGACAGTGATAGCTACATCGCGTTTTTAGGGATGGACCCGCGAGTCCGTCAGTCGGGAAAGAAAGATCAACGACGTCGACTTTCCAAGCGCGGCGATTCGGAGTTTAGGCGGCTACTGCACAACAGTGCGATGGCTGCTAGCCGCTCCCCTGTCTGGCAACCTTACTACCACCGGTGCTTGGCACGAGGCCTGAAGGCTACGGAAGCGTTGGTGATACTGGCTCGCAAGCTGGCAAGAGTGATGTTCGCGTTGATGAAAAACCAAAGCGAATACAAGCCGAATTCTATGTTTGAGGGTTCCCCTCAAACATAGAATCTCCCACA
>NZ_VXCA01000060.1 GCF_011369485.1 Pseudomonas atagonensis | reverse complement strand
AGTCATACCCACGAGCCTTTTTGGGTACTTTTTTGGCGTTTGAAAAAAGTGCCTCGCCGTAAGGGCGAAACCGCCAGCGGGCGCACCCGAAGAAACGGATATGTACTCGATAAATCCCCAGCATGGCCGGCCCAAAGGCCGCCAAGCCCAACCCCAAAACCCTGTCAAAACCCTGAACACACAAGCAGAAACACCCCACCCCATTGAAACCACCCAACCCCTGCCCCATCTAACACCCATACCCAATTGCGCAGGTGCCCCATGAGCGACCAGCAAGAATTCCCCGAGAACCCCGACGACATCACCGAAACCGACGCCGAACACATCGAACACCACGTCCCAGGCAAAGGCCTCGCCCTGCCCGGCCAGAACCTGCCGGACAAGGTCTACATCATCCCGATCCACAACCGCCCGTTCTTCCCGGCGCAAGTCCTGCCGGTCATCGTCAACGAAGAACCGTGGGCCGAAACCCTCGACCTGGTCAGCAAATCCGACCACCACTCCCTGGCCCTGTTCTTCATGGACACGCCCCAGGAAGACCCGCGCCACTTCAACACCGGCGCCCTCCCCGAATACGGCACGCTGGTCAAAGTCCATCACGCCAGTCGCGAAAACGGCAAACTGCAATTCGTCGCCCAAGGCCTGAGCCGCGTGCGCATCAAGACCTGGCTCAAACACCATCGCCCGCCGTATCTGGTTGAAGTCGAATACCCGCACCAGCCGACCGAGCCGACCGACGAGGTCAAGGCTTACGGCATGGCGCTGATCAACGCGATCAAGGAACTGCTGCCGCTCAACCCGCTGTACAGCGAAGAACTGAAGAACTATCTCAACCGCTTCAGCCCCAACGACCCGTCGCCGCTGACCGACTTCGCCGCCGCCCTGACCTCCGCCACTGGCCCCGAGCTGCAAGAAGTGCTCGACTGCGTGCCGATGCTCAAGCGCATGGAAAAAGTCCTGCCGATGCTGCGCAAGGAAGTCGAAGTCGCGCGCCTGCAAAAAGAGATCTCGGCGGAAGTTAACCGCAAAATCGGCGAGCATCAGCGCGAGTTCTTCCTCAAGGAACAACTCAAGGTGATCCAGCAGGAACTCGGCCTGACCAAGGACGACCGCAGCGCCGACCTTGAGCAGTTCGAGCAGCGTCTGGAAGGCAAAGTCCTGCCGGCCCAGGTGCAGAAGCGCCTCGAAGAAGAAATGAACAAGCTGTCGATCCTCGAAACCGGATCGCCGGAATACGCAGTCACCCGCAACTACCTCGACTGGGCGACCTCGGTGCCGTGGGGCGTGTATGGCGAGGACAAACTCGACCTCAAGCACGCCCGCAAAGTCCTCGACAAACACCACGCCGGCCTCGACGACATCAAGGACCGGATCCTCGAATTCCTTGCCGTCGGTGCCTATAAAGGCGAAATCAGCGGTTCCATCGTGCTGCTGGTCGGCCCGCCGGGCGTGGGTAAAACCAGCGTCGGCAAATCCATCGCCGAATCCCTCGGCCGGCCGTTCTACCGCTTCAGCCTCGGCGGCATGCGCGACGAAGCCGAGATCAAGGGCCACCGCCGCACCTACATCGGCGCGCAGCCGGGCAAACTCGTGCAGGCGCTGAAAGACGTCGAAGTGATGAACCCGGTGATCATGCTCGACGAGATCGACAAAATGGGCCAGAGCTACCAGGGCGACCCGGCCTCGGCGCTGCTGGAAACCCTTGACCCGGAACAGAACGTCGAATTCCTCGACCACTATCTGGACCTGCGGATGGACCTGTCGAAAGTCCTGTTCGTCTGCACCGCCAACACCCTCGATTCGATTCCCGGCCCGTTGCTCGACCGGATGGAAGTGATTCGCCTGTCGGGCTACATCACCGAAGAAAAAGTCGCCATCGCCAAGCGTCACCTGTGGCCGAAACTGCTGGAAAAGGCCGGCGTGTCCAAGGGCAGCCTGAGCATCAGCGACACGGCGCTCAAGGCCTTGATCGACGGTTACGCCCGCGAAGCCGGCGTGCGCCAACTGGAAAAACAGATGGGCAAACTGGTGCGTAAAGCGGTAATGAAACTCATCGATGATCCAAAAGCGGTGATCAAGCTCGGGCCGAAAGACCTTGAAGCGTCACTCGGTCATCCAGTGTTCCGCAACGAACAGGTGCTGTCCGGCACCGGTGTCATCACTGGCCTGGCCTGGACCAGCATGGGCGGCGCGACCCTGCCGATCGAAGCGACGCGAATTCACACGCTCAATCGTGGCTTCAAACTCACCGGGCAACTGGGCGATGTGATGAAGGAGTCTGCGGAGATCGCCTACAGCTACGTCAGCTCGCACCTGAAGCAGTTCGGCGGAGACACAAAATTCTTCGACGAAGCCTTCGTCCACCTGCACGTGCCGGAAGGCGCAACACCCAAGGACGGCCCGAGCGCCGGCGTGACCATGGCCAGCGCCCTGCTCTCGCTCGCGCGTAATCAGCCGCCGAAGAAAGGCGTGGCGATGACCGGTGAACTGACGCTGACCGGACATGTACTGCCGATTGGCGGAGTGCGCGAGAAGGTGATCGCGGCGCGGCGGCAGAAGATTTTCGAGTTGATTCTGCCGGAGGCGAATCGCGGCAACTTTGAAGAACTGCCGGATTACCTGAAAGAAGGCATCAACGTGCATTTCGCCAAGAAGTTTGCGGATATGGCGAAGGTGCTTTTTTGATGACGACTTGAGCTATCGAGGGGGCTGCCATCGCTCCCCCTCACCCCAGCCCTCTCCCAAAGGGAGAGTGAGCTGACCGTGCGATGCTTCAGCTATACGCCGACCTGAACGTTATGCGTTGAATCCATAATCGCCTCGATCTAACAGGTCGATGTAACTCGAAATACACCTCGGTCGGCTCCCTCTCTCCCCGGGAGAGGGCTGGGGTGAGGGTCGAGGCCATCACCGTCACACTTTGTCTCATCTTCAGTTATGCTCGCCGTTCGTCGCCAACGCCGGAGCTGCTGACCTTATGTCCCCCACTCGCCTGTTTGTCCCTCTCGCCCTTTCTTTGCTGGCCGCTTGTGCCACGCAGCCGAAACACAACGTGACCGTGGAAAAACAAAGCGAATGTCCGGTGCGGCTCAGCACTGGGCAAAACCTGATCGTGATGCTGCCAAGTAACCCGACCACGGGTTATCGCTGGGCCATTCAGGATTCGGCCGGTGGCGTGTTGCGCGCGCTCAGCCCTGAGGTTTACAGCAATCCTGAAGATGCTGGCGTCGTCGGCGCGGCCGGTCTCTCAACTTGGCGCTTCCAGGCCTTCGCCACCGGCACCGGTCGCCTGCGCCTGACCTCGCAACAGCCATGGGCGCCGGAAGTGTTGCCGGTGGAAACCTTTGACTGTGCCATCTCGGTGAACTGACCGTGGGTTGGCTGATCCTGGCGCTGATGGGCGCGGCAACATTTCTCTACGGCGTCAGCACTCACGCGGCGCTGCTTTGCCTGTTGGTCAAACCGCTGCCGGTACTGGCACTGCTCGGCTGGTTGCACGATGCGCCGCCCAGCGACTACCGGCGCTGGATCAGCCTCGGTCTGATCTTCTCGCTGCTCGGTGATGTGTTGCTGGCGTGGCCGGGGGATCTTTTTGTGTTTGGGCTGGGCGCGTTTCTGGTCGCGCATCTGGCTTACTTGAAGGCTTACCTGAGTGACTGCAAGCGCTTGGCGATATTGCCGCTGGTGCTTGCCCTCGGTGTGGGCGCGGTGCTGCTGGGGATTCTGATTTCCAGCGGACTTGGGCCGTTACTGGTGCCGGTGATTGTCTACGGCACGGCGATCAGCGCAATGCTCTGGCGCGCCCTCGCTCGCCTTGGCACCGATGTGCCCAAGCGTTCGGCGCTGCTGGCGGCCGGCGGCGCAGTAGCGTTCGTGTTCTCCGACAGCGTGATCGGCATCGACCGCTTTGTCTCACCGTTCCACGCTGCGCCTTACGTCATCATTCTCAGTTACTGGTTGGGCCAGTGGGGCATCGCGGCCTCCGCTTTCTCGCAAACAAAACGCTAACCCTTGTGGCGAGGGGATTTATCCCCGTTGGGCTGCGCAGCAGCCGTAAAAACCTGCACATGCGGTCTAACTGATATTCCCTGACAACTGGTTTTGGGGCTGCTTCGCAGCCCAACGGGGATAAATCCCCTCGCCACGTCGGACAACCCAAGCATCCCGACGCCACTTTGGCTAAAATGCCGGCCTTTTCCACCGACACCGCCGGAACCGCCGTGAGCAAAGAACCCGATCGCATTTTCGCCCAGCCCCTGGACAAGGTGCCTGACTTCGCCTTCAACGAAGACGTGGTGCGGGTGTTCCCGGACATGATCAAGCGCTCGGTACCAGGTTACCCGACCATCGTCGAAAACCTCGGCGTGCTCGCGGCGCAATTCGCTCAGCCGAACACGGTGCTCTACGACCTCGGCGCCTCCCTCGGTGCGCACATGGCGGCGCAGGGCTTGAGTGACCGCACCGAGGGAGGCGCCGA
>NZ_VXCA01000006.1 GCF_011369485.1 Pseudomonas atagonensis | reverse complement strand
CGCGCGATCCACCGTTGAGGTCATGGCCGTCGTATTCGTTCTTGATGTCCCCGTCACTGCGAGTGCGATAGGCGGAAAAGCGCCCGGCAAGTTGATCGTTGAGCGGCCCGGAAATCGTGCCCTTGGTCTGGAAGTAACCGTCCTCGCCAACCGACGTTTCGATGCTGCGCTCCGGTGTGAACGTCGGCGCCCGGGTACTGATGTTGATCACTCCGGCGGTGGTGTTTTTACCGAACAGCGTGCCTTGCGGGCCACGCAAAACCTCGAGCTGCTCGATGTCCATCAGATCGAACACAGCCATTCCCGGGCGGCCTAGATAGACGTTGTCGATGTACAGGCCAACGCTGCCTTCCAGACCATCACTGGCCGGGTTGTTGCCCAGCCCGCGAATCGACACGCTGGACTGGCGCGCGTGCATATAGGCGACGTTGACGCTCGGCACCAGTTGCTGCAAATCCTGGATGCGGTAGACCCGTTGCGTCTCAAGATTCTGGCCGCTGACCACACTCATGGGCGTCGGCACATCTTGCGAACTTTCTTCGCGGCGGCGGGTGGTCACGGTCACGGTTTCCAGTTGCGAACTGTTGGCCGCAGGCTTGCCGGCCGGTACCGGTGCCGAGGCTTCCGATTCGGCGGCGTAGCTGTGAGTCCAGCTGGCGCTCCCCGCCAGCAGCAGGGCCAGAGGCAGGCGTTTGAGCCGTCGTGGCGTTAAGGGTGACGCGAGGTTCAACGGACTCATGGCGCGGCTCCTGGTCAAAAAACACACAGACATCGTCAGCGCTGCATATTCTTTTAAGTTATTTATTTATGGATTTACAAATATTTACTGCATAAGAGATTGCCTTTATAAGGAGTCGACCTAATGCATATCCAATGCATTTCCCGGATATTTTTTATGTGAAAAATGCATATCGACTTGCGCCAACTTCGTCACTTCATCGCCTTGGCTGAACAACGCAGCTTCGTCGCCGGCGCGCAGGCGGTGAACCTGTCGCAGTCGGCATTCAGCCGCAGCATCCAGGCGCTGGAACACAGCGTCGGTTGCCAGTTGATTGATCGCGGGCGCAAGGAATTGCCGCCGACCAAACAGGGCCAGGTCCTGCTCGAGCATGCGCGGCGGCTGGTCAGCGGCGCGCAGCAGATGGCCAATGAGATCAGCCAGTTCAATGGGCTGGAGGCGGGGGAATTGCGCTTCGGTTGCGGCCCGGCACCGGCGGCGGGATTGATCCCGCGTGCGATCGGCAGCTTCATCGGCCGTTATCCGAAAGCGCGGGTGCAATTTCAGGTCGATGACTGGCAGAGCCTGAGCAAACGACTGCTCAGCGAAGAGTTCGAATTCTTCGTCGCCGATACTCGGCATTTCGAAGCCGATCCGGATTACCTGACGCACCGGTTACGGCCACGCAAATGGCATTTCTGCTGCCGCGCGGGGCATCCGCTGGCGGATCGCGAACGGGTCAGCGCGAAGGAGCTGATGAGTTATCCGCTGGCGGTGAGCATCCGGCCACCGAATCTGCGCAAAGTCATCGTCGATCTCAGCGGTCGTCCGGATTTCACGCCGAATGTGGAGTGTGAAAACAGCTCCAGCCTGCTAAGCGTGGTGCTGCGTTCGGATGCGATCGGGATCGTCGGCGCGTATTCCGATGCGTTGCATCAGGCCAAGGGTGATCTGCTGTGTTTGAAGATCGAAGGCTTGGCGGACGATCTGGAGGAGTTGTACACCCGCTATGGGATTGTCAGTCGGGTGGGGTATCGGTTGTCGCCGTTGGCTGAGGCGATGATCGAGCAGATCAAGGCGATTGATGCGGTGGATGAGGAAGTCTGTTCACTGGAGAATTTGGCTGTCTGATCTACCGCTATCGCGAGCAGGCTCACTCCTACAGGTGAGCGCATTTCAAATGTAGGAGTGAGCCCGCTCGCGATAGCGCCAGTACAAACACCAATGCATTCCCTGCATAAAACCCATTCCCCAAATGCACTTGCCGAACACCCTCATCGAAAGCGAAAACCCTCACCTGCCTCTCTGACCGGTGAACCCCATGTCCGACCCGCAAAAACCCGTGCGCAACGTGCTGTACATCATGTGCGATCAGCTGCGCCGCGATTATCTCTCCTGCTACGGCCACCCACACCTGCACACGCCGAACATTGATCGCCTGGCCGCGGCCGGCGTGCGTTTCAGCCGCGCCTACAGCCAAGGCACGATCTGCGGGCCGTCGCGGATGTCGGCTTATACCGGACGCTACGTCAGCAGCCATCAAGTGGCGTGGAACGCCGTGCCGCTGCCGCTCGAAGAACTGACCATCGGCGACTACCTGCGTCCCCACGGCATTCGTACCGCGCTGGTTGGCAAGACCCACGCCACAGCGAATGTCGATGCGTTGCAGCGATTGGCAATAAACCCGGCCAGCGAACAGGCCGAAGTACTCAACGAAGTCGGCTTTGAACCCTACATGCGCCACGACGGTATTTATCCCGACGATCCGCTGTTCGACGACAAACGCGAATCCGCGCCCTACACCCATTACCTGCGCGAAAACGGTTTCGAAGGTCGCAACCCCTGGCATGACTGGGCCAACGCCGCCGAAGGCGAGAACGGTGAAATCCTCAGCGGGTGGCACATGCGTCATGCGAATTTGCCAGCACGAATTCCCGAGCAACATTCAGAGACTGTCTACACTACAAATCGAGCCATCGACTTCATCACCGAGCAAGGCGAGAAATCCTGGTGTTTACACCTTTCGTATATCAAACCGCACTGGCCCTACATCGTACCATCACCGTACCACGCTTTGTACAGTACGAAATCGATTCTCGAACCGATCCGCGCGACGCCCTCCGAAGCCAGCAAACACCCCGTATACACTGCCTTTCGTCAGCATGAAGAAAGCCTCAACTTCTCCCGCGATTCAGTACGATTGAGTGTAATCCCGACCTATATGGGCCTGATCAAGCAAGTGGATGATCAGCTCGGGCGCCTGTTCGATTTTCTGCAGAGCAATGGCCGCTGGGATGACACGCTGATCGTGTTCACCAGCGATCACGGCGACTTTCTGGGCGATCACTGGCTGGGCGAGAAGGAGTTTTTGCTGGAACAAGCGGTGGGTGTGCCGTTGATCGTGCGCGACCCGCGGGCGGCTGCAGATGTCACTCGCGGAACCGTGGATGAACGGCTGGCGGAAACCATTGATGCGCTGCCGACATTTCTTGAGGCGTTAGGCCTGCCGACAGCTGAACATCGCCTTGAAGGTCGCTCGTTGATTGCGTTGTTGCACGGTGAACATCCCGACTGGCGCCGCTATGCGATCAGCGAATACGACTACGCCTTCCAGGCCCCGGCGCGCGAGCGACTGGGTCAGCCGATCGACCGTTGCAGGATGACCATGGTGCGCAGCGAACGCTGGAAATACCTGGCGTATGACGGCTTTCGGCCACAGCTTTTTGATCTGCTCAATGATCCGCAGGAGCTGCGCGACCTGGGTGAGGACCCGGCATATGCGGCGATACGCGAGGAGCATGCGGGGTATTTGTTTGAATGGATGCGGGGGTTGAAGCGGCGCACGACGATCAGTCATCAGGAGATTGATTTGCGTGGGCAAAGGTTTCGCTACGGTGAGCCCGAGACCGAGAAGGTCGTTCAAATTGGTGTGTGGTAGCTGAAAAGCCCCTCACCCTAACCCTCTCCCTGAGGGAGAGGGGACTGACCGTGGGATATTGAAAAAATGCGCCGACTTGGGAGAGCTTTACCGAATCCACAATCGACTCGATTTTACAGGTCGATGTATAGCGACAGGTACCTCGGTCGGCTCCCTCTCCCTCCGGGAGAGGGCTGGGGTGAGGGGCTGTTGATTCTTCAATCGCGCCCTTTGATGGTCTGGCTACGCTGCCCCGAAACCCCGACCGGCACTTCACCTTTCAACGTCACCCGGCGCACGATCCGATCCTGAGTCCCGTAATCATCAACCGCGTAATGCTGCGTCGAGCGGTTATCCCAGATCGCCACATCGCCCGCCTTCCAGCGCCAGCGCACGACGTTCTCCTGGCGAATCACATGGCTCTGCAACAAGCCGAACAGGTGCGCTGAATCAGCCTGGGAATAGCCCTTGATGCGCTTGACGAAATGCCCCAGCAGCAAGCTCTTCTCGCCGCTGATCGGGTGCACACGCACCACCGGATGCTCGGTCTCGTAAACGGTCGAGGTGAAGATCTTGCGATAACGCTCAAGCTTCTCTGCCGAGACGTCAGGCTTGGCGCCGGCGTAATCGTATTCGTTGCTGTGCACGGCGACCAGTTTGTCGGCCAATTCGCGAAGCTCCGTCGACAGCTCGTTGTACGCAGTGGCGGTGTTGGCCCACAGGGTGTCGCCACCGAACGACGGGGCCACCACCGAGCGCAGAATCGAGGCTTTCGGGTAGGCATCAACGAAGGTCACGTCGGTGTGCCAGGAGTTGGCGCGCTGACCTTCGGCACCGTCCAGCTCGAGCAGATAACGAGTGCCTTCACGCACGGGCACGGTCGGATGCGCCACCGGTTCGCCGAGCAGATGGGCAAAGGCTTCCTGGCGTTGATCATCGAGCTGGGTCTGCTCGCGGAAGAACACGACCTTGTACTGAATCAGCGCCTGCTGAATGGCTTCTACGGTGGCGGCGTCCAGTTCACCGGACAGGTGCACACCACGGATCTCGGCGCCGATACGACCGGCCACCGGATGAATCTCCAGCGCGTGAACAGCGGGTTTTACGGCGAGTGCGGCATTGCTCATGGGTAGACCCTCATCGACTGCTTGCGGTTGGACGGCAGCGAAACAACGCTCTATCTATATTCCATTTACATCTAATAGATATTCACATGCTTCGTTGACGGAATAAGAGCTTGCATTTAAAACCTCAAGCAACCCTCGTCGCAAATGCCTTCGAGCTATTTTTAGGATGCCGGAAAAGCATATGGATCTTCGCCAGTTGCGCTACTTCATCGCCCTCAACGAACACCGCAGTTTTGTCCGCGCGGCCGACGCCATGGGCATCACCCAACCGGCGTTCAGCCGCAGCATTCAAGGGCTGGAGCAGGAGTTCGGCTGCGTGCTGGTGGATCGCGGCAACAAGGATTTGCGCCCCACGCCCGAAGGCCAGGTAGTCTTGCAGCACGCCTTGAGCCTGGTGCAGGGCGCGGCGTTGCTCAGCGCGGAAGTGACGCAGATGACCAAGCTCGATGCCGGTGAGGTGCACTTTGGGTGCGGCCCGGCACCGGCGGTGAAACTGGTGCCCGACGCGGTGGCGCAATTCATCAACGCACACCCGAAAGTGCGCACCTGTTTTCAGGTAGATAACTGGGAAAAACTCAGCCGCGCCCTGAGCCGTGAAGAGATCGAATTCTTCATCGCCGACATCCGCCATTTCGAGTCCGATCCAAATTTTCAGACGCAGCCACTGACGCCCAAGCGCGGGGTGTTTTTCTGCCGGCCGGGGCATCCGTTGCTGGCCAAGGAAAGCCTGTCGACCAATGACATGTTCGACTATCCGCTGGCGACCACGCTGATCCCGCCGGGCATTCGTAAACTGCTGGCAAACCTCAGTGGCCGCATCGATTTTTCACCGACCATCGAGACCGAGCATTTTCCGGCTCTGGTGAAGGTAGTGCTGCAATCCAATGCCATTGGCATCGGTACGGAGGAGGCGTTCCACGAGGATATCGCCAAGGGCTCGCTGGTGTTGTTGCACTGGCGCAACCTGCCGCAGAACCTCGAGAGCATGAACGCCCGCTGCGGGATTGTCAGTCGCACCGGGTTTCGGCTTTCGCCGGCGGCACGGGCAATGATCGAGACATTGGTGGCGGTGGATCGGCAGGAAGTCAGCGTCGCTGTTTAAGGCCCTTTCGCGAGCAAGCCAAGCGCTAGACACTCAAAGCTTGGCAGCGGCGAGCTCCGGCGCCACCCAGTCGCTCACCTTGAACGGCTTGCGAATCAGCTTCTCCTTCGCCGCCAGGTCCACCGAATCCTGCAGCTTGCCGAGGAATACCGGATCCAGCGTCGAGGGGAATACGTCGCTGAGTTTCTGATCCTGCAGATCCTGAGTGAGGATCACCGGCGGATAGCTCGCCAGACCCGACACCAGTTGCACGTAAGCTGCCTTGTTGCTGTCTTGCGTCAACCATTCCACCGCTTGCTGCTGAGCTTTCAGCAACTTCGCCACGGCTTCAGGGTGCGCATCGACAAACTTGCCGGTGCCGACCAGCACCGACTGCACACTGCCGGCGCCACCCAGATCCTTGGTGTTCACCGGTAACTCGGCCAGACCTTTGGCCTGCAGTGCGGTCAGTCCGGAACTGCCCCACGATGCATCGATCTGTTTGGCGGCCAGTGCTGCGACGGCCGCATTGAAGTCGAGATTGATCACCTTCAGATCCTTCTCGCTCAGACCCTGGCTGGCCAGCGCTGCATCAAACGACAACTGCGTCGCCGTGCCACGGAAGATCGCTACACGCTTGCCCTTGAGATCCTGCAAGGTCTTGATCCCCGACCCCGGAACCACGCCCAGATACTGTTTCACGCCACGGGCGCTGGCACTGAGCAATCGCGTATCCAGCCCGTTGGATTTGCCGATGATCGCCGCCAGATCCCCCAGATACGCCAGATCGACCTGACCGTTGGCAAACGCCTCATTGATCACCGGCCCGGCGCCTTTGAAGAAGCTCCACTGAATCTTGATGCCCTGCTCGGCGAAGGCCTTCTCGAAAATCTGCTGATCGCGCAGCACGTCGACCACGCCGCCGCCACTGTGCTGAGTGCCGGCGCTCAGATCGGGCACGGCAATGCGGATTTCCTTGAGTTCGTCAGCGTGGGCGGTGAACGCCAGCAGACCCGCCAGCGCCGGGACGGCAAACCGACTGAAAACGCGTTTGAAGGGAAGGTTCATGGGTGCAGCTCCTTGATCACGACGGGCGTTGAGGAGCCGAAAGTAGGCTGAAGCAGCACCTTCGCTTAAATACTATAAATGCACATTTTTATAGCTTTTAACGCTAAGCAGGCTATGACGGGGCTTACAGCGACGTATGCATTAACAGCATCGAAAATATTCTTCGAATGCATTGGATGCGTATTGGCCAGAAGCCTTAAATGGTCTGGCTTATCTCCCAATAGCATTGATTTAAATTTTATTAGATCGATTTTGCATACACCGCGAACCCACGTGGGAGCGGGATTGCTCACGAAGGCGTCGTGTCAGCCAACACATTCGGCGACCGATACGACGCTTTCGTGAGCAAGCCCACTCCCACAGAAGCAAAGCGGTCAGCCATGCAACCCGACAACGGAGGTCACCCATGGCCCGTCAATCCCTGCTCAGCCTGCCGCTGCCTGCAACGCAGCTGAAAAGCCGGCGCACCTGGCCCAGCCTGAGTCAACGCCTGTTGCCGTGGTTACTGCCACTGGGCCTGTTCGCCCTGTGGTGGCTGGCGGCGCGCAATCAGTGGATGAGCGAGCAGATCCTGCCAGCGCCGTCGCTGGTGTGGACCAGCGCGGTCGAACTGTCTCAGGGCGAGCTGTGGAGCCATCTGTGGATCAGCCTGCAACGGTTGTTCTGGGGCTTGCTCGCAGGAATTTCTGCCGGCGCGTTACTCGGTGCTGCGCTGGGTTTCAGTCGCTGCCTCGAACGCTTGGTCTTCCCGACTTTTGCAGGCCTCGCGCAGGTGCCGACGCTGGCGTGGATTCCGCTGTTCATGGTGTTTTTCGGCATCGGCGAAGTGCTGAAACTGGTGGTGCTGATCAAAGCCATTGTCGTCCCGGTGACCCTGCACACGCTGGTCGGCGTGCGCGATGCGCAACCGAAACTGCGTGAAGCCGCTGCCGTGTTGCGCCTGCCGCCACGCTTGTTGATTCGTCGCCTGGTGTTGCCTGCCGCCCTGCCCGCTTTCATGGCGGGAGTGCGTCTGGCGCTGGCCGCCGGCTGGACGTCGCTGCTCGCCGTCGAACTGCTCGCCTCCAGCGAAGGCATCGGTTACCTGATGGTCTGGGCACGGCAACTGTTCATGCTCGACATCGTGTTCGTGTGCATCGTGGTCATCGGCCTGATCGGCGTAGCGATGGATCGCGGTATCGGTCTGCTGGACAAAAAACTGGTGCACTGGCCGCACCCGGCAACTGCGGAAATTCGCCGCGGCCCGCGCTACGAAGGCTGGCAGCGCCTGCAACCGTGGCTGTTGCCGCTGGGCTTGTTGGCCCTGTGGCAACTGGCAAATGATCGGCAATGGGTCGACGCCAATATTCTGGTGAGCCCGCTGGCCGTGCTGATCACCGCGTGGCACGGCTTGCTCGACGGCAGCCTGATTTCCGGCATGGCCCTGAGCCTGGGCCGCACCCTCGGTGGGTTGCTGTTGGGCGGCGGACTCGGCTTTGCGCTCGGCCTGCTGCTGGGTCTGTCGCGTACCAGTGAACGGCTGTTCGGCCCTACCCTCGCCGCGATCCGTCAGATCGCGATTTTCGCCTGGGTGCCGTTGCTCACCGCATGGTTCGGTCTGGGTGAACTGGCCAAGTGGGTCTTCGTCGCCCTCGCCGCGTTTTTCCCCTTGTTCATCGCCACCCAACGCAGCGTCGCCACCCTTTCGCCGCAACTCAACGAGGCGGCGCAAGTGCTGCGCCTGAGCCTCGCTCAGCGACTGCGCTGTCTGGTACTGCCAGGCGCCGCGCCGGGGATTTTCGCCGGGCTCAGGTTGAGCCTGATCTACGCCTGGCTCGGCACCATCGGCGCCGAATATTTCATGCCGTCCAACGGCGGCATCGGCAGTCAGATGATCGGCGCACAACAACTGCTGCGCATGGACTTGATCATGGCTGGCATGCTTTTCGTCGGTCTGACCGGCGCCCTGCTCAACCTCATTGGCCAACGCCTGGAAATTCGCGCGACCCGCTGGAGACACGCATGAACGCACCGATTGTCAGCTTCAACCATGTAGGCAAATCCTTCGATGTCGACGGCTTCGAACTGGAGGCGATTCGCGAATTCAACCTGGACATCGCCGAAGGCGAATTCGTCGCCATCGTCGGTTCCAGCGGTTGCGGCAAGTCCACCTTGCTGCGCTTGCTGGTGGGACTCGATACACAGTTTCGCGGGCAGATCAGCGTGGATGGCAAAGCCGTCAGCGGCATCGGCGGCGAGCGCGGCATCGTCTTTCAGGAACACCGTTTGTTCCCTTGGCTGAGCGTCGCCGACAACATCGGCCTGGGCCTGGTCAACGAGCCTTTGAGCGCCGCCCAAAAGCAAAAACGCATCGACGATTTCATTGACCTGGTTGGCCTGCGCGACTTCACCCGCGCTTACCCTCATCAGCTCTCCGGCGGCATGGCGCAGCGTGTGGCGATTGCTCGCGGCCTCGTTGCCAGCCCAAGAATTCTCTTGCTCGACGAACCCTTCGGCGCCCTCGATGCACTGACCCGTCAGCAGATGCAGGACGAGCTGTTGGCGATCCGCGCGCGAGCAAAAATCACCACGATCCTCGTCACCCATGACGTCGAAGAAGCGATCTTTCTGGCCGATCGCGTGGTGGTGATGGAACCCCGTCCGGGACGCATCAAGCAAGTGGTGAATATCGCTCTGCCCCATCCGCGCCAGCGCAGCAGTTTCGACTTCCATCAACTGCGTGAAGAACTGCTGCACGAACTGACCAGTGACGACCATTACCAACCGAGCGTGCCGGTGCAGATCCGTGATCTGCCGCTGACGTTCATTGCCTGCTGAACAGGAGTTTTGCAATGCCGCAACGTCCCAATTTTCTGGTGATCCTGGCCGATGATCTCGGCTTCTCCGACATCGGCGCTTTCGGCGGCGAAATCGCTACGCCGCACCTCGATGCCTTGGCCAACAATGGCCTGCGCCTCACCGATTTTCACACCGCACCGACCTGTTCGCCGACCCGCTCGATGCTGCTGACCGGCACCGATCACCACATCGCCGGCATCGGCACCATGGCCGAGGCGCTGACACCGGAGCTGATCGGCAAACCGGGTTACGAGGGATATCTGAATGACCGCGTGGTCGCGCTTCCCGAACTGCTGCGCGAGGCCGGCTACCAGACGTTGATGAGCGGCAAATGGCACCTCGGATTGAAAGCCGAACTGGCACCGCACGCGCGGGGTTTCGAGCGCTCGTTTTCGCTGCTGCCGGGCGCGGCCAACCATTACGGCTTCGAGCCGACCTACGATGAGCAGACGCCTGGCCTGCTGAAATCCACGCCGGCGCTGTACATCGAGGACGACACTTTCGTCGACGAGCTGCCCAAGGACTTCTATTCCTCCGATGCCTTCGGCGACAAGCTCCTGCAATACCTCAAGGAGCGCGACCAGACCCGGCCGTTCTTCGCTTACCTGCCGTTTTCCGCGCCTCACTGGCCGTTACAGGCACCGGCCGACATCGTCGAAAAATACCGTGGCCGTTATGACGCCGGCCCTGAGGTCTTGCGCCTCGAACGGCTGGAAAAACTCAAATCCCTCGGTCTGATCGAGCCTGATGTCGAGCCGCATCCGCTGATTCAATTGACCCGGCAGTGGGACGCGTTAAGCGAGGAGCAAAAACGGATTTCCGCGCGGGCGATGGAGGTCTACGCGGCGATGGTCGAGCGTATGGACTGGAACATCGGCCGGGTCGTCGATTACCTGCGCCAGCAAGGTCAGCTAGACAACACCTTCATCCTGTTCATGTCGGATAACGGTGCCGAGGGCGCGCTGCTGGAAGCGTTCCCCAAATTCGGCCCGGAGCTGATGACGTATCTGAATCAGCATTACGACAACAGCCTCGACAACATTGGCCGGGCCAACTCCTACATCTGGTACGGGCCGAACTGGGCACAAGTGGCGACCGCACCATCACGGCTGTTCAAAGCCTTCACCACCGAGGGCGGGATTCGCGTGCCGGCGCTGCTGCACTATCCGCAACTGCCGCTCAAGGGGCAGATCAGTCATGGCTTCGGCACGGTGATGGACATCACGCCGACGATTCTCGATCTGGCCGGTGTGCGGCATCCGGGCAAGCAGTGGCACGGTAAACCGGTGGCGCCGTTGCGCGGTAAATCGTGGCTGGGGTTCTTGTCTGGCGAGACCGCGCAGGTGCATGACGAACACACGGTGACGGGCTGGGAATTGTTCGGGCGTCGGGCGATTCGCCAGGGCTCGTGGAAAGCGGTGTGGATTCCCGGGCCAGTGGGGCCGGCGACTTGGCAGCTTTATGATCTGGCCAGTGATCCGGGGGAGATTCATGACCTGGCGTTGAGTCAGCCAGACAAGCTCAGCACGCTGATCGGGCATTGGCAGCAGTATGTCGAGGAGACCGGAGTGATCCTGAGTGCTTCGCCGTTTCAGCCGGATTGAGGCCGGATCAAGAGCCCCTCACCCTAACCCTCTCCCAGAGGGAGAGGGGACTGACCGAGGTGTCTTTCGTCAACCATCGACCTGAAAAATCGGATCGATTATGGATTCGACAAAGCTCTTTCACTTCAGCGTAACTCTTCAATATCCCCGGGTCGGTCCCCTCTCCCTCTGGGAGAGGGCTAGGGTGAGGGCAGCTTGTCAGGCCTCCACCGCCTCACCAGACACCGCAACTTCATCCCGACGAACAAACCGGTTCGCCCGCCCAAACGTGCCGAAATCATTAAACCGCACGCCCATCTCACGCATCACCTTATGCGCCACCGGCACGGTCAACTGGCGGATGTAGAACGGCTCCTTCACCACAAAATGATGAATCCCGTGACTGCTGCCAAAGTTGAAGCAGAACGCCTGCAACGGCCACAACCACCACGGGTTCAGCACCTGGCATTGCTGCAGGACATTGCCCGGCTCGACATCGCCGTAGTAATGCATGTTCGAGCTGATGAAGTGCAGGCAAAACGTACGCAAAACATTCGGGCCGATGATCACCACGGCGGCGATATCGATCACCTGCATCACCGACAACGTCGTCGCTGACCATTCGATCGGCGCACCCAGCAGGTACGCGAAGCCATTGGCTGCATGAAAACCGAGAAACACATACCACGCGCCCCAGTGCACCAGCGCCAGCGGCGCATAAACCCTCAGCGTGCGTTTGATAATGCTGAACTTGTGCGCCCAGTTCTCCGCCCGCAGCATGCGGATGAACGCCGACATCACGTTGTCGCCGACCATCAACAACCGCGCAAAACCCCACGGTTCGCCGTTGGTGATCGCGCGCTCTTCCATGTCGGTCTCGGTGCCGGAGACCTTGTGGTGATTGAGGTGCAAATGGCGGCGGATCCACGGGTTGATCGTGCTCGGCCGCGCCAGCCAGACCAGGCCCATCATCAAATTGTGCGGCACCCGCTGCTTGCGGAAATACATGCTGTGGATCAGGTCGTGCTCAAGCTCGTGGGTCAGCGAAGCGAAAAACGCATTGAGCAGCAGGCACACCCACCACGCCATGTGGCCAGTGATGTACAGCGCCGCTGAACCGATCATCCCGGCCAGGGCAAAGGCCAGAATCCCCGCCCCAAGCGCATCCTGATGCTTGAGTATCGGAAAGCGTTCACGCAGTTCGACACCTTTGGCCAGCACCACTTCGCGAATATGTGCTGATCGCTGGGCGGCATTGTGTCGCTGGGGACTTGCAGAAGTACGGTCCATGCTTCCATCCTCTGGGTATTGATGTTCGCATCCTGCCCTGCAAGGGTTCGAATCGCGGTAGCCGAGAACGCCAACCTGTTGACCGGAAGCGCCAATCAGCATGAAGGAACCGACCTCCCTCGCCAGCTGGACCCGTGCCTTGCGCAAGCAACTCGATGCGCTGGGGCTGGACAGCACTGCCCTGTGCCAGCAGGCCGGGCTTGACCCGGACTTGATGGATGATCCGAACGCGCGTTATCCGCTGTCCGGCACCACACGCCTGTGGGAGCTTGCGGTGCAGTCCAGCGGCGATCCGGCCATCGGCCTTCGGGTGTCGCGGTTTGTCAGCCCGACCACGTTTCACGCGCTCGGTTATGCCTTGGTCGCCAGTGGCAGCTTGCGTGAGGTATTCGAACGTATCGTGCGCTATCACCCGGTGGTCAGCGACGCGCTGGAGCTGGATCTGAGCCGCGGCGATGACCGCTATCTGTTCCGTCTGAAAATTCCGTCAGGCAATCCCGCACCGGCCTTCGAAGCCATCGATGCCTTCGCCGCGATTTACGTGCGCACCTGCCGTAATCGTCTGGGTCGCGACTACGCACCATTGGCGGTTTACCTGCGTCGGCCGGAACCTGTCGATGCGCATCAGTGGCACAAAGTCTTTCGCGCCCCCGTGCATTTCGCCTGCACTGAAGACCGTCTGGAATTCGCCCTCACCGACTTCGACAGCCACCTCGACGACGCCAACCCCGAACTCGCCGAGCACAATGAAGCCGTGCTCAAACGCACCATGGCCCAGCTCAAACCACTGACCTGGGAGCGCAAAGTGCGCGACGCCATCGAAGAACAATTGCCGGAAGGTGAGCCGAGTGCCGAGCGGATTGCCCAGGCGTTGCACCTGAGCCTGCGCAGCCTGCAACGGCATCTGGCGGATGAAGGTTGTCGCTTCGACACGCTGCTCAACGAAAGCCGCGAAAACCTCGCGCTGCTGCACCTGCGTGATCCGCAGTGTTCGCTGAGTGAAGTCAGCTACCTGCTCGGCTTCGCCGACACCAGCAGCTTCAGCCGCGCGTTCAAGCGCTGGACAGGGATCACGCCGGGGCAGTTTCGCGATGGCTTGCGCTGATCCAGAATCAGATTTTTCTGATCTGACGTCATCGCGAGCAGGCTCACTCCTACAGGGGGAATGCATTCCAATTGTAGGCGTGAGCCTGCTCGCGATGGCGGCAGTCAGTTCACCGAGAAGCCCAACTCAAAAACAGTGCCGAGAGCATCACTCCTGACCCGCACCTCCCCGCCATGCAATTGCATGATCGACCGCACGATCGCCAGCCCCAATCCTCCGGAGTCCCCGGGCTCAGCGCGGGCCGGATCGACGCGGTAGAAGCGGTCGAACAGTTTGCCCAGATGCGCGGGCGCAATGGCCGGGCCATGGTTGTGAATCTGCAACCAGCACATGGCCACCTCATCGTGTCGACGCAGGCTGATCGAGGTGCCGGGGTCGGCATGCCGCACGGCGTTGGCCAGCAAGTTGCCGAGGGCGCGTTGCAGCAGTTGCTGATCGGCGCGAAGTGCGCCGTGCAGATGGTTTTCCAGGCGCAGGTCGCGGTCGTCGGCCAGGGCTTCGAAGTAATCGCACAGTTCGCTGCCGACGTTTTGCAGATCCAGTGATTGCAGGTTGAGCGCTCGTTCGGCCTGTTCGGCGCGAGCGAGGAACATCAGGTTTTCCGCCATGCGCTTGAGCCGCTCGAACTCTTCCATGTTCGAAGCCAGGACTTCCTGATATTCCGCCGTGCTGCGCGGGTGGTTCAGCGCCTGACCGTTGCTGGCAAGCAAGGTGTGCAGCGGCGTGCGGATTTCATGGGCGAGGTCAGCGGAGAACTGCGACAGGCGCTGCACACTGTCGTCCAGACGCGCCAGCATGCCGTTGAGCGCTTGCACCGGCTCGAGCAATTCTGCGGGCGTGCCGGCGGCGGGCAAACGCTGATCAAGGCTGCGCAGATCGATGCCGCGCACGGCTTCGCTCAATTGCCGTAGTGGTTTCAGACCACGGCGCAGCAGCACCAGCCCCAGCGCAAACGCCAGCACCGCGCCCAGCCCGACTGAGAGATACAAACGCAGGCGATAACTGCCGAGCATCTGCTCACGTTCGCTCAGCACTTTGCCAGCAATCACCGTCAGCGGTTCGCCGTTCGGCCCCTGCGCTTCACCGGACAGCAACGCCAGTTCTGCGCCGTCCGCCGCTTGCCAGGTCAGCACATCGCGGCGCTGCGGCGTTTGCTCGCGCGGGATCGCCTTCAGAGTCGGCAATTCACGCTGGCGCGGGTTGATGCCGATCACACTCGAACCATCGGCGCGGCGCACCAGCAGCAGGCTGTCGAGATTGCCGAGCATGTTCTGGTACAGCCGTGGCCGCGCCTGCAAGGCGTCGAGGCTGTCGCTGTCAGCGAGCAAGGCGCGCACCTGCTCCAGTCGCCCGAGCAGGGCCATGTCGTCGCGATACGCAATTTCGGCGGCAAGCGAACGGTAGAGAAATACCCCGATGGCGCTCAAGACCAAAGCGCAGACCAGCGCAAATGCCAGGGCCAGACGCCAGGCGATCGACCTAGCCCGCATCGTCGGGCGCTTCCAGTTGATACCCAACGCCGCGCACGGTGTGGATCAGCTTCGGCATGTACGGATCATCGACTTTCGCGCGCAAGCGCCGCACCGCGACTTCGACCATGTTGGTGTCGCTGTCGAAGTTCAGGTTCCACACCTGCGAGGCGATGAGGGTGCGCGACAGCACTTCACCTTGACGGCTGGCGAGCAATTGCAGCAACGCAAACTCCTTGTTGGTCAGGGCAATCCGCTGGCCACCACGACTGACGCGGCGGCGCAGCACATCGATTTCCAGATCGGCGATGCTGTACGACTCGGCCTCGCGCATCGGCCCGCGCCGCAACAGCGTGCGCACTCGCGCGAGCAATTCGGCAAAGGCGAATGGTTTGAGTAAATAGTCGTCGGCACCCAGTTCGAGGCCGCGCACGCGGTCTTCGATGGCGTCCTTGGCGGTCAGAAACAGAACCGGCGTGGCGCCGCGCTGGCGGATCAGTTGCAGCAATTGCCAGCCGTTGAGGCCCGGCAGCATCACGTCGAGGATGATCAGGTCGTATGCCTGCTGCTCGATGAAATAACGCCCGTCGAGGCCATTGAGCGCCACGTCCACGGCAAATCCGGATTCACCCAGGCCCTTGGCGAGGAAATTCGCGGTTTTGGCTTCATCTTCTACGACCAGCAAACGCATGGCACACCTCGATTGATCAGGCACACAGGCTAGGCGCCTTCGGCGGCGTTGCCCATTACAAACTTGTAATCCGACTGACGAGGTTCTGACGAAGTGACGCGGCTAAGGTGGCGTCCTTAGCTTTCGGAGCCTGTCCATGACCGTCAAATATCTTCTCGCCAGCCTGGTCGTCGGCCTCAGCGCCAGCGTTTTCGCGGCGCCGGAACTGCCGCGCCACGCCGATCTCGACCTGAAAACCGCCCGGTTGCTGGCCGATACGGCGATGAGCAACTGCATCGGTACGGTGTCGGTACTGGATCGGGGCGGCAACCTGCTCGTCACCTTGCGCGGCGACGGTGTCGGCCCGCACAACACCGCTGCGAGTCAGCGCAAGGCCTACACCGCGCTGTCGACGAAAACCCCTACCCGGTTGTTCGCCGAGCGCGCCCGCAGCAACCCGGAAACCGCCAACCTCAACACCCTCGGCGAGCTGCTTTTGCTCGGCGGCGGGATCCCGCTGTTCGCCGCGAACGAACTGGTTGGCGCCATGGGCGTCGCCGGTTCCGGTGGCGGTGAGCAAGACGAAATCTGTGCGATCAAGGCAGCCGAGAAAACCGGTCTGGCCACCACCCGTTCCCAATAAGGAGTTTCATCCATGACGACTTTGCGCATGACCCTTGCCGCGCTCGGCCTGAGTGCCGTCTCAAGCCTTGCACTGGCCGCTGGCAACCCGTTGAGCGTGCACGTGCTCAATCTGGAAAGCGGCCTGCCGTCGCCGGGCATCGACGTGACCCTGGAAAAGCATGTCGGTGAGAACTGGCAAGCACTGGCCCAAGGCACGACCAATGAACAAGGGCGGATTGCCGAATTGTTCCCGGCCAAACAGCCTTTTGAGGCGGGTGAATACCGCGTGGTGTTCAAGACTGGCGAGTATTTCAAGAAGGCCAGACATGAGACGTTTTTCCCGGAGATTCCGGTGATCTTTGAAGTGAAACAGACCGACCAGCATTACCACATCCCGTTGCTGCTCAGCCCTTATGGCTTCTCGACCTATCGCGGATCGTAAGAACAGCATCGATCCAATGTGGGAGCGGGCTTGCTCGCGAAGACTGTGTGTCAGTTCATGATGTGTTGGCTGACACACCGCTTTCGCGAGCAAGCCCACTCCCACAGGGGGTTATAGGTGTCCGTCAGATTGTTGCGAGAGCCCGCAATCGCACTGCGTCGAGGATCTCGATCTCGCCGTACCCCAAGCCGATAATCCCTTGCCCCTGCAAGTCCTTGAGAATCTGATTGGTGGTCTGCCGCGACAGCGACAGCATCGACGCCAGTTGCTCTTGCGGCAGTTGCAGCACCCGGCGGGGCGGATCGAGCTCGCCATAGCCTTCGGCGATCATCAGCAGGCGGTGGGCCAGACGCGCCGGCGCCGGTAGCAGGCTCAGTTGTTCGAGATTGATAAACGTCAGGCGCAGCTTGTGGCTCATCAACAGCGCCAGGTGCCGCCAGTACAGCGGATGCTCGTCGAGCAATTTCAGCAGTGGCGCCTGCGGGATATTGAGCAACGTGCACGGCCCCACCGCGTAGGCGTCATGGGTGCGCGGCTGACCATCGAACAGACAGATTTCGCCGAACCAATGCGGCGCCTCAACCAGGCTCAGCAACGCTTCCTTACCCTGCTCGCTCACCGCGCCGATACGCACGGCGCCATCGAGCACCGCGTACAGACCGCACGGTGGATCGCCACGCTGAAACAGTCGCTGCCCCGCCGTCAGCCGTCGCTCCCGGGCCGCCGCCAGCAGGCTATCCTGAAAGAGTTCGGGCAGATGACTGAACCACTGACCGCTCAGCAGCCGTGCACGCTTATCCATGAACACTCCTAATTGTCGCCTGCCTGACAGAGCGAACGCTGAACCCGGGGCATGCTGCGCTCACCCTACAGGAGGAACAACAATGAAAAGCCTCGTCGATCATTTGAGTCAATACGCCGCCTACCACCGCGACCCGCGCAACATCGCCAGCCACTTTATCGGCATTCCGCTGATTGTGGTGGCGGTCGCAGTTCTGTTGTCGCGTCCGGAGTGGTCGCTGGGTGGATTGTGGATTTCACCAGCCGTACTGCTGGCGCTGGCCTCGGCGTGGTTTTATCTGCGCCTGGAAGTGAAGCTTGGGGTGCTGATGACAGTGCTGATGGGCTTGTCGGTCTGGGCCGGGCATGTCCTGGCGCAGCAGAGCACTCTGGTCTGGCTGAGCAGCGGCCTGGCGATGTTTGTGATCGGTTGGGCGATCCAGTTTGTCGGGCATCACTACGAGGGGCGCAAGCCGGCGTTTGTCGATGATGTGAGCGGGTTGATTGTGGGGCCGCTGTTTGTGGTGGCCGAGTTGGCTTTCATGCTCGGTCTGCGGCATGAACTGAAAGAGCAGATCGAGGCGCGGGCGGGGGTGGTGCGGGTCAATCCTAATCGTGCGGCTGTCTAAATAGCTTTCGCGAGCAAGCCCGCTCCCACATTCTGGAATGCGTTCCAATTGTGGGAGAGGGCTTGCTCGCGAAGCTTTTGACTTTAAAGGCTGGCGACTTTCTGCCAGACCTTCGGTTTGAAGAACAGGGTTTCGCCCCTGGCCAGGCCGATCAGGCTGTCGTGGTCTTTCACCACTTCGGCTTCGATCAGATCGGTCTGTCCTTCGACCTTCAACGTCACCCGCGTGGTCGCGCCCAGGGGGCGGATATCACGCACTTCAGCGGCGTGGTGATCTTCCAGCTCATGCCTGGACAGGGACACTTCGTGCGGACGGAACAGCACGTGGTTGTCGTCGCTCAGCAGCAAGCGGTTGGAATCGCCGAGGAAGTGATAGACGAAATCACTGGCCGGATTTTCGTAGACGTCGCCCGGTGAGCCAATCTGTTCGATCACGCCCTTGTTCATCACCACGATACGGTCGGCGACTTCCATCGCCTCTTCCTGGTCATGGGTCACGAACACCGAGGTCAGGTTGATATCTTCGTGCAGGCGCGCCAGCCAGCGGCGCAGCTCCTTACGCACCTTGGCGTCGAGGGCGCCGAACGGCTCGTCGAGCAGCAGCACTTTCGGCTCGACCGCCAGAGCGCGGGCCAGGGCGATACGCTGACGCTGGCCGCCGGACAGTTGCTCCGGATAACGATCCGACAGCCAGTCCAGCTGCACCATGTTCAGCAGCTCGTGAACCTTGGTCGCGATCTGGCTTTCACTCGGGCGCTGGTTTTTCGGTTTCATGCGCAGGCCGAACGCGACGTTGTCGAACACGGTCATGTGGCGGAACAAGGCGTAGTGCTGGAATACGAAACCGACGTTGCGATCGCGCACGTCGTGGCCAGACACGTCTTCGCCGTGGAACACGATGTTGCCGTTATCCGGGGTTTCCAGACCGGCGATAATCCGCAGCAAAGTAGTCTTGCCGCAGCCGGACGGGCCGAGCAGCGCCACCAGTTCACCGCTGTGGATGTCCAGGCTGATGTTGTCCAGCGCCTTGAACGCATTGAAATTCTTGCTGACGTTACGCACTTCGATCGACATGAATTATTCCTCCGCGGCGCTGGCGCGCAGGCGGTTGATACGGTTTTCGCTCCACTGCTTGAGCAGCAGGATGAAGAGCGCCAGGATCAGCAACAGGCTCGCCACAGCGAACGCGGCCACGTGGTTGTATTCGTTGTAGAGGATCTCGACGTGCAGCGGCAAGGTGTTGGTCACCCCGCGAATGTGCCCGGACACCACCGACACCGCACCGAACTCACCCATGGCCCGCGCAGTACACAACACCACGCCATAGATCAGGCCCCATTTGATGTTGGGGACGGTGACGTGCCAGAACATCTGCCAGCCATTGGCGCCGAGCAGACGCGCGGCCTCCTCTTCCTGTGTACCTTGTTCCTGCATCAGCGGGATCAGCTCACGGGCCACGAACGGCACGGTGACGAAAATCGTCGCCAGCACGATGCCCGGCAGGGCGAAGACGATCTGGATGTCGTGATCCTGCAGCCACGGCCCGAACAGACCCTGGGCGCCGAACATCAGCACGTAGACCAAACCTGCGATCACCGGCGACACCGAAAACGGCAGGTCGATCAGCGTCACCAGCATGCTCTTGCCGCGGAACGAGTATTTGCTCACGCACCACGCGGCGCTGACACCAAACACCAGGTTGAGCGGCACCGAAATCAGCACGGCGAACACGGTGAGTTTCAGTGCCGATAAAGCATCCGGTTCAAAGATCGCAGTGAAGAACGCGCCGAGGCCGTTCTTCAAACCTTGCGACACCACGATGAACAACGGCAGCAGCAGAAACAGGAAAAAAATCAGCCAGCCAAGGCCGATCAGGACTCTGCGCGACGTGGCGCTGCCACGGCGTGCAGCGTTGGCCGAAGAGGCGGCCGCAATAGACGATTGGGACATGGTTCGCGCCTCCTTATGGGGTTTCGATGCGCCGCTGCAGCAAGTTGATCAGCAGCAACAGGACGAAGGAAACCACCAGCATCAGCACGCCGATGGCCGTGGCGCCGGTGTAGTCGTATTGATCGAGTTTGACCATGATCAGCAGCGGCAGGATTTCGGTTTTCATCGGCATGTTGCCGGCGATGAAAATCACCGAACCGTATTCGCCAACGCCACGGGCGAACGCCAGGGCAAAACCGGTCAGCCAGGCGGGCAGCAGCGCCGGCACCAGAATATGGCGGAACACCTGCCACGGCTTCGCACCGAGGCACGCGGCGGCTTCTTCGACTTCACGGGGAATGTCGGCCAGCACCGGTTGCACCGTGCGCACTACGAAAGGCAGGGTCACGAAGGTCAGCGCGAGAGTGATGCCCAGCGGGGTGTAGGCGATCTTGAAACCGAGGTCGGCGGCGAATTGGCCGACCAGACCGGCCGGCGCGTACAGAGCCGTCAGCGCAATACCGGCGACGGCCGTCGGCAATGCAAACGGCAGATCAATCATCGCGTCGATGACCTTGCGCCCCGGGAACGTGTAGCGCACCAGCACCCACGCCAGCAACGTACCGATGATGCCGTTGATGATCGCGGCGCACAGCGCAGTGCCGAAGCTCAGCTTCAATGCCGCCAGCACCCGCGGTGCGGAGATGATCGTCCAGAACTGATCCCAGGTAAGTTGGGCGGCGTGGACGAACATCGCCGCCAGCGGGATAAGCACAATCAGGCTGAGGTACACCAAGGTGTAACCCAGCGTCAGCCCGAAGCCGGGTATGACGGGGGAGATACGACGCGACATAAAAGTCCTTGGTTAAAAACGCATCAATGTGGGAGCGAACCCTGTGGCGAGGGGGTTTATCCCCGTTGGGCAGCGAAGCTGCCCCAAAACCATTAAATGCGGTCTAACTGATCAACCGCAATCTTTGATTCCGGGGCTGCTGCGCAACCCATCGGGGATGAATCCCCTCACCACAAAAGCTCACTCCCACATCTCATGTGCCCAGACATCAGGCTGGTAAGGGTGAGATTACTGCGCCTGATAGATCTGGTCGAACACGCCACCGTCGTTGAAGAATTTCGGCTGCGCGGTTTTCCAGCCGCCGAAGTCTTTGTCGATGGTCACCAGTTCCAGTTTCGGGAACTGCTCGGCGTACTTGGCCGCCACGTCCTTGTCACGTGGACGGTAGAAATTCTTCGCGGCGATTTCCTGGCCGGCCGGGCTGTACAGGTGCTTCAGATAGGCTTCGGCGATCTGCTCGTTGCCCTTCTTCTCGGCGTTCTTGTCGACCACGGCCACCGGTGGTTCGGCGAGGATCGACAGCGACGGTACGACGATGTCGAACTTGTCCTTGCCGCCGTCTTCCTTCAGCGCCAGGAAGGCTTCGTTTTCCCAGGCCAGCAACACGTCACCCTGACCGTTGTTGACGAAGGTGATGGTCGAACCACGGGCGCCGGTGTCGAGAATCGGCACGTGCTTGAACAGGGTTTGTACGTATTCCTTTGCCTTGGCTTCGTTACCGCCGTTGGCTTTCAGGCCATAAGCCCACGCCGCGAGGAAATTCCAGCGTGCACCGCCGGAGGTTTTCGGGTTCGGGGTGATCACCGAAACATCGTTCTTGACCAGATCGCCCCAGTCCTTGATGCCTTTCGGGTTGCCCTTGCGCACCAGGAACACGATGGTCGAGGTGTACGGCGTGCTCGCTTCCGGCAGACGCTTCTGCCAGTCCGCCGGCAGGGTCTTGCCGAGTTTGGCGATTTCGTCGATATCACCGGCCAGCGCCAGCGTCACGACATCGGCACGCAGACCGTCGATGACCGCGCGGCCCTGTTTGCCCGAACCACCGTGGGACTGCTGGATTTTCACCGTGTCGCCGGCATGCTGCGCTTGCCAGTACTTCACGAACTCGGCGTTGTAATCCTGATACAGCTCACGGGTCGGGTCATACGACACATTGAGCAGTTCGTAATCCTTGGCAACTGCGGAACCGGCAAACACTGCGCTGGCCAGAGCGGCCAAAGCGTAACGGCGAATCGACGACATGGTGAAAGCTCCTGGAATTCCTGGTGGTGGCTTTTTCTTATGAATTGCGCAAATCGTGGTGCCGGTTCGAAGATCTCAGCCTTCGGCAGCTCCCGCCTCAAGCTCCCCGCAAGAGCTGACGCAGGCTGAGATCTTTTAGCCCGGCTGCTTGCCCGGTTGCTGCAAGCGGAATTTCTCTTTGCGTTCGATCTGCACGACTTGCGCGTTGTGCACAGTGATCTCCACCGCGCCAAACCGCAGATCGCGCAGGGCGCTCTGGATTTCACGCAAAATGGTGGTTTCGTCCTGACCGTCAACGCTACGCAGGGATGCGCTCATGGTGCTGCTCCTTTGAATGGGATTTGCCTGGCAGTGGGCGGCACTGCGTTCGGCGTGGGAGCAATATAAGAGAGGCGCAGATATTCTTAAAAAGACTATTTAAGAATGTTTATATAACTAGAAAACATTATGTGATGGGGCAAGGGTTTGCGCGCCTTCGAGAGCGACAGTTAGCCCTTTGGCGAGGGGATTTATCCCCGTTGGGTGGCGAAGCGACCCTGAAAAATTGGCGACTGCTGCGCAGTCCAACGGGGATAAATCCCCTCGCCACAGATTCGTTTCAACCGATAAAGGGTGCGCGCGACCAATCAATTTCCTGCGCAGGACTCGGCCGTCCAAACCAGTACCCCTGCCCCAGATCACATTCCTGCTCGAGCAAAAACGCCGCCTGTTCGACCTGCTCGATCCCCTCGGCATGCACCTGCATACCCATGCTGCGGGCCAGGGCGATGATTACCCGGACAATCGCTGCGTCATCCTCGTCCCACGGCAATCCGGCGACAAAGCCCTGATCGATCTTGAGCTTTTGCACCGGCAAACGCTTGAGCCGTAGCAGCGACGAATAACCGGTGCCAAAGTCATCGATGGCCAGACGAATACCCAACTCACGCAGACGATGCATTTGCTCCAGCGCCACCTCCGGATCATCCATCACCGCGCTCTCGGTCACTTCCAGCTCCAGATACGCCGGGTCCAGGCCGGTGTCGCGCAGCACCTGCGCCACCTGTTGATACAGCTCACGTCGGGCGAACAATCGTGACGAAACATTCACCGCGACAAACGACAGCACGACCCCGGCCTGCTGCCACTGACACATCTGCAGGCACGCCTGACGCATCACCCAGGCGTCGATTTCAGCGATCAGCCCAGTGCGCTCGGCAATCGGAATAAATTCCGCCGGCGACACCAGACCCCGATGCGGATGCTGCCAACGCACAAGCGCCTCGACGCCGATCAGGCGGCTGGTGCGCAGGTCATGCACCGGTTGGTAATAGACGCGCAGTTCCTGTTGCTCCAGTGCGCGGCGCAGTTCGAAGGCGATTTCGACCCGCTGTTGCGCATGGGCGGTGAGTTCTTCGGTGTACAGCGCGTAGCCGTTGCGTCCACTGCCCTTGGCTTTGAACAGCGCCGCATCGGCGTTACGCAACAGTTGATCGGCGCTCAGCGCATCACTGGGAAACAGGCTGATACCGATGCTGGCGTTGATGAACAGTTCGTGGCCATCAATGCAGAACGGCTCCTTCAACGCATCGAGAATGCGCTGGGCCAGTGCCGCCGCCTGCACTAGCTGTGGACAACTTTCCGCGAGTACCGCGAACTCGTCGCCGCCCAGTCGCGCCAGCGTGATCCCCGGCCCGAACAACGCCTGCAAGCGCGCCGCCACAGCCTTGAGCAAGCGATCTCCGACGTTGTGCCCGAGGCTGTCGTTGATCAATTTGAAGTGATCCAGATCGAGCATCAGCAACGCACAGCCGCGCTTGTGGATCTGCGCCGAGGCCAACGCCTGCTCGGCGCGGTCGCTGAACAGCAGGCGATTGGGCAGATCGGTCAACGGGTCATGGTGGGCCAGGTGTTTGAGTTCGTGTTCGGAGTCCTTGATCGCACTGATGTCGGAGAACACCGCCACGTAATGGCTGAGCCGACCCTGATCATCGTGAATGACGCGGATGGTCTGCCACTGTGGATAGATTTCGCCGCTTTTGCGGCGATTCCAGATCTCGCCGCTCCATTCGCCGTGCGCCGCCAGCGTGGCGAACATCGCCTGATAGAAATCCGGCGGATGATGTCCGGACTTGAACAGGCTTGGCTGCTGGCCGAGGACTTCTTCTCGCTGATAACCGGTGATCTCCATGAACGCGCGGTTCACGTGAACAATCAGCCCTTGGTGGTTGGTGACCAACACCCCTTCACGGGTGCAATCGAACACGGCGGCGGCCTGACGCAGGCGTTCGCGGTCGGCGTGTCGCTCGCGCAATCGCGCACCAATCCCGAGGAATTCACACAAACGCGCCCGTGCGAGAAAAATCAGCCCGGCGCTGAGCGCCGCAAAGACATAACCGTTGATCAGTTGCCATCGCGCAAGATCGGCGGAGTTATCGAAGAAACTGTTTAATAAATGATCAGTACCCAGCAGCCACGCGGCGGCAAGCACGAGATAAAGCAGCGCTGCACGCAAGGCATCGCGATAAGTGGCAGACATTCGGCTGTCCATGTCCCTACAAAAAGGTTGGAATTATAGGTCAAGAAACATCCAGCGACTCTTATCTGAAAGGGCGACTGGTTTTATCTGTGTGCTTGGTGATAATGCAACGGCTGTTTTTATCTTTATCGAGGGCCCTATAGCCTATGTGGTACGAAGGTTTTCTTGGCTTGTCGGCCTGGTCACTGGTCGCTGTCACCCTGCTGATGACCCACGTGACGATTGTAGCCGTCACGGTCTATCTGCACCGTTACTCGGCCCATCGCTCCCTGGAGCTGAATGCCGGCCTGAAACATTTCTTCCGCTTCTGGCTGTGGCTGACCACGGCGCAGAACACCCGCGAGTGGACTGCGATCCACCGTAAACACCACGCCAAATGCGAAACCGAAGACGACCCGCACAGCCCGGTCATCAAGGGTTTGTCCACCGTCCTGCGTACCGGCGCCGAGCTGTATCGCGCCGAAGCGCAGAACCCGGAAACCCTGCGCATCTACGGCAAGAACTGCCCAGAAGACTGGATCGAGCGCAACGTTTACACCCCTTATCCGTTGCTGGGTGTGGCGATCATGGGCGTCATCGACCTGCTGCTGTTCGGCACCATCGGTATCACCATCTGGGCGATCCAGATGATGTGGATTCCGGTGTGGGCTGCCGGCGTGATCAACGGTCTGGGCCATGCGGTCGGCTATCGCAACTTCGAATGCCGTGACGCAGCGACCAATCTGGTGCCGTGGGGCATCCTGATCGGTGGCGAAGAGCTGCACAACAACCATCACACCTACCCTAACTCGGCCAAGCTGTCGGTGAAGAAGTGGGAGTTCGACCTCGGTTGGGCGTGGATCAAAGTCTTCAGTTTCCTGCGTCTGGCCAAAGTGCAGCGTGTCGCGCCGATTGCCCACCGGGTCGAAGGCAAAGGCAATCTGGACATGGACACCGCCATGGCGATCCTCAACAACCGCTTTCAGATCATGGCCCAGTACCGCAAGTTGGTGATCGGCCCGCTGGTCAAGCAGGAACTGGCCAAGGTCGATCATTCGGTGCGCCACCAGTTCCACCGCGCCAAACGTCTGCTCTCGCGGGAAACCAGCCTGCTGGAAGATCGTCACCACGCGCGCATCCAGAACATGCTCGAACACAGCCAGGCGCTGAAGGTAATTTACGAAAAACGCCTGGCGCTGCAGCAGATCTGGGTCAAGACCAGCGCAAATGGCCACGACATGCTCGCCGCCATCAAGGAATGGATTCACGAAGCCGAAGCCAGTGGCATCCAGTCCCTGCGCGAATTCGCTGACCAGTTGAAAACCTACTCGTTGCGTCCTGCAGCGGTCTGATGCCGTTGATCGGTGCACCCGGTCTCCCGGGTGCACCCTTCGGAACTAAGCAACAAATCCCCTATCTCAAAGACACTTCGCCACCCCCGGCGGGCTGTCCCGTGGCCGTTGTCGACTGATCGGCACGCCCTTTGAGATCCGTGTCGATGGTCAACAACAATCAAAAAGACTCATCCCTTACGCAATGGCCCGAGGCCGCACAAACCCTGATGGCGTTGATGCACGCCCAAGGCGAAGTCGCCCGCCTGAGTGAGCGCGAGCAACTGTTCAGCTCGCTGCTGGTCAGCGTCAACGCCGTGCTCTGGGCGTTCAACTGGGAAACCCGCCAAGTGCTTTACGTCAGCCCTGCCTACGAACGGATTTTCGGTCGTTCCGCAGGCCTGCTGCTCGCCGACTACAACCAGTGGCGTGACAGCATTTATCCCGACGATCTCGACTACGCCGAACGCAGCCTCGCTGAAGTCCTGCACAAAGGCGCCGTGGAAGATCGCGAATACCGGATCATCGCCGCCGACGGCCAGTTGCGCTGGCTCAGCGACAAGTGCTTCATCAACCGCCAGGACGAACCGGGGCAACCGGTAATCATCGTCGGCATCGCCGAGGACATCACCGACAAGAAGCAGATGGAAACCGAGCTGCAACGCCTGGCCACCACCGACGTGCTGACCCAAAGCAGCAACCGCCGACACTTTTTCGAATGCGCTCACCGGGAGTTCGAAGAGGCGCGCCTGCAAGGCTCGCCAATGGCGTTTCTGCTTCTGGATATCGATGACTTCAAAATGATCAACGACAGCTACGGCCACCCCGAAGGCGATAACGTGCTGCAGCGGATTGCCGAGTGCGGCCGCGTGTCATTACGTCGGGGCGATCTGTTCGGGCGCATTGGCGGGGAAGAGTTTGCCGCCGTGTTTCCCGGCTGTGCCCCGGACATGGCAATGCAGGTGGCGGAACGCTTGCAGCACGAGATTCAGCGTTTGAGCTTCAACCATCACGGCCAGACCTTCGGCATCACCGTCAGCCAGGGTCTGACCAGCCTCACCCCGGACGATGAAAGCCTCGACAGCCTGTTCGCACGCGCAGATGCGGCGATGTACGAAGCGAAACGCCAAGGCAAAAACCGCATCATTTCTGCCTGACCCGTATCTCAGCTACACAAAGATCCATTGTAGGAGATTTGCGTAAGTCAGATTATTTGCGCATCCGCATCAGCTCCGGCAAACCGATCTTCAGCAACCGCGCCGTGCGACTCCTCGCCAGCTCCTCAACACCTTCATGCTCGGTCAGGCGCGCCATCTGCGCCGCCATGTTCATCACCAGCGCCTCACGGGAATACACCCCGCCACCGAGCTGATACACCGAGGCAATCAACTCACGCAGCTCCAGCGGCAAGCGCCAACGCGTGCGTAGCGCCGAACCGTAAGCCGCACCAAACTCCGCCAGTGCTTCGCCCACTTCTTCCAGCTCATCCAGCGCACCTCCGGCCTGCTGCCACTCCTGCAAACAGCGCAGCAATGCCAGATCGCCGAGTCGATGAAGCATGCCCGCGCAGTAACAGCGCTCCTGATCCAGATCCAACAGGCGCGCCAGCGTGCGGGCGTATTCGGCCGTGTGCAGCGATAACCCCCAATAACGCTCGGCGTAGTCCGCCAGACACGGGTCACTGAGTTTGGCGCTGCGCTTGAGCGCCAGCCCCAGAATCAGATTCATGCTTTGCCCGGTGCCCAGCCGATGCAGCGCCTGTGCCAGCGTCTGCACCGGCGATCCATGGTGTTGCGCGGCGCTGTTGGCAGCGGCAATCAGCACTGCCGTGATTTGTGGATCGGTTTTGATCTCATCTTCCAGCAGCTTCAGATCGAGTCCGCTGGGATTGAGGCTGCGTTTCACCGCCACCTGCACATCGGTCATCAACGGCGCGCCATCTGCCTGCTCACGACGCCGCTCAAGGAACACCGACAAGGTCATGCCCGGTGCCAGCGCTGGCACTTCGCAAAATACTTCTTCGCCCGCATTGAGCAGCAACCCCTGCAAACGCTCGGTCAGGCTTTCCATGTTCAGCGGTTTGGTCAGGTACGCCGTGGGCGCCAGTGGTATGGCTTCGCGCACGCTGGCGCTGTCGTTGCGGCTGCTCATCAGAATGAATGGCAGCGGCGGATTGCGTTTGCGCTGACGCACGCTGCGTAAAACGCTCAAGCCATCGACACCGGGCAACTCCCAGTCGACGATGGCAAGGTCATAGGGAATTTCGCTGAGCATCGACATGGCTTGTTGGCCATCGGCGCACAAATCCAGCCGCGCATCACAACGCACGTTCAGCAGGACTTGCTTGAGCAGGTCGCGAGACCACGGATCAGCCTCGGCAATCAGCACTCTTGGTACGGCGGGTAATTCAACGGCAGTCATGCACGCTCTCCCTTGCAATGCCTGAACCTTAGCCAATGCTGGCCATTCGATACAGCGCTAAAGCGGTCGATGTGTTTCAAGGGGCGTAAAAAAACCCGCCGAAGCGGGTTTTTTGTCGATCAGGTCACACTGGGTGATCAGAGCTCGGAGAAGCACTCTTCGATGATCGCCAGGCCTTTGTCCAGTTGCTCGTCCGGCGAGGTCAGCGGTACGAGTACACGCAGCACGTTGCCGTAAGTGCCGCAGGACAGCAGGATCAGGCCCTTGTCGCGAGCCTTGGCCACCACGGATGCCACAGCGGCAGCGTTCGGCTTGTGGCTGTCGCCGTTTTCAAACAGCTCAACGGCGATCATGGCGCCCAGAGCACGGACTTCGCCAATTACCGGGTATTTGGCCTGGATAGCTTTCAGGCCAGTGACCAGACGCTCACCAACAGACTTGCAGCGATCCAGCAGTTTTTCTTCTTCGAATACTTCCATCACTGCCAGAGCAGCAGCGCAAGCGATCGGGCTACCGGCGTAGGTGCCGCCCAGGCCACCTGGAGCGATGGCGTCCATATATTCGGCCTTGCCGCAAACACCGGCCAGCGGGAAGCCGCCAGCGATGGATTTGGCGAAGGTGGTCAGATCGGCAGCAACGCCCATCTGTTCCATGGCGAAGAAAGTACCGGTACGGCCAGCGCCAGTCTGTACTTCGTCAGCGATCAGCAGGATGCCGTGCTGGTCGCACAGAGCGCGCAGACGCTTCATGAATGCTTGAGGTGCGACGTAGAAACCACCTTCACCCTGAACAGGCTCGATGATGATCGCAGCGATGTCTTTCGGCTCGGCGTCGTTCTTGAAGATGCGTTCGATGGAAGCGATCGAGTCGTCGATGCTCACGCCGTGCAGTTCGTTCGGGTAAAGCGCGCGGAAGATGCCGCCTGGCATCAGGCCCATGCCGGCCGAGTAAGGCACGACTTTACCGGTCAGGCCCAGGGTCATCATGGTGCGACCGTGGTAAGCGCCGGTGAACGCGATCACGCCGGCACGGCCAGTGGCGGCACGGGCAATTTTCACGGCGTTTTCGACAGCTTCGGAACCGGTGGTCACCAGCAGGGTTTTCTTGGCGAAATCACCTGGCACCTTGGCGTTGATTTTTTCGCACAGCTCAACGTACGGCTCGTAGGCCAGTACCTGGAAGCAGGTGTGAGTCAGCTTGTTCAGCTGTTCAGTCACGGCAGCGATGATTTTCGGATGCACGTGGCCGGTGTTCAGCACAGCGATACCGCCGGCGAAGTCGATGAATTCACGACCTTCAACGTCAGTCACGGTAGCGTTCTTCGCCGATTCAGCGAAGATCGGGTGAATCTGGCCCACACCACGTGGAACAGCTGCGGTACGACGGGCCATCAGTTCAGCGTTAGTCTTGCTCATTACAGTCCTCATTCACCGCTCATCGGGCGGCGTGGTTCAAGGATTAAGCGGGAGAAATCGGCGGTGGCAGCATGCGATGATCGACTGCCACGGCGTTTCCGGCCGCAGAGAAAATTCCGGTTTGAAACGACGCAAAGGGACAGCGCTCTCGTGCCCTTTGCGTTTGCAGCGATCCCTTTCCCGGCTTAGATGCCCAGGCAGAGGTATTTGATTTCCAGGTAATCTTCGATGCCGTACTTGGAGCCTTCGCGGCCCAGGCCCGAGGCCTTGATGCCGCCGAACGGCGCGACTTCGTTGGAGATCAGCCCGGTGTTGACACCAACCATGCCGTATTCCAGCGCTTCAGCGACACGGAACACACGGCCCAGGTCGCGAGCGTAGAAGTACGAGGCCAGACCGAACTCGGTGTCGTTGGACATCGCGATCACTTCGGCTTCGTCTTTGAAGCGGAACAGCGGCGCCAGCGGACCGAAGGTTTCTTCCTTGGCCACCGCAGCGTTTTTCGGCACGTTGGTGAGGATGGTCGGTTCGAAGAAGTTGCCTTCCATTTGCTTGCCGCCGGCCAGTACGGTGGCGCCTTTGGCCACGGCGTCAGCGATGTGCTCTTGCACTTTGGCGACAGCTTTTTCGTCGATCAGCGGGCCAGTGGTGGTGCCGTCTTCCAGACCGTTGCCGATCTTCAACTTGGCCACAGCCACTTTCAGCTTCTCGGCGAACGCGTCGTAGACCGAATCCTGAATGTACAGACGGTTGGCGCAGACGCAGGTCTGGCCGTTGTTGCGGTATTTGGAAATGATCGCGCCTTCGACGGCCTTATCCAGATCTGCGTCGTCGAACACGATGAACGGCGCGTTGCCGCCCAGTTCCAGCGAGACTTTCTTGATGTCCTTGGCGCATTCCGACATCAGCTGACGACCGATTTCAGTCGAGCCGGTGAAGGACAGTTTGCGCACGATCGGGTTGCTGGTCAGCTCGCTGCCGATGTCGCCGGCGCTGCCGGACACCACGCTGAACACGCCCGCAGGAATGCCGGCACGCTGGGCAAGTTCAGCCAGTGCGAAAGCGGAAAACGGAGTTTGCGAAGCAGGCTTGAGCACCATGGTGCAACCGGCGGCCAGGGCCGGGCCGGCTTTACGGGTGATCATCGCGGCCGGGAAGTTCCACGGGGTGATCGCTGCGGTCACGCCGATCGGCTGCTTGATGACGATCAGGCGCTTGTCCGGCTGGTGGCCTGGAATCACGTCACCGTAGATGCGCTTGGCTTCTTCGGCGAACCACTCGATGAACGAAGCGGCGTAAACGATTTCGCCCTTGGCTTCAGCTAGCGGTTTGCCCTGCTCAAGGGTCATCAGGCGAGCGAGGTCGTCCTGATTCTCGATCATCAGTTCGAACCAGCGACGCAGCTTGCCGGCACGCTCTTTGGCGGTCAGTGCACGCCAGGCCGGCAGCGCTTTGTCAGCGGCTTCAATGGCACGGCGGGTTTCGGCAGCGCCCATTTTCGGCACGGTACCCAGAATTTCGCCGGTGGCCGGGTTGTTGACCTTGATCGTCTGACCGTTGTCCGCATCGACCCAAGCGCCATCAATGAAGGCTTGCTGGCGGAACAACTGGGTGTCTTTAAGCTGCATGTCGGCTTTCCTTAACAGCACCGCGGCCTGCGCGGAGCAAATTATGATTGTAGAAAGGCGCCTCGCAAGGCTGCCGTCAGGGAAATCAGTGAACGGGTGAGGCGCATTAATCGTGCACGACTCGAAACACCTGCGCTTCAACACCCGATCAACGAGCGTTTGAAATCTCAAACGGATCGTAGGAGCAAAGGGGTTAAAGGACAATAGGGCGTTCGAAAAAAAGAACAAAAACCCCGCATTTGCTGGAATTTTCAGATCAACGAGCAAAAACCATCCGCCGCAGCAAAACCATAGAACAGCCCCGCAAAAGCGCCAAGCGAGGGTTTTGCAGGACGTTACAGCTTTATGGAATGCACCCGCGCAAACCGACACGCGCACTGACAAAACCCGCCAAAACCCGGCATGGACGCCCCGAGCCGACCTAGGTATGATGTCGCCCGCTGCACCAGTAGCTCAGCTGGATAGAGTACTGCCCTCCGAAGGCAGGGGTCGTGGGTTCGAATCCCGCCTGGTGCACCATTGATTTAAACGAGAAAGCCCCGGACTGTGATGGTTCGGGGCTTTTTTGTGGCCGACGGTTTTATCCGACGTTATCCGGCTTGACCGAATTACTGAACAAACGCGCGTCACTCCGTCGTCCAATCGAATTCATCATAATCCTCATCCTCGTCGTCTTCCTCCTCAAAAACCTCGTCTTCCTCAACGACGTCTTCTTCCGACTGACCCAGCAGAAACTCCTTACGCGCCTCAGTAATCGCGCGCCGCATCTGCTCGCCCTTTTCCGGGCAATTGAGGAGTTGGGCGATGCGGTCGATTTTTGGTGCCACGGTGTTCTCCAGCGCTTCAGCTATGGGCCGATAGTGCGCGTTTTTGCCGGGCAATGCCAAATGGCGGGCGGATCAGGGCGCTCATTTTTTTTGCAACTGTTCGAGTCGGGCGTCGAGGTCGGTGTTCGGGTAGCGTTTGTGCAGATTTTTATACAGCGTATCAGCGGCTTGCGCTTGACCTGCTTCACGCAAACGCAGAACTTCGCGCAGTTGTTCATCGAGACCATTGGCCGGGGCCGCAGCGCGTTTCGCGGTTTTGGGTTCGTCGGCAGTGTCGGCGCTGAACGCTTCGCTTTGCATTGGCGCAGCCATTTCCATCATCGGCGCAGGTGCGGGCCGAGGGGCTGCCGGTGCAGACAAGCGGTGCAGTTGCGCGCCACCCGGTTCGGCCATGGGTACCGAGAGGCTGGGGGCCGGGGTGTATTCGTATCGAGTCAGCGACTCGGGTGTGCGTTGCACCAGCGATAACATCAGGGCCACACCCACTACGCTGGCGAACGCGACTTGCCAGCGCGGTTGGCGGCAGGCGTCGAGCCAGCGTTGCCAAAGGCCTGATTTCGGCGCCGGGACATTGCGATGCGCAGCATTAAGGATCAACGCATCGAGGTGCGCAGGCGGTTCGCTGCCTTGTTGCTCACGATAGTGCTTGAGCAGTTGTTCTTCGGGTGTCTGGCGGGCGTCGTTCATGTCAGTACCTCCTCGGCCAGCAGCCGACGCAGTTTTTGCTGGGCGTAGCGCAAGCGGCTCTTGACGGTTTCCAGCGGTGTTTCGGTGAGGCTGGCGATTTGTGCCAGGTCGAGGTCGCCGTGGGCGCGCAGCAGAAACACTTCGCGCTGGTCAGCGGGCAGGTTTTGCAGAGCGTTTTCCAGGCGCTGACTGTCGCGGCTGAGGTTCAGCTGTTCCGCAGGGTCGGTCGACTCATCGCTGACAGCGTGAACCTGTTCATCGTAGCTGTCGTGCAGCGGTTGTTGGGCGCCGTGTTTGCGCCAGTGATCAATCAGACGATTGCGGGCAATCTGGAACAGCCACGTACGAAATGTCGCTCGGCCTTGTGGCTGGCTGGTGCTGCGAATCAGGCTCAACCAGGTTTCCTGAAAGACCTCGTCAGCCAGTTCCGGTTTGCCGCTCAATCCGAGCAGAAACCGATACAAACCCTGGCGATGGCGGGCGTACAGGATCTCGAACGCGGCACTGTCGCCCTCGCGGTAACGCGCCAGCAGCGATTCATCGCTGCTGGCGATCGGGCTGTCTGGCGCAGCAAACAGCTGAGAAATGAAGCCTTTCAGACGACTCACTTATTCAATCCGTCGTTCAGTGGGCTGCGCATTCGATAAGGTTGCGCTGCGCAGACTCTGCGCCAGTTCAACCAGTTGCACAAACTCGTTGCGCAGACCGAAGCGATCATCACCCCGTGCACCTCGGGCCAGCGTTTCGGTGTCTTTCAGGCTGAAATCGCCGGTGTAGCGACCGTCCTTGAGCTGCTGGGAAAACGCGGCGACGGCGGCTGCAAAGCGCAGGTCTTCACTGGGCTGCGCGACTTCATTGGCAATCGGGCGCTCGATCAGCAGACTTTTCCCACCCTCAGGCTGTTGATAACGCACACGCAACATCGCCAATTCTCCGTTCTTCCCGGAAACAGCCGGCTCCGACTTACCGTAACGCAGAGGCTCCAGCCAGCCCTTCTCCCCCGCCGGGATAATTTCATACAGCGCAGTCACCGTGTGTCCTGCACCGATTTCGCCAGCATCGACCTTGTCATTGCTGAAATCCTCCCTTTGCAAAGCACGGTTTTCGTAGCCGAGCAGACGATACTCGCTGACCTGCGCCGGGTTGAACTCCACCTGCAACTTGACGTTTTTTGCCACCACGGCGAGGGTCGAGCCGAGTTGATCCACCAGCACCTTGCGCGCCTCGCGCAGGTTGTCGATGTAGGCGTAGTTGCCGTCGCCGGCATCGGCCAGTTGTTCCATCAAGTGTTCATTGTAGTTATCCACACCAAAACCCAGGGTGGTCAGGGAGATTCCGGTTTTGCGTTTATCCACAGCCATTTGCTTGAGGCTGTCGAAGTCGCTGATGCCGACGTTGAAGTCACCGTCGGTGGCTAAAAGAATGCGGTTGATACCTTTAGGGATGAACGCCTGTTGCGCCATTTGGTAGGCCAGTTCGATGCCGGAAGCGCCGGCGGTCGAGCCACCGGCGGTCAATTGCTCGATGGCTGTACGAATTTTCGCTTTTTCTCGTCCGGACGTTGGCTCCAGCACCACTCTCGACTCGCCGGCGTACACCACCAGCGATACGCGATCGTGCTCGCGCAACTGATCGACGAGCAATTTCAGCGTGCTTTTGACCAATGGCAATCCTTCACGGCGATCCATCGACCCGGAAACATCCACCAGAAACACCAGATTGGCCGGGGCCAGTTCCGCCACCGCACGGTCGGACGCCTTGATGCCAATGCGCAACAGGCGGGTGTGCGGGTTCCACGGCGACGCGGCCAGTTCGGTGGTCACGCCGAACGGCGATCCATCGCTGGGCAAGGCGTAATCGTAGGGAAAGTAATTGACCATCTCTTCCAGTCGCACCGCGCCTTCCGGCGGCAGGCGGCCCTGATTGAGCAAGCGGCGGACGTTGGCGTAAGCACCCGTGTCGACATCGGCGCTGAAAGTAGAAACCGGCGTTTCAGCGACGCTGTGGATCGGGTTATCGGCCAGCGATTGGTACTGCTCACGCGGCTCGCTGCGATAGCCCTGTGGATAACTTTCCTGCAACGGCATCGGCGCACTGCCCGCATTCGGCATCTTGTAGATCGCGCGCTTGGCTACTGCGCTGTCAGCCATCACGGCTTCCTGTTGAATCATCTGCACAGGCTGAGCGGGGGCTGGCACGGCAGCGGATTCCGGGTTGGAAGACACGCCGCAACCGGCCACCGCCAGCAACACGCCGACAGTTACGGGCCGCAAGATATACACAGAAAGGGACATGGGGCTGACCTCGGGATGAAAGTGATCATTCATCCACTGAGACGGCCAGCCCATTCAGTTCGGGTTAAGCGCCGCTAAAAAAATTTTCAGCGGTGATAACGCCGCACCACACTGCTGTTGCGCAGCACATGGCCTTTGATTTTTTCCATCAGCTCGGCGCGGGTCAGACCGGCAGGCAAGGCGTCCGGCGTCAGATCCAGCGCGTAAATCTGGATGATGTAGTGGTGCGCGCTGTCGCCCACCGGAGGGCACGGTCCCATGTAATGAGTGTTGCCCTTGCTGTTGGTGCCGCCGACGCCCTCGAGCGCAGATTTGGCGCCGACACCCGCCGCGATCTGGTGAGTCGTGGCTTTGATGCCGTAATGAATCCAGTGATCGACGCCCAGACCTTTCTGGCCGTCCGGGTCGTGCATGACGATCGCGTAGCTCAGGGTGCCGGCAGGCCCGGCGTTCCAGCTTAATGCCGGCGACTGGTTCTTGCCGCCGCAACCTGCCGCATCGCTGGCCGCCGCCGAGGTGAACAGGCGATTGTCCGAGACACCGGGGATATCGAGGGTGAAGCGCTCCTGGGCTGCCTGCGCCGGAAACTGCACGCAAAGGGCAACGGCAACGGCCGCCAGCCAAGGGTTAAGAGAGGTCAATCGGGTCATTCCGGGAGCACCTTGTGCAGTGGGGCCGTCGTCGGCCTGCAAACTATAGCCGTACCGTTCGTGCCGTGGCAGTAGCAAATGGCTGAACCTCGCACTGTCGCCCAAACTCGTAAGAGAAATGCCCGCGAGGAAGCCGAACATGTCCCTGCACCGTGTCGCCCGTTTCGCAGATGTTCCTGAAGACCGTGGCCTGGAAGTCAAAATAGGCGAGTGCAAGATTGTTTTGCTGCGCACGGCCGGGCAATTACGCGCCTTCCAGGGCGAATGCCCTCATGCCGGTGCGCCGCTGGCTGACGGCGCGTTGTGCCACGGACGCCTGATCTGCCCCTGGCACAAGGCGGCGTTCCGCATCGAGGACGGCGCGTTATGCGAACCGCCGGCCCTCGACAGCCTCAAGCGCTATCCACTGGAGCTGCGTGGCGACGAGGTCTGGGTAGACGATCAACCGTTGCCCCACCCACACACGCCGCCCGCCGATGACTCGCGCACGTTCGTAATCGTTGGCTCGGGCGCGGCGGGAACTGCGTGTGCGGCGGCTCTGCGTGAAAAGGGCTTCGGCGGCCGTATTGTGCTGATCGACCGTGAAACTGCCGGTTACGACCGCACGGTGTTGAGCAAATTCGTGCTCGCCGGTGAGATGCCGCCAGCGCAAACCCCTGCGTTGCGCGATGACGCCTTTTACCGCGAACAACACATCAATCGGGTCGCAGGCGAAGTCGTCGCGCTCGACGTCGAAAGCAAAACCCTGCATCTAAAAGACGGCCGGACGCTCAATTACAGCGCAGCCGTGCTGGCCACCGGTGCTACGCCCAATGCACTGGAACTGCCCGGTGCGAACCTGGCGCAAGTTTTCGTCCTGCGCTCCAAAGCCCAGGCCGAACAGATCATCAACGCTGCCAGGCCCGATCAACGCGCCGTGATCATCGGCGACAGCTTCATCGCCCTCGAATGCGCCTCTGCACTACGCCAGTTCGGCCTCGACGTGACCGTCATCGCGCGCCACGCGATTCCTTTCGTGGCTCAGTTCGGCGAAGCGGTGGGCAAGGCAATCCGCGCTCTGCACGAAGCCCATGGCGTGAAGTTCATTAACAATCATGAGGCCACAGAAATCATCGGTGACGGCAAGGTCGAGGCGGTGTTGCTGGACAATGGTTTGCGTCTTTCAGCCGATCTGGTGCTGGCAGGCATCGGCGTACACCCGGCCACCGAGGCGTTTACCTCATTACCCCGTGAGCAAGACCAGTCAATAAGTGTCGATGACGGCATGCGCGTGACCGAAGGTCTGTGGGCGATTGGCGACATCGCCACGTTCCCGCTGAACGGCCAGCCCCAGCGCATCGAACACTGGCGCCTGGCCCAGCAGCACGCACGGATCGCGGCGGCGAACATGCTTGGGGGCGAGGAACACTATCTCGATGTGCCGTACTTCTGGACCTGGCATTTCGGCAAGAATTACGACTACCTCGGCCACGCCGAGCATTGGGATGATTCGGAATTTCTCGGCGACCCCGAGCAACCGCCCTTCATCGGTCTGTTCGGCAGAAACGGCATTCTGGTCGCCGCCGTGGCCTGCGAAGAAGAGCGCGCGATGGCGCTGCTGGCCGAACGAATGAAACAGCCGCTGCCGATGGAAGAGGCGTGGCGGCTGATTCGCGAAGTCAGGTCGGCCGATTGACCGGCTCGCGGTTATCGTCATCCTCGGCGTGGAGAAAGATCACCCGTGGGTGCTCGATGGGCGCCAGCGGTGGCGGCAACTGTTCCTGCTGCACCGGCCAGAAATGCGTCACCACATGACTGATGTCGCCTTCCTGATCGTTGTGAATGGTCATCACCCCAGGTGTGCGCAGCTTTTGCAAACGGTCATCACACAGTTTGAAACTCTTGCTCAGCCCTTCGTCGTCGATCACCGGCGAAGGCAAACGCCGCTGGGCGAAGCTTCTGCTTTTGCGTTGTTGATAACGCGCCCAGGAAATCAGGATCACCGCGTTGACCAACGCCACCCACAGGTAAATCTGCAAGGTACCCAGCGCTTCGAACGCCGAGTTGTCGATGCGCGGCCCGCCGGCATGGGTTTCGATCAGCGGCCAGAGCCCGCGCACCAGCAGAAACAGCAGGCCAATCCACGCCAGCACCGTGAGAAACACATCGACCACAACCAGAAATGGCCGTTGGCGGGTCCGGATGATTTTCATTTGATGACCTCCTCTTCGTCGTCCCCGATCGGCTTGATGCCCCGGTCAGGGCTGACCCAACGCGCACGTTTCTGATGTTGGCCGAACAGCACTTTGGGGAAACTGACCAGCGTGGTCAGCAGGCTGATCAACCAGAACACCAACGGATACCAGACCACCCAGAACATGGTCCTGCCCAGCCCCGGTTCGTAGCGGCGATCAATGACAATGCTGACGGCAAACTGCACCAGACAGACGAAGGCCAGCAGCAGACCGGTAAACGCCGGCGGCATCAGGTGATCCACCGCAATCGCTTCCGGCATGACCACGAACTTGCCGACACCCCAGAAAATCACCGACAACAGGAAGGTGAAGGCCCAACCGGTCGACAGGCAGTATTCGAACAGCAGCGGCCACAGGTAACGGTGGCGGTACTGCCAGATCCCGCGAATGTTCTTGAACAGCACTTCGGCGCCGCCCTGCGCCCAGCGCAGCCGCTGCTTCCACAATCCGCCGAGGGTTTCCGGCATCAGAATCCAGCACAGCGCGCGCGGCTCGTAAAAGATGCTCCAGTGATCGAGTTGCAGCTTCCAGCTAATGTCGATGTCTTCAGTGATCATGTCCGGGCTCCAGTAGCCAACCCGGTTCAGCGCCGTACGACGGAACGCGACGATGACCCCGGAGACGGTGAAGATCCGTCCGAACACGCGTTGCGTACGTTTGATCAAGCCGATGATCGACGAGAACTCGCCGACCTGCACCCTCCCGACCAGCGTCGAACGCGTGCGAATCCGTGGGTTGCCGGTCACCGCACCCAATCGGGCGTTGTCGAGCATCGGTGCCACCAGATAGGCAGCGGTGTTCGGCGCCAGCAGCGCATCACCGTCGATGCACACCAGATACTCACTGCGCGCGGCGATGGCGCCCATGCGCAGCGCCACGGCCTTGCCCTGGTTTTCCGCCAGGTGCAGCACGCGCAGGCGCGGATCTTCCTTGGCCAGCCGGTCGAGCACTTCGGCGGTGTTGTCCTTGGAGCCGTCGTTGATCGCGATAACTTCGATGTTCGGGTAATGCTGGGCCAGCGCCGCGTGGATCGTGTCGGCGGCGTTTTCGCCTTCGTTGTAGCAAGGGATCAGGATCGAGATCAGCGGTTCGCCTTCCAGCGGCGGCGGCAACGTATCGTCCTTCCACGGCCAGTGGCGCTCCCAGTGCAGCCAGAAATACAGGCCACCGGCAATCCACAACCCGGACATGAACAGCGGGTAGAAGAACACGAAGTCCATCAGGAACTGCCCGGTCACCAGGAAGATCAGCCCCAGCGGAACGCCGAGGACAATCGCCAGAACAAGCAGGGCTAACAGTCTATCCAGCATGTTATGGATTCCATTTGTTGGAGAGCGCAGGCCTTACGGTTTTCAGGTCCGGCAGGTTGTCGAGGAAGTTGTCCGGGTAGTAGCCGAAGCTGGTCGCGCCCTGACGCTTGAGGCGACCCATCCAGTCCGCCAGATGCGCGCCATCGATGTCGGCCTGATCCTTTTTCGTCCAGTCCCGCGCCTGCAGTTCAAACACGGTGCGATCCAGCGCGCCGGGGCGTTTCCTGACCGTGGCCACCAACGCCTCCAGCCACGGGCCGGATTGCGCCTGGGTCTGTTTTTCCATCAGCGGCATCGCCATCGGCGCCGTCCAGTCGTAGGTCACGAGGAAGTCATCGAGGTTCTGTGCGAACCACGCTTCGCTTTCGGGATTGAGCATTGGCTCGGCGAAGATGTTGCGCGCTGTCAGCACCTGCGGGCCGCGAATCGCACGGACTTTGGCAGTCAGCTCGTTGGTGAAATCGATGAGGTATTTGCTCTTGAAACGCGTCCAGCGCTGCATCGCTGCGGGGTCATCTCGCAGCGCGGCAATCGATCCCGGTAAACCGTGGGCAGCGTAGGTTTTCAAGGCTTCGGGGCTGGCGTCTTCGAAGTCCGAGAGCACCGCGTCGTCGTGATAAAGAATGCCGTCGACTGACGTCAGGCGTGCCACGTCTTCGTAGATTTCACCGATGATCCGCCGTACTTCCGGATCGAAGGGCGACAGGCGTTTGTACTGGTCCGGATCGACCGACGTGGTGCCGGTCTTCGGGTCCCAGCGGGTAACGCGTGGCAGCTTCGAGTCGAGGCCGAAACTCAGCACCGGCATCCACGCAAAGACTTTCACGTGAGCGCGGGTACGCAACTGCCAGGCGACCCGGTCAAAGATGTCCGCACGCACCGGCAAGTGGCGGTTGGGGAAGTACAGCGAGTGCACCAGACCATCGCCTTTCGGATCGGCGAAGGCTTGCAGGAACACCGTGTTGGCGCCCATGTCCGCCATGCGCTGCACCAGTTTGCCAAGGTTGATGTCCTGCTGCGCCGGGTCCGGATCGTAGACGTTGTCCAGATCGACATGCACCACGCGCATGGCGAAATCGGACTGCACCGCAACCACGCTGTTGGCGAAGTGCTCGCCGTCAGGGTCGGAGGCGACGAGGAAGCGCGGGCTGCTCATCAGGTTGTCGAGGGCATCGAGACCGTCGTCGAGGGTCAGGGCCATTTCGTAGCCTTCCTCGCCGACAACGGTCAGCGAAGTACCGTCCGCCGTGCCGTACGGCCAGACCCAGACGCGTGGCTTTTTACCGGTGACCTTACGGATTTTTTCCGAAATATTGTTCACGTCGGTGCGAATCCGCGCCTGGAAATCGGCCTCGGATTCGTAGCGCTTGGTCACTGGATCGTAACGCCGGGTCGCGGCCGCAGGCTGCATGTTGCCCTGCGGGTTGGCGAGGATGCCTTTGTGGTTGGCGTCGGTGTGGGCGGCGATTTCCACCAGCCCGGATTGCGAAATCTCGCGTACCTGATCCCAGGTCAGAAAGTCGGAACGGGCACGCGGGGCGCCGGCGAAGTCCACCGGTTGATTCAGGGGCGTGTCGATCCAGGTACCGACCGGCGCCAGCAGCGCGTGCCAGTTATAGGCGCGCAACACCGGTAATACTCGGGTGTAGAAGCTTGCATAACCGTCGTCGAAGCTCAGCAGGATCGCTTTCGCGGGCAGCTCCGGGCCACCCTTGCGCGCGGCCATGATCTGGTCGACCGTGACCGGTTTGTAGCCGTTTTCACGCAGCCAGGCCAGTTGCTCGATCATGCGCTCGGTGCGCACCGCCACCACCGCCTGATCGGGATCGCGGTCTTCGACGTCGTGGTAGGCGATGCCCAGCACGTGATTTTTCGGCCATGGTTTCTCACTGGCCGCCACCGGGCGCTCGGACGGCGGTGCGAAGGCCGGAGCTTGCTGGGCGCAGGCGCTGACCAGCAGCACTCCCAGCAGAAGGATGAAACGCGAAATCAAAGGCATCTTCAAACTCTTCTAGAAGCGGAAAGTGAGGTCGACGAGCAGACGCAGATCGGTCTCCCGATCACCGTCGTAGGGCCGGTTGATCACACTGAACAGACCGCCCACTTCGAACACGTCGTTCCAGGCGTAACGCTGGCCGTAACCGAGCAACGCCATGCCGCCCGTGCCGTGATCACGCTGGCTGTAGGTACCGGCACCCGCCTGGAATTGCTGGCTCCAGGAAGTTTCGTAACGGTGGTAGAGCACGTGATTGACGTTGACCAGCGGCATGACGCTGAAGTCGGATTTGGGGTTGAAGTACGGCACGTCATCGGACTTGGAGTTATGGCTGGTGCCGACTTCCAGACCGGCATCGACCTGCACGTTCGGCGCGCTGTAAACGCCCTCGCGACCGGTGAGCAAAGCTTCGACGCGATTGTTGCCGTCGCTGAAATGCGATGGGCTGACCGACAGCCGCCACTCGCGGCTTTCGTTGGCGCGCCAGCGAATGAAACCGCTGCCGCCGTTGGCCTTGATGTCACTGTTGAGCGCGCGCAACGGGGTTTCCGCCGACAGGTATTCGAGGCTGCCGCCGTATTGCCAGTTGTCATTGATGTCGCGGGCAATCGCCAGACGCGCACCCTGCTTGTCGCCGTACCCGTAGGAGTGGTTGGAGACTTCGGCTTCGAGGGTCATGTCGCGGGTGCGCCGCTCCAGGCCAACACGCTGGAAGCGATGGTTGCCGGTGCCTTCGGCAAAGTCGCCCGTGGCGTAACCGGCACCGGCAAAGACGCGCCAGTCTTCATCAATCGGCGGGCTGTAAAGCGTGGTCTGAATACCGTAATCACGGCTGCCGCTAACCGCTCCGGCGCCGCTGCTGCCGCCACCGTTGGCCTTGCCGCCGTAGGCTTCGACGCGCAGTTCGGACATGTCGTGAACTTCACGCTCGCGGGCCGCGCGTTGAACCTGGCGATTGTCAGGAAAGCGCGCGACGACGTCGTCGGTCAGCGCATCCATCTGCCGCCATTCCTGCAGCGTCATCGCGGTACGCGCCTGAGCGACCTCCAGGCCCATGTCGCGCGGCGTCATGCTCTCGGTTTCCTTGAGCTGGTTTTCTGCGCGGCGCGGCCATTGACGGGCCAGGTACAGATCGGCCTGAGCGAGCCGCAAGCCGATGTTGCCCGGAGCCTGATCGACCAACGTCTGCAAGCGTTCTTCGCCGTGTGGCAGGTCGGAGCTGTAAGTGCCGGCCTGCGCTGCGAGTTGCTGGGCGTCCATCCACTCATCGTTGGGGTTGCCGATGGGCAGGCCCTTGAGTTCGATGCGCGGGCGCTGGGATTTGGCCAGATCTTCGGCGACTTTGCGTGCCTCGTCGGCCCGGTCGCTTTCCAGCAGCGCGTAGTACAACGCCGTGGTGTCTTCGAGACGGTCGCCGACATCAGCGTCCGGGGCGGACAGTACCTGGCGATAGAGATCGGAAGCGATTTCCGGCTCACGCTGATCGAGGTAGGACGCCGCGACCCAACGCAGTGCGTAGGTCGGAATTTTCACACCTTCGGCTTGCAGCTTCTGGTATTCGCTGATGACGTCGGCGGTACGTGCGCGCGCCTTGAGTGCGCCCATGCGGTCGATGCGCCAACGCGTCACGTCGTCCCTGGCGCTGGCATCCGGAGTCCAGGTGGCGAGCAGTTTGTCGTAATCGGCCAGCGCACGGTCGGCGATGACGTAGCGTTCTTTTTCGCTGCGGGTGGCCAGTTCGGCGAGGCGCACGCGTTCGGCGGCCAGATCGCCTTCGAGACGGCGCAGGGTGACCGGATCAATCAGGCCGGGACGTTGATTGGCCAAGCGTATCGCCGGTTCCGGCAGACGCGCCTTTTGCAGGGCGACCACGTATTCGCGGGCAACTTCCGGTTTGCTGCCGGCACGTTTGAACGCCTGATCGTATTCGAACAGCGCATCGTATTGCTTGCCGGCGCGGGTCAGCGCGTAGCCCAGCGCAAGTCGGCGCGAAGGATCATCGGGTTTGGCCGCGACCAAGGCCTTGGCGCGGGTCACGGCCTCGTCCGGTTTGCCGGCGTCGGCCTGGGTCAGCGCGAGGCCGAGTTGCAGGTCGGCGTTGTCCGGTTCCAGAGCCAGAGCCTTGTTGTAGACCTGAGTGGCCTGATCCCAACGCTTGAGGTTGCGATAAGCGCGGGCGGTGGCAGTCAGTGCCTGTACCGGCAACACGCGGTCGCGGCCCTGGGTTTCATAGACCTGCACCACTTCGGCATCGAGTCCGGCCCAACTGGCGATTTGCAGGTGATCGCTGATCTGCCCGGTGGTCGACTGGCCCGGCGGCACCTGCCGCAGCACATTCAACGCAGGCGTGGTTTGCCCGGCACGGGCATCTCGCACCATCTGATCGTAGGGTGTGTCGGCAAACGCCAGTGCCGGCCAAAGCAATTGGCTGCACAGCGCGAAGCGAAACAAAGGGCGTAAACCACGATGCAATACAGGGACATCAATACGCGGCATTCGTCAGCATCCTTACATGGCCAGCCGGGTCGCAATGCCCTCCTTGCCCATTCGTAACGGAGACTGAGCCAACAAGGCTCAGCCAAGCTTAGTCAGGCAGTCTTGCATGCAAGCGTAGACCAATATTCAGAACACAATAATTGTTCAGATTCGTAACAAAGCCTGGGCTGAAACACCGCAAAAACCCATGCGCCAGACAGCAAAACGCCCGACGTCTGCGCAATGCAGAGGCCGGGCGTTGTTATTTAGAACGCAGTATTACTGCACTTGCGTGACGCCGGCGAATTTGCTCATCAGGAAGCCGACGAACTGCTCGACGGTCATTTTCTGGCCGTTGAATTCCACCTGATTGGCGGCGTAATGCAGCTTGGTCACCACGTTGGTGCCGTCCACTACGGCTAACTGCGAACCGACCGCCATGCCCGCGAACATGTCGGCAGCCTCTTTGGACTGATCGACGATGGCTTTGGCATCGGTCTGGCCATCGAGTTGCGCCTGCACACTGAGCAGGTCGACCAGCATTGGCTTGGACACCTGGATATTCAGGTCGAGCAGCGCGACCAGTTGTTTGCCCAGTTGGTCCGGCGGCAAGTCCATCGACTGCGGTTTGGTCAGATCAATGACCAGGCTGGCGCGGCTTTCGCCGTTGGCGGTATTGAACGACAGGTTCTCCAGCGCTACTTGCGGGCCGGCCGCCAGCAGTTTCTGCAGATCGGCTTTGACTTGCGCATTCTCAGCGTCAGTCAGGTTCAGTTCCGGCGCCGGCAAGCCTGCTTCGGCCGCTTCTGCGGCGGCTTTTTCGTAGGGCTGCAACTTGGTCTGGTAAATTTGCATCAGCGACATCGTCGACGGAATGTCGAGATTTTTCAGGCTCATGGCCATGTTCGCCGAGCCGATCTTCTTGTCGTTGAGTGTCACTTCGCCAACCTTGTAGTCAGCACGACCGGAAGCATTGCTGCCGCTCTCTTCGGTGAGGTTCTTCATTTCGAAGTTCTTCACGCCAAGTACCGACTGCTTGGTGCCGAAGGTGGTTTTGCTGTTGGTCAGCTCCAGGGTGTTTTCGCCGGTGTAGTAGCCGTAACTGCTTTTGGCGAGGTTGCTGGCCAGGGTCAGACCGTTGAGCTCGACCTGAACCGGTGCCTGATCTTCAGCGACGGTGACCAGTTTCAGACTGTCCATGTAGCCGTCAGCCTTGACCTTCTGTGCCTGAGCGCTGGCGGAAATATTCATGGTCAGGCCGGAGAATTTCAGGCTCGACTGGTCATCCAGTGCGGTTTCCAGCGGCAGCAGATCGACGGTGCTGGTGGTGGATTCGTCATAGCCGATATTGGTCACGCCTTTGAGCGGTGCTGCGCCTTTGGTGGCGGCGAACCATTTTTCGGTGGCCGGACTCTTTTCCAGCTCGTAATTGCTGGTGGCCATGACCGGCAGCCATTTCAGCGAAACCAGACGCGAGAACGGCAGCGGACCGTGCTCGATGTGGTCGACGAACAGCAGCTCGACCGGCTTGTCGCCGAACATTTCGCCTTCGCCCTTGAGGCGATAGTGCGCGGTGCTGGTGAAGGTGTGACGCTCCAGCGACACCAGTTCCAGCGACGCAGTGCCGTTGGAGCCGGCCATCGCGGTCTGCAGCTCTTTGTTGGCGTTGGTGACGGCGTTGTTCAGTACGCCTTCGATCTTGGTCCCGGTGTACCAGGCCCCGCCTGCGCTGATCGCGCCGATGGCAACTACAATTCCGAGAAGCACGCCTGCTGATTTATTCATGAATGACCTGATCGATTTCCGTGGCTGTGAGTGGGGTCGTCTTCCCTGAACCCGTGACCGGGTCGCGGCTCGACTCCGCTGAATTCAGCGGTGGAGATTAGCACTGGCCGCGCGGGGCGGCCCAATGATTAAAGGTGAAAGAGTGTCTATGGGGAGTGTGGACAGTCGACTGGCTGGAAGAGTTTCGCAATTTTCGCCGTCGCCTTCGCGAGCAAGCCCGCTGCTACAGGAGGAATGCGCTCAACCTGTGGGAGCGGGCTTGCTCGCGAAGGGGCCAGAGAGAACGACGCCGCTCAGGAATACTGAAGCTCGATCTCATCCAGTTGATGATCAAAGCTTTTCAGCCGCGCGGTCCACGTGTAGACCAGCACTTCAAAATCCCGATCAATCACCGCCCCGCCCGGCCCGTCGGCGCGCGGGTCGCAGAAATCCAGCTGATAACGCTCGCGGGCCATGGCCGTGGCGACGTCCGAGAGTTCGCGGGCATTGTTCAGCCAGTGCCAGCCCTCGTCGGCGATCTGCTTGTCGAGTTCCAGACACTGCTTCTTCAGCGCTTCAAGGCTTTTTTCCAGCGGCGTGCCGGTGAGTTCGCCCATGACTTCGGCGAAGGTGCGCCCGGGCTGCCAGTAACTGCCCCAGAAATACCGGTCGAACACGGTTTCGACCCGACGCAGGGCGACTTTGGTGTCCCAGATCAGCACCAGGGTTTTACCCTGTTCAAGTTGTCGTTTCTTGACCCGCTGCACCTGAACCGAGGCCCAGGCTACGACGACGATGGCCATCACCGCGATCAGCGCCGTCGCACTGTCGAGGAACACCATCGCCTTGTCGATCTGGTGGGCCAGCATGATGCCGTAGAAATAGGTGGCCGAGAGCAGCACCAGCGCTGCGAGGGCGCACCAGAAGCCGAGAGCGTAAGGGTTTTTCATTATTGGTTTCCCCTAGACCAGCGCTAGCAATGTGCGCTGAAAGAGTGCGTTGCTCGAGGCACCCTTCCAACACTTCAAAGCATAGCTACGGCGTCAGGGTTTGCTCGCGCTTGAAGCTTGCGTTCGTCCGCTTTCCCAACCGCCGCCGAGGGCAAGGAACAAATCGATCTGGCTCATCGCAACTTGCGTATTGGCGGCGGCCAGTTGCGCGGTGACGTCGGTGTAGGTTCGCGTCGCTTGCAGGTCGGCGAGGAACGACTCGCGGCCGGCCTGGAAGAAGCGGTGAGTCTGGTCTGCGGCGAGTTTCGCCGACTGTTCGGCTTCGGCCAGCGCATCGCGACGTTGCAGTAACGCCGAGTATTGGGCCAGGCCGGTCTGGGTTTCGCGAATGGCGTTGAGCACTACGCCATCGAAATGCGCCAGTGCACCCTGTGTCGCCGCTTCTGCTTCGCGAATGCGCGCACGAGCGCCATTGGTCGGGACTTTCCAGCTCAGCGACGGGCCGAAGCCCCAGCGATTGGTCGACGGATCACCGAGGTCGTCGATGATGCCGACGGTGCCGATAGTCGCGCCGATGCTGATGTCCGGGTACAGCTCGCCGGTGGCGACGCCGATGCCGGCGGTCGAAGCCGCCAGACGTCGTTCAGCCTGACGAATATCCGGGCGGCGCTTGAGCAGCGCGGCGCCATCGCCAACCGGCACCAATTGGGCGATTTTCGGCAGTTCGGCGCAGGTTGCAGTGCCGGCAGGCAACTGATCGACCGGTTTGGCCAGCAACATCGACAGGCGGAACAAACCGGCCTGACGCGCCGCTTCGTAGCGCGGCAAGTCGGCGCGCAGGGATTTGAATTGGGTTTGCGAACGGGTGACCTGGGTTTCATCGCCCCGTCCGGCGTCACGCAAACGCTGGATCAGCGTAGTGCCTTGCGATTGCAGATCGAGGGAGTGCTGAGCAATTTCCCGTTCTTCGTTGGCCGCGCAGACTTGCGTATAGGCACGAACCACGTCCGCCACCAGCGTGATGCGTGCGGTGTCGGCGGCAGCCTGAGTCGCGTCGGCATTGGCCTTCGCGCCTTCGATCCCGCGCTGCAGCGTGCCCCACAGGTCAAACTGATACGAAGCGCTGATGCCAATATCGCCGACGTTGGCAACCGGCACTTTTTCCGGCAGCAAAAATGCCTGACCGGATTCCTGCAAGCGCTGTGCGCCCATTTTCACGCCAGCGCTCCAGCCACCGGCTGCCTCGGCCTCATCGACCTGAGCACGGGCGCGTTGCAAGTTAGCCGCCGCAACGCGCAGATCGGTGTTGGAGGCCATGGCCTGCTGCACCAGTTGATCCAGACGCGGGTCCTTGTACAACCGCCACCAGTCGGCCGGCACGGGCGCCGACACCACCGGTTTGCCGTCCACCGCCAACTCGCCCTGAAAGTCTTTGCGCTGGACCGCAGCGTCTTCGGGCACGTGATAATCCGGCCCGACCATCTGACAGGCCGAGAGCATCACGCCCAACCCGGCGATCATCAGCGCCCTGTTCATTGCCCGGGCTCCTGCTTGCGCTTGTCGACTGGCTGATCGTCGATGATCGACACCGTGGCCGTACGCCCGGCGATCATGCGGAAGTCTTCCGGCACGTCATCAAAGGCGATCCGCACCGGAATCCGCTGCGCCAGCCGCACCCAGCTGAACGCCGGGTTGACGTTCGGCAGCAGGTTGCTGCCGCTGGTGCGGTCGCGGTCTTCGATACCGGCAACGATGCTTTCGACATGCCCGCGCAGCTTGGCTTTGTCGCCGATCACGCGGATATCCACCGATTGGCCGACATGAATACCGTCGAGTTTGGTTTCTTCGAAATAACCGTCGATGTGAAACGAGTTACTGTCGACCACCGACAACACCGGACGTCCGGCGGTGACGAATTCCTGCGGGCGCGGCGCACGGTCGTTGACGTAACCGTCGACCGGACTGCGGATCACCGAGCGGTCGAGGTTGAGCTGGGCGCTGTCCACGGTCACCAACGCTTCGGCCAGTGCCGATTGCGCGCGGGCGACTTTCGATTGGCTTTCTTCCAGTTGCTCGGCCGGCACGAGGTTGCCGAGGCCACGGTTACGCTTGGCTTCACGCTGCGCTTGGGCGAGGGTTTCTTCGCGGTCGGCGACGGCTGCCTTGGCCTGACGCAGGGCCAGTTTGAAGCGGTCCTGGTCGATACTGAACAACACCTGACCACGCTTGATCAACTGGTTGTCTTTCACTTCCACCTGCTGGATCAAACCGGACACGTCCGGGGCGATCTGGATGATGTCGGCGCGAATGTGGCCGTCACGGGTCCACGGCGCGAACATGTAATACATCACCATGCGCCAGACGAGGACAACGGCAAAAGTCACGATCAGCAGGGTCAGTACCACGCGACCGAGGGTCAAAAACGGTTTTTTCATGTCATCAGGTATCGACTGAGTGAGTCCACGCCGTACAGCAGTACCGCGTAGAGGGCCACGTTGAACAATGCCCGGTGCCAGACCAGACGGTAAAAGTGCACGCGCGTCAGCACGGCATGCACCAACAAAAACAGCACATAAGTGATGCCCATCAACACCAGCAGGGTCGGCAGGAAAATGCCGCTGATGTCCAGATCACCGATCATAGGGGCGCTCCATCGGGCAGCGGTTCTTCGGGCTCGGCGCTGGAAACGAATTCAACGCCGGGCAGCAACGCCAGACGCAAACCGCTCAAGGCGTGCAACAGGTTTAGACGGGTTTCATCGTCGCCGTGGCCATTGAGTGCGCGACGGGTGCGATCCATGGTCATCAGCAATGCGGCCGGCGCCGGCAAGCGTTCGCCGGCCTTGAGGCAGGCGCGGAAATACTCGCCGACTTCACTGACCACTTGCTGCAACAAAACGTTCGGCGCGCCGGTCACTCGCGGGGTGTAGGCGAGCAAGTCGAGCAGATTCAGCCCGACACGCACTTCACGCATGGCGATGCCGGTGTCCTGCCCCGTCATCGCCAGCCGTGGCAGGTGCTGCATCAAACGGTCGAGCAACTGCACGCCCAGTTGCCGGTGTTCGGCCAAGTTGGCCGGCTCGGTCATGTGCACGATGTCCTTCCAACTGAAACGGGTCAGACGTTTGGCCGCCAGTTCGACGCCGAACGGACGGGCGATCAAAGTCCAGATAAACGCGAACAACAAACCCATCGGACCGGCAAGGTTGGAGTTCACAAAAGCAAAGAAGTCCGCGTCGTAAGCGCCCTGAATGCTGATGAACGACGAGGTGTTGACCAGCGTCAGCAGCATGCCGAGGTAGAAACGCGGCTGCACCGTCAGAGTGCCGACACAAATGAACGGAATCGAAAACGCCAGCACCAGCATCGGAAAGTCATGCAGGTTCGGCAGGATCAAAAACAGATAAAGGCTGGCGAACAGCACCGACATCCCGGTCCAGAAAAAGAACCGGTAGATCTGCGGCGCCGGGTCGTCCATCGAGGCGAAGAAACTGCACGCCACCGCTGCCAGAATCACCGCGCTGCCGCCGTCAGGCCAGCCCAGCAAAATCCACAGCGTCGAGGCGACGATGATGGCCAAAATCGTCGAGACCACCGAATACAGCATCAGGCCACGGTCGATAAACGGCGTCAGACGCCCGAGTCGCCAGTGCCGGTATACCGCGCGCCAACTGTCCTGGCGTTCGCAGAGAATCGCATCCTGCAGGCTGCGGCAGTCCTGCCACAGATCGATGAATTCGCCGAGGCGATAAATCGAGTTGGAGAACAGCAACTGCTTGCGATCTTCCAGCGCTTCGGCGCTTGGTTGCAGGGCCTCGAGCTGATCTTTCAAGGCTTGCCAGCGGTCGAGATCGGCATCCTTGTGCCCGAGCCATTCGCGGGTCGCGGCCAGCAGCGGCGCGAATTTCTCCACCAACTCTGGCGTACGCCGTTCGAGCGCGTAGAGCGAGTCTTCCAGCGCATCGATCACCGGCAGCAGATGGATCATGCGCCCGCGCAGTTCTTTGGTGTTGCGCACGGTTTGCGGCCGCGAGCCTTCGTGGGGCAACTGGCCGATCATCAATTCGAGGCTGTTGAAGCTGGCGACCATGGCCATGCGCAGCGCCGTGACTTCTTCGGGCTGCACGTCGCGGCTGAGGAATTTCAGGCTGTAGGTTGTCGCGTCGGCGAACCACTTGCTCACGGCATCGTTGAACACGGGCGCCAGACGACGCGGCCAGAACATCGCACCCACCACAGCGGCGACGGCGATGCCGAGGAAGATCTCTTCGGTACGCGCTTCCGCGACGTCCCACACCGCCAGCGGGTTATCCACCACCGGCAGGGCAATCAGCGGCAAGGTGTAGCCGGCGAGCATCAGCGCGTAGCTGTTGGCTGTCCGCAAATGCAATGACAGGAACAACAGAATCCCCGTCCACAGCGCGATGACCACCACCAAAACATAAGGGCTCTGCACGAACATCGGCACGAAAAAAACCGCCGCCGCCGCACCGAGAAAGGTGCCGATGGCGCGGTACAAGGCTTTGGAGCTGGTCGGCCCGAGGAACGGGCTGGAGACGATGTACACCGTGGCCATCGCCCAATACGGACGCGGCATTTGCATGAGCAGGGCGATGTACAGCGCGATCATCGACGCCGCAAAGGTTCGGACCCCGTAGAACCAGTCCCGGGCCGGCGGAATACCGGAGAAAAAACCGTTCAAGAATTGACCACCACTGGCGGACTCGCCGCCTCAAAAGCGCGCAGTACCCGAAGCGTAGCCTCCAGATCACTTTGATCGATGCCTTCGAGCACTTCGTGACGCAGGCGCACCAGTTCGACTTCGACCGCTTGCACCAGCTCACGACCGCTGTCGGTCAGGCTCAGGCACTTGGCGCGGCGATCCTGCGCGTCTTCGGTACGGCAGACGTAGCCCGAATGGCACAGCTGATCGAGCAGGCGCACCAGCGACGGCGACTCCATCCCCGCCGCCTGCGCCACCTGCACTTGGCGCACACCCTCGCCCAGCCGCCCGATCATCAACAACGGCACGGCGCAGGCTTCGGAAATTCCATAGTTGACCAGCGTGGTCTGGCAGATCTTCCGCCAATGCCTGGCGGCCACCACCATGGCACTGCTGATGTTCATCTGGAGAGCGTCGAGGGAATCGGGCACGGGACAATGCACACTGTTAGTTTGCTAACTATCAATATCGCATTGGAGGGGAAATTCAGTCAAGTTTTGAAACAATTGAACTGATTCGGGGGAAAGGAATTTCGCTCAGTGGCTACTCAACGCTTTTTCGCATTCTCGTAAACACCACTGCGCTCACGTTTGCCCACTGCAACCACAGAGACAACAACCCGTTCATCAATCACCTGATAAACCAGGCGATAACCGGAAGCCTTAAGCTTGATTTTGTAACAGTCAGGCATTCCATGCAGCGCATCGGCAGAGACCCGTGGCAGCTTCAACCTCTCACCAAGCTTCTTTTTGAATTGTTCTCGAAGCGTATGACCCAACTTATTCCACTCTTTATGAGCAGACGGCAGAAATTCGAGCTTATAGGTCATCCAGGCTTACCGAAATTGGCGTCTCATGGCTGCGGGCGCGAACGATTTCAGCAAGCTCTAGATCATCAAGCCTCTCCATCATTGCTTCGTAAACATCGGCAGGCACCATGTAACCCATGACGCGGTTGTGATTGAGAACGGCCACAGCACCGCCATGAGCGCCGCTTAGAACGGCGGATGGGTTTTTCTTTAGTTCGGAAACACTGACAGCCATATCGGCCAAAACACTCTGCATAATAAAAGACCTCAATTTAGGTCTTGATTTTGGTCTATTTTTCGATCACCTACAACTGGCAACTCCAGCTAAATGACAGCGGGTAGAAGTTGATTAGCCTGAACGCCCTTTCCGCATCAACAAATTCAACTGATCCACCACCTCCGCCCAATCGGCATCATCGAGAATCTCGTCCCGTAAAAACTGCGATTGGCTCTTCGTCCAGAAAAACGCGTCCGCCAAATGCAGTTCAGGTTTCAACGGGGAATGGGTGGCAATGAACTGATCAATGCTGACCGGGTCGTTGTCCAGGCCGAGTTGTTTGAACAGGGAGGGAAGGCTGTGAGTGGGTTGTTCCATTGCTGATCTCCTTCAAGAAATCTGTGTGTGAAAGATCATTCGCGAGCAAGCCCGCTCCCACAGGGGAATGCGTTCAACCTGTGGGAGCGGGCTTGCTCGCGAAAGCGTCAGTGGCTGCGTCGCGATTTTAGTGACTCAACTCTCGCACCTCGGCATGCGGCACCATTTTCAGAAACTCCGGCATGCCCATGTGCAGCAGGTTGTGATGGTTGCCGGCCTCCAGATAGATGTCTTGCTGGCGGGTCAGCAGCGGGTCGATGACCATGTCCAGCCCGTAGGAATCACCCAGCGGCGGCACCGCGCCGCGTTCGCAGTCGTCGAAGATGTGCGCCAGGTTGCTTTCGCGAGTGATCTGCCATTCGCCACTGCTGCGCACTTTGCTCAAGTCCAGGTGACGGCTGGCAGGCAACACCGCCATCAGGTAGTGCCCGTGGTGATCGTCGAGGATCACCGATTTTGCCACCCGCTCGGCCGGAACCCCGGACACGCGGGCGGTTTCCAGACTGCTGGACGAGTGCGGATGGGCAACGATGTCGTAGTCGCAATGCGCCCGGGTCAGGCTGCTTTGCACTTTTCTAGCCATGCGCATGATGCACCTCGGTGTTGCGCTGAACGTTGGTTCCTGTGTCTTTGAGTCTAGTTCGGCAGGCCGCGTGCGAAAGGAAATCCGCTCACCGGACACCTGCGCACATTGATCAAAATTCATCCAGCGCAACCCTCAACTAGACTGAAAGAACCAGCCATGACGCTCGCGGAGGGTCACGTGAACAGCCGATGTTGTGCGTCTGCCTTGCTACTGCTGCTGAGCGGATCCGCCCTCGCCGCAGACACGCCGTTGCCGGCGATGAGCCCGCTCGGTCTGTGGCTGATCACTTTGGGCATCACGTTTCTGATTGCCGAGGCCGCGCTGCCCAATTACGGGGTGATCGGCCTCGGCGGGATTGTCATGTTCGTGATTGGCGCGCTGATTTTGAGTAACGCCGAATTGCCGGTGCCAATGATGATTGGCCTCGGTCTGATCAGCGCCCTGCTGCTGGTCGCGCTGTTGATTCGAGCGCTGAAGACTCGCCCGCGCCACGCGGTCAGTGGCGACGCCGGACTGCTCGGCAGCGTGACCGCGATCACCACGGTACAACCGGGCGATGCGCGCAACGGTTGGGTGCAATTGCAGGGAGAACGCTGGCAGGTGCTCAGCGCCACACCGCTGCACAGCGGACAAACCGTGCGCGTGGTGGGTCGCAAGGGATTGTTGTTGCAAGTGGCCGCGGCTGACGCGGCGCCACTCGGAGAGTGATCATGGGTCTGCAAATCGGTTTTGTTGCGCTGCTCTTATTGGTGATCGCCCTCGCTGGCTCAACGTTCCGCATCCTGCGCGAATACGAACGCGGCGTGGTGTTCCAGCTCGGACGGTTCTGGCAGGTCAAAGGCCCGGGGCTGATCCTGCTGATTCCAGTGGTGCAGCAAATGGTCCGGGTCGACCTGCGCACCATCGTCCTCGACGTACCACCGCAGGACGTGATCACCCGCGACAACGTCTCGGTCAAGGTCAACGCGGTGCTGTATTTCCGTGTGCTCGATCCGCAGAAAGCGATCATCCAGGTCGAAGACTTTTTGTCGGCCACGAGCCAACTGGCCCAGACCACGCTGCGCGCGGTGCTCGGCAAACATGAACTGGACGAGCTGCTGGCCGAGCGCGAGCAGTTGAACATCGACATCCAGCAAGTGCTCGACGCGCAGACCGATGCCTGGGGTATCAAGGTTGCCAACGTCGAGATCAAGCATGTCGACCTCAACGAGTCGATGGTCCGAGCCATCGCCCGACAGGCCGAAGCCGAGCGCGAACGACGGGCCAAAGTGATTCACGCCGAAGGCGAATTGCAGGCCTCGGAAAAACTCATGCAAGCGGCGGAAATGTTGGGCCGCCAGCCTGGTGCCATGCAGCTTCGTTACATGCAGACCTTGAGTTCGATTGCCGGCGACAAGAGTTCGACGATTGTCTTTCCGCTGCCGATCGAATTGCTCAAGGGCATGGCTGATCTGTCGGCGAAGCCCTGAGCGCAGCACGCCATTTTTCCAGGGCCTCGTAGGGAGCCTGCGCGAAGTGTTGCACTCGTTCCCGTAACAGCGCCGAGGCTTCGCGGCGCTTGTCCTCGGCATCGGGCACGAAGTCCTGAGCAGGTTGCTTGGCATGTTGCGAGGTTGCCGCCAATGCTCGCTGGCATTGCTCGTCGCTCAAATGGAAAAACCGTGACAACCGCCCCGCCATCGCTTCAGGCAACTCAGAGTAATTCACTGGCAGCCCAACCGAGTCACGGCAATGCACTAAAGCGGCCTCAAGCAACCGCCCCAGGCGCCGGGCAATGAAATCCTCACGCCCGGCAAACGGCAAACCATCATCCAGCACACACTCGCCGAGCATTCCCGGCACCATGTGCATGCCCGGACGGCGCAGGTGAGAAACGGCGATTTCCAGCGGATCGCGATAGACAAACAGCCATGGCGTATCAGGGAAGCACTCGCGCAACAGCGGCCATTCACCGACGTTCCAGGCGTCGAGCTTGATCACCAGATGTTGTTCGTGACCACCGCGTCGTTGCCCGTAAGCCGAGAGCAAACCGCCAATCGCAGCGCGGCGCTCTGCCGCCGCAAGGTCACTGCGTAGCAAAGTGTCCAGCGGCGGCGGTTCCGACACCACGATGTGATCGTCGAGGCGCGCCAGCATCTGGCTGATCAGCGTCGAACCACAGCGCGAGGCGTGCAGAATAAACGCGCTCGGCGCCAGGCCGGGGCTTTGGGCCTGCCACTCGGCCAGCGTTGCCAGTGGCGTCTGTCGGGCAAAAGCCTGATTGAACGGCAGGCGCAGCGCCGCGTCGACGGCATCGCGAAAAAACGGCTGATGCAACGGTGTCGCGCCAAACCAGCACCAATCGACCCGCCATTGCCCGGCAGTCTTGGCAATACGGATGGGCAACCAGCCGTCGAGATTCAGGCGCTCCATTGCGCGTTCCATTGCCGGCGCCCGACGCGCATCGCCGCGCGCAGTTCTTCCTCGGAAAACAGCAATCCGCGTTCGGCGGCCAGTGCCAGGGTTCGGCGGATGAAAACCTCAGGATCGAGCAACGCCTGCAAGGTCGCGGCCAGCGCCACATCGCTTGCCACCAGCCGCTGAAAGCGTTGCAACGGGGTGTCCGCCGACTCAGCTGCGGGGGTGCTCGGTAATCCTTCGGCAATCAGTTGCAGCAGGCCGGGGCCGGGACGGCAGTCGAGCACCAGATGAATGCGTGGCGACGTGTCGCGATTGTCGACCCGATGTGGCCGCGCCAGATCGAGAAACCAGCATTCTCCTGCCGTCATGGGCACACGCTGGTCGTCGAGCCAGAAGTCCACGGCAGGCGGGCTGAGCAACGGAATGTGCAGGCGCAGGTCGGCGTCCGCGCCGTCGAGATCGTAGTCGCGATGTTCGTGAATCCGCGCGCCGGCGCCCAGGCGCAGCAGGCGCGCGCTGACGATATCCAGCGCGAGATCGCGCAGCCCTTGTTGCCAGCGCGCGTCACGTAACCACGGGGCGCGGTGCATCGGTGCAGCGCTTCCGGGTGACAGCTCGGTCAGCGCATCAGCCGCCGAAATCAGCGCCACGCCACTCCAGTCCCCGGCGAAATACCCGGTGTTGAAGTGGCTGCGCCACGCCGCCTCGTCAATCGCGGCCAGCGCCTGCAACAACAGCGGCAGATCCAGCATCACCGGCAGGCGTGAGAACGCTGGGCGGTTCATGCCTTGGGCAATACCGCAGACTCGCCGAGCCAGGTCAACAACCGGTCAAGGCAAGCCTCGACCGACAGTGCGCCGGTGTCGAGAACCAGCGCCGCTTCGGCTGGCGGCTCGTAAGGCGCCGAAACACCGGTGAACCCCGGCAGATCGCCGCGCCGCGCCCGTGCGTAATGCCCCTTAGGATCGCGTTGCTCGCAGACGGCCAGCGCGGCGTTGCACCAGACTTCGCGATAGTCCTCACCCAGGCGTGCAGCAAAGACTTCGCGCAGCTCTGCCAGCGGCGCGATCATCGCCAGAATCACGATCTGGCCGTTTTCCACCAGCAACGCCGCCAGTTCGCTGGCACGGCGAATGTTTTCCCGCCGGTCACTGTCGGTGAAACCGAGGTCACGGTTGAGGCCGACACGCAAACCATCGCCGTCGAGTACCACGCTCTGCACACCACGCCCAAATAGTTGCGCATGCAATGCCTGGGCGAGCGTCGATTTGCCCGCCGCCGGCAAACCGGTCAGCAGGATCGCCGCGCCGCGATGGCCGTTACGGGCTTCGCGTTGCGTGCGAACGATGCTGGCGCTCGGCGCCAGCACGTCACTGGGCCGGAGCATGGGCCACCACAGGCACCGAAATGTCGCCCGACGCCCAGGCCGACTCGCGACTGGCCAGTGCGGTAGCGATCGATTGCACTTCGGTGGATTGCACCTGATCCGGCAACGGATCGAGGCCGGCACTGGCGAAGATCTGCCCGTAAGCATTGCGCAGATCGGCGTACGACAGATCGCGACGCAGATCCGCCTGCAGGTTGTTCAGCTCCCCTTGAATCAACTCAAGTTCGCCGATCCCGGCAGCCTGATGGCGGTTACGCAACTGACCGACGATTTGCCCGTCGATGTCGGACAGTTGCTGGTTGGTCTTGAACTGACGCAGAGCTTCTTGATAGTTGGCGTTGGCCACATAGAGCTGCGCCAGCACGGCAATCGACATCGCCTGACGCCGTGCGGTGGCGACTTCTTCACCGGCCTTGGCGACGTTGATCGCGGCCGGCGCGGAGATCACGTTGAACAGGTTCCAGGTGACTTTGACGCCGTAATCCGCCCAGCCCTGTTCAACGAGAAACGAGTTGCTGTCGTAATGCCCGCCAGCCGAAAACTCCAGGCCCGGCAGCAAACGCAACATGGCTTTGCGGGTTTCGGCGGCGCTGATGCGCGTCTGGTAGTCCTGCTCGCGCAGCTCCGGACGGCTGGTCAGAGCCTCCTGTTCGAGTTTCGCCAGATCGACCTTGAGTTCGGGGATCTGGTAACCGTCATCGGTGGCCAGTGTCAGGTGGGTGCCCAGCGGCAGGTTGATCAGGGTCGCCAGTTCGGTTTTCGCCAGCGACAAGGCACGGCGCTGTTCTTCCAGTTGCCGCGTCGCTTCGATCAGCGAACGCTGATAACCCAGCGATTGCACCGGATCGCCAATGCGTTGATCGCTCAGGGTCTGGCTGTTGTCTCGCGCGGTTTGCACCCGCGCCATCAGGCTGTCGATCTGCTTGAGCAGACGTTCGGCGGCCATCGCTCGCCAATAGGCCGAGCGCACGTCCTGAACGATGGTGTTGATCACCTTGCGTCGACGTTCCTGCACGATCAGACGCTGGTCGCCCTGCTGCTTGGCACTGATGTAGCTGACCCCGAAATCGAGGACGTTCCAGACCATGGTCAGGTCGGCGACATCACGGTCGCGATCCTGCGAGGTCGACGGTTCCAGCGACTGGGTGCCGGTACGTACGCTCTGGCTGCTGGAGGCGTTGACGTTGTTACGCCCGACGTACCCGGCGTCCAGTGCCATACGCGGCAGCATGTCGAAACTGGCGAGGTCGAGCTGCCGCTTGGCCAGCGCTTCCTCCATGATTTTCAAGCGGCCTTCGAGGTTGTATTTCACCGCGCGGGCCATCGCCTGATGCAGGGTCAACGGGCCGCGCAGCGGTTCCTGATCCTTGTACATGCTTTGCAGATCGGTTCTGGCCCGTTGCTCGCTGACGCTGCGCTCAATCGGCTCACTGGTCACGGCACACCCGCTGATCGCCAGCGCCAGCAGGCTGGCGCCGAACAACTTCTGACTTTTCTTCATCCCTGGATCGCCCCTAGGTCCCGCACAGTGTTGAGTAGTTGTTTTGTTCAGGCCGGAATTTCGCTGATGCCGACCTGTTGCAGAGCCGCCGCCAGGTTGTCCACCCGGTGCTGCTCGGTATCTTTGAGCTGTTGCAATTGTTGCCCCAACGTCGGCGCGCCAAAAACGCCGCGCAGGCCCTGGGAAACATCGCCAGCCTTGAGCGACTGGCTGCCGAAAGCATTCAGCGAATCACGCTCGGCGGCGCTGTTCTGGTTGAACAGGCTCGCCAGTGTGCTGCTGCCGAACACCCCACCGTCGCCGCCACCGAAACCGAGGAAGCCATGGCCGGAACCGTCACCGCCACTGTCGCTGCTGGTAAAAACCTGCGCGATAAAGCTCGGACTCAGCGCGCCGTGATTCATGAAAATGTCGCCGAGCGGCCGGATACCGTTGCCGATCACCCGTTGCTCGAACAATGGGCTGAAGGTCAGCGGAGAACCGAGATCGCCGGATGGCGGGGTAAAAATGATCGGTTGCAGCGGCACATTCGGCGGCGGTGGCGACACGACTGGATCGCTGCTGCGAACCAGCGGATCCGGAATCACGACATTGATCCGCGTGGTGGGCACTGTATTGATCGCGTAATTGTTGGAGCTGCTGACACCGCTGCCGCTGTTGCCTGACAGATCGCTGACGCCGGCGCTATTGAAGCTGATCGCATTGTTGGCGCTGTTGACGTTGGCGTTCGGCGTCAGGGTTGCGGTCCAGGTCTTGCCGCCGTCGCTGCTGCTCAGGTTGGACAGGGTGCCGTTGCCGACGCTGATGTCTGACAGATCAAAACCGCTGACTGCCTCGTTGAAGGTGATGGTCACCAGCGAGGTCTGGCCGACGCCCATGTTCGGGTTGGCGATGACGACCGTGGCTGTCGGCCGTTCGCTGTCGAGGGCGTAGTTGTTCGACACCGCCACCGTGCTGCCGGCGTTGCCCGCAAGGTCGGTGACGTTGCTGGTATCCAGCGCGATGAAGTTGCTTGGGTCGGTGACATTGGCCGTCGGCGTGAATGTCGCGGTCCAGGTCTTGCCGCCATCGCTGCTGCTCAGGTTGCTCAGGTCGCCATTGGTCACGCTCAGGTCGGACAGGTCGAAATTGCTCACCGCCTCGCTGAAGGTGAACGTCACCGTGGTGGTCTGGCCGATGCCCAGATGTGGATTGGCGACGACGATGTCCACCGTCGGCCGGGTGGCATCAAGGATGTAGTTGTTGGAGATGGCAATGCTCGCCCCCAGGTTTCCGGCCAGATCCTGAACGCCGGCGGTGTCGATCAGGATCAGGTTGGTCGGGTCGTTGACGTTGGCAGTCGGCGTAAAGGTCGCTGTCCAGGTGACGCCGCCGTCGCTGCTGGTCAGGTTCGACAGCGCACCGTTGGCGACGCTGATGTCCGACAGATCGAAACCGCTCACCGCTTCGCTGAACGTGATGGTCACCGTGGTGGTTTCACCGATGCCCAGCCGATTGTCGGCAACCACGATGGTCGCGGTCGGCAGCGCGGTGTCGATGGCGAAGTTGTTGGAATCGGTGGTACCGACGCCGCTGTTGCCCGACAGGTTGGCGACCCCGACGTTGTTCAGGGTGATCAGGTTGGTGGCGTCAGTGATATTGGCCGTCGGCGTGAAGGTCGCCGTCCAGGTAATACCGCCGTCACTGCTGCTGACGTTGCTCAACGTGCCGTTGGCGATGGTCAGATCGCTGTTGTCGAAACCGCTGACCGCTTCGTTGAAGGTGATGGTCACCAACGAGGTTTCCCCGGCCTTGAGCGAGGTGTCGGCAACCACGATGGTGGCGGTCGGCACTTGGGTTTGCACTTGGTAGTTGGCCGAGCTGGTGGTGCCGGTGCCGGTGTTGCCGGCCAGGTCGGTGATGCCGGTGTTGTTCAGGACGATCAGGTTGGTGAGGTCGGTGACACCAATGTTCGGCGTGAAAGTGGCCGTCCAGGTGATGCCGCCGTCGCTCGACGAGACATTGCTCAGGGTGCCGTTGGCGACGCTCAGGTCAGAGTTGTCGAAACCGGTTACCGCTTCGCTGAAAGTGATTGTCACCAGCGAAGTTTCACCAGGACGCAGGCTGGAGTCGCTCATGACAATGGTCGCGGTCGGGCGCTGACTGTCGACCGCATAGTTATTGGAGTCGGTGGTGCCGCTGCCGGCGTTGCCCGCCAGATCGGAGATGCCGGTGTTGTCCAATGTAATCAGGTTGGTTGTGTCGGTGATGCCTGCCGCCGGGGTGAACGTTGCGGTCCAGGTGATGCCGCCGTCACTGCTGCTTACTGCACTCAGCGTACCGTTGGCGATGATCAGATCGGCGTTGGTGAAACCGGTCACCGCCTCGCTGAAGGTGATGGTCACCAGCGAGGTCTGGCCGACGCCGAGCGCTGTGTCAGCAACCACGATGGTCGCGGTCGGACGCACCGTGTCGATCGAATAATTGTTCGAATCGGTGGTGCCGCTGCCGGCATTGCCTGACAGGTTTTGCACGCCGGAGTTGTCCAGCGTGATCAGGTTGCTGGCGTCGGTGATGCTGCTGGTCGGCGTGAACGTGGCCGTCCAGGTAATGCCGCCGTCGCTGCTGCTCACCGCGCTGAGCGTGCCGTTGGCAATCGTCAGGTCAGCGTTGGTGAAACCGGTGATCGCTTCGCTGAAGGTGATGGTCACCAGCGAGGTTTCGCCGATTTTCAGCGAGTTGTCGGCAATGATGATGGTCGCGGTCGGCACCACGGTGTCGATGGTGTAGTTGTTGGAGTTGGTCGTGCCGCTGCCGGCGTTGCCCGACAGGTCGGAGATGCCGGTATTGGCCAGGGCGATCAGGTTGGTCGCGTCGTTGACGCCCACGTTCGGGGTGAAAGTTGCCGTCCAGGTGATGCCGCCGTCGCTGCTGCTCACTGCCGTCAGCGTGCCGTTGGCAATGGTCAGATCGGCGTTGGTGAAACCGCTGACCGCTTCACTGAAGGTGATGGTCACCAGCGAGGTTTCACCGGCAGTGAGGTTGCTGTCGGCGACCACGATGGTCGCGGTCGGACGCACCGTATCGATCGCATAATTGTTGGAATCGGTAGTGCCGCTGCCGGCGTTGCCCGACAGGTCGACGATGCCGGTATTGTCCAGCGTGATCAGGTTGGTCGCGTCGGTGATGCTGGCGCTCGGCGTGAACGTCGCGGTCCAGGTGATACCGCCATCGCTGCTGCTGACCGCGCTCAACGTGCCGTTGGCGATGGTCAGGTCGGCGTTGGTGAAACCGCTCACCGCTTCGCTGAAGGTGATGGTCACCAGCGAGGTTTCGCCGATCCGCAGGTTGTTGTCGGCCACCACGATGGTCGCGGTCGGGCGCACGGTATCGATGGCGTAGTTGTTGGAATCGGTAGTGCCGCTGCCGGCGTTGCCGTTCAGATCAGCGATGCCGGTGTTGTTCAGGGTGATCAGGTTGGTCGCGTCGGTGATGCTGGCGGTCGGCGTGAACGTCGCCGTCCAGGTGATGCCGCCATCGCTGCTGCTCACCGCCGTCAACGTGCCGTTGGCAATCGTCAGGTCGGCGTTGGTGAAACCGGTGATCGCTTCGCTGAAGGTGATGGTCACCAGCGAGGTTTCGCCGATTTTCAGCACGGTGTCTGCGACCACGATGGTCGCGGTCGGCCGTGCGGTGTCGATGGCGTAGTTGTTGGAGTTGGTGGTGCCACTGCCGGCGTTGCCGGCCAGATCGACTACCCCTGTGTTATCCAGAGTAATGAGGTTGGTGGTGTCGGTAATGCTGGCGGTCGGCGTCAGCGTGACAGTCCAGGTGATGCCGCCGTCGCTGCTGCTCAGTCCGCTCAAAAGGCCGTTGGCCACCGTCAGGTCGGCGGTGGTGAAGCCGCTGACCGCTTCGCTGAAGGTGATGGTCACCAGCGAGGTTTCACCCGCCGCCAGACTGGTATCGGCAACGACAATGGTCGCGGTCGGCCGCACGGTGTCGACCACATAATTGGCCGAATCGGTGGTGCCACTGCCGGCGTTGCCGGCCAGGTCGGCGATGCCGGTGTTGTCCAGAGTAATGAGGTTGGTGGTGTCGGTGACGCTGGCGGTCGGAGTGAAGGTTCCGGTCCAGGTGATGCCACCGTCGCTGCTGCTCACTGCCGACAATGTGCCGTTGGCGATGGTCAGATCAGCGTTAGTGAACCCGGTGATCGCCTCGTTGAAGGTGAACGTCACCAGCGAGGTATCGCCGATTTTCAGCGCCGTATCGGACATCACGATGGACACGGTTGGCCGTGCGGTATCGATCGCGTAATTGACCGAGTTGGTGGTGCCGACGCCCGCCACGCCGTCGCTGATCGCAACGACACCAGTGTTGTCGAGGGTGATCAGGTTGGTGCTGTCGGTAATGTTGTTGGTCGGCGTGAAAGTCGCGGTCCAGGTCAGGCCGCCGTCGCTGCTGCTGACCGATGTCAGCGTGCCGTTGGCGATGGTCAGGTCGGCGTTGGTAAACCCGGTGACCGCCCGGCTGAAAGTGATGGTCACCAGCGAGGTTTCGCCGATTTTCAGGGCCGTGTCCGACATCACGATGGTCGCGGTCGGTGGTTCCACATAGGCGGTGTTGAGTGTGCCGCCGTTGTTGTAGATCGCCGCGAAGGCCAGCGGTACAGAGCCCGTCACACCGCCGCCCAGTTCTGCGCCGCCTGAGCCACTGCCGGCCGCGTTGCCGCTGATGGCGCTGAAGTTGGCGGCGGTGATCAGTACCGTGCCGCCTTGGTTCCAGATCGCGCCGACACCCCGGCCGCCGTCGCCGCCGTTGAGGTTGTTGCTGCCCTGACCACTGCCACCACCACCGCCGCCGCCCGCGCCGATGTTGTTGCTGATGACCGAGGTGCCGACGATTTTCAGGGTACCGGTGGAGGCGTTGTAAATACCGCCGGCCGCGTTGCCGCCGACGCCGCCGACCTTGTCCCAGCCAGAACCGCCACCGCCGCCGCCAATGGAAATCGTGCCGTTGCTGGCGGTACCGCCATTGCCGCCGTTGCTGTAATAGGACACGCCCACACCGCCAGCGCCGCCGGTGCTCGAGCCACCGCGGCCGCCCATGTGCGTTGCGTCGTAGCCACCGCCGTAACCGCCGACGCCGCCGCTGCCGGCCTGGCCACCCAGCGTACCGGTGCCCGGCCCGGCCGTACCGCCATGACCGCCACCCTGACCACCGAGGCCACCGCCACCGCCACCACCGCCGCCGTAGTTGGCGCCCGTGACACCCCCACCGCCGCCACCACCGGCCGCCGCGTTACCGGTGACCGAAACGTTATTCAGCGTGAGAATGCCGGCGTTGAAAATCCCGCCGCCCAGGGCGCCGGTCGCCCCGTAACCGCCATTGCCGCCGTTGCCGGAAACCAGGCCGCGAGTGATCACCAGACCATCCAGCGTCACCGTGCTGCCGGAGGTGATTTCCACCACACGGGTTCGGTACTGCCCGTCGAGGGTGACGTCGGCGACGCCATCGTTGTTCAAGTCGCCATCGACGGTGATGTTCTTGTTGATCAGCAATTCCGAGGTGAGCTGCACCGTCATGCCGCTGCTGAAGGTCACGATGTCGCCGTTCTGCGCCGAGGCCAGCGCGGCGCGCAGCGAGCCGACCCCGGTATTGGCATTGTTGGTGGCGGTCCAGGTGGCCAGGCCCCACTGGTATTCACTCATCGCCTGGGTCGACAGCACATTGGCGCTTTCGATGGTGCCGGTGGCGATTTCCAGATCCCAGTCGCCACCGACGCCGGTGCGGTTGTTCGACGCTGCCACATCGCGGCCGGTCAGTTGCGCCAGCGAATCGACGAAACTCAAACCGCGCTGACCCTCGGCGGTGTAGCAGCCGTAGATCAGGATGTCGCCGCCGGCATTCATGTCCTTGCCGATTTCGGCGAGGATCGCACTGCGTTGCGCGACGTTGTCGGCCGAGAGATAACTGTCGCCCAGCCACAGGTCTCCGGCATTGCCGTGAGCGATGATCTGCACCGAACTGACGCCCTGATGCTGATCCAGATAATCGGCAATCTGCTGCAAGCCGTCCTTGCTCGCGTCAAGCTTGACCACTTGTGTGCCAGGCGCGACCCCTTTGAGCAGGCTGTCGGCGTCCTTGACCCGCGAATCGACAAACACCACGCTCTGGCCCGGCACCGCAACCGGGCTGGCGGCAGGGGTGGCGTCGGCCTGACCGTGGGTATCCTTGCTGACCGACGGGTGATCGGCGGTTGGCGTCTTGGCCGCGTCCGCCGTGGGGTGGCTGTCGGCCTGGGCTGCGGTGTCGGCCACGGTGGCGGCGACAGCGCCGTCGAACAGCATGCGCGGTTCCAGCGGCATGATCATCGGCGTCGCCAGCGTGCGTTGGCCTGCGGTTCCCTGCGCTTGTTTCTTGCTCCACCACATGTTGCTCACCCGGACTCGAACACAGTTGTTGATGCATCAATGAAAAACGCCGCGATCAACTGATCGCGGCGTCGGACTTCATACGAATGACATTGGCGGCGCTGGCTGAGCCATCGAGCCAGAAGGACAAATCGGCGTATTGCTTGAACAAGTCCGGCGGCAGGATGGTGCGCCGCGATTGCAGGGCCACCTTCGGTTTGACCTTGTGCAGACCGGCCACGCCGAGGGCTTGATCGAATTCCGGGGCGTCATAGGCGAGGTGTTCGAAATCGTGTTCGAACCATGGCTCGCCAATAAACTCGTAGACCAGCCGCAGCACCCGCTCCGGGGCCTGGGTCAGCAAGTCATAGTCGATGATCAGCAGCGAATCGGCGTGTTCGCCGTAATAGGCTTCCTTGAGCGCCGCCCAGGCAAAACCGACCAGGCGATTGCGCTGGGCGAGGGTTTCGCAGCGGCTGTAGACGGTGTTGCGCTCGACGGCATCGCCGAACAGCTTGGTGTTTTCATAAGGATTGGCGCGGTACAGCCGCTCGAGGCTGTCCATCACCCAGGCGACGTTGCGCACACAGGCAATGACCTTGGCCCTGGGAAACAGGTCGTTGATCGCCGGCAGTCGGGCGCTCCACTGGCGGTTGGTGTCGAACACCACCGGTTTGTCGGCCTTGTCGGCATAGAAGGAGTCGAAAACCCCGCGCAACAGACGACGGCGCATCGGGGTGTCGATGACCGCGCCGAATTCGCTGCCGGCGCTGCATTGTTCGAGGATTCCGGAAAACAGCGAGCCCACCGGGCTGGTCATCCCGGCATGAAAACGCGGGTTCTGCAAAAGGATTGCAGAAAGCAGGGTGGAACCTGAGCGCGGCAAGCCGGAGATAAAGTGGAACTGCTGCAATCCCTTCACCGTAATCGGAAGTCCTTTTGTCCGACAAAGCGTAGCTCAAGGAAATGCCTTCGACTAGTGGTGTTTTGATATCAAATCGGAGCAAATCTGGCTCGAAAAGACAGTTCGCCGCATGAGCTCGAAGATGAATCGTTTAAGCACTCATCCCCCCGGTTTCCCGGCCCCTGAGCGCACATACAGACGCGCATAGGCGCCGCCGGCATGGACATCGCTGGTGCGCTGCCACCCGGCAGGCAACGGCGCGAACTCGTCCGGCTCATCGAGGGCACCGATCAGCCAGACCCGCTCACTGGTCTTGGGCAGATCGGCGAGATGATCGAGATACACCGCACTATCGACCAAGGTGCCGAAACCGTATTCGTTCGGTCGCGTCGAACGGCCATCGGCGGCGGGCGGCGTGTACAGGCGCACCTCGGTATCGGCGCGGTTGTAATAGACGTAACTCAGGTACCAGAGCATGTCGCTGGTGACGATCCGGTCGCCGCTGACAAAGTGCTGGTTGACGTAATTGACCATCAGGTTGAACTGGTCATCGGGATCGACCGTGGCGTTGGTGTTCACGCCAACCATTTCCACCCCGGCCACGGCCATCAGAGCGGCCATCGCGACAAGCCGCGCGCGGCTGAACATGCGGTCGATGGCCAGACCGACGAGCATCGGCAAGCCCAGCGCGTAAGCCGTGAGGTATCGCTCGATGAAAACCGGCGAAATAAACGACACCGCAAACACCAGCAACAACGGCACGCCGGTGTACAGCGCCAACAGCACGCTGCCACGATTGACGCTGCGATCGCGGGCCACCGCCACGCCCGCCAGCGCCAGCATCGCCAAAGGCCCGGCACCGAACACCAGCAACGGCAGGTGCTCGCCGTCCTCCTGAATCAGCCACGTCCAGATCATCGAGGGCAACGATGCGAGGGTGACAGGATCCTCCCAACCGACATCGCCCCCGGCCTTGAGCTGATCCATGTGCTGCATCAGCCCGAACAGGTTCGGCAGCCACGGCAGGTAAATCAGGACGATGACGACATTGGCCAGCCACCAGTCCGGTCGCTGGATATGCCGCAGACGATAACCGCGTTGCAGGCGGATCAGGCCCAGGTACAGCCAGTGGCTAAGCGCAGCCAGCACGGCGAAATAATGGGTGTAGAGCGCCGCGCTCATCAGCAGCGCGTAGAGCACCAGATAACGCTTGCGCTGCGGCTTTCTCAGCCAGTAGACCAGCGCCAGCGTGGCACCGAGCAGCAGCAACCCGAGCAGCGAGTACATGCGCACTTCCTGGCTGTAGCGCACCGCCGTCGGCAACAACGCCAGCAACACTCCGGCAATCATCGCCGCGCGCCGCGTGGCCAGGCGATCCACCAGCCACACACCGACGCCGACGGCCGCAATGCCAGCCAGAGCGCTCAGGCTGCGGATCGCCAGGATGCCGTCACCGAACAGCCCGATCCAGCCATGGAGCAACATGAAATACAGCGGCGGGTGGACGTCGAAAGCGGCGTGGTTCCAGATGTCGCCCAGCGAATAATTCGCCAGCAACAGACTCGACCCTTCGTCACCCCAGATCGCCGCAGCTGTCAGGTCATAAAAACGCACCAGCGTCGCCAGCAACAGGATCGGAATCAAGCCATGCCGGCGCGCCCAGCGCAGCAACCGCCGCAGGTGCGCACCCGGTGCGGCAAACGGGTCCTGAGTATCGCCCAGCGGTGTTTCACGACGCGCTTCCATCGGCTCCCCTTGTTGTCAGCAGTGCAAAACCGGCCCCCGGCCTAGCGCTCACTCTAGGCCAGCAACGAAGACGATGCGCGGTCTCGACGACATCCGGCAAGTCCGCTGATCCGGGTCTACGCTACGGCATGGCGTGACCTGCCCGCGCATGGAGAAGGCGTCAACAACGCGTTTCGACTGCCCGGCAACAGGGCAACCGCGCGGGGCGCCGACCACACAACAGAAGGATGAGGAACCATGGAAGTCTTTATGGGTACGATTCAACCGTTCGCCTTCAACTTCGCCCCCAATGGCTGGGCCTTGTGCAACGGACAAACCCTGAGCATTTCGCAATACAACGCGTTGTTTGCGTTGCTGGGCACCTACTACGGCGGTAACGGCACGACCAACTTTCTGCTGCCCAACCTGCAAGGTCGCGTGCCTGTAGCGCAGGGTAACGGGCTGGGGCTGACGCCGCGTGTCATCGGTCAGGTGTATGGCACCGAAAGCGTCACCGCCACCATTGCCAACATGCCCAACCACACCCACGCCATGACGGGTCTCACCGCCAACACCGCGCTGCAACTGGCGGTACCGGCGAGCAATCCGGCGACCGTACCGACCGCCACCAACGCCTACATCGGTGCCTCTAGCGGCGGCCCCGGTTCGGCAAACATCTATTCCGATGCCCAGGGCGCCACACCGGTGCCTCTCAAAGGTGTGACCACCACCGTCACCGGGGACATTTCCTCGACCGGTGGCAGTCAGCCGCTGCCCATCGTCAACCCGTCTCTGGTCGTCAACTTCAGCGTTGCCCTGAACGGAATCTTTCCGTCGCGCAACTGAACAATCGTCCGGGGGCTTCCGGCCTCCGGGCTTTTCGTTTCTTCTCTGGAGCCAGACCATGCTGCAAGCGGTTCAGATTCAACACGCCCAGGCACTGCTGGGACAACAACTCACACTGCACCTGCCGGACGGCCATGCACTGCCGATCAAGATCGAACACCTCGATGAGGTGCCCGCCGCGAAAACCCGTTTCAGCGAACGCATGCCCTTCTGCCTCGAATTCAACAGCCTGGTGCCGACCGAGTTCGTCGACGGCCTGTGCGCACTGGAACTGCCGGAGCTTGGCCGGGTGGAGGACATCTTCGTCTCGCGAGTGCCGGCAATGGGCCGGGATCCGCAGTTGGGTTATTTCTGTATTTCCTTCAATTGATGCGCCATCAGACCCTCACAGCCTATGTGCAGAACCGTGTAGGAAAAATCTGTAGGAATAAGACAGCACCCTTGTAATCCGGGCATTTCAACCCATTTTTTCAGGAAACGTCCGACATCATTTCGCAGGTCACCTTGATAGCGTTGTTCCGAATCTGTCACAGGACAAGGAACAACGGATGTTCAATGCCAGCGAACGCTTTAGCCTTACGACCGACGACTTTAAACACGATTTTCAGGTGCTGTCCTTCACCGGAAGTGAAGCCATCAGCGAACCCTTTTCCTTCGAGATCGAACTGGTCAGCACAAGGCCGGATGCCGTTCTTCCAGGCCTGATGCACCAACAGGCCTATCTGGCTTTCGATGAACAGGGCCACGGCATCCACGGACAGATCCAGCACATTGCCCGGGGTGACATCGGCAAGCGGTTGACGCGCTACAGCCTGACCCTCGCCCCTCGGCTGGCCAACCTGCGGCTTCGCGTCAATCAACGGATTTTCCAGCACCTGAGCGTTCCGGGAATCATCGCCGAGATACTCAAGGAGCATGGCATCCACGCAGACCTCTACCTGTTCCAGCTCGGCCAGCCGCTGCCGGATCGCGAATACTGCGTGCAGTACAACGAATCCGACCTGCACTTCATCCAGCGCCTGTGCGAGGAAGATGGCTTGCACTATCACTTCCGGCACAGCCGCGACAGGCATCTGCTGGTGTTCGGAGACGATCAGACCCTATTTCCCAGGCTCCCTCGCCCAACCCTTTATAAGCCGCACAACACGATGGTCGCCGACAGGCCGGTGATCCAGCGCTTCGATTTCCGTCTCGACACCCGGCCCAACCATGCCTCCAGTCGCGCCTACGATTTTCAAAAGGCACGGATAGCGCTGGAAGCGGATGCCCTGCAATCCGGTCAACACCTGCAGCCCGATCTTGAGGTCTACGAGTATCCGGGACGCTACCTCGGCCGCGAACACGGCAAGCGCCTGGCCCGGCGGGCCCTGGAGCGTCACCGCGCCGATGACTGCCTGGGTGAAGGCGACAGCGATGAACCGATGCTGGTGTCCGGGCATTTTCTGTCCCTGGCCGACCATCCCGATCCGGCATTGAACGACCTGTGGTTGCTGACCGGAATCCGCCACGAAGGCAAGCAACCGCAAGTTCTGGAAGAAACCGGCAGCCACCCGCCACCCAATCCTGAGAACGCGTTCATCCAGGGCTATCGCAATCACTTCACGGCCACGCCGTGGGAGGCGATCTACCGCCCGCCGCTGCGCTACCGCAAACCCTGCATCGGCTCGACCCAGACCGCCTTGGTCACCGGCCCGGCAGGCGAAGACATTCATTGCGACCGCTATGGCCGGGTCAAGGTGCAGTTCTTCTGGGATCGCGACGGCCGGCAAGACGACAAGAGCAGTTGCTGGCTGCGAACCGCCACGAGTTGGGCGGGTAACGCCCACGGCAGCGTGATCGTTCCGCGAGTGGGCATGGAAGTGCTGGTGACCTTTCTCCATGGCGATCCCGACCAACCGGTAATCAGCGGTTGCCTGGCCAACAGCGCCACCCCGGTGCCCTATGAATTGCCGGCGCACAAGACCCGCAGCGTGTTCCGCTCACGCAGCTCGCCGGACAACAGCGGTTTCAACGAGCTGATGATCGAAGACCGCGCAGGCCAGGAGCTGATCTACCTGCGCGCCCAGCGCGATCTGCAACTGAAAGTCGAGAACGACAGTCATCTGGAGGTTGGCAACGAACGCCGGGAAACCATCAGGGGCAACAGCTTCAGCGTGCTGCATGGCGAAGAACACCACACCCTCACCGGTGATCGCAAAACCCGTCTCAAGGCCAGCGACTATCTGCACGTCAACGCCGACAGCCACACCCGGATCGGTCAATCACTGACGCTCGAAGCCGCTGGGCAAGTCAGCTTCAGCGCTGGCGATCATCTGGTGCTGGAGGCCGCGAAGAGCATCAGCCTGAAGGTCGGTGGCGAGCATTTCGTGCTCGATCACAGCGGCCTTTTCGGCAGCAGCGAGCTGCTGATCGGCGGCACGCCCGTGCCCTTGTTGCGCGTCCCACTGTTGCAGCCCGAGGGCATCGAAGACCTGTCGGCAGCGGCGCCTTTGCCGCCACTGGTGGCGCCCTCGCAACAGGCGTTGATGGCTGCCAGTAAAACCCTGGGGGCAGACTTCTGCCCGATCTGCGAAGCCTGCCGCGCAGGTGCCTGCGCGATTCGGGGGGCCGCCGCATGACCGACGCCCCCGTGCAGCGCTGGCTGATCAAACAACACTGCGCCGAACGTCTTCTGTGCCTGGTGCTCGACTCGCAGAATGAGCGCGACATGCGCCAGCGCTGGTTGAAAAGCAGTCGTTACGACCAATACGCCAGCGTCTACAGCGAAACCGCTGTCGCCGAACTGGCCGACACCGGCCCGTTCGTCTTCACCTTCGACCAACCCGACGACCGTCGCCTCGACGCACTGCTCGACAGGCCGGACAGCCATTGGGGCTGGCTGGCCAGTCTGGGCAAGGGTGAGTTGAAAACCTGGACCCGCCACTGGCAAGAACGACTGATCATCGGTAACCGCCCGCATCAGGCGCTGTACCGCTTCCACGACAACCGCGTACTGAGCCGGGCGCTGGCGCACCTGCCGGTCGAAGCATTGCCGGCGTATCTCGGCCCGGCGATCAGCGTGTGTTGTTGGCAGGGCTCGCACTGGCAGATGACCGACAACCCGGCGCCGGGCAACTACCCCGTGCCGGACGCACCACCATGGCTGAAACTGCCGATGCCAGATGAGCCAGCCATGGACATTCGTCTAGCCAACGCTCATCGCTTTCTGCTCGCCGAACACGTGCAGGCCTACGCCGAACTCGCGTGTTCTCAAGATCCGAACATCTGGCTGCGCGAACAGCTGGCACTGGCCGAAACGTGGGGGTGGCTGGCGCCGGAGCGGCTTGAGTTTCTGCTGATCGAGAGCCTGCACACCCCGGACCTGGCGCCCCACTGGCAACCCCACCCGGACGAAACGCCGGACGAACACTTCGACCGGGTTTACCTGTTTTCGAAGAGCCGGAACACGGAGGTGCCTTCATGAAGATTCCGCTCAGAAGCATCGGTTTGATCGGCTGCTTTGCGGCACTGGGAGGCTGTAAGACCGCACCGCCCAACACGTTCAAATTCACAGCCGATTTGCCGCCAGGATTTGCCTACGTCGCAGCAGTTTACTACGCCCCCGAGAAGGGCCAGACCTGCACCCTCGACAGACGCGACAACCTTGCCCCGGTGTTCAACAGCAAGTGGCGCACGGACTACAAACCGGATGCCGAAATCACGATTCGCAAGACGGTTAAGGGGTGTCCGTTGGTCGTGAGGCGAATCGAGCTGGAGATTAATTCGAGCTACGGCAAAACACGGGGCGATTTCAGTGGTGACGAAGCCATGGTTTTCATCCGTGATGATCTGGAGGAGCAGTTCAAAGGTGTATTCAACGAAGCCGGTGAAAGCACCTTCCACGGTCAGTGTGAGTGGTGGTTCCGCACCTCGGGCAAACCACGAATTCTCAGAAAAATCCTTGATTGCAGAACAGTCGATGCCTCGGGAGCGCGTGCTTACGGTAAGACCTTCGGGGCTTTTAGCCCGGATCAACTACTGGGTAAAACCGTGAGGATGAAGATCACTCTGGCAGAGCAAGAGAAACCCGGATGGGGGGATACGTGGGTGAAAGTACCGAATGGCTGGAAGCGATGCCTGGGTCATGGATATGACGATCCGCATGCCTATTGCAACGGCAATTACACCGACTTCAGCACATTCAAAATGCCTGATGGCCGCATCTGCAGCATTTACCCCACCTGCACCGAATAAAGGAGAGCTCAACATGTCATCACTTGAGGAAGAACTTCAATCTCCACTAGGTAGCCGCAAGTTGTCCTGCCCGGAGAGCGGAAGATGGACCAGTTTTCAGTTGGTCGATGAGTCAAGTTCAGGAGCGCCGTATGCTGGCCTCGCCTATTTCGCAACGGATTCAGAAGGGATGAGATACACGGGACGTCTGGATGCCGCTGGCATCGGAAAAGTAGAGAACCATTTTGCCGGGCCGATTGCTCTGTTGTTTAGCCAGAATTTTGAAGGAGTAGAGAAGCTCTATAAGGATCTGCAGACAAGAACTCACTACCCCCTACCAATTACAGAACTTCAGGTACGAGCCGAGAAAACCCGCTACCTGAATCTAGATACCACTCGCACACGCGAAAGACCCGAAATCGCTAACGGTGCGGATTACTTTCAAGTCGAAGTCCGTCATCTGGTCAGACATGCCTCGCACCTGCCACCCGAGGTGTATCGCAGTTATCCCCTCGACTCCGGGTGTGCAGCCATCATGCGCGAACATGGAAAACATGGCGTTGCCCTGATGCCACAACGTCATACGGTTCTGGAGGTGCGCCCGCTACGCGCACTGCGACCGATGTTATCCACAGCTCCGGAGTTCTGTGCACTCAATCTGTACCAACTCGCCTTGATGACGACCCTGAGTTACTGCCCTTTCGGCCAGGATCCCGAAATCCCCTCCGACGAAACCAGAGCCGTGAAGTTTCCACTACAGCCCAGCGTCGGCAATTGGTTCGGCGATGCACTGCCCAAAGGAGAGGAACTGTGGAAAGTCGACAGTGCTCAGACCAACGCTTTTTACCCACTCTATGAAGATGTTCCTTACTCCAGAAGGCTGGAAATCATCCCGTTTGATCCGAGCCTCTATGCAATTAACAGACATACACCAGAACATGATCCGGAACATCCGGCCGGCGTCCACTTCCTCGACGATGTCGGAAGAGGGGACAGCACCGACACCCAAGCCTTCATCACCCACAATGACGAACTGATCCTGATTGCCGTGCGCGGCACCGCCGAGATAATCGTCGATGGTCTGCGTGATGCCGATGCCCTTCAAGTGCCGTTCGAGGAAGGCGCCGGTCAAGTGCACCGGGGGTTCTATGAAGCGGCGCAGAAAGCCTATGACTTTGCCGTCAAATACCTCGAAAAGTTCTACACCGGCCAAACCCTCCTGATCTGCGGCCACAGCCTCGGCGGCGCTATCACGTTGCTGCTGTCCGAAATGCTCCGCCGCCGACCCGAGGGCTACAACATCCAGCTCTACACCTACGGCGCCCCCCGCGCCGGGGACGCGGATTTCGTCAGGGGCGCAGCCGATCTCGTGCATCACCGCATGGTCAACCACAACGACCCGGTGCCCAGCGTGCCCGGGAGCTGGATGAACACCAAGGCCGACCTCTACGGCGCCGGGGCGGCGCTGACGTTCGTCAATGTGCCGGTAGGGCTGTCGGTGTTCGTCGCCGGCATCACCAACTGGACCGGGGAAGCCTATGACCATCACGGCAGCCTGCGGCACGCCATGCCGGTGGAATTCGGGCGCCAGCAGATGTCGTCGATCCTGTGGGAGCCGGGTTGCGACACCATCACCCAGCATGCTGCGTGCGATGTGGCAATCCGGCAGCGCCACGGTCTGCCGGATCGACCGACGTTGCTCAAGCAGATTTTCGACGCCGGGCACCACTCGATGACCGGTGCGTATATTCCGGCGTGCTGGGCGGCATTGCGGCGTTGGCAGGAGGCGCTGGAGACTCGGCGTTCGCTGGTCACCGAGCGGGAGTTCGCCGTGGTGGAGTCCGCCCTCGAGCGCATCACCGATCAACTGCGCACCCGACGCAACAGTTTGCCCGGGCGCCCGGACAGCTACGTTCGCAGCCAGGCCAACACCCTTGAGGCGCTTAATCGGGAAGTCGAAAAAGTCCGCGTGACGCGGGAGCGGCTGGCCATCCTCCGCCACCGGCGCATCACCGCTCAGGACGTGTATGGCGTACTTGCAGAACAACCGGAAGGTCTGGCCGAAAGCCTGCCGCGCTGGCAGGCCCACCCGGAAAACCTCGCCGCACATCAACTGGCCATGGCGCCGGATGCCGCGGAGGATGATCCGTTGTTGGCGACACTCTACGGCCACAAAATCGGCGCGCCGCACACCTTCGACATCAATTCGATTATCTGACTCAACCCTGCGGATACCACACCATGCGTTCCGCCGCCGGATTGCTCTCTTGCACCGCAAACCCCAGCGCCAGGTAATGCTGGCGCGCATGGGGATTATTGGCCCAGACCACCGTCGCCACCGGGCAGCGAACCTGTTGCGCGGCTTTTTGCACGCCTTGCAACACCGCGCGACCGTAGCCCTTGCCTCGCGCCTGAGGGATAAAAGCGATGTACAACACGCGGATTTCGTTGGGGCCGAAGTCGGTACTCAGTGCGCCGATGGCCGTGCCGAGTTTTTCCACGACGTAGTGCATGGCATTGGGATGGTTTTCACCCACGCCCTGCTCCTGTACCTGAAATTGCTGGGCGATCACTTGCTGCACCACTTCCTGCTCGCCGTCGATCCATTGCAGATCCGGACGTGCCGACTGGTAGAGACTTTGCAAAAACGGCCCGTCGGTGGCGCGCGAGGGCCGCACCACCAGGCCGTCTGCCGCCACCGCTGTGTTGTCCGCCATGTTCATGCTCCCTAGAAACCGCTTTCCCTGACCCCCAGCGCCGCCAACCGGCGCCAGGCCACGCCGAGCACCGACTCGCCGCTGCCCTGCAACACCACCACACCGCGCAACGGCTGCACTGGGGTCGATGCCTGATCCAGCGTAGTCAAACGCACGCCGTATTGCGCCTGCACCGGTTCGGGCCGTTGCTGCTGATCGCGGCGCACGGCAATCGGCCCGTGGTGATCAGACGTCAACGCCTCCTGATCGACATAAGCCACACCGTTGGTATCGATTTCGTCCAGCTGCACGGTCAGTGCCGCGTGCATCGGATCATCGGCGATGAACCGCCCGGTCGCGCCGGACTTGACCCGCCACAGCTCGGCCTCGGCCAGATAACCGCGCAACCGCGCGCCGTCCTCGACCACCCGCGCCAAGGCATCCTTGCTCGACAGCCAGCGGCCGACGCTCAGGTTCGGCAGCAGATCGCGCACCGTACCGGCGTGCGGCGCGCGCAGCAGCAAGCGTTCGCGCTGAGCGGTGAGCCCACGGAATTCGGCGACCGCCTCGGCGAGGCGCTGCTCGATGATGCCGGCATCGGCGGCGGTTTCGCTGCGGCCAGCCTGACGGCGCATCAGCAACTGTTGAATCTGGATCTCGCGACGGACGATGGCCTGCCGCGAATCAAGATCCGGCGACTCCAGTTCGATCAGCACATCGCCCTGAGCCACTGTCTGCCCGTCCGTTACCTTCAGCGCTTTGACCCGCGCCGCCACCGGCGCATGCAAGGCACTGGCACGCCCGGCTTCAAGCATCGTCGGCAGCTCAACAGCGCTGCGCCACGGCACGATCAAGGCCAGCAACAAACCGAGTACCGCCAGACTGCTCAGTAGCACCCGCGGCCCATGCGCCTGTTCACGGCGCGCCCACCACTGGCGCCACTCACGCATGATCGGCAGAAAAATGAACCACACCAGTTCCACCAGCATCAGGAAGATCCCCAACACCTTGAAGAACAGGTGATAGACCGCCAGCGCGATCCCGAAAAACAACGCCGCACGCCACAGCCACGAGCCGTACCCCCAGATCAGCAAACGCCGTTGCATCTTCGGCGACCAAGGCTCCGGCGCAGGCGCGCCGTAGCCGAACAAAAACTCACGCAAGCGCCAGCGGCACAAGGCGAAAGCCCGGCCCTGAAGGTTGTCGACTTCCCACCAGTCACTGATCAGAAAATAACCGTCAAAGCGCATGAACGGGTTGAGATTGACCACCAGCGTGGTGATCCACGTCGCACTGGCGAGCATGAACGCCGCCGTACGCCCCGGGCCATCGGGCAGCAGCGACCAGGCCAGCAGCGCGATACACGCCAACAGCAACTCCGCGAGCACACCGCCCGCCCCGATCAGCAGTCGCGCACGGCGATCATTGACTCGCCACGCATCGCTGACATCGGTGTAGAACATCGGCAGCAGCACCATGAATGCCACGCCCATGCTTTGCACCCGGCAACCCGCGCGTTTGGCCATGAATGCATGGCCGAACTCGTGACACAGCTTGGCAAAGAACAGCGCCACACCGAACGCCAGCGCCCCACCGAGGCTGAACAGGTGCGGAAACGTGCCGACAAAACGCTGCCAGTCCCGCGAGACCAAAAACAGGCCCAGGCCAAGCGTAGCCGGCAAGCCGTAACGCAAAAGCTTCGGGCCAAAGCGCTGCAGCCATGGCCAGGCACGATTGAGAAACGCGTCCGGGCGCCACAGCGGAATGCGGAAAAACAGGTATTGATGCAGGAGGATCTGCCACAGGCTTTGTTTCTGCGCCAAGGCCTTGAGTTGATAGCTGGCGCGCTGTTGATCGTCGAGCGCACTGATCAGATCGTGACCGCGCAGAAACGCCAGCAACTGCTCAAGCTCGCTGCCGTCCAGCGGCAGGCCCGGTTCGCGATTGGCGGCGCGCAAGACTTGCTCGGCCTCACCCAACGACCAGTGGCGCAACAGGCGCATCGCTGCCGCGCCCAGTTTGAAATAACGTCCGCGCACCGGGTCGGCGAGGGTCCAGCGCGGCGAACCGTCCAATGCCGGCGCCGCGGGCGACAATTGCAGGTCGGCACGCAGGCTCGGCAGGTGCATTTACAGGCCTACGCTCTGGCGCAGACCGGCCAGAGGCCGACGCAGCAGGTAGAGCGCCAGCGGCGCACGGTCGCCAAAGATTTTAGCGGTGCCGCGCAGACCGATACGCGGTGGGACGTCGGCGAATTTCGCGTCCAGGCGGTACGCCAGTTGCCCACCGGCCGTCGGTTGCGCCTCGTAGGCCGAGCGCTCCAGCGAGGCAAGATGACGCTTCAACGGATCGCTGTCGAGAAACAGCGCAATGTCGGCCCCTGGTTCCAGCGAAATCGCATCGCCCACGGCCAGTTCGATGCGCAATTCAGCCTGGTTCGGGTCGGCAATTTCCATCAAGCGTTCGCCGGTCTGCACCGGTTTGCCGGTCAAGCGCTCGGCATCGGCAAACACCGCGATACCGTCCCGTTCGGCGCGCACTTCGCTGCGATTGAGCAACTCACGGGCGTAATCACGTTCGGCGCGTTTCTGCTCGGCGCGGGCGGCGAGCAAATCGACTTTGGCACTCGATTCGGCATCGGCAAACGAGCGTTGGGAATTGGATTTCAGTTCAGCTTCGGCCACCCCCAGTGCCCGCTCGGCGACGTCGGCCTGCGCCTTCAGCGTGGTGCTTTCGAAACGCACCAGGACGTCGCCGGTTTTCACCGGCGTGTTGGGTTTGACCAGAAATTCGGCGATCACCCCATCCAGCGGCGCCGCCACCACGCGCCCGCCCAAGGGCACCACTTCAGCCGGCGCCAGAACTGACTGGCGCACCGGAATCAGCAGTCCGAGCAACAGCACCGCGACCAGCGCCACCTGGCGTTTACGCGTCCAGCGCAACCGCCACGGTTTGCGCGGCTGCAGCGACAGCCACGCGTGGCTGTAGGTATCGCCGAGTTGCGAGAGCAAGACTTGTTCGGAAGGGTTCCACGGCACATCGCGGGCCAGCCATAAACCGCCGAACACCTGACCTTCGCGATCAATCAGCGGCAGCCAGAACACCTGCGCAGCGGACAAGCTGCGCCAGTCCGCCTGAATCGAGTCGCTGACCAGCTCTGGAGTAATCACCCGGGCCTGTTTGAGTACATCCTGCTTGAACAACTGCGCCACGGCTTGCTCGACGAATGCCACAAACGGCGCGTTCGGTTCGACTGCACTGACGCCCGTCACCGCTTGCACCTTGCCGGCAATCAACAATGCCGCATGGCGAAAACCGAACAGCGACTGGCCATCGTTGACCAGGCTGTAGGCCAGTTGCGAGGCGTCACGGGCCGCGCGGGTCTGGCGTTCAAGGTCAAGAAACCGTGCGAACACCTGCTCGGCGCCACCACTTACCGGGGCGTTCACTTAAGCTCCGGGAAACGTGCGGTGCCACTCATGCCCGCCAGCAAACCTTTGGCTTCGGGCAGTGTTGCGACCAGCAACAGCGTCTGACTGCCCTCGTCGATCCGCGCGCCGAGGCGTTTTACAGTGGCGTCGATCGGCTGGCCGGTCTCATCGGGAACGAAGCTGAAGGTCTGGCCGGGCTTGAGCCGGGCCATCCAGCGCGACGGCACCAGCAAATGAATTTCCAGGGTGCGGTTGTCGACGACATCGAGCAGCGGCGCGCCGGCCGGCACGCTTTCATAGCGCTGCACCTTGCGCTCGACCACTTGCCCGTCGAACGGCGCAACCACGCTGCAACGTTTGACCTGCACCTGATAAACCTGGGATTGCGCCTGGGTCTCGCTGACTTTGGCCTCGGCCCGCGCCACTTCGAAACGCCCGACGGAATTGAGTGCCGCCAGTTGCTTGTTGTGCGCCAGCTCTTCACCTGCGCCACGACTGGCCGCCTGCGCCGCATTGAGCTGAGCTTGATAGGCCGAGCAATCGAATCGCGCCAGGGTATCGCCCTTCTTGAACGACTCGCCCTCGCTGAACGGCAATTCGACAATCCGCCCCGACAACTCACTGGCCAGCGTCGCCTGATCCCGAGCGCGCAACACACCCCGCGCTTCACTGCTCGCGGCGGCCGCAGCGGACGCCGGGCTATCCAGCAGCGGATCGTCTGGCCCGGGCATTTGCGCCTGAACTGCACACGTTATTAAGGTCAATCCGAGAACCCAACCACGAAAACGCCGCATAACCGCTACTCCCTGACGGATGTGCGGAGTCTACGACAGCGGAAGTTAGCGTCAAGCGAAAGGCCATCACTCATCCGAGGGGCTGGCGAAATTTTGTGTAACGATCAAGGCCAACCTATAGAAGATATAACCTTGAAGGAATATTTCTTAACCTTCATGTTCTCGTTCCCGCACCTCGATACATTGCGCAAAGAGGGTTACAAAGATGGCTAAGAAATTTGCCGAACTCGAAGCGCGTATGACACCCGAAGCCCGGGCACATGCCGATTCGATCTACCAACAACACATCAAGGAAATGCCGCTGAACGAACTGCGACAGGCCAAGGCTTTGAGTCAGGCGACACTTGCCGAGACCTTGCACATCAATCAGGCGGCGATCTCGAAGATGGAGCGACGCACTGATATGTACATCAGCACGTTGCGCAATTACATCCGCGCGATGGGCGGCGAGCTTGAAATCATCGCTACCTTTCCTGATGGGCAAATCAAAATCGAAAACTTTGCAGGTTGAGCAGCCAAAACGCTGCACAACCTGCTTTTTTGTTTTCCGCGCGAGCGTCAACGCTGCGCCATCTCCCCCACCGGATACACCGACTCCCAGCCCCCGCCCAACGCCTTGTACAAACCCACCATCGCCAGCGAAACCCCGGTCGAGCTTTCCACCCACTGTTCCTGCGTGGCCAGCAACGCGCCTTGCACGGTGAGGACGTTGACGAAGTCGACCACGCCTTCGACGTATTGCTGTTGCGCGGTGCGCAGGGCGATCTGGTTCTGGCGTACGGCTTCGGCGAGGCTGTCACGACGGCGTTGACTGGCGTTGTAGGCGGTCAGTTGATCGTCGATTTCGTGCCAGGCACGCAGCACGGTTTGCTGATAGGCAATCGCTGCTTCCTGCTGCTGGGCTTCGCGCAGTTGCAGCATGCCGCGCAGGCGTCCGCCGTCGAACAGCGGCAAGCTGAATTGCGGACCGATGCCGAAGGCACGCGAGCCCCACGAACCGAAATCGCTGAGTTGCATGGCTTGCGAGCCGAGGTTGCCGGACAGGGTGATGCGTGGATAGAAATCCCCCTTGGCCACGCCGATATTGGCGGTGGCGGCATGCAGACGCGCTTCGGCCTGACGAATGTCCGGACGCCGCTCGGCCAGTTGCGACGGCAGGCCGATGGCGACTTGCAGCGGCGACTGCGGCACCGACGCGTCTGTGGATAACTCTTTCGTAAGCGCTTGCGGCGGTTCGCCCATCAACAGGCTGATCGCGTTGATCAGCTGCGATTGGCGTTGCTCCAGCGCAGGCAAGCGCGACTCGATGGCCGCAACTTGCGCGGCGGCTTCGGCGACGTCGAGATCGGTCGCCACGCCGTCGTTCAGACGCAATTGCGAGAGTTTCAGGCTGTGCCGAGCCACCTCGAGGTTCTGCTCGGTGACGGCGCGGGTGTTCTGTACGCCGCGCAGTTGAACGTAGTTCTGCGCAGTGTCGGCAAGCACCGCCAGCAGCACTCCACGACGGTCATTTTCGGCGACTTCGAGGTTGGCGTCGGCGGCTTCGGTTTCGCGGCGCACACGGCCCCAGAAATCCAGTTCCCAGGAAGCGGAGAACCCCGTATCCCACAGATTGAAAGCCGAGTCACCGTTGTGACCGGACGGATCGCTCAGGCCTTCGCCGCTATTGCGTTTGCGCCCGTAGCTGCCGGTGGCCGCAGTGCTCGGATAGCGATCAGCCGTGATGACCTGGCGCGCGGCGCGACTTTGCTGCAAGCGGCTGCTGGCCAGTTGCAGGTCGAGGTTGCTGCGCACGGCGCGTTGGGTCAGCGCCGAGAGTTGCGGATCATTGAAGACTTCCCACCAGCGCTCGTTGAGGGGTTCGCTGACGGCCTGGCTGGGGGCTGACTTTTCGGGTTTTGCCCAGTCGGCGATTTGCTTAGCTTCGGGTTTCTGGAAGTCCGGGCCTACTGAGCATGCGGTGAGACTTACTGCGAGCAAGGCACCCAGAGTGAGTCGCTGCCATTGGCCTCTTCGCGAGCAAGCTCGCTCCCACATTTTGGAATGCATTGCCCCTGTGGGAGCGGGCTTGCTCGCGAAGGCGTCAGCCGATTCAACATCTTTCATCGCTGAGTCACCTCACGCACCGACGTCGCCGAGCTGCGGGTATCGATACTCGCTTCCACCGACATCCCCACCCGCAGACGCTCGGCCAGTGGCTGACCCGGCGCCAGCACAATCTTCACCGGAATCCGCTGAACCACCTTGGTGAAGTTACCTGTGGCGTTGTCCGGCTTCACTGAAGCAAAGGTCACACCCGTGGCCGGGGCGATACTCTCGACCCGCCCGTTCAGGGCTTCGCTACCGAGGCTGTCCACGCGAACCTGCACTTGCTGCCCCGGCTGCACGTCCGTCAGTTGGGTTTCCTGAAAATTGGCCACCACATAGGCCTGCTGCAATGGCACCACCGCCAGCAGTTTGCTGCCCGGCGTCACATACGCGCCGACCCGCACGGCACGCTCGCCGACCATGCCGTCCTGCGGTGCGGTGATGCGCGTGTAAGAGAGTTCGAAACTGGCGATTTCCAGCGCCGCCTGGGCGTGTTTCAAAGTGCCTTCGGCGGCATCGCGCTGCGCCGTCAATATCTCAACCTGCTTGCGCTCCGCCGCCAGTTTCGCCGTAGACGTGTCCAGTCGCGCAGACGCCTGATCGATCCGGGTGCGCGCCTGTTGCGCGTTCTGCACGGTGCCCGCACCGACGCCGGCGAGGTGGTTGTAGCGGTTCAATTCCTGCTGGGCGAAGGCCATTTCGGCCTTAGCCGACACCACCGACGCCTGCGCCTGCGCGATCACCGAAGTCTGGCGCTCCAGCGTCGCTTTGGCGTTCTGCAACTGCGCACGCGCGACCAGGGTTTGCGCGTCGGCGGCTTCAGCGGCGGCGCGCAGATCCCGATCATCGATCAGCGCCAGCAACTGCCCGGCCTTCACTTGCTGGTTATCCTCCACCAGCACTTCCTTGATGAATCCGGCCACACGCGGCACCACAAGGGTGTAGTCGGCGGAGACGAAGGCATCGTTGGTGTTTTGCTGAGTACGTTTGCCAAACAGGCCCGGTACGGCCAGATACAGCAGCACACCGACAGCCAATGCAACCGCCACGGCGACCGCGAGTTTTTGCTTTGCTTGAGTCGTCATAAAACCTTCTGTTTCAGTACAGCCATCAGGTCGGCGCGCGGGGCGGAAAGATCCGCGTCGGCAGCCAGAAAATCAGCAGGATCAACGCCACTGCGACGCCAACCATGCACAGGTAGAGATCGGAAGAAGTCAGCACCACCGCCTGTTCGTGCAGGCGATGGGCAAGGCCTGGATCGCTGCGATCCGCCAGAGGTGAGTTGCCGAGGTTGTCGATCAGCATCGTCGAGTGGAAATGCAGCCGCGACGTGGTCAGCGCCTCGATCACCCCGGTCGCGACCACTGCCGCCAGGCCTTTCACGGTGTTGAACCACGCCGAGGCGAACGGCCCGTCCATCGGCTGGATGCTGCCGGTCGAGAGCATCAGCAAGGGCAGCACCGACATCGGCTGGCCAAAAATCTGCAGCCATTGCAGGACGTAGAAATTGTCGCGAATCCATTCCGAGGTCAGCTGCGACCCGCCCAGACAGGACATCACCAGCATGCTCAAGCCGATCCCGAGCACCCAGCGACAATCGACCCATCGCAGGTTGCACAGCGCCGCCACCAGCGGCAGCGCGATCAATTGCGGCAACGCCGCGATCAGCATGATCGGCGCAGTCTGCACCGGGCGATAACCCTGCACTTGCGCCAGATAACTTGACGGGATCAACACCACCGCCTGCAACACCACCAACACACCCGCGAGGGTCATCAAGGCAAACGACAGGTTACGGATGCCGAGCATCTGCAACTTGAAAAACGGAATCGGCTGCGACCACTCATTGATCAGAAACGCCACCAGCAGCAGCGTGCCGGCGCCGAGCAAGCCGCAGATCAGCTTCGACTCGAACCAGTCCAGCCGATTGCCCTGCAACAAGCCGATCACCAACATGCAGATCGCTGGAAAACCGAGCAGCAGGCCGACCCAGTTGAATGTCTTGAGGCGCTCAAGGCGCAGCGGATCCTGTGGAATGCCGTAAGCCACCATCGCCATGGCGATCAGGCACGGCACCACGATTTGCCAAAACGTCCATTGCCAGCCGACGTACTCACTCCACAACCCGGCCAGCGGTGTGCCGAGGCCAGGGCCGAACGTCGCGGTGAGCGCGTAACCGGCCAGGCCATAGAGTTTAAAATTGGCCGGCAGAAAGCGCAGGGCCACGGTCATCAGCATCGGCGGCAACGCGCCGCCGGCCAGGCCTTGCAGGGTGCGCATCAGCAGCAGGCTTTCGTAGTCCGGTGCGAATGGACAGAGCACGCCAAGCAGGGTGAACAGGCTGATCGCGCAGAGCGTGAAGCGGCGCAGCGAAAACGTCACCGAACACCATGGCGCAAAAGCCATGGCCGCCACCGAAGCCGCCGCGTAACAGGCCACCAGCCATGTGCCCTCGTCGTAGCCAATGCCCAGTGCGCCACGGATGTCGGCGAGGGCGACTTTGGTCACCATCTCGTTGAGGCCCGAGACCAGCACGGCCAGTAGCACGCCGACCAGACCGATGATGATCCGCGCTCCGAACACCGCAGGCGTGGCCGCCTTCGCCGGGCCGGCCGCAGCGATCGGCGCCGTGACCGTCAGGGATGTCATGCAAGCAAACTCCGGATAGAAAAATACCGGAGCATCTTAGTAGGGCTTAGTGCTGACGAAAATTGACTTATTGGCAGGTTATAAGTGCGCTAGACGCAACAATGCAGAGGCCATACGAGGGAAGGAAGTGCTGGAGCCACTCTTTCCATTGTGGGAGGGAGCTTGCTCCCGAAGGCGTCGTGTCATTCAACACTCTGTTGTCTGAGGCGGCGCTTTCGGGAGCAAGCCCCCTCCCACCGGGATTCGTTGCAGCTTCAGGGCTGTGCTGCCAGCCAGGTTTCGTCGCAGCAAGTCTTCAGGGTTTCACGCAGCCAGCGGTGTGCCGGATCCTTGTCGAAGCGCGGGTGCCAGGCCTGGGTCAGCATCAGGGTCGGCAACGGGATCGGCAGGTTGAACGAGCGCAGTTTCAGGCCCAGACGGCGCACGCTCAGCAGGGCTTCCTTGGGCACCGGCAGGATCAGATCGGAATCGGGCAAGGCGAACATCGCCGCATGGAAACTCGGCGCGATCACCGCGACCCGACGCTCCAGGCCCAAGGCATTCAGCGCCGTGTCGATCGGGCCACGGGCAATGCCCCGACGCGACATGCTGATGTGGGAAAATCCGGCATAACGCTCTGCGGTGATTTCGCCGTCGAGCAGCGGATGATCCTCACGCACCAGCCCGACGAAGTGGGTCGAAAACAGGTTCTGCACCTTTACTTCCGGCGTCACCGGGCGGGTGTTGCTGACGCTCAGATCGATACGCCCTTCGCGCAACGCTTCATCGTCGCCATCGCCCTCGGGGACGAAGCGCAACTCGCAGTGCGGCGCCATCTGATCCAGCGTGTCGAACAGCTTGCCGCCGTAGACTCCGATGAAAAAATCATTGGCGCGAATACTGAAACGCCGACGCAACGTGCCCAGATCCACCTCGTCGGCCGAGCGAAACAGCAAGGCCGCCTGCTCGACCACATCGCGCACTTGTTCGCGCAACTCCAGCGCCTTGGGCGTGGGCACCAAACCACGTCCGGCGCGCACCAGAATCGGATCGCCGATGGCTTCACGGATACGCGTCAGCGTACGACTCATCGCCGCCGGGCTGAGGTTCATCCGCCGCGCAGCGCCGACCACGCTGCCCTCGTCGAGCAAGGCGTCGAGGGCAACCAACAGGTTCATGTCCGGGAGTTGCATGCTGAGCACTCGTGGCCGATCTGAATTGATTCGCACGCAATGCTAGCAGATCAGAAAATCAGCGCTGCATGCCCCAGCGCTTCACCGTCACCCGCTCCAGTGTGTCGAACACCAGGTTCTCCACCAGCAGACCGATGAGGATCACCACCGCCAGACCGGCAAAAACCTTGTCGGTGTACAGCTCATTGCGGTTCTGGAAGATGTACCAGCCCAGGCCACCCTTGCCGCTGGTGGCACCGAACACCAGTTCGGCGGCGATCAGCGTGCGCCAGGCGAAGGCCCAGCCTATTTTCAATCCGGCGAGAATCGATGGTAGCGCTGCCGGAATCAGGATGAACAGCACAAACCGCATACCCTTCAGCCCGTAGTTGCGCCCGGCCATGCGCAGGGTTTCCGACACACCGAGAAATCCCGCATAGGTATTCAGCGCCAGCGCCCACAACACCGAATGCACCAGCACGAAAATCAGGCTGTTCTGACCCAGACCGAACCACAGCAATGCGAGCGGCAACAGCGCAATCGCCGGCAACGGGTTGAACATCGAGGTCAGCGTACTCAGCAGGTCCCGACCGAATTGGGTCGAAACCGCCAACGTGGTCAGGGCGAAAGCCAGGACGATGCCGATCAGGTAGCCCTTGAGCAGCACGACCAGCGATATCCACACCTTGCCCAGCAACTCGCCACTGAGCAGGCCGTCGTATAGCGCCTGACTGGTCTGCACGAAACTGGGCAGCAACAAATCATTGTTCTGCACCCGGGCGACGATTTCCCAAATGATCGCGAGCAAAATCAGGATCAGGCTTTTACGCAGCCAACCCTGTTGCCACAGCCGTTGGCCGAGCGGCAGTTCACGCTCGACCGGTACGCTGGTCAACGGCTGCAGAACCGTTTCGAATTCTTGTCGTGCTGACGATGAATGGCTCATCGGGCAATCCTCCTGGCCGCTCAATAAGCGATGCGAATATCGTTGAAATCGTGGTCACGCTCGGTTTCCGGCGACTGCCCTTCGTCGAACAACAGCCGATGAATGCGCCGCGCCGACGCCTGAAACGCCACACCGCCGAGGCTTTGCAGATCGTATTGGTGGCAATGCACTTCGGCGCGCACTCGCCCCGGATGCGGCGACAGCAACAGGATGCGATTACCGACCACCAGCGCTTCTTCAATCGAGTGCGTGACGAACAACAAGGTGAAGCGCACTTCCTCCCAGAGCAGCAACAACTCTTCCTGCATCTTGCGTCGGGTCAGGGCGTCCAGCGCAGCAAACGGCTCGTCCATCAGGAGGATTTTCGGCTGCATGGCCAGCGCCCGGGCAATTGCCACCCGCGCCTTCATGCCGCCGGACAAGGTGTGCGGATAAGCATCGGCGAACGCCGCCAGGCCGACCTTTTCCAGGTAATGCAGCGCACGCTCTTCGGCATCTTTTTTCTTCAGGGTGCGCGAGGCGAGCAGCGGGAACATCACGTTCTGCTTCACCGTTTTCCACGGTGGCAGTTGATCGAACTCCTGAAACACCACAATCCGGTCCGGCCCCGGCCTATCGACGCGCTGGCCTTGCAGGCGGATCTCGCCTTCGCATGGCTCAATGAACCCGGCGACGGCTTTGAGCAACGTCGATTTGCCGCAGCCGGACGGGCCGAGCAGCACGAAGCGATCCTGCTGATCGACTTCGAAACTGACCTGGTGCGTGGCGCGCACGACACGTTGCGGTGTGCGGTACTCGAGGCTGACGTTGTCGACCGCCAGCAGCGCTTGCGTGCTGGCGACCAGGTTGCTGGCCGCGTGGCCTTGCAAAGGGGCGTTCATGTCGATCAGCTCCCTTGCAGCGGTTTGGCGTCCTGGAAGAAGTAGTCCTTCCACGACTCTGGCTTGTTCTTGATCGCGCCGACGCGGTAGAGGAATTCGGCGAGTGGATAAGTGTTTTTCGGCGTGACACTGAATTCGAACTGCGGGTTGTCGATGATTTTCAGCAACGCGGCGCGGTCGATCTTGGCCTTGGTCACGCGGATGTAAGTGTCCGCCGCCGCGCCTTTATCGTTCTGCGCAAATTGCGCGGCTTCGGTCAGGGCTTCGACGAACGCTTTGTAGGTTTTCGGGTTGTCGTTGCGGAATTTCTCGGTGGCGAACAGCACGGTCGGCGAGTTCGGGCCGAGCACGTCATAGGAGTTGAGCACCACGTGCACGTTCGGATTTTCCAGCGCCTGATCCTGGAACGGCGGGTTGGAGAAATGCCCGGTCAGCTCGGTGCCGCCGGCAATCAACGCAGCGGTGGCGTCCGGGTGCGGAACGGCGATGGTGTACTTGTCGAGGCGATTGAATTCCTTGTCGCCCCACTGTTTGGCCGCCGCGTATTGCAGGAAGCGCGACTGCACGGAAACGCCCACCGCCGGCACCGCGATGCGGTCCTTCTCGGTGAAGTCGGCGATGGTTTTGACCTTGGGATTGTTGCTCACCAGGTAGTAAGGGAAGTTGCCCAGCGAGGCCACGGCTTTGACGTTCTGCTTGCCGTGGGTGCGATCCCAGATAGTCAGCAACGGCCCGACGCCAGCGCCGGCAATGTCGATGGAGCCGGACAACAGCGCGTCGTTGACCGCCGCGCCGCCCGACAATTGCGTCCAGTCGACCTTGATGTCGAGGCCTTCCTGCTTGCCGTACTTCTCGATCAATTCCTGATCACGCACCACGTTGAGCAATAAATAAACAATGCCGAACTGTTCGGCGATACGGATTTCACCTTCGGCGTGAGCCACGGTCGGCGCCACCAGGCTGCCGGCGATCAGGCTGAAACCGAGGCCGATGGCCGCTGCCAGCGGCGCGAATGGAAGACGTTTGGACATGATCGGATCTCCGGCAAATCAAAAAGGCGCGTCGCCCTGAATGGTCGTGCGATACAGCTTGCGGCGCAGGTGCGCAGGGCAGCCGGCGGCGAGGTGGATCAGCGAACGGTTGTCCCAGAACACCATGTCGTGGGGCTGCCATTGATGGCGATAGATGTTCTGCGGCAACACGCTGTGGGCGTAGAGCTCGGCGAGCAGTTGTTGGCTCTCGTCTTCCGGCAGGCCGACGATGCGGGTGGTGAAGCCTTCACTGACGAACAACGCCTTGCGGCCGTTTTCCGGATGGGTGCGGACCACCGGGTGCACGACCTCGGCGACCTGAGCCAATTGCTCCGGGGTCAGGGTCGGGCGCCAGTTGCCTTCGAATTTGGTTTCGCTGTAGCGCGCAGTGTAGGAATGCGCAGCCGAGCGGCCTTCGACGGCATTGCGCAGCGCGTCGGGCAGGCTGTCCCAGGCTTTGTGCATGTCGGCGAACAGGGTGTCGCCGCCTTCGGACGGCAGCTCTTGAGCGTGCAGCATCGAGCCGAGGCTCGGCAGCTCTCTATAGGAAAGGTCCGAGTGCCAAAACTTGCCGGCATCGCCGAGGCCGATGTTCTGGCCGTTTTCGACGATGTTGGAAACGATGAGAATTTCCGGGTGATTGGCCAGCAGGAACTGCTTGAGCACGTGGATCTGCAACACGCCGAAGCGGCGGCTGAAATCGATCTGCTGTTGCGGGGAGATGCGTTGGTCACGGAACACCACGACGTGATGATCGAGGTGCGCGCGGTGAATGCGGGCGAAGTCTTCATCGTTGACCGGACGAGTCAGGTCGAGGCCGATGATTTCGGCGCCGACAGCACCGCTGAACGGACGAATATCGAAGGTTTGCGGCGCGGCGGTCGCGGCGCTTGGGGTGGCAGTGGCTGCGGACATCTTTCAATCTCCCACGCACGGCGCGCTCACAGGCGCGCTCGTCGATCAGAAACTCACGCTGGATTGCGTGTTGGTTCGGGTCGTGCGGCGCGCCGATTGGTCGGCAGGTACGCAGAAGAGTGACTTTATAGATATAAGAAGTGGAAATTAAATACCGTTAGCGAATAACGATATGGCGGTTGGTGAGGAATGGACGATTTGGTGAGTGACGGTTTTTGTCACTTACTGACAGGTACGCGGTGTCTGAACTGACGCCTTCGCGAGCAAGCCCGCTCCCACAGGGGTGCGCGCTGAACACAAAATAAGCGTTCAACACAGATCCACGGTGGGAGCGGGCTTGTTCGCGACCAGGCCGGCAAGGCCAATGAAAATCTAGCGCTCGTGCAGTGCTTCAGCCCGGGCGCGAATGATCGGTTTGAGCAAATAACTCAACACCGATTTCTTGCCGGTAATGATGTCCACCGACGCGACCATCCCCGGGATGATCAGCAGAGGCTTCTCATCGGTGCCCAAGTGGCTGCGCTCGGTGCGCACCTTGATCACGTAGTAGGTGGTTTTCTTGTCTTCATCGGTGATGGTGTCGGCGCCGATCTGCTCCAGCTGGGCTTTGAGCCCGCCGTAAATGGTGTAGTCGTAGGCAGTGAATTTCACGATCGCTTCCTGTCCCGGATGGAGGAAGGCAATGTCTTGCGGGCGAATCTTCGCCTCGACCAGCAGCGTGTCGTCCAGCGGGACGATTTCGACCATGTCGCTGCCCGGCTGGATCACGCCGCCGATGGTATTGACCAGCAACTTGTTGACGATGCCGCGCACCGGCGATGTCACCAGCGTACGGCTAACGCGGTCTTCCAGTGCCTTGCCGGTGGCCTGGGCCTTGTTCAGGTCGGTGCGGGCTTCGTTGAGCTGAGTCAGCGCTTCACTGCGGAATTTGCCGCGGGTTTCGTCGATCTTGCGTTGCACTTCCTTGATCGCCGATTCGGCGCGAGGAATCGCCAGTGTGGTGGCGTCGAGCTGACCACGGGTTTCCACTTCGGCACGCTTGAGCCGCAGCACTTCCACCGGGGAAACCGCGCCCTGCGCCACCAGTGGCTCGGACATATTGATTTCCTGACGTTGCAGGCCGAGTTGCTGACGGTATTGCGCCTGCTTGGAAGTGAACTCGCGCAGCTCTTGCTGACGCTGGATCAACTGCTCCTGCAAGCCGCCAATTTCGTCGTGCAACTGCTGACGGCGGCTGATGTAGAGCGATTCTTCGCTCTTGGCCTGACCCGGCACAGCTTTGAGCACGTCTTCGGGGAAATTCAGCGGACGGTCATCGACCTCGGCGCTCAGACGCTCGACCCGCAGCAGCATCGACAAGCGATCAGCCTCGGTTTCGCCGACATTGGAGGCAAATCGCGTGTCATCCAGACGAATCAGCGGTGCGCCAGCCTCGACGATCTGGCCTTCCTTGACGTACAGCTCGGAGACGATCCCGCCTTCGAGGTTCTGGATTTTCTGGATCTTCGACGACGGAATCGCCTTGCCGTCGCCTTTGGTCACTTCGTCGATCACGGCGAAGTTGGCCCAGAGCAGCAGGAACACGAAGAAGCCGATGATCGCCCAGATCGTCAGGCGCACGACGCGCGGGGCGTCTTCGATCAGCGCCTTGTTGACCTCTGGCAACGGCTGCCCCTGCAACGAAGCAGAGCCTTTGAAGTAGCGACGGATCGAATCCTTGAAACCCGACTTAAGCAACACTGATCTGCCCCTTCTTCAACGCTTCCATCACTGCGGCTTTCGGCCCATCGGCGAGAATCTGCCCGCGGTCGACCACCAGCAGACGATCCACCAGCGACAGCAGCGAGGCACGGTGCGTCACCAGCACCACGGTCTTGTTTTCGATGACGGCGGCGAGCCGTTGCTTGAGGCGTTCTTCACCGGTGTTGTCCATGGCGCTGGTCGGCTCGTCCATCAACAGGATCGGCGGATTGAGCAACAGCGCCCGGGCCAGTGCCACGTTCTGCCGTTGGCCGCCGGACAGGTTCTGCCCGCGCTCACCCACTTGCAGCTCATAACCTTGCGGGTGCAGACGGGCGAATTCGTGAACGCCGGCCAGTTCGGCGGCTTGCAGGACGAGTTCGTCTTCTACGTAACGGGCGCCGGACACCAGGTTGTCGCGCAGGGTGCCGGCCAGCAGCTGGATGTCTTGCGGCACGTAGCCGATGTTGTAGCGCAGCTCGCTGACGTCGATCTGACGGATATCCACACCGTCGACCAGCAACGCACCGTCATCTGGCTGATAGAGGCCGACCAGCAGTTTGGCCAGCGAACTCTTGCCCGAGCCGCTGCGGCCGATGATGCCGATCTTCTCGCCGGGACGAATCACCAGGTTGATGTTCTTCAGCGCCGGGTTCTGTTGTTCCGGGTAAGTGAAGTTGAGCTGGCGGCATTCGATGGCGCCTTGCAGAACCTTGCGGCTCAGCGGGCGCTCCTCGAAATTGCGCTCCTGTGGCAACTCCATCATCTGGTCGACCGAGGTCATGGTCACGCGCGCCTGTTGATAGCGGGTCAGCAGACCGGACAGCGACGCCAGCGGACTCAGTGCGCGACCGCTGAGCATGTAGCAGGCAATCAGACCGCCCATGCTCAGGTGGCCGTCGATGATCTGGTACACACCGAAGACGATCATGATCACCCCGGCCAGTTGCTGGATCAGCAGGGTGATGTTCATCGCCAGACCGGAGAGCATTTTCACCCGCAGTTCGAGGCGGCTGAGGGTGCCGATGGTCTGTTCCCACTGATACTGGCGTTCGCTTTCAGCGTTGTTGACCTTGACCGCGTCGAGGCCGGCGAGGGTTTCGATCAGGCTCGACTGACGCTCGGCGCCCAGCGCCATGGTGCGTTCCATGGTTGCCACCAGCGGCTTCTGCAACGCATAACCGATGGCCAGGGCAATCGGAAACGCCAGCACCGGAATCCACACCAGATGCCCGCCAAGTATGGCGATGACGATGAAGATCAAAATGGTGAACGGCAAGTCGATCAGACTGGTCAGGGTCAGCGACGCGAGGAAGTCGCGCAGGCTCTGAAACTCGTGGATGTTCTGCGCGAAACTGCCGACCCGTGCCGGGCGGTATTTCATCGCCATGCCAACGATGCGTTCGAACAGTGTCGCCGAAATAATCAGGTCGGTTTTCTTCCCGGCCAGATCCAGGCACAGGCTGCGCAGACTCTTGAGGATGAGGTCGAACAGATAAGCACCGGTGATGCCCAGCGCCAGCACCCACAGGGTCGCTTCAGCCTGGTTCGGCACCACGCGGTCGTAGACGTTCATCACGAACAGCGGCGCGGCCATGGCGATGATGTTGATCAGGAAACTCGCGGCGATCGCATCGGCATACAGCCAGCGCGAGCGCTTGAGGGTGTCGCGGAACCACGAGCGCGCACGCGGAATCAGCGTGCCGTGGTTGACGTCGAATTTGTGTTGCGGCTGGGCGAAGAAGACTTTGCCGGTGTAATCGTCAGCGAGCAGTTCCCGGCTGACCAGCGACTCGCCGCCATCGCTTTCGCTGAGCAGCACCCGCGCTTCGCTCTCGCCCTGCCAGCCCAACAGCACGGCACTGCGGCCATCCTTGAGCAGCAGCAACGCCGGCATCGCAATCGCCGGAATCTCTTCCAGCTTGCGTTGCAACACCCGACCTTGCAGGCCTGCGCGAGCCGCCGCGCGGGGCAGCAACTCGACGCTCAGACGTTGTTTGGGCAGCGGCAGGCCGGTGGTCAGCATCGCCGCGCTGGCGGGCTTCTGGTGCAGCATGCAAAGGGCGAGCAGACCATCCAGTAACGGATCGTCGTGCAACGCGCGTGGATCATGACTGAGATGAACTCGACTGACTTCTGATTCCACGCTCGACACTCTTTAACAGTTGAAAAGGGACAACTCAGTTCATCCCGGGTAGCTGGACCTTGGGCTTCACGTCGTTCTGCACAACGGATGCCAACGGTGCGACCACTCCCTGGCTCTTGAGCAATTCGCCCATGGTCGCCTTGATTCGGTACTGAGTAAATAACTGAATGTTTTTGATTTCAGCCAGACGCCGCGAAGCGGTGAACAACTCGTTTTCGCTGTCGAGCAAATCGAGCAAGGTACGCTCGCCGAGACTGAACTGACGCTGGTAAGCGGTACGCACCGCAGTGCTGTGATCGACATATTGCTGGGCGATCGGCACCTGGGCATTGGCGTTGTTCAGGGCGTTCCACGCCAGACCCAGTTCTTCGTTCAACTGACGCAAGGCGTTGTTGCGGATGTCCAGCGCCTGGTTCGACAGGTACGACTTGGACTCAAGATCCGCCTTGTTGCTGCCACCGGAGTAGAGATTGAAGCGCATGCGCAGCATGGCTTGCCACTCGTTGTTGTGACCGTTCTGGCCATCGAGATCGTTGTCGGCGGTGCGGCCCAGCTCGGCATCGAAGCGCGGGTAGAACGTCGACTTCGCGGTTTCGTACTGCTTCTCGGCAGCAGCGATGTCGGACTCGGCCGAACGCAGGATCGGGCTGTTTTCCAGCATCTGCTGGCGCGCTTCGTTGAGATTGGCCGGCATCATCGCCATGAACGGCGCCGGACGCTCCAGTTGATCGGGCATCTGGCCAACGGCGCTGAGGAAGTTGGTTTCCGAGTCGGCAAGGTTGGTTTGCTCGGTGATCAGGTTGTTGCGGGCCTGAGCCATCCGCGCCTCGGCCTGATCGAGGTCGGCGCCGCTGCCGACACCGCGCTGGGTGCGCAGCTGGATCTGATCGTAGATGCGCTGGTGGCTCTTGAGGTTTTCTTCAGCCAGACGCACGAATTCGCGACGGGTCAGCACGTCCAGGTAAACCTGGGCGACAGTCAGACCGGTGCGCTCGGAAGTGCCGAGCAATGAGTACGCGCGGGAGTTGACGGTGGCTTGTTGACGGCCGACTTCGCTCGACGTCGCAAAACCGTCAAAGACCATTTGCGAGAGACGTAAACTTGACTCGCTGCGGTTCAGGGTTTCCCAGTGATTGCCGCCACCGTTGGCGCGGGTGGTTACGCTGTCGGTGCCTTCACGGCCATAACCGCCGAGCAGATCGACCTTGGGCAGGTATCCCCCTTTCGCCGCCTTTAACTGATAATCCGCGGCCAAACGACTGTTGACCCCTGCCTGGATTTCCGGATGGACATCCAGCGCCTGTTGCATGGCTTCTGGTAAGGATTGTGCTTGTACGAATGAGGCGGCGAGAGCGAAGGGTAGAGCCTTGAACAGGTGCGAACGCATGGTAAAGATTTCCCAGAACTACTTGTCTTGAATCACAGCGAAACGTGCTGCTGCGTCGGATGATTGGCAACCGGAATGACCGTATGTCGGAAAGTTCAAAACAGGAACTGGATCACACGTTGTAGGACAGGTCGCCGCGGAAATATCAATGTGACATTAGTGGGGCGATTGTTTAGGATGGCACCCAGAAGGTCAATAGTTTGGCATAAAGTTAATAGCGAAAGAATCTAGCCAAATTATTGACGAAAAAGCGCGTCAAACTTGTTTCGCAAATTTTTAAAGTACGTCCAGACTGAATCGGCGCAGACGCCGTCAGGCTATGGAAGTCAACTGAACGTGACACCCCGGAGAGTCTTCAATGAGCAGTGTTGTTGCCATCGTCAAAAGCATTGTTGGTCAGGTATTCGTGGTGTCCCCAGAGGGCGTGCGTCGCGTTCTCGTTGAAGGCGACCGACTGTTTGTCGGCGATCAGATTGACACCGGTCTCTCCGGCGCCGTGTCGCTTGAACTGGCTGATGGCCGCACCCTCGATCTGGGCCGTGAGACTCAATGGAGCGCCACCGCGCCCGACTCCAGCACTGACCTGGCCGAAGCCACCGCGCAGGCTGCGCCGTCGGTAGCTGAACTGCAGCAAGCCATTGCCGCGGGCGTCGACCCGACCACCGCCCTGGATGCCACCGCTGCCGGCCCGAGCGCGGCAGGCACTGGCGGCGCCGCCGGTGGTGGCCACAGCTTCGTAATGCTCGACGCTACCGCTGGCCGCGTCGACCCGACCATTGGCTTCCCGACAGCGGGGATCAACTCTGGCGCGCAAGCCGCGCAGAACATCACCGGCGGCCAGACCACCGACACCACCACCAACGCCCTGCGTGAGTCGACCCTGAGCCTCAGCGCCACGCCGTCCATCACCGAAGCCGGCGGCGTGCTGGTGTACACCGCGACCCTGACTCAGGCGCCGTTGACCGACCTGACCATCACCCTGTCCAACGGTGCGGTGATTGTGATCCCGGCCGGCTCCACCACGGGCACCGTCAACGTGCCATTGGCACCGAACGACACGGTTTATAACGATCCATCGCAAATCGACGTGACGGTCACCGGCACCAGCGGCGGCAACGGCATCACCGTGACCCCGCCGACCACCCCGGCCACGACCCAGGTCACCGACACCATCGACACCACCACCGTCACCCTGACGGCCGGGCCGAGTGTCACCGAAGGCGGGCAGATCACCTACACCGCGACCCTGACCAACCCGGCGCAGACGCCGGTGACCGTCACCCTGTCGAACGGCTCGACCATCACCATCGGCGCGGGCCAGACCACGGGCACCGTCAATGTGCCGACCCCGGCCAACGACGTTTATAACAACGGCAGCACCGTCACCACGACGATTACCGGTGCCACCGGTGGCAACTTCGAAAACCTGGTGCCAAACCCGACGCCGGCGGTGACCACCATCACCGACTCGATCGACAACACCGGCCTGACCCTGACCGCTACCGGCAGCGTTGTCGAAGGCGGCCAGATCACCTACACCGCGACCCTGACCAACCCGGCGCAGACCCCGGTCACCGTCACCTTGTCGAACGGCTCGATCATCACCATCGAGGCCGGCCAGACCACTGGCACCGTCAACGTGCCGACCGCGCCGAATGACGTCTACAACAATGGCGGCACCGTCAGCACCACGATTACCGGCGCAACCGGTGGCAACTTCGAGAACCTGGTGCCGAACACGACGCCAGCGACCACCACCGTGACCGACTCGGTCGACACCACCAGCGTGAGCCTCACCGCCACCGGCACCGTGGTCGAAGGCGGCCAGATCACCTACACCGCGACCCTGACCAACGCCGCGCAAACGCCGGTGACCATTACCCTGTCGAACGGCTCGACCATCACCATAGAAGCCGGCAAGACCAGCGGCAGCGTCAACGTGCCAACCGCGCCGAACGACGTCTACAACAATGGCGGCACTGTCAGCACCACCATTACCGGTGCAACCGGTGGCAACTTCGAGAACCTGGTGCCGAACACGACACCAGCGACCACCACCGTGACCGATTCGATCGACGACACCAACCTCTCGTTGACCGCCACCGGTTCCGTGGCCGAGGGCGGCTCGATTGTTTACACCGCGACGCTGACCAATCCGGCTGGCACGCCAGTCACCGTGACCCTCTCGAACGGTGCCGTGATCACCATCGAGGCTGGTAAAACCACCGGCACCATGACCGTTGCAGCCCCTGCCGATGACGTCTACAAAGACGCCGGGAAAGTTGAAGTCACCATCAAGGACGCTACCGGCGGCAACTTCGAGAACCTCGTTCCGAGCACCACGCCCGCGGTGACTGAAGTCACTGACACCATCGATACCTCGACCGTCAAACTGACCGCAGACACCACCGTGGCTGAAGGTGGCACCGTTACTTACACCGCCACAGTTGGCGCACCGGTCACCGGTTCACCTGTCGTTGTGACCCTGGCCAACGGCCAGAGCATCACCATCGAAGTCGGCAAAACCACCGGCACTATGACCACCACCGCACCAAACGACGCGCTGGCCGGCAATGCACCGCTGACCAACTCGATCACCGGCGTTTCTGGCGGTAACTACGAAGACCTCGTAGCGGACAAAACCCCGGTCTCGACCACCGTGACTGACGTTGCCGACACCACCAATCTGTCGCTGAGCGCGACCGGTTCCGTGGCTGAGGGCGGTTCGATTGTTTACACCGCGACGCTGACCAATCCGGCTGGCACCCCGGTGACCGTGACCCTTTCGAACGGTGCAGTCATCACCATCGAAGCGGGCAAAACCACTGGCAACGTGACCGTCGCCGCCCCTGCCGATGACGTCTACAAAGACGCTGGCAAAGTCGAAGTGACCATCAAGGACGCCACCGGCGGCAACTTCGAGAACCTGGTGCCGAGCACCGTTCCGGCCGTCACCGAAGTCACCGATACCGTCGACACCACCACCGTCAAACTGACCGCGACCGAAACGGCGGCTGAAGGTGGCACCGTCACCTACACCGCCACTGTTGGCGCACCAGTGACCGGTTCGCCAGTGATCGTGACTTTGGCCAACGGCCAGAACATCACCATCGAAGTCGGCAAAACCACTGGCACCGTGACCACTACTGCACCGAATGATGCGTTGACCGGCCATGCACCGATCACCAACGCGATCACGGGCGTGAGCGGCGGCAATTACGAAGACCTCGTCGCCGACAAAACCCCGGTCAGCACTACCGTCACTGACACTACCGACACCACCGACCTGACACTGAGTGCGACCGGCACCGTGGCTGAAGGCGGCCAGATTACCTACACCGCGACCCTGACCAACGCCGCAGGCTCGCCTGTTACCGTGACCCTGTCGAACGGTTCGGTGATCACCATTGAAGCCGGTAAAACCACCGGCACCGTAACCGTCGCGGCCCCTGCCGACGATGTCTACAAAGACGCCGGCAAAGTCGAAGTGACCATCAAGGACGCAACGGGCGGCAACTTCGAGAACCTCGTTCCGAGTACTACCCCAGCGGTGACCGACGTCACCGACACCGTCGACACCACCACCGTCAAACTGACGGCCACCGAGTCGGCTGCCGAGGGTGGCACCGTCACCTACACCGCCACCGTCGGTGCACCGGTTACCGGTTCTCCAGTTATCGTGATCCTGGCCAACGGCCAGAACATCACCATCGAAGTGGGTAAAACCACTGGCACCGTGACCACCACCGCACCGAACGATGCGCTGAACGGCCATGCGCCGCTGAGCAACTCGATCACCGACGTTTCCGGCGGCAACTACGAAAACCTGGTCGCAGACAAAACCCCGGTCAGCACCACCGTCACCGACACCACTGACACCACCAACCTGACGCTCAGCGCAACAGGTACCGTGGCTGAAGGCGGTTCGATTGTTTACACCGCGACGCTGACCAACCCGGCCGGCACCCCGGTAACCGTGACTCTGTCGAACGGTTCGGTGATCACCATCGAAGCCGGCAAAACCACCGGCACCGTGACCGTCGCAGCTCCTGCCGATGACGTCTACAAAGACGCCGGCAAGGTCGAAGTCACGATCAAGGACGCGACTGGCGGCAACTTCGAAAACTTAGTGCCGAGCACCGTTCCAGCCGTCACCGAAGTCACCGACACTATCGACACCTCGACGGTCAAACTGAGCGCAACCGAGACTGCCGCTGAAGGTGGCACCGTCACCTACACCGCAACTGTTGGCGCGCCAGTGACCGGTTCGCCAGTCGTGGTGACCCTGGCCAACGGCCAGAGCATCACCATCGAAGTCGGCAAAACTTCCGGTACCGTCACCACCACCGCGCCGAACGACGTGCTGGCCGGCCATGAACCGCTGACCAACTCGATCACCAACGTCAGCGGCGGCAACTACGAAAATCTGGTCGCCGACAAAACCCCGGTCAGCACCACCGTCACCGACACCGTCGACACCACCACCGTTTCGCTGACCGCCACCGGCAACGTCAACGAAGGTGGGCAGATCGTCTACACCGCGACGCTGACCAATCCGGCCGGCACCCCGGTAACCGTGACCCTGAGCAACGGTTCAACCATCACCATCGAAGCCGGCAAAACCACCGGCACCGTGACCGTTCCGGCGCCGGCCGATGACGTCTACAAAGACGCTGGCAAGCTCGAAGTGACCATCAAGGAAACCTCGGGCGGCAATTTCGAAAACCTGGTGGCCAACCCGACGCCAGCGGTGACCAACGTCGCCGACACCATCAACACCACGCACCTGACCCTCAGTGCCGAAAGCTACGTGCTCGAAGGCACCTCGATCACCTACACCGCGACCCTGACCAACGCCGCGCAAACGCCGGTGACCGTCAACCTGAGCAACGGCCAGACCATCACCATCGAGGCCGGCAAGACCAGCGGTTCGGTGACCATCGCTGCGCCAAGCGATGACGTCTATAAAGACGTCAGCAAGCTCACCGTGACCATGACCGATGCCAGCGGCGGCAACTTCGAAAAACTCGATGTCAGCAAGACCCCGGTCAGCACCACCGTCAATGACACCATCGACAAGACCACGCTGACCCTGAGCGCCAGCGACACCGTCAGCGAAGGTGGCCAGATCACCTACACCGCGACCCTGAGCAACCCGGCCGGCACCGCCATGACCGTGACTCTGGCCAACGGAGCAGTGATCAACATCGCCGCCGGCGCCACCAGCGGCTCGGTGAATTTCGCCGCGCCTGCGAATACTCCGTACATCGACGGCGGCAAGGTACAGACCGCGATTGCCAGCCACAGCGGCGGCAACTTCGAACAAGTCGATGCCGACCGTTCGGCCGTCGTCACCAAAGTCACCGATACCGTCGACACCACCAACATCAGCCTCAGCGCCACCGGCTCGGTCGCCGAGGGTGGTTCGATCGTTTACACCGCGACGTTGACCAATCCGGCCGGCTCGGCCATGACCGTGACCCTGAGCAACGGCGCGGTGATCAACATCGCCAAGGGCGCGAGCAGCGGCACCGCGACCGTCGCCGCACCTGGCGATGACGTGTACAAGGACGCCGGCAGAGTCGACGCCAGCATCACCAAGACCACAGGTGGCAACTTCGAGAATCTGGTGGTCGACAAGACTCCGGCCGTTACCGACGTTACCGACACCATCGACAACAGCACTGTTTCGCTGACCGCCACCGCCAGCACCGTGGAAGGCGGCGTGGTGGTTTACACCGCTTCCGTCACCGCGCCGGTCACCGGTTCGCCAGTCGTCGTGACCCTGTCCAACGGCCAGACCATCACCATCCCGGTCGGCGCCAGCAGTGGCAGCGTCAACTTCACCGCACCGAACGATGCACTGGCCGGCGGCAACACGCTGACCGTGAAGATCGACGGCGCCAGCGGTGGCAACTACGAAAATCTCGTGGCCGACAAAACGCCGGCCATGACCTCGGTGACCGACACCGTCGATACCACCAACCTGTCGCTGACCGCGACCGGGTCTGTGGCTGAGGGCGGTTCGATTGTCTACACCGCGACGCTGACCAATCCGGCTGGCACGCCGGTCACCGTGACCCTCTCGAACGGTGCCGTGATCACCATCGAGGCTGGTAAAACCACCGGCACCGTGACCGTTGCAGCCCCTGCCGATGACGTCTACAAAGACGCCGGCAAAGTTGAAGTCACCATCAAGGACGCTACCGGCGGCAACTTCGAGAACTTCGTTCCGAGCACCACGCCCGCGGTGACTGAAGTCACTGACACCATCGATACCTCGACCGTCAAACTGACCGCAGACACCACCGTGGCTGAAGGTGGCACCGTTACTTACACCGCCACAGTTGGCGCACCGGTCACCGGTTCACCTGTCGTTGTGACCCTGACCAACGGCCAGAGCATCACCATCGAAGTCGGCAAAACCACTGGCACCGTGACCTTCACCGCGCCAAACGACGCGCTGACTGGTCAGGCCTCACTGGGTAACTCGATCACCAACGTCAGCGGCGGTAACTACGAAAACCTGGTGGCCGACAAGACGCCGGTCTCGACCAGCGTCACCGACACCGTCGACACCACCAACCTGTCGCTCAGCGCCACCAATTCGGTCGCCGAGGGCGGTTCGATCACCTATACCGCGACACTGACCAACGCCGCTGGCTCGCCAGTCACCGTGACCTTGTCGAACGGCGCTGTGATCACCATCGAGGCTGGCAAAACCACTGGCACCGTGACCGTCGCAGCCCCGGCTGATGACGTCTACAAAGACGCTGGCAAAGTCGAAGCAACCATTTCGACTGCCACGGGCGGCAATTTCGAGAACCTGGTGCCAAGCACCGTTCCGGCCGTCACCGAGGTCACCGATACCGTCGACACCATCACGGTCAAACTGACCGCGACCGAAACGGCAGCTGAAGGTGGCACCGTTACTTACACCGCCACTGTTGGCGCTGCGGTGACCGGCTCGCCTGTGGTCGTGACCCTGGCCAACGGTCAGCAGATCACCATTGAAGTCGGCAAAACCACCGGCACCGTGACCACCACCGCGCCGAACGATGCGCTCAACGGCCACACGCCGCTGAGCAACGCGATCACTGATGTGAGCGGCGGTAATTACGAGAACCTGGTCGCCGACAAGACGCCGGTCAGCACCACTGTGACCGACACTGTCGACACCACCAATCTGTCGCTGACCGCGACCGGCACCGTGGCTGAAGGCGGTTCGATCGTTTACACCGCAACGCTGAGCAACCCGGCCGGCACACCGGTAACCGTGACCCTGTCGAACGGCTCAGTCATCACCATCGAAGCGGGCAAAACCACTGGCACCGTAACCGTCGCTGCGCCAGCCGATGACGTCTACAAAGACGCCGGCAAGGTCGAAGTGACCATCAAGGATGCAACGGGTGGCAACTTCGAGAATCTCGTTCCGAGCACCACGCCCGCGGTGACCGATGTCACTGACACCATCGACACTTCGACCGTCAAACTGACGGCCACCGAGTCGGCTGCCGAGGGTGGCACCGTCACTTACACCGCCACTGTCGGCGCGCCAGTCACCGGTTCGCCGGTCGTGGTGACTTTGGCCAACGGTCAGAACATCACCATCGAAGTCGGCAAAACCACCGGCACCGTCACCACCACCGCGCCAAATGACGCGTTGACCGGCCACGCGCCGCTGACCAACTCGATCACCGACGTTTCCGGCGGCAACTACGAAAACCTGGTCGCAGACAAAACCCCGGTCAGCACCACCGTCACCGACACCACTGACACCACCAACCTTTCGCTGACTGCGACCGGTTCGGTCAACGAAGGCGGCCAGATCACCTACACCGCCACACTGACCAACGCAGCAGGCTCGCCCGTCACCGTGACCCTGAGCAATGGCTCGGTGATCACCATCGAGGCCGGTAAAACCACCGGCACCGTGACCGTCGACGCACCGAAAGATGACGTCTACAAAGACGCTGGCACCGTTGAAGCGACCATCAAGGGCGCAACCGGTGGCGACTTCGAAAACCTCGTCACCAGCACGACTCCGGCGGTCACCACCGTCAACGACACCATCGACACCTCCACCGTGTCGCTGACTGCCACCGCAAACGTCGCCGAAGGCGAAACAGTGGTCTACACCGCGACCGTGACCGCGCCAGTGACTGGCTCGCCGGTCGTCGTAACCCTGTCCAATGGCCAGACCATCACCATCGCTGTCGGTGAAACCACCGGCACCGTGAACTTTGTTGCGCCGAACAGCCCGTTGGCGGGCGGCAGCTCGTTGAGTGTGACCATCGACGGCGCGACTGGCGGCAACTACGAAAAACTGGTGACCGACGGCAAGTCGGCTGACACCGCAGTGTCGGACACCACCGACACCACCAACCTGAACCTGACCGCGACCGACTCGGTGGCTGAAGGCGGTTCAATCGTTTACACCGCGACGCTGACCAACCCGGCCGGCACCCCGGTGACGGTGACTCTGTCCAACGGCGCAGTGATTACCATTGAGGCTGGCAAAACCACTGGCACCGTGACCGTTGCAGCGCCTGCCGATGACGTCTACAAGGACGCCGGTAAAGTCGAAGTGACCATCAAGGACGCGACTGGTGGCAACTTCGAGAACCTGGTGCCGAGCACCGTTCCGGCCGTCACCAACGTTACCGATACCATCGACACCACCACCGTCAAACTGACCGCGACCGAGTCGGCGGCTGAAGGTGGCACCGTTACTTACACCGCGACTGTTGGCGCGCCGGTGACTGGTTCGCCTGTCGTGGTAACGCTGGCTAACGGTCAAAACATCACCATTGAAGTCGGCAAAACCACCGGCACCGTGACCACCATTGCACCGAACGATGCATTGAACGGCCACACGCCGCTGAGCAACTCGATCACCGACGTCAGCGGCGGTAACTACGAAAATCTGGTCGCCGACAAGACTCCGGTCAGCACCACCGTGACCGACACCGTCGACACTACCAACCTGTCGCTGTCTGCAACCGGTACCGTGGCCGAAGGTGGCCAGATCACCTACACCGCGACCCTGACCAATCCGGCCGGCACGCCAGTGACCGTGACCCTGAGCAACGGCTCGGTGATCACCATCGAGGCCGGCAAAACTACAGGCACCGTGACCGTCGCCGCGCCTGCCGATGACGTCTACAAAGATGCCGGCAAAGTCGAAGTGACCATCAAGGACGCGACTGGCGGCAACTTCGAAAACCTGGTGCCGAGCACCGTACCGGCGGTTACCAACGTTACCGATACCATCGACACCACCACCGTCAAACTGACCGCGACCGAGTCGGCGGCTGAAGGTGGCACCGTTACTTACACCGCCACTGTTGGCGCGCCAGTGACGGGTTCGCCTGTCGTCGTGACCCTGGCCAATGGTCAGAACATCACCATCGAAGTGGGCAAAACCACCGGTACCGTGACCTTCACTGCACCGAACGATGCATTGACCGGCCACGCGCCGATCACCAATGCGATTACCGAAGTCAGCGGTGGCAACTATGAAAATCTGGTCGCCGACAAAACTCCGGTATCGACCAACGTCACCGACACCGTCGACACCACCAACCTTTCGCTGAGCGCGACCGGCACCGTGGCTGAGGGTGGTTCGATTATTTACACTGCGACCCTGACTAACGCCGCTGGTTCGCCAGTGACCGTGACTCTGTCGAACGGCGCCGTGATCACCATCGAGGCCGGTAAAACCACTGGCACCGTGACCGTTCCAGCCCCGGCTGATGACGTCTACAAAGACGCCGGCAAAGTCGAGGCGACCATTTCTACCGCGACTGGCGGCAACTTCGAAAACCTGGTGCCGAGCACGACGCCGGCCGTGACCGAAGTGACCGACACCATCGATACCTCGACGGTCAAACTGACTGCCGATACGTCCGTGGCTGAAGGCGGTACTGTTACCTACACCGCCACTGTGGGCGCCCCTGTGACTGGCTCGCCTGTGGTCGTAACGCTGTCCAATGGTCAGCAGATCACCATCGAAGTGGGTAAAACCACCGGCACCGTGACCACCACCGCCCCGAACGATGCGTTGACCGGTCATGCGCCGCTTACCAACTCGATTACCGGTGTGACTGGCGGTAATTACGAGAACCTCGTTGCCGACAAGACTCCGGTCAGCACCACCGTGACCGACACAGTCGACACCACCAATCTGTCGCTCAGCGCTACCCCGTCGGTCGCTGAAGGTGGCTCGATCATCTACACCGCTACGCTGACCAACGCCGCTGGTTCGCCAGTGACCGTGACTCTGTCCAACGGCGCCGTGATCACCATCGAAGCGGGTAAAACCACCGGCACCGTCACCGTCCCAGCTCCGGCTGATGACGTTTACAAAGACGCAGGCAAGGTTGAAGCGACCATTTCGACCGCAACCGGTGGCAACTTCGAGAATCTGGTACCGAGCACCGTACCGGCCGTGACCAACGTCACTGATACCATCGATACCACTACCGTCAAACTGACGGCTACCGAATCGGCAGCTGAGGGTGGCACCGTTACTTACACCGCCACCGTTGGCGCGCCAGTTACCGGTTCGCCTGTCGTCGTGACGCTGGCCAACGGTCAAAACATCACCATCGAAGTTGGCAAGACCACCGGCACTGTGACCACCAATGCGCCAAACGACGCACTGACCGGTCATGCGCCGCTGACCAACGCCATTACTGGCGTAACTGGCGGCAACTACGAAAACCTCGTGGCCGACAAAACCCCGGTCAACACGACTGTGACCGACACCGTCGACACCACCAATCTGTCGCTCAGCGCTACCCCATCGGTCGCTGAAGGTGGCTCGATCATCTACACCGCCACGCTGACCAACGCCGCTGGCTCGCCAGTGACCGTGACCCTGTCCAACGGCGCCGTGATCACCATCGAAGCGGGTAAAACCACCGGCACCGTCACCGTCGCAGCACCAGCGGATGACGTCTACAAAGATGCAGGCAAAGTCGAAGCAACCATTTCGAACGCAACCGGTGGCAACTTCGAGAATCTGGTACCGAGCACCGTTCCAGCCGTGACCAACGTCACTGATACCATCGACACCACCACGGTCAAACTGACCGCCACCGAATCGGCGGCTGAAGGCGGCACCGTCACCTACACCGCCACTGTCGGTGCAGCCGTAACCGGTTCGCCGGTTGTCGTGACCCTGGCCAACGGTCAGACCATCACCATCGGCGTCGGCCAGACCACCGGCACCGCGACCGCCACTGCACCCAACGACGCACTGACCGGTCATGCGCCGCTGACCAACTCGATCACCAACGTGACCGGTGGCAACTACGAGAACCTCGTGGCCGACAAGACACCGGTTTCGACCAACGTCACCGATACCGTCGACACTACCAATCTGTCGCTGAGCGCGACCGGAACCGTGGCCGAAGGTGGCTCGATTGTTTACACCGCAACCTTGACCAACGCCGCTGGTTCGCCAGTGACTGTAACGCTGTCGAATGGCGCCGTGATCACCATTGAAGCGGGCAAAACCACTGGTACAGTGACCGTTCCGGCGCCAGCGGACGACGTCTACAAAGATGCCGGCACCGTGCAGGCAACGATCAGCACCGCTACCGGTGGCAATTTCGAAAACCTGGTGCCGAACACAACGCCAGCCGTGACCAGTGTCACCGACACCATCGACACCACCACCGTGAAGCTGACGGCCACCGCCACAGCGGCTGAAGGCGGCAACGTTGTTTACACCGCTACCGTAGGCGCGCCGGTTACCGGCTCGCCAGTTGTGGTGACGCTGGCCAACGGTCAGACCATCACCATCGGCGTCGGCCAGACCTCCGGCACCACGACCACCACTGCGCCAAACGACGCACTGACTGGCCACGCGCCGCTGACCAATTCGATCACCAACGTGACCGGTGGCAACTACGAGAACCTTGTAGCCGACAAGACACCGGTTTCGACCAACGTCACCGATACCGTCGACACTACCAATCTGTCGCTCAGCGCTACCCCGTCGGTCGCTGAAGGCGGTTCGATTGTCTACACCGCGACGCTGACCAGTGCCGCGGGCTCGCCAGTGACCGTGACCCTGTCCAACGGCGCCGTGGTCACTATCGAAGCGGGCAAGACCACCGGCACCGTGACCGTTCCTGCGCCAGCCGATGACGTCTACAAGGACGCTGGCACTGTTCAGGCAACGATCAGCAACGCGACTGGTGGCAACTTCGAGAATCTGGTGACCAGCAACACACCAGCTGTCACCAGCGTGACCGATACCATCGACACCACGACCGTGAAGCTGACCGCGACCGCAACCGCGGCCGAAGGCGGCACTGTCACCTACACCGCGACCGTTGGTGCCCCGGTGACTGGCTCGCCAGTGACTGTGACCCTGTCGAACGGTCAGTCGATCACCATTGAAGTCGGCAAAACCACTGGCACCGTAACCACCACGGCACCGAACGATGTGTTGACCGGCCATGCACCGCTGACCAACTCGATCACCAACGTCAGCGGCGGCAACTACGAAAACCTCGTGGCCGACAAGACGCCGGTTTCGACGACTGTCACCGACACCATCGACACCACCAACCTGTCGCTCAGCGCGACCGGCACCGTGGCTGAAGGCGGTTCGATCATCTACACCGCCACCCTGACCAACGCTGCTGGCTCGCCAGTCACCGTGACCTTGTCGAACGGTGCTGTCATCACTATCGAAGCGGGCAAGACCACCGGCACCGTGACCGTTCCTGC
>NZ_VXCA01000059.1 GCF_011369485.1 Pseudomonas atagonensis | reverse complement strand
GATCGTTCTTTAAAAATTTGGGTATGTGATAGAAAGATAGACTGAACGTTACTTTCACTGGTAACGGATCAGGCTAAGGTAAAATTTGTGAGTTCTCTTAGTTGAGAAATTCGAATTTTCGGCGAATGTCGTCTTCACAGTATAACCAGATTGCTTGGGGTTATATGGTCAAGTGAAGAAGCGCATACGGTGGATGCCTTGGCAGTCAGAGGCGATGAAAGACGTGGTAGCCTGCGAAAAGCTTCGGGGAGTCGGCAAACAGACTTTGATCCGGAGATGTCTGAATGGGGGAACCCAGCCATCATAAGATGGTTATCTTGTACTGAATACATAGGTGCAAGAGGCGAACCAGGGGAACTGAAACATCTAAGTACCCTGAGGAAAAGAAATCAACCGAGATTCCCTTAGTAGTGGCGAGCGAACGGGGACTAGCCCTTAAGTGGCTTTGAGATTAGCGGAACGCTCTGGAAAGTGCGGCCATAGTGGGTGATAGCCCTGTACGCGAAAATCTCTTAGTCATGAAATCGAGTAGGACGGAGCACGAGAAACTTTGTCTGAATATGGGGGGACCATCCTCCAAGGCTAAATACTACTGACTGACCGATAGTGAACTAGTACCGTGAGGGAAAGGCGAAAAGAACCCCGGAGAGGGGAGTGAAATAGATCCTGAAACCGTATGCGTACAAGCAGTGGGAGCAGACTTTGTTCTGTGACTGCGTACCTTTTGTATAATGGGTCAGCGACTTATTTTCAGTGGCGAGCTTAACCGAATAGGGGAGGCGTAGCGAAAGCGAGTCTTAATAGGGCGTCTAGTCGCTGGGAATAGACCCGAAACCGGGCGATCTATCCATGGGCAGGTTGAAGGTTAGGTAACACTGACTGGAGGACCGAACCGACTACCGTTGAAAAGTTAGCGGATGACCTGTGGATCGGAGTGAAAGGCTAATCAAGCTCGGAGATAGCTGGTTCTCCTCGAAAGCTATTTAGGTAGCGCCTCATGTATCACTGTAGGGGGTAGAGCACTGTTTCGGCTAGGGGGTCATCCCGACTTACCAAACCGATGCAAACTCCGAATACCTACAAGTGCCGAGCATGGGAGACACACGGCGGGTGCTAACGTCCGTCGTGAAAAGGGAAACAACCCAGACCGTCAGCTAAGGTCCCAAAGTTATGGTTAAGTGGGAAACGATGTGGGAAGGCTTAGACAGCTAGGAGGTTGGCTTAGAAGCAGCCACCCTTTAAAGAAAGCGTAATAGCTCACTAGTCGAGTCGGCCTGCGCGGAAGATGTAACGGGGCTCAAACCATACACCGAAGCTACGGGTATCATCTTCGGATGATGCGGTAGAGGAGCGTTCTGTAAGCCTGTGAAGGTGAGTTGAGAAGCTTGCTGGAGGTATCAGAAGTGCGAATGCTGACATGAGTAACGACAATGGGTGTGAAAAACACCCACGCCGAAAGACCAAGGTTTCCTGCGCAACGTTAATCGACGCAGGGTTAGTCGGTCCCTAAGGCGAGGCTGAAAAGCGTAGTCGATGGAAAACAGGTTAATATTCCTGTACTTCTGGTTATTGCGATGGAGGGACGGAGAAGGCTAGGCCAGCTTGGCGTTGGTTGTCCAAGTTTAAGGTGGTAGGCTGGAATCTTAGGTAAATCCGGGATTCTAAGGCCGAGAGCTGATGACGAGTCATCTTTTAGATGACGAAGTGGTTGATGCCATGCTTCCAAGAAAAGCTTCTAAGCTTCAGGTAACCAGGAACCGTACCCCAAACCGACACAGGTGGTTGGGTAGAGAATACCAAGGCGCTTGAGAGAACTCGGGTGAAGGAACTAGGCAAAATGGCACCGTAACTTCGGGAGAAGGTGCGCCGGTGAGGGTGAAGGACTTGCTCCGTAAGCTCATGCCGGTCGAAGATACCAGGCCGCTGCGACTGTTTATTAAAAACACAGCACTCTGCAAACACGAAAGTGGACGTATAGGGTGTGACGCCTGCCCGGTGCCGGAAGGTTAATTGATGGGGTTAGCTAACGCGAAGCTCTTGATCGAAGCCCCGGTAAACGGCGGCCGTAACTATAACGGTCCTAAGGTAGCGAAATTCCTTGTCGGGTAAGTTCCGACCTGCACGAATGGCGTAACGATGGCGGCGCTGTCTCCACCCGAGACTCAGTGAAATTGAAATCGCTGTGAAGATGCAGTGTATCCGCGGCTAGACGGAAAGACCCCGTGAACCTTTACTATAGCTTTGCACTGGACTTTGAATTTGCTTGTGTAGGATAGGTGGGAGGCTTTGAAGCGTGGACGCCAGTTCGCGTGGAGCCATCCTTGAAATACCACCCTGGCAACTTTGAGGTTCTAACTCAGGTCCGTTATCCGGATCGAGGACAGTGTATGGTGGGTAGTTTGACTGGGGCGGTCTCCTCCTAAAGAGTAACGGAGGAGTACGAAGGTGCGCTCAGACCGGTCGGAAATCGGTCGTAGAGTATAAAGGCAAAAGCGCGCTTGACTGCGAGACAGACACGTCGAGCAGGTACGAAAGTAGGTCTTAGTGATCCGGTGGTTCTGTATGGAAGGGCCATCGCTCAACGGATAAAAGGTACTCCGGGGATAACAGGCTGATACCGCCCAAGAGTTCATATCGACGGCGGTGTTTGGCACCTCGATGTCGGCTCATCACATCCTGGGGCTGAAGCCGGTCCCAAGGGTATGGCTGTTCGCCATTTAAAGTGGTACGCGAGCTGGGTTTAGAACGTCGTGAGACAGTTCGGTCCCTATCTGCCGTGGACGTTTGAGATTTGAGAGGGGCTGCTCCTAGTACGAGAGGACCGGAGTGGACGAACCTCTGGTGTTCCGGTTGTCACGCCAGTGGCATTGCCGGGTAGCTATGTTCGGGAAAGATAACCGCTGAAAGCATCTAAGCGGGAAACTTGCCTCAAGATGAGATCTCACTGGAACCTTGAGTTCCCTGAAGGGCCGTCGAAGACTACGACGTTGATAGGTTGGGTGTGTAAGCGCTGTGAGGCGTTGAGCTAACCAATACTAATTGCCCGTGAGGCTTGACCATATAACACCCAAGCAATTTGCGTCGAAGAGACCAGATTGCGGTGTGTGAAGACGAAACGAACCGAAAGTTCGATGTTCACAAACACCAGCTGTCACATACCCAATTTGCTGAAGCGAGACCCTCACGTCACGACTCAGTACCAGAATTTCTTGACGACCATAGAGCGTTGGAACCACCTGATCCCATCCCGAACTCAGAAGTGAAACGATGCATCGCCGATGGTAGTGTGGGGTTTCCCCATGTGAGAGTAGGTCATCGTCAAGATTAAATTCCGAAACCCCAATTGCGAAAGCAGTTGGGGTTTTGTTTTGCCCGCAGGAAAGCGCC
>NZ_VXCA01000057.1 GCF_011369485.1 Pseudomonas atagonensis | reverse complement strand
AAACATACAAGCGGGCTTGCCCGCGAAGAGGCCAGTCGTTTCAGCACACGTCTTGAATCTTGAAATGCAAAACGCCAACCCGAAGGTTGGCGTTCTGTTTGGATCAGGCAGTTTTAGCGCGGTACGACTGGCTTGCGAGCCGGCTTGGGCCCCTTGCCCTTGGCCGCGTCCTTACGCTCCTTGGCAGCCTGCTGGTTACGGGCGAACGCCGCAGCCTTGGCCTGTTCACGCTTGTCCCACGGGTTACCGCCATCACTGGCACGCGGCGGCAGGCCGGTGTGCTGAGTGAGGATCTTGGTGGTCTTCTCTTTGCCTTCCTTCGCCACTTTATGGCTGCCGGCCGGTGTCGAGTTCTTGCGACGGGCGCTCTGGTAACTGTCGGTGGACGGCTGATGCAGCGGGATCAACTGATCCTTGCCCGGCCCGATCAGGTCACTACGGCCCATTCGCTGCAGCGCTTCACGCAACATCGGCCAGCCTTTCGGGTCGTGATAGCGCAAGAACGCCTTGTGCAGACGACGCTGCTCTTCGCTCTTGACGATGGTCACGCCGTCGCTCTTGTAGGTGACCTTGCGCAGCGGGTTCTTGCCCGAGTAGTACATCGCGGTGGCCGTGGCCATCGGCGACGGGTAGAACGCCTGCACCTGGTCGGCGCGGAAGCCGTTGCCCTTGAGCCACAGGGCCAGATTCATCATGTCTTCATCGGTGGTGCCCGGGTGGGCGGCGATGAAGTACGGGATCAGGTACTGCTCTTTGCCCGCTTCCTTGGTGTACTTCTCGAACATGCGCTTGAACTTGTCATAGCTGCCGATGCCCGGTTTCATCATCTGGTTGAGCGGACCTTCCTCGGTGTGTTCCGGGGCGATCTTCAGGTAACCGCCGACGTGGTGGGTCACCAGCTCTTTGACGTACTCCGGCGACTCGACCGCGAGGTCGTAACGCAGGCCGGAAGCGATCAGGATTTTCTTCACACCCGGCAATGCACGGGCGCTGCGGTACAACTGAATCAGCGACGAGTGGTCGGTGTTCAGGTTCGGGCAGATGCCGGGGAACACGCAGGACGGCTTGCGGCACGCGGATTCGATTTCCGGCGTTTTGCAGGCAATGCGGTACATGTTCGCGGTCGGGCCGCCAAGGTCGGAAATAACACCCGTGAAGCCCGGCACCTTGTCGCGGATCTCTTCGATTTCGCGAATGATCGACTCTTCGGAACGGTTCTGGATGATCCGGCCTTCGTGCTCGGTGATCGAGCAGAAGGTGCAGCCACCGAAGCAGCCACGCATGATGTTCACCGAGAAACGGATCATGTCGTAGGCCGGAATCTTTTCCTTGCCATACGCAGGGTGCGGAACACGTGCGTAAGGCATGCCGAACACGTAGTCCATTTCTTCAGTGGTCATCGGAATCGGCGGCGGGTTGAACCAGACGTCGATCTCGCCGTGTTTCTGCACCAGCGCACGGGCGTTGCCCGGGTTGGTTTCCAGGTGCAGTACGCGGTTGGCGTGAGCGTACAGAACCGGGTCGTTACGCACCTTTTCCATCGACGGCAGGCGGATGACGGTCTTGTCGCGGGTCATGCGCGGGCTGGCCAGAATCTGTACGACCTTGGCTTCCTGCGGATCTTCGACCGGGCCTTTTTCCTGTTCGATGGCGCAGGCCTGGGTGTCCTGGGTATTCACGTACGGGTTGATGATCTTGTCGACCTTGCCCGGACGATCGATGCGCGTCGAGTCAACTTCGTACCAGCCTTGCGGCGTGTCACGACGGATGAACGCGGTACCGCGCACGTCAGTGATGTCTTCAATCTTGTGTCCGTAAGACAGACGCTGGGCCACTTCAACGATGGCGCGCTCGGCGTTGCCGTACAGCAGAATGTCGGCGCAGGCGTCGATCAGGATCGAGTTGCGCACACGATCCTGCCAGTAGTCGTAGTGAGCGATGCGACGCAGCGAGGCTTCGATGCCGCCGAGTACGATCGGCACGTGCTTGTAGGCTTCCTTGCAGCGCTGGCTGTAAACCAGGCTCGCGCGATCAGGACGCTTGCCGGCCATGCCGCCCGGGGTGTAGGCGTCGTCGGAACGGATTTTCTTGTCGGCGGTGTAGCGGTTGATCATCGAGTCCATGTTGCCGGCCGCGACGCCGAAGAACAGGTTCGGCTCGCCGAGCTTCATGAAGTCGTCTTTGGACTGCCAGTTTGGCTGGGCAATGATCCCGACGCGGAAGCCTTGCGACTCCAGCAGCCGGCCGATGATCGCCATGCCGAACGACGGGTGATCGACGTAGGCATCACCGGTGACGATGATGATGTCGCAGGAATCCCAGCCAAGCTGATCCATCTCCTCCCTGCTCATCGGCAGGAATGGCGCTGGCCCGAAACATTCGGCCCAGTACTTTGGATAGTCAAATAACGGCTTGGCTGCTTGCATGTCGATAACCGGTGTTGGCTTTCATTGAATTTCGCGGGCGCGGAATATAGCACAAATTTTGACCAATTCCGACGGCTGCGGTCGGAAATTACTGCGCCCTCACCACAAGACGCAGGTTACTCGTCGTCGTCGAAGTTGTAGCTGCCCGGCGCAAGGTTTTCGAAGCGCGTGTACTTGCCGATAAAGGCCAGACGAATAAAGCCGATCGGCCCGTTACGCTGCTTGCCGATGATGATTTCGGCGATGCCCTTGTGCTCGGTCTCCGGGTGATACACCTCGTCCCGGTACACGAACATGATCACGTCGGCGTCCTGCTCGATCGCCCCGGATTCCCGCAAGTCAGAGTTCACCGGACGCTTGTTCGGGCGCTGCTCCAGGGAACGGTTGAGCTGGGACAACGCCACCACTGGGCAGTTGAATTCCTTGGCCAGCGCTTTCAGCGATCGCGAGATCTCGGAAATTTCGTTGGTACGGTTATCACCGCTGGAGCCCGGAATCTGCATCAGCTGCAGGTAGTCGATCATGATCAGGCCGACGTCGCCGTGCTCACGCACCAGACGCCGGGTCCGTGCACGCATTTCCGAGGGGCTGATACCCGCCGTGTCATCGATGAACAGCTTGCGATCGTTGAGCAGGTTGACCGCCGAGGTCAGGCGTGGCCAATCGTCGTCTTCCAGCTGACCGGAACGCACCTTGGTCTGGTCGATGCGGCCCAGCGAGGAGAGCATACGCATGATCAACGATTCGCCTGGCATCTCGAGGGAGTACACCAAGACAGCCTTTTCGCTGCGCAACACGGCGTTTTCCACCAGGTTCATCGCGAAAGTGGTTTTACCCATCGACGGACGGCCCGCGACGATGATCAAGTCGGAAGGTTGCAGGCCGCTGGTCTTCTCGTCGAGGTCGGTGTAACCGGTGGACAGGCCAGTGATGGCATTGTCGGTGTTGAACAGGGTGTCGATGCGGTCGATGGCTTTGGTCAACAGTTCGTTGACGCCCACCGGGCCACCGGTCTTCGGTCGCGCTTCGGCGATCTGGAAGATCTGCCGTTCGGCTTCGTCGAGGATTTCTTCGGCGGTACGACCCTCAGGATTGAAGGCGCTGTCGGCGATTTCGGTGCTGATGCCGATCAGTTGGCGCAACGTCGCTCGTTGGCGGACGATTTGCGCATAAGCCTTGATGTTGGCGACGGACGGCGTGTTTTTCGCCAGCTCACCGAGGTAACCCAGCCCACCAACCTGCGAGGTCTGACCTTCCTTGTCCAGTTGCTCGGACAGGGTCACGACGTCGATCGGCATGTTCTGATCAGCCAGTTTGGCGATCGCACGGAAGATCAGACGGTGGTCATGTCGATAGAAATCGCCGTCGGAGACTTGATCGAGCACGCGTTCCCAGGCGTTGTTGTCCAGCATCAGACCACCGAGTACGGCCTGTTCGGCCTCGATGGAATGCGGCGGCACCTTCAGGGCAGCGGTTTGCAGATCGTATTGCTCGGGAGCGGAGATATCGTTCATGGCCACTTGTGTTTGTTTGGAAAAACAGGAAATTCAGAAAGACAAAGGGCACGACCTGTAAACAGGATCGTGCCCGATGTTAACCGTCTGACGGACAAGCCGCCAGCCGATCAGGTGTTGCTTAAGCTGCTACCACGACAACGCGTACGGTGGCTTCAACTTCGGCGTGCAGGTGCACAGCCACGTCGAATTCACCCACATTGCGGATGGTGCCGTTCGGCAGACGAACTTCGCTCTTCTGCACTTCAACGCCGGAGGCGGTCAGTGCGTCAGCGATGTCGTGAGTACCGATCGAACCGAACAGCTTGCCTTCGTCGCCAGCGGTGGCAGTGATGGTCACTTCCAGCTCGGCCAGTTGGGCAGCGCGGCTTTCAGCCGATGCTTTACGGTCTGCGGCAGCTTTTTCCAGCTCAGCACGACGCTCTTCGAACGCAGCCAGGTTGGCAGCGGTCGCAGCGGTAGCTTTGCCGAAAGGCAGCAGGTAGTTACGGCCGTAACCGGCCTTAACGTTTACTTTGTCGCCCAGGTTGCCCAGGTTGGCGATTTTTTCCAGAAGGATCAGTTGCATGTGGAAATCCTCTTAACTTTTAACCTTCACCGTTCGCGCTGTCGGTGTCTTTCGACACGTGACGACCGCGAAAATCAATCAGGCTGTCGACAATGGCCAGAACCACGAGCAACGGATAGATCAGCTGCATGAACAGCAACAGCGTGACGTACAACCCCACCAGCCAAAAACCGGCCAGTCGCTTCTGCCCGACCAGCCCGTGAATCAGGGCAAGTCCGGCGAACACCAGCGGTACACTGCACAACGGCGTCAACATGGCCATCTGTGCACCGAGATTCGGGCCCAGAAGCATCAACGCCAGCAGCAACATCGCCGGCCCCAGCGGGATCCGGATGGCGCGAAACTCGCGACCAAAACCACCCGGGTTGTACAACAATGCCTGCCAATGACGCCCGACAATCAGGCTCAGCACGCTGACGATCTGCAACAACGCCGCAATCAGTCCGGTCAGGACCGGCGCAATCAGGGACGCGAAACGCGCTTGCTCATCTACCGACAATTGCTGGTAGGTATCACCGAGAAGCGCCGGCATGACCTTTATGAGGGCCTGCGCGAGCATCTCGATCTGGGCTGCAAACGCCGCCCCGAGCACCACTGAAAACACCACTCCAATCACTACGCTGACCAGCAGCGTGCGAACCCAGGATTCACTTGCGCGCAAAACCAACGCAAGCCCCGAAGACCCCAGCAGCACCAGAAGTGCCCGTGGATCATCGGCATACAGCCACCAGATCAAAGCCGGCAGCAACCCCAGGGACAGAACGCCGAGGGCGTCCGTCAATCCGCGCCGCAGAAGCACAAGGCTTCCGGCGGCAGCACCCAACCAATACAACAACGGCAATGTTGCACATCCGGCCACCACGAGAGTGGCCTGCATACGGCCTCGCATGATGAACTCAGCTAAGGCGCGCATGCATTCAATCCTTTGCTACTTGTCGACTGCCCGGTCTCAGCGGCCGTGGCTGTCGGTGTAGGCCAGCAGGGCCAGGAAGCGGGCGCGCTTGATAGCGGTGGCCAGCTGACGCTGATAACGAGCTTTGGTACCGGTGATGCGGCTTGGAACGATTTTGCCGGTCTCGGATACGTAGGCTTTCAGAGTGTTGAGATCTTTGTAATCGATCTCTTTCACGTCTTCAGCGGTGAAGCGGCAGAATTTACGACGACGGAAGAAACGTGCCATTTGATAGGCTCCTTAAAAGGTCCGTGGATTACTCGTCAGCGTTATCGCTGTTGTCGCTGTCATCACTATCAGCGCCTTCAGCGCCTTCGTGCTCAGGACGGTCGCGACGCTCACGGCGCTCACTGCGGTTTTCTTCAGCCTTGAGCATCTCGGACTGGCCGGTAACGGCTTCGTCGCGACGGATGACCAGGTTACGGATCACTGCATCGTTGTAGCGGAAGTTGTCTTCCAGCTCGGCCAGAGCCTTGCCGGTGCACTCAACGTTCAGCATCACGTAGTGAGCCTTGTGAACATTGTTGATTGCGTAGGCCAGTTGACGACGGCCCCAATCTTCCAGACGGTGGATTTTGCCGCCGTCTTCTTCGATCAGCTTGGTGTAACGCTCAACCATGCCGCCGACTTGCTCGCTTTGATCCGGGTGGACCAAAAAGATGATTTCGTAATGACGCATGAATGCTCCTTACGGGTTGTAGCCTGCCGCTCAAAAACGGTCAGACAAGGAGTGAATGACACTTATGGACTTGCCGGCGCGGGGCACATGCGTGCCTGCCGTCACAGCAAGGGGCGCAATTGTAGAGAAGGGACAGAAGAGGTGCAAGGCAATTGGTGAATATTTGAACAATCACCGAAAAGTACTGTGGGAGCGGGCTGACTCACAAATGCGATACATCAGGCAACATTTAAGTCGACTGATATTCCGCCTTCGCGAGCAAGCCCGCTCCCACAGTTTGATGGCGTACAGCCTTACTTCTTGATGGCTGCCCTGGCTTTCGCACCGCGCTGACGCTGCGCTTCGAACAGGCACACGCCGGTCGCGACCGATACGTTGAGACTGCTGACGCTACCGGCCATCGGCAGGTTCACCAGATAGTCGCAGTGTTCGCGGGTCAGACGTCGCATGCCTTTGCCTTCGGCCCCCATGATCAGGATGGTCGGGCCGGTCAGATCCTGGTCGTAGATGCTGACTTCGGCCTCACCCGCCGTGCCGACAACCCACAGACCGCGCTGCTGAAGCTTTTCCAGGGTGCGCGCAAGGTTGGTCACCGCGACCAGGGGAATCACTTCCGCTGCACCGCACGCCACTTTACGCACCACCGGGGTCAGGGTGGCCGACTTGTCTTTCGGTACGATCACTGCCAGCGCACCGGCAGCGTCCGCCGAACGCAGGCAGGCACCGAGGTTGTGCGGGTCGGTCACGCCGTCGAGCACCAGCAACAACGGGGCGCCTTCGGTGCGGTCGAGCAGCTCATCGAGCATTGCCTCGCCCCAGACCTGGCTCGGACTGACATCTGCAACCACGCCCTGGTGCACGCCTTCAACCCACGCGTCCATTTCGCGACGCTCGGCCTGGCCGACCTGGACACGATTCTCGTTGGCCAGCTCGATCAGGGTCTGCACGCGTGGATCGTTGCGGCTTTCAGCCAGCCAGATCTGCTTGACGCGCTTCGGGTGGTGACGCAACAACGCTTCTACCGCGTGAACGCCGTAGATTTTTTCCAACTGACTCATGACTTCGCCTTCGGTTTACGCGCCCCGCCACTTTTGGCTGGAGCGGAACCCGCTTTCGGCGGGCCTTTGCGGTGTTTGCTCGGTTTGGCTGGCTTGCCGCCGGAGGCCTTTTCAGGCGCCGACCGTCCGGTCTTTCCCCCAGACGCCGCTTTACCACCGCTCTTGGCGTCGGCCAGCAAGGCCTTCTTCAATTCACGGCTTTTGCGTAGCTCAGCGTTTTTCGCCACGGCGTCGCTCGGGCGATAGGCCTCGACCGCCTTCTCTTTGACTGGGCGACGGTTAGCAGTTTTTGCCGGTGCCTTTTCTTCTGCAGCCCTGGCCGCTGGAGCAGCGGTTTCGGTGCCACGCTTTTTGCGGCCGATTGGCGCGCTGATGGTTTTTTCGGCCATCTCGAAGTCGATCTTGCGCTCGTCGAGATCGACGCGCATGACCCGTACTTCAACGGTGTCGCCGAGTCGGAAGCTGCGGCCGGTGCGCTCGCCCGCCAGACGGTGATGCACAGGGTCGAAGTGATAGTAATCACCCGGCAGCGCGGTGACATGCACCAGGCCTTCGACGTAAATGTCGGTCAGCTCGACGAACAGACCAAAACCGGTCACGGCGGTAATCACGCCCGGGAACGACTCGCCCACGCGATCCTTCATGAACTCGCACTTGAGCCAGTTCACCACGTCGCGGGTCGCTTCGTCGGCACGGCGCTCGCTCATCGAGCACTGCTCGCCGAGCTGCTCCAGCGCCGCCTCGTCGTACGGATAGATACGCGCCTTCGGAATGGTCATCGCACCGGCACGACGAACGTGCGGGGTGTCCTGCTTCGAATGGATCACGCTGCGGATCGCGCGGTGCGTCAGCAGGTCCGGGTAACGACGGATCGGCGAAGTGAAGTGCGTATACGCTTCGTAATTCAGGCCGAAGTGGCCCTGATTGTCGGCGCTGTACACCGCCTGACTCAGCGAACGCAGCATCACGGTCTGGATCAGATGGAAATCCGGACGATCCTTGATGCTCGCCAGCAGTGCCTGATAATCCTTCGGCGACGGGCCGTCCTTGCCTTTATGCAGGGACAGACCGAGCTCGCCGAGGAAGGCACGCAGTTTTTCCAGACGCTCCGGTGGCGGGCCGTCGTGGACGCGGTACAGCGCAGGGATTTCGTGCTTTTTGAGGAATTCGGCGGTGGCCACGTTGGCGGCCAGCATGCATTCCTCGATCAGCTTGTGTGCATCGTTACGGGTGGTCGGGCGAATTTCGGCAATCTTGCGCTCGGAACCGAAGATGATCCGGGTTTCCTGCGTTTCGAAATCGATCGCGCCACGCACGTGACGAGCGGCCAGCAACACTTTGTACAGCGAATAAAGCTGCTTGAGGTGCGGCAAGACGTCGGTGTACTCGCCGCGAAGCTTGCGCGCCTCGGTGGCTTTCGGCGTTTCCAGCATCGCACTGACTTTGTTGTAGGTCAGGCGGGCGTGGGAGTGGATCACGGCTTCATAGAAGCAGTAGTCGGTCATTTCGCCGGACTTGGAGATGGTCATCTCGCAAACCATCGCCAGACGATCGACGTGCGGGTTCAGCGAGCACAGGCCGTTGGACAGCTGCTCAGGCAGCATCGGCACCACGCGCTCGGGGAAGTACACCGAGTTGCCGCGCACTTGCGCTTCGTTGTCCAGCGCCGAGCCGATCTTCACGTAGCTGGAAACGTCGGCAATCGCCACGTACAACTTCCAGCCGCCGGAGAACAGGCGCAGCTTACCCGGTTTGGCCTCGCAGTAGACCGCGTCGTCGAAGTCGCGGGCATCTTCGCCATCGATGGTAACGAACGGCAGATGGCGCAGGTCGACACGCTTCTCTTTGTCTTTCTCTTCGACTTCCGGCTTGAGCTTGCCGGCTTCTTTCAGAACGGCTTCTGGCCAGACGTGCGGAATGTCGTAGGTACGCAGCGCGACATCGATTTCCATGCCCGGCGCCATGTAGTTGCCGACCACTTCGACCACATCACCCTGCGGCTGAAAGCGCGGGGTTGGCCAGTGGGTGATCTTCACCTCGACGAACTGACCGATCTGGGCGTTGGCGTTGCGGCCCGGAGTAACCAGCACTTCTTGCTGGATCTTCGGGTTGTCCGCGACGACGAAGCCGATGCCGCCCTCTTCGAAGTAACGACCGACGATGGTTTCGTGAGCACGCGACACCACTTCGACGATCACGCCTTCACGGCGACCGCGACGGTCGAGTCCGGAAACACGCGCCAGCGCGCGGTCGCCGTCGAACACCAGGCGCATCTGCGCCGGGCTCATGAACAGGTCGTCGCTGCCGTCGTCCGGCACCAGGAAGCCGAAGCCGTCGCGGTGACCGCTGATGCGGCCGAGAATCAGGTCGAGCTTATCCACCGGCGCGTAAGTGCCGCGACGGGTGTAGATCAGTTGAGCGTCGCGCTCCATGGCGCGCAGACGGCGGCGCAGGGCTTCGATCTGGTCTTCTGTAGTCAGACCAAACTCTTCAACCAGTTGCTCGCGGGCAGCAGGCGAACCCCGATCGGCGAGATGCGCCAGGATCAGTTCGCGGCTGGGAATAGGGTTTTCATATTTTTCCGCTTCACGAGCGGCCTCGGGATCGAGGGACTGCCAATCGGCCATTAGAGAGTTTTCACCTTGTCTATATGCGGGTTAGTTTGGCATAGGCGCCATCAAACGGGAAATTTCCGACTCTATAAGGCCCATCTAAAGCCCTGTATCGACGCCTGAAAGCACTTTTGAACACCGTTGGTAAAAAAAATCAAAATTTTTGGCGACAGGGGTTTACAGTTAAAAAGACGCTCCGTATAGTGCGCGCCATCGACGACGCACAAGCGTTGCCGATACTGCCCAGATGGTGAAATTGGTAGACACGCCAGCTTCAGGTGCTGGTGACCTTACGGTCGTGGAAGTTCGAGTCTTCTTCTGGGCACCAATTTCGAGTTTGAGACTAGAACAGTTTCAGAGCTCACACAAAAACCCGCGAAAGCGGGTTT
>NZ_VXCA01000056.1 GCF_011369485.1 Pseudomonas atagonensis | reverse complement strand
CCGAAGCAACGGATATGCCCACGAACCACCAGCGGCAACACCCGCACAAACGGATATGCCCGCGAACCGCCAGCGGCAGCACCCGCAGAAACGGATATGCCCGCGAACCGCAAGCGGCAACACCCGAAGCATCGGATATGCCCCCAATCCCCAATATCCCCAACACAGTTCAGACCCTCAACACCTTCCCGCCAATCGCCACGGCCACCAGCAACACCGCCATCAAGCCAAAGGCAAAACTCAAACTGCTCGCATGCGCAACAAAACCGATCACCGCCGGCCCCGCCAGAATCCCTGCGTACCCCAGTGTGGTAATGGCCGGAACCGCAATGCTTTCCGGCATCACCGTCTGCTTGCCCACCGCCGTATACAGCACCGGCACGATGTTCGAGCATCCGGCACCGACCAGCGCATAACCGACCAACGCCGCTTCCCAACTCGGTGCGAACGTCGCCAGAAACAAACCGGCCGCCGCCAACAGACCGCCAAACAGAATGATCCGCGTCGCGCCCAGACGACGGACAATCCGGTCACCCATCAAGCGCCCAGCCGTCATGGTCAGAGCAAACGCTGCGTAACCCAAACCGGCATACGCCGTGTCGATCCCGCGTTCCTGCGCGAGAAACACGGCACTCCAGTCCAGTGCCGCACCTTCGGTGAGGAAGACGATGAAGCACATCCCGCCGATAAACAGCACGATGCCGTGGGGCACCGCGAACGCTGGGCCGGAGCTTTCGCTGCCGTAAGGCAACATGTGCGGCACGCACTTGAACAGCGCGGCTATCAGCAACGCCACGACCACCAGCATCGCGCCGAGCGGCGACAGGCCGAGGCCGAGCAGGGCGCTCACACCCGCCGCCCCGACGATCCCGCCGAGGCTGAACAAACCGTGAAAGCCCGACATCATGTTCTTGCCGCTGGCGCGTTCGACGATCACCGCTTGCAGGTTCACCGTCGAATCCACCGTGCCGAGCCCGGCGCCGAACATGAACAGCGTGGCAATCAATGCCGGGATCGACGACACCGTCGCCAGCAACGGCAGCGCCGCACAGATCAGCAGCGTGCCGCCCGTTGCGACCCGACGGCAGCCGAAACGCGTGGCAAGTATCCCCGCCAGCGGCATCGCCAGAATCGAACCCACGCCCAGACACAGCAGCAATAGGCCCAGCGTGCCCTCATCGAGCCCGGCGCGGGCCTTGGCGTACGGCACCAGCGGCGCCCAAGCGGCAATGCCGAGTCCGGCGATGAAGAAGGCGATGCGCGTGGACATCTGTTGCAGGCGTCCAGGGACGAAGGTGTCTTGCGGGTTGAGGCTGGTCATATCGATCCTTGGCAAAAAACGTCGCGTCCCCGAAGGACAGTGATTGTGCGTCGAGGTTCGATCGCAGGTATTCGGGGGCGTGCAGGCGACATCCTACCCTGTGAGCGTGATCTGGCTCACTGCTGGATGGAAACGCGGTTTAAAGTGAGGCTTTTCGACAGTGCTAAGACAGGGACAGGTGATGACGCAGTTCTACGATGCCCGAGGCAATATCTACGCCGTGGTTTCGCCCCAAACGTTGCGCGAGGCCGGGATTCCATTGCCTGTCAGCGCGGCTGAATGCGCGGTATCCCGTGAGTCGTGGAGTCACCTGGCCGTGGCGCTGTGCTGTGACTGGCCAGCAGGGCAGCGTCCGGCGAACAGCAAATCCCACCGCAGTGACGGCTTGTTGATCGGCCCGTTCCAGACCTCGCCGCCGTTCGACGTGTTGATCGTCAATACCGACGGCAGCCTTGCCGAGCGCAGTGGCAATGGCTTGACGATTTTCTCTCAGGCGCTGAGCGGGCAGGCACGGATGCCGGAGCAGGGCGCGCAGTTACGGGTTCATCATGACAAGGGCGAAGCGCTGGAAACTTCGGTAAAGCCAGCCGAAGTCGACGGCGTGCAAGGCTTTTGGCTGGACCTCGGCAAACCCGGGTTCGGGCCGTCTGCCGTGGGCGCGCATGACGTCACACGTGTCGACTTCAACGCTCGCGAGGTGAGTCATGTGCAACCTTTGGCACAACTCGATCCGACATGGCGCCACAGTCAGTTTGTCCGCATCGGTAATCCGCACTGTGTGACGTTGCTGACAGACATTGCCGCGTTGCCGGGCAACGAGCAGATGCGCGAATCAGCACTGAATGAAGCCCTGACCGCGATTGCCTACACCATGCCCGTCGGCGCAGGAAAACCCTGTCCGGCCGGTGTGAATCTGCAATGGGCTGCGCGCGAGTCCGCGCAGCGAATCGTCGCGCGGGTGTTCGAGCGCGGCGAGGGGCCGACGGCTTCGTCGGGCACCAGTGCCAGCGCCGTCGCGTCGGCGGCGTGGCGGGTGGGTTGGGTCGAGGCGGGTGAGGTGGAGGTTGTGATGCCCGGCGGCACGGCGCCGATTTTGCTGGAGCAAGAGCAGGGAGAGTTGGTGCGGGTCAGACTGTTCGGTACGGCGCGGTTGATCGATTGAGTCGGTAACCGCCTTCGCGGGCAAGCCCGCTCCCACAGGGTTATGAAGTGAACACAAATGAAGTGTTCACCACTGAATATGTGGCAGCAGGCTTGCCAGCGATGAGGCCATTAGATTCAACTCAGCTCAGTGCTGAACTCCACCACTGGCATCTGCCGCTTCATCAAGACCTTGCCGCCACGAATCGAATACAACGGCAGCCCCTGACTGCGAATCACCTCGTAATCGCTGTCCGCCGACAGAATCAGCAGATTCGCCGGGCGCCCGGGTTCCAGGCCGTAACGCTCGCCCAGGTGCATGGCTTTGGCGCTGTTGTCGGTGACCAGATCCAGCGCACTTTGCAGGTTGCGATAACCGAGCATGTGGCAGATGTGCAGCCCGGCTTCAAGCACGCGCAGGATGTTGCCGTTGCCCAACGGATACCACGGATCGACGATCGAGTCCTGACCGAAACACACGTTCATGCCGGCTTCGAGCAGCTCGTTGACGCGGGTCACGCCACGGCGTTTGGGGAAGTTGTCGAAACGTCCCTGCAGGTGAATGCTCTCGGTCGGGCACGAGACAAAACTGATTCCGGAATGCCCGAGCAGACGGAACAATTTGGCGCAGTAGGCGTTATCGTAGGAACCCATTGCCGTGGTGTGGCTGGCGGTGACGAGGGCGCCCATGTCGCGGCTGCGCGCTTCTTCGGCGAGCACTTCGAGAAAGCGTGAATGCGGGTCATCGGTTTCGTCGCAATGCACGTCGACGAGACAGCCGGTGCGTTCGGCCAGGTCCATCAGGAACTTCACCGAGCTGACGCCTTGATCGCGGGTGTATTCGAAGTGCGGAATGCCGCCAACCACGTCGGCGCCCATGCGGATGGCTTCTTCCATCAGCTCACGGCCATTGCGGTAAGACTCGATGCCTTCCTGGGGGAACGCGACGATTTGCAGGTCGATCAGGTGGCGGCTTTCTTCGCGCACTTCGAGCATGGCTTTGAGCGCGGTAAGTTGCGGGTCGGTGACATCGACGTGGGTGCGCACATGCTGGATGCCGTGGGCGGCCAGCGTCTGAATGGTCTTTTTGGCGCGGGTTTTGGTGTCTTCTTCGGTGATGGTGACTTTGCGCTCGCCCCAGCATTCGATGCCTTCGAACAGCGTGCCGCTCATGTTCCAGCGCGGCTCGCCGGCGGTCAGGGTCGCATCGAGGTGAATGTGCGGCTCGACGAAGGGCGGCACCACCAGATTGCCGCCGGCGTCGAGGTCATTCGGGCCCAGGGTCGGGGCTTCGGTCTGACGGGCGATGCTGCGGATCAGACCGTTTTCCAGGTGCAGTTCGTGCAGGCCTTCCTGGTTACGCAGTCGGGCGTTGATGATGTGCATCAGGCGAATCCTTCTTATAGGTCTTGTAGTGGCGCGCTGGCGCGGCGGGCACCGAGCAGGCCAGTGACGATGACATACGTTAGCGCGGCAGCGGCAATCCCTACCAGCGGCGCGACCCACGGCGAATTGAAGGCAGCCACGGTGCCGGCCGCGTAGGCCGCGAGGCCCGGCCAGTTGAAGGCGGGTAACCGTGCGTCGGCCAGGCGTGGATAACGTCCGCGCCAGCGGTAGAAAAAGTCCGCCATGATCACCCCGCCAATTGGCGGAATCACTGTGCCGAGCAGAATCAGGTAAGGCACCAGCATGTCGTACATGCCCAACAGGGCGAGCAGGGTGCCGATCACCGCGCCTGCGAGGGTCACGGTTTTGCGTCGCCCGGTGCGCAGCAGGTTGCAGCCGGCGACAGCGAAGTTGTAGATGGTGTTGTCCTGGGTGCTCCAGATGTTCAGCAACAGCATGGCCATCGCGGCCATGGCGAAACCCTGCAACAACAGCACTTCAACCACATCGGGCTGCTGATAGACGATGGCGCCGTAGGCACCAATCAACACCATCAGACCGTTGCCGATGAAGAAACCGATCAGACTGGCCAGCACCGCCACCCGCGCCGAACGGGAAAATCGTGTCCAGTTGGTCGCTTGCGTTGCACCGCTGACGAAGGTGCCGAACACCAGCGTGATCGCCGTCGACCAGTCCATCGACGCGGTCGGCACCACGCTGAGCAACCCTTCGAAGCCTCCGACCTTCACGGTCGCGACCCACATCGACAGCATCAGCAACAGCATCATCGCCGGCACCGCGATGTACGACAGAATCTCCAGCCCGCGATAACCGACGTACGCCGTGGCGCAGAACATCAGGCCGAACAGCACCATCAAGCCAAGCACGGTGCCTTCATCGAGTTCGAAGTATTTGCCAATCACCACCGCCGCCGTCGCGGTGCCCCAGGCGTACCAGCCGATCTGGGTGAAACCGAGGATCAGGTCGCTGAGCTTGCTGCCGACTTCGCCAAAACAGATACGCCCCATGAGCACCGAATTGAGTCCGCTCTTGAAGGCAATGTAACCGAGGCCCGCCGCGTACAGGCCAAGCAGCAGGTTGCCGACGACGATCACCGCCATCATCTCGCTGAAACTGAACGCCACGCCGAGTTTGCCGCCGGCAAACATGGTCGCGGTGAAGAATGTGAATCCCAGTAACACCATCGCCGTGGAGGCCAGGCCTTTACGCGCGTGCATGGGGACTTCGCTGAGGGGGTAATCGTTGCCGGGACCGGTCTGCGTCATGGGGCGTTCCTTGCTGGAGAGTGGAGACGCGGGGATGGCTGCAGGGGGCGTGCCAAATGCGGTTTGGCCCGATTATGTATAGGCGATGGGGTGTCATGGCGACAAAGCGGTGCACCAGAACGCACCAAAGCCCAAGGTGGGAGCCATTCTGCTGGCGATGAAGGTGCATTTGTAAACGGTGTGGGATGCATAAACACCAACGGTAGGCGGTCACCGTGCGCGGCATGAGATACCTGAAATCCGTTGAAGTGAGAGCTCTGATCCACCAGCGAATTCGTCATGAGCCTGTGCTCTTGGAATTTGCAACGAGGATCGTCAATAAAATTGAAGTTCGACTTTGTCATTAAGGTTTTGTGGCGTCAGTCGTCAATTGTCTTGGCTGTAATAAAGTTTGCCGTTACACGTTGAATGTAATGGCAATGAATTGTGGTTGAACACTGTTTGGTCGTTTTCCTTGGTTGGTTTTATCGTCGATGCAGTTTTGTTGCGCGAAAGTGTCGGGTTGATGCTCGCTGGATCTCTTTTGTGTTCGGTTTTTAATTATTTTTATGAGGCTTTTTAGCAATGGCTGAAGAACTATTGATGCATGAAAGGTATGAGTGGGAGTCCACGGTCAGCGTCTCGGAAGTGGAAACGGCCTTGGCGGATTTCAAGGGAACCCACGCGTACGAAGCGGTGCTCAGGTATCACTCGATTGCACTGTTGCAAGACACTTCTCAAGACATGTTTCAGGTCATAAGTCTGTTGAAAGAAAGCTTGCAGAACTTAAGAGGACAGTCTGTAAACGTCGGTTTAAGCGAGCTTGTTGAGAAAGTTGAGCGATACCATCTGCGATTGCAGAACACCTTGGCGATTTCAAAAAGGGAAGTCCCGCGACACCTGCATTTCGTCTGGGTCGGTGGTGCGATGTTCGGTGCCAACCAACGGGATTATTTCAATATCTGGAAGGCACGGGCGCCCAAGGATTTTACCTTCAGTATCTGGTATGACCCGCAGGCATTGATGGCTTTCGACGTCAGCCGCACCATCACTCAGGCCGCCAAGGCTGATGCGATGCTGGTGGCGGCTGACAAGCGGATTTCTCGCGTTCAACTGATCGAGTTGTATGAGGCCCGGCTGGTTGCCTTGCGGCGCCAGGCGTTCGATTTCATTCAGCAGGCGCAGCTGCGTGGTGTCAGCCCTGACGAGGCGCGCATCGAATTGCTGGTCGAGGCGTTCGGTCAGGATCGGTCGCAACTTGAGATGGCGAGAGCACGGTATCTGCAAAGTCATCTGGACAGGGTCGATGACTCTGTCCGGTTGCGCAATGCACGGGAAGAGTTTGGAACACATTTCCTGTGGTCTGCCTATGATCGTGAAATCTCTCTCAGAGGCAACTTTGCTGCCGCATCCGATATTGTTCGCTTGCAAGCCGAGCACCTGGATGGAGGCACTTATAGTGATCTTGATTACTTGCCGCCACTGGCTGATGAAATGGGCGGGGTCAATGTGTCGAAACTTGATAGTTCGGCGCGCTCTGGTGTGCTGCAGTTAATACTGGATCACAATCCTCAGCTGATGCCTGGGCGGGACGGGGAAAAGTATGGGGATTTGAAAAAAAATATTCCCTCGGAGTATTTTCCAGCACTTGAAGCCTTCGCAAAAAGTTCTCCGGATGTGGCTCAGGTTTTTGCGCAGTTAACAGGTGCTTCTGCACCTGTTGATATATTTGGCATGGGGTCGCCATTTGATGCCAATGGGGATTCTCCGAGGTTGATGAATTCACTCATCGTCGCTCACCCGAATGCCGGGATGACCCTCTCTACCATGAAGTTGATTCGTTACTTCTACGACGTGATCGAAGCGGTAGAACTCGAATTGGATCGCAGAGGGCTGGCGTGGGAGGAGGCACAAGTGTTAAGTGTGACTCAAAACAAGCTGCGTGAAATTGATTTTCCGTTTTCAGGTGATAAAGCACTCAAGCAACGCTGGTCTGCCCATGAGTCAAGGATTATCAGCGCAATCGTGTCTTACCATCGTGATGGTGTCGTGCCGGGTGCCGAGGGGACCATCACGTTGACGGGCCCGGGAGCGTTACTGATGGGGGCGGAGTTCTTTACGGCCCCTCTTTATACGGTGCTTGGGCGTTCGAAAGTACAAGCGTTGCAACATATTCAGAAAGGCTACAACGCGGCGACTGAGGAAGAGTTGATCAGTGGCTGGAAAGAGCGCGATGACACCAAAGGCACGTGGGTGGAGTCGGAGCAACAAGACTGGCGCGACGGCAAGTTCAAGGCCCGCTATCAGGGCAATTTTCAAGAGTTGCTCAAACCCGGCAACACCTTGACCTTCAAGCGCGGATGGCCCGTGGTTGAGGGCAAGCCGGTGCTGATTACAGCGATCGTGCAGCGCCTGATCGACGAGTTGGGCGAGCCTTTTATCCGGGCCATGACTGACAAACTCAGTGGCGACGTTGTTTTTGACAAGCGTGTAACACTCGATTACGACGAACGCCGACAGGTACTCGGTCAGACGGTCAGCGAAATTCCACTTTCCGTCGGAGCGTCACCTGCGAGCAATCTCAACGAGCTGCTGGTTCACCTGGCGCGAGGTTCACTGCCCATTGACCAGTTGAGTCCGCTGCAACGGACAGTTGTCGGCGGTTTGTTCGGAGCGGACAGCCTTGATACCGCAGGGTTTGCTGATGCCTGGCAACAGGTACAGGCTCTCGCCAGTGAAACGGGCAACGGTAGTGTGTTTGCGCGTTATGCCGCGATCGAGAAGGTCTTGCATAAGCGTCAGGCTCCGGCATTTCAGGCGGGGCTTGCCCAAAAGGCCAGCCGCGTCGATCAGAGTGCCCGTGAACTCAAGGCACTGGCGTTGACCGAACCGCTGACCCTGAACCAATGGGGGCAGCACATTGCGCGCGTCAACAGCACGGCGCAATGGGAGTACCGGACACAGATCCTCAAACGTGGCGCCCCGGTGCGTGAGCAATTTTTCACCGCCGGTGCAGTGTCCGCAAGGCAAATGCCTCAGGCATTTCTGGTCCACACACCGGGTGATCCCGGCCGTCGGTGTTATCCGCTCGCGCTGCTCATGGCGGCTGCACTGACCCGGGGCGAGAGCGCCGAGCGCGCCCTGATCGGCCGGGTTGCCAATGCCAGTCTGGCGCCGAATGAAACTGATTCCCAGGCGTTGTTGAAAGCGCTGGACGAGCTTGGCGATGTGCACATGAGTGACGTCGGCATGCTGCTGGGGATGCAGGATCTGCAATCCATCGTGCAGTCACTGGAGTCGAAAACCGCCTCCAGTGTCCTGTTACTCGATACGGGCAGTCATGCGCTGCTGGCGGCCAAAATCATCAGCGCGGACAGTGTTGCCTACCGCTTCTTTGAACCGAACTTTGCGGTGTATGGATTTGCTGAAGCGCTGTCGTTGCAGCAAGGCATCGAAACATACCTGAGCCGCAACGGCGGTGAGCTGGCCAGGTTATATGGGTTGTCCGACGTGACCGACTGGCAGTTCAATGTGGTCGAGCTGGATACGGTGAGCCTCGCAGAGCGGATACTGCCGTCGAATCTGCAGGTGGGCAGCCTGCTGGATAACGCGCCGATTCCGGGCGGTCAGGCCATCAGCGTGTGGGACCATCAATCGCTCTTGCGTACCCGTTCGCTGTCGGAAAACGCGAGGATGGGTGAAGGCCTGGCGCAACTGGATGCGCGTTATCTGGCGCGAGAGTTCGATCTGGCGACCACCCGGTTGCGTAGCGAGCATTCCCTGGGTAGCGAATACCTGCCGTTGCTGGACGCCATCGAGAATGCTTCGGACGGTCATTTCACGTTGACGATGGTGGACTCCGTCAATCCTCAGAACACACTCAAGGTCACCAGTACCGACACACGGTTCATCAAAATAAAAAAACACGTTCAGCGCCTGGTGGAAAAGTTTGCCGGTAGGAGTGGCAGGCCGGGTGAGAGTGATGGCGGCAGTCGACTGAGTTTTGCTTTTGCCATCCAGACGCTGATGACGGAAATGCGCAGTCGCGAGTATCGGGCAAAGACCGGTGCGGTGCCGGCTCTGTCCGTCGCACTCCAGGTTCAGGCCTATGTGAGTTACGCACAATTGACTTTTGGTGTGGTGACGGACTCGGTGCAGGTGATAAATCTGGTGCGTCAGGTGGCTGCCAGCGAGCGAGCCTTGCTCAAGCAACAGGCCTCGCTGACGGGACGCTTGCTGGGACGGGCGCCGATTGTCGGCGGGATCGGCTTTTCACTAGTCAATATCGGCTTCGATATTCACGGCCTGACGGTTGCAACCAATCAGGAGGAGCGTTCGCGACTCACCACTCAACTGGTGTTCAATGTGGCGGCGCTGGGTCTGGACCTGTTGGCATTGGCGGCGGGCGGTACGCTGAGCGCGGCGGCATCGGTTCTGGCGCTGCCATTATTGGGGATTGGTATCGGGGTGACAGCGATTGCCAGCAATCTGGGGCAAATCAGTGACAAGGCTCGGGCCGTGGGCAGACATCTGTTCATGATTCACGAGGCTTACGGACCTGAAGGCGTCAAGCGCCAGGACGGGGTGTTGAGCTTCGCGGGGGAAGCGGTCATCACTGAGCTGGATCTGCAGGCGCGGCGTGTGCTGTACGACAGTCAGAAGTTCTTCGCCCTCGAACCCGCGACGTTGGGGCTGCCGAGTTACAGCGGGAAGGCGGAGGACTTGCATCGCGCAATCAATATTCGCCAAGCCATGTGGCGGCCTGAAGTTTTCGAATTCGGCAAGGAGGGGGATGAGGATTTGCACGCCGTTGTCCTGCCGTGCACGCCCGATTGTTACTACGGCTATGAATACCAGTTGGGATCCTCCGGCTTTAATCCGGATGATGATCTGTACGACCGGCTGAGAAATTACCACACCGTCGACGAGGGCGCGCCTGCGCCTGATGGCGAGCTGGAGGTGGGATTGAGAACTGCGTTTCCGAACATTCTGGACGCCTGGAAAACCGGGCTGGAATACGACCCTTGGGATGATAAGCAGAGGTTCCAGTTTTTCTCCACCGCACCGTTTCCTCACATCCTCTACAAACTCTATCCGGTCAACAAACCCACAAAAATCCGCGTGAGGCTGGATAATCATGCGCGTTATCTGGTGATCCCCGAGTTGCCGAGGGAGTGGCAGCATCTGTTGAGTTACGAGATCGTCGGTCAATCGGGGCTTTATCAGCTCACGCTGACGCCGGGGGTAGTATCGGTTCAGCTTGATATCGGCAAGTCGCTGGACAATCCAGTCAGTTGGATGATCAACGCGCCCTGGGCAACCGAGGATCAGGTCAGTTTCGATGGGATCAGATTGACTGTTGACGGTATCCGGATTCCTTATTTCACGGGACTTCTTCAGCTCAAAGGTGGCGAGCTCTATCAGTTCGACCCGCAGAGAAAATCCTGGGTGTTGCTGTCGGTCACTTTGAACAACCACGATCCCGATACCGCCTCTGCATTGCAAAAGCCTGAGCGTGCCGATATGCCGGTGGTACTGGACCGCCTGCGTCAGCTCTCTCAAATCAATCGGCTGGGCAGTGCGTTTGTGCCCCTTCATCGGTTCCTCGTTCCGTTCAATCCAGCGTCTGATGCGCAATTGAGCACCGGTTATTACGACGTAGCGGCGGATCGAGTGCTGTATGTGCGCGATCTTCCCGTCTCGGTGCGAGGCGGCGTGGTGTTGGGGGCTTCTCTGGGTGAGCACGCCTGGTTCTATCACCCCGAATACGCAACGGTCTGGCGCGTCGATGTCCGGACAGGACGTATCAGACATGCCTATCGATTGCTGAGTCCGCGCAAGGGATCGAGGATCGTCGGGTGTGAGCTTACGGCTGACGCGAACCTGCGCGTCGTACAGGAAAAGACCACGGGGGAACTCAGCCGATTTACGCTGGAGTATTTGATTGCCGGTGACAAAGTGACCTTCGTCCACCTCAACGCTTACGAGGAGCATTTTCGCGAAGACGTTGTGGAGCCAGAGTACTGGAAGGAGCCGCTCAGTCGTTTCAGGCAACCAGACGGCAAACTGGATGAGCTGCTCGGCCTGGATGTGCCGGTGAGCTCCTGGACCTCCGCTCCCTTCATAGGACTGCGCGGACATTTCGAGGGCAAAACCACGATTTCGGGTTGGGTGCGTTTGAGCGATTACCGGTTCTACTTGAACGACGATGCTCTGTATGACTCGCCGGTGCAGAAAATCATGTTGATGTGGGAGACATCGGACAATGACGCGATGCTCTTCTACGACGTTGCGAACAAGTCGCTTATTCGGGGTTTTTCCAATCCCGCAGGCCACGACACCTTTCTGGATGAAATCATCGCAAGCGATGTGGCTGAAGTGACTCATTCGGCAGGTCATTACATCGTGACCAAAGACAGTGGCCAGATGTTTGAGATCGACAAAAACGGATTGTTGACTTTTGTCGGCGTCGGCAAGCGCTGGCTCGAGCTTCACCCGGACTGGCTGAGCGCGTTACCTGCAGTGGTCACCGAACAGGGCAAGCAACCTTTCCCGGTCATCGGCTTGTCGGACTTCACTCACAATGCCTTGCTCGCCACCTGGTGTTTCGATAACCGACTGCTGGTGAGCCAGGTCGGCCTTGGCAAGGAGCTGGCACTGCTGGGTTTGACCCCGGATGGTCAGGCCGCCTGGTTATTCGATATCGAGGCCGGGCAACTCTATCGTCAGAAACTGAGTCCGACAGAGTCGCTGCGTGAGGCGTTTACCGACGGTATGCGTTTGCGCCATCCGCAACATTTGCCGCCAGCGCAAAAAGTCTGGTCCGAGTGGTCGTTTGTCGAAGTGCTGAACGACGGTCAAGGGTTGTGGGGTCGCACACGTGAGGGCGTCAACCTGGCGCTTACGGACCAGCAGCCAGCACGGATCATCGGCGTGGAAAATCATTGGGCCCGGGCCGGACAGGCAGGACTCTCATTGCAGAGTCGTTTGAAAAACCTGCTGTCGGGTCATGCCCATGCGCCGGTGATCCCCGTGGAAAACACTGGCGGCCACTACAAGTATTATCTTGCGGAGCAAGACCGTCTGGTTGAAGTCGGCGCGCGACACGACGGGCAATGGTTTGATTTCCTGGGTATGCAAAACGAATCGGAGCCGTGGGTGTTCGATCCGGTGGATCGCAACGTTCAGGGCGAGAAATCCACGCCTCGGACCTGGATCGCAAATGGCCATGCAATGCGTGATGGTGAGGTGCTGACACTGGAAAGCTATCGAGAGGCTCTAGACCTCAAACCGTTGCTGCTTGATGGCGTCGACACCCAGATTCTGGCGTTCGGCTTGCACACGCAAACCTGTCGCGTTTCGCAGGAGGCATGGTTACGGCTGGCATGCATTGTGATTGATTGCCGGCGTCTAGATGAAGTCAAGTTGCCGGTCGAGCACACGTTGTCCCTGGAAATGCAGGGCAGTGAGCGCTTGCTGATGTCCGAGGTGCAGGGCAATTTGTTGTTGATCGACCCGGACAGCGCTCACACGCTGATCGTTCGTGACGTCATCCCCCTGGATGGGCAACCGCGTGTACCGATGCATATAAATTGCGCAATTGAAGGGCGCGAACACCGATTGACTATCGAGTCGCTACTGACGGCGTTGAAAAAGCTACAGGAGACAGATCAGACCATCGAGCTGAAGGCAGTGATCGAAACACTGACAACGTGAAGGTCCTGAACGATTGAAAAAGGGTCGTAAGCATTGGCTGCTTACGACCCTTTTTTTATTCACCGCGATAGATGCAACCGCTGGTGCAGGTCTCGTGGATGCGGATCGCACTGAGTTCCGGCAGCAGCGGTTTCAACTCATTCCAGATGAATTTGGCCAGCACTTCACTGGTCGGGTTTTCCAGGCCGGGAATGTCGTTCAGGTAGTTGTGATCCAGACGCTCGTATAGCGGCTTGAAAATCGCCTTGATCTCGGAGAAGTCACGGATCCAGCCCGTGTGGGGATCGAGGTCGCCGCTCAAGTGAATCGCCACTTTGAACGAGTGACCATGCAGACGTCCGCACTTGTGGCCGTCCGGGACGTGCGGCAGGCGGTGGGCGGATTCGAATGTAAATTCCTTGAAGATTTCCACAGTATTTTCGGCTCTGTTCAGGTGGCGTTCGCCGCAGCGATTCGGGCAGGCGGCGAGTTTACCAGCTTGTGTTTGGCGATGCGGGAAAACACTGACTAAAGGGTCAGCAAGCGCTCGGCGAGGCGACCGTTGGCCGCCAGTTCGAGGAATTCATCGCCCAGCCGACGGCTTTCGCCCATTGCCGCGTGCCAGTATTTCTGCCGGCTAGGGGCATCGCCCATGAAGCGTTTGAAGTCGTTCCGGTCGGGCAGTTTGCTGTAGGGCAGGCGCGCCAGATATTCCTTTGAGGGCGCGAGCAGCAAGACATCCTGCAAGCGCTCGGTCGAGGCGCGGCGCCACGGCAGGGTTTTGTCGAACCAGCCGGGAATCACCCGGTCGGTAAAGTGCGGATAGAGCACGATGCCGTCGCCGCTGTAGGGCAAGTCGAGGTGGTAGTCGAGCAGACCGCCGTCGCGGAACGTGCCGGCACCGGCACCGGGCAAGTCGCGCACGCCCTCCATGACCATCGGGATCGAACCCGACGCCAGCAGCGCCTGACGCAGATTGCCGGCATTGAGTGCGACGAAACGCGACGGGAAGTCATTCAGAGCATTGACCGGTGGCGCCAGGCGCGGATCGTGGATGATCAGCCGTTCAAAATGTCGTGACAGCCGGGCGCGACCGCGCAGGTTGTCAGCGATCACCGAACCGAGCGCCATCCCCAGGCGACCGCGATGGTCGTCGGCCAGGCGCCCATGGCTTTTCACTACCATGATGTTCAGGCGGTAATGGGCGTTGTCGAGGATGCTGGCATCGCGGCCATCGAGCAGGTCATTGAGCATGCGCTGCGAGCTCTGGCTGATCTCGGCCATTGTCACGCCTTTGTTGAAGTTTTGCTCGGCATACAGCTGACCGAGGCGACGGATGCCTTCGGCGGCGTCCGGCAGACAGGCACTGGCGAAGCGCCAGGAGCCGACCGACGCACCGATCAGCGAACGCTCGCGTGGCGCCGTGGGCAGCCATTCGCCGAACAACGCCAGATCCAGCCCCTGAATCCCCAGCGCCTTCGGCCCACCGGCGGCGCCGGGCAGGGTGCCGACATCGGCAGCGTTCAGGCCTTGCGCCCGAATGCGCGCCATGGCCCGGGGGCCGGCCTTGAGGGTGAGGGCGGGGAATTTGATGTGGATGGCGGTCATACCGGCCTCGATCGTTAGCAAGCGAAGGATTATAAGCACATGTTGCAAAAACTACAGGGGATCTGTGTTGGCTGAGGGCAATGATGGCCATTCAGTTTCAGTTAAGTTCATCCCGGTAACGTGCCGACCGTAAGCAACACATAAAAAATACGGAGACACCCATGAAAACCCTGACTGCCCTGTCCCTCGCCTCGATCGTCGGCCTGACCGCCAGCCTCGCGCATGCCCGTGACCTGGGCCCCGATGAAGCCCTGCGCCTGCGCGACGCTGGTACTATCGTCTCCTTCGAGAAGCTCAACGCCACGGCACTGGCCAGACACCCGGGTTCCGAGATCACCGACACCGAGCTGGAAGAACAGTACGGCAAGTACATCTACCAGATCGAAATGCGTGATCCGCAAGGGCTGGAGTGGGATCTGGAATTAGACGCGGTGACTGGGCAGGTTCTCAAGGATCATCAGGATACGTAATGAAGGTTAATGTTCGCGCCCGCCACAGTGCGTTGGCGCTTGTGATTTTCTGCTCGACGGCGATGGCCCGTGACCTCGGCCCGGACGAAGCCTTGAAGCTGCGCCAGAACGGCGTGATTCTGCCGCTGGAGCGAGTGTTGCAGCAGGCCATGGATCGCTACCCCGGCGCGAAACTGCTGGAAGTCGAGCTGGAAGAAAAACACGACGTCTACATTTATGAAGTCGAGTTGCTGACGGTCGAGGGTGTCGCCCGTGAGCTGCACTTGAAGGCCGATACCGGCGAACTTGTGAAAGACAAGGAAGATTGATCGATGCGTTTGCTTTTGGTGGAAGACCACGTACCGCTGGCCGACGAATTGCTCGCTGGTCTGCAGCGGCAAGGCTACGCGGTGGATTGGCTGGCCGACGGCCGTGACGCCGTGTATCAGGGCAGCAGCGAGCCTTACGACCTGATCATCCTTGACCTCGGCCTGCCCGGCGTGCCGGGGCTTGAGGTGCTGGCGCAGTGGCGCGCGGGTGGCCTGGCGATTCCGGTGATCATTTTGACCGCGCGCGATTCCTGGGCCGAGCGCATCGAAGGCCTGAAGGCCGGCGCCGACGATTACCTGACCAAACCGTTTCACCCTGAAGAGCTTTATCTGCGGATTCAATCGTTGTTGCGCCGCTCCAAGGGCCAGGCCAATCAACCTACGTTGCAGGCTGCCGGTCTGCATCTGGACGAAGGTCGTCAGTGCGTGACCCGCGACGGTGCCGACATCCAGCTGACCGCCGCCGAATTCCGTCTGCTGCGTTATTTCATGCTGCATCCGCAGCAGATCCTCTCGAAAAGCCACCTCGCCGAACACCTCTACGACGGTGAAACCGAGCGTGATTCCAACGTCCTCGAAGTTCACGTCAATCACCTGCGCCGCAAGCTCGGCAAAAGCGTGATCGAAACCCGTCGCGGTCAGGGTTACCTGTTCGGCGGACAAGCTTCGTGAGGTCGATCCAGCGCCGTTTGAGCTTGGGATTGATCAGTGTGATGGTGATCGTCGGCCTGGTGCTGGCGCAGACCAGCCTGTGGTTGTTCGAAGTGGGATTGCAGCGCTATCTGGAAGCCGGATTGCGCAACGACAGTGAAAGCCTGCTGGTGGCGCTGGTGCGTGGGCCGCAAGGCTTGCAACTGGATGAGCGACACCTGTCGCCGGCCTATCAGCGACCGTTTTCCGGGCATTACTTCCGCATCGATTTCGCCGACAGCCATTGGCGTTCGCGTTCGCTGTGGGATCAGGATCTGCCGCTGCTCGACCATCCCGGCCTGCACAGCAATCTGCAACTGGGCCCGGACGGTCAGCAGTTGCTGGTACTGCGTTCGGATTATCGGCGTTTGGGGCAGTCGATCTCGATCAGCGTCGCGCAGGATTACACGCCGGTGCGCGAGAGCTTTCAGCGCATGCGCCAGATCGGCCTGGGCCTCGGCCTGGCGGGGTTGCTGTTGATTCTGTTCCTGCAACGCCTGACCGTGCGCCGGGCCTTGAAACCGCTGGAAAAGGCCCGCGAGCAGATTGCGCAATTGCAGCAGGGCCAGCGTTCGCAACTCGATGATCAAGTGCCGGTGGAACTGGAACCGCTGGTGGCGCAAATCAACCACTTGCTGGCCCACACCGAAGACAGTCTCAAGCGTTCACGCAATGCGCTGGGCAATCTGGGGCATGCGCTGAAGACGCCACTGGCGGTGCTGTTGAGTCTGGCGTCGAGCGAAAAACTCGACGGCCACCCCGAGCTGCGCAAGATTCTCAAGGAGCAACTGGAACAAGTACAGCAACGCCTCAATCGCGAACTCAACCGTGCACGACTGTCCGGTGATGCATTGCCGGGGGCGTTGTTCGATTGCGCTGCGGAACTGCCGGGATTGCTGGCGACGCTGAACATGATCCATGGCGAACACCTGGCGCTGAGCTACGTCGCGCCGCCGGGTCTTCAATTGCCGTGGGACCGTGAGGATTTGCTGGAGCTTTTGGGCAACCTGCTGGACAACGCCTGCAAATGGGCCGATGCCGAGGTGCGTTTGAGTGTGAGCGAAACCGCCGAAGGTTTTGCGTTGAGCGTCGAGGATGATGGCCCGGGGATTCCCGAAGAACAGCGGGCTCAGGTGTTCAGCCGGGGAACGCGGCTGGATGAACAGACCCACGGGCATGGACTGGGATTGGGGATTGTGCGCGACATCGTCGACACGTGGGGCGGGTTGCTGGTGCTGGGCGAGAGTGAGTGGGGCGGGTTGAAGGTGGTGATCGAACTGCCTCGGCGGTGAGATTTTAAAAGCCCCTCACCCTAACC
>NZ_VXCA01000055.1 GCF_011369485.1 Pseudomonas atagonensis | reverse complement strand
CGCTCCGCGTGGGAATGCCTCCAGTGACGCGGAGCGTCACCGCTGAATCCCCACGCAAGGCGTGGGAATGATCGAGATCGCAGAAAGGGTTGAGTGAGATTTTGTATGTACAGCCTTGAAGACCTGCTCCACCTGATGAACCGTCTGCGCGATCCGCAGTTCGGCTGCCCGTGGGACATCAAGCAAACCTACGCGACTATCGTCCCGCACACCCTCGAGGAAGCTTACGAAGTGGCCGACGCCATCGAGCGCGGTGACTTCGATCACTTGCAGGGCGAGTTGGGTGATCTGTTGTTTCAGGTGGTGTATTACAGTCAGCTCGCCCGGGAAGAAGGGCGGTTCGAATTTGCCGGCGTGGTCGACAGCATTACCCGCAAACTGATTCGCCGTCACCCGCACGTGTTCCCCACTGGCGATCTGTATGCACCGCTGGATGTGCCGCGCCTGAACGAAGAACAGGTCAAACAACGCTGGGAGGAAATCAAGGCCGAAGAGAGGGCCGAGAAATCCTCTGCACCGCAGCAATTGTCCTTGCTCGATGATGTGCCCGCCGCCTTGCCTGCTCTGTCACGTTCGGCAAAGTTGCAGAAGCGTGCCGGACAGGTCGGATTCGACTGGCCGGATGCGTTGCCGGTACTGGACAAGGTCCGTGAAGAACTCGATGAAGTGCTCGAAGCCATGTCCGAAAATGATCCGCAAGCGGTGGCCGACGAGATCGGCGATCTGCTGTTTTCCGTGGTCAATCTGGCCCGGCATCTGAAGGTCGATCCGGAAACTGCACTGCGTGGCGCCAACGGCAAGTTCGAAAGACGTTTCCGTTTTATCGAACAGGCATTGCGCGATACCCACCGTCCCATAGAAGATTGCACCCTCGAAGAGTTGGACGCCCTGTGGGGCGAAGCCAAACGTCAGGAAAAGAATTTGCCCAGCTGCGGCTGAGCCGTTGCCCAAGTGAGTAAGCATTAATGAGCCTTTCCCTTCGCGACCAGTTGCTCAAAGCAGGCCTGGTCAACCAAAAGCAGGCCAAGCAGGTCAGCAAAGACAAGCAGAAGCAGCAGCGTCTGGCCCACAAAGGCCAGGTCGAGCTGGATGACTCGCAGCAGCGTGCCGCCCAGGAAGCGATGGCCGAGAAGGTCAAGCGTGATCAGGAGCTGAACCGCCAGCAGCAGGAAAAAGCCGAGGCCAAGGCGCGTGCTGCGCAGGTCAAGCAGTTGATCGAAGTTTCGCGCTTGCCAAAGTTGACCACCGAGGACTACTACAACTTCGTCGACGACAAGAAGGTCAAGCGCATCTCGGTCAATACGCTGATGCGCAACAAGCTCAGTAGTGGTTCGCTGGCAATAGTGCACCATGGCGGCGGTTACGAAGTGATCCCCCGTGAAGCGGCGCTGAAGATCCAGGAGCGCGATCCGCAGCGCATCGTCCAGCTCAACGTGCAGACCGAAGAGGTCAATGCCGAGGACGATCCGTACGCGGCCTATCAGATTCCAGATGATCTGATGTGGTAATTGCTTCACCGTTCTAGCGGTTTACATGTTTGCTAGTACTTTGAATGTTTATATGGATTGAACCCGCCAGATCGTATCGATACGATCTGGCGGGTTTTCTTTTATCGGAAATTAACTTTTTAAAGTGTGTAGGTTTTGCAATGTTTGAAGTTGCGATGCCTGTGTGTTTTGGCGGTTTTTTTGTTATAGGGGAAAGCATGGAATAAATATTAACAAGATAAGGATGTCACTCATGCTGTTAAGCATTGCTTCATTGCGTCAACCCACTTTTAATCCGCAATTTTTTAACTTGCGCGGTCCGGGTCAGTCCATTACCGACTATGTATCCGCTGAGTTGAAAGCACGCGTCGGGTATGTGCGCCGAAAAATCAGGATCGCCGCTAAGGCCGCCGCTGCAGACCATGACGGTGCAGATTGCCTTTTCTTCACCTTGCCGGAGTTTTTCTGGAACATCCCCTGGCGTGAAGTCGACAGCGAAGAAGAGTTGCAGGAATTGACTACAGCCTATCTGGAAATGGTCACCGAGTCGGTTTCTTCGCTGATGGAAGACTTGTCGGTAGAGCGCTATGGCAAGATTGTACTGTTGGCGGGAAGTTGTGCGACCTTGATCAAGATCGGTGAAGGTGAGGGAAGTTATTACGATGTAATCAATTATTTGTTGGCGGTCACCAATAAAGAATATGAAGTGGATAAGCCGTTAATGTCGATGTGGCCGAAACGTAATGTGTCGGGAATAGACTTTGGCGAACATGTGGCGGCTGAAGACGGTTTCTGGTTCTTCAAGTTATTCGATGAGTTTGTCATCAAGGTCAAGGACGTCAGCTCTGTCAGTGCTGAGCACAGTTACTTCGCCGGTTACGAAGACCGGTTTATCAATAGCCTCGTCCCGGGGTGTCCGTTCGGCATTAATGTGTGTCTTGATTATGCGGTGCAGAGAGAGGGGCAGCGCGACGAGGAAGTTGAAATTCCTGAAGTGAAAATCGACTTTCTGATTGCCTGTGGCATGCCATTCGACGATGACAAACAGCACCCGGAATCCGTTCAGTTCTCGATCAGAAATGACGGCATGGGTGATGGTGAATGTGAAGTGGTGAAGCTTGAAGGCGGAAGGATTGTCGCTGAGATCCCCTCGGTGGAGATCGATGACAATATTTATCTGAGCGCCATTCGAATTGTCTGAAGGCCATTGATAAGGCCGCAGCCTGCTGCGAAAGGTGGGGCAGGCTGCAGCCATCGACAAGTCTGTGATCAACCGGTGGCGCGGTCGCGTTGTTGCTCTTGCACTTCAAGTTCGGCCTTGTAGTTGTGGGCATCGATCTCGTTGTGGAACATGCCGACCAGCAAGTCTTGCTGGTGCACATCCCAGATGCGGATACCGGCGGCTACGCCTTCGTGGGACATGTGTGAATCGTCGCGTTCAGTTACTTTTACAGTCATCTGCTAGCTCCAAATCTCAAGTTATCTGCAGCAAGGCGTGTGCAGGACTCTTTTATATGATTTGTTAGCTTGCTAAGTAAACGCTTGATTCGTGCAATGTATTCTTGCGAAAACCGCAACAGTGCTACAGCCCGCTGAATCCGCGACATTCGGTCGCAGGGTGTTAAGTTTCATGACAGAAATTTCATTTTCAGAACACCGAAACCCCCTGTAGGAGTGAGCCTGCTCGCGATTGCGCAATGTCAGTCGCCGACGATGTTGGCTGATCCACCGCTATCGCGAGCAGGCTCACTCTTACAGGGGATGTGTGTCAGCCATGAGGTTTTCTGCAGGCAAAAAAACGCCCCGAACCAGTCGGGGCGTTTTCATGTGCGGCTTAGCGGAAGGGAATTACTTGCCTTCCCAGCGCTTCAGCACCAGCGTGGCGTTGGTGCCGCCAAAGCCGAAGCTGTTGCTCATCACGGTGTTGATGGTGGCGTTCTCGCGGGTCTTGGTCAGCACCGGCAGATCGGCCACTTCAGGGTCCAGCTCGTCGATGTTGGCGGAACCGGCGATGAAGTTGCCTTCCATCATCAGCATGCAGTAGATCGCTTCGTGAACGCCGGCGGCGCCCAGGGAGTGACCGGACAGGCTCTTGGTCGAGCTGATCGCTGGAGCCTTGTCGCCGAACACTTCACGCACACCTTTCATTTCCGCGACGTCGCCGACCGGAGTCGAAGTGCCGTGGGTGTTCAGGTAGTCGATCGGGGTATCAACGGTGGACATTGCCATCTGCATGCAGCGGATCGCGCCTTCGCCGCTCGGGGCAACCATGTCGTAGCCGTCGGACGTCGCGCCGTAACCCACGATTTCAGCGTAGATTTTTGCGCCACGGGCCAGAGCATGTTCCAGCTCTTCAACCACGACCATGCCGCCACCGCCGGCGATGACGAAACCGTCACGGTCGGCGTCGTAGGCGCGGGAGGCTTGTTCCGGGGTGTCGTTGCGCTTGCTGGACAGGGCGCCCATGGCGTCGAACAGGAACGACTGGCTCCAGTGCTCTTCTTCACCGCCACCGGCGAAGACGATGTCCTGCTTGCCCATCTGGATCTGTTCCATGGCAGTACCGATGCAGTGAGCACTGGTGGCGCAGGCAGAAGCGATGGAGTAGTTCAGGCCCTTGATCTTGAATGGCGTGGCCAGGCAAGCGGAAACGGTGCTGCTCATGGTCCGCGTTACACGGTATGGGCCAACGCGCTTCACGCCTTTCTCGCGCAGGATGTCCAGCGCTTCCATCTGGTTGAGAGTAGAAGCACCGCCGGAGCCAGCGATCAGGCCGGTACGCGGGTTGGACACTTGCTCTTCGGTCAGGCCGGAGTCAGCAATGGCGTCTTTCATGGCCAGGTAGGCGTAAGCCGCTGCGTGGCCGACGAAGCGATAGATCTTGCGATCGATCAGCTCTTCAAGGTTGAGGTCGATGGAGCCGGAAACCTGGCTACGCAGACCCATTTCGGCATATTCCGGGTTGAACCGGATGCCAGGGCGGCTTGCACGCAGGTTAGCGGAGACGGTCTCTTTGTCATTGCCCAGGCACGAAACAATGCCCAGACCAGTGATAACGACGCGGCGCATGCGAATAACCCTTAGAAGTTGTCAGTGGAGGTGAACACGCCGACGCGAAGGCCTTCGGCGGTGTAGATTTCGCGACCGTCGACAGTCACCGAACCGTCGGCGATGGCCAGGTTCAGCTTGCCCTTGAGGACGCGTTTGATATGAATGTTGTAGGTGACTTTCTTGGCGGTCGGCAGCACCTGACCGAAGAATTTCACTTCGCCCGAACCCAGCGCACGGCCACGGCCCGGCAGGCCTTGCCAGCCCAGGAAGAAACCGACCAGTTGCCACATGGCATCCAGACCCAGGCAGCCCGGCATCACCGGATCGCCTTCAAAGTGGCAAGCAAAGAACCACAGGTCAGGGTTGATATCCAGCTCGGCGACCAATTCACCTTTGCCGTACTTGCCGCCTTCTTCGCTGATCAGGGTGATGCGATCGACCATCAGCATGTTCGGGGCGGGCAGTTGCGCGTTACCTGGGCCGAACAGCTCACCGCGACTGCAGCGCAGCAGATCTTCCCGAGTAAAGGCGTTTTGTTTGGTCATGCGAGCTCCTCAATAATCCCATGCGGCAGGTGGGGCAAATCTTCCCGACCGATCGACGCGTTCATGCCTCGAACCGGCAGCCTACTCATAGACTATTGCGTTGTGGTGAAAGTCACAGCACCAAGGACATGAATGTACACTTGTGCACTGAAATTTTTATTCAAGCCCCTTTTGAGGCTCGTTCGGGTGCCTAAGACTGCCGCACTTTCGCTTTTCATGCCAGTCGCAGATGGTCGAAAGGCCGTCATCACTGCACCCATCGCTGCAGAATCTGCTGCAGGTCATTACGTTTGAACGGCTTGGCCAGATAATCGTTCATCCCCGCCGCCAGGCAGGTTTCCCGGTCGCCCTGCAAGGCGTTGGCGGTCAACGCGATGATCGGCACCTCACTGCGTCCGGGCAGGCGACGGATCTGCCGCGTGGCCTCGTAACCGTCGATGATCGGCAGACGGCAGTCCATCAGAATGGCCTCAAAGCTGTTGCCCTCGGCAGTGCGTACCGCTTGCGCGCCATCGGTGGCAACACTGACAGTAAAGCCCAGGCTGCGCAGCATCGCTTCGATGACGGTCTGGTTCACCGGATTATCTTCCACCAGCAGCACATTGCGTCCTTCGCCGTGCCCATGGCCATGGGGCGAGCGCGGTGCGGCCAGAAGCGGCAACGCTTGTCTGGACAACGCCAGCGGAATTTCCAGTGTGAACACCGAGCCGCGACCTTCTTCGCTTTGCGCCCGCAACGTGCCGCCCATGCGTTCGGCCAGCGTGCGGGCAATCGGCAGGCCTAACCCGGTGCCGCCGTAACGCCGTGAGATCGAGCTGTCGGCCTGTTGGAAGGCGTTGAACATCAACTCCAGGCTCTCGGACGAAATGCCGATGCCACTGTCACGCACCGAGCAGGTGAACCACAGCAGTTCATGGTCCAGCGATTGCCACTGCGCCTCGATGCTGACGCGGCCCTGTTCGGTGAACTTCAAGGCATTGCCGACCAGGTTGACCAGAATCTGCCGGATCCGCGTCGGATCGCCTTGCACCTGCAAATCGCGCATGTCTTCGGGCACGCGCAATTGCAGGATCAGCCCACGCTGCACGGCACTGTGCTGGAACGACTGGGCGCAGGCGCCGATCAGCTCGGCGAGGCTGAACGGAATGTGTTCCAGTTCCAGCTCCGAGCGTTCGATGCGCGAGAAATCGAGAATGTCGTTGATGACTTTCAGCAGGTGTTCGGTGGATTCCGACGCCAGCGCCGCGTACTCGACCTGTTCCTCAGTCATCTCGGTGGTTTCGAGCAATTGCAGCATGCCCAGCACGCCATTCATTGGCGTGCGCAGTTCATGGCTCATCATCGCCAGAAAGTCGGATTTGGCGTTGTTGGCCTTTTCCGCTTCTTCGCGGGTCTGGATCAACTGCGCCATCGCCTGATGCTGTTCGCGGCTAGCCTGTTCGAGAGCCTGGGCAAGGTTGTTGATGTGCTGCGACAAGGCACCCAGTTCGGTGTCATCGACAATCGGCAGCGGTGTTTTGTAGTCGCCGTCCTGGATCGCCTTCACCGCATTGCCGATATCGCGGATCGGCTGCGACAGACTTCCGGCCAGTCGCCGCGCGAGTACAAACGTGAAGAGCAGGGCGAACAACGCCAGAATCCCGGCCTTGAACAGAATCTCCTGCTGGCGCTGACTGAACGCGTCGTTGGACAGACCGACGATGACCCGCCCCAGATAATCTTCGCCGGCGGCACTGTTGTTGGCCTTGGCGTCCTGGAAAAAATCGTTGTGCAGAGCGATCCGTTGCAGGCGCACAGGCGCCTGGAATACTTCGACCTGATGCGGGCGTTTGTGAGTGTCGGCGGGTTGCTCGACGTACACCAGAATCCGGTTGGCGCTGTCCTGAACTTCGATGAAGCGCACGTTCGGCGTGGCTAGCGTGGCTTTGAGCAGGCTTTCCAGCACTTCGTTGTTGCCGGAAATCACTCCGTACTCGGTAGCGGGCGCCAGTTGGTTGGCGATCAATTGACCGGTGTGATTGAGTTCCTGGCGCAAATCCTGAATACGCACGAAGGTAAAAAAGCTGATCAGCAACAAGGTCAGCAACAAGGCCGGGCCGAGGCTGATCAATTGTGTGCGGGTGTTGATGTCCCAACGGCGACGGAAACTCATGGGCGGCGCTCTCCTTCGGCCAGCTCTCTGGCGACACTCGCTTCGTTCAACGGTTCGATACCCAGGGAACGAGCCACTTGCGCATTACTTGAAACCTTGAAACGTTCCGGATAGAGCGTTCGCGGCCAATTGGCCGGCGACTGGTCGAGCAGATGGTCGAGCACTGCCAGCCAGTCGCTCTGATCGCTGTAGGTGCTGGCGAGGCTGCCGGCGCGCACAAATGCCACGTTGGGTCCGACCAGTGCGAGTTGCCGCGAATAGCTGCTGAGCAGAAGGTTTTTTGCGGTTTTCGGGTTGTACAGGTCGGGATCGTCGAGCCCCAGCAACACGTCGCTGTTTTTCAGCAGTGACTGCAACGGACGACTGTCCGCCGTGTTCTCCCAGCGTTGATTGACGATTTCCAGCTGCAACGGTTTCGCCGCCAGGTGCAACTCCTGAAGCAGAAACTCGCTGTGATGATCGAACAGCACGCCAATCCGGCGCGCCTGCGGCAGAATCCGCCGGATCAATTGCAGTTGCCGGGCCAGCGGCGGATCGCTCCACAGCAGGCTCAGATGCGCGGGTTGCGCGGCACCGAAACGTTGTTGCGCTTGCAGGCGGCTGATGCGCAGCACCAGCGTCGCCGGGCCTTGCGTGTCTTGCAGGCGCCAGTCGAGGCTCGGCAAGTCCAGCAGGATCAGGCGCAGGCTGCTCGGCAGTTTGCCTGGCGCGGGCAGGCTCGCCAGAGGCTGAAAACGCACGTGGTCAGTCGGACGCAACTCGCTCAGGGCCTGGACGAACGATTGCACGCCGGGGCTTTCTTCTGCGCCGGTCAACAGAATGTCAGCGGCTTGCACGGCCACTCCGTGCAGCCATGCCGTCAGGAAAAGACACAGCCCGACCAGCCATTGGCCTGCGCTCGGCAGTTTCCGTGACGTGCCGTTACGCATCCTAGAACTCCAGCTCGGCGCTGAAATACATTACCCGGCGTTCGTCATAATTGTTATCGACGAAGGTGGTCGGCTCGTGGTCGAGGCGTTGTTGCAGCACGCCGGCCAATTGCAATTGCGCCTTGCCGAAGGCGATGCGTTTGGCGATCCGCGTGTCCACCCGTTCGAAGCGGTAACCGTTGAGGGCGTTGTTACCGTAATAGAAGAGGGCGCTGTTCCAGCCGTGGCCCCAATCGCGCAACCATCCGGCAGAGCCGCTGTTGCGTGCAGTAAATTGCTGATCCAGCGGATTGCTCGCCTCGGCGTCGACGAAGGCGTACGTGAAACGCAAACGGTCGGCCAGACTGACACGCCAGTCGAGCTGGGTTTCGGTGCCGCGAAAGCGTGAGCTGTTCGCGTTGCTAGCGATGTATTGGTTGTTGCGCAGCGGCTCGCTGATCATCCCGGTGATTTCGTCGTAAAACAGCTTCACGTCCAGCGCCAGACCGAGTTCGGCGAAGTAGCCGTTGTAGCCCAGTTCCCGTGAGCGCATGTGTTCCTGATCGAGATCACCCGGGCCACGGGTCTTGACGAAGTAACGCGCTGAAGTCTGACCGTAGGCGGCGGGCCGCAGGTTGCTCACCTGATAGCTCCAGTTGACGTTGTTCTCGAACATGTCCGGCGAACGGATCGCCTCCGAGTACACCGCGCGCAGACCGTGGCGCGGGTTGATCAGATAATTGACGGCAAACCTTGGCGTCAGCGAGCTGCCGATCAACTGTGTGTCTTCGAACATCGCGCCGCCCTGCAACAGCCAGTGCTCCGTGGCGCGCCACTCCAGTTGGCCGAATGCACGCCAGGTGGTGTCGTCCAGCGTGCCGTTGAAATAGGTCTCGGAGTCGGCCCGGTCGTAACGATAGTTCATGCCGCTGACCAGGCGCAGGCTGTCGGACAGGCTGAGGGTGTCCTGCAGTTCGAGGTCGTAGCGCGATTCGCGGGCGCTCTGGTCGATGTCGCCGCACAGGGTCTGATTGGCTCCGTTGCGCCATTGATCGAGGACGCGATTGGCCAGGGCCATTTCCTGCGGTGTGCCAGGAGCGGCGCCCGGGCCGGTGAAACGGGTGATGTTGCGCGCCAGGCGTTCGGTGTAGTTCGGGTCGAGTTGCCACAGTTGCGTCAACTCCGGGCTGAACGACACCTCGGCGTCGCAGGCGCGCCAGGTTTGCTGACGATCCCAGTGTTGTGCCGAGCCTTGTATATAAAGGCTGTGTTCAGGATTGATGTCGAGATTCCAGCGCACCGAGCCGGCGTAGTCCTTGGCTACCACGTCGGAATTGTTCCCGGCGGCGGTAATCCCGGAGAACACCGGACGGTAGGTATAGGGCCGCTGGTTGGTGCCATCCTTTGCGTTGACCTGCCAGTCGAGGCTCTGGTTGTCGCTGAGGGTGTGGCTGACCGCGAGGCTGAAGCGGTTCAAGCGGCGGCTGTCGCGATAATCGGCGCCAGTGCGGTCGCTGTCGAAGCCGTCGTCTTCCTGGCCGGACAGCGACAGGCGCAGATCGCCGCCATCCCATCCGGTGCCCTGACTGGCATAGAAGTCATTGATGCCGCGCTGGCCACGGGTGATCTTCAGTCGCGTGCCGTGACTGTCCGCCGGGTTGCGGGTGATGATGTTGACCACCGCCATCAGCGCGTTGGCGCCATAACTGACGGTGTTCGGGCCGTGAAAGACTTCGATGCGTTCGATGTCTTCCATGGCCACCGGAATATCACTCCAGTCCACCGTCGCCAGACCGGCGCGGTACACCGAGCGGCCATCGATCAACACCTGCATGCGCCGTGCTTCGGTGGCGTTGGTGCCGTGATAATTGACCGCCGCCTGATTGCCGTTGATGTTGCCGACCATCATCCCCGGCACCAGACGCAGCAATTCGCTGATATCGCGGGCACCGCTGGCGTTGATCAATTCGCTGTCGAGTACGGTCATGCTCCCCGGTACTTCCGCCGGTGTCTGTTTCAGGCGCGTGGCCGTCAGCACCTGCGGCAGTGCTTCGCTGTCGACAAACAGATCGTCCGCCTGCAACACCGGGCTGAACAACAGCGCCAGCAACAGGGACGAACGCGGGGATGAAGAACCGACGGACACGATACAGCCTTGAAAGCAGAGAATTGGCGCGCATGTTAACCGAGGGCTGGGACTTTTCCAGTCACGTTGCAGGCATTTTCCTAGGATTTATTGGTCTTCTTCCTACAAGTGTCGGTAATTGTTGCTGGGGCTGGCCGCGCGTAAGGCGCCCCGTATAATGCCGCCATCGCCACTGGTATGGATTAACGGATTGCATATGACTGAACAGCGCCCGATTGCGGTCCTGGGAGGCGGAAGTTTTGGTACCGCCGTGGCCAATCTTTTGGCCGAGAACGGCCATCAAGTCCGGCAGTGGATGCGTGACCCCGAGCAGGCCGAAGCCATCCGGGTCAACCGCGAAAACCCGCGTTACCTCAAAGGCATCAAGATTCTGCCGGGGGTGACCGCCGTCACCGACCTGCAGGAAACTCTCGACGCCTGCGACCTGTGCTTCGTCGCGCTGCCATCCAGTGCGTTGCGCACGGTGCTGGCGGCGCACGCCGAGCGTTTGAGCGGCAAGATGCTGGTCAGCCTGACCAAAGGCATCGAAGCCCACACCTTCAAACTGATGAGCCAGATTCTCGAAGAGATTGCCCCGCAGGCGCGCATCGGCGTGCTGTCCGGGCCGAATCTGGCGCGGGAAATCGCCGAACACGCGCTGACCGCCACCGTGGTCGCCAGCGAAGACGAAGAACTCTGCAAGCAAGTGCAAGCCGCATTGCACGGTCGCACTTTCCGCGTGTACGCGAGCGCCGACCGTTTTGGTGTCGAACTGGGCGGGGCGTTGAAGAACGTCTACGCGATCATCGCCGGCATGGCGGTGGCGCTGGAGATGGGCGAGAACACCAAGAGCATGCTGATCACTCGCGCCCTGGCCGAGATGACCCGGTTTGCGGTGAATCAGGGCGCCAATCCCATGACCTTCCTCGGTCTGGCTGGCGTGGGAGATTTGATCGTGACGTGCTCCTCGCCCAAGAGCCGTAACTATCAGGTCGGCTTCGCTCTCGGCCAGGGTCTGAGTCTGGACGAAGCGGTGTCGCGCCTGGGCGAAGTCGCCGAAGGTGTGAACACGCTCAAGGTGCTCAAGGCCAAGTCTCAGGAAGTCGGCGTGTACATGCCGCTGGTCGCCGGGCTGCACGCGATTCTGTTTGAAGGGCGCACGCTGGAGCAGGTGATCGGCCTGTTGATGCGTGCCGAGCCGAAAACCGACGTCGACTTTATTTCCACCAGTGGTTTCAACTGATTCAGCGTTTTTCAAGGACAGCGGAGCAAGCCATGAACGATCCGAAAACCGAAGCCAAGTACGAATCCATCCTGCTGCGGGTGCTGTGGATGGTCGTCTATTTACTCGTTTGGCAAGTGGCGCAGTTCATCCTCGGCGCAGTGGTGCTGGTGCAGCTGGTGTATAGACTGATTTATGGTGCGCCGAACGCCGGCCTGATGAATTTTGGCGACAGCCTGAGCCAGTTTCTGGCGCAGATCGGCCGCTTTGGCACGTTTCACAGCGACCAGAAACCGTGGCCGTTCGCCGACTGGCCAACGCCGCGTACGCCGGAAGGTGAAGCACCGCACGCCGTGCCAGCAGCACCGCACCCGGCCCGAGATGAGGAACCCAAGCTATGAAACTCTGGGTATTGCGTCATGGTGAAGCCGTGCCTTACGGCTCGTGCCCTGACTCCGAGCGGGAACTGACCGAGCACGGTCGCAAGGAAGCCTTGAGCAGCGCGGCGCATTTGATCGGCCAGCCGCTGACAGCGATCTACGCCAGCCCTTACTTGCGGGCGCAGCAGACTGCGCAGATTGTTCGCGAAGCGCTGGGTTTCGAACCGGAGATCCGCACGGTCGAGTGGCTGACACCGGAAGTTGATCCGGACAAAGTGACCGATCAACTGGTGTCGGTGAGCAATGTGCTGCTGGTCAGCCACAACCCTTTGGTGGGTAATCTGCTCAGCTATCTGCAGCATGGCGCCGGGTATCCACCGGAGAAGGTCAGCACCGCCGGTTTGGCTGAGCTGGAAAGTCCTGAACTGCTGATTGGCTCAATGACCCTCAACAGCCTCAAGCATCCTTAACACCGCTCCCCTGTAGGAGTGAGCCTGCTCGCGATACGGCCATATCAGTTGATATCAATTTAGGCTGATACACCGCTATGGCGAGCAGGCTCACTCCTACAGGTTCTCTGTGCATCTGAAATTAATTGTTTGAATTTTCCAACCAAGCACTTGCTTGGTTGACTACGCTTGCTCCAGACCAAAAAAACAGGAGCGAGTCGCATGTCTGCCGCATTCCGTTTGCCGCTGGACGTGTTCTACGAACGTGAAGCCCGGCATCCGCGCCAGCGCTTTCTGGTGCAGCCCGTCGGTGGCGGCAATGTAGAGACCCTGACCTGGGCCGACGTCGGCCATCAGGCCCGTTGCGCCGCGCACTGGCTGCGCGCGCGGGAGCTGCCGCCCGGCAGCCACATCGCCCTGATCTCGAAAAACTGCGCGCACTGGATCATCGCCGACCTCGCGATCTGGATGGCCGGGCATGTTTCGGTGCCGCTGTATCCCAACCTCACCGCCGACTCCGTGGCCCAGGTGCTCAAGCATTCGGAGAGCGCACTGGCGTTTATCGGCAAGCTCGATGACTGGCCCGGAATGTCGAAAGGTGTGCCGGTCGATCTGCCGACCATCAGCCTGCCGCTGCACCCGCCGGGCGAGTTCGATTTCAACTGGGCGGACTTGCAGCGTTGCTCGCCGATTCAGGACGACCCGCGTCCTGCTGCCGAACAACTGGCGACCATCATTTACACCTCCGGCACCACCGGCCTGCCCAAAGGCGTGATGCACAGTTTTGCCAATCTTGGTTTCGCCACGACCCGTGGCACGCAACTGTTCGGGCTCAACGAGAATGACCGGCTGCTGTCGTACCTGCCGCTGTGTCACGTCGCCGAACGCATGTTTGTCGAGCTGGCCTCGATCTATACCGGGCAGACGGTGTTCTTTGCCGAAAGCCTCGACACCTTCATCACCGATCTCAAGCGGGCGCGGCCGACCGCGATGTTCGGTGTGCCACGGATCTGGACCAAATTCCAGATGGGCGTCTACAGCAAGATCCCGGCCAAGCGTCTGGATTTCCTGCTTGGTCTGCCGTTCATTGGCAAGCGGGTAGGGCACAAAGTGCTGGCGGGGTTGGGGCTGGATGCCTTGCGCGTCGCTCTGTCCGGTGCGGCGCCGGTGCCGCAGACCTTGCTTACCTGGTATCAGAAACTGGGCCTCGACGTGCTGGAGGTCTATGGCATGACCGAGAGCTGCGGTTATTCGCACATCTGCCTGCCAGGCCAATACAAGCAGGGCTGGATCGGTAAACCCTGCCCGGATGTCGAAGTGCGGATCGACGAATCGGGCGAAGTGCAGGTACGCAGTCAGGCGAACATGCTCGGCTACTTCAAGGAGCCGCAGAAAACCGCCGAAACCCTGACCGAGGATGGCTTTCTGCGCACTGGCGACAAGGGCGAGCAGGATGCTGAAGGGCGTTTGCGCCTGACCGGCCGGCTCAAGGAAATCTTCAAAACCAGCAAGGGCAAATACGTCGCTCCGGCACCGATCGAAAATCGTTTGGCGGTGCATTCGCGGATCGAACAGGTATGTGTGGTCGGTGACGGGTTAAGTGCGCCATTGGGTTTGTGCGTGCTCTCTACGGTCAATCAGGAAGAGGGCCGCGCGAGTCTGCATTCGAGCCTGGAAAAACTGCTTGAGGAGGTCAACGCCGTACTCGACAAGCATGAGCGTCTGCGTCGACTGGTGGTGGTCAAGGACAGTTGGGCGGTGGAAAACGGCTTCCTCACGCCGACCCTGAAAATCAAGCGCAACGTCATCGAAGACACCTACGGCGCGCGCTTCGAAGAATGGAGCGAGCGCAGCGAGGCGGTGCTGTGGCAGGATTGAGCGACGACTAAAACAACAAAGGAAGCTTGCGATGACTGTGTGGCGCACCACTCCCAACATCGAGCAGTTGAACGCAATCCAGAAAAACACCATCGGCGAAGTGCTGGACATCCGTTTCGAAGCCTTCGACGAACAATCCCTGACTGCGAGCATGGTCATCGACCATCGTACCCACCAGCCTTACGGCTTGCTGCACGGCGGCGCGTCGGTGGTGCTGGCGGAAACCGTGGGTTCAATGGCCAGTTATCTGTGCATCGATGCCAGCAAGTTTTACTGCGTGGGGCTGGAGATCAACGCCAACCATTTGCGCGGCCTGCGCAGTGGCCGGGTGACAGCGGTGGCCAAGCCGATTCATATCGGCCGCACCACGCACGTGTGGGATATCCGCTTGACCAGCGATGAAGGCAAGGCCAGTTGCGTGTCGCGGTTGACCATGGCGGTGGTGCCATTGGGTGAGCAGCCACCAGCGCGATAATTGTCAGTTCGCCCATAGCTTTGACCTGACTGTCATCATTCCTGGCAGTTACGGTCATTGCCGCAGAACGTGGTCTTGCGGACAATCAACGCCACGTTTATCGCTTATGGATTTGCCAGCATGTCGCAACCGATCTTTTTCGCCCACGCCAACGGGTTCCCTTCGGGCACCTACGGCAAGCTATTCGAGGCGCTGGCGCCCGAGTACCGGGTCGCGCATCTGGAGCGGCATGCCCATGACCCGCGCTTTCCGGCGGACGACAACTGGTACAACCTGGTCGACGAGCTGATTCATCATTTGCAGCAGCAGGAGCAACCGGTGTGGGGTGTCGGGCATTCATTCGGCGGTGTTCTGCATTTGCACGCGGCGTTGCGTTGCCCTGAACTGTATCGCGGCGTGGTGATGCTCGATTCGCCAGTGCTGACCCGCAGCGATCAGTGGGTGATTCGGGCGGCCAAGCGCTTTGGTTTCATCGACAGGCTGACCCCGGCCGGGCGCACATTGGGGCGGCGCGAGGAATTTGCCGACCTCGACAGTGCGCGCAGTTACTTTGCCGGCAAATCACTGTTTCGCGGTTTCGATCCGGAATGTTTCGATGCTTACCTGCAACATGGCCTGCATCCGGTCGGCAATAAGCTGCGCCTGCGTTTTGATCCGGCCACCGAGATCAGCATCTATCGTGGCGTGCCGCACACCAGCCCCGGTCGTACCCGCCAATTAAAAGTGCCGCTGGCGGTGGTGCGCGGGCACAAAAGCAACGTGGTCATGCGCCACCACACCCGTTTCGTTGCGCGCATGCCGCAAGGCGAGGCGCTGAGCATGCCCGGCGGGCACATGTTTCCCCTTGAGCGCCCGCAAGACACCGCACGCCTGTTGAAGAACCTGTTCACTCGCTGGGAAACCCGTCAGGACAAGGATTGCGCATGAGCCCGACTTTCGAAGAAGTGCGCCTGAGCCTGCCGCATATCGAACTGGCGGCGCATTTGTTCGGGCCTGAAGACGGATTGCCGGTGATCGCCCTGCATGGCTGGCTCGACAACGCCAACAGCTTTGCGCGGCTGGCACCGAAGCTCAAAGGTTTGCGCATCATCGCGTTGGACATGGCCGGACACGGGCATTCCGGACATCGACCGAACGGTGCAGGCTATGCGTTGTGGGATTACGCCCATGACGTGCTGCAAGTCGCCGAGCAAATGGGCTGGAAGCGCTTCGGCCTGCTCGGGCATTCGATGGGCGCTATCGTTTCGCTGGTGCTGGCCGGTTCGTTGCCGGAGCGCATCAGCCATCTGGCGCTGATCGACGGAGTGATTCCTCCTACAGACAAAGGCGAAAACGCCGCCGAACGCATGGGCATGGCCTTGCAGGCGCAGCTGGATCTGCGCGAAAAACGCAAGCCGGTTTACAACACGCTCGACCGCGCCATCGAAGCGCGGATGAAAGGGCTGGTGGCAGTCAGTCGTGAAGCCGCCGAGCTGCTGGCCCAGCGCGGCTTGATGCCGGTGCCCGGCGGTTACACCTGGCGCACCGATAACCGACTGACCCTGCCATCGCCGCTGCGCCTGACCCAGGAACAGGCCATGGCGTTCGTTCAGCGCATCGCCTGCCCGGCGCAATTGATCGTCGCCGCCGACGGCATGCTGGCCAGGCACACTGAACTGCTGGAGGGTCTACCCTTCAAGCGCGAACAGCTGGCGGGCGGGCATCATTTGCACCTGAACGATGAGTCCGGCGCGGATCTTGTCGCAGACTGTTTCAATCGCTTCTTCGCCATTCCTTGACTTGAAGCGGGCAACTGTCGAGGCTGGGCGGGTTGAAATGGGAGACAACCACGATGGATTTCTATACCGCTACGACCCCGAACCGCCAAGCCATGTCGATCCGATGAACCTGGCCAAGCGATCACTCAGTCTGTTGGCGCTGTGCTGTTTCAGTTCCGTTTCGTTCGCTGCCGATGTGCCGGGCAGTCAGGATCTGCAGATCGTGCCGCGCCTGGCCGACGCGCAAATCGTCGACTACCGCCCCGCCGTGGAGCTGGAGCGCATCTACCCGCTGGGTTCGATCCGCAAGATCAGCGGCCAGTTGCGTTTCGACGGCCAGGTCACCGCCCGTGGCCAGACCACCTCGGTGACCTACGAGTTGCCGCCCGAACATTCCGCCACGGAAGCCTTCACCGCCGCCCGCGAGGCCTTGCAAAAACAGGATGCCGAGTTGCTGTTCTGGTGTCAGGCGCGTGATTGCGGCGAAAGCAGCCTGTGGGCCAACGAGGTGTTCGGCAACTCCAAACTGTACGGGGCCGACGAGCAACAGGCCTATCTGTTGCTGAGGCTGGCGGCACCGAAGGACAACACGCTGGTGGCGCTCTACAGCATCACGCGGGGCAATCGCAAAGCCTACCTGCATGTCGAACAGTTCGAGGCCGTTGCGCCGCTGGGCGAGTTGTTGCCGACTTCCGCGACTCTGTTGCGTCAGCTCAAAAGTACCGGCGAGCTGGACTTTCCCAAACTTGTGAATGATCCGGATGACACGTGGCTGCGTCTGATTTCCCGTGGCCTCAACCTCGATACCACGCAGCGGGTGACGGTGTCCGGGCCGAAAGCCGAAGCCTGGCGCCAGGCGCTGATCAATCAGGGCGTGCGTGCCGCGCGGATGGAAACCGGCAGCGTCGATGGCGCGGGCCTGCGCATCGATCTGTTGCGATAAGCTTTATTGGGCGAGCACGCGCGGTGTGTTCGCCTATTCTTGGCCTGACTGACTTTTTCGAGACTCTACATGCTCAATAACGATCGACTGCTGGTGCAGATCCTGCTGCTGGTGTTGTTTGGCGCCAGCCTGTGGGTGATGGCGCCGTTCTGGTCGGCGCTGTTCTGGGGCGCGGTGCTCGCGTTTGCCAGTTGGCCATTGATGCGTCTTTTGACCCGGTGGCTGAACGGGCGCGAATCGCTGGCCGCGGCCATTCTGACCCTGGGCTGGATGCTGCTGGTGGCGGCGCCGCTGGTGTGGCTGGGGTTCAACTTGGCCGACCATGTGCGTGATGCCACGGCGTTCATCAAGGATGTGCAGGTCGACGGCCTGCCGGAAGCACCGGTCTGGCTGGGCACTGTGCCGTTTGTGGGTGAGCGGCTGGTAGGAATCTGGAACAGCATCGATCAGCAGGGCGCGGCGCTGATGGTTTCGATCAAGCCGTATCTCGGGCAGGTCGGGAACTGGTTGTTGGCGCGCAGTGCGCAGATTGGCGGCGGGATTCTAGAGCTGACTCTGAGTATTGTCTTTGTGTTCTTTTTCTACCGGGACGGGCCACGGCTGGCGGCGTTTGTGCACGGTCTGCTTGAGCGTCTGATCGGTGATCGTGCCGGGTATTACATCGAGCTGGTCGCCGGGACGGTGCAGCGGGTGGTCAACGGGGTGATCGGTACGGCGGCGGCGCAGGCAGTTCTGGCGTTGATCGGGTTCCTGATTGCCGGAGTACCGGGGGCGCTGGTGCTGGGGATTGTCACGTTTCTGCTCAGTCTGATTCCGATGGGGCCACCGTTGGTGTGGGTTCCGGCCACGGCCTGGCTGGCCTGGAAAGGTGAGTATGGGATGGCGGTGTTTTTGGGGATCTGGGGGACGTTTATCATCAGTGGCGTGGATAACGTGCTCAAACCTTACCTGATCAGCCGGGGCGGGAATTTGCCGCTGGTGATTGTGCTGCTCGGGGTGTTTGGCGGGTTGATTGCGTTTGGGTTTATCGGGTTGTTTATCGGGCCTACGCTTTTGGCGGTTGCTTATAGTTTGCTGACGGATTGGAGTAAGAGTCAGGCTCGGGTATAAGCGCGGGCTTTGGTTTGGGCTTTGG
>NZ_VXCA01000054.1 GCF_011369485.1 Pseudomonas atagonensis | reverse complement strand
CACCGCTTGCGTGCGGCGCTTGGCCTGAGCGCCCTCACCCGGGTCGTTGACGATGAAGGGATAGATGTTCGGCAAAGGCCCGAGCAATGCATCCGGCCAGCAATTTTCCGAAAGCCCCACGCCTTTGCCTGGCAGCCATTCGAGGTTGCCGTGTTTACCAACGTGGATCACGCCGTGGGCGCCGTAGGTGTTGCGCAACCAGAAGTAGAAGGCGAGATAACCGTGGGGCGGCACCAGATCCGGGTCGTGATACACCGCGCTCGGATCGACCTGATAACCCCGGGCCGGCTGAATGCCGACGAAAGTCAGGCCAAAGCGCAGACCGGCGATCATCATCCGCCCGNNCGGATCGTTTTGCGGCGGGCCCCAACGCTCGACGACGGCAGCGCGATTGGCTTCAGGCAGCGCGTTGAACATCGTCAGGTAATCGTCAATCGCCAGGCTTTGCTGGCACGGGCGCAAATCAATCGTGTCGAGGTCATTGCTGACGCCGCCGAGCAACTGTTTGATCAGCTCGGTGCCGCTCTCCGGCAGGTGCGCCGCAAGCGGATACCCCTCGGCCTGCAGCGCGCGCAAGATGTTCAGCGCTGCTGCCGGCGTGTCGAGACCGACACCGTTGCCGATGCGCCCGTCGCGCGTCGGGTAGTTGGCGAGAATCAGCGCAATGCGTTTTTCGGCATTCGGCGCGCGCGCCAGATCGATCCAGCGCCGCGCCAGTTGCGCGACGAAATCCATGCGCTCGGGTTGCGCCCGATAACAGACCACGTCGGACTGACTGCGCTCACTGCGCCAGGCCAGATCCTTGAAGCTGATCGGCCGGCTGATGATCCGGCCATCGAGTTCCGGCAGCGCGATGTGCATCGCCAGATCCCGTGGCCCGAGGCCCTGTTCGCTGTCACGCCAGCCGGGCTCGTTGTCTTGTGCGCAGATGGCCTGGATCACTGGAATGTCGCGGCGAAACGGCCGCAAATGCGGCGCTTCGGGGCTGGACTGAGCAAACCCGGTGGTGTTGAGAATCACCCCCGCCTCGACCTCATCCAGCCAATCCTCGACCACCGACAGACAGCCCGGTTCTTTCAGGCTGGCCACCGCAATCGGCAACGGGTTAAGCCCCGCTGCTTGCAGGCGCTGACAGAAAACATCGATGAACGCGGTGTTCGCCGCTTGCAGGTGCGAACGGTAGAACAGCACCGCCGCGACCGGTTGATCCGGCAGCCAATCGGCTTGCCAGTCGGCCAGTGCCGCGGTGTTTTTATCGGGGTGGTAAATCGCTGTGCGCGGCAGCGTCTGCGGCTCGCCCCAGGCGTAATCGCGAGCGAGCCAGCGGTTGGCCAGACAGCGGAAGAAATCCAGCGCATTGCCCATGCCGCCCTGACGCAAGAACTGCCAGAGCCGATCACGATCCTCGGCGCTCACGGTGCTCAGATCGCTGAGTTCAGGATCGGGGCGATCATCGCCCGGCACCAGAATCACCTGCACACCGCGCTCGGTCAATTCGATCAAGCGCTCGACGCCATAACGCCAATAGGCAATCCCGCCGTGCAGCGAAATCAGAATGACCTTGGCGTGGCGCAGCACTTCGTCGACGTACAGATCGACCGAGGCATGATTCTGCACCTGCATCGGATTGGCCAGACGCAGGCTCGGATAGTCGTCGGGCAATTGCTGCGCCGCTTCGGCAAGCAACGCCAGACTGGAGTCACCGCTGCACAGGATCACCAGTTCGGCGGGGGTTTGTCCAAGGTCGGCAATGTTGTCATCCGACACGAAACCGCCGGGCTGGGTCCTGAGCAGGTGCATGGTTTAAACGCTGAGCGCGGCGCGCAGTTGCGCTTCGAGTTGTGCCGCGTCGAGCGCCTGACCGATCAACACCAGACGTGTAACGCGCGCTTCATCGGCGCCCCACGGACGGTCGAAATGTTTGTCGAAACGCGTGCCGACGCCCTGAATCAGCAGGCGCATCGGTTTGTTCGGAATGGCGGCGAAGCCTTTGACCCGCAGAATGCCGTGCTGAACCACCAGTTGCGTCAGCGCGTCGAGCAGCAGGCTTTCGTCGGCTTGCGGCAGTTCGATGGAGATCGAGTCGAAGGCGTCGTGATCGTGGTCATCGTGATCGTCATCACCATCGTGGTGGTGATCGTGATGGCTGTGGCGGCTGTCGATGTGCTCTTCGGAGCCAGCACCGAGGCCGATCAACACGTCCAGCGGCAGGCGACCGTTGCTGGCCTCGATGATCTTCACCGCTGGCGGCAGCTCTTCGGCGACTTCGGCGCGCACGCGGGCCAAATCTTCCGGGCTGGTCTGGTCGGCCTTGTTGAGAATTACCAGATCGGCACTGGCCAACTGATCAGCGAACAGTTCGTGCAGCGGCGATTCGTGGTCCAGGTTCGGATCGAGTTTGCGCTGGGCGTCGACCTGATCCGGGAACGCGGCGAAAGTGCCGGCGGCCACGGCTGGGCTGTCGACTACGGTGATCACCGCGTCAACGGTGCAGGCGCTGCGGATTTCCGGCCACTGGAACGCTTGCACCAGCGGTTTTGGCAGGGCCAGGCCCGAGGTTTCGATGAGGATGTGGTCAAGGTCGCCGCGACGGGCAACCAATTCGCGCATGACCGGGAAGAATTCTTCCTGAACGGTGCAGCAGAGGCAGCCGTTGGCCAGTTCGTAGACGCGACCGGTGGCTTCTTCTTCGGTGCAGCCGATGGTGCATTGCTTGAGGATTTCACCGTCGATGCCCAGCTCGCCAAACTCGTTGACGATCACCGCGATACGGCGGCCCTGAGCGTTGTCGAGCATGTGCCGCAGCAAGGTGGTTTTGCCCGAGCCGAGGAAGCCGGTGACGATGGTGACGGGGAGTTTGGCCAGTGTTTTCATCGGATGCCCTTTGGCAAGGTGGCGGGCAAACGGGACGAGATCCGCTGCGCAGCCGCGCGCGCGGAAGAATTCGCCACCGGATCACCCCGCCCGGTTGTAGTGAGAAATCTGTGACGAGGCAGGTCTCCTGGCTGACGGTGTTCAGGCTTTGCGCCTGGCATTCGCTGCGCCTTCCCGCTGGCCCATGGGTTGAGCTGGCAGTGGCGTGGCAGTGAATTTCACCGTTCACAGTTGCGGGGGCAGCCGCGGCTTTGACCGCGTTCCCTTCTTAGCTCCGGTTTTTTGCCGGAGAACCTCGAAAGCGCAAGGCTACGCATGGGTTCGCGATGGGTCAATGGGAGGTTGGTTTTGGGGGCATATCCGT
>NZ_VXCA01000053.1 GCF_011369485.1 Pseudomonas atagonensis | reverse complement strand
TTACCGTGGTCAACGTGACCGATGGTGCCAACGTTGACGTGCGGTAGGGAACGATCAAATTTTTCTTTAGCCACGACAATTAACTCCTAGCCTAAAGGGGCTGAATCAGCCTTGTTTTTTGGTAACGGATTCGACGATGTGCGACGGAGCCGTATCGTATTTTTTGAATTCCATAGAGTAGCTTGCGCGACCCTGGGACATGGAACGAACGTCGGTCGCATAACCGAACATCTCACCCAGTGGAACTTCGGCACGAATTACTTTGCCGGACACTGTGTCTTCCATACCCTGGATCATGCCGCGACGACGGTTAAGGTCGCCCATCACATCACCCATATAGTCTTCAGGCGTAACAACCTCTACCGCCATGATCGGCTCGAGCAACTCACCACCGCCCTTCTGGGCCAGTTGCTTGGTTGCCATGGAAGCAGCCACTTTAAACGCCATCTCGTTGGAGTCGACGTCGTGGTAAGAACCATCGAACACGGTAGCCTTCAGGCCGATCAGCGGATAGCCGGCAACAACGCCGTTCTTCATCTGCTCTTCGATGCCCTTCTGGATAGCCGGGATGTATTCCTTAGGAACTACACCACCTACTACTTCGTTCACGAATTGCAGACCTTCCTGACCTTCGTCAGCAGGAGCAAAACGAATCCAGCAGTGACCGAACTGACCACGACCACCGGATTGACGAACGAACTTGCCTTCGATTTCGCAGTTCTTCGTGATGCGCTCACGATAGGAAACCTGAGGCTTGCCGATGTTGGCTTCGACGTTGAACTCACGGCGCATCCGGTCAACCAGGATGTCCAGGTGCAGCTCGCCCATGCCGGAGATGATCGTTTGACCAGTCTCTTCATCAGTTTTTACGCGGAAAGACGGGTCTTCCTGAGCAAGCTTGCCCAGAGCGATACCCATTTTTTCCTGGTCATCCTTGGTCTTAGGCTCTACGGCAACCGAAATAACCGGCTCCGGGAAGTCCATGCGAACCAGGATGATTGGCTTGTCAGCGTTGCAGAGGGTTTCACCAGTGGTGACGTCCTTCATGCCGATCAGGGCCGCGATGTCGCCAGCGCGTACTTCCTTGATCTCTTCACGGGCGTTAGCGTGCATTTGCACCATACGACCCACGCGCTCTTTCTTGCCTTTAACCGAGTTGATCACGCCGTCGCCGGAGTTCAACACGCCCGAGTAAACGCGGACGAAGGTCAAGGTACCCACGAATGGGTCGGTAGCGATCTTGAACGCCAGAGCAGCAAACGGCTCGTCATCGCTTGCGTGACGCTCCATTTCCTCTTCCTCGTTATCAGGGTTGGAACCCTTGATCGCAGGAATGTCGGTAGGAGCAGGCAGGAAGTCGATAACGGCGTCGAGAACCAGGGGAACGCCCTTGTTCTTGAACGAGGAACCGCAAACAGCCAGAACGATTTCGCCGGCAATAGTACGCTGACGCAAAGCAGCTTTGATCTCTTCGATCGACAGCTCTTCGCCTTCCAGGTACTTGTTCATCAGCTCTTCGTTGGCTTCGGCAGCAGCCTCAACCATGTTGTTGCGCCACTCTTCAGCCAGCTCTTGGAGCTCAGCAGGAATGTCCTTGCGAACAGGGACCATACCCTTGTCAGAGTCGTTCCAGTAGACAGCTTGCATGTTGATCAGATCGATCTGACCCTGGAAGTTGTCTTCGGAACCGATAGCCAACTGGATCGGCACCGGAGTGTGACCCAGACGCTGCTTGATCTGACCGATCACGCGCAGGAAGTTGGCACCAGCACGGTCCATCTTGTTTACGTAAACAAGACGTGGAACACCGTATTTGTTGGCTTGACGCCATACGGTTTCCGATTGCGGTTCAACACCCGAAGTACCACAGAACACAACGACAGCGCCGTCGAGTACGCGCAGGGAACGCTCAACTTCGATGGTGAAGTCTACGTGGCCCGGGGTATCGATTACGTTGAAGCGATGCTCGTGCGGGTACTGCTTCTCGGAACCTTTCCAGAAGGCAGTGATTGCAGCAGAAGTAATGGTAATACCACGCTCCTGCTCCTGCACCATCCAGTCTGTGGTCGCGGCGCCATCATGCACCTCGCCCATTTTGTGACTTTTGCCGGTGTAAAAAAGGACGCGCTCGGTGGTGGTGGTTTTACCAGCATCCACGTGAGCGACGATACCGATGTTACGGTAGCGACTAATCGGAGTAGTACGAGCCATAAAGCCCTCGCAAAATTAGTGAAGCTAAAATTAGAAGCGGTAGTGCGAGAAAGCTTTGTTGGCTTCGGCCATACGGTGCACGTCTTCACGCTTCTTAACAGCAGCACCTTTACCTTCAGCAGCATCCAGCAGTTCGCCAGCCAAACGCAGAGCCATAGACTTCTCGCCACGCTTGCGTGCGAAGTCTACCAACCAGCGCATTGCCAGAGCGTTACGACGGGAAGGACGAACTTCGACCGGAACCTGGTAAGTAGCACCACCAACGCGGCGCGACTTCACTTCGACCAGCGGAGCGATGGCGTCGAGTGCTTTTTCGAAGAGTTCCAGGGGATCGGTGCCAGCCTTACGGGTCGCAACGGTTTCCAGGGCACCATAAACGATACGCTCGGCAACGGCTTTCTTGCCGCTTTCCATAACGTGGTTCATGAATTTGGCGAGGATCTGGCTTCCGTATTTCGGATCGTCCAGAATCTCACGCTTTGCTGCTACGCGACGTCTTGGCATGATAAGCCCTCAAGCGGTCTTCAGGTTAGCTCGGGACAGATCCAATGGATGCGTGCCCGACCTTACTCTTATCGACTCAATAAAATGAAAATCTGCAAAACGGCCGATTACTTCGGACGCTTGGTACCGTACTTCGAACGACCCTGGTTACGGCCTTTAACGCCGGAAGTATCCAAGGAGCCGCGAACGGTGTGGTAACGAACACCTGGCAAGTCTTTTACACGACCGCCGCGGATCAGTACCACGCTGTGCTCTTGCAGGTTGTGGCCTTCACCACCGATGTACGAGGAAACCTCGAAACCGTTGGTCAGACGCACACGGCATACTTTACGCAGTGCCGAGTTAGGTTTTTTCGGCGTAGTGGTGTACACACGGGTGCACACGCCACGACGTTGCGGGCAGTTCTGCAGCGCAGGTACGTCGGATTTCTCGACGATACGCTTACGCGGCTGACGTACCAGCTGGTTGATAGTTGCCATCTACTAGCTCCACTGTTGTCTTGCGACGCTATTGTCTTGCAAGAAAAGCAAAATGGCAGGAACGAATTCCCGCCAAATTTAGGGGATCAAGAGTCTAAAGAGGATCTTGCCCCCAGTCAAGGCAAGGCCCCGACCTCCCCGCTCGTCAAACCTTGACAATATGTCTCGATTCGACGAACGGAGCGATCAGGGCCTCAGCTCATTTATCGCAGAACTCAGTTACCGCTCGAGTTCAGCGCTTCGGTCAGTGCAGCTTCCACTTCACTGGCGCTTACGCGCAACGGCTTGTCAGCATCACGACGACGCTTGCGCTCGCTGTGATAAGCCAGACCGGTACCCGCCGGGATCAGACGACCCACGACCACGTTTTCTTTCAGGCCGCGCAGATAATCGCGCTTGCCGGTAACGGCCGCTTCGGTCAGTACGCGGGTGGTTTCCTGGAAGGAAGCCGCCGAGATGAACGATTCGGTCGACAACGACGCCTTGGTGATGCCCAGCAGAACGCGAGTGAACTTGGAGACAAACTTGTCTTCCGCGTTCAGACGCTCGTTCTCTACCAGTACGTGAGTCAGTTCCATCTGGTCGCCCTTGATGAAGCTGGAATCGCCGGACTCGGAGATTTCAACTTTACGCAGCATCTGACGCAGGATGGTCTCGATGTGCTTGTCGTTGATCTTCACGCCTTGCAGACGGTAAACGTCCTGGATCTCGTTAACGATGTACTTGGCCAGCGCGCTCACACCCAGCAGACGCAGGATGTCGTGCGGATCGCTTGGACCGTCGGAGATAACTTCGCCGCGGTTTACCTGTTCGCCTTCGAACACGTTCAGGTGACGCCACTTTGGAATCAGCTCTTCGTACGGATCGCTACCGTCGTTCGGGGTAATAACCAGACGGCGCTTGCCTTTGGTCTCTTTACCGAACGCGATGGTGCCGCTGACTTCAGCCAGAATCGACGCCTCTTTCGGACGGCGAGCTTCGAACAAGTCGGCAACACGCGGCAGACCACCGGTGATGTCACGGGTCTTCGAAGTTTCTTGCGGGATACGCGCGATAACGTCACCGATCGCGATCTTGGCACCGTCAGCCACACCGACCAGGGCGTTGGCTGGCAGGAAGTACTGAGCGATTACGTCAGTGCCTGGCAGCAACAGATCCTTGCCGTTGTCGTCGACCATCTTCACTGCCGGACGGATTTCTTTGCCCGCAGCTGGACGATCTTTCGCGTCGAGTACTTCAATGTTGGTCATACCGGTCAATTCGTCAGTCTGACGCTTGATCGTGATGCCTTCTTCCATGCCCACGTAGGTCACGGTACCTTTCATTTCGGTAACGATCGGGTGAGTGTGCGGATCCCACTTGGCTACGATTGCGCCAGCGTCGACCTTGTCACCCTCTTTAACCGAAATCACAGCACCGTACGGCAGCTTGTAACGCTCGCGCTCACGACCGAAGTCATCAGCGATTGCCAGCTCACCGGAACGGGATACAGCAACCAGGTGACCATCCACTCGCTCAACGTGCTTCAGGTTGTGCAGACGGACGGTACCGCCATTTTTCACCTGAACGCTGTCGGCTGCGGAAGTACGGCTTGCCGCACCACCGATGTGGAACGTACGCATCGTCAGCTGGGTACCCGGCTCACCGATGGACTGGGCAGCGATAACGCCGACCGCTTCACCGATGTTCACCTGGTGACCACGAGCCAGATCACGGCCGTAGCACTTGGCGCAAATGCCATAGCGGGTTTCGCAGCTGATCGGCGAACGCACGATCACTTCGTCGATGCTGTTCAGCTCGATGAATTCAACCCACTTCTCGTCTACCAGAGTGCCGGCAGGAACGATAACGTCCTCTGTACCTGGCTTGAATACGTCACGGGCAATAACACGACCCAATACGCGCTCACCCAACGGCTCTACAACGTCACCGCCTTCAATGTGCGGAGTCATCAGCAGACCGTGCTCGGTGCCGCAATCGATCTCGGTTACAACCAGATCCTGCGCCACGTCTACCAGACGACGAGTCAGGTAACCGGAGTTCGCAGTTTTCAACGCGGTATCCGCCAGACCTTTACGAGCACCGTGAGTCGAGATGAAGTACTGAAGTACGCTCAGACCTTCACGGAAGTTCGCAGTAATCGGCGTTTCAATGATGGAACCGTCCGGCTTGGCCATCAGACCACGCATACCGGCCAGCTGACGAATCTGTGCTGCGGAACCCCGCGCACCCGAGTCGGCCATCATGTACATCGAGTTGAAAGATTCTTGATCGACTTCAACGCCATGACGGTCGATGACTTTCTCTTTCGAGAGGTTGGCCATCATCGCCTTGGAAACTTCGTCGTTCGCTTTCGACCAAAGGTCGATCACTTTGTTGTACTTCTCGCCCTGGGTTACCAGGCCGGAGGCGTACTGGCTCTCGATCTCTTTCACTTCGTCGGTGGCAGCACCGATGATGCGGGCTTTTTCATCCGGGATAACGAAGTCGTTAACGCCGATGGAAACGCCGGAGATGGTCGAGTAAGCGAAACCGGTGTACATCAACTGGTCAGCGAAGATCACGGTCTCTTTCAGACCAACCACGCGGTAGCACTGGTTGATCAGCTTGGAGATCGCCTTTTTCTTCATCGGCAAGTTGACGACGTCGTACGACAGACCTTTTGGCACAACCTGGAACAGCAGCGCACGGCCGACAGTGGTGTCGACGATACGGGTACCGCTCACGCTGTTGCCGTCACGGTCATTGACGGTTTCGTTGATACGTACTTTTACCTTGGCGTGCAGTGCGGCTTCGCCGGCACGGAACACACGGTCAACTTCCTGCAGATCCGCAAATACACGACCTTCGCCTTTGGCGTTGATCGCTTCACGAGTCATGTAGTACAGACCCAATACAACGTCCTGCGACGGAACGATGATTGGCTCACCGTTGGCTGGCGACAGAATGTTGTTGGTCGACATCATCAACGCACGCGCTTCGAGCTGGGCTTCCAGCGTCAGCGGTACGTGCACGGCCATTTGGTCGCCGTCGAAGTCGGCGTTGTACGCGGCGCAGACCAGAGGGTGCAGCTGGATAGCCTTACCTTCGATCAGTACCGGTTCAAACGCCTGGATACCCAGACGGTGAAGGGTCGGTGCACGGTTGAGAAGAACCGGGTGTTCGCGAATCACTTCCGCGAGAACGTCCCAAACCTCTGGCAGTTCGCGCTCGACCATTTTCTTGGCCGCTTTGATGGTAGTCGCGAGACCACGCATTTCCAGCTTGCCAAAAATGAACGGTTTGAACAGCTCGAGAGCCATTTTCTTCGGCAGACCGCACTGATGCAGACGCAGAGTCGGGCCTACGGTAATTACCGAACGACCGGAGTAGTCAACACGCTTACCGAGCAAGTTCTGACGGAAACGACCTTGCTTACCCTTGATCATGTCAGCCAAGGATTTCAGAGGACGCTTGTTCGAGCCGGTGATAGCGCGGCCACGACGACCGTTGTCGAGCAGTGCATCGACAGCTTCCTGCAACATACGCTTTTCGTTGCGCACGATGATGTCCGGAGCGGACAGATCCAGCAGGCGCTTCAAACGGTTGTTACGGTTGATCACTCGACGATACAGATCGTTGAGGTCGGAAGTCGCGAAACGACCGCCATCCAGCGGGACCAATGGACGCAGATCTGGCGGCAGAACCGGCAGAACGGTCAGCACCATCCACTCTGGCAGGTTGCCGGAACCCTGGAAGGCTTCCATCAACTTCAGACGCTTGGACAACTTCTTGATCTTGGTTTCGGAGTTGGTTTGCGGAATTTCTTCACGCAGGCGGCCAATCTCGTGTTCCAGGTCGATAGCGTGCAGCAGCTCACGGACAGCTTCAGCACCCATGCGGGCATCGAAGTCGTCACCGAACTCTTCCAGCGCTTCGAAGTACTGCTCGTCGTTCAGCAGCTGACCTTTTTCAAGGGTGGTCATGCCTGGATCGATAACGACGTAGCTCTCGAAATAGAGAACGCGCTCGATATCACGCAGGGTCATGTCCATCAGCAAGCCGATACGGGACGGCAGCGATTTCAGGAACCAGATGTGGGCAACCGGCGAAGCCAGTTCGATGTGCGCCATGCGCTCACGACGAACCTTGGCCAGTGCAACTTCAACACCGCACTTCTCGCAGATCACACCACGGTGCTTCAAGCGCTTGTACTTACCGCACAGGCACTCGTAATCCTTTACCGGGCCAAAGATTTTGGCGCAGAACAGACCGTCACGCTCAGGTTTGAACGTACGGTAGTTGATGGTTTCCGGCTTTTTAACTTCGCCGAACGACCACGAGCGGATCATCTCAGGCGAGGCCAATCCGATACGGATGGCGTCGAACTCTTCGACTTGACCCTGGTTTTTCAGCAAATTCAGTAGGTCTTTCAAGGCCTTTCCTCCTGGCGGAGCAGAGAGCGGGCAATCCTGCCCCGCTCTCGATTCGCGTCACGTGTTATTCGGTTTCCAGATCGATATCGATGCCGAGGGAACGAATTTCCTTGATCAACACGTTGAAGGACTCGGGCATGCCCGGCTCCATACGGTGATCGCCATCCACGATGTTTTTGTACATCTTGGTACGGCCGTTCACATCGTCCGACTTCACTGTGAGCATTTCTTGCAGAGTGTAAGCAGCACCGTATGCTTCCAGTGCCCAGACCTCCATCTCCCCGAAACGCTGACCACCGAACTGCGCCTTACCACCCAGCGGCTGCTGGGTAACCAGGCTGTACGAACCGGTAGAACGCGCGTGCATCTTGTCGTCTACCAAGTGGTTCAGCTTCAGCATGTACATGTAGCCAACGGTAACTGGACGCTCGAACTTGTTGCCGGTACGGCCGTCAGTCAGCTGCATCTGGCCGCTTTCCGGCAGGTCTGCCAGTTTCAGCATGGCCTTGATTTCGCTTTCCTTGGCGCCGTCGAACACTGGAGTGGCCATAGGAACGCCACCACGCAGGTTCTTCGCCAGATCCAGGATTTCCTGGTCGGAGAAGCTATCCAGATCTTCGTTACGACCGCCGATCTGGTTGTAGATCTCGTCGAGGAAGGTGCGCAGTTCAGCGACTTTACGCTGCTCTTCGACCATCCGGTTGATCTTCTCGCCCAGACCTTTGGCTGCGAGGCCCAGGTGGGTTTCAAGGATCTGACCAACGTTCATACGCGAAGGTACGCCCAATGGGTTGAGAACCACGTCGACCGGGGTGCCATTGGCATCGTGCGGCATGTCTTCAACCGGCATGATCACGGAGACCACACCTTTGTTACCGTGACGACCGGCCATCTTGTCGCCCGGCTGGATGCGACGACGGATTGCCAGGTAAACCTTGACGATTTTCAGCACGCCCGGAGCCAGGTCATCGCCCTGCTGCAGTTTGCGCTTCTTGTCTTCGAACTTGTCGTCCAGCAGACGGCGGCGATCAACGATGTAGGCCTGAGCCTTCTCAAGCTGCTCGTTCAGAGCATCCTCAGCCATGCGCAGCTTGAACCACTGACCATGCTCAAGACCGTCGAGAACTTCGTCGGTGATGTCCTGACCTTTCTTCAGACCTGCGCCGCCTTCAGCCTTGTGGCCTACCAGAGCGGAACGCAGACGTTCGAAAGTAGCGCCTTCAACGATACGGAACTCTTCGTTCAGATCCTTGCGGATCTCGTCCAGCTGGGACTTCTCGATCGACAGTGCACGAGCATCACGCTCAACGCCGTCACGAGTGAAGACCTGCACGTCGATGACAGTACCTTTGGTGCCGGTTGGCACGCGCAGGGAGGTGTCTTTAACGTCGCTGGCTTTTTCACCGAAGATTGCACGCAGCAGTTTTTCTTCCGGAGTCAGTTGGGTCTCGCCTTTCGGAGTGACCTTACCTACCAGAATGTCGCCTGCGCCGACTTCAGCACCTACGTAAACAATACCGGCTTCGTCCAGCTTGTTCAGTGCAGCTTCACCCACGTTAGGGATGTCCGCAGTGATTTCCTCTGGGCCAAGCTTGGTGTCACGGGCCACACAGGTCAGTTCCTGAATGTGAATCGTGGTGAAGCGGTCTTCCTGAACCACACGCTCGGACAGGCAGATGGAGTCTTCGAAGTTGAAGCCGTTCCATGCCATGAACGCGATGCGCATGTTCTGACCCAGAGCCAGCTCACCCATATCGGTGGACGGGCCGTCGGCCATGATGTCGCTACGCTGAACGCGATCACCCTTGCTCACCAGCGGACGCTGGTTGATGCAGGTGTTCTGGTTCGAGCGGGTGTACTTGGTCAGGTTGTAGATGTCGACACCAGCTTCACCGGTTTCTACTTCGTCATCAGCAACACGAACCACGATACGGCTGGCATCAACGGAGTCGATTACGCCGCCACGACGAGCCACGACGCAAACGCCGGAGTCACGAGCTACGTTACGCTCCATGCCGGTACCGACCAGCGGCTTGTCAGCGCGCAGGGTTGGTACAGCTTGACGCTGCATGTTCGAACCCATCAACGCACGGTTGGCGTCGTCGTGCTCGAGGAACGGAATCAGCGACGCTGCTACCGAAACTACCTGCTTCGGCGAAACGTCCATCAGGGTGACGTCTTCCGGCGCCTTGACGGTGAATTCGTTCAGGTGACGTACGGCTACCAGTTCGTCGATCAGGACTTTCTGGTCGTTCATGGTCGCCGAAGCCTGCGCGATCACGTGATCCGCTTCTTCAATAGCGGACAGGAACACGATCTCGTCGGTGACCACACCCTCTTTTACCACGCGGTACGGGCTTTCCAGGAAGCCGTACTGGTTGGTGCGAGCGTATGCAGCCAAGGAGTTGATCAGACCGATGTTCGGACCTTCCGGCGTTTCAATCGGGCAAACACGACCGTAGTGAGTCGGGTGTACGTCACGAACTTCAAAGCCTGCGCGCTCACGAGTCAGACCGCCAGGGCCGAGTGCAGAGACACGACGCTTGTGGGTGATCTCGGACAGCGGGTTGTTCTGGTCCATGAACTGCGACAGCTGGCTGGAACCGAAGAACTCTTTCACCGCCGCAGCCACTGGCTTGGCGTTGATCAGGTCTTGCGGCATCAGGCCTTCGCTTTCAGCCATCGACAGACGCTCTTTGACCGCACGCTCAACACGTACCAGGCCAACGCGGAACTGGTTCTCGGCCATTTCGCCTACACAGCGAACACGACGGTTACCCAGGTGGTCGATGTCATCGACGATGCCTTTACCGTTACGGATGTCGACCAGAGTCTTCAGTACCGCGACGATGTCTTCCTTGCACAGTACGCCCGAACCTTCGATCTCGGTACGACCGATACGACGGTTGAACTTCATCCGGCCGACCGCAGACAGGTCATAACGCTCAGGACTGAAGAACAGGTTGTTGAACAGGGTTTCGGCAGCGTCTTTGGTTGGCGGCTCGCCTGGACGCATCATGCGATAGATCTCGACCAGCGCTTCCAATTGGTTGCTGGTGGAGTCGATCTTCAGAGTGTCGGAGACGAACGGACCGCAGTCGATGTCGTTGGTATACAGAGTCTCGATGCGAACAACCTGAGCCTTGGCAATTTTTGCCAGGATTTCAGTGTTCAGCTCGGTGTTGCACTCAGCCAGGATTTCGCCGGTAGCCGGGTGCACGATGACCTTGGCGGTGGTGCGACCCAGGACGTAGTCCAGAGGCACTTCCAGCGACTTGATACCGGCTTTTTCGATCTGGTTGATGTGGCGCGCAGTAATACGGCGGCCTTGCTCAACGATGACCTTGCCCTTCTCGTCCTGAATGTCCAGAACCGCTACTTCACCACGCAGGCGCGAAGGCACCAGTTCCAGGCTGAGGGTTTCGCCGCTCAGGTGGAATACGTTGGTGGTGTAGAACGCGTCCAGCACTTCTTCAGTGGTATAGCCGAGCGCGCGCAGCAGTACCGAAGCCGGCAGCTTGCGACGACGGTCAATACGCACGAATACGCAATCTTTCGGGTCGAACTCGAAGTCCAGCCACGAACCGCGGTAAGGGATGATGCGCGCGGAGTACAGCAGTTTACCGGAGCTGTGCGTCTTGCCACGGTCGTGGTCGAAGAACACGCCCGGGGAACGGTGCAGCTGGGAAACGATTACACGCTCGGTACCATTGATTACGAAGGTACCGTTCTCAGTCATCAGGGGAATTTCACCCATGTAGACTTCTTGCTCTTTGATGTCCTTGATCGCTTTGTTCGACGATTCTTTGTCGAAAATGATCAGGCGCACTTTTACCCGCAAAGGTACGGCGAAAGTTACACCGCGCAATACGCATTCTTTGACATCAAATGCCGGTTCGCCCAAGCGATAACCGACGTACTCCAGCGCAGCATTGCCGGAGTAGCTGATGATCGGGAAAACGGATTTGAAGGCCGCATGCAGGCCCACGTCGCGGAACTGATCTTTAGTCGCTCCCGCTTGCAAGAATTCACGATACGAATCCAGCTGGATGGCCAGGAGGTAAGGCACATCCATGACGTCCGGCAACTTGCTAAAGTCCTTGCGGATACGTTTTTTCTCAGTATATGAGTAAGCCATCAGCGTTCCCCAGCTTGGTCACCTGCTTGTTTGGCCCCTCCCGACGGGAGCAGCCAGAAAATCGTGCAAACCCCATGGTTTGCGCCACCGCATCGGGTGGTTACAGCGCCTTTATCAGCACCGACCCAGTCGGCTGCCAATAACGGAAAAAGGCCGGTGGCAAGAGCCACCAGCCATCAGCCTGTCGCTTGACGCTCGGGCTGGAGGAGCAAAGTCGATACTTATTTCAGTTCGACTTTAGCGCCTGCTTCTTCCAGCTTCTTCTTGGCGTCTTCAGCAGCTTCTTTCGAAACGCCTTCAGCTACAACCTGAGGAGCGCCGTCTACTTTCTCTTTGGCTTCTTTCAGGCCCAGACCGGTCAGTTCACGAACTGCCTTGATCACGTTAACCTTCTTCTCGCCAGCTTCCAGCAGAACAACGTTGAACTCGGTTTGCTCTTCAACAGCAGCAGCAGCTACAGCTGGGCCAGCCGAAGCGGCAGCAGCGGTAACACCGAAGGTTTCTTCCATCGCTTTGATCAGCTCAACGATTTCCACTACGGATTTCTGGCCGATTGCTTCGATGATTTGTTCGTTAGTCAGAGACATGACTCAATTCCTGAATTGGGGGACGGCCTACGCGACCATCGAAATAAACAAAAAACGCGAGAAGTTGACGAGCCTTAGGCTGCGGCAGCTTCTTTCTGGTCGCGAATTGCCGCCAGAGTACGAGCCAATTTGCTGGTAGCGCCTTGAATCACGCTCATCAGCTGAGAAATTGCTTCGTCACGGGTCGGCAGAGTTGCCAGTACGTCGATCTGATTAGCTGCGAGGAACTTGCCCTCGAACGCAGCTGCCTTGATCTCGAACTTGTCCTGACCCTTGGCAAACTCTTTGAAGATACGGGCAGCAGCGCCCGGATGTTCGTTCGAGAATGCAATCAGGGTCGGGCCGGTGAACACGTCGTTGAGAACACTGTATTCAGTGTCAGCAACAGCGCGCTTGAGCAGGGTGTTACGTACAACACGTACGTATACGCCAGCTTCACGAGCCTCTTTACGGAGTCCGGTCATTGCGCCTACTGTTACGCCACGGGCATCAACCACGACAGCGGACAGAGCGACTTTGGCAGCCTCGTTGACTTCAGCGACGATGGCCTTCTTGTCTTCGAGATTAATTGCCACGGGTTTAACTCCTGCTTGTTACCGTTTCATCCGGTCGAAACCGAATGTCGTTTTGGTGTCTGATTCGGTAAGGAACCGGGAGCACCATCTGCGTAGGCTTATGGTTTAAGACTTGCGTCGCCTACGGTCTTGGATAGCCCCCGCCAGGCAGGGACCCCAATCTTTCAATTGGCGCGAACCATCGCGCCAACCTTTGTTCTTACGCGTCCAGCGAGCTTTGGTCGATGACCAGACCTGGGCCCATAGTGGTGCTCAGGGTAACGCGCTTGACGTAGATACCTTTCGAAGAAGCTGGCTTGATACGCTTCAGGTCAGCGATCAGGGCTTCAACGTTTTCCTTCAGCTTGACGGCGTCGAAACCGATCTTGCCAACGGAAGTGTGGATGATGCCGTTTTTGTCGGTGCGATAACGAACCTGACCAGCTTTAGCGTTTTTGACCGCGGTAGCTACGTCTGGAGTTACGGTGCCGACTTTCGGGTTAGGCATCAGACCACGTGGACCGAGGATCTGACCCAACTGACCTACAACGCGCATTGCATCCGGGGATGCGATCACTACGTCATAGTTCAGGTCGCCGCCTTTCATTTCGGCAGCCAGTTCGTCCATACCTACACGGTCAGCGCCGGCAGCCAGAGCGGCCTCAGCAGCTGGACCCTGGGTGAACACAGCAACGCGAACAGTCTTGCCAGTGCCGTGTGGCAGCACAGTAGCGCTACGAACAACCTGGTCAGATTTACGCGGGTCTACACCCAGGTTTACAGCAACGTCAAACGACTCGCTGAACTTGACAGTCGACAGCTCAGCCAGCAAAGCAGCAGCGTCTACAATGTTGTAGGCCTTGCCTGCTTCGATCTTGCCGGCGATAGCCTTTTGACGCTTGGTCAGCTTAGCCATTACACACCCTCCACGTTAAGGCCCATGCTACGAGCAGAACCGGCGATAGTACGCACGGCTGCATCCATATCAGCTGCAGTCAGATCCGCGTTTTTGGTTTTCGCGATTTCTTCCAGCTGAGCACGAGTAACAGTGCCAACCTTAACGGTGTTCGGACGAGCGGAACCGCTGGTCAGACCGGCCGCCTTCTTCAGCAGAACCGAAGCAGGGGTGGATTTGGTTTCGAAAGTGAAGCTACGGTCGCTGTAGACAGTGATGATCACTGGAGTCGGCAGACCAGCTTCCAGACCCTGGGTACGGGCGTTGAAAGCCTTGCAGAATTCCATGATGTTCACGCCGTGCTGACCCAGAGCAGGACCAACAGGTGGACTTGGGTTAGCCTGAGCGGCCTTCACTTGCAGCTTGATGTAAGCGGTAATCTTCTTGGCCATGAGGCACTCCAATTACGGGTTCGAACGCCTCGAAAGGCTCCCCGGTTACTTGCGCGTTTATCCCAGTGACGACAAAACCCCACAGCCTATGGCTGCGGGGTTGGGATGCTTGCTCAGCTAGACCTTTTCGACCTGGCTGAACTCCAACTCTACCGGGGTAGAGCGACCGAAAATGAGCACCGCCACTTGGATCCGGCTCTTTTCGTAGTTAACTTCTTCAACGACACCATTGAAATCAGCGAATGGGCCATCGTTGACTCGTACCGTCTCGCCCGGCTCGAAGAGCGTCTTCGGCTTAGGCTTGTCACTACCATCAGCAACACGACGCAGAATTGCTTCTGCCTCTTTATCTGTGATTGGCGCAGGCTTGTCAGCAGTACCGCCGATAAAACCCATAACGCGAGGAGTATCCTTGACCAAGTGCCAAGTACCCTCATTCATATCCATCTGTACCAGCACGTAGCCTGGGAAGAACTTCCGCTCGCTTTTGCGCTTCTGGCCATTACGCATTTCAACCACTTCTTCAGTGGGAACCAGAATTTCGCCGAAGCCATCTTCCATGCCAGCCAGCTTTACGCGCTCGACCAGCGAGCGCATCACATGCTTCTCGTAACCCGAGTAAGCATGCACAACATACCAACGCTTAGCCACGGGACACCCTTAGCCGACAATCAAGGAAACAAGCCAACCGAGCAGGGAATCAAGCCCCCACAACAGCAACGCCATTACCAGAACAACAGCCACCACAATCAGGGTGGTCTGCGTGGTTTCTTGGCGAGTTGGCCACACGACTTTTCGAATTTCGGTGCGAGCTTCCTTAACCAGTACAAAGAAAGACTTGCCCTTCGCAGTCTGCAGGCCTACAAAGGCAGCTACAGCAGCGATAACAAGCAAAGCGAGTACACGGTACAGGATCGGCGAGGCAGAGTAATACTGATTGCCAACAACGCCAACAACCACCAAAGCGACCACTACAAGCCACTTGAGCAGATCGAAGCGAGAGCCTTGAGCTTCAGCCTTAGGAGTCATCTATGAAGATCCTGTGAAAAGAAAGCCAGACACACCGAGTGAATCTGGCAGGTCAGGAGGGAATCGAACCCCCAACCTACGGTTTTGGAGACCGTCGCTCTGCCAATTGAGCTACTGACCTAAAACAAAATCAGGCCGACCATTATGCCGGCCCGAAAAATACATTACAACCGCTTATTCGATGATTTTAGCTACGACGCCAGCGCCTGTCCCTTATACCCATCTGACGCTGCCGACGATATGCAATGTGTAGATACGGGGGGTCGCTGTAGCCATAACATAACAAAAAGAGGAGACA
>NZ_VXCA01000052.1 GCF_011369485.1 Pseudomonas atagonensis | reverse complement strand
TCGATGATTTTAGCTACGACGCCAGCGCCGACGGTACGACCGCCTTCACGGATAGCGAAACGCAGACCGTCTTCCATCGCGATGGTTTTGATCAGGGTAACAGTCATCTGAATGTTGTCACCTGGCATTACCATTTCAACGCCTTCTGGCAGCTCGCAGTTACCAGTCACGTCAGTAGTACGGAAGTAGAACTGTGGACGGTAGCCTTTGAAGAACGGAGTGTGACGACCGCCTTCTTCCTTGCTCAGAACGTAAACTTCTGCGGTGAACTTGGTGTGCGGCTTAACCGAACCCGGCTTAACCAGAACCTGACCACGCTCAACGTCGTCACGCTTGGTACCACGCAGCAGAACGCCGCAGTTCTCGCCAGCACGACCTTCGTCGAGCAGCTTGCGGAACATCTCAACACCGGTGCAGGTGGTGGTGGTGGTGTCACGCAGACCAACGATTTCCAGCGCATCTTGAACGCGAACGATACCGCGCTCGATACGACCAGTCACAACAGTACCGCGACCCGAGATCGAGAATACGTCTTCGATTGGCATCAGGAATGGCTTGTCGATCATACGAACTGGCTCTGGGATGTAGGTATCCAGAGTTTCAACCAGTTTACGAACGGCAGTGGTGCCCATTTCGTTGTCGTCTTTGCCTTCCAGAGCCATACGAGCCGAACCGATGATGATCGGAGTGTCGTCACCTGGGAAGTCATAGGTGGACAGCAGGTCGCGAACTTCCATCTCAACCAGTTCCAGCAGCTCAGCGTCGTCTACCAGGTCAGCCTTGTTCAGGAAAACCACGATGTACGGAACGCCTACCTGACGGGACAGCAGGATGTGCTCACGGGTTTGTGGCATCGGACCATCAGCGGCCGAGCAAACCAGGATCGCGCCGTCCATCTGGGCAGCACCGGTGATCATGTTCTTCACGTAGTCAGCGTGACCTGGGCAGTCAACGTGAGCGTAGTGACGAATAGTCGAGTTGTACTCAACGTGAGCGGTGTTGATGGTGATACCGCGAGCTTTTTCTTCTGGAGCGCTGTCGATCTTGTCGAATTCAACTACGGCCGAACCGAAAACTTCGGAGCAGACGCGAGTCAGAGCAGCGGTCAGAGTGGTTTTACCGTGGTCAACGTGACCAATGGTCCCAACGTTGACGTGGGGCAGGGAACGATCAAATTTTTCCTTAGCCATCGATATCACCCTCAACAGAAGAATTAGACAAACAACATCAGCCATTAAAACAAAGGCAGATATTTTCATATCTGCCTTGTTATATGGAGCA
>NZ_VXCA01000051.1 GCF_011369485.1 Pseudomonas atagonensis | reverse complement strand
GACGAGGACTTCCATGCCGACCCGCGGGATGGCGATGCCGCCGTAGGCCGCGCCGGCCCAGCCGCTGGCGACGCGCATCCAGCAGGTGGTTTTGTCGTTGGCCTGGCCTTCGCGGTCCCAGTGGAACTGCACCTTGATGCGGCCGTATTCGTCGCAGTGAATTTCTTCGCCAGCGGGGCCGGTGACGATGGCGGTCTGGCTGCCGAGGACTTTCGGTTTCGGGTGTTCGAGGGCAGGGCGGTAGTGCCATCCCACGCGCTCAGAGTCTGCACGCTCTGAGCGAATGGCAGGACATTCTATTCCTCTCCTGACCAATACCAAATTGTATCGCCCCATTTTGAATCACTGAAACTTGGCATGATTTCGCCGTAGTTGAAGTGGCGACGGGAATCCGGTTGAGCCGGGGTGAACCAATAGCCGGATTTGGTGCATGGTTGCCCTGCATCTATACGAGATACTTCCGATGTATTGGCTGGTTTGTAGTTTCGGGCATACTCCACCAATTCCTTCGGGTAAACCATGTGCTTAATCTTGCTGTCATCTATTCCATAAAGGAATGCTATTGCCCCTGCTTCAAGTGCCCAGTACCCAACGTAACTTCCCTCGTCGCCATCGCTATGCGTGTCATGCCAAGGTGCTTGTTCAAAAGCCGGGTACCAGTTTTTGCAGTACGTGTCTAAATAGTCAGATGCTTCTTGTTTGTCCTCTGCATAAATTGCTTGAATTAGAGGTGTATAGACGTCGTGGTACCACTGATCTATGTCTTGACGATCAGGTAAAACCTTAATCAGTAGATCTTCATACAGAGTGTCAACCCCTGCATACCCGGCATTGTCGATCAGGACTACAAAACGCTTTAATAGATCCGTGCGGTGAAGGAGGATGCAGAGGCTTATTACTTGCACGCATTCTTCGTACTCATCCAGCCAATCATCTATGGTCAAGGGAGTGATGTTGGGGATCTGTTCGTAAATTGCGAGCTTTTCCTGCAGTTCTTCGTAACTCTCGATCAGAGTTTCTAAGGGTAGCTCTAAGTTTTTTACATCCTCTCCGGCAGTGTAGAGCATTAAAATGTTTCCAAAATAAAGTGCTTGGAAGTTTTTAGCTCTCAATGATTTTTCTTGTGCTGGAGAGTCAGCTTTAAAAAGCTTATCTTTCCAAAATACAAATTGGTCTTCGTATTCTTCCTTGAAATTTTCGTACATTTTTTCAGTTAGAAATTTTTGGCGTCTTTTCAATTTGTCAAGCCTCAAGCTGCAGGGATTCAAGGTTGCCGTATTTTTTAATTAGAGATCGCTTTCTTTTGTTGATGGCTTCTTTTACTGCGTGCTCTTCATAGTGAATGGCTTTATGTTCCGCATGAGTAGAAGCTTCAGATTTTTCGAATCTGGCTTTAGCGTGCTGCTCTGCACTCTCTAGATAAACTGGCGTAAAAAATAAATGACGGCTATATGAATATTCAACGTCTTTTTTGAGTTTTTTTGGAACCGCTTTTGTAAGGTTTTTGGCGATCCACTCTCGGCTCATCTGTACCAATACAGTTTTTCCGTTTATCTTTGGTGGTGGTTTTTTGCCTGTTGGCTGGACAGCTTTTTTGCCACTTTTAAGCTGTGTCCCAGTTTTTTTTCCTGTATTTGACGGATCGTTGTCAATTGGCTCTAGCAAGAGTGAAGCATCGATCCCATTAACCCCAAGTTTAGATACAATCCTTGGTTTTCGCGTATTTCCAGGTTTTCGCATGAACTTAGGTGCATCCTCCTCACGACTGGCTTTAGCTTCTACGATTGCGTACTTTTCATTGCCGTTGTTTGCCGGGTCCGCGCGCCAAACAGCGTCAATTCCGGTGCCGTTAGCCGCATCGGTTAATTTATAGAGCACATTCCAGCGTTTATCGCTTCCACCTTTAGAGATTTTGCCCATTATGCTGGAGCCTGGTGTTCCATTTTTCCAAGTTCCATCGACCCCCTTATCGTGACCATCCCAATCCTTGCCCCATGCTAATACTTCGGCGCAGAAATAGTCAGCAATGTGTTCGCCACTTACTCCCAGCCCCTCATTGGTGAGGTCGAGATTAGGATTGCGGCCAAGTTTGGTTGCGTCGCTTTTTCTTTCGGACGAACTGCTAGGGCCATCGTTTCCTTGATTAGCCACCGCAGGATCCTTTCCTGCGGGTTTTTTGACTTTAGCTGGCTTCTCGGATCCTGATGCCATTCCAGAACTGTTTCGCTGCATCCCCTTCCATTTGACCAGTCGCTTCTCAACGATTCCTAGCATAGAAGGCATGTTGTCGCGTGACGTCGCCAATACTGTAACTACGGTAGATTGGGTCCATCCTGGTAGACTCTGGAAGGTTGAAGAACCTTTGACCCCCATGATGATCGCGTCTAACTCAGATCGTAACTTTCCTGCGTCAAAAATCTGTTTTAAAAGCTCTTCTGGACTCGTCTTGATTCCACATTCTTCTAAGACAAAGCGGAGTAGATCAAATAACACCGGGGCGAAACGTTGGGGATCTTTATTAACGATCCTTAAACTTTTCTTAAGGCCATCTCCTGGGCCAGGAATCCAACCAATTACAGCCATCAACAAGTCAAACTGCGCATCTTCCTTGCTAGACGGTGTATCAGAGTTGTAGAGAACGATAGATGACTCGATAGTATCGTAAGCATCAATCGCTTGACCAAGAAAAGGTACCGCTCCTAACGCGATGCCTTTCCCTAATTCTAATGCGGCTTCCTTATATGCGGCACTGCGGTCGTCACCGTCGGTGCTGTTTCCAGTTTCTATTTCACTCATGTCAGCCTCCCTGCGGCTTTCTCCACTAGTGCTTGTAAGTCTACTTTTTCTGGATCTAGACCAATTTTTCGAAGGTCGTCGTTAATCTTTTTATCGTCGCTTTCTACGACGCTTACGGGGGAACGATCAAAGGGTCTCGGATCTTCACCGTAGTAAATTTTGGCAGATCCCGTAGGCACATCTTCGAGACGTGCAAACCCATCCGCATCAAGAACACCTTCTCGCGTAGAACCATCAGCAAAATCAACGCGATAAGAAGCACCGGGAACGGGTTCAAGATTGTTGTAATGCAAATTCAACTCCAGCCAAGTCGGATTGGCCTTGGCTTTTTCCATCAACTTGCCAGCTAGGTCGCTGGCGGCCAACCCCGGAATCAACGGAATCAAAATCCCGATCCCGCTACCCACGCCCGGTGC
>NZ_VXCA01000050.1 GCF_011369485.1 Pseudomonas atagonensis | reverse complement strand
AGATCGGGGCGGGCGCTGACCAGTTCGAGGTCGAAACGGAACGGTTCGTTGAGGGCTTCGCGACCGGTGAAGCTGAGGACTTGTAGGTCGGCGTTGGCGCCTTCGAGCGTGAGGGTGATGTGGGTAGCGTTGGCGTCCAGCATGCCTTGAATTCCGTTTACTTTTACTGGTGCAGAGCAACAGCCCATTCTTAACTTCAAACGAGCTTCGCTCAGCGTCTGAAAGTCAGAGCTGAGCGAATGACAGGGCTGCTTATTCTTCGCCTGACCAATACCAAAGCGTATCACCCCAGTCTGAGTCATTAAAACTAGGCATTAATTCGCCTTGTTTGAAGTATCTTCTCGAATTTGCTTTGGCAGGAGTGAACCAGTAGCCATCTTTCGTGCATGGTTGATTCGACTCAATACGGGTAGGGGTAGCGCTACTTTCGTCCCGGTCAAACCGTGCATACCATCGCTTTGTACTTTCCTCGTCGAAGCAGTTTCCATAAGGAGAGTAATGATGGATTTGATCCGGTTCTGGAATTCGCACTGATTTTACGATTCGGTTTACCGCAACATAAGCACCGAGTTCATTTTCACCTGTTGTGCCCAGTTTGGGATATTCCCCCGCTTGAATAATGATGCCATAGTCATAATTGAAAAAATTGATGTCGCCGCGCCCGCTTAACCTCTGTCGCAGAACGGTTTCTCCGCCAATGCTCTCAACAAAAGAGTTTCCAATGATGGTTTGCCAATTGACGCCTTTTATATAGTTTACTAGTTCTGATGACAAGCTGTGAGGCATTGAGTCAACGTCTAGACCGCTATATTTTTGAGCGAGTTCGTACTCCATAGGCATATAGCTATCATAATCGAATGGTAGTACCGTCGATAACCCACCATAACCATGCTCTGCTTCGACTTGGTTGCACAGGTATTTTACCCATGCTCTATAAGTCGCACGTCCCTCATCTGTGGACAAAACATCCCAGGGGAAAACTATTTTTATATATGACCGCTCGCTATCTTCGTGGATTTCCCGGGAGTTAAGTATGGATATTCCATAACTGGCAGCTTCCTTTGTACTCGACGCGCTGGTCAGGTGTAATTCGCACCGATCATTGCCGGATGATGAGCGTATTTTGGAAATGGCTTTTTCCAATGAGGTCGAAGTCAATTTTTTGTAGCTGTCCTGAAGCAACCCTTTAAGATATGCTCCGAAATCATCATGGTATTTTTCAAAGCACTCAATGATTTTTGACTTCTTTGTGGTTGTGTAACCTTCTTTAAAGTAAACGGTAGCAATTACACCGAGTCTCACTACAGAGGTTCCGTCCTCCAGTTCGAACGATAAGTCTGGCGCATTTGCTGATAGTTTCTCTAATTCATTCATGCTCTAATTCTCAATGTGCTGCTGCCGTAGCCGGAACGACGACTAATCCTGTGAGGGTCGCAGCCGTGCCAGCTACGGCTCCAGTTACGCTTGCAGTTGCTCCGGCTACTGCTGTGCCGGCTGCTGCCACGCCAGCACTCAAAACTGCAGCCAATGCTCCCCAAGCCGCGATAGCCAAGCGGATTAATAGCAAGAAGCCTGAAACCAACGCCGCAGGAATTCCCAAACTGACCAGTCCCGCACCGATCGCAACCACAACGACAACCGTTGCGACAGCGATGCCTAAATCAACAAGCACTTGAGCCCAGTTGATTTCCTTTAGCATCTCAAGGGTGAGATCAGTGTAGCGTTGTACTTCCATCCAGATTGCTCTCAACTGATCATCTGTCCAGCTTAAAACCTTCCCGCCTTTTTCACTTAGCCACTGCCAAGTTTTCTGGGTCTCGTTTCTCACCCATTCACCTTTAGAGTCAAGCCATGTCATGGCTTCGTGCAAATGCTTTTGCATGTCCTCAGACAATTGGCGAATACCTTGTGCGCCTTGCTCTAACAAACTATCCACAGCGCTTTGTACTTGTTGAGTCCAACTTTCAATGTGAGCTGCACGGGCAGCTGGTTCTGGCCCATAGGCAGGGACTGGAACCGGGGCCGGCCGGGGTGGGCGCCCAGGAGTCTTTGGTGGTAACAAAGGTAGCCATTTTGCAGGGTCAGTCGCTCGCGTTGGCTTATGCTCCCTGTTGTATTCCTTATCTCGTTTACGATCCTCATCATCCCGGCAGTCACTCACTTCAAGTACTGCAAATCGGCTTTTTTTTCCCGCAATTCGCTCGTAGTCCTGGCGCTGATCCTGAGATAAAAAGTCATTAGGGAATTTGACCTCTACAACTCGTTCAAGGTTGTCTTCGTGCTTCGCACCATCATGGTCGAGGCTTTCTGTTCCTGGCCAGCGCTTCTTAGGGTTTTGCACAATGATCACGTCGGGGCGGCGAAGCAATCCGGACGTTCTTCCACTTGGGAAAAAAGTCATGGTGTGGCGCCGATCGGGATCAGGCTTTTGGTCTCTGAACAAAGATGTACTCAGAAACGGAATAGGAGGCTTTGGTCTTTTGGGAGACATATCGAAACTAACTTCAGCCTTATAGTCCCAGCGGAAGTCGTGGCGATACTCATCAGCTTTGATCAGTCCGCTCATGACAAGCTGTTTTAGCTCGACATCAGTGACGCCGCCGCCCTTAAGTGGCTTGACTGTTAACCTAGGAAAGCGAGCAGCGTACCTCGCTTTCTCCATCAAATAGCCTTGATTGTGAGGAGCGACCGTGCCAATCGTCACTTCGCCTTTCACGCTGGTGGTCGTACAGCCTTTTGGTGCGTCAGGTGGTTGGATGACCGGCATTTAATTACCCTCCGTGGCTGTTTTGTAATCCAGTGTCATTTCGGTTGGAGCACTTTCACCTGCTCTGATTAAAGGCTGTTTAGGCTCTGGTTTACGCTCAGGTAGAAAAAGTTCAACTTCTGCTGGTTCTGCACTACGAGCCAAAAAGGTTTTTCCCTCGTGATCTGTGAGGCCTGCGACTTTCGTTCCATCTGCAAGCTTTAGGGTATAGGGGCTTCCTATAGCCGGCTCGCCCGATTTTTCATCGAGGAGTTGGTACCTCGCTTTGTGACTGCGCGGGGCACTTTCGAGTAACCTCCCGAACTTATCCTTGTCCGCCAGCCCCGGAATCAACGGAATCAAAATCCCGATTCCGCTACCCACGCCCGGTGC
>NZ_VXCA01000005.1 GCF_011369485.1 Pseudomonas atagonensis | reverse complement strand
CTGGCGCGCCAGCTCCCACAACTGACAGACCAAAGAAGATTCACCCGCGCATAAAAATAATCAGTGGGAGTACATCTACATGCAATCGTCCAAGCCGACTCACGTCCGCTATTTGATCCTGCTCATGCTGTTTCTGGTGACCACGATCAACTACGCCGACCGCGCCACGATCGCCATCGCCGGCTCCAGCCTGCAAAAAGACCTCGGCATCGACGCGGTCACCCTCGGCTACATCTTCTCCGCATTCGGTTGGGCCTACGTGGCCGGGCAAATCCCCGGTGGCTGGTTGCTCGATCGGTTCGGCTCGAAAAAAGTCTATGCCCTGAGCATTTTCACCTGGTCGCTGTTCACCGTGCTGCAAGGCTTTGTCGGTGAGTTCGGCATGTCCACCGCCATCGTCGCGTTGTTCATGCTGCGCTTCCTGGTTGGCCTGGCCGAGGCGCCATCGTTCCCCGGCAACGCGCGCATTGTTGCCGCGTGGTTCCCGACCGCAGAACGCGGCACCGCTTCGGCGATCTTCAACTCGGCGCAGTACTTTGCCACCGTGTTGTTTGCACCGTTAATGGGCTGGATCGTCTACTCCTTTGGCTGGGAACATGTGTTCATTGTCATGGGTATTCTCGGCATCATCTTCTCGCTGGTCTGGCTGAAGGTTATCCACAGCCCGCGCCAACACCCGATGGCCAACGAAGCGGAAGTGCAGTTCATCGCCGACAACGGCGGCATGGTCGACATGGACGTCAAGCAAGGCAAAAAAGCCGACGGTCCGAAATGGGATTACATCCGTCAGTTGCTGACCAACCGCATGATGCTCGGCGTGTACCTGGGTCAATACTGCATCAACGGCATCACTTATTTCTTCCTGACCTGGTTCCCGGTGTACCTGGTGCAAGAGCGTGGCATGACCATTCTCAAGGCCGGTTTCATTGCTTCGTTGCCGGCGATCTGCGGCTTCATCGGCGGCGTGCTTGGCGGGGTGATTTCCGATTACCTGCTGCGCAAAGGCCACTCGCTTACCTTCGCCCGCAAAGCTCCGATCATTGCCGGCCTGCTGGTGTCGAGCAGCATCGTTGCCTGCAACTATGTCGATGTGGAATGGATGGTCGTCGGTTTCATGGCCCTGGCCTTCTTCGGCAAAGGCGTTGGCGCACTGGGCTGGGCGGTGGTCTCCGACACCTCGCCGAAACAGATCGCCGGTCTGAGCGGTGGCTTGTTCAACACCTTCGGCAACATCGCGTCGATCACCACGCCGATCGTGATTGGCTACATCATCAGCTCCACCGGTTCGTTCAAATGGGCACTGGTATTCGTCGGCGCCAACGCACTGGTCGCGGTGTTCAGCTATCTGGTGATCGTCGGCCCGATCAAACGTGTGGTATTGAAAGAGCCGCCAACCCATGGTGGTACTGAAGCCACCGGCAAATTGTCTCAAGCGCATTCCTGAGGAGCGGCGTCATGCAGTTGATTGAACATTCCGACTCGCCGCGCTACATCCGCCTGCACGAGCGGGACAACGTAGTGGTAGTGGTGAACGACCAGGGCGTGCCGGCCGGCACCGAATTCGCCGATGGCCTGGTGACGGTGGATTTTGTGCCGCAGAGCCACAAGGTCACACTCGTGGACATTCCCGAGGGTGGTCAGGTGATTCGTTACGGCCAGATCATCGGCTATGCGTTGCAGCCGATTCGCCGGGGCAGTTGGGTCAAGGAAGATCAACTGCGCATGCCGACCGCGCCGCCGCTGGACAGCCTGCCGCTGTCCACCGAAGTGCCAGCCGCGCAGGCACCGCTGGAAGGCTTCACCTTCGAGGGTTACCGCAACGCCGACGGTACCGTTGGCACGCGCAACATTCTCGGAATCACCACCACGGTGCAATGCGTCACCGGCGTGCTCGATCACGCGGTGAAACGCATCAAGGACGAGCTGCTGCCGAAGTACCCGCACGTCGATGACGTGGTGGCGCTGACTCACAGTTACGGCTGCGGTGTAGCCATCACGGCCACCGACGCCTACATCCCGATCCGCACCGTGCGCAATCTGGCGCGCAACCCGAATCTGGGTGGCGAGGCGCTGGTGATCAGCCTCGGCTGCGAGAAATTGCAGGCCGGGCAGGTGATGCACGAGGACGATGCTTCGGTCGATCTCAGTGATCCATGGCTGTATCGCTTGCAGGATTCCAGTCACGGCTTTACCGAGATGATCGAGCAGATCATGGAGCTGGCCGAAGTCCGACTGAAGAAACTCGACCAGCGTCGCCGCGAAACCGTGCCGGCGTCCGAGTTGATTCTCGGCATGCAGTGCGGCGGCAGCGATGCATTTTCCGGCATCACCGCCAACCCGGCGCTGGGCTATGCCTCTGACTTGTTATTGCGCGCCGGGGCGACGGTGATGTTTTCCGAAGTCACCGAAGTGCGTGACGCGATTTACCTGCTGACTTCACGGGCGCAGACCAAAACCGTTGCCGAAGAACTGGTACGCGAGATGGACTGGTACGACCGTTACCTGGCCAAGGGTGAAGCGGATCGCAGCGCCAATACCACGCCGGGCAACAAGAAGGGCGGGCTGTCGAACATTGTCGAGAAGTCATTGGGCTCGATCGTCAAATCCGGCAGCAGTGCGATCAACGGCGTGCTCGGCCCGGGCGAACGGTTCAAGCAGAAGGGTCTGATTTTCTGTGCGACGCCGGCCAGTGATTTTGTCTGCGGGACATTGCAACTGGCGGCGGGGATGAATCTGCACGTGTTCACCACCGGGCGTGGCACGCCGTACGGTTTGGCGATGGCGCCGGTGGTCAAGGTTTCCACCCGAACGGAACTGGCGCAGCGCTGGCCGGACCTCATCGATATCGACGCCGGACGGATTGCCACCGGACGCGCGACTATCGAGGAACTGGGCTGGGAGTTGTTCCACTACTACCTGGATGTGGCGAGCGGCAAACAACAGACGTGGGCGGAGAAGCACAAGCTGCATAACGACATTACGTTGTTCAACCCGGCGCCGATTACTTGATGCGTGATCGGCTTGGCCCTCACCCCAGCCCTCTCCCGGAGGGAGAGGGGGCCGACCGAGTTGTCTAGCGCAATACATCGACCTGAAATACCGGGTTGATTATGGATTCAGCAATGTCAGTTCAGGTCGGCGGACCTCTTGAATATCCCACGATCAGTCCCCTCTCCCTCCGGGAGAGGGCTAGGGTGAGGGGCTTTTGGCTTATCATTAGATCCCAATAACGCTCATCCAAGGTTACCCCCGGCATGCTGGCAATCTTCCTCGAAACCCTGAACATCACCGCGCCGGTGTTTGCCATGCTGTTTCTCGGTGTGCTGCTCAAGCGCATCAACTGGATCAACGACAACTTTATCCACACGGCCTCGTCGCTGGTGTTCAACGTCACCATGCCGGCGCTGCTGTTTCTCGGCATCCTCCACGCCGATCTGCACGCAGCGTTGCAACCGGCGTTGCTGATCTACTTCGCGATTGCCACGCTGGTCAGTTTTGCTCTGGCCTGGGGCTGGGCGATTTTTCGTTGCCCGCGTGAGGATCGCGGCATCTACACCCAAGGTGCATTTCGCGGCAACAACGGCGTGATCGGTCTGGCGCTGGCCGCGAGCATGTACGGCGATTACGGGATTTCCCTCGGGGCGATTCTCGCGGCGCTGGTGATCCTTTTCTACAACACGCTGTCGACCATTGTGCTGGCGGTGTACAGCCCGGTGATCAAGTCCGACCCGTGGAGCATCTGCAAAAGCGTGTTCAGCAATCCGTTGATCATCAGCGTGATTGCGGCGGCGCCGTTTGCTTACTTCAAGATCGGCTTGCCGGGATGGCTGGAGACCTCCGGTCAGTATCTGGCGCAAACCACCTTGCCACTGGCGCTGATCTGCATTGGCGGCACGCTGTCGCTGGCGGCGTTGCGCAAGAGCGGCAACATGGCGCTGAGTTCCAGCCTGGTGAAGATGATCGGTTTGCCGGTGCTTGCAACGTTGGGCGCGTGGCTCTGGGGCTTTCGCGGGGCGGAGCTGGGGATTCTGTTTCTGTATTTCGGCAGCCCGACCGCCGCCGCCAGTTTTGTCATGGCCCGGGCGGCCGAGGGCAATCATGAACTGGCGGCAGCGATCATTGTGATCACCACGTTGATGGCGGCGATCACCACCAACGTCGGGATATTCTTCTTGCAGTGGGGTGGGTGGATCTAGCCTGGGAGTGGGCGTGAGCTTTCTGGCCTCTTCGCGAGCAAGCTCACACATTTTGGAGTGTGTTTCCCTGTGGGAGCGGGCTTGCTCGCGAAGGCGTCAGTTCAGTCACTCATGTTTCTGGTACGTGTCGATCACTTCCTGAGCGGCGCGGAACGCATCAATTGCCGCCGGCACCCCGGCATATACCGCGCAATGCAGCAGCGCTTCACGGATCTCGTCCACCGTGCAGCCATTGTTCAATGCACCGCGCACATGGCCTTTCAACTCCTGCGGGCACTTCAGCGCCGTCAGTGCGGCGAGGGTAATCAGGCTGCGGGTTTTCAGCGGCAGGCCTTCGCGATTCCACACACCGCCCCAGGCGTGTTCGTTGACAAAATCCTGCAACGGCTGGGTGAACTCGGTGGCATTGCCCAATGCGCGATCAACAAATGCATCGCCCATTACCTGGCGGCGGACTTCAACCCCGGACTTCTTCGATTCGGTCATGGCATATCCCTCTTGTGGTGTTGGCGGCGCCAGGCGCGTATCGACGTGAACAACAGAAACGTCAGTAGCGTCGGCAAAACGTAAAACAGCATCAGGCGTTCGAGCCTGCCGGCCAGTGGCATGCCGGTGGTGAACGAAACCACGTGCAGCCCGTAGGCCAGGTACAAACCGAGCAACAGCAGGCCTTCGGCACGGGTCACGCGATAGCCGGAATAGAACACCGGCAGACACAGCGCGGCGACGCCGAGCATCACCGGCAAGTCGAAATCCAGCGCGTTCGGCGAAACCGACAGCGGCATCGGTGCGATCAGTGCGGTGAGGCCGAGTACACCGAGCAGGTTGAACAGATTCGCGCCGATCACGTTGCCCACGGCGATGTCCCGTTGACCGCGCAAGGCTGCGATCAGCGAGGTGGCGAGTTCTGGCAGCGAGGTGCCGACGGCGACCACGGTCAGGCCGATCACGCGCTCGGAAAACCCCAGGTCAGTCGCCACCACCACTGCAGCGCCCAACAACAGGCGCCCGGCGAACACCAGCATCAACAGCCCGACAATGATCATCAGCGAACTGCCCAGCCACGAGGCCTGTACTGCTTGCGGCTGTTCCGAATGCGGTCGTGCCGAATGCCGCGACTGACGCAATAGCAAACCGAGGTACAACGCCAGTGCGCCCAGTAACAGAGCGCCGTCGAAGCGACCGAGTTCTTCGTTCCACGCCAGGACGAACACCAGCAGGCTGGCGCCGATCATCAGCGGAATGTCGAGGCGCACCAGTTGCCGCGAGACGCGCAACGGGATGATCAGCGCGGACAGGCCGAGGGTCACCAGAATGTTGAAAATGCTGCTGCCGATCACGCTGCCGACGGCGATGTCGGGGTTGTGCGTCAGCGCCGCTTGCAGGCTGACCGCCATTTGCGGTGCGCTGCTGCCGAGGGCGACGATGGTCAGGCCGATGATCAGCGGCCGTACATGCAGGCGCGCGGCCAGGCGCACGGCGGCGCGCACCATCAGTTCGGCGCCGAAGATCAGCAGGCACAGCCCGGCGAACAGTTCGATCACACTGATCAGCGGCAAATCGGTCAGTCCGAAAATGGTCGGTGCTCCATCAGTCGTCGAGAGCCTGCACGCGAACCCGTGCAGTGCCGCTGCTGAGCATACCGAGTTGTTCGGCCGCCTCGCGTGAAACATCGATCAAGCGACCACGGGTATGCGGCCCGCGATCATTGATGCGCACGACGCAGGATTTGTCGTTTTTCAGGTTGGTGACCTTCACCCGCGTGCCGAACGGCAACTGGCGGTGGGCGGCGGTCAGGGCGTTCTGGTTGAACGGTTCGCCGCTGGCGGTCCGTTTACCGTGGTGTCTGGCTCCGTAGTAGGAGGCGACGCCGGTCTGGTCGTAACCGTGCGGGTCGATAGTGTCGGTGCTGGCGCAACCGGCGAGCAAAGAGAGCAGGGCGCAGCTGGTGAACAAACGCTTCATTCAAAGGTTTCCCGAAACTAGTGCAGGAGTGATCGGTGGCGAGGGGATAAATCCCCTCGCCACCGATCACTCCCACAGGGGATGGCGCCAGTCCTTGGGACCGGCTCCATTTTCATCAGCCTTCGAGCTTGCTTTTCAGCAGTTCGTTCACTTGCTGCGGGTTGGCCTTGCCTTTGGAGGCTTTCATGGCCTGACCGACGAAGAAGCCGAACATCTTGCCGCGCTTGGCTTCATCCGCCGCACGATATTGTTCGACCTGCTCGGCGTTGGCCGCGAGCATTTCGTCGAGCACCGCCGAGATCGCGCCGCTGTCGGTGACTTGCTTCAGGCCGCGCTTGTCGATGATCTCGTCAGCGCTGCCTTCGCCGTTGGCCATCGCTTCGAACACCACCTTGGCGATCTTGCCGGAGATGGTGTTGTCCTTGATGCGCTGCAGCATGCCGCCCAACAGTTCAGCCGAAACCGGCGACTCGTCGATGTCCAGACCTTGCTTGTTGAGGAGGCTGCCCAACTCGACCATCACCCAGTTCGCCGCCAGTTTGGCGTCGCCGCCGATGGCTGCGACTTTCTCGAAGTAGTCCGCTTGCTCACGGCTGGTGGCCAGTACGTTGGCGTCGTAGGCCGACAGGCCGAATTGGCTCTGGAAGCGCTCGCGTTTCTGCGGCGGCAGCTCCGGCAGGGTGGCGCGCACCTCGCCGAGGAACGACTCTTCGATGACCACCGGCAACAGATCCGGATCGGGGAAGTAACGGTAGTCGTTGGCTTCCTCTTTGGAGCGCATCGGACGCGTTTCGTCCTTGTTCGGATCGTACAGACGGGTCTGCTGGATCACTTTGCCGCCATCTTCGATCAGCTCGATCTGACGCTGGATCTCGGAGTTGATCGCCTTCTCGATGAAGCGGAACGAGTTGACGTTCTTGATCTCGCAGCGCGTGCCGAACTCGACCTGACCTTTCGGACGGATCGACACGTTGCAGTCGCAACGCAGGGAGCCTTCGGCCATGTTGCCGTCGCAGATGCCCAGATAACGCACCAGCGCGTGGATCGCCTTGACGTAAGCCACGGCTTCCTTGGCGCTGCGCATGTCCGGCTCGGAAACGATTTCCAACAGCGGGGTGCCGGCACGGTTCAGGTCGATGCCGGTGGCACCGTTGAATTCTTCGTGCAAGCTCTTGCCGGCGTCTTCTTCCAGATGCGCGCGGGTAATGCCGACGCGTTTGACGGTGCCGTCTTCCAGCGCGATGTCCAGGTGGCCCTTGCCGACAATCGGCAATTCCATCTGGCTGATCTGGTAGCCCTTCGGCAGGTCCGGGTAGAAGTAGTTCTTGCGGGCGAACACGTTGTGCTGACCGATCTCGGCGTCAATCGCCAGACCGAACATCACCGCCATACGCACGGCTTCCTGGTTCAGCACCGGCAACACGCCGGGCATACCCAGATCGATCAGGCTGGCCTGGGTGTTCGGCTCGGAACCGAACGTGGTGGAACTACCGGAAAAGATTTTCGACCGGGTAGTGAGCTGAGTGTGAATCTCCAGCCCGATCACGACTTCCCATTGCATGTGTGTCTCCTCAGAAGCCGGTTGGGGTGCGGGTGTGCCAGTCAGTGTTCAACTGATACTGATGGGCAACGTTCAACAGGCGACCTTCCTGGAAATACGGAGCGAGCAGCTGTACGCCGACCGGCAGACCGTCGACGAAACCGGCCGGCATCGACAGGCCCGGCAGGCCCGCGAGGTTGGCGGTGATGGTGTAGACGTCTTCCAGATAGGCAGCGACCGGATCGCTGTTTTTCGCGCCGAGCTTCCAGGCCGGGTTCGGCGTGGTCGGGCCGAGGATGATGTCGACTTCATTAAAGGCAGCCATGAAGTCGTTCTTCACCAGACGACGGATCTTCTGCGCTTTCAGGTAGTAGGCGTCGTAGTAACCGGCGGACAGCGCGTACGCACCGACCATGATCCGGCGCTGGACTTCAGGGCCGAAGCCTTCGCCACGCGAGCGCTTGTACAGGTCGATGAGGTTTTCCGGGTTCTCGCAGCGATGGCCGAAACGCACGCCGTCGAAACGCGACAGGTTCGAAGAGGCTTCTGCCGGCGCGATCACGTAGTACGCAGGAATCGCGTGCTGCATGTTCGGCAGGCTGATTTCCTTGATCACGGCACCGAGCTTCTGCAGCTCTTTGATGCTGTTCTGGATCAGCTCGGCGATGCGCGGATCGAGACCGGCGCTGAAGTATTCCTTCGGCACGCCGATGCGCAGACCTTGCAGCGAATCGCCGAGGCTGGCGGAGTAATCCGGCACTGGCTCTTCGATGCTGGTGGAGTCGTTCTGGTCGAAGCCGGCCATACCTTGCAACAAAATTGCGCAGTCTTCGGCGGTGCGCGCCAACGGGCCGCCCTGATCAAGGCTGGAGGCGTAAGCGATCATGCCCCAGCGCGAAACACGACCGTACGTCGGTTTCAGACCGGTGAGGTTGGTGAACGCGGCGGGCTGACGAATCGAGCCGCCGGTATCGGTGGCAGTGGCCGCCGGCAACAGGCGAGCGGCAACGGCCGCGGCCGAACCACCGGACGAACCGCCCGGCACGTGTTCCAGGTTCCACGGGTTTTTCACCGCGCCGTACCAGCTCGACTCGTTGGCCGAACCCATGGCGAATTCGTCCATGTTGGTCTTGCCCAGCGTCACGGCACCGGCCGCCGCCAGTTTGGCGACCACGGTGGCGTCGTAGGGCGCCTTGAAGTTGTCGAGCATCTTCGAGCCGCAGCTGGTGCGGATGCCCTGGGTGCAGAACAGGTCTTTGTGAGCGATCGGCGCGCCAAGCAGGGCGCCGCTCTCACCGTTGGCGCGGCGTGCATCGGCGGCTTTCGCCTGCTCGATGGCCAGCTCTTCGGTGAGGCTGATGAAACTGTTGAGCTGCGGATCGAGCTGGGTAATACGCGCCAGCAGGACCTTGGTCAGCTCTTCGGAGGAAAACTTTTTATCGGCGAGACCGCGGGCGATCTCGGCCAGAGTCATTTGATGCATTGCAGGCTCTTTCCCTTTAGTCGATGACTTTCGGAACCAGATACAGGCCGTTTTCGACCGCTGGTGCGATGGACTGATAGGCCTCGCGATGATTGCTTTCGGTCACGATGTCGGCGCGCAGGCGCTGACTGGCTTCCAGCGGGTGGGCCAAAGGCTCGATACCGTCGGTATTGACGGCCTGCATTTCGTCGACCAGCCCGAGAATGCTGTTGAGGGCGGAAGTAATGTGCGGAAGATCGGCATCATTGAGGCCAAGGCAGGCCAGATGAGCGATTTTTTCCACGTCGGAGCGTTCTAGCGCCATCGGGATTCTCCAGTGGAAAACAGAACGGACGGCGTCCGTGTGTTAGATTGTCGGAACACTACCGCACTTCTACGGTCATAAGGCCGCGATTGTGGGGCTTGGTGCACAGAAAAGCGGCCAATTTAACATATTGGCGCCTTGCCCAAAATCCCTGTCGTTGTTAGAGTTTGCCGCACTTTTTTACCCACGCGTTGCCTAGGGTCCCTTTCCCATGTTCAAGAAACTGCGTGGCATGTTTTCCAGCGATCTTTCCATTGACCTGGGCACTGCCAACACCCTTATTTACGTGCGCGAGCGCGGTATCGTTCTGAATGAGCCATCGGTTGTGGCCATTCGGACACACGGTAATCAGAAAAGTGTCGTCGCTGTCGGCACCGAAGCCAAGCGCATGCTCGGTCGTACGCCGGGCAACATTGCTGCCATTCGTCCGATGAAGGACGGCGTGATCGCCGACTTCAGCGTCTGCGAAAAGATGCTGCAATACTTTATCAACAAGGTTCACGAAAACAGCTTTCTGCAGCCTAGCCCTCGTGTGCTGATCTGCGTTCCGTGCAAATCCACTCAGGTTGAGCGTCGCGCCATCCGTGAATCGGCCCTTGGTGCCGGTGCCCGTGAAGTGTTCCTGATCGAAGAGCCAATGGCTGCTGCGATCGGTGCCGGCCTGCCGGTTGAAGAGGCACGCGGTTCGATGGTTGTCGATATCGGTGGTGGTACCACTGAAATCGCCCTGATCTCCCTGAACGGCGTGGTCTATGCCGAATCCGTACGTGTTGGCGGTGACCGCTTCGACGAAGCGATCATCACCTACGTGCGCCGTAACTACGGCAGCCTGATCGGCGAATCCACCGCCGAGCGCATCAAGCAGGAAATCGGTACGGCCTACCCGGGCGGCGAAGTTCGCGAAGTCGACGTTCGTGGTCGCAACCTGGCCGAAGGCGTTCCACGCGCATTCACCCTGAACTCCAACGAAGTGCTGGAGGCTCTGCAAGAGTCGCTGGCGACCATCGTTCAGGCTGTAAAAAGCGCTCTGGAGCAATCGCCACCGGAGCTGGCTTCCGACATCGCCGAGCGTGGCCTGGTGCTGACCGGTGGTGGCGCGCTGCTGCGTGACCTCGACAAGTTGCTGGCTCAGGAAACCGGTCTGCCGGTGATCGTTGCCGAAGATCCGCTGACCTGTGTAGCTCGCGGCGGTGGCCGTGCACTGGAAATGATGGACAAGCACACCATGGACCTGCTCTCCAGCGAATAAGTCGCTGGGTGCAATACGTGGGTGAGCGCACAGGCAGCACTTTGCAGTGCTGCCTGTTGGCGTTTATCTTCTGTCAGTCTTCATCCAGGCCGGTTTGATGCCGTATGAATAAACAGAACATTTGCCTGGGAGGAGCGGCTTATTAAACCGCTTTTCGCCAAGGGCCCTTCGTTGGGTGTACGCCTGTTGGTGCTGGCCGTGCTGTCGGTCGCGCTGATGGTGGTCGATGCCCGTTTCAGTCTGCTCAAGCCTGCACGCAGCCAGATGTCGCTGGTGCTGATGGACGCCTACTGGATCACTGACCTGCCCGGTCGTCTGTGGGAAGGTGTCGCCAGCCAGTTCGGCAGCCGCACCGAGCTTGTCGCCGAAAACGAAAAACTCAAAACCGAAAACCTGCTGTTGCAGGGGCGCATGCAGAAGCTTGCGGCCCTCACCGAGCAGAACGTTCGGCTGCGCGAGTTGCTCAATTCCTCCGCGCTGGTCAACGAGAAGGTCGAAGTGGCCGAACTGATCGGCATGGACCCCAATCCCTTCACCCATCGCATCATCATCAACAAAGGTGAGCGCGACGGCGTGGTGCTCGGTCAACCGGTGCTCGACGCCCGTGGTCTGATGGGGCAGGTAGTCGAGTTGATGCCGTACACCTCGCGTGTATTGCTGTTGACCGACACCACCCACAGCATTCCTGTTCAGGTAAACCGTAACGGTCTGCGGGCGATTGCCAGCGGCACCGGCAACCCGGAGCGCCTGGAACTGCGCCACGTCGCGGATACCGCCGACATCAAGGAAGGCGATCTGCTGGTCAGTTCCGGTCTCGGGCAGCGTTTCCCGGCCGGTTATCCGGTGGCGACGGTCAAGGAAGTGATCCACGACTCCGGCCAGCCTTTCGCGATCGTTCGTGCCGTGCCGACAGCCGCCTTGAATCGCAGCCGCTATCTGCTGCTGGTGTTCAGCGACAATCGCACTGCCGAAGAGCGTGTCAACGATGCGGCCCAGGCGCAGGAAAATCTTGATGCCTTGGGCGGTGGCCCGGTGATTCCGGCCACTGTGCCGAAAACCGTGACGCCACCGGCTGCTGCGACACCTGCCGCCGCGGCAACGCCGACTGCACCGGCCGCCAGCGCCACGCCGGCCAAACCCGTTGCAAGCAAGCCGCCCGCAAAACCACCGGCAACCACTCCGGCGGCGACCAAGCCTCCGGCTGCCCAGCCTGCTGCACGGCCTGCGGCGAAACCGCCGGTCAGCGCGCCTGCTACCACCGGGAGACAAGAGTAATGGTCGGGGCTACCGCATCGCGAAACGGCTGGATCGTCTGGCTGACATTTGCCATCGGCATGCTGCTCAGCGTGTCGCCGCTGCCACAATTCATGGAAATCCTGCGCCCGCTGTGGCTCGCCTTGCTGCTGACCTTCTGGGCGCTGTACCTGCCGAACACGGTCGGCATGGTCACGGCGTTCTGTCTGGGGCTGGCGGAAGACGTGCTGTACGGCACGCTGCTCGGTCAGAACGCACTGATCCTGACATTGATCACCTTCCTGGTGCTTTCGCTGCAGCAACGCCTGCGGATGTTTCCGATGTGGCAACAGTGCCTGGTCATTCTGGTGATCTTTGGCCTGGCGCAGCTGGTGCAGTTGTGGCTCAGCGCGCTGACCGGTAACCGTCAGCCGACGCTGGCACTGGTCCTTCCGGCACTCGTCAGTGCCTTGCTCTGGCCTTGGGTCAGCTTCGCTTTGCGTGGATTGCGCCGCCGCTACAAAATCAATTGATCCGGTGAAGCAGGGCACTGAACAGGGAGATGTTTTGATGAAGCCGCTTTACCTCGCCTCCGGATCGCCGCGTCGTCGTGAATTGCTCGCGCAGATCGGCGTTCCGTTCTCCGCCATCAGTGCGGACATCGACGAAACCCCATTACCCGCAGAATCCCCCTCGGCTTACGTCGAACGCCTCGCGCGCGGCAAAGCCGAGGCTGGCCGGCGCACAGTCGTGTCCGACATGCCATTCTGCGTACTCGGTGCCGACACCGCCGTGGTGCTCGACGGCAAAATTCTTGGCAAACCGGTGGACGAAGCCGACGCATGCGCCATGCTGATGATGTTGTCTGGCAAGGAACATCAAGTGCTGACCGCCATCGCCGTGCTTGACGGCCAGCGTTGCGAGTCGCGAGTCGTGCGCAGTCTGGTGCGGTTCAGGCCGATCAGCCGCGAAGAAGCGGCTGCCTACTGGGCCAGCGGTGAACCCCGGGACAAGGCCGGTGGCTATGGCATTCAGGGGCTTGGCGCGGTGTTCGTCGCGGGGCTCAATGGCAGCTATTCGGCGGTGGTCGGGCTGCCTGTTTGCGAAACCGCAGAACTGTTGGGCCATTTCGGCATACCCTGTTGGCAAAACCTGAACGCGCAATGAGCGTCGTACGAATCAAGATGCGGCCATTATCGTGAACATGCCTGAACGAGATCCTGCCATGAGTGAAGAGATTCTGATCAACATCACGCCGATGGAGTCGCGCGTGGCGGTGGTCGAAAACGGTGTGCTGCAAGAAGTCCACGTCGAGCGCACGCAGAAACGCGGGATCGTCGGCAATATCTATAAAGGCAAGATTGTCCGGGTGCTGCCCGGCATGCAGGCAGCGTTCGTCGACATCGGCCTGGATCGCGCCGCGTTCATCCATGCTTCGGAAATTTCTCTGCGCGAAGGCCCAGCGGTGGAAAGCATCAGCTCGCTGGTGCACGAAGGTCAGAGCCTGGTGGTGCAGGTCACCAAAGACCCGATCGGGTCGAAAGGCGCGCGCCTGACCACGCAACTGTCGATCCCGTCGCGCTATCTGGTGTACATGCCGCGCACCGCCCACGTCGGCATTTCCCTGAAGATCGAAGACGAAGCCGAACGCGAACGCCTCAAGCAAGTGGTCAGCGATTGCGTGGCAAAAGAAGGCATAAAGGAGGCAGGCGGTTTCATTCTGCGCACGGCGGCCGAAGGTGCCGGCGCCGATGAGATCCTCATGGACATCCGCTACCTGCGCCGTCTGTGGGATCAGATCAACGAACAAATCAAAACCATCGGCGCCCCCAGCGTGATCTACGAAGATCTCGGTCTGGCGCTGCGCACCTTGCGCGATCTGGTCAGCCCGAAAATCGAGAAGATCCGCATCGACTCTCGGGAAACCTTCCAGAAAACCACGCAGTTCGTCGCCGAACTGATGCCGGAAATCGCCGATCGTCTGGAACACTATCCGGGCGAGCGACCGATTTTCGACCTGTACGGCGTCGAAGATGAAATCCAGAAAGCCCTTGAGCGCAAAGTGCCGCTCAAATCCGGCGGTTATCTGGTGGTCGACCCGGCGGAAGCCATGACCACCATCGACGTCAACACCGGAGCGTTCGTCGGCCATCGCAATCTCGAAGAAACCATCTTCAAGACCAACCTCGAAGCGGCCACGGCGATTGCCCGGCAGATGCGCCTGCGCAATCTGGGCGGGATCATCATCATCGACTTCATCGACATGGAAGATGAAGAGCATCAGCGGCAGGTGTTGCGCACCCTGGAAAAACAGCTGGAGCGCGATCACGCCAAGACCAACATCATCGGTATCACCGAGTTGGGCCTGGTGCAGATGACCCGCAAGCGTACCCGTGAAAGTCTGGAGCAGGTGCTGTGCGAGCCGTGCAGCAGTTGTCAGGGGCGCGGCAAGCTGAAAACCCCGGAAACCATCTGCTACGAGATTTTCCGCGAGATTCTCCGTGAAGCCCGGGCCTATCAGGCCGAGGGTTATCGGGTGTTGGCCAACCAGAAAGTTGTCGATCGGTTACTCGATGAAGAGTCCGGTAACGTCGCCGAGCTTGAAGGGTTTATCGGTCGCACCATTCGCTTCCAGGTGGAAACCATGTATTCCCAGGAACAATATGACGTGGTGTTGCTCTGATCCCCTGCGTCACACTTTTTCCACAGCGGCTGGCCTCAGCTTTTCGCAGTATTTTTGCCATGGGAGCCAACTGACATGGAGCGTCTGACACGCATTCTGGCCGCACTCACCCGTTGGGGGCTGGGCCTGTGCGCGTTGGTTCTGGTGTTGATGGCGTTGTACGTCAGTCTGGGGCGCGAGCTGACGCCGCTGGTGGCCGAATACCGCGCCGAGATCGAAGACAAGGCCAGTGCCGCCCTCGGCATGCCGTTGCTGATCGGTGAGCTGGAAGGCAACTGGAGCGGTTTTGCGCCGATTTTGCTGGCGCATGACCTGATGGTCGGTGACGGCGCCAATGCCTTGCGCCTGGATCGCGTGCGCGCCGTGCCGGATCTGTGGGCCAGCCTGTTGGCCCGCGAAGTGCGCATCGCTCATCTGGAACTCAACGGCCTGAAGATCAGCCTCAAGGAAGCCGAAGACGGCAGTTGGGCGCTGGAAGGTCTGCCGGTGCAGAAGGATCAGCCGCTCGATCCGGAGCAGTTGTTCAATCGCTCGCAAATGGTTCAGCAACTGTCGGTGCTCGACAGTCAGGTGACTTTGCAGCCACGGGATCAGGCACCGCTGACGCTCACTTATGTCGGCCTCAATGTGAAAACCGGCGCCAGTCGCCAACGCCTCGACGCGCGTCTGACGCTTCCCGACGGCCAGCCAGTGGCCTTGAGCCTGCGCACGCGGATTCGCTCCGGCCAGTGGCAGGACAGCACGATTGAAGGCTATGCCAGCCTACCGCAGAGCGACTGGTCGAAATGGTTGCCCGAGCGTCTGACCCAGCAATGGAATTTCTCCGAGATCAAGGCCGGCGGCGAGCTGTGGGTCAACTGGGCCGAAGGCACGCTGCAGACGGCCACGGTGCGTCTGAACGCGCCGCAACTGACGGGCGCCTATGCCGATCGCAAGCCGATCCAGATCAACAACCTCGCCCTCAACGCCTGGTTCCGCAACAGCCCTGAGGGTGCGACGGTCACTCTCGATTCGCTGGCGATGAGCTTAGGTGACACCCGCTGGGAATCCCATGTGCAATTGCAGCAGACCCGTGCCACCGACAAGGTCGATGAGCTCTGGCATTTGCAGGCGGATCGTCTCGATCTGACGCCGATCACACCGCTGCTCAACGCGCTCGGGCCGTTGCCGCAAGGTTTTGCCACCGTGGTCGATCATCTGAACGTCACTGGCGGGCTGCGCAATGTGCTGCTGGATTTCCGTCCGAACGCCACCGACGGCAGCAAATTCGGCTTTGCCGCGAATCTGGATAACGTCGGCTTCGATGCCTATCACGGTGCTCCGGCGGCGAGGAATGTCAGTGGCAGCCTCAGCGGCAACCTCGACGGCGGCGAGTTGCGCATGGACAGTAAAGACTTTGTTCTGCACCTCGATCCGATTTTCGCCAAGCCATGGCAGTACATTCAGGCCAACGCACGCCTGACGTGGAAACTCGACAAAGAGGGTTTCACGCTGATCGCCCCGTACCTGAAGGTGTTGGGCGAGGAAGGCAAGATTGCCGGTGACTTCCTGATTCGCCTGCATTTCGATCACAGCCAGGAAGACTACATGGACCTGCGAGTCGGCCTGGTCGATGGCGACGGTCGCTACACCGCCAAGTACCTGCCCGAAGTGTTAAGCCCGGCGCTCGACGAGTGGTTGCGCACTGCGATCCTAAAGGGCGCGGTGGATCAGGGTTTCTTCCAGTACCAGGGTTCGCTGAACAAGAATGCCGGAGAGGCTGATCGCAGCATCAGCCTGTTCTTCAAGGTGCATGACGCTGAACTTGCGTTCCAGCCGGGTTGGCCGCACGTCAGCAAAGTCAGCGGCGACGTGTTTATCGAAGACAGCGGCGTACGCATTCTGGCCAGCAAAGGTCAGTTGCTCGACACCCAGGTCAGCGATGTTTTCGTCAATATTCCTCACGTACCGTCCGGGCAGAACACTCACATGTTCCTCGATGGCGCGTTTGCCGGTGGCCTGGGTGATGGGCTGAAAATCCTTCAGGACGCGCCGATTGGCACAGGCGAAACCTTCGCTGGTTGGGAAGGTGCCGGCGATCTGCAAGGCAAGCTGAAACTGGACATTCCGCTGGCCAAGGGCGATCAGCCGAAAATCCTCGTCGATTTCAAAACCGCCAATGCGCGGCTGAAACTGGCCGAGCCGAAGCTGGAACTGACGCAGCTCAAGGGCGATTTCCGGTTTGACAGCGCCAAGGGCCTGAGTGGGCAGAACATCGCGGCGCGGGCATTCGACAAACCGGTCACCGCGCAGATTTTTGCCGACGGCAGCGCCGGCAAGCTCAAGACCCGGGTCGCGGCGTCAGGTCAGGTCGAGGTGAAGAAACTGACCGACTGGCTGGGCGTGACGCAGCCATTGCCGGTGTCGGGGACGATCCCTTATCAGTTGCAGTTGAACCTCGACGGTGCCGACAGCCAATTGATGGTCAGCTCCAGCATGAAAGGCGTGGCGGTGGATCTGCCGGCGCCGTTCGGCATGGCCGCGGATGTCGGGCGTGACACGGTGTTCCGCATGACGTTGCAGGGTCAGGAACGGCGGTACTGGGTCAACTACGATCAACTGGCCAATTTCACTTTCGCGGCGCCGCCGGGCAATTTTGCCGACGGTCGTGGCGAGTTGTTCCTCGGCGCGGGCGAGGCGGTATTGCCGGGGGCGAAAGGCTTGCGCATTCGCGGCGTGCTGTCGGAGCTGGACGTGGCGCCGTGGCAGGATCTGGTCAACAAATACGCCGGGCAGGATCCGGGCGGCAGCGCCAACAAACTGCTCAATAGCGCAGACTTCAAGGTTGGTAAACTGACGGCGTTCGGCACGACGCTGGATCAGGCCTCGGTCCAGGTCAATCGTAAACCGGGCACGTGGAATCTGGCGCTCGACAGTCAGCAGGCCAAAGGCACGGCCAGCCTGCCGGACGCCAAGGGCGTGCCGATTGCGGTCAATCTGCAATACGTGCGTTTACCAGCGCCGGATCCGACGGTGCAGGCCGACGAAAATTCGCCTGACCCGTTGGTGTCGGTGGATCCCACGAAAATCCCGGCGCTGGATATCACCATCAATCAGCTGTTCCTGGGCCAGGATCTGGTCGGTGGCTGGTCGCTGAAGGTTCGCCCGACCGCCAAAGGCATCGCCCTGAACAATCTCGACATGGGCCTCAAGGGCATTCTGTTGCAGGGCAACGGTGGCTGGGAAGGCGCGCCGGGGGCGACCAACAGTTGGTTCAAGGGGCGGATCGGCGGCAAGAACCTCGCCGATGTACTCAAAGGTTGGGGTTTTGCTCCGAGCGTGACCAGCGAAGAGTTTCACATGGACGTCGATGGTCGCTGGCCGGGCTCGCCGGCATGGCTGGCGACCAAACGCTTCTCCGGCACTCTTGATGCGTCGCTGAACAAGGGACAGTTTGTCGAGGTCGAGGGCGGTGCGCAGGCACTGCGCGTGTTCGGTCTGCTTAACTTCAATTCGATCGGCCGCCGCTTGCGCCTGGACTTCTCCGACCTGTTTGGCAAAGGCTTGAGTTACGACCGCGTCAAAGGCCTGCTGGTGGGGAACAACGGGGTCTACGTGACGCGTGAGCCGATCCGCCTGACCGGGCCATCGAGCAACATCGAACTGGACGGGACGCTGGATCTGGTCGGCGATCAGGTCGACGCCAAGCTGTTGGTGACGTTGCCGGTGACCAACAACCTGCCGATTGCAGCGCTGATCGTCGGCGCACCGGCGGTCGGCGGCGCGTTGTTCCTGATCGACAAGTTGATCGGTGACCGCGTGGCGCGTTTCGCCAGCGTGAAGTACACCGTCAAAGGCCCATGGAAAGAGCCGAAAATCACCTTCGACAAGCCTTTTTGAACAGCCAGCCGCTGAACCGATGGAGTAGCATGGCCGCATACCTCTTGCGGAGTTCGCCATGTCTTTAGCGGTGATTCAAATGGTCAGCCAGAGTGACGTGCTGGCCAATCTGGCCCAAGCCCGGCGCCTGCTCGAACAAGCGGCCGCCGGCGGCGCGCAACTGGCGGTACTGCCGGAAAACTTCGCCGCCATGGGCCGTCGCGACGTCGCCGACGTCGGGCGCGCCGAAGCGTTGGGCGAAGGACCGATCCTGCCGTGGTTGAAACAGACCGCTCGCGACCTCAAGTTATGGATAGTGGCAGGCACGTTGCCGTTGCCGCCGGTGGATCAACCGATGGCCAAGGCCAATGCCTGCTCGCTGCTGGTTAATGATCAGGGCGAAACGGTTGCGCGCTATGACAAGTTGCACCTGTTCGATGTAGACGTCGCGGACAATCGCGGTCGTTATCGCGAATCCGATGACTATGCTTATGGCAATGGCGTGGTCGTTGCCGATACGCCGGTGGGCCGGCTCGGTCTGACGGTGTGTTATGACCTGCGGTTTCCGGAGCTTTACAGCGAATTGCGCGCCGCCGGTGCCGAATTGATTAGCGCACCGTCGGCGTTTACCGCAGTGACAGGGGCGGCGCATTGGGACGTGCTGATTCGTGCACGGGCCATCGAGACGCAATGTTACGTGTTGGCGGCAGCGCAGGGCGGTACCCATCCGGGACCACGGGAAACTTTCGGCCATGCGGCGATTGTCGACCCATGGGGCCGTGTGCTGGCGAGTCAGGATCAAGGCGAGGCGGTGCTGCTGGCCGAACGCGACAGTAATGAACAAGCGTCCATCAGGGCGCGAATGCCGGTGACCCGTCATCGGCGGTTTTTCTCGCAGGGCGCACAGCGACCTGCTTCAGAACACGAATTTAAGGCGTAAACCTATGAGCGAGTTGTTGTCCTCAGTCAGTGATCACCTGTTGGCGCCGGGTGGCGTGACAATCGAGAGCCTGCAAGGCGTGCTCGGTGATCTGGCCGGCCCTGGCATCGATGCCGCCGACCTGTATTTCCAGGGGCAGATCTCCGAGTCCTGGGCGCTGGAAGACGGCATCGTCAAGGAAGGCAGCTTCAATCTCGACCAGGGTGTCGGCGTACGTGCGCAGTCCGGTGAAAAAACCGGTTTTGCCTACAGCAATGCGATCACCCTCGAAGCGCTCGGCGCAGCGGCTCGTGCTGCCCGTTCGATTTCCCGTGCCGGGCAGAACGGCACCGTGCAGGCGTTCACGACTCAGGACGTCGCGCAGTTGTACGCACCGGATAACCCGCTGGAAGTGCTGAGCCGTGCCGAGAAAGTCGAGCTGCTCAAACGCATCGATGTCGCCACGCGCGCCCTCGACCCGCGCATTCAGCAGGTCAGCGTGAGCATGGCCGGTGTCTGGGAGCGAATTCTGGTGGCGTCCACTGATGGCGGTCTGGCTGCCGATGTGCGACCGCTGGTGCGTTTCAACGTCAGCGTCATCGTCGAACAGAATGGCCGTCGCGAACGCGGTGGCCATGGCGGTGGCGGGCGTACCGACTACCGTTATTTCCTCGCTGAAGACCGCGCCATGGGCTATGCCCGTGAAGCCCTGCGTCAGGCATTGGTGAACCTGGAAGCGATTCCGGCACCAGCCGGTACGTTGCCGGTGGTACTCGGTTCTGGCTGGTCTGGCGTGCTGCTGCACGAAGCGGTCGGCCACGGTCTGGAAGGCGATTTCAACCGCAAGGGCAGTTCGGCCTACAGCGGGCGCATGGGCGAGATGGTTGCCTCCAAGCTGTGCACCATCGTCGATGACGGCACCTTGAGCGGCCGTCGCGGCTCGCTGAGTGTCGACGACGAAGGCACCCCGACCGAGTGCACCACGCTGATCGAAAACGGCGTGCTCAAGGGCTACATGCAGGACAAGCTCAACGCGCGCCTGATGGGCGTGGCGCGTACCGGTAACGGCCGTCGCGAATCCTATGCGCATCTGCCGATGCCACGGATGACCAACACCTACATGCTCGGTGGCGAAAGCGATCCGGCGGAAATCATTGCTTCGGTGAAGAAAGGCATCTACTGCGCCAACCTCGGTGGCGGTCAGGTCGACATCACCAGCGGCAAGTTCGTGTTCTCCACCAGCGAGGCGTACTTGATCGAGGACGGTAAGATCACCGCGCCGGTCAAAGGTGCGACGTTGATCGGCAATGGTCCCGAGGCGATGAGCCGGGTGTCGATGGTCGGTAACGATCTGGCGCTGGACAGCGGTGTGGGGACGTGTGGCAAGGATGGGCAGTCGGTGCCGGTAGGCGTGGGTCAGCCGACGCTGAAAATCGATGCGATCACCGTGGGTGGCACGGGCGCATAGGAAGGGAAGGAGCTTGGGGTGGCGCGCAGTGCGGCCACCCGTTGGCGAATATCAACGCAGACCGCGTTGAGTCTCGTCCAGCTCACGGATGTACTTGAAGATCTTGCGGCTGGAAGCAGGAGGTTTGTTTTGCGCAACCTCATGCTGAGCCTGACGGATCAGGGAACGCAATTGCTGGCGATCGGCGTCCGGATATTCGATGACGAACTTCTCCAGCACGGCATCGTCGCCCGCGATCAGGCGATCACGCCAGCGTTCGAGGTTATGGAAACGCTCGTTGTACTGACGAGTCGAAGCATCGAGTTGATCGAGCAGCGTGAGAATCGCGTCAGTGTCCTGATCGCGCATCAGTTTGCCGATGAACTGCAAATGCCGTTTACGCGCGATGTTCGCGGTGTGCTTGGGTGCATCGGCCAAAGCCCGGCGCAAAGCGTCGGTCAACGGCAGTTTGGCGACCAAGTCAGGCTTGAGTGTTGTCAGGCGCTCGCCGAGGTCAACCAGAGCATGCAGCTCGCGTTTGACCTGAGATTTGCTTTTTTCTCCCGTATCGAGGGAGTCGTCGTAAGAATCAACCATGGTGGCAGTCCGCAAAGAAACGCCGCCATGATAACCAGTCGGGGGCCGCTTGTCCGGCCCGGTCGCTCGATGACCCCAGCCGAAAGCAGAATTTGAGTGGAGATGAGCATGAGTGCAGTTCAAAGCGTCGGCCCGCAGGCATTGCCGGCACTGCAGGAACAGGTCGAGCAGATCATCGCCGAAGCCAAGCGTCAGGGCGCCAGCGCCTGCGAAGTCGCGGTGTCGCTGGAACAGGGCTTGTCGACGTCGGTACGTCAGCGCGAGGTTGAAACGGTTGAGTTCAATCGCGATCAGGGTTTTGGCATCACCCTGTACGTCGGTCAGCGCAAAGGCTCGGCGAGCACGTCGGCGACCGGGCCTGAGGCGATTCGTGAAACCGTCGCGGCGGCACTGGCGATCGCCAAACACACCTCTGAAGACGAAGCCTCGGGCCTGGCCGACGCCGCGCTGATGGCCAAGGATCTGCAAGACTTCGATCTGTTCCACGAATGGGACATCACCCCGGAACAGGCGATCGAGAAGGCGTTGTTGTGTGAAGCGGCAGCGTTCGATGCCGATGCGCGGATCAAGAACGCCGATGGCACCACGCTCAGCACGCATCAGGGCTGCCGCGTTTACGGCAACAGTCACGGTTTCATCGGCGGTTATGCATCGACCCGGCACAGCCTGAGTTGCGTGATGATCGCCGAAGCCGATGGCCAGATGCAGCGCGATTATTGGTATGACGTGAACCGTCAGGGCAGTCTGCTGGCGGACCCGGTGAGCATTGGTCAGCGTGCCGCGCAGCGGGCAGCGAGTCGTCTGGGTGCGCGTCCGGTGCCGACCTGCGAAGTGCCGGTGCTGTTTTCTGCGGAACTGGCCGGGGGCTTGTTCGGCAGTTTCCTCTCGGCAGTTTCCGGTGGCAGTTTGTACCGCAAATCGTCGTTCCTCGAAGGCACGCTCGGGCAGAAGCTGTTCCCGGAGTGGCTGACCATCGACGAGCGCCCGCACTTGATGCGCGCGATGGGCAGTTCGGCCTATGACGGCGATGGTCTGGCGACTTACGCCAAACCGTTCGTCGAAAAAGGCGAGTTGGTCTCGTACATCCTCGGCACCTATTCCGGGCGCAAACTCGGCATGCCGAGCACCGCCAACGCTGGCGGCGTGCACAACCTGTTCGTCACCCATGGTGATGAGGATCAGGCTGCACTGCTGAAACGCATGGGGCGTGGCTTGTTGGTTACCGAGTTGATGGGCCACGGCTTGAATATGGTGACCGGCGATTATTCCCGTGGTGCGGCGGGTTTCTGGGTCGAGAACGGCGAAATCCAGTTCGCGGTGCAGGAAGTCACCATTGCCGGCAACATGCGCGACATGTTCAAGCAGATCGTCGCGGTCGGTAATGACCTGGAGCTGCGCAGCAACATTCGCACAGGTTCGGTGTTGATCGAGCGGATGACTGTCGCGGGCAGTTAACCCCGACCATTACATAAAAAGGCGCGCCACCTGTTTGGGTGGCGCGCCTTTTTTATTGAATGCACATTTCTTGAGTGGATTCGATCCGCTAAAAGGCTGCTCTTGTTTTGGTTCTCATTATCATCTAATAATAAATCTCATTATCGGATGAGCCCGAATCATGAGTTCTGCCTTGCACGAGCAGCCCTACCTCGAAAGCTGGCGCTGGATGAGTCGCCAGATCCGTTGCGCGATGGATCCTGACGAACCGCGCCTGATCGAACATTACCTCGCCGAAGGCCGGTATCTGTCTTGTTGCACCGCGACGTCACCCTGGACTGTCGCTGAAACCTCTTTCCGTCTGCTGCTCGACACTGCCACCGACATCGCACTGCCGTGGCACTGGCGCAGCCTCTGTCTCGATCAAGCCTGGCGCCCATTGCGCGAAATGGAGCGCCTGTCGCTGTGCAACTGCCGGCTCAAACGCTGGCAGCGCTACACCTGGCAGCTCGCCACCTGCGACCTGCTTCCCTCGATTCCTCTCATTGAATTAGTCCAAGGATTTACCGATGACCAAGACACGTATTGAGCGCGACAGCATGGGCGAACTGCAGGTGCCGGTGGACGCTCTCTACGGCGCGCAGACCCAGCGCGCAGTGGATAACTTCCCGATCAGCGGTAAGCCGATGCCGACGCAATTCATTCGCGCGCTGATTCTCGCCAAAGCGGCGGCCGCCCGCGCCAACGTCGAACTCAACCAGATCAGCGCCGCCCAGGGCAAAGCCATCAGCGACGCCGCCCAAGGCCTGCTCGAAGGAGACTTCATGCAGCATTTTCCGGTGGATATCTTCCAGACCGGCTCCGGCACCAGTTCCAACATGAACGCCAACGAAGTGATCGCCACGCTGGCCAGCCGTCTGCTCGACGAGCCAGTGAACGCCAACGATCACGTCAACTGCGGCCAGAGCAGCAACGACATCATTCCGACCACCATCCACGTCAGCGCCGCGCTGGCCCTGCACGAACAACTGTTGCCGGCGCTGCTGCACCTGGTGCAAGTGATCGAACACAAGGCCGGTCAGGTGCATCACCACGTCAAAACCGGTCGGACGCATTTGATGGACGCCATGCCGGTGCGCATGAGCCAGGTGCTCAGTGGCTGGGCGCAGCAGCTCAAGGCCAACATCGGTCATCTGCAGGATTTGCTGCCAAGCCTGCAATCATTGGCACAGGGCGGCACGGCGGTCGGCACCGGGATCAATGCGCATCCGGAATTTGCTGCGCGATTCAGCCGCCAGTTGAGTCAATTGACCAACGTGCAATTCACCCCGGGCAAGGATCTGTTCGCGCTGATCGGCTCGCAGGACACCGCCGTGGCCGTGTCGGGTCAACTCAAGGCCACCGCCGTCTCGCTGATGAAAATCGCCAACGACCTGCGCTGGATGAACTCCGGCCCGCTCGCCGGTCTCGGCGAAATCGAACTCGAAGGCCTGCAGCCGGGCTCGTCGATCATGCCGGGCAAGGTCAACCCGGTGATCCCGGAAGCCACGGCGATGGTGGCCGCGCAAGTCATCGGCAACGACTCGGTGATCACCATCGCCGGTCAGTCGGGTAATTTCGAACTGAACGTGATGCTGCCGATCATCGCGCAGAACCTGCTGAGCAGCATTGAGTTGCTGGCCAATTCCAGCCGTCTGCTCGGTGACAAGGCCATCGCCACATTCAAGGTCAACGAGTCGCGGCTCAAGGAAGCGCTGTCGCGCAACCCGATTCTGGTCACCGCACTCAACCCGATCATTGGTTACCAGAAAGCCGCCGAAATCGCCAAGCAGGCCTACAAACAGGGCCGTCCGGTGATTGAAGTCGCACTGGAACACACCGACCTGTCGCGCAGCCAGCTGGAAGAGTTGCTCAATCCCGAGAAACTCACCGCCGGCGGCGTGTAAATCCCGCAACCGCTTTGGAGGCTCACCATGGAGCACTGGAAACGCACGATCGAACGGGCCAATCGCTGCTTCATGCTGGGCGAACTGATCGATGCCCGCGAGGCTTACCTGCAAGCCCTGGCCCTGGCGCAAGTGTTGTTCGAACGCTGGGCGGATGCCGACGAAGCGGTGGCGGCCTGCGTCATTTCTCATCACAACCTGGCCGATCTGCATTTGCGTCTGAACCAGCCAGAGGAGAGCGCCGAGTACCTCTGCGCGATCCATCAGCGGCTGTTGCAGACCATGCAGGACGAGCGCCTGCGTCCGGCGCTGCGTGAAGCGGCGCTGCGCCAAAGCAGCAAAACCTACGTCGAGTTGTTGAGTTTTATCAGCGAGCACGGTGAATACCCGCGCACCCAACGTCTGCTGCACCCGGATACCGGCAATGCGCGCCGTGCGCCTGCCCCACATCACCATGGAGTCCATTGAAATGGCTTTTACCTTGCCTGCCTTGCCTTACGCCTACGACGCTCTGGAACCGCACATCGATGCGCAGACCATGGAGATTCACTACACCAAGCATCACCAGACCTACATCAATAACCTCAACGCCGCTGTAGAAGGCACCGAATACGCCGAATGGCCAGTGGAGAAACTGGTCGCCAGCGTCCAGCAACTGCCGGAAAAACTCCGCGCAGCAGTGATCAATCAGGGCGGCGGTCACGCCAACCATTCGCTGTTCTGGGAAGTCATGGTGCCAAACGGTGGTGGCAAGCCCGACGGCGCGCTGGCCACGGCCATCGACGAGCAACTGGGCGGTCTCGACAGTTTCAAGGAAGCCTTTACCAAAGCCGCGCTGACCCGTTTCGGCAGCGGCTGGGCATGGCTCAGCGTAACCCCGGAAAAGAAACTGATCGTGGAAAGCAGCGGCAATCAGGACAGCCCGTTGATGAACGGCAACACGCCGATTCTCGGCCTCGACGTCTGGGAACATGCCTATTACCTGCGTTACCAGAATCGTCGCCCGGAATACATCAACGCGTTCTACAACGTGATCAATTGGCCTGAAGTGGCTGCGCGCTACAAAGCCGCACTGGTTTAAGTCTTTTATAAAAACAATCCAAGGCTGACTATGGGCACTGAAACACTGGCGATCGGAAGTGGGCGTATGTTTCGTTACGCTGTGGGATCGCTGTTGCTGTTGGCGGGCATGACCTTGCTGGTTGCCCACGGACTGGAATGGCTGAATCTGGAACCGAGACTGGCGCGGGCACTGCAGGGCGGGGCGATCTGCGCGCTCGGCACGGCGCTTGGCGCAGTGCCGGTGTTGGTCATTCGGCGCATGCCGCAGGCGCTCAGCGATACTTTGCTCGGATTTGGTGCTGGGGTGATGCTCGCAGCGACCGCGTTTTCATTGATCGTGCCGGGCATCGCCGCCGCTGAAAGCCTGGGTTTGTCGCAGTGGGGAGCCAGCGGTCTGATCTGCTTTGGCATCATGCTTGGGGCGTTCGGCTTGTATCTGGTCGATCGGCAGTTGTCCGGTGCGTCGCCGGAGATGCTGGTCGGCACCGTTGAACACCCGGTGATTCCGCCGCGGATCTGGCTGTTCGTGTTCGCCATCATTGCCCACAACATTCCTGAAGGCATGGCCGTCGGCGTATCTGCCGGCGGCGGCATGCCGGATGCCGACAGCCTGGCCATGGGCATTGCCTTGCAGGATGTGCCGGAAGGTCTGGTGATTGCTCTGGTGCTGGCCGGGGCGGGAATGTCGCGGGTCAAGGCGTTCCTGATCGGCGCGGCGTCAGGGTTGGTCGAACCGGTGTTTGCGCTGTTATGTGCGTGGCTGGTCAGCCTGGCGCAGGTGTTGTTGCCATTGGGGCTGGCGCTAGCGGCGGGGGCGATGTTGCTGGTGGTGACTCACGAAGTGATTCCGGAGTCGCGACGCAATGGCCACGACAAACTGGCCAGTCTCGGCCTGTTGATCGGGTTTTGTTTGATGATGGTCATGGATACCGCGTTGGGTTGAGTTGAGGGGTGGCGAGGGAGCAAGCTCCCTCGCCACAGGCGATCAACCGCCTTCGTCGAAATAGTTGTTGATCAACGCCACTAGCGCATCCAGCGCTTCCTGTTCCTGATGCCCTTCGGTGCTCAAAAAGATCTTCGTGCCCTTGCCGGCCGCGAGCATCATCATCGCCATGATGCTTTTGCCGTCGACGGTGGTCTCAGGCGTGCGGCCTACTCTGATGGTGCAATCCGGATATTGGCCGGCGACGCCGACAAACTTGGCCGACGCTCGGGCATGCAAACCCAGCTTGTTGATGATTTCGATTTCCAGAGCAGGCATCGCGGTGTGAATCCTTTAAGTGAGGTCGCGGTGGCGAACCTGGACATTCTTCAGGGTTTTCTGCAGGGCCTGACCCAGGCGTTCGGTCAGGTAGACGGAGCGGTGGTGCCCGCCGGTGCAGCCAATGGCAATGGTGACGTAAGCGCGATTGCTCGCGGCGAAGCGCGGCAGCCACTTGTGCAGGTAGCTGAAGATGTCTTGAAACATTTCTTCGACTTCCGGCTGCGCCGCCAGGTATTCGGCCACCGGCGCATCGAGACCTGATTGTGCACGCAACTCCGGTTTCCAGTACGGATTGGGCAGGCAGCGCACGTCGAACACCAGGTCGGCATCCACCGGCATGCCGCGCTTGAAGCCAAACGACTCGACCAGAAACGCCGTGCCCGGCTCCGGCTGATTCAGCAGGCGCAGCTTGAGGGTGTCGCGCAACTGGTACAGGTTGAGGTTGGTGGTGTTGATCTTCAGATCGGCCAGGTCGGCAATCGGGCCGAGCAGGGCGGTTTCATCGTGAATCGCCTCGGCCAGCGAGCGGTTGGCGTTGCTCAGCGGATGGCGTCGGCGGGTCTCGGAAAAGCGCTTGAGCAGGGTTTCTTCATCGGCATCCAGATACAGTACATCGCACTGGATGTGCTTGCTGCGGGCATCTTCCAGCAATTCCGGAAAGCGGGTCAGATGGCTCGGCAGGTTGCGTGCATCGATCGACACCGCTACCAGCGGTTGCGCCAGCTCAGTGTGAATCAAGGCGCGTTCGGCCAGTTCCGGCAGCAGGCCGGCCGGCAGGTTGTCGATGCAGTAGTAACCGTTGTCCTCAAGGACATCCAGTGCGGTGCTTTTACCCGAGCCGGAACGGCCACTGACGATGATCAAGCGCATGATTAGTGCCCGTTCTGCTCGTCCAGGACAACCTGATACAAGGCTTCGTTACTCGCGGCGTTGCGCAGTTTGTCGCGCACTTCCTTGCGGTCGAGCATGCTGGCGATCTGGCGCAATAGCTCAAGATGCGCATCGGTAGCCGCTTCCGGGACCAGCAGTACGAACAGCAGGTCAACCGGGGCACCGTCGATGGCGTCGAAATCGATAGGGGCTTGAAGGTGCATCAAGGCGCTGATCGGTGATTCGCAACCTTTGAGGCGGCAGTGAGGGATGGCGATGCCGTTGCCGAAACCGGTCGAGCCGAGTTTCTCACGGGCAATCAAGGCCTCGAAGACATCTTGCATCTCCAGATCCGGCACTTCGCGGGCGATCAGGTTGGCAATTTGTTCGAGGGCTTTCTTTTTGCTGCCGCCCGGCACGTTCACGAGGGAACGGCCGGGGGTCAGGATACTTTCAAGTCGGATCATGGAATGGGGGGTTATCGACCGGTCGCGCCCTGGAGCAGGCTCTGGGTCTTTTCCTTATGCTTTTTGAGTTGTTTATCCAGCTTGTCGGTCAAAGCGTCGATCGCCGCGTACATATCGGTATGTTCCGCGTTGGCGACGACTTCATTGCCGGGAATATGCAGCGTGGCTTCGATTTTCTGCTTCAGCTTTTCGACGCACATCGTGACTTGCACGTTGGTGATCTTGTCGAAATGGCGCTCCAGTCGTTGGAGTTTTTCCTCGATGTAGGAACGCAGAGGTTGAGTCACTTCCAGTTGGTGTCCACTGATGTTGACTTGCATACAGCTTCTCCTTCGTTGCCAGTGCATAAAGCGGCAGGCTGGATAGCCTGCCACTGGAACGCTGTAACGTGGCTTACATCAACCGCTTGCGTTCGCTCGAAGGCGCGATTCCGAGGGATTCGCGGTACTTGGCGACGGTGCGGCGAGCCACCTGAATGCCTTGTGCCTCCAGTAAACCAGCGATCTTGCTGTCACTCAACGGCTTTTTCTGATTTTCCGCGGCAACCAGTTTTTTGATGATCGCGCGGATCGCCGTGGATGAGCATTCGCCGCCTTCGGAGGTGCTGACGTGGCTGGAGAAAAAGTATTTCAGTTCATAAATACCGCGCGGGGTATGCATGAATTTCTGCGTGGTCACCCGGGAAATCGTCGATTCGTGCATGCCGACCGCTTCGGCGATGTCATGCAGAACCAGCGGTTTCATGGCTTCGTCGCCGTACTCCAGAAAACCGCGCTGATGCTCGACGATCTGGGTAGCAACTTTCATCAGTGTTTCGTTGCGGCTTTGCAGGCTCTTGATGAACCAGCGGGCTTCCTGCAACTGATTGCGCATGAAGGTGTTGTCGGCGCTGGTGTCGGCGCGACGAACGAAGCCGGCGTACTGGGCGTTGACGCGCAGGCGTGGCACCGACTCCTGGTTCAGTTCGACCAGCCAGCGCTCGTTGTCCTTACGCACGATGACATCAGGGACGACGTATTCGGCTTCAGTGGATTCGATCTGCGAGCCCGGACGCGGGTTGAGGCTCTGCACCAGCTCGATGACCTGACGCAGTTCGTCTTCCTTGAGCTTCATGCGGCGCATCAACTGGCTGTAATCGCGGCTGCCGAGCAGGTCGATATAATCGCTGACCAGACGCTTGGCTTCCGCAAGCCACGGGGTCTTGGCCGATAGCTGACGCAATTGCAGCAACAGGCATTCGCTCAGGTTGCGCGCGCCGATACCGGCCGGTTCGAACTGCTGGATGCGATGCAGGACGGCTTCGATCTCGTCCAGCTCGATGTCCAGTTCGGGATCGAACGCGTCGAGGATTTCTTCGAGGGTTTCGTCCAGATAGCCCTGATTGTTGATGCAATCGATCAGGGTGACGGCGATCAGGCGATCGGTGTCGGACATCGGGGCGAGGTTCAACTGCCAGAGCAGGTGGCTTTGCAGGCTTTCGCCGGCGGAGGTGCGGGTGGTGAAGTCCCACTCGTCATCGTCGCTGCTGGGCAGGCTGCTGGCGCTGGTCTGGTATACGTCTTCCCAGGCCGTGTCGACCGGAAGTTCGTTGGGGATGCGTTCGTTCCATTCGCCGTCTTCGAGGTTGTCCACCGTCGGTGCGGTTTCCTGATAGGACGGTTCCTGGATTTCGGTGTTGGGCTTCTGTTCGGCGCTGTCGGCCATCGGATCGGAGTTGTCGAAGTCGTCGCCTTCTTCCTGGCGTTCGAGCATCGGATTGGATTCCAGAGCCTCCTGGATTTCCTGTTGCAGATCCAGGGTCGACAATTGGAGCAGGCGGATGGCCTGTTGCAGCTGCGGTGTCATCGTCAGCTGCTGGCCCATTCTCAAGACTAGCGATGGTTTCATGGCAGGGGCTTAACACCTTATTCGCCGGCGCTATGCGCCATCCACTACAGGGCGCCGAAGCGCCAAACTTAAGCAAATTATATGCCTGAAACTGAAGTGTTTGCCTAGAGCGCTGTAACAATTAAAGCGTATTAAATCCTGCTTGAATCGATACAGCACCCGGGCGGCCTCCGGGCACCGTTTCGCTTACAGGCGGAATTCGTGACCCAGATACACTTCCTTGACCAGATCGTTGGCCAGGATGGTGGCGGAGTCACCTTCGGCGATCAATTGACCGTCGTTGACGATGTAGGCAGTTTCGCAGATATCCAGCGTCTCACGCACGTTGTGGTCGGTGATCAAGACACCGATGCCCTTGGCCTTGAGGTGATGGATGATTTGCTTGATGTCGCCGACGGAGATCGGATCGACACCGGCGAACGGTTCGTCGAGCAGGATGAATTTCGGCGCAGTTGCCAGTGCGCGGGCGATTTCCACCCGGCGACGCTCACCACCGGACAGGCTCATGCCGAGGTTGTCGCGGATGTGGCTGATGTGGAACTCCTGCAGCAGGCTTTCCAGCTCCTTGCGGCGGCCGGCCTTGTCGAGTTCCTGACGGGTCTCGAGGATGGCCATGATGTTGTCGGCCACCGACAGTTTGCGGAAGATCGACGCTTCTTGCGGCAGATAGCCGATACCGGCCTTGGCGCGGCCATGCATTGGCTGGTGGCTGACGTCCAGGTCGTCGATCAGCACACGGCCCTGATCGGCCTGTACCAGGCCGACGATCATGTAGAAGCAGGTGGTCTTGCCGGCGCCGTTCGGGCCGAGCAGGCCGACGATCTGGCCGCTGTCGATCGACAGGCTGACGTCACGCACGACCTGGCGGCTTTTATAGGCCTTGGCCAGGTGCTGAGCTTTCAGAGTTGCCATTACTGGGTTTTCTCGTCGGTTTTCTTCTTCGGCTGGATCACCATGTCGATGCGCGGACGCGACTCGGTGACCTTGTTGCCGGTAGCGCGACCGGCGCTGGCCAGTTTTTTCACCGTGTCGTAGACGATTTTCTCGCCCTGGGTGGTGTTGTTGTCCTTGTCGACAACCTTGGCCTTGTCGATCAGCACCACGCGGTTTTGCTGTGCGTGGTACTGAATGGTCACGCCCCAGCCCTGTACGGGTTTCGTGTCGCCGGCAGTCTGCAATTGTTCGAAGTAGGCGAGATTACCCACCGAAGTCACGACGTCGATGTCGCCGTTGGGCGCCCGGGTCATGGTCACGGTGTTGCCTTTGACGATCATCGAGCCCTGGGTAATGATCACGTCACCTTTATAGGTAGCAACGCCGTTCTTGTCGTCCAGTTGGGCATCGTCGGCCTGAATGCGGATTGGCTGCTCTTGATCGTTCGGCAGAGCCCAGGCGCTCACGCTTCCCAGTGCTGCGCCCAGACTGAGCAAAATAGGGAGGGTTTTAACGAGCCTCATACTGTCCTCTTACGTTCGATAGCAGGTGTATCCTGCTTTCCTTCAGGTAGGCTTTCATGCCAACGCCAGTCGATACACCGCCAGCGCCGTCGATTCTAACGGGTTGCTCGGTCTGCGCATATTGCTGCTGCGGGAACACAGTCATGCGGGTGGAAGTGATCAGCATCGCACGATTCTTTTCGTCGGTGCGCTGAACGCGTACCGAGTCGATCAGTTCGACTTCGGTGCCGCCCGAGTTCACTTCACCGCGCTCGCTGGTTACGTGCCAAGGGAAATCAGTGCCGCGGTACATGTTCAGGTCAGGTTTGGTGACGAGTGTAATGTCGGTGGCCTTCACATGCTCGGCCTTGTCCGACGTCATTTCGTACTGCACTTTGCCGTCCGGCAGGTATTGCAGGGTATGCGTGTTGGTTGCATACCAGTCGATAGGGTTCTCTGCAGTCGAGACCGGCGGCTTGTCGAGGAAGCTTTCCGGGCTGATGTTCCAGTAGCCGACCGCCGCAAAAATCGCAGCGATGCAGCCGAACAGCAGGAAGTTGCGAAATTTTTTGCTCAGCATGATTTGGCTCACAGGTACGCGGCGTTGGCCGCATCGAGGCGGCCCTGGGCGCGCAGGATCAATTCGCAGAATTCGCGTGCGGCGCCTTCGCCGCCACGGGCCCGGGTCACGCCGTGCGCGTGTTCGCGGACGAAATCGGCAGCATTGGCGACCGCCATGCCTAGGCCGACACGGCGAATCACCGGCAGGTCAGGCAGGTCGTCACCCAGATAGGCGACCTGTTCATAGCTTAGGCCCAGTTGCTCGAGAAGACCGTCCAGCACGACCAATTTGTCTTCGCGACCCTGAAACAGATGAGGAATGCCGAGGTTTTTCGCTCGGCGCTCGACCACCGGCGTTTTGCGGCCGCTGATGATAGCGGTCTGCACCCCGGCGTTCATCAGCATTTTGATGCCTTGGCCGTCGAGGGTATTGAATGTCTTGAATTCGCTGCCGTCTTCGAGGAAGTACAGGCGGCCGTCAGTAAGAACGCCGTCGACGTCGAAAACCGCCAGTTTGATTGCTTTGCCGCGTTGCAGCAGATCGTTGCTCATTTACATCACTCCTGCGCGCAGCAGATCGGAGAGGTTGAAGGCGCCGACCGGGCGGTCGTCTTCGTCAACCACGACCAGTGCGTTGATGCGGTGGTCTTCCATGATTTTCAACGCTTCGGCCGCGAGCATTTCCGGGCGGGCGGTCTTGCCGTGCACGGTCATGACCTGGTCGATTGTCGCGCTGCGAATGTCGATGCTGCGATCCAGCGTGCGGCGCAAGTCGCCGTCAGTGAAGATCCCGGCAAGTTTGCCGTCGGCTTCAAGGATCACGGTCATGCCCAGACCCTTGCGGGTCATTTCCATCAAGGCGTCCTTGAGCAGAGTGCCGCGCTGCACCTGTGGCAGTTCCTGCCCGGCGTGCATGACGTTTTCCACTTTAAGCAACAGGCGACGGCCCAGCGCGCCTCCCGGATGGGAAAAGGCGAAGTCTTCGGCAGTAAAACCGCGGGCTTCCAGCAACGCCACGGCCAGGGCATCGCCCATGACCAGTGCGGCGGTGGTGGAGGAGGTCGGTGCCAGGTTCAACGGGCAGGCTTCATGCTCGACGTGAACGTTGAGGTTGACCTCGGCTGCCTTGGATAGTGGCGATTGCGGGTTGCCGGTGACGCTGATCAGCTGGATGCCCAGACGTTTGATCAGGGGCAGCAACGTGACGATTTCATTGGTCGAGCCAGAGTTCGACAGGGCCAGGATCACGTCGTCGCGGGTGATCATGCCCATGTCGCCATGGCTGGCTTCGGCCGGGTGCACAAAAAACGCCGGGGTGCCGGTGCTGGCCAGGGTGGCGGCAATCTTGTTGCCGATGTGCCCGGATTTGCCCATGCCGACCACCACGACGCGGCCCTTGCTGGCCAGAATCATCTCGCAAGCGCGTACGAAATCGGCGTCGATATGGGGCATCAAGCCTTGGACGGCTTCCACTTCGAGGCGGATGGTGCGTTGTGCCGATTGAATCAGGTCGCTGGTTTGGCTCATGTCAGAAATCGTATAGCCCGATGAAAAGGCGGCGATTATAGCGGGTATGTTGAAAAGCCTCACGCTAGTTCGTCGTGCTTTGTCATTCCTCGTTACCAAAACCCCGCAAATGCACTCCCGTGCCTTTCAGATCGGGCAAGACAGCCGGTACAGGCCTTGGGCGCTGAGCCGTTGCAGTGATATAGTTCGCCGCCAGTTCGGCCTGCCCGGGATGTATGTGCTTTCCAGTGAAAGCCTGGCGTCCGAGTGAGAGGCTGCATCGCAAGGAGTTTAGATGAGTGCCGATAACGCCTACGCGGTCGAGCTGAAGGGAGTCTCCTTCAAGCGCGGTGCGCGCAGCATTTTCAATAACGTCGATATTCGCATCCCGCGCGGCAAGGTCACCGGCATCATGGGGCCTTCCGGGTGTGGCAAGACCACGCTGCTGCGTTTGATGGGCGCACAACTGCGTCCAACCAGCGGCGAAGTCTGGGTCAATGGACAGAACCTGCCAACGCTGTCGCGCAGCGACCTGTTCGATGCGCGCAAGCACATGGGCGTGCTGTTTCAGAGCGGCGCGCTGTTCACCGATCTCGATGTCTTCGAGAACGTCGCGTTCCCCCTGCGCGTTCATACAGAGTTGCCGGAAGAAATGATCCGCGACATCGTCCTGCTCAAATTGCAGGCCGTTGGCTTGCGCGGCGCCATCGAGCTGATGCCCGATGAGTTGTCCGGCGGCATGAAGCGTCGTGTCGCACTGGCCCGGGCCATTGCCCTCGATCCGCAGATTCTGATGTACGACGAACCGTTCGTCGGTCAGGATCCGATCGCCATGGGCGTTCTGGTGCGTCTGATCCGCCTGCTCAACGATGCGCTGGGGATCACCAGTATCGTGGTTTCCCACGATTTGGCCGAAACCGCGAGCATCGCCGATTACATCTATGTCGTCGGCGATGGCCAGGTCCTGGGGCAGGGCACGCCGGACGAACTGATGAACTCAGATGAGCCGCGCATTCGCCAGTTCATGACCGGCGATCCCGACGGCCCGGTTCCGTATCACTTTCCAGCGACGGATTACCGCGCAGATCTTCTGGGGAAACGTTGATGCGCAGAATTTCACTTGTAGAACGCGTTCGCCGCTTTGGCGAATCGGCGATCGACGCCATAGCGGTGTTCGGTCGTGCCACGCTGTTCCTGTTTCATGCGTTGCTGGGTCGTGGCGGTATCAGCGGCGGCTTCGGCTTGCTGGTCAAGCAGTTGCATTCGGTTGGCGTGATGTCGCTGGTGATCATCGTCGTTTCCGGTATTTTCATCGGCATGGTGCTGGCGCTGCAGGGGTTCAGCATTCTGTCGAGCTACGGTTCGGAGCAGGCAGTGGGGCAGATGGTTGCGCTGACGCTGCTGCGTGAACTCGGCCCGGTGGTGACGGCGCTGCTGTTCGCCGGTCGTGCCGGCTCCGCGCTGACTGCTGAAATCGGCAACATGAAGTCCACCGAGCAGCTTTCCAGTCTGGAAATGATCGGTGTCGACCCGCTCAAATACATTATTGCTCCGCGCCTGTGGGCCGGTTTCATTTCCCTGCCGGTGCTGGCGATGATTTTCAGCGTGGTAGGCATCTGGGGCGGTTCATGGGTGGCTGTCGACTGGCTGGGCGTGTATGAAGGTTCTTACTGGGCGAACATGCAGAACAGCGTGAACTTCACCAGTGACGTGCTCAATGGCGTCATCAAAAGTATCGTTTTTGCCTTCGTCGTGACCTGGATCGCCGTATTCCAAGGCTATGACTGCGAGCCCACTTCCGAGGGCATCAGTCGTGCCACCACCAAGACCGTGGTATTCGCCTCCCTGGCGGTGCTCGGCCTGGACTTTATTCTGACCGCTTTGATGTTTGGAGATTTCTGATGCAAAACCGCACCCTGGAAATCGGTGTCGGCCTGTTCCTGCTGGCAGGGATCCTGGCTTTGTTACTGCTTGCGTTGCGGGTCAGTGGCCTGTCTCCGACGTCGACCACCGACACGTATAAGCTCTATGCCTACTTCGACAACATTGCCGGTCTGACGGTCAGAGCCAAGGTCACCATGGCCGGTGTCACCATCGGCAAGGTCACCGCAATCGACCTGGATCGCGACAGCTTCACCGGTCGCGTAACCCTGCAGGTGGACAAGAAGGTCGACAATCTGCCGACCGACTCCACAGCGTCTATCCTGACTGCTGGTCTGCTGGGCGAGAAGTACATCGGTATCAGCGTAGGCGGGGAGGATGCCCGTCTGAAGGATGGTGGAACCATTCACGACACGCAGTCGTCTCTGGTACTGGAAGACCTGATCGGTAAATTCCTGCTCAATACCGTTAGCAAAGACGCCAAATGAGGAGCTTTTGAATGATCTCTACCTTGCGACGTGGCCTGTTGGTGTTGCTTGCGACACTGCCATTGATCGGTAACGCGGTGGCGGCACAATCGGCGCATGATCTGGTTCAGGACACCACGAACCGGATGCTCGCCGATCTGTCGGCCAACAAAGAGAAGTACAAGCAGGATCCGCAGGATTTCTACACGGCGTTGAACACCATCGTCGGTCCGGTGGTGGATGCCGAAGGTATTTCCAAAAGCATCATGACGGTCAAGTATTCGCGCAAGGCCACGCCGGCGCAGATGCAGACCTTCCAGGAAAACTTCAAGAAAGGCCTGTTCCAGTTCTACGGCAACGCCTTGCTTGAATACAACAACCAGGGCATCACCGTTGATCCTGCGAAAGATGAGTCGGGCGACCGCACCAGCGTCGGCATGACCGTCAAGGGCAGCAACGGCGCGATCTATCCTGTGCAATACACGCTGGAGAAGATCAACGGCGAGTGGAAACTGCGCAACGTGATCATCAACGGCATCAACATCGGCAAGCTGTTCCGTGATCAGTTCGCCGACGCGATGCAGCGTAACGGCAACGATCTGGACAAGACGATCAATGGTTGGGCCGGTGAGGTCGCCAAGGCCAAGGCCACCACCGAAGAGAAGTCGGCACAATGACCGAGGCGGCAGTTCACATGAGTGATGTCGACGAGCTGCTGCTCAGCGGCGTGCTGGATTACAGCACCGGCCCGGCCTTGCGCAAGGAAGGCCAGGCGCTGATCAAGTCGAGCAAGGCTGCTTCGCTGGTCATCGATTGCGCGGCGGTGAAGAAGTCCAGCAGCGTCGGCTTGTCGCTGTTGCTGTGCTTCATCCGCGATGCGCAAGCCGCCGGTAAAGCGGTCAGTATCCGCGCGATGCCCGAAGACATGCGCGAAATCGCTCAGGTCAGCGAACTGACCGAGCTGTTGGCGCAACCCTGAACCCGCATCAATAAAGAAGCCCCCCGTCAGAGTCCTGCGTTGCGGGGTTCGCAGGCGCGGGGCTTTTTTGTATGATGTCCGACCCGTGCGCACAGGGCGCCGATTGAGGTTGAGCATGCAGGCCGTAGAAGTGAAGAGCTTCCTTGAAGGAAAGCTGCCCGGAACGTTGGTAGAAGTTGAGGGCGAAGGCTGCAATTTCCAGCTGAACGTGATTAGCGATGAACTGGCGGCGTTGAGCCCGGTGAAGCGTCAGCAGCAGATCTATGCCCATTTGAACCCATGGATCACCGATGGCAGCATCCATGCGGTCACTATGAAATTTTTCAGCAGCGCGGCCTGGGCCGAGCGCACCTGAGCCTAAGGGCGTCGAGATTCTTATGGATAAATTGATTATTACTGGTGGCGCTCGTCTTGATGGCGAGATCCGCATCTCCGGGGCAAAGAACTCTGCCCTGCCGATCCTGGCCGCCACGCTGCTGTGCGATGGGCCGGTCACCGTTGGCAACCTGCCGCACCTGCACGACATCACCACCATGATCGAGCTGTTCGGTCGCATGGGCATTGAGCCGGTGATCGACGAGAAGCTCAGCGTCGAAATCGACCCGCGCACCATCAAGACCCTGATTGCTCCGTACGAACTGGTGAAAACCATGCGTGCGTCGATTCTGGTATTGGGCCCAATGGTTGCCCGTTTCGGTGAAGCCGAAGTCGCCCTGCCTGGCGGTTGCGCCATCGGTTCGCGTCCGGTCGACCTGCACATCCGTGGTCTCGAAGCCATGGGCGCAATCATTGACGTCGAAGGCGGCTACATCAAGGCCAAGGCGCCTGAAGGTGGTCTGCGTGGTGCGAGCTTCTTCTTCGATACCGTCAGCGTGACCGGTACCGAGAACATCATGATGGCCGCTGCTTTGGCCAAGGGCCGCAGCGTTCTGCAGAACGCCGCTCGCGAACCGGAAGTTGTCGACCTGGCGAACTTCCTCAACGCCATGGGCGCCAAGGTGTCCGGCGCCGGCACCGATACCATCACCATCGATGGCGTCGAGCGTCTGGGCTCGTGCTTCTACAAAGTCATGCCCGACCGTATCGAAACCGGCACCTATCTGGTGGCCGCTGCCGTGACCGGTGGCCGCGTGAAGGTCAAGGACACCGATCCGACCATCCTCGAATCCGTTCTGGAAAAGCTGCGTGAAGCCGGCGCAGAAATCACCTGCGGCGAAGACTGGATCGAGCTGAACATGCACGGTAAACGCCCGAAAGCGGTCAACGTGCGCACCGCGCCTTACCCGGCGTTCCCGACGGACATGCAAGCGCAGTTCATCTCGCTCAACGCCATTGCCGAAGGCACTGGTGCAGTGATCGAGACGATCTTCGAAAACCGCTTCATGCACGTTTACGAACTGCACCGCATGGGCGCCAAGATCCAGGTCGAAGGCAACACCGCCATCGTTACCGGTACTGAAGTCCTGAAAGGCGCGCCAGTGATGGCGACCGACCTGCGTGCTTCGGCCAGCCTGGTGATCTCGGCACTGGTTGCTGAAGGTGACACCCTGATCGACCGCATCTACCACATCGACCGTGGTTACGAGTGCATCGAAGAAAAACTGCAGATGCTGGGCGCCAAGATCCGTCGCGTTCCGGGCTGATCGCTGCACGAGGACACAGGGACGTGTCCACTGAATTCGTTTCGAATCGAGCCGGTTAACGGCTCGATGTGTGTCCGGCGCCGACTGCGACCGGACATGAGTACCTTGATAAGGACTGACGTTTCCCATGTTGACCATTGCACTGTCCAAGGGCCGCATCCTTGACGACACGCTGCCGCTTCTCGCTGAAGCCGGCATTGTGCCGACCGAGAATCCGGACAAGAGCCGCAAGCTGATCATCCCCACGACACAGGACGACGTTCGTCTGCTGATCGTGCGTGCCACCGACGTGCCGACGTATGTCGAGCATGGCGCGGCCGACCTTGGCGTCGCCGGCAAGGATGTGCTGATGGAATACACCGGCCAGGGCCTGTACGAGCCACTGGATCTGCAGATCGCTCAGTGCAAATTGATGACCGCCGGCAAGATCGGCGCGGTCGAGCCCAAGGGCCGTCTGCGCGTGGCGACCAAGTTCGTCAACGTTGCCAAGCGTTATTACGCCGAACAGGGCCGTCAGGTCGACATCATCAAACTGTACGGCTCGATGGAGCTGGCGCCGCTGATCGGTCTCGCCGACAAGATCATCGACGTGGTCGACACCGGCAACACCCTGCGCGCCAATGGCCTGGAACCTCAGGAACTGATCGCCACGATCAGCTCGCGCCTGGTGGTCAACAAGGCTTCGATGAAAATGCAACACGCCCGTATCCAGGCGTTGATCGATACGCTGCGCAAGGCAGTGGAATCGCGACACCGCGGCTGATGTACTTGCGCGACGTCACGTCGCGCCGTCTATCCGCCTCATAGCCAGAATCTCAGGTGCCCAAGCGGATCGAATGGTAATTTCGGGCGCCTGAGTTTTTTGCCATTCCTATGAGGCTCTCGCTATGACCGCACCGACTGCAATTCGCCGACTCAACGCTGCTGACCCGGATTTCGCGCATCATCTGGATCATCTGCTGAGCTGGGAAAGTGTGTCTGACGACTCGGTCAATCAGCGGGTGCTGGACATCATCAAGGCTGTGCGCGAGCGCGGTGACGCGGCGCTGGTCGAGTTCACCCAGAAGTTCGACGGCCTCGAAGTCGCTTCGATGGCCGATCTGATCCTGCCGCGTGAGCGTCTGGAACTGGCCCTGACCCGCATTACCGTGGCGCAGCGCGAAGCGTTGGAAAAAGCTGCGGCCCGAGTGCGCAGCTATCACGAGAAGCAGAAACAGGACTCCTGGAGCTACACCGAAGCCGATGGCACCGTGCTGGGTCAGAAGGTCACGCCGCTGGATCGCGCCGGCCTGTACGTGCCGGGCGGCAAGGCGTCGTATCCGTCGTCGGTGTTGATGAACGCGATTCCGGCCAAGGTTGCCGGCGTGGCCGAAGTGGTCATGGTCGTGCCGACCCCGCGTGGTGAAATCAACGAACTGGTGCTGGCCGCCGCGTGCATCGCCGGTGTCGACCGCGTGTTCACCATCGGCGGTGCGCAAGCCGTTGCCGCGCTGGCTTACGGCACCGAAAGCGTACCGCAAGTGGACAAGGTCGTTGGCCCGGGCAACATCTATGTCGCCACCGCCAAGCGTCACGTGTTCGGTCAGGTGGGGATCGACATGATCGCCGGACCTTCGGAAATCCTCGTGGTGTGCGACGGCCAGACCGATCCGGACTGGATCGCCATGGACCTGTTCTCCCAGGCCGAGCACGATGAAGACGCGCAGGCGATTCTGGTCAGCCCCGATGCCGAGTTCCTCGACAAGGTTGCCGCCAGCATCGACAAACTGCTGCCGACCATGGACCGCGCGACCATCATCGAAACCTCGATCAATGGCCGAGGTGCACTGATTCACGTGAAAGACATGGCGCAAGCCATCGAAGTTGCCAACCGCATCGCCCCGGAACACCTGGAGTTGTCGGTCGCTGACCCACAGGCCTGGCTGCCGCAGATCCGCCACGCCGGCGCGATCTTCATGGGCCGTCACACCTCGGAAGCGCTGGGCGATTACTGCGCAGGCCCGAACCACGTACTGCCGACTTCCGGCACTGCGCGATTCTCCTCGCCGCTGGGTGTGTACGACTTCCAGAAACGTTCGTCGATCATCTTCTGCTCCGAAGCCGGTGCTTCCGAGCTGGGTAAAACGGCATCGGTACTGGCTCGCGGCGAATCGCTCAGCGCGCACGCCCGCAGCGCCGAATACCGCATCAAAGACGAAGACTTTCTACAAGGGCAGGGGAACTGAGAGATGAGCAAATTCTGGAGCCCGTTCGTCAAGGATCTGGTGCCCTATGTGCCGGGCGAACAGCCGAAGCTGACCAAATTGGTCAAGCTCAACACCAACGAGAACCCGTACGGCCCGTCGCCAAAAGCCTTGGCGGCCATGCAGGCCGAACTCAATGACAACCTGCGCCTGTACCCGGATCCGAACAGCGATCTGCTGAAAAATGCCGTCGCCAAGTATTACGGCGTGCAAAGTAACCAGGTTTTTCTCGGCAACGGCTCGGATGAGGTGCTGGCGCACATTTTTCACGGTCTGCTGCAACACGATCAGCCACTGCTGTTCCCCGATATCAGTTATAGCTTCTACCCGGTCTACTGCGGTCTGTACGGCATCGAGTTCGACGCCGTGCCGCTGGACGCACAATTCCGGATCAACCCGGCGGACTATGCCAAGCCGAACGGCGGGATCATTTTCCCTAACCCGAACGCTCCGACCGGTTGCCTGTTGGCGCTGGACGCGGTCGAGCAAATCCTCAAGGCCAGCCCGGATTCGGTGGTGGTCGTGGACGAGGCTTACATCGACTTCGGCGGCGAAACCGCGATAAGCCTGGTGGATCGTTATCCGAACCTGCTGGTGACGCAGACCCTTTCAAAGTCGCGCTCGCTGGCCGGCCTGAGGGTCGGTCTGGCGGTGGGCCACCCGGACTTGATCGAGGCGCTGGAGCGGATCAAGAACAGCTTCAACTCCTATCCGCTGGATCGCATGGCAAATGTCGGCGCGGCGGCGGCATTCGAGGATCGCGAGTATTTTGACAAGACTTGCCGTCTGGTCATCGAGAGCCGCGAGTGGGTTATCGCGCAGTTGCAAGGCAAGGGCTTTGAAGTGCTGCCGTCGGCGGCGAACTTCATATTCGCCCGGCATCCGCAGCATGATGCGGCGGGTCTGGCCGCCAAGCTGCGCGAGCAGGGTGTGATCGTTCGGCACTTCAAGCAGGAGCGGATTGCACAGTTCCTGCGGATCTCGATTGGTACGCCGGAGCAGAATCAGGCGCTGATCGACGGCCTCGGCGACCTCTAAACCGCCTTCGCGAGCAAGCCCGCTTCCATATTTAACCGCGTCTCTTCAGATAGAACGCGGTCGAGTGTGGGAGCGGGCTTGCTCGCGAATGGAGCGCCACCAATATCAATTTCCTACTCGTGATGCGGCTCACCAAGGAACGTCAGCGAACTGAACAACCCACGACTGTCCACGTCAGCGCTGTCCTTCACCGGCACCTCGACTTGCGCCGCAATCACATTCAACCCTTCATTGCGCACCAGCACCTGCGCACGGCCGTCTTTGTCGGTCTCGGTGCTCAAGGTGTTCGGCGCACTGCGATAATCGCCAATCAACTTCACACCCGCCGCCGGTTTGCCATCGAGCAGCACGCGCACCGGCAATGATTTGCCCGGCCCCACGGTCAACGGATCGACCTCCGGCAGAATCAGCAGTTTGATCTGATCCAGTTTCGGCAACTTCGCCCCCGGCTGATAAATCGCCAGACTGTATTTGAACGTTTCCGTTGCCTCGACAGCGCCGGGGACTTTGCTGCGACCTTCGTTGATCCACTTCTTGTCAGCGGTCTGCGACCACATGCCGTTGTTCAGCGCCACGGCCATCACCGCAGGCGACTTCAAGGGTTTCAACCGTGCGTGATCCGCCAGGCGCTCGACGCTGACCGGAATCATCTTGCCGCCCGCGTCATACGCCCAGGCACCACTGATCTTCTGCGCCTTGAACGCATTGTCTTCAGCGCCGTGACCATAAATGACTTCAATGTTGCCGCGTCGCTGTTCAGTCCACAGGCCATGGGCCGAGACCTGGCCTGCGAACAGTGCAGCGATGATCAGAAGGGTTTTGCCGTATTGCATGGGGACTTCCTTTTACAGGTTGAGGGTCAGGCTGACGGTGAAGTTGCGCGGCTCGCCGGGGTTGACCCAGTAGTTGCTGTAGGAGCGCTCGTAATACTTTTCGTCGAAAACGTTGTTCAGGTTCAGGCCGACGGTGACGTTGTCGCTGGCCTTGTAATGAGCCAGCAGGTCGACGGTCTGATAAGCCGGCAATTCGAAATCGCTGCCGGACTCCCCCGAGCGGTCGCCGACATAAGTGAACGCCGCGCCGACGTCCGAGCCGCGCAAATGACCATCCTGAAATTCGTAAACGCCGAGCAGGCTGCCGCTGCGCTTGGCGACGCCGAGGATGCGGCTGCCGGTGGGAATCGTCGCGTCGCCCTTGGTCACTTCGGCATCGATGTAAGCGAAAGCGCCGATCACCCGCACGGCATCGGTCACTTGTCCGGTCACTTGCAGGTCAAAACCACGACTGCGGGCCTTGCCCATCGCGCTGCTGGTGTCGGTCCCCGGGTCGAGGGCGAGGACGTTTTCCTTGTCGATGTGAAAGAAGGCGAGGGTGCTGCTCAGGCGTTCGTCGAACAGCTCGTTCTTGATGCCGACTTCGTAACCGACGCCTTCTTCCGGGTCGAAGGATTTGCCGGAGGCGTCGAGACCGTTGTTCGGTTTGAACGAAGTCGAGGCGTTGGCGAACAAGCCCGTTTGCGGCGTCAGTTGATAGAGCAGACCGGCGCGTTGGGTGAGCGCGTCGTGGCGCTGGCTGCTCTTGGCGTTGCGGCTGTGATCGTCGATGCGCTGATCGAAATGCTCGAAGCGCGCACCGATCATTCCGCGCAGTTTGTCGCTGAAGACGATTTGATCCTGCAGGTTCAACGCGTGGCTTTCGACGTGTTCGAAGAAGTCCGTGCCCGAGCGCGCGCCGTTGGGTTTCGGCTGGCCGTAGATCGGTTTATAGATGTCGATGCCGTAAGGGCCACCGGCAATGGTGGTGACGCGCTCGTTCTTGCGGAAATTCTCGTACTCGGTGCCGATCAGCAGTTCGTGCTGCCACGGGCCGAGGTCGAAGAAGCCACGCAGTTCCAGTTGCGTGATGCTGTCGTGCCAGTTGGTGTCGCGTTCGCGATAGCGACGGTTGACGGTGTGGCCATCGGCATTCAACGGGCGGTTTTCAGAGGCATCGCCCCAAAGTTTGCCTTCCTTGTAATGGCTGGCCAGACGCAGTTTCCAGCTGTCGTTGAGGTGATGCTCGAGGGTCGCCTGCAACAGGTTGTTGTGGTTATCGATATTGCCGTCGTTGGGCTCGCCGAGGAAGGTCGAGCGTGAGACGCCGCTCCACTTATTGTTCGGCGCGACGATGCCGCGGTCGAAAGTCGAGTTGTGGCGGACGATTTCGCTCTCCACCAGCAGCGAGGTATCCGGGTTCAATTGCCAACTGATCGAAGGCGCGACGAACACGCGCTGGCTGTCGACATGATCGCGGAAGCTGTGGTTGTCCTCGACGGCGAGGTTGACCCGTGAGAGCACATTTCCTTGTTCATCCAGCGGCGTATTGACGTCCAGCGCGGTGCGATAGCGATCCCAACTGCCGGCGCTGGTTTGCAGGGTGGTGAAGGCTTGCGGCTGCGGTTTTTTGGTGACGATGTTCACCGTGCCGCCCGGATCTCCGCGACCATACAAACTGGCCGCCGGGCCTTTTAGCACTTCAATGCGTTCGATGTTGGCCGCGTCAGGCGTGCTCGGGTAGCCACGATTGGCGCTGAAGCCGTCCTTGTAGAACTCCGAGGTGGTGAAGCCGCGCACGCTGTATTCGTAAAGCGTCAGGCCGCCGAAGTTGTTTTGCTTCGATACGCCGCCGGCGAAATCCAGGGCGCGCTCGACGCTGGTGCTGCCCAGATCCTTGAGGACGCTGGCGGGCACCACGCTGATCGCTTGTGGGATATCGCGAATCGCGGTGTCGGTTTTGGTCGCGCTGGACGAACGGGCCGCGCGGTAGCCGGTGACCGGGCCGGTGGGAGATTCATAGTCGGAAACAACGCTGATGGCGTCCAGTTCCAGAGGTTTGGGTTCTTCGGCGAAGGCTGGATCGACCAGCAAACCGAGGCTCAGGCCCAGCAGGGAGGCCTTTGTTCGAGACGACATGTTATGTTGTTCCAATTGCCATAATTGAAACAATATAACATGCCTGTTGAGAATATCTTTTATTCGCGCCGCTGGCGCGAAAAAAGTTTTACTCTTCTTTTTCCTGCACCGGCGCCGGTGGCGGACGCAGGCCGATTTCAGCGGTGAGCTTCAGCTCTTTGCCGTTGCGCATCACCTGAATCGTCACTTTGTCGGTCGGTTTGATCCGCGCGACCTGGTTCATCGAGCGGCGACCATCGCCCGCAGGCTCGCCATCGATGCTCAGAATCACATCACCCAATTGCAGGCCGGCCTTCTGCGCCGGGCCATCGCGGAAGATCCCCGCGACGACAATCCCCGGGCGTCCGGACAAGCCAAACGACTCGGCCAGTTCCTGGGTCAGCGGCTGCACTTCGATCCCCAGCCAGCCGCGAATCACCTGACCGTGCTCGATGATCGATTTCATCACTTCCATCGCCAATTTCACCGGGATAGCGAAGCCAATGCCTTGCGAGCCGCCGGACTTGGAGAAGATAGCCGTGTTGATGCCGGTGAGGTTGCCGTTGGCATCCACCAGTGCGCCGCCGGAGTTACCCGGGTTGATCGCCGCGTCGGTCTGAATGAAGTCTTCGTAATTGTTCAGGCCCAACTGGTTACGCCCGGTGGCACTGATGATGCCCATGGTTACCGTCTGGCCAACGCCGAACGGGTTGCCGATGGCCAGCGCGACGTCGCCGATGCGGATGTTGTCGGAGCGGCCGACGGTGATGGCCGGCAGGTTTTTCAGGTCGATCTTCAATACCGCGAGGTCGGTTTCCGGATCGCTGCCGATCACCCGGGCCAGGGTTTCGCGGCCATCCTTGAGCGCCACGACAATCTGATCCGCGCCGCTGGTCACGTGGTTGTTGGTCAGGATGTAGCCTTCCGGGCTCATGATCACGCCGGAACCGAGGCTCGATTCCATGCGCTTCTGCTTCGGCGAGTTGTCACCGAAGAAACGCCGGAACTGCGGATCTTCAAACAACGGATGCGCCGGTTTGTTGATGACTTTGGTGGTGTAGAGGTTGACCACCGAAGGCGCGGCAATGGTCACCGCGTCGGCATACGACACCGGCCCCTGTTGCACGCTGGTGGTCTGCGGGGCCTGTTGCAGGTTGACGTCGAGGCTGGGCAGCCCGACCCACTGCGGATAACGCTGAATAATCAACAGAGCGATAAGCACACCGGCCAACAGCGGCCAGCCCATAAAACGTAGCGCCTTGAACATTAAGCACGTCCTGGAAAAGTTGCAGGCGGGGTGAGACCGCCCATAATGTCGCGCATTATACGAGGCCGCGCGTGCCTCTGAACGGGATATTTAGGAGTCTTTCATGGCCGTTGCCCTCAGCACCCTCGTCGAAGAAGCCGACCGTTACCTTGGCGCTGCAAAAATTGCCGATTATTGCCCTAATGGCTTGCAGGTCGAGGGACGGCCGCAGGTGATGCGCATTGTCAGCGGTGTCACCGCCAGTCAGGCGTTGCTGGATGCTGCTGTCGAAGCCGGGGCCGATCTGGTGCTGGTGCATCACGGTTATTTCTGGAAGGGCGAGAACCCGTGCATAACCGGCATGAAGCAGCGTCGTCTGAAGACCCTGCTCAAGCACGACATCAGTCTGCTCGCCTATCACCTGCCGCTGGATCTGCACCCGGATGTTGGCAACAACGTGCAACTGGCGCGTCAACTGGACATCACCGTCGAAGGGCCGCTGGATCCGGACAATCTGAGAATCGTCGGTCTGGTCGGTTCGCTGGACGAGCCGGTGACGGCCCGTGATTTTTCCCGTCGAGTGCAAGAACGCATGGGACGTGAACCGCTGCTGATCGAAGGCAGCGGCATGATTCGCCGCGTCGGCTGGTGCACCGGTGGCGGTCAGGGCTACATCGATAACGCCATCGCCGCCGGCGTCGATCTGTTCATCAGCGGCGAGGCTTCAGAGCAGACGTTCCACAGCGCCCGGGAAAACGGCGTCAGCTTCATCGCCGCCGGCCATCACGCCACCGAACGTTATGGCGTGCAGGCGCTGGGCGATTACCTGGCGAAACGTTTTGCTCTCGAGCACATCTTCATCGACATCCCGAATCCGATCTAAAGCCCACCATTAATCCAATGTGGGAGGGGGCTTGCTCCCGAAAGCGGTGGGTCAACCAACATCAGCGTGAATGACACACCGCATTCGGGAGCAAGCCCCCTCCCACAGTCGTCGCGTTTCAGCCCAAACGAGGAGGCATATTCATATGCCCTTTCGTTCTAGCTGGCGCCCTGATTAGAAGAAGGACGCTGTGCTAGGATTCCCCGCTCGAACACGGCCCGCTGGCCGTTCATAAGAAAGCTTTCGTGAGTAGCCATGGTCGACAAACTGACGCATCTGAAACAGCTGGAGGCGGAAAGCATCCACATCATCCGCGAGGTGGCCGCCGAGTTCGATAACCCGGTGATGCTGTACTCCATCGGTAAAGACTCCGCCGTGATGCTGCACCTGGCACGCAAGGCGTTCTTCCCGGGCAAACTGCCGTTTCCGGTGATGCACGTCGACACCCGGTGGAAATTCCAGGAGATGTACAAGTTCCGCGACAAGATGGTCGAAGAGCTGGGCCTGGACCTCATCACTCACATCAACCCGGATGGCGTGGCGCAGAACATCAACCCGTTCACCCACGGCAGCGCCAAGCACACCGACATCATGAAAACCGAAGGCCTCAAGCAGGCACTCGACAAGCATGGTTTCGACGCCGCTTTCGGCGGCGCCCGTCGCGATGAAGAGAAGTCCCGCGCCAAAGAGCGCGTGTACTCGTTCCGCGACAGCAAGCACCGCTGGGACCCGAAAAATCAGCGTCCAGAGCTGTGGAACGTTTACAACGGCAAGGTCAACAAGGGTGAATCCATTCGTGTGTTCCCGTTGTCGAACTGGACCGAGCTGGACATCTGGCAGTACATCTACCTCGAAGGCATCCCGATTGTGCCGCTGTACTTCGCCGCCGAACGCGAAGTGATCGAGAAGAACGGCACGCTGATCATGATCGACGACGAGCGCATCCTCGAGCACCTGTCCGACGAGGACAAGGCGCGCATCGTCAAAAAGAAAGTGCGTTTCCGTACCCTTGGCTGCTACCCGTTGACGGGCGCGGTGGAGTCCGAGGCCGAAAGCCTGACGGACATCATTCAGGAAATGCTCCTGACGCGAACTTCCGAGCGCCAGGGCCGTGTCATCGACCACGATGGCGCAGGCTCAATGGAAGACAAAAAACGTCAAGGCTATTTCTAAGGGGCTGTCATGTCGCACGCATCTGATTTGATCAGCGAGGACATCCTCGCCTACCTGGGCCAGCACGAACGTAAAGAGCTGCTGCGCTTTTTGACCTGCGGTAACGTCGATGACGGCAAGAGCACCCTGATCGGGCGCCTGCTGCACGACTCGAAAATGATCTACGAAGATCACCTCGAGGCCATCACCCGCGATTCGAAGAAAGTCGGCACCACCGGTGACGACATCGACCTGGCATTGCTGGTTGACGGCTTGCAGGCTGAGCGCGAGCAGGGCATCACCATCGATGTCGCGTACCGCTATTTCTCCACCGCCAAACGCAAATTCATCATTGCCGACACCCCCGGCCATGAGCAGTACACCCGCAACATGGCCACCGGTGCGTCCACCTGTGACCTGGCGATCATCCTGGTCGACGCCCGTTACGGCGTGCAGACCCAGACCCGCCGCCACAGCTTCATCGCGTCCCTGCTGGGGATCAAACACATCGTTGTCGCCATCAACAAGATGGACTTGAAGGGCTTTGATGAAGGTGTGTTCGAGTCGATCAAGGCCGACTATCTGAAGTTCGCTGAAGGCTTGAAGATGAAGCCGACGAGCATGCACTTCGTGCCGATGTCTGCCCTCAAAGGCGACAACGTGGTGAACAAGTCTGAGCGCTCGCCTTGGTACAAAGGCCAGTCGCTGATGGAAATTCTCGAGACCGTGGAAGTGGCGGGCGACCGCAATTTCACCGATCTGCGTTTCCCGGTGCAGTACGTCAACCGTCCGAACCTGAACTTCCGCGGTTTCGCCGGCACTTTGGCCAGCGGCATCGTCAAGAAGGGCGACGAAGTCGTGGTTCTGCCGTCGGGCAAGAGCAGCCGCGTGAAATCCATCGTCACCTTCGAAGGTGAACTGGAACACGCAGGTCCTGGTCAAGCCGTGACGCTGACCATGGAAGACGAGATCGACATCTCCCGTGGCGACCTGCTGGTGCATGCCGACAACGTTCCGCCGGTGACCGACAGCTTCGAAGCGATGCTGGTGTGGATGGCCGAAGAGCCGATGCTGCCGGGCAAGAAATACGACATCAAGCGCGCCACCAGTTATGTGCCGGGCTCGATTGCCAGCATCGTCAACAAGGTCGACGTCAACACCCTCGAAGAAGGCCCGGCGAGCGCGTTGCAGCTAAACGAAATCGGCAAGGTCAGGATCGCGCTCGACGCGCCGATCGCCCTTGACGGTTACGAGAGCAACCGCACCACCGGCGCGTTCATCGTCATCGACCGTTTGACCAACGGCACCGTCGGCGCCGGCATGATCGTCGCGCAGCCGCTGGCTCATGGCACCGCTACCCACCACGGCAAACTGGCGCACGTGGCGACCACCGAGCGCGCCCAACGCTTCGGCCAGCAACCGGCGACCGTGCTGTTCAGCGGTCTGTCGGGCGCGGGCAAAAGCACCCTGGCCTATGCGGTCGAGCGCAAGCTGTTCGACATGGGCCGTGCGGTGTTTGTGCTGGATGGCCAGAATCTGCGCCACGACCTCAACAAGGGGCTGCCGCAGGATCGTGCCGGTCGCACCGAGAACTGGCGTCGTGCCGCGCATGTGGCGCGTCAGTTCAACGAAGCGGGTCTGCTGACCCTGGCGGCATTCGTTGCACCGAGTGCAGAAGGACGCGAGCAGGCCAAGGATCTGATCGGCAAGGATCGTCTGCTGACGGTGTATGTTCAGGCTTCGCCGACGGTGTGTGCCGAGCGTGACCCGCAAGGTCTGTACGCGGCTGGCGGCGACAACATCCCGGGCGAATCCTTCCCGTACGATGTGCCGCTGAATGCTGATCTGGTGATCGACACTCAGTCGTTGACGCTGGATGAAAGCGTCAAGCAGGTGCTGGATCTGCTGCGCAAGCGTGGCGCGATTTAAGCGTTAGCCTGAAAAAAAGAAACCCGCAGACGAGTGATTGTCTGCGGGTTTTTTTATCGATCGTTCCCACGCTCTGCGTGGGTATGCCTCATTGGACGCTCCGCGTCCGCTTCGGCAGGGACGCAGAGCGTCCCGGGCTGCAACGATCAGTGCCTCAAGGTCGGAACGATCGATTAACGGCGATCCGGATACTCGCGGTGCATCTGTTCCAGCAGTGCATCCTTGTCCTGCCACAGCTGGTTGATCCAGCCCTGAAACTGCAGACGATATTCGCCGTCCTGGTCGTAGTTTTTGCCGATGAACTGCGCAGGGATCTTCAGCTCTTCAAAGTGCACCACTACATCACGCACATTGCCGCACAGCAGATCCCAGAACCCAGGACGTCCGCCTGGATAGTGGATGGTCACGTTGACGATCGATTCCAGTTGCTCGCCCATCGCATCCAGCACAAAGGCAATGCCGCCCGCCTTGGGTTTGAGCAGGTATTTGAATGGCGACTGCTGCTGCGCATGTTTGCCTTCGGTGAAGCGTGTGCCCTCGACGAAGTTGAAAATGCCCACCGGATTGTCGCGAAACTTCGCGCAGGTCTTGCGCGTGGTTTCGAGGTCTTTGCCTTTCTTCTCCGGGTGCTTTTCCAGGTACGCCTTGGAGTAGCGCTTCATGAACGGAAAGCCCAGCGCCCACCAGGCCAGACCGATCACCGGGACCCAGATCAGCTCCTGTTTGAGGAAGAATTTCAGCGGCTGGATTTTCCGGTTGAGCACGTATTGCAGCACCAGAATGTCGACCCAGCTCTGGTGGTTGCTGGTGATCAGGTACGAGTGCTGGTAGTCCAGGCCTTGCAGGCCGCTGATGTGCCAGCGCGTGCGCCGCACTAGGTTCATCCAGCCCTTGTTGTTGCTGATCCACGCTTCATGGGTGTGGCTCATCAGCCAACCGGCGATACGTTGAGTCAAGGCAAACGGCAACGCCTTGACCAACGCCACGCAGAACAGAAACGAGCAGAGCAGAATCGTGTTGAGCGCCAATAGCAGCGAGGCGATTACGCCCCGCAGCGGTGCAGGTAGAAAATCCAGCATTTACACATCCATAGGTCGGTTGGCGGCTTGAATCGCGGTGAGGGCGATGGTGTAGACGATGTCGTCGACTTGCGCACCGCGCGGCAAATCGTTCACCGGTTTGCGCAAGCCTTGCAGCATCGGCCCGAGGCTGACGCAATCGGCGCTGCGCTGCACGGCTTTGTGCGTAGTGTTGCCGGTGTTCAGATCGGGGAAAACAAACACCGTGGCGCGACCGGCCACCTGACTGTTCGGCGCCAATTGGCGGGCGACGGTTTCGTTGGCGGCGGCGTCGTACTGCAACGGCCCGTCGATCAGCAGCGAATGCTGTTGCTCGTGGGCGAGCAGGGTGGCTTCGCGGACTTTCTCGACCTCTTCGCCAGTGGCCGATTCGCCGCTGGAGTAACTGATCATCGCCACGCGCGGGGTAATGCCGAATGCCGCCGCGGAGTCAGCGCTTTGCAGGGCGATCTCCGCCAGTTCCGCGGCGCTTGGATGCGGGTTCATCACGCAGTCGCCGTAAACCAGCACTTCTTCCGGAAACAGCATGAAGAAAACCGACGACACCAGCGTGCAGCCCGGCGCCGTTTTGATCAGTTGCAGGGCCGGGCGGATGGTGTTGGCGGTGGTGTTGATCACGCCGGAAACCAGCCCGTCGACCTCATCCAGCGCCAGCATCATGGTGCCGATCACCACGGTGTCTTCCAGTTGCTGCTCGGCCATTGGCGCATTGAGGCTTTTGCTTTTGCGCAGCGCCACCATCGGTTCGACGTAGCGCTCGCGGATCAGGTCCGGATCGAGAATTTCCAGCCCCGGCGGCAACACGATGCCTTGGGCACGGGCCACCGCTTCGACGTCTTCGGGTTTGGCCAGCAACACACAACGGGCAATCCCGCGTTCCTGACAGATTGCCGCTGCCTGTACGGTAAACGGCTCGCTGCCTTCCGGCAAAACGATGCGTTTGTTCGCGGCCTGGGCGCGCTGGATCAGTTGGTAGCGGAACACGGCAGGGGACAGGCGCATTTCTCGCGGGGTGCCGCAGCGCTGGTGCAGCCACTTGGCGTCGAGGTGGCTGGCGACGAAATCGGTGATGATTTCCGCGCGCTCGCGGTCGTCGATCGGGATTTCCTTGTTCAAACCGTTGAGCAGGTTGGCGGTGTCGTAAGAGCCGGAGCTCACCGACAACACCGGCAAACCGGCCTGCAACGCGCCACGGCACAAGTCCATGATGCGCGGATCGGGCAGGGTGTCGCTGGTCAGCAACAGGCCGGCCAGTGGCACGCCGTTGATCGCCGCGAGGCTGACGGCGAGGATGATGTCGTCGCGATCGCCCGGGGTCACCACCAGCACGCCGGGCTTGAGCAGCTCAACGGTGTTGCGCATGGTGCGCGCGCAAATGATGATTTTGGTCATCCGGCGGGTCTCGTAATCACCGGCGTTGAGCACTTGCGCGCCCATCAGATCGGCAACGTCGCGGGTGCGCGGAGCGTTCAGTTCAGGCTGATACGGAATACAGCCAAGCAAACGGAAATCACCGCTGCGCAGCAACGGCGAATGCTCCTTCAGGCGGGCGGCGAAGGCGTCCATGCTTTCTTCGGTCTTGACCTTGTTGAGGATCACCCCGAGAACTTTCGGGTCTTTCGGGCCACCGAACAATTGCGCCTGCAATTCGACGCGGCCGGAGAGTTCGGCAAGCACTTCATTTTCCGGCGCCGAGACCAGAATCACCTCGGCATCGAGGCTCTTGGCCAGGTGCAGGTTGACCCGCGCGGCGTAGCTGGCGCTGCGGGTCGGCACCATGCCTTCGACGACCAGCACGTCCTTGCCGACGGCGGCCTGCTGATACAGCGTGATGATTTCTTCGAGCAGTTCATCGAGCTGACCGTCGCCGAGCATGCGTTCGACATGGGCCAGGCCCAGTGGCTGCGGCGGTTTCAGACCGTGGGTGCGCGCCACCAGTTCGGTGGAGCGTTCGGGGCCGGTGTCGCCCGGATGCGGCTGGGCGATGGGTTTGAAGAAGCCGACTTTCAGCCCGGCTCGCTCAAGCGTTCGCACCAGCCCGAGGCTGATGGAGGTCAGACCCACGCCAAAATCGGTGGGGGCGATAAAAAAAGTTTGCATGCGAATTCTCTAAGGGTGCATGGCAATGGCGATCATCTATCTCTGACAATCTGCCGAAATTCAGTCGCCAAGGTTATCGCTAACCGAGCCTTGCGCGCACCAACCGCAGGCAAAGGGTTGGCCTATTTTTTCAATACGTTGCGCCGGGTCGAGCACCCACGCCCGCGATTGCCAGGGTGGCTGGTGGCGCAGGTGTTGGGTGTGGCCGCAGGAAAGCTCGGCCACCCAGTGACCTTCCTCGTCCTGATGAAAGCCGGTAATGGTCGAATCCCGTTTGTCCGGGTTGTGTTCGCTTTCGCGCGATTGCTTCGCTAAACTTGGCCTTTCTATATTCTTATGCAAAAGGTCTCGCCCCATGCTGATCGCCGCCAATAAGGCTGTCTCCATCGACTATACCCTCACCAACGACGCTGGTGAGGTCATCGACAGCTCCGCCGGCGGCGCTCCGCTGGTTTACCTGCAAGGCGCAGGCAACATCATCCCGGGCCTGGAAAAAGCCCTGGAAGGCAAAGCTGTTGGTGATGAGCTGGAAGTTTCCGTTGAGCCGGAAGACGCTTACGGCGAATACGCTGCCGAACTGGTCAGCACCCTGAGCCGCAGCATGTTCGAAGGCGTTGACGAGTTGGAAGTCGGCATGCAGTTCCACGCTTCGGCGCCGGACGGCCAGATGCAGATCGTTACCATCCGTGACCTCGACGGCGACGACGTCACCGTTGACGGCAACCACCCACTGGCCGGCCAGCGCCTGAACTTCAAAGTGAAGATCGTCGCTATCCGTGACGCCAGCCAGGAAGAAATCGCTCATGGTCACGTCCATGGCGAAGGTGGCCATCACCACTGATTTTCTGCGCTAAGCTTCGAGTACTGGAGAGGCGCCTGCGGGCGCCTTTTTAGTCCGCGGCTGTCCTTGGTGGTCTCGCCAAGTGGCTGTTTCGAGTAGAACACGGGAATCTGGAGTTCGTCATGAGTGCTTTTCACGACCTTAAGTTGACAGCCCTGGATGGTCAGGAGCTACCGCTGGCACCCTTCAAGGGCCAAGTCGTGCTGGTGGTCAACGTCGCCTCCAAATGCGGCTTGACCCCACAGTACGCGGCGCTGGAAAACCTCTATCAGCAATACAAAGGCAAAGGCTTCAGTGTGCTGGGCCTGCCGTGCAACCAGTTTGCCGGTCAGGAGCCGGGCAGCGAGCAGGAGATTCAGGAATTCTGCAGCCTCAACTATGGCGTGAGTTTCCCGTTGTCGAAAAAGCTCGAAGTCAACGGTCACGATCGCCATCAGCTGTACCGTCTGCTGGCGGGCGAGGGCGCCGAGTTTCCCGGTGACATCACCTGGAATTTCGAAAAATTCCTGCTCGGCAAGGACGGTCGGGTACTGGCCCGGTTCTCGCCGCGCACGGCGCCGGATGATCCTTCGGTGATTACGGCGATTGAAAAAGCCCTGAGCTGAAAAACGAAATCGCAGCCAACGAGCTGCGATTTTTTTGCCTGCCTTTTGACCCTTAATCATTCTGATCAATAGTGCTTTCACGCTGACATGTTCCTGCATATTATCGCCGTCATATGGTTTTATGCCTTGTCGATAACGTTTTCGTGGAGCCTCCCGATGCCCGTTCAAGCCCTGTTCAAACCGTTCCACCTCGGTGCCCTCGAACTGCCGACCCGCGTGGTCATGGCGCCGATGACCCGTTCGTTTTCCCCGGGTGGCGTACCCAACTCCAAAGTGATCGAGTACTACCGTCGTCGCGCGGCGGCTGGTGTCGGCCTGATCATCACCGAGGGCACCACCGTCGGCCACATCGCCTCCAACGGCTACCCCAACGTGCCGCAATTCTTCGGTGACGCGCCATTGGCCGGCTGGAAAAAAGTGGTTGATGCGGTGCATGCCGAGGGCGGCAAGATCGTTCCGCAACTGTGGCACGTCGGCAGTGTTCGACGCATCGGCACCGAGCCGGATGCCAGCGTGCCGGGTTATGGCCCGACCGAGAAACTCAAGGACGGCCAAGTCGTGGTGCACGGCATGACCAAGCAGGATATCCAGGACGTCATCGCGGCTTTCGCCCAGGCCGCCAAAGATGCCCAGAGCATCGGCATGGACGGCGTGGAAATCCACGGTGCCCACGGTTACCTGATTGACCAGTTCTTCTGGGAGGGCAGCAACCAGCGCACTGACGAGTACGGCGGCGACCTGGCCAACCGTTCGCGTTTTGCCATTGAGCTGATTCAAGCGGTGCGCGCAGCGGTCGGCGAAGGTTTCCCGATCATCTTCCGTTTCTCGCAGTGGAAACAGCAGGATTACACCGCGCGTCTGGTGCAGACCCCGCAGGCGCTGGGTGAATTCCTCAAGCCGTTGGCCGACGCCGGCGTGGACATTTTCCACTGCTCGACACGACGTTTCTGGGAGCCGGAATTCGACGGTTCCGAACTGAACCTGGCCGGCTGGACACGCAAGCTGACCGGCAAACCGACCATCACCGTCGGCAGCGTCGGCCTCGATGGCGAGTTCCTGCAGTTCATGGTCAACACCGACAAGGTCGCGCAGCCGGCCAGTCTGGAAAACCTGCTGGAGCGTCTGAATAAAGAGGAGTTCGATCTGGTGGCGGTGGGGCGTGCGCTGCTGGTTGATCCGGACTGGGCACAGAAAGTCCGCGAAGGCCGTGAGCAGGACATCCTGCCGTTCAGCCGTAAGGCGTTGATGACGCTGGTTTAAGCGCCCTCCTTACTGACGCCATCGCGAGCAGGCTCACTCTTACATTGGAATGCGTTCCAAATTGTAGGAGTGAGCCTGCTCGCGATAGCTGTTTCACCGTCAGCAAAAAATCAGGGCAATGTCCGTGCATTCGGGACAACCTGTTCCCCGACACAAGCCCCGCGCAAATGGCTTTCGAACTGCTCGATAATCGCCGCCCAGCCTTGCCGACTCGCATGCTGCCGGGCATTCAGGCGCACGCAGCGTAACGTCTCATCCTCTTCCAGCAACCACGCCGCCGCCTCGCAAAACGCCTGCTCATCACCGGGCATCGCCAGCACGCCGTTGTAACCATGGCGAATATGTTGCGCCGCCGCTGCCTGATCGTATGCCACCACACCAAGCCCAGAGGCCAGTGCTTCCAGCACAACGTTACCGAAGGTTTCGGTCATGCTGGGAAACAGAAAAACATCGCCTGACGCATAGTGCGCCGCCAATGCTTCGCCACGCTGTGAACCGCAAAAGATCGCTTCGGGCAAATCCTTTTCCAGCACCATGCGTTGCGGCCCGTCCCCGACCACGATCAATTTCAGATTTCGCTGTGGATAAGTGCTGCGCAATTGCTCGAAGCAGCGTTTGAGCAGGCCGAGGTTCTTTTCCGGCGCCAGCCGTCCTACGTGAATCACGGCAATATCCCGCTCGCCGAGTCCCCATTGCTCACGCAAACCGTTCAAGCGTTTGGACGGGTGAAACAACTGGCTGTCGACACCGCGCGACATCAGCGCCAGGCGTTCGAAATGCCGACGCTCCAGTTCCAGTCGCTGGCTGACACTCGGCACCAGGGTCAGTGCCGAACGATTGTGAAACCAGCGCAGGTAATGCGTGAGCATGCGGGTCAACAACCCGAGGCCGTACTGACTGGTGTACTGCTGGAAATTGGTGTGAAAACCGCTGACCACCGAAATTCCCAGACGCCGTGCCGCACGCAATGCCGACAGCCCGAGCGGGCCTTCAGTGGCGATGTACAGCACATCCGGGCGTTCGCGCTTCCAGCGCCGCAGCAGTTTGTGCATCGACGACTGACCCCATTGCAGCCCCGGATAACCCGGTAGCGGCCAGCCGCGGCACAACAACAGCGCATCGTCTTCACTGCGTTGCGGATCGTCGGCCTGGCGCGGGCGCACCAGCTCGACCCGATGCCCGCGCGCGCGCAAGCCGTCGCACAAGCGGCCAAGGGTATTGGCCACGCCGTTGATTTCCGGTGGGAAGGTTTCGCTGATCAGGGTGATGTGTAGAGCTGTCGTCATGACCTCAGTGTCGGCTGAGGCCATGTCGTGGTTGTGACGTTCGGATGATGGATTTGTGACGCGACCTCAGCGTTGCGTTACCAGATTCTCGGACCCGCGCTCGCGAACCCAGAACAGCGTAGCCCCGGCCACCGCCGCCGGCATCATCAGAATGTTCACTACCGGAATCAGCAGCGCCAGGTAAACGATCCCGCCAAAACTCATGCTCTGCCAGCGCTTCTGTCGCAGCCAGGCGAGCATCTCGTTCCAGCCCAGTTTGTGGTTGTCCGCCGGGTAGTCGATGTACTGGATCGCCATCATCCACACGCCGAACAACAGCCACAGCGGTGCGGCGATGATGTTCACCACCGGAATGAATGAGAGGATGAACAGGCCGATGGCCCGTGGCAGAAAGTAGCCGAGTTTGCGCATTTCCCGGGCAAGGGTGCGCGGGATCATGGCAATCAGTTCGCCCCAGCTAAACGCCGGAAAGTCATCGGTACCACGCACCACCACTTCGACTTTTTCCGCGAGGAAGCCGTTGAACGGCGCGGCGATGACGTTGGCGAGCATGGTGAACGTGAAGAACACCATCAGCGCCACCAGCACCACGAACAGCGGCCAGAGAATGTAGCTGAGGAAACTCAGCCAGTCGGGCAATGACGGCATCAGCGTGTCGACCCACAGGCTGAACTGATGGCCGGCCAGATAGATCAATCCGACGAACAGCACCAGGTTGATCGCCAGCGGCAACAATACAAACAGCCGCAGGCCCGGGCTGAGGACCAGTTTGAGGCCTTCGCGCAGGTATTGCGGGCCGGACAGAACAGGGGCGGGCATAAGGTGCTCCGAGCAAGGGAAAACGCGCCGACCTTACCGACTTTGCAACAGCTGCGAAAGCACGGCAGAGCGATCGACATTCACTGTAACAAAGACGTCCATCTCGTCAGCGTGTCGGCATAGAGACCACCTATGAGCTGGATTGTTAAACCGTATTTCCTTAATCTTGCCCCCCTCGATACGCTGCACCCAACTTTTTACAGGACTGTCGAGCTCATACCTTCCCCAAGGTTATCCACAGTCCTTTTTTATTCCCGCCGGCAGTCCGGCGTTCCGCGCCAGTTTTTTCGGCCCGGTCAACAGGAGCAGGTCATGTCTGAAGTCCGTCATTCGCGAGTGATTATTCTCGGTTCCGGCCCTGCCGGTTACAGCGCAGCGGTGTATGCCGCGCGTGCCAACCTCAAGCCACTGCTGATTACCGGCATGCAGGCTGGCGGTCAACTGACCACCACCACCGAAGTCGACAACTGGCCGGGCGACGTGCACGGCCTGACCGGTCCTGTGCTGATGGAGCGGATGCGCGAGCACGCCGAGCGTTTTGAAACCGAGATCGTTTTCGATCACATCAACGCTGTGGATTTCGCCGCCAAGCCGTACACCCTGACCGGCGACAACGCGACTTACACCTGCGACGCTCTGATCATCGCCACCGGCGCCAGCGCTCGTTACTTGGGCCTGCCTTCGGAAGAAGCGTTCATGGGCAAAGGCGTTTCGGCCTGCGCGACCTGCGACGGTTTCTTCTACCGTAACAAGCCTGTTGCAGTAGTCGGCGGCGGCAACACTGCTGTTGAAGAAGCACTGTACCTGGCCAACATCGCCAGCACCGTGACCCTGATCCACCGTCGCGAAACCTTCCGCGCCGAGAAGATCCTGATCGACAAGCTCAACGCTCGCGTCGCCGAAGGCAAGATCATCCTCAAGTTGAACGCCAACCTCGACGAAGTCCTGGGCGACAACATGGGCGTGACCGGTGCGCGCCTGAAGAACAACGATGGCAGCTTCGACGAAATCACCGTTGACGGCGTGTTCATCGCCATCGGTCACACCCCGAACACCTCGCTGTTCGAAGGCCAGTTGACCCTGAAAGACGGTTATCTGGTGGTGCAGGGCGGCCGTGACGGCAACGCGACTGCAACCAGCGTCGAAGGCATCTTCGCTGCGGGTGACGTGGCTGACCACGTCTACCGTCAGGCCATCACTTCGGCCGGCGCCGGCTGCATGGCGGCACTGGACACCGAGCGTTACCTGGACGGTCTGCAGAACGCTTCGTTCTAAGATCGCAGACACAAAAAAACCGGCCTTGGCCGGTTTTTTTGTGCCCGTCATTCACAGGCACCACGACAATGATCGTTCCCACGCTCTGCGTGGGAATGCCTCATCTGGACGCTCTGCGTCCTTGGGACGCGGAGCGTCCCCGGCTGCATTCCCACGCGGAGCGTGGGAACGATCTGATAAAAAAACCGGCCAATTGGCCGGTTTTTTCATGCTCGCGATACGACGGGGAATCAGCGGCGGGTCAGCGGTTGCGCTTCGAATTTCACACCTGCCAAACCATGCTTGATCAACGCACGAATATTGCCGTGATCGCTGCCCTCAGGCGTGGCCACGACCGAGCGGTAATGTTCGCCAAAAGCCAGCAGCGCTTCTTCATCGCTCATACCTTCCAGCAGCGCCAGACCCAGGGTCTTGCACGAACCTTCGTTCTGCCCGGCCGCGTTTTCCACGCCACCGTTGTTGAACGCCTGTGGCTGGTAGTCGTAACCGGCGGCGATGAACGCGAGGGTGTCGGCGAAGACGTGTTCACCGCTCTTGAGGCTGGCGCGCAGGGTGTTCAGATCACTCATGGGTTTTTCCTTTGGCGAACGCCGCTTGTTGCTCGGCGCTGGCTTCTTGCTGAAATTGGGCTTTCCACTCGGCGTACGGCATGCCGTAAACCACTTCGCGGGCGTCATCGAGGCTGACCTCGATCTGGCGCTCGTCGGCTTCGGCCTTGTACCACTTCGACAGGCAGTTGCGGCAGAACCCGGCGAGGTTCATCAGGTCGATGTTCTGCACATCCTTGCGGCTGTCCAGGTGGGCGACCAGCCGGCGGAAGGCGGCGGCTTCGAGTTCGAGGCGTTGTTGCTCGTTCATGGGAGTCTCTGCGAGACAGCTTCAAGCGACGAGCTTCAAGCTGCAAGATGGGTGACGGTGATAAGAAGTTTACAGCTTGCCGCTTGAAGCTTGAAGCTAGCGGCTCGCTGCAAGCGTTATTGACACCGACTCGGCAAAACGCAGCGCATGCGGCTTGTCGACTTCGACTTCGGCGTACAGCACCGAGCCGTTGCTCATCACCAGATCCAGCAACTCCTGCGTCAGCCGTTCGAGCAGCGCAAAGCGGTTGCCTTCGACGTGAGCGATGATCGCTTTGGTGATGGTGCGGTAGTTCAGCGCATGGTCGATGTCGTTGTCGCGCACCGCCTCCTGCGCGGCGTACAGGATGGTCAGGTTGATCAGCACATCCTGCTTGTTGAGGATTTCGTCCTCGTTGATTCCGATAAAGGTGCGCAGGCGCAGATCCTTGACCCGGATGCGCGCCATTCCCGGTTGAAGTTGTGGCATTTACTTGCTCCGTCCAATCAATTGCAGGAACTCCTGGCGGGTATTGCTCGACTCGCGAAACGCGCCAAGCATGACCGAGGTGTTCATGGTCGAATTCTGTTTCTCGACACCGCGCATCATCATGCACATGTGTCTGGCTTCAATGACCACCGCGACGCCGGCGGCATCGGTGACCTGTTGCACCGCATCGGCGATTTGCCGGGTGAGGTTTTCCTGAATCTGCAGGCGCCGGGCGAACATGTCCACCAGCCGCGCAATCTTCGACAGGCCCAGCACTTTGCCCGTCGGAATATAAGCCACATGGGCCTTGCCGATGAAGGGCAGCAGGTGATGTTCGCACAACGAGTACAACTCGATGTCGGCGACGATGATCATCTCGTCGCTGTCCGAGGCAAACAGCGCGCCATTGACGATGTCGTCGACACTTTGTTCGTAACCATGACACAAGTACTGCATGGCCTTGGCCGCACGCACTGGCGTATCGAGCAAGCCTTCGCGATCGGGATCTTCGCCGAGGCCGATCAGGATTTCACGGTAATTCTCGGGCAGGGAGCGGGTCATGGAACATCCTCGCGGGCGGCTTTATTTGACGTGCCTTCCGCCATTGACGGTCAGGGTCGTGCCGGTGACATAAGGGTTGTCGAGCAGATAGCGCAGGCTTTGATAGATCACTTCGCTGCCGGGCTCGATGCCCAGCGCGGATTTCGCCAGCGCTTTTGCGCGGTACGCCGCGTCGTCGTCGGGATTGAACAATAGCAGGGCCGGCGCGATGCCGTTGACCTTGATCGCCGGGGCATAGCGGGCAGCGAAGGAGAGGGTCAGGCTGTCGAGCCCGGCCTTGGTCGCGCAATAACCGATGTGCTTGCTGCTGCCCTTGCGGGTGACGTCGTCGCTGATGTGGATGATGTCGGCGGGCGTCGAGCGGTGTAGCAGTTCGGCGCAGTGCAGGTTGATCAGATAGGGCGCGAGCATTTGCACGTTGTACAGACGGGTGAAGGCTTCTGCTTCGCTGCCCGGGGTTTCGGCGAGCCATTCGGAGGCGTTATGGATGATCGCCCGCAGGCTGTCGGTGCGGGTTTTCAGTTCACCGATGAAGGCGAGGATGCTGGCCTCGCTGGAAAAATCGGCGAACACACCGATGGCGCCCAGATCACGCAGCGTTTGCACGCCGGGGCGTTCACTGCGGTAAGTGAAAATCACCCGATGGCCGTCTTCGAGCAAGCGCTGCGCGCAGTGCAGACCGACACGCTGGCCGGCGCCGGTGATCAGGATCGGAGCGGAAGTTGTGGTCATGAACGGCTCGCGTCGCGATGGGAGCAAAAACTATAACAGCGACGCCAGCCGTACACCTAAGACCGGGTTTCAACGACCTCGTGGCAGGTCAGCGGTTTTGTGTGGAGGGCGTTGCCGGCAAGGGACGCGTTGGTGTGCTGTTCAGCCAGTTCGCCAGCAACCGCGTCGACAGCGGAATAAAGAAGTACACCATCAGTGGTGTCAGGCACGCCGTGCTGATCAACACCCGGGGCAGCAGGCTCATTTCAGCCAGCAGCGGGCCGAGGACGAAGTTGAACAGCAGCGACACCGGGAAGAACGCCAGCCAGATCGCCACCGCCTGTTTCCAGCGCGGCGGGCGCTGACCGATGGCATTGGCGCCGAACCAGCCTTCAATACCGCTGACGCGATGTTCCTTCGGATGCGCAAACAGATCGCTGCCACGACTCAGCCAGGCAGTCCGCGAAGCCGAATGCTCCCAGGCGTGCAGGGTCTGTTCGTCGACGAAGCGGAAGATAATCTGGAATTCGTTATCGCCGGGCGGCGGAGCCAGCACGCCAGAGCCGAGATAACCGGGAAAGTCGGTTGCCAGTTGTTCGCCTTCGCGCAGCCAGGCAATCAGGTCTTGATAGCGGCCGTCGGCGACGCGACGCGCAACCATCAGCGTGACGGGGGAAGTAGACATTGTGTATCTCCGTATTTCGATTGCGTCGCTCCGGGTAGGAGCTTCGCTTTACGCAGGCCAGGGGTAGAGGCCTGCGTTTTTCACCAAGCAAGGATTATTCCTGATTTTCGTGATTAAACCAGAGACTTTCGTCGCAGATCATCACTTGAACTCAAATGGGGCATCAGCGTTAGAATGGGATCCAAAACCCACAAGGACGTCGAACGCACAATGCCTGTCATAACGGACGTTAGCCCTGCATTGCAGGCCTCTGTTGCGCTCGAGCGCGAAGATCTTTTCCCCATACGCGAAGTCTCGCGACTGACCGGGGTTAATCCGGTGACGCTGCGCGCGTGGGAGCGACGCTATGGTTTGATCGAGCCGACACGCACCGAAAGTGGGCATCGCCTGTATTCAATGACCGAAATCGAGCGCGTGCGCAGCATTGTCGAATGGATCGACCGGGGCGTGGCAGTGAGCAAGGTCGGCAAGATCCTCGCCAAGACCGAACCCTTGAAAGTGTTGGCGCACATCATTCCCGATGATCGTGTTCAGGCTGATTATCAGCAGTGGCAGCATCAGGTGCAGCGCGCGGTCAGTGAGTTCGACGACATCGAGCTCGATCGTGTGTACGGCCAGATCTTTTTTTCTTACTCGTTGCCCGTGGTGTTTCAGGACATCCTGATGCCGCTCTGGCGGCAATTGCTGCAGCGCCAGGAAGCTTTCGGGCAAACCAGTGAGTGGCTGTTTCTCGACGGCTATCTGCGCACGCGGGTGCTGCAAAGAATCATCGCGTTGCGGGGCTCGCAGCCGCGCAAGATCGTGGTCAGCGCGCTGGCCGGCCAATGCCGTGAACTTGAATTGCTGGTGGCGGCGTTGTTTCTCAGTAGCAGCGATTCGGGCGTGCGCGTGTTGACCAGTGGCCAGCCGTTCGACGAACTGACATTGGTCTGCGAAAAAATCAAACCACAGGCGCTGGTACTGTTTTCCAACCATGCACCGGCGGCAGAATTGCCGCGACGCTTGAATCGTCTGGCGCTGAGCCTGGATTGTCCGGTGATGCTGGCGGGGGATGCGGCCGATCTGGCGCAGGACAGTCTGCAAGGCTCGTCAATCGGCTGTCTGGGTAACGAAGGGGCGACGATGCGTCAGCGGCTGACGCAATTTCTCGCCGGCAAGCTCGATACCTGACAGTCAGGTATGCAGGGAAGGGTGGGTCAGGCGGTGTTGTTGCAGAATGAACTGGCGCAGACGCTCGGTTTCTTCGGCTTCGGTCTGGCTCAAGTCGTAGGCGTAGAAGCCTTGCTCGGTTTCGCGTTCGAAGTGGCCGCGCAGTGAAATCCGCTCATACCCCGACGGGCTGAACCACAAGGCGAAATTCTTTGGCGGTTTGGTCTTGTTGCGCACTTCCAGCAACACGCCTTTGTGCGAAACCTCGTGAACCCACAGCATGCCCGGCTGGCCATTGGCATTTTCCAGTGCCACCGGCTCCTCCAGCACCAACCGCCATGGCCGGACCATCGGCCCGTCTTCGTAAATGCTCGGCACCCCTAAGCGCAGGTGCAGCGCATGAAATTCGTCTTCCACCAGGTGCAGCGGGAAAGTCATTTGCTGATTTTCGAAGTTGGCCTGGATGGTCACCTGTTCGTGAGCCGCAAGACGCGTGAGCAAATCACGGATCTGCGAACCGCCGTTAACCAGCAGACTCGACGTCGCATCCCGCACGTTCAGTTGCGGGTTGTGCTGCATGGTCTGGATGAAATCCAGCTCATCCTGAGTGAGAAGGGCGTCGCGCTGCATGGCTAACTCGAAAGAAATAGTTACAAAGTCATTGGTGATTGTAGTTAATGACAATTAGTTCGCTGTTTTGTTTGAACCGTTCGTCGTTTTCAGCGCCGCAAGCTCGGCTTCCAGTGCGGCAACCTGTGCTTCCAGCTGCGCAACCCGTTGCTGAGCCTTGACCTGAACGGTCACATCCTTCTGCACACCGATGAAATACGTCAGTCCGTCATCGGCATTTTTCACTGTCGATAACGACAATTCATTCCAGAACGGCGTACCGTCCTTGCGATAGTTGCGCAGGATTTCCCGGCATGAGCCGCCATTGCGCAACGTGTCGCGAATCAGCGTCAGAGTATCCTGATCACGATCTCCAGCCTGCAGAAAACGGCAGTCCTGATAGAGAACTTCTTCGCTGCTGTAACCGGTCAGGCGCTCGAAAGCCGGGTTGACGTAAATCAGGATGTTGTCCTGTTCACCTTCCTTTTCAGCCACCACGATTCCGTCGTTCGACGCGTTGATCACCATTTGCAACAGGCTAGCGTTGATCATCCTTGAACCCTTTCGGTGTTTCGGTGGCAGGCATTCTAGAAGATTGCAGAGGGCTGTCTATAGGCCATCAATGCGCGTTGAGAGCCAATCGCAACTTCACGGCTCAGGCTGTTAATATCGCCGCTCTTTTTTTCAGTTTCAGGATCAGATTGATGAAAGTCGCCATCCTCTCCGGTTCGGTCTACGGCACCGCCGAAGAAGTCGCTCGCCACGCCCAGAACCTGCTGAAAGCCGCCGGTTTTGAAACCTTTTACAACTCGCGCGCCAGCCTGGCGGACATTCAGGCATTCGGCCCTGAAGCGTTTCTCGCTGTGACCTCGACCACCGGCATGGGTGAGTTGCCGGACAACCTGCAGCCACTGTATTCGAGCATTCGTGATCAACTACCGGCGGCCTGGCGTGGTCTGCCCGGCGCGGTGATTGCTTTGGGGGATGCCAGTTATGGCGACACCTTCTGCGGCGGCGGCGAGCAGATGCGCGAGCTGTTCGGCGAACTCGGCGTGAATGAAGTGCAGGAGATGTTGCGCATCGACGCCAGCGAAAGCGTGACGCCGGAAACCGACGCCGAACCTTGGCTGGCGGAGTTGATCGCCGTACTCAAGGGCTGATTGCCCGCTCGCGCAACAACGCCAGCCACGCCTGGGCGGCTTTCGACAGATAGGCGCCTTGGCGCCAGATAAAGGCAATGTCCCAGCGCAGATAATCCGGCGCCCGCAAGGTCAGACGAACCACGCCTGGCCGCACCAGACCGCGCGCCACCACGCTGGGCAAGAGCACTACGCCTTGCCCTGCGGCCACCAGCGCTGCGAGAAAATCCGCCTGCCCGCTGCGCCCACCTTCTTTGGGTGTGAATCCCAGTTGCTGACACGCCTGCAGCAAGCGGTCATTGAGCACGAAGCTGCGCTGATAAAGCAGAAATGGCGTCTCGGCCAACTCTTCCAGACCAACTTCACCGCGAGAGGCCAGTGGATGATCTGCGGGCAGCAGCGCGTCCAGTCGCTCATCGCAGAACGGCTGACAGTCGAACTGCGGGTCTTTCGGCAGCAAACTGCCGCCCAGTTCCAGCTCGCCGCTCAACACTGCCTGTTCGATATTGCGGCTGCCCCCCTCAAGCAGCTGGATGCTGATGTTCGGATAGCGCCGCCGGTATTCGGCAAACAGCCCGGCGAACAATGCGTCACTGCCCAGCAGCGGCAGCCCGAGGCGCAGTTCGCCGCGCGCCAGATGACTGAGATCGTCCAGCTCGACGAGCAATTCATTGCGCAACCGCAACATGGCTTCGGCGCGTTGCAACACGACGCTGCCGGCGGCGGTCAGGCGCAATTGCGAACCCAGTCGTTCGAGCAAGGGCGTGCCGAGACTTTGCTCCAGTTGCGCGACCTGTTTACTGACCGCCGACTGACTGATGTGCAGGGTTTTCGCCGCTTGGGTGAACCCGCCCTGATGCATGACTTCGACGAAACTGCGCAGCTGTTTGAATTCCATGACCTGATTCCGTTTTGGAATGGCATCGAGTCTAACAATTCGCTTCGGTGATGGCAGGTCGCTTCGTAAAATAGGCGCCTGTCAGGAGCAAAATCATGAACGCTGTCACCTTCAAACACCTTTCCCGTCTGCTCGCCGAACTGGCGGTATTGCTGGGTCTCTATCTGCTCGGCTGCCAACTCGCGGCGTGGCTCGCGTGGCCCATTCCCGGCGGTGTGGTCGGCATGGCGTTGTTGCTGCTGGCGTTCGCGTTCGGTTGGGTCAAACCCGCAGCGCTGCAATTGGGCGCCGGTTTGCTGATGGCCGAGATGTTGCTGTTTTTCATTCCGGCGTTGATGAGTCTTCTGGATTACGGCGCGTTGCTGCGCAATGACGGCTGGCGGATTTTGCTGGTGATCGGTGCGAGTACGTTGATGGTCATGCTGGTGACCGCGTTCACCGTGGAATTGGCCGTGCGCCTGAGGCGGTCCCATGAAGCTTGAATGGATGCCGATGTTCTGGCTCGCCTTTACTCTGCTGGCGTATGTGTTCAGTCGCTGGATCTATCGGTGCACCGGGCGCTACCTGTTGTCGCCGCTGATTCTGGTGCCCGTGTTGTTGCTGGCGCTCGCTGTACCGCTGCACACCGCGTACGCCGAATACGCCAGCAATACCCATTGGTTGATGCTGGTGCTCGGCCCTGTCACGGTGGCGTTTGCCGTGCCGATCTGGCAACAGCGGCGCCTGTTGATGCGGCACTGGTCGGCCTTGTTGCTGGGCATGGTGGTGGGCAGTGCGGCATCGATCGCAACGTCGTTCGGCCTGGCCAAAGCGCTGGCGCTCGATAGTTCGGTGACGATGTCGCTGGTGCCGCGTTCGATCACCACGCCGTTTGCCATGCCGCTGGCGCAGGACCTCGGAGGCGTGCCGGAGCTGACAGCCGTGTTCGTGATGTTTACCGGGGTGTTCGGCGCGATGCTCGGCGGGGTGCTGCTCAAGTGGTTGCCACTGCGCAGCGCGTTGGCGCGAGGCGCGCTGTTCGGCGTCGGCGCGCACGGTGCAGGGGTCAGTCGCGCGCATGAGGTCGGCGGCGAAGAAGGTTCGGTGGCGGGCCTGGTCATGGTGCTCACCGGGCTGCTCAATCTGTTCGCTGCGCCCTTGTTGGCGTCGGTGCTTTGACATGGATCCAAGCTGTTTGCATTGCTGACTCGCTCAGTCATCAAGCTGGCTGGCAATGCAACTACGTGAACCCCTGCGCCTGACTAGACTGCTGACACGAGCAGAACAATAAGAACGCAGAGGTGCATACAGTGAGCGTAGCCCCCGTCCAATCGTCCCTTAATTTCAAAGACCAGGTCAGTGCTGCGGAGTGGCAGACCCGCGTCGACCTCGCCGCTTGTTATCGTCTGGTCGCCTTGCACGGCTGGGACGATCTGATCTTCACGCACATTTCCGCCAAAGTGCCGGGCACCGAAGATTTCCTGATCAATCCGTTCGGACTGATGTTTCATGAGATCACGGCGTCGAGCCTGGTGAAGGTCGATCAGGCCGGCAACAAGCTCATGGACAGTCCTTACGAAATCAATCCCGCCGGTTACACGATTCACAGCGCGGTGCATGAGGTACGGCACGATGTGGTGTGCGTGCTGCACACCCATACTGCATCCGGTGTTGCCGTTTCCGCGCAAAAACAGGGTGTGCTGCCGATCAGTCAACAATCGCTGTTCGTGCTGTCGAGCCTGGCGTATCACGCTTACGAAGGCGTGGCGCTGAACCACGAAGAGAAAGCGCGGTTGCAGACCGATCTCGGCGAGAACAACTTCCTCATGCTGCACAACCACGGTCTGTTGACCTGCGGCGGCACCATCGCCGACACCTTTCTCATGATGTTCACCTTCCAGCGCGCCTGCGACATTCAGGTGATGGCGCAGACCGGCGGCGCCGAACTCATCGCCATCGAACCGCAAATCCTCGCGGGCGCCAAAGCGATGATCGCCGGCGTGACCAAAAGTGCTCAAGGCATGGGTGGCGCGCTGGCCTGGCCGGCGTTGCTGCGCAAACTCGATAAACAAGACCCCGGGTATAAACTCTAATGCCTCTCGCCGAGATTCCTCTGTGTGTCTGGCGCAAACGCAGCCAGACGTTCGTCTTTCGTGGCCAGTCGATTCGCTATTGGGTGGCCGGGCAGGGTGAGCCGTTGCTGCTGATTCATGGTTTCCCGACTGCCAGTTGGGATTGGCATTATCTGTGGCAACCCCTGGCGCAGCGTTATCGAGTGATCGCTTGCGACATGCTCGGTTTCGGTGATTCGGCCAAACCGCTGAATCACACCTATAGCCTTCTCGAGCAGGCGGATCTGCAGCAGGCGTTACTTGCACATTTACAGGTTGAACAACCGGTGCACATTCTCGCCCACGACTATGGCGACAGCGTTACCCAGGAACTGCTCGCCCGTCATTACGACGATCAGATCGAAGTCGCCAGTTGTGTGTTCCTCAACGGCGGTCTGTTCCCGGAAACCCATCGTCCGGTACTGATGCAGAAACTGCTGCTCAGCCCGTTGGGCTGGATGATCGGTCGCGCGTTTAGCCGCGATGCTCTGGTGAAAAGCTTCCGCCAGATCTTCGGCCCGCAAACCGGTCCGAGTGAAAGTGAACTGGATGATTTCTGGAGCCTGATCGACAGCAATCGCGGCCCGCGCATCATGCACAAACTGATCAGCTACATTCCCGAACGTCGCGTACAGCGTGATCGCTGGGTGGCCGCCATGCAGCGCGGCGAAGTGCCGTTGCGGGTGATCGATGGCGAAGTCGATCCGATCTCCGGCGCGCACATGGTCGAGCGTTATCGCGAATTGATTCCCGACGCCGACACAGTGTTGCTGCCGGGTATCGGCCACTACCCGCAAACCGAAGCGCCGGTGCAGGTGCTCAAGCACTATCTGGCGTTCCGCCAACGCTTTGCCCTGCCACCGCGCAAAGTCGCCTGCTCCTGATAACACCATTGGCTTGAGCGAACGTTTGTGGCGAGGGGATTTATCCCCGTTCGGCTGCGAAGCAGTCGCAAAGCAGTCAACCCGGTTCACTGAAAGATCAGTGTCGTCCTGCTTAAGGGCCGCTTCGCATCCCAGCGGGAGCAAGCTCCCTGGCCACAGGATTTGTGTTGTTCTGACTATCCCTGATCCTTATCGCGCACCATTCACCCCCAGCCGTGTTCGTTGTGACCCAAAGCCGCGTGCCTGACACTCGGGATCACTGTCCCTTTGGCCTGCTGGAGTTGCTGCGATGAATGAGTCTGTGCGTTTCGAAGATAAAGTCGTGATCGTCACCGGAGCCGGCGGTGGTCTGGGGCGCGCACATGCACTGCTGTTCGCCAGACAGGGCGCCAAAGTGCTGGTCAACGACCTCGGCGGCTCGACTCAGGGCGAAGGCGCCAACGCTTCCGCTGCCGACCGCGTCGTGGCGGAAATTCGTGAGGCTGGCGGCATTGCCGAAGCCAACCACGACTCGGTCACCGACGGCGACAAACTGGTGCAGAACGCCCTCGACGCATTTGGCCGTGTCGACGTCGTGGTCAACAACGCCGGCATCCTGCGCGACAAGACCTTCCACAAAATGGACGATGCCGACTGGGATCTGGTTTACCGCGTCCACGTCGAAGGCGCCTACAAAGTCACCCGTGCCGCGTGGCCGCACCTGCGCGAACAAAACTATGGCCGGGTGATCTTCACCGCCTCGACTTCGGGCATCTACGGCAACTTCGGCCAGTCCAACTACGGCATGGCCAAACTCGGCTTGTATGGCCTGACGCGTACGCTGGCCATCGAGGGCCGCAAGAACAACATCCTGGTCAATGCCATCGCGCCCACCGGCGGCACACGCATGACCGAAGGATTGATCCCGCCGCAAGTGTTCGAGCAACTGAAACCGGAACTGGTCAGCCCGTTGGTGGTGTATCTGGCGAGCGAACAATGCCAGGAAACTTCCGGGTTGTTTGAGGTCGGTGGTGGCTGGATGGGCAAGGTACGTTGGGAGCGCAGCCTCGGTGCCGGGTTTGATCCGCGTGTTGGCTTCTCGCCGGAAGATGTCGCGGCGCACTGGCAGCAGATCTGTGATTTCGAAGGCGCGGCGCATCCGAAGGACAACATTGAAGCGCTGAAGGAAATGATGGCGAATTTGCAGATGTATTCGCTCTGAAAGTCAGCGGAGCCACTAAGCCATTCGTGCTTGGTGGCTCCCGATTTCAAACGTATCTTCTTTCTGTCATGTAGGCGGGGGGCTTCCAGTTTGGTCCTTTTATTGCCAGCCCATTTTCCCCGTTAGCCAGCACACCGGCATTGAGAAGTCGCTTGTAGGCGTTTTCAAGCGCGCCATATTCTTTGAGAAGTTCACGATTGTGGATTCTTATCATCATGTCCAGATGTGGTGTTGCTTTAATTAGCGCGAACACGGTGACAATATCATCCAAAGATTCATTTTTAACAATCATCTCGACGGCGCTCATTACCACATTTCCTTCAACAGTTTTTGATAATTACGCTCGTCCTGCTCGAATGCAGCAGTTAGTGCTTCGGGGGTGTAAAGAAGAGTGGGGTCGTCTTTTAGCTGGAAATCTTCCAAAGTCGCGGCATGAACGTTATTCCATATCGGAGACCCGATATCTGGTCTCTCGGTATCACCGAAGCCTAAAGCTTTAAATCGTTCGAACTCTCTTATCTCATGAGTATAGAAACGTTTGTCAGTGTCAGTGGCTACGAGTTCTCCACGAGCAATACGCTCCAGCCGATCAAGCATTATTTCATTGGCGTCTGATTGCAGAAATTTCGAAATGTGTAATTTCACGAGATTAGTTCCTTCCGCTGAAATGGTTGCCGGTTCCCACTGCAAATCTAGAGTTTCCTCCCCAATTTGATCAGGGTTGAAATAACGCCCGCTGTGTTCTCCTTTGACTAAAGCCCCCTCGTATGGGTCGCTAAACACCACATACAGCGGCTCAATCCCCGAATCATCGGGAAAGACGATGATGAATCTTTCCCAGCCCTCTACCAGTACCGGATGTAGGTCAAGACGCCCTTCAACCGGAATAATCGAACCACCGGAATACGCAGGCGAGTCAACGTCAACCAATGGCGATGCAGTCGAGCTGTTACCCGGCGAGATAACAGGTGTCCAAGTCAGAAAGTCTGTTGGCGAGTCCGGCAGCGCGGTCTCGTAAACGTCATTCAGCAGGTCATAAGCCGCATTCAGAACCAGCACACTCGAACGGATATGGAAGTCATCGCTGGTGGCAACGAAGACCTCCGCGCCCGCACCCAGTGGCCTCACACCCAAGCCTACGGGCAGCTCCAGCGTGCCTTGTCGATCTGCTATTTCGCGCAGCCTCTGTGGAGACTCTGATGACAATTCGGCGAGCGGTACGCTCATGGCAAAGCGATCGCCGTTGCCCAGGCGGGATGGGGTCAGCAGAGCAGCAAAACCGACCAGTACCGGGCCGCCGATCAGCGCAGCCCCTGCCGCTTTCACGGTCAGTAATCCTGTGCGCAGTGCGTTGAGAATTGCGGATGATGATGCGTGAGGAAGTCGGATAGCTTGTGAAGCAAAGGAGAAAACCGGGTTGGTGGAGGCCATCGCTCCTGAAGCCGGGTAAACATAGTGTGTTTCTGGTGTATCGCGCCGTTGCTTTTGCGGCTGCGCATTGCTCTGCGTTTCGGGTTGAATCTCTTGTTGAGGAAGTGCGGTTTGCTTCTTCTCCTGGATCTTCAGCGCCGCCAGTTGGCTTTGTTGCCGGGCTAAGGCGGTCGCCATGTCGATGACTTTGCGCTGAACTTGCAGACGTCGTTTTTCTGCGCGAAGGTTTTCTTGTATTGCCTCGATTCGCTGTTCCATTTCAGCTTCAAGGCGAATCTGTTCGGCGGCGAACGTCTGGGCCGCAAATTCAGACTTTGCTTGCGCTTCGGCTAACTTGACCGTCAGTACCGCAATCCGTGCCTTTTCCTGATATTCAACTTCAGCATCGACCATTGCTCTTAATCGTACCAGGTCAGCCTCCAGGCGTTGCTTCTTCGCCAATGCTGCGAGCCTCGCCTCTTCGCGAGTCCGAATCTCTTCCAGCTCTCGGTGTGCCGCCTCGGCGAGCGCTCTTTGGCGTTCCTGCTCGGCTGCGATGCGGGCATTTTCGGCAGCCAGGCGTTGAGCCTCTGCAGCTTGCGCTTGTGCCAGGTCATTGGCGTGTGCGATGGCCAGCCACTTGTGAACTTCGATTTGTTGCTGGTTAAGCATCTGGATTGACTGCGACAGCAGTTTCACTTCGTGTGCGGCTTTGTACGAGGCAGCCCAAGTCTGCATCGCAATCCCCCGCGCATTGACAGTGCTGTCGATGCTCTTGGCTATTCGAAAGTAGGCATGGAAGTCTTTATTAAGTGGGTCATCTCCAAAGAACTGATTGGCTTGTGCTGTTTTTTGATGAAGCTCAGCTGTTTTTCTTTGAATCAGGGTTTGCCGTACTGCCAGCTCGCGGGCGATTGCTTGCGCTGGAGGAAGTGGGTGGGTTGGGCCCTCCAGCCGTGTTGCGGCGAGATCCTGTTCGATTGATTGGGGTAGTTGCTCTGTTCGTGATTGAAACTCGCGAGCAGTTCTCATGCTATGGGCAGTGAATTCCCGAGAGTTGACTCGAACATTGTTGGGAATGCCAAACGTGCCGCTTTGAGAGAGGTGCGGTGATGTCCCTCGGATCAATGGTGTGTTTGGAGGTGCTGTTGCTGTCGTATGAACAGCTTCAGTTAATACAAAGGGTGGAGGCTTTTGCATATTCAGGTCCTTTTGAATGTGCGTGATAACTCGCTGGTGATTAAGCACGGACTGTGGTGACGTGCGTGTCACCAGCGATTGGTTGAGATGTTTTAAGTTACATCAGAGTTGCTGTTACAAAATCCGAGAATCGCGTAGGTAACAGGGCGTTGTTTTGAGAGGGTTTTCGCGGGCCAATAACAAAGCGGGGGAGAATTCTTGCGCGTGGCAGGAAAGTTCCGACGTTATTCTCGGAAAGTCTTCGCAGATTATGGAAAGACGTGTTCAACAGCCATAAAAAAGGCCGCTGCAAACGCAGCGGCCAAGGTAAGACGTTGGATCAAGGAGCTACAAATCAACGTCAGTGAACACCTGGGCGATCAACCGAAAACATTCGATTCATCTGAAATCTGTCAGCAATGGCCAGAGTGTCTCGAAGGCCAGGGCTTCGTGCTGTCCGGCGTGTGCCGTGAAAGCCCGCTCAGAATAAGGTGTTGAGTCTGTAGGAAAAACACCGATTCCAGACATGCACTGTTACGGGGCATGCAACAGTCATCTGTCATCAGCGACCTCATGCGCTTGATTGATGATCCGCCATCCAGCCGATCCATGGACGGCGCAAAGCCACGCCCTGAGCGGGCATTCATCCTTTCGGGCGACAGTGCGAATACCTCCTTGGTGCGCTTATCGACCCGCGCGCCCGGCAGTAGGGTGAGGCCTTCTGTCACTCACCGGGGAAGACGCATGACAAAAACAACAATGCGCGCCATCTTCACACCGCAGGCGCTGGCCGCCGCGGTGGCTTTGGGTTGCTGCGCTCAGGCGCAAGCGGTTGCGTTCAACATCGGCGAAATCGAGGGCACGTTCGACTCGTCGCTGTCGATCGGTGCGAGCTGGGGCCTGCGCGATGCCGACAAGTCGCTGGTCGGCACGGTCAACGGCGGTACCGGCCAGTCGTCCACCGGTGATGACGGACGCCTGAACTTCAAGAAGGGCGAGACCTTCTCGAAAATCTTCAAAGGCATCCATGACCTCGAACTCAAGTACGGCGACACCGGCGTGTTCGTACGGGGCAAGTATTGGTACGACTTCGAGCTGAAGGATGAAGACCGCGAGTTCAAGCCGATCAGCGACAAGGGCCGCAAGGAGGGCGCGAAGTCTTCCGGCGCGCAGATTCTCGATGCATTCGTCTACCACAACTACTCCATCGCCGACCTGCCGGGCACTGTGCGTGCGGGCAAGCAGGTGGTCAGTTGGGGCGAAAGTACCTTCATCGGCAACTCGATCAACAGCATCAACCCGATTGACGTCTCGGCGTTTCGTCGTCCCGGCGCGGAGATCAAGGAAGGCCTGATCCCGGTGAACATGTTGTTCGGTTCGCAAGGCCTGACCGACCAATTGACCGTCGAAGGTTTCTATCAACTGGAATGGGATCAGACCGTTCTCGATAACTGCGGCACGTTCTTCGGCGTCGATGTCGCAGCGGATGGTTGCAACAACGGCTACACCGTCGGCAACCCGGCCATTGCACCGCTGGTGCCGTTGACCCAGGCTTTTGGTCAGGGCATTCAGGTCACCCGTGAAGGCGTGGTGATTCCCCGTGGCGGTGACCGCGATGCGCGAGATTCCGGGCAATGGGGGACGGCGCTGCGCTGGCTCGGCGATGACACCGAGTACGGCCTCTACTTCATGAATTACCACAGCCGCACGCCAACCGTCGGCACCACCACGGCGGGGCTTTCGACCCTCGCGGCGCTGCCGGGCATGGTCGGCATTGCCAACCGTCTGGCGCCGGGCAGTGGTTCGGGCCTGGCGCAAAGTGTGATGCTCGGGCGCGGTCAGTATTACCTCGAATACCCGGAAGACATTCGCCTGTACGGCGCCAGTTTCTCCACCACGCTGCCCACCGGTACCGCATGGACCGGCGAGGTCAGCTACCGGCCCAATGCTCCGGTGCAGGTCAACACCAATGACCTGACGCTGGCGCTGCTCAACCCGATTGCCGGCGGCGCCGCTTCGCCGATCGCCACCACCCCGGGCGCCGATAACAAGGGCTATCGCCGCAAAGAAGTGACGCAAGTGCAGAGCACCCTGACGCACTTTTTCGATCAAGTGTGGGGCGCTCAGCGTTTGACCCTGGTCGGCGAGGCGGCGGTCGTGCATGTCGGTGGTCTGGAGCCGCGCAGCAAGCTGCGTTATGGCCGCGACTCGGTGTACGGACAATACGGTTTCGGTGGCGACACCGACGGTTTTGTCACCTCGACCTCGTGGGGCTACCGCGCCCGGGCGATCCTCGATTACGCCAACGTGATCGGCGGGATCAACCTCAAACCGAACCTGTCGTGGTCGCATGACGTCGCCGGTTACGGTCCCAACGGCCTGTTCAACGAAGGCGCTAAAGCCGTCAGCGTCGGCGTCGATGCCGACTACCGCAACACCTACACCGCGAGCCTCAGTTACACCGATTTCTTCGGCGGCGATTACAACGTCCTCGAAGACCGTGACTTCGTCGCTCTGAGCTTCGGCGTGAACTTCTGATCTGCCCGAGAAGGATGAAAGCAATGCGCAAAATGATTCTGCAATGCGGTGTGCTGGCCCTGAGTCTGCTGGCAGCCAATGTGATGGCGGCGGTGTCGCCGGACGAGGCCAACAAACTTGGCAGCAGCCTGACCCCGCTCGGCGCCGAGAAGGCCGGTAACGCTGACGGCTCGATTCCGGCCTGGACCGGCGGCATTCCGAAAAACGCCGGGGCGGTGGACAGCAAAGGCTTCCTCGCCGACCCGTTCGCCAATGAAAAACCCTTGTTCACCATCACCGCGGCCAACGTCGACAAGTACAAGGACAAACTCTCCGACGGCCAGGTGGCGATGTTCAAGCGCTACCCGGAAACCTACAAGATCCCGGTCTACCCGACCCACCGCACTGTGGCCGCGCCGCCGGAAATCTACGAATCGGCCAAGCGCAGTGCGCTCAACGTGACTACGATCAACGACGGTAACGGTCTGGCCAATTTCACCGGCAACCGCTACTACGCGTTTCCGATTCCGAAGAACGGCGTCGAGGTGTTGTGGAACCACATCACCCGTTACCACGGCGGCAACGTCAAACGCATCATCACCCAGGTGACGCCGCAGACCAACGGCAGCTACACGCCGATCCGCTTCGAAGAAGAGATCGCCGTGCCGCAACTGATGAAGGATCTCGACCCGGAAAAAGCGGCCAACGTGCTGACCTTCTTCAAGCAATCGGTAACGGCGCCAGCGCGTCTGGCGGGTAACGTGCTGCTGGTGCACGAGACCCTCGATCAGGTTAAGGAGCCGCGTCTGGCGTGGATCTACAACGCCGGTCAGCGTCGCGTGCGGCGTGCACCGCAAGTGGCGTATGACGGCCCGGGTACTGCGGCCGATGGCCTGCGCACTTCGGACAACTTCGACATGTTCTCCGGCGCCCCGGATCGGTACGACTGGAAACTGGTCGGCAAGAAAGAAATGTACATCCCCTATAACAGCTACAAACTCGACTCGCCAAGCCTCAAGTACGACTACATCG
>NZ_VXCA01000049.1 GCF_011369485.1 Pseudomonas atagonensis | reverse complement strand
GCCAGTGTGCGCACACTGGCACGGTTGTTCAAGGACAGTCTCGGTATGGGTTTTGCCGAATGGCGGCGGCAGGTGCAACTGGCGACGGCGGTGGCCGAGTTGATTCAGGGCGTGGCGGTCAGTGTCATTGCCCGTGAGCTGGGTTATTCGCCGAGCAGTTTCAGCGACATGTTCCGCCGTGAACTGGGCGTCGCGCCTTCGCAATTCACGATGTAATAACGCTATTTCTTCAACCCGCACTAAACCTGTGGGAGCTGGCAGCCAGCTCCCACAGGACTTTTCGGTCATTTCGGTGGATTTGGCCGAAATTCAGAAGTCCTTGGCCGGTACCCATTCAATCCACTCCCTAAACTCTGCCCATTCCCTTTATGCGGCGGAGTTTCCCCATGAACTACCTGATTTCGCTGGCCATCGGCCTCGGCGTCGGTCTGCTCTACGGCGCGCTGGATTTTCGCTCTCCAGCGCCACCGGCGATTGCTTTGGTTGGCCTGCTCGGCATGTTGGCCGGTGAGCAGTTGTGGCCGATGGGCCGGCAACTGGTGGCGGGCTGGCTGTCCTGAGTTTCCTCTTTCTCCTTCGGTGGATGCATCCATGAAAGCACTGCAATTCGATCAAACCGGCGACCTGTCTTCCCTGCACTTTGTTGACGTGCCGACGCCGACGCCCGGCGCCGATGAAGTGCTGGTCGAGATTAAGTCGGCAGGCCTTAACCCCAGCGATGTGAAAAATGTCCTCGGGCGCTTCCCCTACACCACGTTGCCACGCATTCCCGGTCGCGATTTCGCCGGTGTGGTGGTCGAGGGGCCGCAGACCCTGATCGGTCAGGAAGTCTGGGGCACCGGGCGTGAACTGGGCTTCTTCGCCGACGGTTCTCACGCGCAATTCGTCAAACTGCCGGCCAACGGCGTGGCGCACAAACCGGCGCACTTGAGTTTTGCCCAGGCGGCCAGCCTCGGCGTGCCGTACACCACAGCGTGGGATGCGCTGGAACGCAGCCTTGTAACTGCTGAAACCCGCTTGCTGGTGATCGGTGGCGGCGCAGTGGCCACGGCGGCATTGGCACTGGCGAAAGTGCGCGGCGCGCAATTATTGGCGGCGGCGCGCCGCCCCGAGCAGGTCAAGGATTTGCAGGCGCAGGGTTATCAGACGATTCAATTGGATAAACCCGAAGACCTCGGCGCGCAGGTCAACGCGGTGTATCGCGGCGGCGCCGATGTGATTTTCGACACCACCGGTTTCTGGCTCCCGGCCTCGGTGCCGGCGCTGGCAGCATTCGGGCGCATCGCGATCATTGCTGCGCCCGTGGACGGGCATGTGCAACTGCCGGCACTGGCGCTGTACCGCAAGGGCGGTTCGCTGGTCGGCATCAACTCGTTGCTGTACGGCGTCGCAGAATGCGCGGCGATGCTGGACCAGTTCGGGCGCTTCTTCGATGAAGACTTGCTGCCATTGCCGCAAGGCCTGGTGGAAGCCCCGCTGGCCGAAGGTCTGGCGCGCTACGCCGACGTCAACCAGGGCAGCGGCGACAAGGTCATCCTCATTCCCTGATACGCCACACATCCAAATGGTGTAAGCGGGCTTGCTCGCGAAGGCGTGGTGTCAGTGAAACAAATGCTGCCTGACACATCGCTTTCGCGAGCAAGCCCGCTCCCACAGTGGTTTTTTGTGATGCCGGATTCTGGTTAGAACTGGTAACCGACACCCGCGTAGTAACCCCACCCGTTCGACCGCGCACGGAAATTGCCATCGCCGAAGTTCAGCTCGCTGCCGTCCTCCCAGTTGCCGCCGTTGTGGAAGTAACGCCCCACCAGGGTGAAGCGCAAATGGGTGAACGAGTACAGCAAGACGTTGGTTGCGACTGTCGCGTTGGCGGTGCGTGCGGGGTTGTCCTTGTGGATGTCGGAGCCGAAATCGAAGTTGGTGAAGCCGATGTAGGTCAGCGACGCGCCGTTGCTGAATTTGTCGATCGGCACGATGTATTTGAGCTGCGCACGGTAGCCGTCCCACGAGTACTCGTTGCTCGCACCGTAGTTTTCCCACTGATAACGCCCGTACAGGTTGGCCGACAGATTGACCCGTGAATGGGTGTCGATGTCGGTGCCGAAGCCGCTGTAGAGGGTGTTGGCGCGGTTTTCCTTGCGGCTGCCGTGGTCGTAGATCCAGTCGAACGCGACGTACCATTCTTTGAACGGGCCGATGGCCAGGCTGCGGCCGGCAAGGTAGTCGATGGAGATGCGCGGTTCGTGCTCCATGAACACCGGCGAGCCGTGATCCCACACGCCTTTGTCGTGACTGTTGCCGATGTTGAAGATCTTCGGAATGTCGACGTAGCCGTACAGTTCGAACGGCCCCTTGCGGCCAAAGTACTCATATTCCAGATAGATATCGTCGGCCGGTTGCGGGCCGAAGCTGATGTCTTTGCTGCCGATCAGCATCAGATCCTGGTTGTACCAGTCCGACAGGTACGCACCTTTTTTCGGTGGACTGGCTTCGGGGCTGAGGGCTTCACCCTGAGCGGACTCCTCCGGCAGTACGGGTTGGGCGAGGGCGCTGTGGCTGAGAAGTCCGGTAACGCCGGTCAGTAGCAGGGAAACAGCAAACGCGCGCGCAAACGGCGCACGAAGAAGGGGAGCAGCGTGCATTCAAAGTCCTTTTTTGCGGATCAAGGCCCGGATTCTGCGGGTCTGTATGGTTTTGTTACGAAAATGCCGAGATTGACGGTTCGCAAACGTTTGCACAAGCCGTACCAGTTTCTCTGTTGCGGTGAATTTCCCGTGTGGGAGTGGGCTTGCTCGCAAAGGCGTCAGGTCAGGCAACACATCGGCACAGGAACACCGCTTTCGCGAGCGAGCCCGCTCCCACAGGGATAATCATGTGCAGCCAAATTCCCGCGTTTACTGGCTGAAAGCCCCGGTTTAGACAGGCCTAGTATTAAAGTATTAACACCATTTAATCCGTGCCCCATTGCTGGGCGTCTACTAGCTTTGTCCCCAATCAGCGGTTTTGTGATGACCGTCGCAGTCTTGATTCGCGTGTGGAATAAGCACGGCTCTGCGCGCCTTCAAGGAAGAAATTGGCCACGACAAGGAGTAGCCCGTGGAAGCAAGGTTTGGTGTCGCCCTCGTTTCGCGTTTTTCCCCACTGTCCCTTGCTGTGCATCTGAGCGTCGTCGGACTTCTGTTCGGTGGGGTCAGCGAGCAGGCGTTCGCCACCTGCTCGGCGGCGGGCTCCACGATTACCTGTTCGGGCGTTCCGACCCTGCCGCTGTTTCTCAATGACTACAGCAGTGCCACCAGCGGCCTGACGGTCAACGTCACCAACGGCGCGCAGATGAACGCGACGCTGGGTGGCAAGGTGATCAACCTGACCGGGGCCAATATCAACCTGAACAACTCCGGCACCCTCGACCCGGCCTTGCTCGGCCTGGTCTCGATCCTCAGTGGCGGCGCGTTCATCGGCACCGGCGCGACCAGCACGGTGAGCATCGCCAACAACACCACCGGGCTCATTCGCGGCACCGGCATGTTGCTCGGCCTCAACCTGACCAGCATCGACGGTCTGGGGATTGCCGTGAACAACTCGGTGTCGGGCACCACGACCATCACCAACGACGGCACGATTACCTCGACCGGGCTGTCGGTCGGCGGCATCACCCTGGCCGATACGCCAGTGGTCGGGGTGTATGGCGGTTCGCAAGTCAACATGACCAACAGCGCCACCGGCACGATCAACGGCCGGGTCGCGTTCGAGACGTCGGTGGCGGGCAACACCTTCACCAACGCCGGTAACATCACGGGCGGCGTGTCGATGGGGGCGGGCAGCACCAACACCTTCTACGCAATCACCGGTTCAAGCGTTAACGTCGGTGACGGCGTGCAAGTTTCTGTCGGCCTCGGTGGCCTGATCGGTGTCAATCTGACCTTCGCTCCGACCGGGACGATCGATGGCGGCGCGGCCGGTACCAACACGCTGATCCTGCAAAACCCGATCGGTCTCGGCGGCGGCACCACCGGCACCGGCACGGCTTCAAGTGCGACCTACGTCAACTTCAACAACCTGACCCTCAACAGCGGCACCTGGACCTTGCAGGGACCACTGGTCAGCGGCGCGACCACGCTCAACGGCGGTGTCGCGCAGTTCAACGACAACGCGGCGTTCGGCAGCGGTGTACTGACGTCCAACGGCGGGATTCTCCAGGCCAGCAATGCCGGTTTGACGCTGGCCAATCAGATCAACCTGGGCGGGACTGGCCTGACTCTGCAGGGCATCAACGGCATGACCCTCAACGGTGTGATCTCCGGCACGGGCGGCCTGACCAAGATCGGTAGCGGCCAGATCAACCTCAACGGCATCAACACTTACTCCGGCAACACCGTGCTCAACGGCGGCATAGTGCTGGTAGGCAACAACTCGGCGTTCAGCACCGGCGGCATCACGGTCGGCGGCTCTTCGAGCATCTCGGCGACGGCGCCGATTTCGCTGGCGAACGCGATCACGCTCAACAGCACCCTGACCGCGACCGGCACCGGTGCGCTGACCCTGGGCGGGGTGATCAGCGGCGCCGCCAACCTGACCAAAACCGGCAGCGGCAGCCTGACCCTAAACGGCATCAACACCTACACCGGGATCACCAGCCTCAGCGCCGGCACCTTGCGCGTCGGCAACAACAACGCACTGGGTACCGGTGTCCTCAATACCAGCAACGGCACCAGCCTCGACAGCACCGGCAACGTGACCCTGGCCAACAACGTCGGCATCACCGGTGCGCTGAACGTGCTCGGCAGCAATGCCCTGACCCTGGCCGGCATCGTCTCCGGCACCGGCGCGATCACCAAAAGCGGCAGCGCCAGCCTGACCCTGACCGGCAACAACACCAACAGCGGCACCACCGCGCTCAACGGCGGCAGTTTGCTCGTCGGCAGCAACACCGCCCTCGGCACGGGCGCCTTGAACGCGGCGGCCGGCACCACGCTGGATGCGACCACCGCCGTGACCCTGGCCAACGCAGTGGCGCTGGCAGGCGGGCTGACCATCGGCGGCACCCAGGCGCTGGGCCTGAGCGGTGTCATCAGCGGCGCCGGCAACCTGCTCAAGGGCGGCACCGCGAACCTGACCCTCAGCGGCAACAACACTTTCTCCGGCGGCACCGCGCTGAACAGCGGGACGCTGATTGTCGGCTCCAACACCGCGCTGGGTACCGGCGCACTGACCACGGCGGCGGGCACCACCCTCGACGCCAGCACCACCGTTTCGCTGGGCAACGCGGTCGCCCTCGGCGGCAACCTGAACATCGCCGGCAATGCCAACATCACCCTCGGCGGCGTAGTCAGCGGCAGCGGCGGACTGACCAAGAACGGCGCGGCCAACCTGATTCTCAACGGCGCCAACACCTTCAGCGGCGGCACCACCCTGAACGCCGGCACCCTGACCGTCGGCAACGCCGCCGCTCTGGGCAGCGGCGCCCTGACTGTCGCCAGCGCCGCGACCCTCGACAGCAACACTTCGGTCATTCTGAACAACAACGTCGCCCTCAACGGCAACCTGGCCATCGGCGGCAGCAACGGCATGATCCTGGGCGGCGTGCTCAGCGGCGCCAGCCAGTTGATCAAGAACGGCACGGCCAACCTGACCCTCAACGGTGCCAACACCTTCACTGGCGGCACCGCACTCAACGCTGGCAGCCTGACCGTCGGCAACGGCGCGGCACTCGGCACCGGCACGCTGACCGTGGGCGGTGCGGGCGCAACGCTCAACAGCAGCGCCAACGTGACGCTGAACAATGCGATTGCACTCAACTCCAACCTCACCGCCGGCGGCGCCAACCCGCTGACCCTCGGCGGCGTGATCAGCGGCGGCAGCAACCTGATCAAGACCGGCTCCTCGACCCTGACCCTGACCGGCAACAACACCTACACCGGCTCTACGTCGCTGAACGCCGGGACACTGGTCGTCGGTTCCAACACCGCCCTCGGCACCGGCATCCTCAACGCCGGCAACACCACCACACTGGACGCCAGCACCGCGACGAGCCTGGCCAACAACGTCAACCTCGGTGGCAACGTGACCATCGGCGGCAGCAACGCGCTGACGCTCGCGGGTGTGGTTTCCGGTGTCGGCGGCCTGACCAAAAGCGGCCCCGCCGACCTGATCCTCAACGGCGCCAACACCTACTTCGGCAACACCGCGCTGAACGTCGGCAAGCTGATTGTCGGCAGCAATACCGCGATCGGCAGCGGCGCATTGAACGCAGCGGCCGGCACCACGCTGGATACCAACACTGCCGTCACTTTGGGCAACCAGGTCAACCTCGCCGGCGCCATGAACATCGGCGGCAGCGCAGACCTGACCCTCACCGGCACCGTCGCCGGAGCCGGGAGCCTGGTGAAAAACGGCGCGGCCAATCTCAATCTGAATGGCACCAATACCTACGCCGGCGGCACGACTCTGAACGCCGGTACGGTGACCGTCGGCAACAGCTCGGCACTCGGCACCGGTGCCTTGACCGTCGGCGGCGCGGCGACGCTGGACAGCAGTTCGCCGCTGGCCAGCCTGGCCAATGCGGTCGTGCTGAATGCGGCGCTGAGCGTCGGCGGCACCCAGAACCTGACCCTCGGCGGTGTGATCAGCGGCGCTGGTCAGTTGATCAAAAACGGTGCGGCCAACCTGACCGTCAACGGCACCAACACCTTCAGCGGTGGCTCCACGCTCAACGCCGGTACGCTGACCCTGGGTTCGGCCGCTGCGTTGGGCAGTGGCGGTCTGACCGTCGGCGGCGCTTCGACGCTGGATACCAGCACCGGCATGAGCGTCGGTAACAACATCACCCTCAATGCCGGCCTGACCCTGGCCGGCAGCAACACCTTGAACCTCAGCGGCGTGATCGATGGCGCCGGCAGCCTGACCAAGGACGGCTTCGGCGACCTGACGCTCAGCGGCAACAACACCTTCACCGGTGCGCTGAACATCGCGTCCGGCAGCGTCACCACCGTGAGCAGCGGGGCGCTGGGCAACACCTCCGGCGCCAACATCAGCGCCGGTGCCAATCTCTATCTCAACAGCAGCGCTAGCCTCAATGGCTTAAGCGGCAGCGGCAGTGTGCAGATTGCCGGCGGCAATACCCTGACCGTGGGCGGCGTGAACAGCACCAGCACCTTCGACGGCGACCTCGGTGGCAGCGGTGCGCTGACCAAAGTCGGTACCGGGACGCTGAACCTCACCGGCAACAGCGGCATCACCGGCAACACCAACGTCAACGGCGGTACGCTGAACCTCACCGGTTCCCTGGCCAGTTCCCAGCTCAACGTCAACAACGGTGCGACCCTCACAGGTACCGGTTCGGCGCTTGGCTTCATCACCGTCAACAGCGGCGGTCATCTGGCGTTGTCTTCGGGCAATACCTTGTCGACCTCGTCGCTGATTCTCACCGCCAACAGTAATGTCGACGCGAGCCTCGCCACGCCATCGACCTCTTCGCTGATGAACATCGGCGGCAACCTGACCCTCGACGGTAACCTTAATGTCACCGATGCCGGCGGTTTCGGTGTCGGTGTCTATCGCCTGTTCAACTACATCGGCGCGCTGACCGACAACGGCCTGACCGTGGCCGGTGTGCCGGTGGGTTATGGCCTCGGCGACATCCTCGTGCAGACCTTGGGTAATCAGGTGAATCTGATCGTGTCGGCGCCGAATACCAACCTGCGTTTCTGGGACGGCAGCCAGACCATCCCCAACGGTACGGTGGATGGCGGCACTGGCACGTGGAATGCCGGCGGCACCAACTGGACCAATTCCAACGGCACGCTGAACCAGACCTGGGCCGGCGACTTCGCAGTGTTCCAGGGCACGGCGGGCACGGTGTCGGTCAACGGCACGCAGCTGTTCACCGGGATGCAATTCCTCACCGATGGCTACAACGTGGTCAACGGCACGTCGGGTCTGCTGACCGCCGTCAACGGCAGCGGCGGGACCACGGCGATGCGGGTTGATCCGGGCGTGACCGCCACGGTCGGTGTGAACATCGACGGCAGCGGCATCCTCAACAAACTCGATGCCGGCACTCTGGTGCTCAACGGCGCCAACAGCTACACCGGCGGTACGCAACTGGATGGCGGCACGCTGGTGGTCGGCAGCAACAGCGCACTGGGCACCGGCGCGTTGATCGCCAATGCCGGTACGCAACTGGACAGCAACACCGCGGTGACCCTGGCCAACGCCGCCACCCTGAACGGCAACCTGACCGTGCTCGGCAGCAATGCGCTGACCCTCAATGGTGTCATTTCCGGCACTGGCGGCTTGATCAAGAACGGTTCGGCCAGCCTGACCCTCGGTGGCAACAACGCCTTCCTCGGGCCGGTGGCACTGAACGCGGGCGGTCTGGTTCTCGCGTCGAACAGCGCGCTGGGTTCTGCCACTTTGAACGCGGCGAACGGCACCACGCTGGATGCCAGCGGCGCCTTCACGGCAGGCAACGCCATCAACCTGGCGGGCAACCTCGGCATCGTCGGCAGCAACGATCTGACCCTCAGCGGAGCCATCAACGGTGCCGGCAGCCTGACCAAGAATGGCGCGGCCAACCTGATCCTGAGCGGGGCCAACAACTTCCTCGGCGGCGTGACCCTGAATGCCGGCACCCTGACCGCCGGCAGCAACGGTGCGCTCGGTCTGGGCAACCTGACCGTGGCCGGTGCCTCGGCGCTGGACAGCAACACTTCGGTGTCGCTGGGCAACAACGTGGTGCTCAACGCCAACCTGACCAACACCGGAAACAGCGACGTAGCCCTCAGCGGCGTGGTCAGCGGCACGGGCGGACTGATCAAGAATGGCGCCTCCAACCTGACCCTCAACGGTATCAACAGCTACAGCGGCGGTACCACGCTGAACGCCGGCACCGTGACCCTCGGCACCTCGGCGGGCCTGGGCTCCGGCGCGGTGACCGTGGCGGGCACATCGACCCTCGACACCACTGCGCCGCTGGTGCTGGCCAACAACGTCAACGTCAATGCCAACCTCAGTTTCGCAGGCAACAACAACCTGACCCTCGGCGGTGTGATCGCCGGGGCGGGCACCGTGACCAAGAACGGTCTGGCCGACCTGACGCTGTCCGGCAACAACACCTTCAGCGGCACCTTCGATGTGCAGTCCGGCAGCCTGACCACGCTGGGCAACTCGGCACTGGGCAGCAACGCCGGGGTCAATCTCGGCGCTGCGGCGACGCTGAACCTCGGCGGTTCGGGCAGCCTCGCCAGCCTGACCGGCAGCGGTACCGCGCTGATCGGCGGCGGTAACACGCTGAGCATCGGCGGCAACAACGCCAGCAGCATTTTCGACGGCGTGCTCACCGGCACCGGCGAACTGAGCAAACTTGGCACCGGTACGCTGACCCTGACCGGCATCAACAGTCTGACCGGTAACACCACCGTTAACGCCGGCACCTTGAACGTCAACGGCTCGCTCGACAGTGCCAGCGTGCTGGTCAACAGCGGCGGTACGCTGGCCGGCAGCGGTTCGTTGGGCGGGGCAGTCACCGTGGCGGACGGCGGTCATCTGGCCGGCGCTACTGGCAGCACCCTGTCAGTGAATTCGCTGGTGTTCAACGCCAACGCCAACTTCGATGTGGGCCTCGGTACTCCGGTGTCCGGTGGCGGCAACGCGCTGGTCAATGTCGGCGGCAACCTGACCCTCGACGGCACCCTCAACGTCAGCGACATCGGCGGTTTCGGCAGCGGCGTGTACCGGTTGATCAACTACACCGGCGGTCTGACCGACAACGGCATGCTGATCGGCACCGTGCCGGGCAGCGTCACCCCGGGCGACCTGACCCTGCAAACCGCGCTGGCCAACCAGATCAACCTGCTGGTCACCGCACCGGGCGTTACCGTGCAGTTCTGGGACGGCAACCAACTCGTCGCCAACGGTTCGGTCGATGGCGGCAGCGGCACGTGGGGCACCGGCGGCACCAACTGGACCGACGTCAACGGCACGACCAACCAGGCCTGGACCAACAACTTCGCAGTGTTCCAGGGCACGGCGGGCACGGTCACGGTCAACGGCGCGCAAACCATCACTGGCATGCAGTTCGTCACCGATGGCTACAGCCTGCAAAACGGCACGGCGGGATCGCTGAATCTGGTCAACGGTTCGCTGGGCAATGCGACCGTGCGGGTCGACCCGAATGCCACCGCCACCATTGGTGTCGCGCTCAACGGTGCCGGCACCCTCGGCAAATACGACACCGGCACTTTGGTGCTCAACGCCGCCAACGGTTACACCGGCGGCACCGCGCTCAATGGCGGCAAAATCGTGGTCGGCAACAACGCGGCACTCGGCACCGGTGTGTTGACCGCCGCCAACGGCACGGCGCTGGACAGCAACACGGCGGTCAGCCTGGCCAACGATGTGGTGCTCAATGGCGGACTCACCGTCGCCGGCTCCAACGCCTTGACCCTCGGTGGCGTGGTCAGCGGCAGCGGCAGTCTGATCAAGACCGGTGCTTCGAGCCTGACCCTTAACGGCAGCAACATCTACAGCGGCGGTACCCAACTCGCTGGCGGCACGTTGATCCTCGGCAACAACAGCGCACTCAGCAGCGGTGCGCTCAACGTGACCGGCAACGGCAGCCTCGACAGCACTTCGGCACTGCAACTGGCCAACGCCATCAACCTCGGCGCGCAACTGACGCTCGCCGGCAACCAAAACACCAGCCTGATCGGCGCGATTACCGGCACTGGCAGTCTGCTGAAAAACGGCACGGGTGATCTGGTACTCAGCGGCGCCAACACCTACAGCGGTGGCACCACGCTGAACGGTGGCAGCACGCGCGGCGACACCAGCAGCCTGCAAGGCGCAATCGTCAACAACGCGGCGCTGACTTTCGAACAGAACGCCGACGGCAGCTACACCGGCAACCTCACCGGCACCGGCACGCTGAACAAAACCGGCAGCGGTCAATTGCTGCTGACCGGCAACAACACCTTCACCGGCAACACTTCGGTGCAGGCCGGCAATCTGATCGTCAACGGTGTGCTCGACAGCGCCAACGTCGACGTCGCCAGCGGCGCGAAAATCGGTGGTGGCGGGCAGCTCGGCGGGGCGCTGCAACTGGCCAGCGGCGCGACATTGCTCGGTGGTGGCACGGCGACGCCGTTGTCGGTCGGTTCGCTGGCGTTGTCCTCGGGCACAAATCTGGACTTCAGCCTCGGCTCGGCGACCAGTTCCACCACCGTGGTCAACGTCGCTGGCAACTTGACCCTCGACGGCACGCTGAACATCAGCAACGCCGGGGGCTTTGGCACTGGCGTCTATCAACTGTTCAGCTACGGCGGCAGCCTGACCGACAACGGTCTGGTCTACGGCAGCCTGCCGGTGTCGGCCGCCAACCTGACCCTGCAAACCGCCATCGCCAATCAGATCAATCTTCTGGTGCAAGGCACGCCGGGTGAGGTGCAGTTCTGGAACGGCGGCACCACCAATCCGGATGGCAGCATCGATGGCGGCAACGGCGTGTGGGGGCCAAATACCAACTGGACCGATCCGACCGGCACCCAGGCGCTGGCTTCCAATGGTCAGTTCGCCGTTTTTGGCGGCCAGGCCGGGACAGTCACTGTGCAGGGCAATCAGAATTTCACCGGCCTGCAATTCCTTGCCAGTGGCTACAGTCTGGTGCCTGGCGCGGGTGGCACGCTGACCCCGGTCAACGGTGCGGACGGCAGCCTGGCGCCGGTACGAGTCAATGCCGGGGGCAGTGCGGAAATCTCCGTGCCGCTGGTGGGCACCGGCGGCATCGAAAAACTCGACTCCGGCACGCTGGTGCTGAGTGGCGCCAACACCTACAGCGGTGGCACCACCGTCAGCGGCGGTACGCTGATCGGCAACACCACGAGCCTGCAAGGCAACATCCTCAACAACGCTTCGCTGGTGTTCCAGCAGACCGCCAACGGCCAGTTCAACGGCACGCTGCGTGGTCTTGGTGCGATGCTCAAACGCGGCACCGGGACCTTGCTGTTGACCGGTGATCAGCCGTTCAGCGGCACCGTGTCAGTGGATCAAGGCGTACTGCAAGTCGGCAGCCGGTCTGCGCGGGCATCGTTGGGCGGGCAAGTGACTGTCGCCAACGGCGCCGGTCTGAGCGGTAACGGCAGCGTCGGTTCGGTGGTCAACCACGGTGTGGTGGCCTCGGGCGCCGAGGCTGGCACCCTGAGCGTCGCGGGCAACCTGACCAACGCCGCTGACGGCGTGCTGGCGCTGACCATCAGTTCGCCGACGGCGACACCGTTGGCGGTCGGTGGCACGGCGGCACTGAGCGGTGGCTTGCAGGTCAACTCGCTGGCACCGTTCACCGGCAACACCGTGTACTCGCTGATCACGGCGGGCGGCGGCGTCACCGGCACGTTCAGCAGCACCAATCTGCCGCAATACGCGTTCCTCGACAGTTCGCTGATTTACGGAGCCGATTCGGTGACCCTCGCGGTCAGCCGCAACGGCAATTCGTTCGCCGATGTCGCCGCGACGAAGAACCAGCGCGCTGCAGCTTCAGCACTGTCGCGTAACGGCGCCGCCGGTGCAGCGTTGCAGAATGAAATCGTCAACCTCAGCGTGGCCGGTGCGCGCAATGCCTTCGACAGTCTGTCCGGGGAAATCCACGCCAGCACGGCCAGCGCGATTCTTGAAGACTCGCGTTACGTGCGCGACGCGGTCAATGACCGCATGCGTCAGCCATCGTGCAGCGCTGCGGATGATCCGCGTCGGGCGCTGGCGCCGAGCGACAACCAATTGAGCAGCAACGGTTGCCAAGGCGAAATGGTCGGCTGGGCGCGGGCACTCGGTGCCTGGGGCGAATCGGACGGCGACAGCAACACCGCGAAACTCGACCGTAACCTCAGCGGCTTCATGCTCGGCACCGACAAGCAAATCGATGACCAGTGGCGCGTGGGCATGGCCGCCGGTTACACCCGCAGCGACCTCGACGCCCATGATCGTCGCTCGGATGCCACGGTCGAGAGCTACCACCTGGCGGCGTACCTCAACTCGCAATTCGACGCACTGGCGGTGCGCCTCGGCGCGGCATACAGCTGGCACGATATCGAGACCAAACGCAACGTCAGCGTCGGCAGCTACAACGACCGCTTGAAGGCCAATTACGATGCACGCAGCGCCCAAGTGTTCGGTGAAGTCGGTTACACCATTGATGCCGCCGGCATTGCCCTGGAACCGTTCGCGGGTCTGGCCTACGTCAACTACGACACCGACAAGGCCAAGGAAAAGGGCGGCGTAGGGCGCCTGGAGGCCGATGCCGATCAGGACATCACCTTCTCGACCCTCGGCGTGCGGGCCGGCAAAGTCATCACCCTGAGCAACGGCGGGCAATTCACCCCGCGCGCGGCGATCGGCTGGCGACACGCGTTCGGCGACACCAAGCCTGACGCCGACCTGACCTTCATCGACGGCGGCGCCTCGTTCAGCACCCAAGGTGTGCCGATTGCCAAGGACAGCGCCATCGTCGAAGCGGGTGTGGACTTCCAGATCAGCCCGACCGGCAAACTTGGTATCGGCTATTCGGGACAACTGTCGAACGACAGCAACGACCACGCCATGACTGTCAGCTTCAGCCTTGGCTTCTGAGTAGGGTCGAAGCACCTTTTAGCCGCCCGTCAGGGCGGTTTTTTTTGTTTGAGCAAAAGATCGCAGCCTGCGGCAGTTCCTACAGAGAAACGCGATTCTCTATGTAGGAGCTGCCGCAGGCTGCGATCTTTTGATCTTGAGTTTTCTACATTCAGGACTTTCGCCTCGATTGCCTTCGCAAGCAGGCTCTGAGTATCAGCACAAGAATCGCCAACCTCGCGCTCTGCTAGAATCCGCCACATTCCCTAGCCAGAGACTCCCCCATGAGCGAGCCGATTCGTCTGACCCAATACAGCCACGGCGCCGGTTGCGGCTGCAAGATTTCTCCGCAGGTACTGGAAGTGATTCTGGCTGGCAGCGGGGCGCAGAACCTTGATCCGAAACTGTGGGTCGGCAATGCCTCGCGTGATGACGCCGCGGTGTACGAGATCGATGCCGAGCGCGGTGTGGTGTCGACCACCGACTTCTTCATGCCGATCGTCGATGATCCGTTCGACTTCGGCCGTATCGCCGCGACGAATGCGATCAGCGATATCTATGCGATGGGTGGCGATCCGTTGATGGCGATTGCGATCCTCGGCTGGCCGGTCAATGTGCTGGCGCCGGAGGTGGCGCGCGAAGTGATTCGCGGTGGCCGTGCGGTGTGTGACGCAGCGGGCATTCCGTTGGCGGGTGGGCATTCGATCGATGCGCCGGAGCCGATCTTCGGCCTCGCCGTCACCGGGCTGGTGGAAAAGCGCCACATGAAACGCAACGACACCGCGACCGCCGGTTGCCTGTTGTATCTGACCAAACCGCTGGGCATCGGCATCCTCACCACGGCGGAGAAAAAAGGCAAACTGCGTCACAGCGACGTCGGTGTCGCCCGCGACTGGATGTGCACCCTGAACAAGCCCGGCAGCCGCTTCGGCAAACTCGCCGGCGTCACCGCGATGACCGACGTCACCGGTTTCGGCCTCCTCGGGCATCTGGTCGAAATGGCCGACGGCAGCCAGCTCACAGCGCGCATTCATTACGATCGCGTACCGCGTCTGGAGAGCGTCGAGTATTACCTCGATCAGGGCTGCGTACCCGGCGGGACGTTGCGCAATTTCGACAGTTATTCAAGCAAGGTCGGCCGGGTGCAGGAGCTGCACAAACGTGTGCTCTGCGACCCGCAAACCAGCGGCGGTCTGTTGATTGCCGTCACCCCTGAAGGCAATGAAGAATTCCTCGCCGTGGCCGCAGATCTGGGCCTGAACCTGGCGCCAATCGGCGAGCTGGTTGAGCGACAGACGAACGCAGTCGAGGTGATTTGATGCTCCGCGACTGCACCGATTACCGCGATATTTTCCTCAACGACCGACCGCTGATGGACGCCCGTGCGCCAGTCGAATTTCACAAAGGCGCGTTTCCCGGCGTGATCAATCTGCCGCTGATGAATGACATCGAGCGGCAGAAAATCGGCACCTGTTACAAGCAGCACGGGCAACAGGCCGCCATCGAACTGGGTCATCAACTGGTGTCCGGCGCGGTGAAGGCCGAGCGCATCCAGGCCTGGACCGATTTCGCCCGGGCCCACCCTGACGGTTATCTCTATTGCTTTCGTGGCGGCCTGCGTTCGCAGATCACGCAACAGTGGCTGCGCGACGAGGCGGGCATCGACTACCCGCGCATCGGCGGTGGCTACAAGGCGATGCGCAACTTCCTCATCGACACGCTTGAGCAAGCCATCGCACAGTGCGATTTCGTCTTGCTTGGCGGCATGACCGGCACTGGCAAGACCGAAGTGCTGGTGCAGCTGCGCAACGGTCTGGACCTGGAAGGCCACGCCAATCATCGCGGCTCAAGCTTCGGCAAACGCGCCACCGGGCAGCCGTCGAACATCGATTTCGAAAACCGTCTGGCCATCGACATTCTCAAGAAGCGCGCTGCCGGTATCGGGCAATTCGTGCTGGAGGACGAGAGCCGGGTCGTGGGCAGCTGCGCCTTGCCGCTGCCGCTGTATCAGGGCATGCAGCAGTACCCGATGGTCTGGCTGGAAGACAGCTTTGAGGATCGCGTCGAGCGGATCCTGCGAGATTACGTGGTGGATCTGTCGGCGGAATTTTCACAGGTGCATGGCGAACAGGGTTTTGCCTTGTTTGCCGAGCGTTTGCTCGACAGTCTGAACAACGTGCAGAAACGTCTCGGTGGCGAGCGCCATCGGCGGATGCTGATCCTGATGGAAGAGGCGTTGGCCGAGCAGGGGCGCAGTGGCGTGGTGGATCTGCACCGGGGCTGGATCGAAGGGTTGCTGCGCGAGTATTACGACCCGATGTATGTGTTTCAGCGCGAGAAGAAGGGCGGGCGGATCGAGTTCGCGGGGGAGCGTGGGGCGGTGCTTGAGTATCTGCGCGAGCGGGTGAGTCAGCATCTTTGAGGGGGTAGCGGCTGGCCTCTTCGCGAGCAAGCCCGCTCCCACATTGGATTTGCGTGGAATACAAATTCCTTGTGGGGGCAGGCCGCACAGTAATCAGGTCGGGCAAGTCGCCTTGCCATTGTCCAGCCCTTGCTTGTAGCTGTGGCTCTGCAAACTGGCCTTGCCGTTGTGCCAGGTCAGGGTCAGCACATACAGCGAGTCAAAATCGCCACCGGGCCAGTCCTGGGTGATGGTCTGCTTTTCGCCGACGGCTTTGCCGGCCACTTTGTTGATCAGTTCCGGCAGATAACCGTGGGACCACGCCGTGTAAATCGTCGAGTTGTGGTACTTGTCTTCGAGCAGTTCGCGCGCCAGATCACTGGTGTCGTTGGCGGAAAACTCGATGTTCACCGGCAATCCAAGCTTGATCGCGGCCGGGCTGATGGTCATCAGCGGGCGAATGTAGCTGTAGGAATTGTCCAGTTCGCCTTCCTCGACATTGCGCGTCGGGTTGGCGGCGAAGACGTAATCGGCCTTGCCGAATTTTTCCGGCAGCAGGGTCGACAGATCAATCGCGCGGTTCAGGCCCTGACAGTTGAGCTGGCCGAGGCCACCCTCCGGTTTCTCCGCATGGCGCAGAAATACCAGCGTCTGAGTGCCGTCCACCGGTTGTGCGCGGCTTTCGCTGGATTCGAGGGACAGAAACAATGCGCTGACGGCCAGCAGGGAAGGCAGGGCCACATACGCGCGGTGTTTGAAACGTTTGGCGAAACGCAAAAGGTTCGTCATGACATCAAAGGTTCTTCAGCAAATTCGGTTAAGGCTGACAAACCTCTACACCACCGGCTCCCAGCCCCGGGTGTTTTCCCTGTCGTGTTGCGCTTCCCTTGCGAAAGGCTTAACTCAGAGTCCTCTGAGGCCGGATGGTTCGATTCGCACAAGTGCGCGGCACTTTAGCGGCAACCGTTGACGGCTTGGGCGCAGGTTAGCGACAGGATGTTGCGGATTTAAGTAAGCCCGAGGGCATCGCTGAAAAGAACCTGAGCTGGAGCGGATGATCCTGGATTATGCTCAGGCCTTTAATTTGTGACTGGATGCTTCCCATGACCGATCTGTCCGCGTTCCCGATCACCCAGAAATGGCCGGCGCAGTACCCTGACTGGATTCAGCTCTACTCCTTGCCGACCCCCAACGGCGTCAAAGTCTCGATCATGCTTGAAGAGATCGGCCTGCCGTATGAGCCGCATCGCGTCGGTTTCGACACGCACGACCAGTTGTCCCCTGAGTTTCTGTCGCTGAACCCGAACAACAAGATCCCGGCGATCCTCGACCCCCACGGCCCGCAAGACCAGCCGCTGCCGCTGTTCGAGTCCGGCGCGATCCTGATTTATCTCGCCGACAAGAGCGGTCAGTTGCTGGCCCAGGAAGGCGCGCTGCGCTACGAAACCATTCAGTGGCTGATGTTCCAGATGGGCGGCATCGGCCCGATGTTCGGCCAACTCGGTTTCTTCAATAAATTCGCTGGCAAGGACTACGAGGACAAGCGTCCGCGTGATCGCTACGTCGATGAAAGCAAACGCCTGCTCAAGGTGCTCGACACCCGCCTGGAAGGCCGCGACTGGATCATGGGTGAGCGCTACACCATCGCCGACATCGCCACGTTTCCGTGGGTACGCAACCTGATCGGGTTCTACGAGGCGGGCGACCTGGTCGGTATCAAGGACTTCCCGAATGTCACCCGTGTGCTGGAGCGCTTTCTCGCCCGCCCGGCGGTTGTTCGAGGCCTGACCATCCCGTCATAGTCTTCGGGCTGCACGCCTGTTCCTTGTGGGAGCGAGCTTGCTCGCGAAAGCGGTGTGTCAGTAATCAATAAGCTGACTGACATGACGCCTTCGCGAGCAAGCCCGCTCCCACAAGGGGGTATGTATTTGGCGCAGGGATTATTGCGTGCCCGGTAATGCACTCTTGATTGATCCAGGTTTGTACCTCACCTGCTGCAAGGCATAAGCTTCGCCCCCTACGACTTTCGTCTCATCTGCCCGTTTTCAGGAAAGACCCCATGTCCAGTCAGTTCCCCGAAGCACGTCCCCGCCGTCTGCGCCGCAATGCGAGCCTGCGCAGCCTGTTCCAGGAAACCGAGTTCAGCCTGAATGACCTGGTGCTGCCGATTTTCGTCGAGGAAGAGATCGACGATTTCGTGCCGATCAAAAGCATGCCCGGCGTGATGCGTATTCCCGAGCGCAAACTGGCCGGCGAGATCGAGCGCTATGCCCGCGCCGGCATCAAATCGGTGATGACTTTCGGCGTTTCCCATCATCTGGACGCCAACGGCAGCGACACCTGGCGTGAAAACGGTCTGGTTTCGCGCATGTCGCGCATCGCCAAGGATGCCGTGCCGGAAATGATCGTGATGTCCGACACCTGCTTCTGCGAATACACCGATCACGGCCATTGCGGCGTGATGCACAACCATGAAGTGGACAACGACCAGACCCTGATCAACCTCGGCAAGCAAGCCGTTGCCGCCGCCCGTGCAGGTGCCGACGTGATTGCACCGTCGGCGGCGATGGACGGCCAGGTGCGGGCGATACGTCAGGCCCTCGACGCGGCAGGTTTCACGCAGATTCCGATCATGGCGTATTCGACCAAATTCGCTTCGGCGCTCTACGGCCCGTTCCGCGAGGCCGGCGGCAGCGCGCTCAAGGGCGATCGTAAAAGCTATCAGATGAACCCGATGAACCGCCGCGAAGCCCTGCGTGAATCGCTGCTTGACGAGCAGGAAGGCGCCGATGCGCTGATGGTCAAACCGGCCGGCGCGTATCTGGACATCATCCGCGACATTCGTGAGGCCTCGAACCTGCCGCTGTCGGCGTACCAGGTCAGCGGCGAGTACGCGATGATCAAGTTCGGCGCACAGGCCGGAGCGATTGATGAGGATCGCGTGGTGCGTGAAAGCCTTGGCGCGATCAAGCGCGCAGGGGCGGATTTGATCTTCACGTATTTTGCGATGGACCTGGCCCTGGCCGGGATCTGACGTCCAACGCATCACCCCTGTGGGAACGGGCTTGCTCGCGAAGACGGTATGTCAGGCACAGACTGGCTGACTGACACGACGCTTTCGTGAGCAAGCCCACTCCCACAATTTGAACGGTGGTTGTCAGGGACAATTAAAGTACGGCCGGATCCCGTGATCACGGAAATACCGTTCGATCACCTTCGGATCCGCACTGGTCTCGGCGATCGCCACGTAAGTATCCGGGCGCAGCAGGTAGAAGCCGTTGCGCCCCAGTCCCGCCGATTCAAACGCCGGTCGCCAGTCGAACACATGCAGCGGCAGATGATGCTCGTTGCACCACTGGATCATCTCGTCGCTGGTGTCACCGTACACATGCACTTGCCAGCACGGCTGGCGCAGCGGATCGTAATTATCCCCTTCACCGTCATGCGCCCACGGCAAACGGTCGCCGCCGTGCACGTGGCCGGCCGCGCCCTGACTGAGCGGCATGCCGCGGTAGTTGAGGGTGACCTGTGAAACGGTGCGAAAGAGGAATTCGCGACTCGCTTCGAATGAGGCCATTTTCGGAATCAGAAACGGTGCCACACGCATGCGCAGCAGATCAGCCATGCGCCCCTCGGCGGTGACGAAGCTGAAGACTTTGTCAGTGGTCGACACCAGTTTGCGGGCGAAGGCGATGCGTTCGGTTTCGTAGCTGTCGAGCAGTTTGGTGGTGGCCGCGCCGCTGAGGACGGCGGCGAGTTTCCACGCCAGATTGATCGCATCGCCAATGCCGGTGTTCATGCCCTGACCGCCCGCCGGGCTGTGCACGTGGGCGGCGTCGCCAAGCAGAAACGCCCGGCCGCTGCGAAAGTGTTCAGCCACGCGGTGATGCACGCGGTACGTGGAAAACCAATGGACGTCTTCGATGTGCACTTTCAGGTGTTCGATGGCGCGGCTGCTGACGTCGGAGAATTCCAGGGTTTCGGCTCGCTCGGCGCGCTCGTCACGCACGGTGCCGATCAATCGCGCGCGGCCTTCGCCGGCCAACGGGAATACCGCGAGAAAATCCGCTTCATCCAGATCCAGGTGCAGCTCGCCGTTCATTGCCGGGCCGCTGGCCTTGACGTCTGCGACGTAGAAAATCTGCTGGTAAGTGCCGCCGGGGAATCCGGCGTCGAGGGATTTGCGTACCACCGAGCGGGCACCGTCACAGCCAGCCAGATAGCAGGCCTGACAGATTTCCTGCTCGCCATCGGGCAGGCGCAGATGGGCGGTGAGGCCGTCGCCGGTTTCTTCGAAACTCTCCAGCGTGGTGTTGCGCTCGACGCTGACGCCGTAGTCTTCGAGGCGATCGATCAGCAACCGTTCGTGCTCGTCCTGCGGGAAAATCTCAACGAACGAGTAAGGGGTCAGGCCTTCGCCGATGCGGTTGAGCGGCAACTGCGCGACCGGTTTGCCGTTGACCCAGAAATTGGCTGCCGCAACACGATGGCCGTTGCGCACGATGGTGTCAGCGAGATCCAGTTGCCGATACAACTCCAGCGTGCGCGCCTGTACCGCCAGCGCCCGTGAAGTGGTGCCGGGCGCCGAGGTTTTATCGAGGATGCGCACGCGCACGCCCAGTTTGCTCAGCCACAGAGCCAGCACCAGTCCGGTGGGGCCGGCGCCGATGATCAGTACGTCGCTGCGGTTCATGGGCCTGTCCTCCTTTGGCTGTGCAGCAAGTATGGATCAGATGTAAAGGGTAGCCAGTTGCGGCCCCTTCGCGAGCAAGCCCGCTCCCACATTGAAATGAGTTCCCCTGTGGGAGCGGGCTTGCTCGCGAAGGAGCCTTATCAAACGCTACAAAAACAAAAAAGCCCCGCAGCCATGAAGCTGCGAGGCCTTTTTTACGATGGCGTGACGCTTAGAAGTCGATGGTGCCCGATAACTTCGCCACTCGCGGTTCGCCCTGAGTCAGATAACCACCCTGAGCCGATTCCCAGTACTTCTTGTTCGCCAGGTTCTCCACGCCCAGACGCAACGTCACGTCTTTCTCCGACACCTTGAAGGCATAACGCGCGCCGGCGTCGAAGCGGTTCCAGGTCGGCAGGCTGAGGTTGTTCGCCGCGTCCGCGTACTGGCCACCGGTGCGCAGCATCCGCGCATTCAGCGCCACGCCTTGCAAGCCCGGCACGTCCCAGTCGGCGCCGGCGTTGAACTGGAAGGTCGGCACGCCGATCGCTCGGTTGCCGTCGTTGGCGCCGTTCTGGGTGTTCTTCAGTTCGGTGTCCATCAGGGTCAGACCGCTGATCAGGCGCAGGCCGCTGACCGGTTCGCCGAACACGTTCATTTCCACGCCTTTGTTGACCTGCTCACCCTCACGCACATACCGCGAGGTATTGGCGTCGATGATTTCCGAATAGCCGTTGCTCGGCTGCTCGATGCGATAAACGCCCAGGCTCGCACCGTAGGTGCCCATGTCGACCTTCACGCCGGCTTCGGTCTGCTTGGAACGTGCCGGTGCGTAGACTTCGTTGCCGTTGACCACCACGCGATTGCCGGACGTAGTGGGCGAGGTCGGGCCTTGCGCCAGACCTTCGATGTGGTTGGCGTAGAACGACACGTGATCCCACGGTTTGAACACGATGCCGTACACCGGCGTGGTGATCGATTCGTCGTAACTGGACTTGCGCCCGCCGCTGCCGTAACTGGCGTAGTTGTAGCCCTGGACGACCAGTTGCTGGCGACGCAGGCCGGCGGTGATCAGCAGGCTATCGTCAAAGAAACCGAGGGTGTCGGACAGCGCGATGCTGCGGTTGAAGGTTTTGCCGACAATGCCCGGATCGTTCAGGTCGCCACCGGAGAAGTTGCCGACCGGCGCAGGCGTTTGCACCGGGTGGTAGATGTTGTTGGCGTATTTGGTCAGGTCGAAATCGTAGGCGCTGCGCTGTTCGGCCCAGATGCCGGTCAGGCCAAAATTCAGTTTGTGGCTGACGACGCCGGTGTTGAACTTGCCGTTGAGGCCGGCCATGACACTGGTGTTGTCTTCGTCGTGGGGAATGAACGAGCCGGTCGTGACCGAAGCACCGTTGTTGCCGACCAGCGTAGTCGAGTTGTAGCGCCCGACTTCGCGGGTGTGCTTGGCGCCACCGGCAGCGTAGGCGGTCCAGTTGTCGTTCAGGTCATATTCGGCGCGAAGCATGCCGAAGGTGTCTTCGATGTCGGTGTAGCCCCACTTCGGCGCGTAGTTGGTGTCCGCCGATGGCGCGTCCGGAATGTGCGTGGCGTTGCCGAGGTTGACCGAGTTGCGGCCACCGTTCACACGTTCTTTCTGATAGGCAAAGTCGCCGGAGAGACGCAGCGCGTCGCCGCGATAATCGAGGCCGATGGCGAACAGTTTCGAACGCTGGTTTTCGTGATCGATGCCGGTGTCGCCTTCGCGCTGGGCCAGGTTGATCCGCGCGCCGAAGCGGTTGTCTTCGCCAAATCGCTGGCCGATATCGAAGTGATGACCGACGCGGCCTTCACTGTTGATGTCGGTGGTGTAGCGGCGCAGCGGCTCGTCGCCGGCGCGCTTGGGCTGCAGGTTGACGCCGCCGCCGATGCCGGAACCGGTCGGGGTCACGCCGTTGATGAAGGCGTTCGGGCCTTTGAACACTTCGACGCGCTCCAGGGCGTCGGTGGAAATGATCTGCCGTGGCAGCACGCCGTACAGGCCGTTATAGGAAATGTCGTCGCCGGTCAGCGGCAGGCCGCGGATCATGAAAATCTGCGCCTGGTTGGAAAAACCGGAAGCCTGACGCACCGACGAATCGTTAAGCAGCACATCGGCGACGTCTTCGGCTTGCTGATCCTGGATCAGTTGCTCGGTGTAGGACGCGGCGCTGAACGGTACGTCCATCATGTCTTGATTGCCGAGCACGCCCAACTGGCCGCCGCGTGCGACCTGACCACCGGAATAGACCGGGGGCTGGGCGTTTGGCGTCGGGGCTTGAGCGTTGACGTTGACGTCGTCCAGCAACAGCGCTTTGTTGTCGTCTTCAGCGGCGTGGGCGGTGATGGTCAGGGAGCACAGCAGGGCGAGAAGCGTCGGGCGGAAGGGCACGGCAAGTCGAGCTGGAGCGGGCATTTTTGTACCTGGAGGCGCACGGCCGATGAGAAAAAGTAAGGGCGGCGCGGGAACTCCTTGCGCAAATGCGACTCCAGGTGCAAATGATAGATTTTCTCAGTAACGTTTTGCAATCAGTTTGTTATCACTGGCTGAAACCTAAGTCAGAGGGCGGACTTGGAGGTGACGGGATGTATCTGTGCGAGGGGATTTATCCCCGATGGACTGCGCAGCAGTCCCCTTGGAAATCAAAAGTGGGGCCGCTTCGCGCCCCATCGGGGATAAATCCCCTCGCCATAAGGTCTGTGAAAGTCTGGCTTGTGAAATCCCATTGATCGTATGGTGAACCCGGCTCAACGGACTGGATGGAGCAACATGCACGCCCCTCGATTACTGATTACCCTCGCCGCGTTGCTGGTGCTGGCCGGTTGCGCCGGTCAGCGCAGCAGCGAGCCTGCACCCCGTGCCCCCGCCGAAGTGAAGGCCGAGATCGTGCGGCTGATGCCCGCGAAAACCGCCGACCGCCAAGGCTGGGCCACGGATATCTATGCCGCGTTCGCCGCACAGAACATCAGCCCGACGACACAGAATCTCTGCTCGGTGCTTGCTGTGGCCGAACAGGAATCCACCTTTCAGGCCGACCCGACAGTTCCCGGCCTTGGCAAAATCGCCCGTGACGAAATCGACCGTCGCGCCGCCAAAGTGCATATTCCCAGCCTGCTGGTCAGCGGCGCTCTGCAAGTGCGTTCGACCAATGGCAAAACCTACAGCGAACGCCTGGGTGCGGCGCGCAGTGAAAAAGAGTTGAGTGCGATTTTCGACGACTTCATTGGTCGGGTGCCGATGGGCCGGACGTTGTTCGGTGGCTTCAACCCGGTGCACACCGGCGGGCCGATGCAGGTCAGCATCGAATTTGCCGAACAGCACGCCAAGGATTACCCGTACCCGGTGGACGGCACGATTCGCCATGAGGTGTTCAGCCGCCGTGGCGGCATGTATTTCGGTATCGCGCATCTGCTCGGTTATCCGGTCAGCTATCGCGAACCGCTGTACCGCTTCGCCGACTTCAATGCCGGTTGGTACGCGAGCCGCAATGCGGCGTTTCAGAATGCGGTGAGCCGTGCTTCGGGCATTCCGCTGGCGCTCGACGGTGATTTGATTCGCTACGACTCGATCATGCCCGGTACCACCGAACTCGCGGTACGCACCCTCGGCAAGTCGTTGGGCATGCGCAACCCGACCATTCGCGATCAATTGGAAAAGGGCAAAACCCTGGAGTTCGAAGAGACCAGTCTCTATCAACGGGTATTCGAATTGGCGGAGAAAGCGGAGGGGAAAAAGCTGCCGCGTGCGGTGTTGCCGGGGATCGTGCTGCAGAGCCCGAAAATCACCCGAACACTCACCACGGCGTGGTTTGCCAAACGCGTGGATGAACGTTACAAACGCTGCATGGCCAAGGGCGGCTGAATCAGGCAGACGTAAAAAACCCGGCTGACGGCAGCCGGGTTTCTCTGGGTTGTTGCGGTAACGCCATTCATTCAGGCGACGCGACGTTCGATCAGACGATCCGAACCACCTTCAGCGACGCGACGTTCGATCAGACGATCCGAACCACCTTCAGCGACGCGGCGTTCGATAAGACGATCCGAACCACCTTCAGCCACACGGCTTTCGATCAGTTTGTCGGAACCGCCTTCAGCGATCATGGTGTGGGCCGGGGTAGCGGCGAAAGCGTTGATTGCGAAAACCGAAAAAGCGATGCCGAGGATGGTTTGGCGTTTCATGATGGTGTGCTCCGGGGGTGTTGTTGGTTGGTGTGGAGCCGATGTTACGCCCGGGATTTTTTATGAGAACTTCATTGATGTAATGGTGAACATCGACGCCAATGATGATTGCCGCAAGCCCCGCGTCAGAGCCTTACATCACCTTCACCGCGCGCCCGATCGCCTGAATCGGCCCGGTCGGTTTGCCGATCGGCGAGCCGTTGGCGCCCTCCAGCGTCAGCTCGAACAGCTGATTGGGTTGCAGCGGCGGTAACTTGTCCAGCGGCACTGACAGCGCTTGCCCCGGCTTGACCAGACCCAATGACACCGGGCCTTGCCAGCCGTCAGCCTTGGTCCAGAACTCCAGCGCCTTGTCCGCTGGCACCTCGACCACACCCAATGGAATCAACTGTATCTCTCGCGCATTGCTGGCCTGAATTACCCAGCCCGGCGCCTTATCCTGCGGCGCGACCAGCACCACCAGATAATTCGGTTTCGGCGTGGTCTGGGTCAGCAGGATCGAGCCCAATACCAATGTCGCGGCCAACCCTGCAGCACTTAAACCGCGCCATAGCGGCAGCAGATTCCACCATGAAGTGGCTGGCGCCTTTTGTGTGAGGCGTTCAACGCTGCGCTCGATCCGCTGCCATAACTGCGTCGACGGTTGTTGTGGCGCGGCGAAATCCGTCAGCTCCAGCAGCCGCCGTTCCCAGGCATCCACGGCTGCGCGCAGCTGCGGCTCTTGCGCCAGGCGTTTCTGTACCTCGATGCGCTGTTCGGCCGAGAGCGTGCCGAGCACGTATTCGCCAGCCAGTTCATCGCGTTCCTGCGCCGATTCGGTGGTCATCCCATGCACTCCCGCAACGCGTTGAGGCTGCGCTTGATCCAGGCTTTGACGGTGCCCAGCGGCGTGTCGAGGCGAGCGGATATCTGCGCGTGACTGTAGCCGTCGACGTAGGCGTGAAGGATGCAGCGCCGGCGTTGCGCATCGAGCTGTTCGAGGCAGCGATGGATGCGTGCCGAATGCGCATGGGCCTCGAAGGCATCATCGTCGTGCGCGGGCACTTCATGTTCTTCGCTGAACGGCGTTTCCCGACCCTGATCACGCAGCAGGTTCAGTGCCAGATGCCGGGTCACGCTGAACATCCAGCCACGCGCCGAACCGCGCGCCGGGTCAAACCCGGCGGCGCCGTTCCAGATCTTGATGAAGGCCTCATGCACGATGTCCTCCGCCAGCGCCGTGTCACGCACCAGACGCTTGGCCACGCCGAGCAGGCGCGGGCCTTCCTGCACGTACAAATCGCGCAGAGCCGAGCGCTCGCCGCGGGCACAGGCGGCGAGACGGGCTTCATAGTCGAACACGGTTTCAGGCAATGACATGTCGTGCAATCTAGCTCACATTCCGCAAACATCCAGACAACCAGAATTTCCTTGTAGGCAGCCCTGTGAATTGCACGTTTGGGTTCCCTTCTGGATTGCCTTTGTGGGAGGGGGCTTGCTCCCGAAGGCAGTGTGTCAGCCAGCATCCCTTTCACTGACACACCGAATTCGGGAGCAAGCCCCCTCCCACAGTAGCCGAATATTGTGTGAGCCTGTGACCTCAGTTCGCCGCCCAGAAAATATAATCGGCCTGATACTTCACCACTTCCTGCTTGCCCTTGTTTGCGACCGTGCATTCGCTTGCCGGTGCCACGCCGCCCTTGAGTGCAACGCGCTGGATGTAGCTCACGCCGCTCATTGCGCCTTTGCCCTCGGCCGGGTTGGCCTTGACCAGTTGATAAGGCAGATTGCCCGGACTCGACGGTGCCACGGCCAGTTGCGTGCCGGTGATTTTCGAACCGTCCTTGGCCTGCCAAGTGGCCGGCGGGCCGAAGTAGGTGCCGACCTGTTTGCCGCTGCGATCATTGAGCACGGCTTTGGGGCCGACGAACGTCCATTCGGTCTGTCCGGCCGCATTGGGCTTGTCGCGGCATTCGTAAGTGATCTCACCGACCCCGGTGGTTTCCATCGCGACCTTGTGGCCATCCGGGACTTTGATGCTATCGGGCAGACCGCTTTGAGCGAACGCCGAGGAGGTGGCTGCGAGCAAACCGGTGAGGCAGATCAGCTTAGTGATGTTCATCAGTTGTTTCTCCGAAAGGGTAGACCGCTGGCAGCCGAAGAGGGCTGTTACAGGGACTACCCGTGGCGGAGGCAATTGGATGCAGTACCCGAAAAATAAATTTCAAACCCGTTAATCTCCCTGTAGGAGTGAGCCTGCTCGCGATGGCGTCGTGTCAACCGACACTTATGTCACTGGAATACCGCTATCGCGAGCAGGCTCACTCCTACAGGGTTCTGGGTCGGACTTCAGGCCGGAGGCTTTCAGCAGTTCCCGGGTGTAAGGATGCTGCGGCGCTGCAAAAATGTCCCGCGATGATCCCTGCTCAACCACCTTGCCATCCTTGATCACCATCAAGTCATGCGCCAGCGCATGCACCACCGCCAGATCATGGCTGATGAACAAATACGTCAGCCCATGCTTGATCTGCAATTGTCGCAACAACTCGACCACCTGCTTCTGCACCGTGCGATCCAGCGCCGACGTCGGTTCATCGAGCAGAATCAGCGCCGGCTCCAGCACCAGCGCTCGGGCAATGGATATGCGCTGGCGCTGGCCACCGGAAAATTCGTGGGGATAACGATGGCGACTCTGCGGATCGAGGCCGACCTCCTCCAGCACGCGAATCACCGCCGCCTCGCGCTCGGCTTCAGTGCCGATGCCATGGGTCAGCAACCCTTCGGCAATTATCTGCTGCACCGACATCCGTGGGCTGAGGCTGCCGAACGGGTCCTGGAAAACCACCTGAATCTGCCGCCGCAACGGCCGCATCAAACGCTGGTTGAGCAGGCTCAGATGTTTGTTGCCGAAGCGGATATTGCCCTCCGATTCCACTAGCCGCAGGATCGCCTGACCCAGCGTCGACTTGCCTGAACCGGACTCACCGACGATTCCCAGCGTCTTGCCGCGTTGCAGGGTGAAACTGACCCCGTCCACGGCTTTGATGTAATCCTGCTGACGACTGAACAATGCCTTGGGCAACGGGAACCAGACTTTCAGGTCATCGACTTCCAGCAGGTTGTGATCGTACTGACTGGCCACCGGTGCGCCGCTCGGTTCGGCCTCGATCAGCAAGCGGCTGTACGGATGCTGCGGCGCACGGAACAGCGTTTCGCAATCGGCCTGTTCGACGATCTCGCCATGACGCATCACGCAGACTCGCTGAGCGATGCGCCGCACCAGATTGAGGTCATGGCTGATCAACAACAGCGACATGCCGAGACGTTGCTGCAACTCGATCAGCAGTTCGAGAATTTTCTGCTGCACCGTGACATCCAGCGCGGTGGTTGGCTCGTCGGCGATCAACAGCTCGGGCTCGTTGGCCAGCGCCATGGCGATCATCACTCGTTGCCGCTGGCCACCGGAGAGCTGGTGCGGATAGGCTTTCAAGCGCTGCAGCGGTTGGCGAATGCCGACCAGTTCCAGCAACTCCAACGTCCGTTCGCGGGCAGCGCGCCCCTTCAAACCCTTGTGAATTTCCAGCACTTCGCTGACTTGCTTTTCTACGGTATGCAGCGGGTTCAGCGAGGTCATCGGCTCCTGGAAAATCATCGCGATGCGGTTGCCACGCAAACCGCGCATCTGCTGCTCGCTGGCCTGCAACAAGTCGACGCCGTTGTAGCTGATCGAGCCGCTGCTGCTGACGTTCTTGCCCGGCAACAAGCGCAGGATCGAATGTGCGGTCACTGACTTGCCGGAACCGGATTCACCGACCAGCGCCAGGCACTCGCCACGGCGGATGTCCAGGTTCAAACCGTGCACCACTTCCTGCCCGGCGAAGGCGACGCGCAGGTCGCGGATTTCGATCAAATGGTCTTTCATGTCAGCTCCGGGGATCAAGATCGTGGATCGAACGCATCGCGGCATGCCTCACCAATAAAAACCAACAAAGACAAAATCAGCGCCAGGGCGAAAAACGCCGTCAGCCCTAGCCACGGTGCCTGCAGATTGCGCTTGGCCTGACCGATCAACTCGCCCAGCGACGCGGTGCCGGCCGGCATGCCGAAGCCGAGAAAGTCCAGTGCAGTGAGGGTGGCGATGGCGCCAGTCAAAATGAACGGCAGGTAGGTGAGGGTGGAGGTCATCGCGTTGGGCAGAATGTGCCGGCGCATCAGTTCGCTGTCGGTCAGGCCCAGTGCCCGTGCGGCTTTGACGTATTCCAGATTGCGCCCACGGAGGAACTCGGCGCGCACCACATCGACCAGCGCCAGCCATGAGAACAGCGCCATGATCCCCAGCAACCACCAGAAGCTCGGTGAGACGAAGCCGGACAAAATGATCAGCAGGTACAGCACTGGCAAGCCTGACCAGATCTCCAGAACGCGCTGCCCGAGCAAGTCGACCCAGCCGCCGTAGTAGCCCTGCAACGCGCCGGCGACAATGCCGATCAGGGCGCTGATACCGGTCAGGATCAAGGCAAACAGAATTGAAATCCGTGTGCCGAAAATCACCCGTGCCAACACATCGCGCGCCTGATCGTCGGTGCCCAGCCAGTTGCTCGTCGAGGGCGGACTCGGCGCCGGTTCGGTAAGGTCGTAATTGACCGTGTCGTAGCTGAACGGGATCGGCGGAAACAGCATCCAGCCGCCCTGATCTTCGATCAGTGTGTGCACGTAGCTGCTGGCGTAGTCCGGTTGAAAGGGCAGCTCGCCGCCGAAATCGGTTTCCAGGTAATCGCTGAGAATCGGAAAGTAAAACGCGTCGTGATAACGGATCACCAGCGGCTTGTCGTTGGCGATCAATTCACCGCCGAGGCAGATCAGGCACAGGCCGATAAACAGCCACAACGACCAGCGACCACGTCGATTGGCTTTGAACTGCGCCACACGCCGCTGACCAAGAGGGGAGAGTGTGAACATCAGGCAGTCCTCGCCGAGAAGTCGATGCGCGGGTCGAGCAGGGTGTAGCAGAGGTCGCCGATCAACTTGATAAGCAGGCCGAACAGGGTGAACAGAAACAGCGCGCCGAACACCACCGGATAGTCCCGCGACACCGCCGCTTCGTAACTCATGCGCCCGAGACCATCGAGGTTGAAGATGGTTTCGATCAACAGCGAGCCGGCGAAAAACACCTCGATCAGCGCCGACGGCACACCCGCGACCACTAGCAGCATGGCGTTGCGAAACACATGGCCGTAGAGCACACGCCTTTCGGTCAGTCCCTTGGCCCGCGCGGTGATCACGTATTGGCGGCTGATCTCGTTGAGAAAGCTGTTTTTGGTGAGGATCGTCAATGTGGCGAAACCACCAATCACCAGTGCCGCCACTGGCAACACCAGATGCCAGAGGTAGTCGCCGACCTTGCCCAGCGTGCTGAGGCTGTCGAAGTTGTCCGAGACCAGCCCCTGCACCGGAAACCAGTTGACGTAGCTGCCACCGGCGAACACCACGATCAGCAGGATCGCGAATAGAAACGCCGGCATCGCATAACCGATGATGATCGCCGTGCTGCTCCAGATATCGAACGCGCTACCGTTCTTGATCGCTTTGCGAATGCCCAGCGGGATCGAAATCAGGTAGGTAATCAGCGTCGCCCACAGACCCAGCGACAACGATACCGGCAGCTTCTGCGCGATCAGATCGGTGACCTTGGCGCCACGAAAGAAACTGCTGCCCAGATCCAGTTGCGCGTAGTTTTTCAGCATCAGCCACAGGCGTTCATGCATGGGTTTGTCGAAGCCGTAGTGGTGCTTGATCTCCTCGATCAGCGCCGGATCCAGCCCGCGGCTGCTGCGCCCGGCGCCGCCAATCGCGGCCACCTCGCCACCGCCACCCATGCTGTGTCCGCCGAAGCCTTGCAGGCGGGCGATGGCTTGCTCCACCGGGCCACCCGGCGCGGCCTGCACAATGAGGAAATTGACCACCAGAATGCACAGCAGCGTGGGGATGATCAGCAACAGGCGTCGACTCAGGTAGCGCAACATGTCACTGGCCCCCCGCGAGTTGGCTGTGCATCTGTTGCGTGGTCAATGGCTTCGCCGAGATCTCCCACCAGGTGTTGAGGCCTTCGTCGTACGCCGGTTGCACGGGCGGCATGCCGAAGCGGTTCTGATACACCGTCGGCGTGCCTTTGGAGTAGTAGTTGGGAATCATGTAGTAACCCCATTGCAGCACCCGGTCGAGGGCGCGGGCGTAATGCACCATGGCTTCGCGGGTGTTGGCCTGCACCAACCCGTCGATCAGTTGATCGACCGCCGGATTGGCCAGCACCATCGAGTTGGAACTGCCGACTTGCGTGGCGCTTTGCGAGGCGTAGAGGCTGTACAGCTCACGCCCCGGCGAGACGATCGGATCGCCACTGCGCGGGAAACTGGTGACGATCATGTCGTAGTCCCGGGCATTCAGCCGGTTGACGTATTGCGCCGAATCGATGCGCCGTAGATTGAGGGTGATGCCGATCTGCGCGAGGGTGCGCTTGAACGGCAGCAGCATGCGGTCGAAACCGCCCTGACCGTCGAGGAAGGTGAATTCCAGCGGCTCGCCGGCAGCGTTGACCAGACGATTGTTTTTCGCTGTCCAGCCCGCCTCGGCGAGCAGCTTCAAGGCTTGCAATTGCTTGTCGCGGATGTAGCCGCTGCCATCGGTTTTCGGCGCCTCATACACCGTGGTGAATACTTCGTCGGGGATCTGCCCGCGCAACGGTTCGAGGATCTTCAGCTCTTCGGCGTCCGGGAGCGCGGTGGCGGCCATTTCACTCTTCGGCCAGAAGCTGTTCTGGCGCACGTAGAAGCCGCGCATCATCTGCTTGTTGGTCCACTCGAAATCCCACAACAGGCTGATGGCCTGACGCACACGGCGATCCTGAAAGATCGGGTTCTGCAGGTTGAACACGAAGCCTTGAGCGGCGGTGGGTTTTTCCGGGGCCAGGATCGACTGCTGCAAACGCCCGTCACGCAGCGCCGGGCTGTCGTAACCGACCACGTAACCGGAGGAAGAAAACTCGCGGTTGTAGTCAAACGCACCGGCCTGCAACAGCTGGCGGGCGACGTCGGTGTCGCCGTAGAAATTCACCGTGAGGGTATCGAAGTTGTACATGCCGCGACTGACCGGCAGGTCTTTGCCCCACCAATTCGCGTCCCGTTCGAAACTGATGCTGCGTCCGGCGTCGACCTTGCTCACCCGATACGGGCCGCTGCCCAGCGGTGGCTCAAAACCACCACCATTGGCGAAGTCGCGGGTTTTCCACCAGTGCTCGGGGACGATACGCATCGTCGCCAGATCCAGCGCTAGGGTGCGGTTGAGGTTGTTCTTGAAGGTGAAGCGCACCTGCCGAGGGCCTTCGATCAGCACGTCCTGCACATCAGCGTATTGCTGGCGATAGCTCAGGCTGCCTTTGGTCATCAGCAGGTTGAAGGTGTAGCGCACATCTTCGGCGGTGATCGGCGTGCCATCGGCGAAACGAGCCTTGAGGTTCAGGGTGAAACGCACCCACAGGCCTTGAGGATCGCGTTCCATCTGTTGCGCGACCAGCCCGTAGACGGTGTAGGGCTCGTCGAGCGAGCGAAACGCCAGGGGCGCGTACACCCAGTCGTTGATCTGCACCACGGAAATGCCCTGATCGGCATACGGCGCGATGTAGTTGTACTGGCCGATTTCCATCGACGCGCGGCTGAGCGAACCGCCCTTGGGCGCGTCAGGATCGACAAAATCGAAATGCTTGAAGTTCGCCGGATACTTCGGCGCCTCGCCGTACACCGTCATCGCGTAGCTGCCGTCGGCCAGTGCCGTTACGACGTTACAGAGCAACGCACCGCCGAACAGCAGCGCAGCCATGTTGCGCAAAAAACTCATGAGATCAATCCTCAGTCCCTGAAACAACACAGATCAAACTGTGGGAGGGGGCTTGCTCCCGAAGGCGGTGTGTCAGTCAACACATCCTTCACTGATAAGCCGTCTTCGGGAGCAAGCCCCTCCCACAGGTGGAGCATCCCCACAGGGGAGACATCTGGTGTTGTGGGTTAGAAGTGATACGTCATGCGCGCAAACAACGTACGGCCCAGCGGGTCGGTGTAGCGTGGGTCATAGCCGCTCTGGAAGTTGTAAGCCTGGTTGGAGAACGGCGGGTTGCGGTCAAACACGTTCTTCATCCCGGCATCGACATCCAGCACCTTGTTGAAGGTGTAACCGGCCGACAGATCCCACACCGAATACGACGCCACGCGTGCGTGGGTGTCGCGGTCGTAGTCGTTGTAACCGGTGGTGAAGCGGTTGGTCAGCGCCGCCCGTGCCGCGCCGAAGGTCCAGCTGCCGGTGAGGTTGTGTTTCCAGCGGGCGATCACGCCGTCACCCTTGAAGTCGCCGACCTTGTCGGTGAACGGGCCTTTGATGGTGCTCTGGAAGTCGTACTCGTCGACGTACGTGCCTTGCAGCCCCAGACCGAACTGGCCGTACGGGGTGTTCGGAAAGCGATAGTCGAGCGAGACGTCGACACCGTTGGTTTCGACGATGCCGAGGTTGGCATTCCCGGTGACGATGTAATTGAGCGTGCCATCGGCGTTGCGCACGAAGCGATCCGGGTAGCTGCCAGCCTGATCAAACACGGTGGATTCCGGGAACGGCTGGATCTGGTTGGAGATGTGAATCCACCAGAAATCCAGACCGACCGACAAGTTGCTGATCGGTTGATAAACGAAGCCCAGGGTCACGTTGCGCGCTTTCTCCGGGGCCAGGTCTTCGTTGCCGCCAATCTGGTTGAGGAACTGCTGACCGCAATCGCGCCCGCCATTGCCGCCCGGTTGCACCACGCCGCCGGTACACAGCACTGGGTCGTTGTAGTAGCCCTGGGTGTAAGTGATGCTGCGCGGCGAATACAACTCATACAACGACGGCGCGCGGAAACCTTCGCTGTACGCGCCACGCACCACCAGCTCTTTGAGTGGCTGATACCGGAACGAGTATTTCGGGTTGGTGGTGCTGCCGAAGTCGCTGTATTTGTCGTGGCGCACGGCGGCCGACAGTTCGAGGCTGTCGAGCACCGGCACGTTGATTTCGGCGTACGCGGCTTTCACGCTGCGATCACCCTCGACGCTGCCCGCCGGGTCGATGCCGAGGCTCTGGATATCGCCGGCAAACTGTTCGAAGTCCTGATGGAATTTCTCTTTGCGGTACTCGCCACCCAACGCCAGGCCGGACGGGCCGGCCCCGAACCAGTCGCCGATTTCACGGCTGATCCGCCCGTCAAAACCGGCCACGCGGCCGACAGCGGTGGAGTAGGCGCCGTGGTACGCGGCATTGTCGATGTACTGCTGGCCGGCAGCAGACTGCGGGCCGAACGGATTGAGCAAACCGCTGGCCAGACCGTTGATCATCGCCTGATCGCTGACATAACCACTGGTAACGCTGGAGACGATTTTGTTCTGGTTATACGAGGCGCCGACGTTGTAGTCCCAGCCGCCGACCAGACCATCGAAACTCAGCAAAAAGCGCTGGCTGGTGTTCTGGTCTTTCGATTCACGCGGGCCGGCGGCGGTTTCACGCCAGTTCACATCGATCGGTTGCGTCGGGTCGAGAGCGAAGTCCGTCGGTGCCGGGGTGATGCCGTTGCCAGGGTAGTAGGGCGATGACGAGTCGAGGCTCAGACCGGTCAACGGCGCCGGGCCGACGGCGGTGGCGTTGTTGTTGCGCGACCAGAAGTATTCGAGATTGACGTTGTGGTCGTCGCTGAGTTTGCCGGAGGTCTTGCCGAAGAACGAGGTCTTCTCGGTTTGTGGCACCAGGTCGATGAATTCACGGGTGCTGAAGCGGCACAGGCCATCGCGGGCGATCAGATTGGGGCCGTTGCAGTTGCTGTTGGCCAGCGGGTTGGTGGCGTTGCCGTTCTGGCTGTAGTTGCCGGGGAACGCGGTGCCGGAGGTCTGGTCGAGACCGCGTCCGGGGGCGTAGTCGGTGGCGAACGAGCGGTCGTTGGCGTCGAGATTTTGCTGCTTGTTGTAGTTGAACACGCCGAGTACGTTGAAGCGGTCTTCTTCCAGATCGCCGTAGCCCCAACTGGCACTCATGTCTTTGGTCGCACCGCCGCCGCTGTGGGTCGGGGTTTCGCCGCCGAGGGTGAGTTGGCCGTCGGTCATGGATTTCTTGGTGATGAAGTTGATCACGCCGCCGATGGCGTCGGTGCCGTACAGGGCCGAGGCGCCGTCACGCAGCACTTCCACGCGCTCGATGGCAGCGAACGGGATCATGTTCAGATCCACCGCGCCGCCGGCCGAGTTGGTGCCGGACAAGGCGTTGTTGGCCAGGCGTCGGCCGTTGAGCAGTACCAGCGTCTTGTTCGCGCCGATGCCGCGCATGTCGGCGAACGATGCACCGCCGGTGGCGGCACCGACCGAGCCGGCGCTGTTGTTGATCGACTGGCTGCCGGTGATGCGCTGCACCAGTTCGGCGGTGGTGGTCACGCCCTGTTTACGCAGCTCATCGGCCTTGAGAATGGTGATCGGCACGGCCGTCTCGGCATCGACCCGGCGAATCGCCGAACCCGTCACTTCCACCCGTTGCAGTTGCGTGGTGGGCGCAACCACCGCCGCAGCGGCCGGAGCGGCAGCGTTGTCGTCCTCGGCCGCTTGCACGGTCCCGGCGCCCATCCCCATGGCCACCAGATACAACGGAACAAAACGGTGGCGAGAAATGGTTGCCACCAAAGGTTTGAGCGTGAAGCGTGGAGTGTTCATCAGCATGGTTGTTTCCGACTTTATTAGACGTTTATCGAAATGGCCTTGTGAGCCCTCATTGCTCCGCCACCGGTGATACCGCGTGCGGAAAACCACTTTCTTCAAGCAAGCCGATCCCCTCCGAAGACGCGCGACGTTTTTCGGTCGGCAGGTTGCGACGGGATTCGATCAGCGGTGTCGGGCGTGTTTAAGGCCTGCCCGACACCGCACTCAGTGGGTGGTCATCACCGAAATCTTGCTGATACCCGAGCGCTCGATAGACGCCATGGCCTTGGCCACCTGGCCGTAATTCACCGAGGAATCGGCCTGCAACTGCACGCGCACTTCGGCGTCCTTGGCCTTGACCTCCTTGAGGCTGGCCTCCAGCGATTCCGGGGCCAGTTCGGTTTTGGCCAGATAGAACTTGCCGTCCTGATCGACGCTGACCACCACCGGATCCTTTTTCTCGGCGGGGGCGACTGCGTCGGTTTTCGGCAGGTTCACTTTGATCGCGTTGGTCATCAGCGGCGCGGTGACGATGAACACCACCAGCAGCACGAGCATCACGTCGACCAGCGGCGTGACGTTCATTTCGCTGAGCACTTCATCGCTGTCCTGAGTGGAAAAAGACATCAGCTGGCCTCCCGCACGGCGGCTGTGGTTTTGCTGGCGATGGCCTGACGGCTGATGGAAAACGCGCTGCGCGAGGCGAGGGCGTCGAAGTCGTGGGCGAAGTCGTCCATGTCCGCCGAAGCGAGTTTCAGGCGACGCAAGAAGAAGTTGTAAATCAGCACCGCCGGCACCGCGACGGCGATACCCACGCCGGTGGCGATCAGCGCGTGACCGATAGGCCCAGCGACCGCTTCAAGGCTGGCCGAACCGGTTTCGCCGATGCTTTTCAGCGCTTCCATGATTCCCCACACGGTGCCGAACAGACCAATGAACGGCGCGGTGCTGCCGATACTGGCGAGAATCGCCTGGCCATTTTCCAGCGAGCGGCGTTCCTTCTGAATCTGCTGGCGCAGGTTGCGCTCCAGCCGATCCGAGCGGTTGATGGTGTGTGCCAGTTGTTGCGTGGTGCGCGGCGAGTCTTCCACCAGCAGCGCCTCGAAACCGCTGCTGGCGATGCGCGCCAGCGAACCTGGATACTGGCTGGCGTGTTCGGCGGCGGTGAGCAGATCCGGCGCGCCCCAGAAGGCTTTGGTGAATTGTTTGTTCTGTGTTTTCTGGCGCAGGTATTGCGCCGACTTGACCAGCAGGATCGCCCAGCTGACCACGGAAAACAGCACCAGACCCCAGAGCACACCGGGGACAATCATCGAAGACAAATCGTTCATGGTTACACCTCGCTTGCGTTATTCGGTTGTGCGTTGATTGAGTGTTGGTTATTGCGGCAATTTGAAATCGATGGTCTGGGTGGCGAAGCCGTCAATCGGCGTGTCACCGCGCTTGGCCGGAATAAACTTCCAGTTCTTCACCGCCGCGACAGCCGCGTCATCCAGTTGCGGCTTGCCGCTGGACTTGGTCACGGTGACCGAGCCAGCGCGACCGTTGGCCAGCACCTGAATGCGCAACACCACGCTGCCTTCCCAGTTGCGCCGCAGCGCCAGCGACGGGTATTCCGGCGGCGGATTGCCGAGGCTGGCGAGGCCGGAAATTGCTGCTGATTCCTTCACCGGGCCTGGTGCCGCAGCCGGAGCCGGAGCCGGAGCCGGTGGCGCGCTTGGTGTGGCGGGCGCGGCAGGGGCGGCCGGTTGTGCCGGGGCGGGCGGCGCTTTCGGCGGCTCGACTTTTTTCACCGGTTTGGGTTTCTCGACCGGTTTCGGTTTCTCGATGGGCTTGGGTTTTTCCACCGGTTTCGGTGGTGGCTTGACCGCGTCCTCGTCTTCCACTGGTTGCTCGGGTTCGGGCGGTGGTGGAGGCGGCGGTGGTTCCGGCGTCGGCGGCGCGGGTGGCGTCGGGCTGGTCAGCTCGACAGTCATTTCCGGGATCTGTGGCGGCGTTGGCAGCGGTTCTGGTCGTGATTGCTGGAGAAACCACCAGGCACTGCCATGTATCAGCGCCGACACGGCCACCAACAAGACCATTTGCTGTTTGTTCAAACCACCGGGTTGTGAGGTATTGGCTTTAAAGGCCGGCCTGCCCGGTGGCGGCGGGACCGGCGCTTCCCGCAACGGCCCCGGCAGGGTTCTGTGCTTTACCGCATCGTTCATTAAAGCTCCCTCGGGTTGATGAAGGGCAATAAGCTGCCGTCCGAACATGTGGGTGATGTTCGAGTGGGTGGGTGCAACTTTCTTTGGGGTGTGCAAAAGCCGATAGTGGAACTATCCGGTTAATTAGGCTTGTGCAAACTTAATGGCTTAGCGCCATCGACTTCGTGTGTTCATCAGCCATTCCCTGGTGTTCTTCTATTGCCTGAGACCGCTATGGGTGTCTCATACCTGTTACACATAGCAACGGCTGTGCCAGATATTGCTGAAATGTAGAGTTGTTATTTCATCAGTGTTACCCATGTCGCATTTATATAAGTTTTAACGTTGTTGCCATTTTCTCTAGAGCACGGATCCCCGTTACTCCGTTTGGCGGAGCTTTCTTAAAGGCGAGTCAGGCTGGGCGCACTATCCGGCTGATTGACGGAATAGAGCGGCGGCTTGGCTTGCGGCCAGGGCACTTGCTGGTGCGCGGCGGGCTGAATTGGTGCAGGTCAATGTTTTAGCGGATCACGAGGCATATTCCTTGTTCTTGTTTAAATGAAATCAATGTCTGGAGTGTTGAGCGATTCAAGTCGGTGGAACAGTTTTGGTGCACTTGCAAAGAGGCGGGAAGTTATTGTTCGACAATCCTGTTGCCGTTCAATCAATCTGCGTTTGCGCAAATAAACTCTCGACTCATATTTAAAAATTAAATAGCACGCAACCATCGGCTAATAACTCATTACCGAAGGCAGTGCGCTGTCGTGATGTCAGGTAATAAAGTAATTGCGAAGGCCGCCGGGATTGTTCAGATGAACCCGGCGTTGTGCACGAATGAGTAAATAGAGGGTAGTGCGGCAAAGCGATTGAAGATTCACGCGGTGAACTCCTTGTTGCCAGCTCGGATACACGAACTTTTGATTCGGTATCGCACCTTACAAGAACGCGGATAGCGTCCGATGATTGCTCTTGGTGCGGGATGGGCACCGTGAGCGCTGTTTGCGAGGGTTGAATTCGCAAGTCGCGGATGCATGGGAAAAGCGTGCCAAAACCGATACACACGCAGATTTTTTCTACACTGGGCCCTCCGCCATCTACCCTTGGCAGAGGCTTTATTCGGGGGATCGGCTATGTACCAGCTCTACGGGCACAGAAATTCAGGCGCAGCCGCGATTGAAGCGGCGCTGGAGTTGTGCCAGATCGCTTATCGCTTCATTGATATCGAGGCCAGTGCCGAGGCGGCTGAAGCGTTGGCCAAGCTCAATCCGATGAAACAGATCCCGACCCTGCAGTTGCCCGACGGCAGTGCAATCACCGAGAGTGCGGCGATCCTGATTCATCTGGGACTGACGTTTCCCAAGTCCGGTTTGCTGCCGGCGCAGGCTGCCGCTCGCGATCAGGCGATTCGCGGTCTGATCTACATTGTCAGCAACTGCTACGCCGCCATCGGCGTTGTCGATTATCCCGAGCGCTGGCTGGTGATGCCTGACGAAGCGTCGCGACAGAACCTGATGGCCGGCGCGCGGGAGCGCTTGCACTGGAGTTGGGAGGTGTTCGCCGACGAGTTCTCCGGCGAGTTGTACCTGGACGACGAAACACCCGGAGCGCTGGATGTACTGGCGGCCGTGGTGACGCGCTGGGCCGGGAGCCGCGAGCATTTGCGTCAGGCGCGACCGGGTTTCTATGCGTGGTTGCAGCGGATTGACCGGCATCCCGTGCTGGCGCCGGTCTTCGCCCGGCATTGGCCAGCCTGAACAACGCAAAACAAATGTGGGAGCGGGCTTGCTCGCGAATGCGCTGTATCAGTCCAGACATCTCTGACTGACAGACCGTATTCGCGAGCAAGCCCGCTCCCACAGGAGATTTTTGCTGTGTCGGGGGTTACTCCCCGCGAATGTACTGCTCCAGCTGCTTGATCAGCTCAGCCTGTTCGGCAATCGCTTCCTTGACCAGGTCACCAATCGACAACAAGCCGATCAACTTGCCGTTCTCCACCACCGGCAAGTGGCGCAGGCGTTTGTCGGACATGATGCCCAGGCAGGTGTCGACGGTCTGGTGGGTATCCACGGTGATCACGTTCGCCACCATGATGTCGCGAACCGGCGTACCGACCGAAGAGCGGCCATGCAGCACCAGTTTGCGCGCGTAATCGCGTTCGCTGATGATGCCGACCACTTCGTCGTTTTCCACCACCAGCAAGGCGCCGACGTTTTTCTCGGCCATCTTCATCAGCGCTTCGAGCACCATGTGATCAGGTTTGATCTGGTGCACTTCCTGATTTTTCTGATCTTTGAGCTTGAGCAGTTGGGCGACGGTCTTCATGGCGGTTACTCAGGTGTTGTCGTTGTTATCCAAGCATCGTAGACGCAAGCGCGCAGGGCAAGGTGGCAAAGCGGCAGATAGCACGCAAAAAACGTCATTTCCAAAAAAAACGCCCATCACCCGGTGAAAGATGACCTGTGGCGAGGGGATAAATCCTCGTTGGGTTGCGAAGCAGCCCCAGAACCATTCGACACGGTGTATCAGTAAAACCCGGTTGTCTCTTTTTGGGCCTGCTGCGCAGGCCAACGGGGATAAATCCCCTCGCCACAGATAAATCCCCTCGCCACAGATAAATCCTCTCATTACAGATAAGTCCTTCCACCACAAAGTATTCCAAACTGAAAACGCGGGCGATGAAGGGGCAGCGTAGAATGCCCCTCTGTTTCAATTCCTGAGGTCGCAGTGGTGGATTTACAGCAGGGCTTCGTCCTGACGCGACATTGGCGCGATACGCCGGCGGGCACTGAAGTCGAGTTCTGGCTGGCGACGGACGCCGGGCCGCGTCGTGTGCGCTTGCCGCATCAGCCGTCGGTGGCGTTTATCCCTGCCGGGCAGCGTGAAGCGGCCGAACGCCTGCTGCATGACGAAAAGAACGTCGAACTGCGCCCGTTGGCCCTGCAGGATTTCCAACATCGCCCGGTGCTCGGCCTGTATTGCCAGCAACACGGCCAGTTGATGCGTCTGGAAACCGCGCTCAACCGCGCCGGCGTCGATGTCTTCGAAGCGGACGTACGCCCGCCGGAACGCTACCTGATGGAGCGTTTCATCACCGCGCCGGTACTGTTCAACGGCACTGCCGATACCGACGGCGTTTTGCTCAACGCCCAATTGAAACCCGATGCCAAGTACCGACCCGTACTGCGTCTGGTCTCGCTCGACATCGAGACCACCGAAACCGGCGAGTTGTATTCCATTGCTCTGGAGGGCTGCGGTCAGCGCCAGGTGTACATGCTCGGCGCGCCGAACGGCGATGCCAGCATTGTCGACTTCGACCTCGAATACTGCGACTCGCGCACCGTCATTCTTAAGAGGCTCAACGACTGGTTTGCGCTGCACGACCCCGACGCGATCATCGGCTGGAACGTCGTGCAGTTCGATCTGCGTATCCTCCACGAACACGCGCGACGTCTCGGCGTGCCACTGAAAATCGGCCGCGGCGGCGAAGAAATGCAGTGGCGCGAACACGGCAGTCGCAACCACTACTTCGCCTCGGCGGCGGGGCGGCTGATCATCGATGGCATCGAATCCCTGCGCTCGGCAACGTGGAGTTTCCCTTCGTTCAGCCTTGAGAACGTCGCGCAGACCCTGCTCGGCGAAGGCAAGTCCATCGACAATCCGTACCAGCGCATGGACGAAATCAACCGCATGTTCGCCGAGGACAAACCGGCGCTGGCCAAGTACAACCTCAAGGACTGCGAATTGGTCACACGGATCTTCGCCAAGACCGAACTGCTGACCTTTTTGCTCGAACGCGCCAGCGTAACCGGCCTGCCGGCGGATCGCAGCGGTGGCTCGGTGGCGGCTTTCACCCATTTGTACATGCCGCTGATGCACCGGCAGGGTTTCGTCGCGCCGAACCTGGGCACCAACCCGCCGCAGGCCAGCCCCGGTGGTTTCGTCATGGACTCGCAACCGGGCCTCTACGAATCGGTGCTGGTGCTCGATTACAAGAGTCTGTATCCGTCGATCATCCGCACCTTTCTGATCGATCCGGTGGGGCTGATCGAAGGTTTGCAGCACCCGGACGATGCCGAGTCAGTGCCGGGTTTCCGGGGCGCACGTTTCTCGCGCAGCAGGCATTGCCTGCCAGCCATCGTCTCGCGAGTCGCCGAGGGGCGCGAGACGGCCAAGCGCGAGCACAACGCGCCGCTGTCGCAGGCGCTGAAAATCATCATGAATGCCTTTTACGGCGTGCTCGGCTCCAGCGGTTGCCGCTTCTTCGATACGCGCCTGGCGTCGTCGATCACCCTGCGTGGCCACGAGATCATGCTGCGCACGCGCAAGCTGATCGAAGAGCAGGGCCATGCAGTGATCTACGGCGATACCGACTCGACCTTCGTCTGGCTGCGTCGCCCCCACGGGCAGGAAGAAGCGGCGAACATCGGCCATGCGCTGGTCAAGCACGTCAACGACTGGTGGCGCGAGCATGTGCGCGAAGAATACGGGCTGGAAAGTGCCCTCGAATTGCAGTTTGAAATTCACTACAAGCGCTTTCTGATGCCGACCATTCGTGGCGCGGAAGAGGGCAGCAAGAAGCGCTACGCCGGGCTGGTCACCCGCGCCGACGGCAATGATGAAATGGTCTACAAAGGCCTGGAAACCGTGCGCACCGACTGGTCGCTGCTGGCCCGCCAGTTCCAGCAGGAGCTTTACGAAAGGATCTTCCAGCGCAAGCCCTATCAGGATTATGTGCGTGACTACGTGCGCAAGACCTTGGCCGGTGAATTCGATGATCGACTGGTCTATCGCAAACGCCTGCGCCGCACCCTCGACGACTACGAACGCAACGTGCCGCCACACGTGCGCGCGGCGCGACTGGCCGACGATTACAACGCGCAGCACGGGCGCCCACGGCAATACCAGAACGGCGGATGGATCAGCTACGTCATTACCCTGGCCGGACCCGAGCCGCTGGAGGTGCGCCGCGCCGCCATCGATTACGACCACTACATCACCCGGCAACTGCAACCGGTGGCGGACGCGATCCTGCCGTTTGTCGACGACGACTTCTCAACCCTGATCGGGGGGCAACTGGGCCTGTTTTGAGTCGAGCAGTTGCAGCGTCCACTCATCGAGGATGCCGTGGAAGTAGCGCTCCAGCGCCTGATTGAACAGGCTGTCTTCATCGGCGAACTGGGCGAACAGGGTCATCGAAGAATGGAATTTCAGGTCATCGGGATGGCCGAAAATCTCGGCAATCGAGCGTTGCTGCACATTCAACACCAGTTGCGTGCAGGTGCGCAGCCGCGCGCCGAGCAATGGATGATCCAGATAAGCGCGGCTTTCATCGGCCGAGCCGATGGCGAAGCGTCGGGACATTTCGCTGCCGCCCAGCCCGGCGAGCTGCGGGAAGACAAACCACATCCAGTGGCTGCGTTTGCGGCCTTCGTCGAGTTCGCGCTGGACCCGTTCGAACACCGGGTCCTGAGCCTGGATGAAACGTTGCAGATTGAAGGGGTCGTGCTGATCCGTGCTTCTCATTGCGAAGCCCTCGCCAGTCGGCGGCTCAGACCATGGCCAGCCGCTGCTTGCGTTGTGGCGCTTGAAACGCCTGGTCCAGCGCCGTCAGATCCCCGGCATCCAGTTGCAGCTGCGCCGCTTGTGCATTGAGTTGCACGTGTTCGGGGCGCACAGCCTTGGGAATCGCAATCACCCCATCCTGACGCAGAATCCACGCCAGCGAAACCTGTGCGGGAGTGACGCCATGACGAATGGCAATCTGATTCAGCAGCGGTTCAGCCAGCATCGCACCGCCCTGGCCAATCGGGCAGTACGCCATCAGCGGCATGCGCTGGTGTTGGCACCACGGCAGGAGGTCGAATTCGATGCCGCGCTCTTCCAGGTTGTAGAGCACCTGATTGGTCGCGCAGGCTGAGCTTGAGAGTTCTTCGAGGTCATCGACGTCGAAGTTCGACACACCCCAACGGCCGATCTTGCCGTCCTCGCGCAGGCGTTCAAACGCTTCGACGGTTTCCTCCAGCGGATACTGGCCGCGCCAATGCAACAGATAAAGGTCGATGTAGTCGGTATCGAGCCGGCGCAGGCTGCGCTCGCAAGCCTGCGGGATGCCCTTGCGACTGGCGTTGTGCGGGTAGACCTTGCTGACCAGAAACACCTGATCGCGAATGCCGGAAATGGCTTCGCCGACGACTGTTTCGGCACCGCCCTCGGCGTACATCTCTGCCGTATCGATCAGGGTCATGCCCAGCTCGATACCCGTGCGCAACGCGGCAACTTCACGTTTGTGCGCCGAGCGGTCTTCGCCCATGCGCCAAGTGCCCTGACCGATGACTGGAACCTGCACGCCGGCCAATTCGAGGGTACGCATTCAAACCTCCTATCTGAAAGTGTCGATACCTTTAGTGGGCAGCAGGATAGCCCAGGGGTTCCGAAAGCTTCCAGATGAGAGGCTGATCGTTACCACGCGGAGCGTGGGAACAATCAGCTACAGCGGGCAGGTTATTTTGCGGAGAACTTGAGTATCACGCTGTGGGCATAGGTCTGCCCCGGATCGAGGCGGGTGCTGGGGAACGCTGGCTGATTCGGCGAATCAGGATAGTGCTGGGTTTCCAGGGTGAACGCGCCCCAGTGCGGATACACCTTGCCACCCTTGCCCTTGACCGTGCCGTCGAGGAAATTGCTGGTGTAGAACTGCACCCCCGGCTCCGTGGTGAACAGCTGCAGATGCCGACCGGTCTGCGGATCACTGACCTCGGTGGCGACTTTGCCGATATCCCCCTTTGTATCCAGCACCCAGTTGAAATCGAAGCCACCCTGTTTCGGTTCGGCGAACTTCAACTGCGGATGATCAGCCTTGATGTGCGTGCCGATCGCGGTGGGGCGGGTGAAATCCATCGGCGTGCCGGCGACGGGTGCCAGTTCACCGGTCGGGATCAGTTTGGCGGTGACCGGGGTGTAATGGCTGGCGTGCAGGGTGGCGACCTGTTTGAGCACGTCGCCATTGCCGGCGCCGGCGAGGTTGAAGTAGCTGTGGTTGGTCAGGTTGAGCACGGTCGGTTTGTCGGTGCTGGCCTTGTAGTCGATGCGCAGTTCGTTGTTGTCGGTGAGGCGATAAGTCACCTCGGTGGTGAGATTGCCGGGGAAACCCATTTCGCCGTCCGCCGACAGATAGGTCAGGGTGACGCCGACCGAATCCTTGTCCCTGGTTTCCTGCGCTTTCCAGACTTTCTTGTCGAAGCCCAGCGTGCCGCCGTGCAGCGCGTTGGTTTTGTCGTTCCGCGGCACTTGGTAGCGCTTGCCGTCGAGTTCGAACGCACCTTCGGCGAGGCGATTGCCGAAGCGGCCGATGGTCGCGCCGAAGTAGGCGGTGCCTTTCTGGTAGCCCTGGACATCATCGAAGCCGAGTACGACGTCGTCGAATTTGCCGTGCTTGTCCGCCACTTTCAGCGATTGCAGGGTCGCGCCGTAGGTGATGACGGTCGCTTGCATGCCGTGGCTGTTGCGCAGGATGTATTGCTCGACGGCGGTGCCGTCGTTGGTTTTGCCGAAGGCTTTGTGTTCGGCGCTGAGGCCCGCCGCATTGGCAGAAAGGGTGGCGATCATCAGGGACAGTCCGAGGCCGGAGAGCAGGTGACGGGATTGAAGCATGGTTGACCTTCCTTTTTGTTGTTGTTTTCAAATCGGATTAATAGTCATGCTAATTGAGCTGCGAGTGAAAATTTATAGCGGATTAAACGTTTATTGCAAAAATAAAGTCCGACTAAATCAATGAGGGCATAGCGCCGAAGGTCGGGAAACGGCGTCGGCACTGCACTTTTTTGCAATCGACGGCTCTATCCATGGCCAGGATGCGGTGACTCCCGCCGCACAGGAATGTGCCTGTTCGAGAATTCATGCCGAGAGTTTTTCACTGGATCACCCGTGTTCTTCCCCGTCCATGCCTGCTGCTGGGGTGCCTGTCGTCGCTGTTGCTCAGTGGTTGCACGCATCAGGACGGCAACGGTTTCTTCGCCCAGATGCGTGACGGGCAGCCGCAGGAATTTCTGCAGACCAGCGTCGACCGCATGGCCACGCTGGCTATGCGCGACAACCTCAACAGTCTTTATCGCCTGATGGGCAAGCTGTACCTGCGCAACCCCGAAGAGCTGCGCAAATCCGGTTTCCTCAACATCAATACCGCCGTGAAACAGGTGCGCCTGGCCATCGAGCAGCAACAACCGTTGCCGGTGCTGGGGGGGCGCAAGGATCTGGCCGCGCTCAGTTATGCCATGAGCCCGGAGTTTCTTGGCGACCGTGTCGGCGCATTCATTTATGCCATCGGCAGCATGCTGGTGACCGCCCACGGCAATCGCATCGAGTTCTACATGACCGATGCGATCAACCCGACCTTCGTCCACAACGCCGCGCGCAACATCGAAAAGGCCACCTGGATTCTGTCCCAGCGGCAGAACAAGGAGGGCCAGCCGCTGCTGTTCTCCAATGAGATTTCGGAGGAGGGCAGCAACCTGAGCTTCGCCACCGAGTTCGGCAAAGTCGTCGCGCGTCTCGATCTGCTCACGCAAATGCTCGACGAGCGCTATCGGCGGATCGGCTTGAATTACGCGCAAAGTCTGCTGTTCCTGAATTTTTTGCCGGTGCAGTGAACCGAGTCGGGTAGAGTGGCGGTCGGATAGGTTGTATACAATTCTTCGCCATATTCGACTCAAAGGGAGCTGCACCTGTCATGACCGACCCCGCAAGCGCCGATTTCACTCGCCTCCACGCCGCCACCCGCGCGGACAAATTGCCCTATGCCGCGTTGCTGGCGTTCGCCATGACCGGTTTTATCGCCATCCTTACCGAAACCCTGCCGGCCGGCCTTTTGCCGCAAATCGGTGCGGGCCTGAACGTCAGCGAAGTGCTCGCCGGGCAACTGGTGACGCTCTACGCGCTGGGTTCGATTGTCGCGGCGATTCCACTGACCGTGGCCACACGCGGCTGGCCTCGGCGGCGGGTACTGCTGATGACGGTCGGTGGGTTTCTGCTGTTCAACACCGTCACCACGTTTTCCAGCCATTACGGGCTGACCCTCGCTTCGCGGTTTCTTGCCGGCATGGCGGCGGGACTGTCGTGGGGGATCATGGCCGGTTATGCGCGCGGAATTGTCCCGGTGCATCAGCAGGGGCGGGCGCTGGCCATTGCCATGCTGGGAACCCCGGTGGCGTTGTCACTGGGTACGCCGGCGGGGACTTGGCTGGGCAATCTGATCGGCTGGCGCGCTTCGTTCGGCATCATGTCGGCGCTGGCTCTGGTACTGGCGGCGTGGATTGTCGTGGCAGTGCCGGATCGCCCCGGTCAGCCCAGCGCCGAGCGCCTGCCGTTGCTGCAATCATTGCGATTGCCGGGCGTTCGGCCGGTGCTGTTTGTGGTGCTGACCTGGATGCTCGGGCACAACATTCTCTATACCTACATCTCGCCGTTTCTGATGCAGGCCGGCCTCGCTGAGCGGGTCGATCTGGTGCTGCTGGTATTTGGCCTGTGCTCGCTGGTGGGGATCTGGATCATAGGTTTGCTGGTGGATCGCTGGTTGCGCTGGCTGACGTTGATCAGCCTCGCGGTATTTGCCCTGACGGCGCTGGTGCTGGCGCTGGCTGCGCCTTCACCGCTGATCATTTACGCGTGCATGGCGGTGTGGGGGTTGTCGTTTGGCGGTTCGGCTACGTTGCTGCTGACTTCAGCGGCGGATTCGGCCGGTGAGCACGTCGATGTGGTGCAGGCCATGCTTACCACGTCATGGAACGTTGCGATTGCCGGCGGCGGCTTGTTTGGCGGTTTGTTGCTGGATCGGGCAGGGGCGATGTCGTTTCCGTGGGCGCTGCTGATTCTGTCCCTCATCGCCCTGGCGACGGTGTGGATCAATAAAACCCACAGCTTCAAACCGGGGCGGCGGGTGCATTGATTCACCAGGCACCACATAACCCCTGTGGGAGCGGGCTTGCTCGCGAAGAGGACGTGCCAGTCGACAGATGAGTTGAATGAGACACTGCCTTCGCGAGCAAGTCCGCTCCCACAAGGGATCCCGATGATTGCGATATGGCATAACGATAGACCGCATCGATATATGTGGTTATAAGAAAAATCGCTATGCTGCGGGCCAGATTTTTCCTGTCGTTTTTCTGGACGGTTTAATGGAATTGGCAAATTTCGGCCTGGTGATCGCCGGGCTGGTGGTGGGTTTTATTGTCGGCATGACCGGTGTCGGCGGCGGTTCGCTGATGACGCCGATCCTGCTGTGGTTCGGCATCAACCCGGCAACGGCGGTCGGCACTGACCTGCTGTACGCCGCCATTACCAAATCCAGCGGTGTCCTGGTGCATCGCAAGAACAAAAATATCGACTGGGCCATCACCGGCTGGCTGACCCTCGGCAGCGTGCCGGCGGTGGCCATGACCCTGTGGTTCCTCAGTACCTTGCACACCGCGCCGGACGCGATGAACGCCATCATCAAGCAGGCGTTGGGTTTTGTCCTGTTCGCCACGGCACTGGCAATTTTCTTCAAAAAGCGCTTGCTCGAATTCGCTCACAAACGCGCCGGTGGCAACTACAACCCGAGCGGTTCGCGGCTGAACGTGATGACCGTGATCACCGGTCTGATCCTCGGCACCATGGTTGCGCTGACGTCAATTGGCGCCGGAGCATTGGGCACGGTTGCGCTGTTCATTCTTTATCCGCTGCTGCCGACCCGTCGCCTGGTCGGCACGGAAATCGCCCACGCCGTGCCGCTGACCCTGGTCGCAGGGCTTGGCCACGCGAGCATGGGCAATATGGATTGGGGCGTGCTGGGCTTTTTGCTGGTCGGCTCGCTGCCAGGCATCTGGCTCGGCAGCCACCTGACCGGGCGCATTTCCGACGAAGTCCTGCGCCCGTGCCTGGCGACGATGCTGGTGTTGATCGGTTACAAACTGGCGTTCTGAGTGGTGTATTTCATCACCGTCACCGGCAAGTCCTCGTACACCAACTTTTCAACCACCTGCCAACCCAGTCGCGCATACAGCGACTGCGAGGTGTCGGTGTACAGGTACAACTCAGGCACACCCAGTGCCGCCGCTTCTGCAACCACACGCTTGACCAGTTGCGAAGCGATTCCGCGATTGCGCGCTTCAGCCTTCACGTAAACCCCGGCCAGCCATGGCGTCAGGTTCGGGCGCAGCTTCAGATCTTTTTCGATCAGCAGCGCGCCGCCCAGCAACCGCGAACCATCAAGCGCCACCACCACGCTGGGAATCGCGCCCTTGCCGCACGACGCGCGCATGTGTTCGATACGGTGTTCAACGGTCTGTCCAGGACGAAACTCGCCCCATTCCTTGAAGTTGAGGGTGGCCAGTTCTTCAATCAGTTCGGGGTGGTCGCACAGGTAATCGATGTGCATGCGGGTGAACTCCATTTCGTCTGCGAAACGACCACCCTAATGTGGTCATAAAAGGTAATCAAATCCAAGTCGTGATCGCAGCGTTGCGGTTGCGCAATGTCGGGCCTGACCTAAGCTTCTGACAAGGCGAAACATATTTGCCGGGCGCGCCCGGAACAATCGCCACGATGCGCAATCATTAGAGCGTGGATATCAAAAGGAGATGCGCATGCTCATCAGGTCACTGACCCTGACACTCTTGCTGGCGATTGCCGGCCCCTTGTTCGCCGCTGACAACGATTCCCCGATTGCCGGGGACATGGGCCGCGCCCGACCCCTGATCGTGATCGCGCAAAGCACCGTTGACCCCGTGTGGGTCGGCCTGAAAAAGTCGCTGGAAGATCCGGCGAACAAGAAGGGCGTCGCCGATCGCAACATCAAGGTCTACACCATCCTCAATATGGCCGGTCAGCTGGACGGCAAGGATCTCGGCCAGCAGGACACCATGGCGTTGCTGCGCTCACTGAAGCTGGGCGCCGGGGCGTACCCGAAAGTGTTCCTGTTGGGCAAGGACGGCGAGACCAAACTCTCGGCGTCGGGGGATGAAGCGAAGTCGGTCGATCTGAAGAAAATCTTCGACACCGTCGATGCCTTGCCGGCGACCGAGAAGGACATCGCACCGCCGTCCGTGGCGACTACACCAGCAGCCACCGAACCGGCCGCGAAAGGCGCGAAAGGTGCCAAACCGACAAAACCCGCCAAACCGGCCAAGCCACCGGAAATGCCGGATGACTGAATCAAGGTCGCATTGAGTTTCTGAGGGAGCGGGCAAGACCGCTCCCGTATTGAAATCCTTTCGGTGATTACCAGTTGTAGCGATAACCGACGCTGACCGCCCATGGCTGTTCGATATCGCGACCTTTGACGTACTGCCCCTCGACATACATCTGCTGATTCTGCGCAACGGTCAGCATCACGCCCCCGCCCAGTTCCCCTCGTGACCCCGGCAGTCGGCTGTCGAGTGTTGCGCCGTTGACGTGCACCGAACTGTCGCCAGCATGCTCAGTCACCCATGTCGCTTTCACGTAAGGCTTGATACGTAAACCCTTGTCCAGTTGCAGTTCGCGGCCGAATTGCCCGCCGACCCGGCTTTGTAGCGAAGTCATGGTTCCCTGATTGACCGACAAGCCATTGCTGGCGGTGTAATGCCCGCCGCTGATTCGCGCCACTTGCAGCCCGGCCTGTGGCTCGACAAACCAGCCGCGCCCCAACTCGATTGCCTTGCCAATCTGTGTTTCGGCAGTGACCGCATGGCTGTCGTAGTGAGCCTTGACCGGATCGCCGAGGTTGCCGGTGATTCTGATTTCGTTGTCCAGCCGCGAGTACTTCAGCGCGCCATCGACGTAAATCCCCTCGTGTGCCTGATAACTGGCATAGGCTCCGAGTGTGGTGCTGTCGATGTTGCCTTTGCTGCGTTCGCCGAAGTCCTGCCGTCCCTGGCCCTGACCGAAGAGCCCGCCGACATACAGCGTGCCGTGAGCCAGGGCAAACGCCTGGTCGGCACCGATTTCCATTCCGTTGACTTGCTGCTCGAAGGCACGGCTGCTGCCGCTGTCGATATGCTGCTCGGCGCCATACCCACGAAGCCACACGCCACCCTGATCTCGCCCGGAACGCAGATCGGCAAGATGTTGCTGAGTGCTGTGCTTCTGCGCGTCGAGCAGTGCGGCGCTCGCCGCGTGCCCGGCGACGGCGGCGTTGGCACCTTTGCTCAAGGTGTCGGCCTGGTTTTGTGGTGGCGAAACGGGTGGAGTGGTCGGCGGTTGAATCACGACGGGATCAGGACTTCCGGGTGTCTGTGGATCTTCGATGTCCACATCCGGAATGTTTTCCGGTGGTTTGCCCAAATACCAGTCGTCTCCCTGTTTCTGCAGCGAATAGCGATACGCCCCGGCATCGACGGTGTTGCCGTAGAGCTGGAAGTCACCGCTGCCACCGTTGCCATCGACCAGCAACAGTGATTGCTGCGTGCCGCTGGGCACATTGCCGGAATCGGCGACGACCAGGGTGTGCACATCACTGATGGGGCCTTGCACCTTGAGCAGGTCACCGCGCAAGGCAGCGAGATCGGTGCTCATCAAAAAGTGCCCGTTACCGCTCAACGCTCCGTCGATGTTCAATGTGTGGAATGCGCCGGTCACGGCCGGGTCGGCGAACTCGACCTGACCGTCGACGCGGTTGGCGCCGTGCAAGGTTGCATCGCCCTTGAGCTGCAAGCGCCCGCCGGCGTTGATTGTCGAGTCGCTGGCCGCTGCGCCGGCGCCGAGCACCATCAGGCCGGCGGAGTTGACGGTGGTGTTGAACACCGAAGTGCCCGCCATGCTGCTCAACACCGCGCCGCTGTTGACCTCGGTGTCCATGGCGGTCGCGGAGTCGGCGAGGGAGACCTCGCCGCCCGCATTGATGAGCGTGCGCTGCATCGTCCCGGACTGGTACACCGTCACCTGGCTGTTGCTCACCCGTGTGTTCTTGGCCAACCCATCGCCGTAAACGTACAGCCTGCCGCCGTCGATTCCGGTATCGCTGATCACCGCTTGCTGCGCCACTTCAAGATCGCCATTGAGAACATGGGTGGTCAATGCCGTGGCCGCGCCGGCGACAACCATCACGCCGTCTTCGACGAGGGTGTTATCGATCTGGCCGTTCTCGAGGACTTCCAGCCTGCCACTGTTGCTCACGGTGATTTGCGTGGCTTTGCCTTCATCGAGCAGGCGGATCGTGCCGAGACTCACAGCGCTGGCGCTGAGCACACCGCCAGTGCCGACGGCGAACCAGCTACCGTCATCGACCCGCACGTTGGCTTGTGGCGTGGTCAGGCAAGTTGTCGAGTCACAACTGGCGGCGTCGGCCCGCGTTGGCGCGGCCCCCAGAATCAACAAGGCAGCCGATACCGAAACCCGTGAAAACCGTACACCCAACGCAAACATAATGATCCGCCGACTACAGGGAGAAGAGACGGCGGATTCTGCTCAGGTGCAAGGACGGTTGAACGCAGACACGTCCCAAGTTTTTGTGGGAAGCGTCCTACAAAAAGCAGGCTTTTCTGTCGCACACACGATGGGTGCCCACTGCGCAGCCGTTCAGTCGCAGTTGATCGACTGATCCTTCAGCGCCGTTTGCAGGCGCTTCATTTGCTGGACGAACCTTTCGAACAGACGGTGGGCTTCCTGGCGCGTGGTGCTCGACTCGCAGGCGCTTTCCAGCTGTTCGCACGCGGCGATCAGTGGCGTGGCCTGAATGATTCGCGCACTGCCGAGAATCTTGTGGCAGCAGCGGGCCATGGCCTGAAAATCGCCAGCGGCGAACAGCGCCTGCATCGTTTCAAAGTCTTGCTGATTGGTGCGCAGAACAGTGGCCAGCAATTGCCGCGTCAGTGCCGCGTCACCGGCGGTGATGGCGCTGACCTTCGACGGATCGAAACACGGTGCCGTGGTTTGCCGCACCTGCTCGGCTTCGCGCAGGTAGCGCTCCAGCACACTGCGGGTCAGCGGCTTGAACAGACAATCGTTCATCCCGGCTTCAAGACAACGCTGGATTTCCTGTGGCTGGGCATTGGCGGTCAGGCCCAGAACGTGGGTCGGAGCGCGTCCTTCGGCGGCTTCGATGGCGCGCAGTTGGCGGGTCATCTTGTCGCCATTGAGCAGCGGCATGTTGCAGTCGGTGATCAGGTAGTCGAAGTCGTCTTCTGCCCACAGGCGCAGACCTTCGAGGCCGTTCTCGGCACAGCTGACGCGCATTCCCAAGGACTCCAGTTGCCGTTGCAGCACCACGCGATTGAACTCGTGATCCTCGACGATCAGCACATGCCGCGAAGGCAGAGGCGGCAGGGATTCGCCGAGCATTTGCGGCGGTGTTGGTTCATCGGGCAAGCGTTGCAGGCTGAGGCTCAGGGTGAAGCACGAGCCTTGTCCCGGCTGGCTCTCGCAGGTGAGCTGGCCGCCCATCAGTTCCGTCAGTTGCTGACAGATCGACAAGCCCAGACCGCTGCCGATCTGCACTTCGCGGTCGCTGTATTCAAACTGGGTGTAAGGCTGAAACAGGCGCAATCGCTGCGGCTCGTCCATGCCGACGCCGGTGTCGCGCACGCTCAGGTACAACTGCGCGATGTCGCCTTTGACCCGCAGGCTCAATTCGACACTGACCGAGCCTTGCTCGGTGAACTTGATCGCATTGCTCAACAGATTGGAAAGAATCTGCCGAAAGCGTAGCGAGTCCAGCTCCACGGCCTGATCGGCATCGACCGCATTGAACGTCAGCTCGACGTGTTTTTGCTGCGCGAGGCTGGCAAACCCCTGCACCACGGTGCGCGCCAGACGCTGTGGATTGCAGCGACTGTTGCGCAGTTCGAACTGACCGGATTCGATCTTGGTCAGGTCGAGAATTTCGCCAATCAACTCCATCATGCCGCCGGCGGACTTCTGCGCGATGTCGATCAACTCGGCCTCTTCGCCGTGTTGCGGATGCCGATTGCGCAGCAGTTCAAGCACGCCGACCAGTGCGCTCATCGGCGTACGAATCTCATGGCTCATCACCGCCAGAAAATGACTCTTGCCCCGGTTCGCCGCTTCGGCCTGCTGTTTGGCTGAAAGCAGGGCGTGCTGCAAATGTTGCTGTTCGGTGAGATCGATCCAGCCACCGATCACGCCAGTCATGGCGCCGTCGGAGTCGCGGTAGGGCAGAGCCCAGTGATAGATGTGGTAGGTGTGGCCCTTGACCCGCAGCGGAAAATTGTCGAACGAAGGCTCGCCGCTTTCCAGTGTCGCGCGGTGGATGCGTTTGTAATTGTGGGCGTTGTCGAGCGGCAGGATGTCGGCCTCGATCAGGCCCTTGTTCAGCACCTGCGCAAGCTCTACTTGCATCACCTGCAGGTAGGCGCGGTTGCAACTCAGCAGCAGGCCTTTGCGGTTGCGCACATAGATCGGGTGCGGCGTGCCGTCGACCAGCGCCTGCATGAACAGCAACTGATCGCTCAGGGCTTTCTGCGCCTTGAGCCGTTCGGCGATTTGCCGGCGCAGGCCAAGGTTCCACGCGACGATGCCGAGCAGCACCGCCACCAGCAGCATCAGCGCCCGCAGTATCCAGTGTTTATAAGTGCTCCAGCCGCCATCGCTGTCTTGCGGATTTTGCCAGCGGTTGGCGAGGTCGCTGAATTCGCCGGGCGGGATGTCGAGCAAGGCCTTGTCGAGGATCGACACCAGCGTGGCGTTCTGTTTACCGGTGGCGAAGCTGATCAGCGCCGGTTGTGAGCCAAGCACCGAGTCGATTTGCAGGCGTCCGCGAAAGTAGCGGTCGATCAGATAGGCGGCGCCCATCTGCGGCTGAATCACGCCCTCGACCTGGCCCTCGGCGAGCAATTCATAGGTTTCAATTGCGGTATCGACTTCCACGGTGCGCACGTCCGGCCACTCCCGTCGCAACCAATTGGCGGCTTCCGAGCCTTTGATGATCGCGACCGACTGGCCTTTGATCCCGCTCATGCCTTCGTGCTCGGGCTGAACGCGGGTCACCAGCACAAACGGATTGACCACGTAGGGGCGCGAGAACGCCATGTCTTTTTCACGGCGTTCGCTGTAGGTGATGGCGGCGATCAGGCTGGCCGGGTTGTGTTGAACGCGGCGGGTCATCGCGTCGACCGAGGTGATCTTGCGCGGTTGGAACACCAGCCCGGTGCGGTCGTTGATCATCTCCAGCAAATCGGCGGACATGCCGCGCAACTGGTCTTGCGCATCGAAGAAGCTGAAGGGCGAATACAAGTCGCTGGCCAGTACATCGAGCGTCGGATGTTCCTTGATCCACTGCTGCTCGGCAGGCGTCAGTTGCAAGCGGTTGTAACCGAGCTTCGGATTGGCCCCGATGCCCCAGCGCCGGGCAATGTGCGCGCGCTCCTGCGGCGAGATCCGCGCCAGCACGCTGTTGAGCAGGTTCAGCAACTGCACTTGATCGCGTTGCACGGCGAAGCTGAAACCGAGCCCTTCGGAGTCGCGCTGGACGGTTTGTTTCAGGCTTTGCTGGTAACTGCGTTCGAGCAGGTATTGCGCAGAAATTGCATCGGTCAGCAGCACTTTGTTTTCGCTGTAGGCCACGAGCCCCAGGCCAACCTGCGTCGATGCGACGGCTTCGTGCGGATAATCGGGAAACATTGCCGCGACCCGGCTCTCGAGCATCCAGTCCGGATCGAACAGCACCGTGGTGCCGGTTGGCGGTGCATTGTTGGCCCAGTGGGTACCGAAGCGGCTGACCAGTACCGCTTGGTCGTAAGCGTAAGGTGCGCTCATGCGCAGATCGCTGTAGTGGTTTTCGAGGTGGTTGATGCGCGGCACCAGATCGACATCACCGCGCTGCAGGGCGGCGAGGGCTTCGGCCTGATTGGCAAAGTGTTCGACCTGCACACGCAAGTCCAGGGCGTGGACAAAAATCTGCAGGTAATCGGCCGAGATGCCTTCGTAATCCTTTTGATTGGCGGTGATGTCCAGCGGCGGTCGATCCGGTGCATAGACCCCGGCGCGCAGAACCGCTTTGTGCGTCAGCCATTGCCGTTGCGCACCGCTCAGCGGTGGCGTCAGCTGTTCGTCGGTGGTGCGACTGAGCAAGGTCAGCGGCTCGGCACACACCGCCAGTGCCAGCAGCCCCAGAATGAAAATACTGAGCAGTTGTCGGCAGTGTCCCATGGTCAGACCAGGTGATTGCGTTTGGCGAAGTCGATCAGCTCAAGCAGCGTACTCGCATTGAGCTTTTGCATCAGACGGGTCTTGTAGGTGCTGACGGTCTTGTTGCTGAGCAGCATGTCATCGGCGATCTGTTTGTTGCTCTTGCCCTGCGCCAGGCCGTGCAACACCTTGAGTTCGCGCCGCGAGACGCCGTCGAGCAGTTGCGCATCGTCCTGCGCGAAGTCGCTGTGACGCACCGACCTCAGTGCGCCGACCGGAAACCAGCTCTTGCCACTGGCCACGGCTTTGAGCGCAGTGACTATTTCTGCCGGATCATCACCTTTGGACAGAAAACCCGCGACCCCGGCCCGCAGGCACTGCGCCGCGTAGGCGGGACTTTTCAGACCAGTGTGCACCACCACGTGAGCGGTGCTGCCACCGATGCGCAAACGGTCGATCACCGCCATGCCATCGAGTTGCGGAATATCGAGATCGAGCACAATCGCATCAGGCTTGAGCTCGAACGCCTTGCTCAACGCCTCGACGCCGTTGTCGCACTCGCCGACCACCTCATGCCCTTCACGGGCCAGGATCATCCCGACTGCCATGCGTACCACCGCGTGATCATCGACCAACAGCACTTTCATCGATCAGCCCTCATGCCCTGTTTCAGCATAGTCCGCACGCCATGGACGGCGCGGCAGATCGGATGCGTGGCCAAGGGCTGCGAAAAAAGAGCGCGATGCTACTTGGTTTGTGGGGGGATGCAAGATTGGGCGGCTCTGCAAACAACCCTGTAGACGCAGGGCTGCTCGCGAAGTGGCCGGAGCCGTCAGCAATGAACGTGCGGTGCCGTCATCTTTTCAGGGGGTAACCAGGTATTGGCGAATGACATTGACCAATACCGGTGAGAAGGGCTGCAACTGGCCGTCCTCAGGCTTGTCCAGTTCCTCCAGAAGCAGGCCCAGAAGCTCTTCGTCTTCGAGAAACAGTTCGGTGGGTTTCATGCCTTTGGTGAAAATCAGGTCATCCACCATTCGTTTGCGTTTTTCGATGAGGCCGCGATTACTCTCCTCGGTGTGACCCAGATTCAGCGCTTCAATGGTTTCTTCGGCGCGTCGGGTTTTGCCCACCACCAGTCCCGATATCTGGAACTTGAGTTCGGTCTCGCATTCACTCATGAACGGTGTCAGGTTCAGAAGCCGGGTTTTGCGTTGATGCCCGCAATGTTTCGGGCCTTCGCAACTGGCGACGATATTGGTGAAGTCCAGAGTACGTGCCGGGAAGCGATCCTGCGCGGCAACGTGTTCGTTATGTGCCGCTTTAACGTTGATGGACTGGCAGCAATAAGCGCACAGCCCCAACTGTTCGGTGATGCAGGCGGCACGTACCGATTGCCGCTCTTCGGCGGGTAAATCCTTGTAGGTTGAAGTCTTGTTGGCGCGCTTCCATTGAGTGAGTAACGCAGGTTCAATTCCTTTTGTGATCTTACGCACGACGTAACTCCAGCTTGCGCAACAGCAGCGCGGCTTTGGCCAGTTCGATATGGCCATCCGGCAGTTCGTCAGCCAGTTCGGCAAACAGTTTTTTGGCTTCCTCCAGATCGCCGTCCTGCAGGCGCTCCAGCAAGCGGTTCAGACGCTTTTGTACTTCGCTGTTGCGGATGTCAGTGTCCATGACTTCCAGCAGCACCTGATTGGCGTCCAGCCCATAAAGGCCGTTATGTTCGTGGATTTCACCGTCATTGAGCACATAAACCAGCACGTCTTTGGCATCACTGATTACCAGCGGCGAATGGGTGGTCAGGACGAACTGGCAGTTGGGGAAGGTTTCACTCAACTGTCGGATCAGGCTGCGCTGCCATCGTGGGTGCAGGTGAAGATCGACCTCGTCGATCAGCACGATGCCGTCGCCGTGCAGCGGGTTGTCCAGCGACTGGTTCATCATTGCCAGTCGACGCGCAATGTCGCCGACCAGCGCCATCATCGACTTCTCGCCATGGGAGAGTTGGGCGACGTTGAGCGTGACGCCGTCCTTGTCGATGGCCATGTGCAGGCGCGGTTTGCGCTGGACGCGCAGGTTGCTGAAGCCGGGCATGAAGGCGGCGATGGCCGAGCGCACGGCGGTCAGCTGGCGGTCGCGGGAAGAGGCTTTCAGATTGGCCAGGGTTTTCCAGACGTCGCTGTCGGTGCCGAACTTCTCGGAGATTTCGGCCAGAGCGGTGTCGGAAATGCCGGTCTCGTTTTCGCTGTCTTCGCGCTCGCGGAACCACTCGAAGAAACGGCGGAAATCGACGCCTCGGTTGAGCGAGTTGTCGTAGCCGTCGAGTTGGTCGAAGGTGTGTTTGGTGCGGATTTTCAGCGGGATTTCGAGGACGGAGCGTTCGACCGGGTAGTAGGCGATCAAGGGGAGGGAAGCTTTGTCGTTTTCGGTCAATAGACTGCGGTAGTGGTCTGCGAGGCGAGTGGTTTCAGTTAGGGTGCTTTGAACCGACGACTTCCGTCCCTGCCTAGCGCGGGCCACCCCCCAATTAAACAATACTTCTTCAGGGTCAATTTCAGGAGGGATTGTAGTTGCCACTGTTTCATCTACGACAGCCAGCAGAATCAATGCTCTCGACGCGCCGTTCCGAATGTCCTCAGCTGCGATATGGCTTCCATTACCCTTTTCGGTGCGGATTCTGGCCACTAACCAACTAAGCGATGTGGCAAGTGATTTTAGAAGGGTAGTTTTTCCAGCACCGTTGTTCCCTACAAATACAGTGACGTTTGAGGGATGCTGAGGCATTGGTGCTAACCGAATGTATAAATCAGCAAATCGTCCAATGTCTTTAAGCTTGAAACTGAAAATGTCCATTACATCGCCCTTTGGCGGTCAGTCGATTTGCATGCTTTGCCGCGCATTATGTCATCCCCGGCCACGGATTGATTCGGTGCAGTGTAGATACAACAAATTCAGTCGCTCATCAAAAGTAGTTGCAACATGTGCCTGTCGAAATGTCTGACTTACCCCCCTGCGACCCAGGGACAAATGAAAGCTACAGGCGTGGCTATAACGACTGAAACGAAAATGGGCGACCTTGAGGTCGCCCATTTTTTTGCATGCTGTTTGCCCCAAACTTTGCCACAGCTTTGGATCAATCCTTCAGTGCGCTGAAAATCTCATGCGCAATCTTCACCCGTTCCGCATTCGGGTAATTCTTGTTGGCCAGGATCACGATGCCCAGATCCTTCGACGGCACAAACGCCACGTACGCGCCAAAACCACCGGTCGCGCCGGTTTTGTTGTACAGCACATTCGCTGGTTCCGACTGCGGTGGGTTCAGCCATTTGACCTTGTGCGCCTCCATCGCCATCGGCGTCGAGTTGCCGGCTTGCAATTGGCTCAGGCTGATCGGGTAGGCATAACGCTCCCAGCCCAGGCCTTGGGTCATGTCGCCAACGCGGTAGTAACCGGTATGGGTGGCGGCGACGGCGTTTTGCAGCGGTTGTTGCAGACTGGCCGGTTTCAGGTTCGCCTCGACGTAGCGCAGCAAGTCCGCTGCGCTGGTCTTGATGCCATAGGCTTCGGCGTCCAGAGCGCCGGGGCTGACTCGCACGGGTTGGTCGTTCTTGTCGTACCCCTTGGCGTAGAGGTTCTCTTCGGAAGCGGGTACTTGAATAAAGGTGTGCTTGAGGCCCAGCTGCGGCAACAGGGTTTCTGTCATCGCCTGAGCAAATGGCTGGCCGAGGCTTTTCGCCGTCAGGTAACCGAACAGGCCCAGGCTCGGATTGGAATACAGACGATGGCTGCCCGGCGGATACGCCGGTTTCCATTGCTGGTAGTAGCCGAGCATCTTGTCTGCCGAATCTGCCTCGTCAGGGAATTGCAGCGGCAAACCACCGGCGCTGTAGGTGCCCAGTTGCAGCACGCTGATGTTGTCGAAAACGCTGCCTTTGAGCGCCGGCCAGAGTTGGCTGGCCTTGGTCGACAGGTCCAGTTTGCCCGTCGCCTGGGCGTAACCGGCGAGGGTCGCGGTGAAGGTTTTGCTCACTGAGCCGATTTCGAACAGGATGTTTTCGCTGACTTTCTGCCCGGTGTCCCTGGCGGCTACGCCGTAGTTAAAGTAATGCGGCTGGCCGTTGATGGTCAGCGCTACGGCCAAGCCGGGGATGTTCTGTTGCTGCATCACCGGTTTGACCGCCTCGTTGACCAGCGCTTGCAGTTGCGCGTCGGTGGGTGTGGCGGCCAGGCAAGCGGTGGCGCCAAAGAAAAGGCCGAAAGCGCTGCAGGAAATGGCTTTGCTCGAAGGGATGGATGGCATGAATGAATCACTCTCCATGAGTGTTGATTGTTTTATCCCGCTACACTGCGGGCGATTTTCCCACTGGGACGGCTGATCAGCGCGGCTAATTTAGGCAGTCCGGTGGCAATCGACAAACGACGAAATTTCGCATGAGCCATTAGAAAAACTTGGGGCATGGCATGATTCGACCACAATTGCCGCTCAATGCGCTGCGTGCCTTCGAGGCGTCGGCGCGGCATTTGAGCTTCACCCGCGCCGCCGTGGAACTGTGTGTCACCCAGGCTGCCGTCAGCCATCAGGTCAAAAGCCTCGAGGCGCAACTTAACGTGACCTTGTTCAAACGCTTGCCCCGTGGGCTGATGCTGACTGGTGAGGGCGAAACGCTGTTGCCGGTGTTGAGCACATCCTTCGACCACATCGCACAGATTCTCGAACGCCTCGCCGGTGGTCAATACCGTGAAATGTTGACCGTCGGCGCGGTCGGGACGTTCGCGGTAGGGTGGCTGATGCCGAGACTGGCGGACTTTCGGGCGAAACATCCGCTCATAGATTTGCGCCTTTCAACCCACAACAACCGCGTGGATGTCGCCGCTGAAGGGCTGGATTATGCAATCCGTTTTGGCGCCGGGGCGTGGCACGGCATCGAGGCGACGCGCGTGCTTGATGCGCCGTTGTCGGTGCTGTGCGTGCCGGAGATCGCCCGGCAATTGCACACGCCGGGCGATCTGTTGCAACAGACGCTGCTGCGCTCGTTTCGCACCGATGAGTGGCCAGAGTGGTTCCATGCGGCCGGGCTGGCGACGCAGGCCGCGCCGCCGCAGAGCATGGTCTTTGATTCCTCGCTGGCGATGATGGAAGTTGCGTTGCAGGGTGGCGGGGTGGCACTGGCGCCACCGCTGATGTTCGCCCGGCAACTGGCGGCGGAAACGATTTACCAGCCGTTTGCGATTGAAATCACCACCGGCAGTTATTGGCTGACGCGGTTGCAGTCGCGGCCGGAGACCGCAGCGATGACAGCGTTCAAGGACTGGCTGCTGCACATCTCCGGTTGAAATAAATACCCCCCTACAGGGACAGTGGTGGATTTAATGGATGATCAGCGCACCAGACACGGCCGCTTGTTATCAAACGTCCACCCAGGAATCAGAAACTGCATCGCCACGCTGTCATCCCGCGCGCCCAGTCCCATGCCTTTGTACAGTTCATGGGCCTTGGCCAACTGATCCATGTCCAGCTCCACGCCCAGCCCCGGTTTCTGCGGGACCTGTACGCAGCCGTCGACGATTTGCAGCGGTGCCTTGGTCAGGCGCTGGCCGTCCTGCCAGATCCAGTGGGTGTCGATGGCGGTGATGTCGCCCGGGGCCGCCGCCGCGACGTGGGTGAACATCGCCAGGGAAATATCGAAGTGGTTGTTGGAGTGCGAACCCCAGGTCAGCCCCCACTCGTGGCACATCTGCGCCACGCGTACCGAACCCTGCATCGTCCAGAAGTGCGGGTCAGCCAAAGGGATGTCGACTGACTGCAACTGGATCGCGTGGCCCATCTCGCGCCAGTCGGTGGCGATCATGTTGGTGGCGGTTTTCAGCCCGGTGGCGCGGCGGAACTCGGCCATCACTTCGCGGCCGGAATAACCGTTTTCCGCGCCACACGGGTCTTCGGCGTAGGCCAGCACGCGGTGCTGATCGCGGCACAAACGAATGGCTTCTTTCAGTGACCAGGCGCCATTCGGATCGAGGGTAATGCGCGCCTCGGGAAAGCGTTCGGCCAGCGCCGTCACCGCTTCGATTTCAGCATCGCCGCTGAGCACGCCGCCCTTGAGTTTGAAGTCCTTGAAACCGTATTTCGCATGCGCCGCTTCGGCGAGGCGCACCACCGCGTCGGCGCTCATGGCTTTCTCGTGGCGCACGCGAAACCAGTCGTTGTCGGCGTCCGGTTCGCTGCGATAGGCGAGGGTGGTTTCGCGCTGATCGCCGACATAAAACAGATAACCGAGCATCTTCACTTCGTCGCGCTGCTGACCTTCGCCGAGCAAGGCCGCCACCGGTACATCGAGGTGCTGGCCGAGCAAATCCAGTAGCGCGGCTTCAAGACCCGTGACCGCGTGAATGGTGATGCGCAGGTCGAAGGTCTGCAGGCCACGGCCGCCGGCATCGCGGTCGGCGAAGGTCTGGCGCACCTGATTGAGGATCTTCTGATACGTGCCGATCGGGCTGCCGATCACCAGGCTGCGTGCGTCTTCCAGCGTCTGGCGAATGCGTTCGCCACCGGGCACTTCACCGACGCCGGTGTGGCCGGCGTTGTCCTTGAGAATGACGATGTTGCGGGTGAAAAACGGCCCGTGGGCGCCACTCAGGTTGAGCAGCATGCCGTCGTGGCCGGCCACCGGAATGACCTGCATGTCGGTGATGATCGGGGCTTTGGCAGTGTCGTGTGCGGTCATGGTTTTTATCCTTCGAATACGCAGTCTTTAAAAATGCAGTCAGGCGTGTTTTGGCGCGGCATCGGCCACGGCGATTTCAGCGGCGGGTTTCGGTGTGGTACGTGCAGCGAAGACGATGATCGCGGCGATGATCGACGTGGCGGCCAATCCATACAGACCGCCCTGGATCGAGCCGGTGTGTTCTTCGAGCAGGCCGAACGTGGTGGGCGCAACGAAGCCACCGAGGTTGCCCACCGAGTTGATCAGCGCGATCACGGCGGCAGCGATTCGTGCGTCGAGATACGCCTGGGGAATCGGCCAGAACAACGACGAAGCGGATTTGAAACCCAGTGCTGCGAAGCAGATCGCGACGAAGGCGAAGACCGGCCCGCCGGTGGTGGACATGAACATCCCCGCCGCCGCAATCAACAGCGCGGTGGCCACCCACGCCTGCTGGTGTTTCCACTTGGCGGACAGCGACGCAAAGGCGTACATGCCGACGATCGACAGCAGCCACGGAATCGAGTTGAAGAGGCCGACCTGGAAGTCGCTCATCTCGCCCATTTTCTTGATGATGCTCGGCAGCCAGAATGTCGCGGCGTAGATCGTCAATTGAATGAAAAAGTAGATCAGGCAGAACAGGATGATCTGCCGATCCTTGAGCAGTTTGCCCATCGAAGGGCGGATCGGTGTGGCGGCCTCGCGAGCCTTTTGTTCGTCGTCGATGGCGTTGACCAGAGCATCCTGCTCAGCGCGGGTCAGCCATTTCGCGTCGTGGGGTTTGGCGTCGAGCCAGAACCAGACGAATACGCACAGGCACACCGAAAACATCCCCTCAATGAAGTACATCCATTGCCAGCCGTGCATGCCCAGCCCGTTGATTTGCAGGAGCAGGCCGGACAATGGGCCGGATATCAGCGAGGCTACGGCCGAGCCACTGAGGAAGATCGCAATCGCCTTGCCGCGCTCGACGCCGGGCAGCCAGCGAGTGAAGTAATAAATCACTCCGGGAAAGAACCCGGCCTCGGCCACGCCGAGCAAGAAGCGCAGCACGTAGAAGTGGGTTTCGTTCTGGATGAAGGCCATGCCGGCGGCGACCAGGCCCCAGGTGAGCATGATCCGGGTCAGCCAGATGCGCGCGCCGACTTTCTGCAACAGCAGGTTGGACGGCACTTCGAACAGTGCGTATCCGATAAAGAACAGCCCGGCGCCGAAGCCGTAGGCGGCCGCACCGATGCCGAGGTCGTGTTCCATGTGCGTGCGCACGAAACCGATGTTGACCCGGTCGATGTAATTGACGATGAACATGATCACGAAGAGCGGCAGGACGTGGCGTTTCACTTTCGAGATGGCGGACGCCAGCGTTGCATCAACGCCGTCGTTCATTCCGGAGACGGAGGTTTTCACTTGGTTTTCTCCCACTGATTATTTTTATGCGGGGCGAAGCTAGGTGCTGCGTTGTTGATAGACATCATACAACTGAGATTTTTTGTCCTACAAGTGGGATGAGCTGATTAATTTTCTCTGAAGGCAGTGTTCTTTATGCTTTTTTCGATTTTAATAACCGTATATGTTGGGGTTTGTGGGTGTGAGATTTTTAACGAGGTGAGGGCGTTGAGCCGTATCGCACTACGGTTTAGCAATCGTTTGATGAAGTTGTTTGAGTGTTGTCATACAAGTTGATCGCTCTTTCACGACTAAAATCGAACGTGTCAGCCCCCGCTCGGTGCTACGATCCGCAAGCCCCGCTCACCGGAACCGACCATGCAAGAAGACCTCGACGCCCCCGCCCGCAAACGTGCGCACAACCTGGCCCACGACCTGGTGGAAAAACTCACCCAGAGCATCCTGCTCGGGCAGATGTTGCCCGGTGACAAGTTGCCGTCGGAAAACGCCATCGTTCAGGAATACGGTGTCAGTCGCACGGTGGTGCGCGAGGCGATTTCCAAATTGCAGGCTTCAGGTCTGGTCGAGACGCGGCACGGCATCGGCACGTTCGTGATCGAGCGCGCGCCGGAGCAGGGGTTGCGCCTGAACGTCGACACGGCGCTGGGGGTGCGCAGCATTCTTGAATTGCGCATGGGCCTGGAGACACAAGCGGCGGCGCTGGCCGCGCAACGACGCAGCGAGCAGCAACTGCTGCACATGCGTCAGGCACTGGATGACTATCAGCGCTTGCTGGCCAATAACGACAGTTGCGTCGAGGCCGACCGGCGCTTTCACCTGCTGATCGCCGAAGCCACCGGCAACGTCTGCTTCAGCGAAATCATGCAGCACCTGGGCAGCGCGATGATTCCGCGAACCCGGGTCAATGCGGCTGAGCGTGGCGCGGTGGATCTGAGCAAGCTCGGGCAACTGGCCAATCTTGAACACGAGGCGATCCTGAATGCGATCAAGCGTCAGGATCCGGACGCCGCGCGCGCAGCCATGTGGCTGCACCTGACCAACAGCCGTGACCGGTTTTCGGCTCAGGGGTAATCCGGGAGCAGTGCGGCGGGAGTCCCCCTCAGGCGCCGCTCACATCCCGCATCAACAACCCGAAGCGTAAATCCACCGCATCCGGAATCGGCACGTACACCGTATGACCATCTCCCGGCGCGACTTCAATCGCTTCACCCTTGAGGTTGTGCAGTTCGTGCAGGTCGAAGTGGAAATTGCCCTTGGGCGTCATCAGTTCCAGGTGATCGCCCAGCGCAAAGCGGTTCTTCACCTTGACCTCGGCCAGACGCTCCCGTCGTTCACCGGTCAGTTCGCCAACGAACTGCTGGCGCTCCGAAACTGAGCTGCCGTTCTGATAATTCTGGTACTCGTCGTGCACATGACGACGCAGAAAGCCTTCGGTGTAGCCGCGTTGTGCGAGTGACTCCAGATCGCTCATCAGGCTGCGATCAAACTCGCGCCCGGCCACCGCGTCATCAATCGCCCGCCGATAGACCTGAGTAGTGCGCGCGCAGTAGAAGTGCGATTTGGTCCGGCCTTCGATCTTCAGCGAATGCACGCCCATGCGCGTGAGTCGCTCGACGTGCTGGACCGCGCGTAAATCTTTGGCGTTCATGATGTAAGTGCCGTGTTCGTCCTCGAAGGCTGGCATCAATTCGTCCGGGCGATTGGCTTCCTGCAACAGAAACACCTGATCAGTCGCCGCGCCGAGGCCCAGGGTCGGCTCGGGCTGGAAGGTCTGGACGATTTCGCCGAGCTGATTTTCCGTGGCCTCCTGCGCCGAATATTTCCAGCGACAGGCATTGGTGCATGTGCCCTGATTGGCGTCGCGCTTGTTCATGTATCCCGACAGCAGGCAGCGACCGGAATAGGCCATGCACAACGCGCCGTGGACGAACACTTCCAGTTCCATGCCCGGCACGTGTTCGCGGATTTCGCCGATCTCTTCCAGCGACAGTTCGCGCGACAGGATGATCCGGCTCAAACCCTGTTGCTGCCAGAACTCGACGCTCGCCCAATTCACCGTGTTGGCCTGTACCGACAGGTGAATCGGCATCTGCGGAAAGTGCCGGCGCACCAGCATGATCAGGCCTGGGTCGGACATGATCAGTGCGTCCGGCGCCATTTCGATCACCGGCGCCAGGTCTTTGAGGAACGTCTTCAGTTTGGCGTTGTGCGGCGCGATGTTGACCACCACGTAGAAGCGCTTGCCCTGCGCCTGCGCTTCACGAATGCCGAGCGCGAGATTGGCGTGATCGAACTCGTTGTTGCGCACTCGCAGGCTGTAACGCGGTTGCCCGGCATAGACCGCATCGGCGCCATAGGCGAAGGCGTAACGCATGTTTTTCAGGGTGCCGGCGGGGGCGAGCAGTTCCGGGGCGGTGAGGGCAGGCGTAGGAGTCATGGCGGCGTCGATCACAAAAGCGCGGCAGGGTAATGCGAGTGACGGCGCGTTTTATTGATCTGTGTCTACGTTTCGATGCGTGGGGCGGGTCTGTGCAAAAGCAGCACAGATCATGTGCCGGTTTCGCGGTGTTCGAGGAGGCCAGGCCTGCTTAATCTTGGCTCATCCACTCCACTCAAAAAGGATTGCCCCATGCAACGTTTTACCCGTCGTCTCCTCGCTGCTTGTGCATTTTCCGGTGTGTTGGCCAGCACCACCGCCGTGGCCGACAGCCATCCGACCATCCGGGCGATGTCCGGCGCTACGCCGACCGATCATTTGCCGGCGGGCAAATCCGCACTGCTGGTGATCGATTTCCAGAACGAATACTTCAGCGGCAAGATGCCGATCCCGGACGGCGCGGCGGCGCTGGCGAAAACCCGTGAGCTGATTGCTTTCGCCGACAGCCACAAGATTCCGGTGTTCCACGTTCAGCACGTCGCTCCGGCCGGTTCGCCGGTGTTTGCCATCGATGGCGAGACGGTGAAGTTTCACAAGGATATGCAGCCACGCGCCACTGACGTGGTGCTGCAAAAGAACACGGTCAGTGTGTTCGGCAGCTCCGACCTGAATGAGCGCCTGAAGCAGTCCGGGATTGAAACAGTGATCGTCGCCGGCCTGATGACCCACGCCTGTGTCGCCGGCGCCGCACGGGATGCCGCGCCGCTGGGCTACAACGTGATCGTCGCGTCCGATGCCTCGGCAACCCGTGCAATCACTCGCGCCAACGGTGCTTCCATCGATAAGGACGCGCTGCACAAGGCAGCGCTGGCGGAAATCGAAGACACCTTCGGTGACGTGCTGAGCACCGGGCAGATCGTCAAGCTGCCGGTTCGATAAACAGCCGGTGCCGATCCGCAACTATGCTCCATGAATAAAGATGGCACTCGTGCACGCCCCGGCGGACTAACAACCGGGGCGTGCATGACGCCTGACTGACATGGACCGGACATGAACGTAAAGAGTTTTCAATTCAAATCCCTCACCGTACTGTTGGTGCTGGTCACGGTGGCCTTCATCTGGATCCTGTTGCCGTTCTACGGTGCGGTGTTCTGGGCGGTGATCCTCGGCATTCTGTTTGCGCCGATGCAACGCCGGCTGCAGATGAAATTCGGCTGGCAACGCAACGTAACGTCACTGTGCACCCTGAGCATCTGTCTGGTGATCGCGATTTTGCCGGTGATCATTCTCAGTGTGTTGCTGGTACAGGAAGGGGCGATGCTCTACAGCAACATCGAAAGCGGCAAGCTGGACGTCGCCGCGTACCTGGCGCAATTCAAACACAGCCTGCCGCAGTATTTTCAGCACTTGCTCGACCGCTTCGGCATGGGCGAACTCAACGGTGTGCGCGAGAAAATCGTCAAAACGGCGATGCAGGGCAGCCAGGTGCTGGCCAGTCAGGCATTTAGTTTCGGTCAGGGCACGTTCGAGTTCGTGGTGAGTTTTTTCATCATGCTCTACCTGCTGTTTTTCTTTCTGCGTGACGGCGCCGAACTGGTGCGCAAGGTGCGCATTGCGGTGCCGCTGGAAGAGCATCACAAGCGCCGTTTGCAGCTGAAGTTCAACCGCGTGGTGCGTGCGACAGTCAAAGGCAATCTGGTGGTGGCAATCACCCAAGGGGCACTGGGCGGGGCAATTTTCTGGTTTCTCGATATCCCCAGCGCGTTGCTGTGGGCGGTGTTGATGGCGTTTCTGTCGCTGTTGCCGGCGGTGGGGGCGGGGATTGTCTGGGCGCCGGTGGCGGTGTACTTCCTGCTCAGCGGGATGATCTGGCAAGGCGTGGTGCTGGGGCTGTTCGGGGTGTTCGTGATCGGTCTGGTGGATAACGTGCTGCGACCGATTCTGGTGGGCAAGGACACGCGCATGCCCGACTACATGATTCTGATCTCGACGCTGGGCGGGCTGGCGGTGTTCGGCCTGAACGGCTTTGTCATCGGGCCGTTGATTGCCGCGCTGTTCATGTCGAGCTGGGCGCTGTTCATTGAGACCAAGCCCAAAGTCCAGCTGCCTTAGGCGTGAAACGGCGCGCCGAGCATTTGCTGCGACAACGCCTGGGCGGCCGGCAATGAGGTCAGCGGGCCGCTGATCGCCTCGCCATCGCGCACCACATACCAGCAGGCGAGCAATCCCAGCGCTCTGAGCGGTGCCGGAACGGCGCTGCCGATGACAGACATGATTTGAACCTGAGCCATGACAAGAACCTCCATCAAACGATGGGGCTACCTTAGGGAATCGCTGTTCTCAGGGACAATCAACGCTTTCGATAGTGGTCATTGACGCCAGTGAGGGCTGGGTTCAATCGACCACTTGATCGAGCATCTGCATGACTTCGCGTTCGTTGAGCAAGCCTTTGTGCACCAGATTCTCCGCCAGCAGCGAAAGAAACTTGGCGCAGCGGTGACCTTCCAGATGCTTGAGCTCGGTCAGCGCGCTGTACACCTTGCTGGAGGTGCACAGGCCGACTATGCGGTGGGGGTTTTGCGTAGGCATGTCGTCGTCCTTGTTGTTATCAACCTGTTGTTTACGGACGGATTCAGATTGCAGTTCCGTCATGACAAAAAAATGACCGTTTTGTGGAAAAGTACATAACGGTCAACTCAATCATGCCGACTTTAGCGGTTGAAACTGTCCTCACAGCGACATTGAGACGATTTTTTCAGACGCTGGCCGACCGACGGTCATAAAAAAGCCCCGCTGTAAAAGCGGGGCTTTGTCTGCGATTACCAGCGTGGGCCGCCGTAATAGTGTGGCCGACCGTAGTAACCACGCGGCGGGCCGTAATACACCGGAGCCGGTTGCACATAAACCGGTTGTTGCACGTACACCGGCGCGGGCTGGTAGTAGACCGGTGGTGGCGGCTGTTGCACGTAAACCGGGGCCGGTTGCGCATACACCGGTGCCTGCTGCACGTATACCGGGCGATCCTGGTTGATGAGCGCCGAGCCGATGATGGCCGAGCCGACGATCGCGCCAAACACCGCCGGGCCTTGCCAGTAGTTGCCGCCATGGGCTTCTGCTTGCCCTGCGACAGCAAATGCACCGATCAGCAGGGCCACGATAGGGAGTTTACGAATCATGATAGTTCCTCGGTTCTTCGACCCGGCGGCTGGGCCTGCACCAGGCCCACAGTTGTCGCGGGGATACTTCTATGACAGCGAAATTCTGAAATTCAGCACAGCCGCCGGGTAAATTTTGTGTAAGGTCTGTACCGGCTTCTTTAACGGGCCGTTTCATGGCCGTTCAACACGCTGTAAACAGGCCTCTATGATCGTTCAGAACCCGATGGGCTGGCTAATCCCGTCCATCCGAAAGTGCGTTTGAAGGAGAAGTTTCATGCAGATGAACCCGAACAAAGACACTCAGCTGTGCATGTCCCTGTCAGGGCGGCCGGGGAATTTCGGTCTGCGTTTTCATAACCATTTGTATGAGCAGTTGGGCCTGAATTTCTACTACAAGGCCTTCAGCAGCCAGGACCTGACTGGCGCGGTCGGCGGGATCCGTGCCTTGGGTATTCGCGGCTGCGGCGTGTCGATGCCGTTCAAGGAAGCCTGCATTGCACTGGTCGATGAGCTGGACGCCTCGGCGGCGGCGATTCAGTCGATCAACACCATCGTCAACACTCAGGGGTATCTCAAGGCCTACAACACCGATTACATCGCCGTCGCCCAACTGCTCGAAACCCACGCGGTACCCAAGGACTCGACATTTGCCCTGCGCGGCAGTGGCGGCATGGCCAAAGCGGTGGCCAGCGCGTTGCGCGACGGTGGTTATAAAAATGGTCTGATCGTCGCCCGCAATGAACGCGCCGGGCGCGCCCTTGCGGACTCGCTGGGCTACCGCTGGCAGGCTGACCTGGGCGAAGAGCGGCCGCAGATGCTGATCAACGTGACTCCGGTGGGCATGGACGGTGGCCCGGAAGCGGGGCAGTTGTCCTTTGAGCCTGAAGTGATCGAAGCGGCAGAGACGGTGTTCGATGTGGTGGCAATTCCGTCGGAAACGCCGTTGATCGTGCGCGGCCGAGCGGAGGGCAAGCGGGTGATTACCGGGCTGGAAGTGATTGCGATCCAGGCGCTGGAGCAGTTTGTGTTGTACACCGGTGTGCGGCCGACCGAGGAGCAGTTTCAGGCGGCGGTGGCATTTGCCCGCAGCTGATTGATGGGGGAGGTCGCGCTGGCCTCTTCGCGAGCAAGCCCGCTCCCACAGGTGATCTCGGCCATATCTGGATTCTGTGTTGACTGGAGATCCTGTGTGGGAGCGGGCTTGCTCGCGAATGCCGCGACGCGGTGTCAGATCCTGTTCGCCTATACTGCCTCCCCGGCAAGCACAGACTTGCGCCCCACAAAAAAAACGTGACCGAGGCCCGCCATGCATCCACGCATCCTCAACCTGCATCAGGTCGAACTCGAACCGCTCCCGCAAGCCCTGGCGCCAGAAGGCGAAACCGCCGGGCGTTACCAGCAGCGCATGGCCCGCGTCGGTCAGCAACTCGGTGCGCAGAAGCTCGGTTATCGTTTGTACGCGCTACCGCCGGGCATGCGCGGCAGTCCGTTTCACAGCCATCGGGTCAATGAGGAAATGTTTTACGTGGTGGCCGGGGAGGGCGAGGTACGTCTGGGCGCGGAGCGTTTTCCGATTCGCGCAGGCGACGTCATCGCCTGCCCGCCGGGCGGCCCGGAAATGGCCCATCAGATCATCAATACCAGCCAGGCCGAGTTGCGTTACCTGGCGGTGAGTACCCAGCAGCAACCGGAGATTTGTGAGTACCCGGATTCGAATAAATACGCGGTGATGGATAACTTCACGGTCGATGCCGAGGGCAATGCGTCAGGCTTCGTTGCCGTGGCGCGGCAGGCGGATGGGGTGGATTACTGGGACGGCGAGTAGTACGCAGATACCAAAATTGATGAATAACCCCCTGTGGGAGCGGGCTTGCTCGCGGAGGCGGTGGGTCATTCAAAACGGATTTGACTGATCCACTGCATTCGCGAGCAAGCCCGCTCTCACATGGGATTCGTGTTGGTTACTCGAGGCGGGCCAGGCGTTCTTCCAGCGCGGCAATCCTCGCCTCCAGCTCTTCAATGCGTTCGACCGAGACGCCGCCACTCGCACCGCGCTCCTGAGGATTCTGCCGCGCCGACAAAATCGCCTCAATGTCCGCCGGATCGCCCAGCGCATGGGTATAGCGATCCTCGCGCTGACCGGCCTGACGCGGAATCAGCACCGCCAGGCCGCGCGCGATCAGGCGTTCCAGCTGATGCACGACCTGCTCGGCATCCTCGAAATCGTGCATGCGGCCGCTGCGGGTCAACAGTTCATTGACGGTTTGCGGGCCGCGCAAAAACATCAGTCCACTCAGAATCACCTGTGCCGGCACCAATTCCAGCGCCTTGTCGACCTTGTGCTCCCAGCGGTCGGCGCGACTGCCCATGACCAGTCTGGCAAAACCGCGACCTTCCAGGGCGCGCAGGCTCTGGCCGACCTGACCTTGCGTCAGGTTCATCACCGGCTCACGGCTGGTTTTCTGATTGCAGGCCAGCACCAGGGCGTTGAGGGTCAGCGGATAGGTTTCCGGGCTGGTCGCCTGTTTCTCGATCAGCGAACCCAGAATACGGATTTCCGTGGCGTTGAGCCGTGGCTCGTCGAAGGTGGATTCTTGTTCGGTGGTCATCGCGCGTTCCCTTTGCAGTCGAAGGCGCCTAGCCTAATCCTTGCCAAACAAAAGGCAAGCCGTGTGGTCATCAAGCATGGCTATAATCGCCTCCACGTTCCACCCAGCCACCACACGAGACTGCCATGACCATTTCCCTGTACGCCGCATCCGTCCCGGTTTTTCAACAAATGCTCAACGCCATGAGCGATGTGCTGAAGAAGGCTGAAGCCCACGCCACCGAGAAAAACATCGACCCGAACGCTTTCCTGCAAGCGCGCCTGTACCCGGACATGTTCCCGCTGGTGCGTCAGGTACAGATCGCCGTCGACTTCGCCAAAGGCGTTTCCGCACGTCTGGCTGAAGTCGAACTGCCGAAGTACGACGACACCGAAACCACCTTCGCCGAGCTGCAAGCCCTGATCGCCAAGGTTCTGGCCTTCATCGGCGAGATCAAGCCAGAGCAGATCAATGGCAAGGAAGGCATCGAAATCGTCACCCGTCCGGGCACGCCGAAAGAGAAGCGCTTCAGCGGCCAGTCTTACCTGCTGACCTACGGCCTGCCGCAATTCTTCTTCCACGTCACCACCACTTACGCGCTGCTGCGTCATAACGGTGTTGAAGTGGGCAAGCGCGATTACATGGGCGCGTTCTAACCATCAAAAACCCCTCACCCTAACCCTCTCCCGGGGGGAGAGGGGACTGACGGTGTTGTTTGTTCGAATTACACCGACCTGAACTATCAAGACGAACTCAGGTTTTGAACAGAACACAAATCAGCTCCCTTTCCCCCTCGCCCCCCTTGGGGGGAGAGGGTTGGGGTGAGGGGGGTATCCTACTGACACCCCGCAACCTGCGAATCAAACCCGGAACTGATCCATCAGACTCTGCTGCTGATTCGCCAGGCTATTGAGCGACTGGCTCACCCGCGCCGATTCGTTCGCCTGCCCGGACAACGACTCTGTCACATCACGGATCGTCGCCACGTTGTTGTTGATCTCTTCGGCCACCGCGCTCTGTTCTTCCGCCGCGCTGGCGATCTGCAGGTTCATGTCACTGATCACCGTCACTGCGTCGCCGATCTGGCGCAGCGCAGTCACGGCCTGACCCACCTGCTCGACGCTGCCCTGCGCCTGACGGTGACTATTACCCATCGAACCGACCACGTCTTGCGTGCCGGTTTGCAGTTGCTCAATCACCTGACGGGTTTCTTCCACCGACTCTTGCGTGCGGCGGGCGAGGTTGCGCACTTCGTCGGCGACCACGGCAAAACCGCGTCCGGCTTCACCGGCGCGCGCCGCTTCAATCGCGGCGTTGAGCGCGAGCAAGTTGGTCTGTTCGGCGATAGCGCGGATGGTTTCCAGCACGGTGCCGATCTTCTCGCTGTTGGCGGCCAGACCTTCAACCTGGATCATCGCCGCGCTCATGTCGGCGGCGAGGGTATCGATGCTCGCGGTGGTGCGGTCGATCACGGTCAGGCCTTGGCGGGTGGCGCGGTCGGCATCCTTGGCGGCTTCGGCGGCCTGCGCGGCGCTGCGGGCGACGTCTTGCGCCGTGGCGCTCATTTCGTGGGAAGCAGTGGCAACCTGATCGACCTGGCGGTATTGCTGTTCCATGCCGGCGCTGGTCTGGGTGGCAATGGCCGAAGACTGGTCGGCCGTGTTGCGTGCGTCCTGCACCGAGTGTTTTACCTCGGCAATGATCGGCTGCAGCTTGTCGAGGAACTTGTTGAACCAGCCGGCCAACTGACCGAGTTCGTCCTTTTTGTCGTAGGCCAGGCGGCGGGTCAGATCACCTTCACCGCTAGCGATGTCTTCGAGCATGTGCGCCACGCCGAGGATCGGTCGGGTCACACTGCGCGCCATCAGCCACACCAGCAACAGGCCGATCAGCGCGGCGAGTACGCCGAGGCTCAGTTCGATCAGCGTGCCGGACGTGTTGCTCGCGTCCAGTTGCTGCTTGAGGGCTTCGGCACGGCTGACCAGGACTTTTTCCGGTACGTCGAGCAACACGCCCCACGCCGGTCCGCCCGGGATTGGCTGGAACGGCGACAGCACTTTCAACTGACCGTTGGTGTGCAGGCTGCTGACGCTGGTGCTGGCGGCCAGCATACGCAGCAATTCGCTGCCGCTGGCCTTGTCCACTGCGTCGAGGCGCTGGCTGAGTTTGCCGGCGTCCGGGCTGTGACCGGCGAGCAGGCCGGCAGGGCTGATGATGCTCACGGCGGTCTGGCCGTCATAGAGCTTTTTGCTCGCGCCCTGACTGATCGCCTGCAGGCTGTTGAGGTTGATGTCGACCGACAGCGAGGCGATGACTTTGCCGTTGACCGTGAGCGGGAAGACGATGCTGGTCATCAGCACGTTCTGGCCGTCGATCACATAAAAGTACGGTTCGATCACGCACGGTTTGAGGGTGGCGCGCGGGCAAGTGAACCACGCATTGGCTGCCTGGCCGGAAGGGCCGGTGCTGGTGTCGGCCATGTCGCTTTCCGGCAGCGCCATCGAGGTGACTTTGCCCGGTGTCGGCTGCGACCAGTAAAGGGCGAAGCGGCCCTTGTCGTTGCTGCCGAGTTCGGCTTGCCCGGCGAACAGTTCGTCCTTGCCGTCCAGTGCGTTGGCTTCGAACACCAGCGACAGACCGAGCAGATCCGGGTTGGCTTGCAGGGCCGATTTGACCTGACGGGTCATGTCTTCGCGCAGGTCGAAGGCATCAAGGAAACGCTTCTCGGCCTGTTCACGCAGGAACAGCACCTGACGCGAGAAACCGTGGCCGTACTGATAGGCGTCCATGAATTGCTGGCGAATGCCGGCGGCTTGCACTTCGCCCTGAGACTCGATGCGCGCCTGCGCCGATTCGGTGAGCATCTCCATGCTGGAGGCCTTCACCAGCTCGGAGCTGTGCTCCATGCGGTACAGCGAAAGACCCACCAACAGGGTCACGATACCGGCCAGGCACAGCCCGGCGAGCAGGGTGATTTTCCATTGGATGGAAAGTTGTCTGAGCGACATGGAGACGTCCTTATTCGATAAATATCTGAGACTTTGCAATGTAACGGCCGTGTTTCGGCTTTCTTTATCCTTGAAACACAATATGACCAATTGCCGCATGTTGTGGCTGGAATCCCCTTTTTTGCGTTCGTGTATCTTGTGGCGAGGGGATTTATCCCCGTTCGGCTGCGAAGCAGTCGTAAAACCTGCCAATACGATTTTTCCTGAACGATCGCATGGGGCGGCTTCGCCACCCAACGGGGATAAATCCCCTCGCCACAGGGAATATCTTATCTACAGAAAGATTTCAGCCATTGCGCAGCAGGCAGTTGTTTTGACACCGCCGCCACTCTGCGGCACAGTGCGCGCCCTTCTAATAAGACCCTCTTTGCAAATCCGCCGGTGAATCGTTGGCGGACTCATCCTGTCTGGCGGTGATGTTTCCATCGCAGTGTTTTTGAGGTAGTGAAATGAATGCAGTGATTGCAGCAGTCGGCGTCATGCTGATCCTCAGCCTGTCCCGCGTGCACGTGGTGATCGCTCTGATCGTCGGTGCGCTGGTCGGCGGCCTGACCGGTGGTCTGGGCATCGACGCCACGCTCAAGGCGTTCAACAGCGGGCTGGGCGGCGGCGCGACGGTGGCGTTGTCCTACGCGTTGCTCGGCGCTTTCGCCGTGGCGATTGCCAAGTCGGGCCTGGCCCATGCGTTGGCCGATAAAGCTCTGGCGATGGTCGACCGGCAGCACAGCACCGGTGGCGGCAGCGTCAAATGGCTGCTGATCGGCCTGTTGTGGGTGGTGGCGATTGCCTCGCAGAACATCCTGCCAATCCACATTGCGTTCATTCCGCTGCTGGTGCCGCCTCTTCTATATGTGCTGACCAAGCTGCAACTGGATCGCCGCTTGATTGCCTGCGTCATGACTTTCGGCCTGATCACCCCGTACATGTTTTTGCCGGTGGGCTTCGGCAACATCTTCCTCAATGAGATTCTGCTGGCCAACGTTGCACGCAGCGGCGTCGACATCAGCGGCATCAATGTCACCCACGCCATGGGCATTCCGGCGCTGGGCATGGTGTTCGGCCTGGCGATGGCGTTCATCAGTTACCGCCAAAAGCGTGTGTACGACCTGACGAAGATCGAACAGGTCGAGCAGGTCGCGGTGCAATACAACCCGATGAGCTTGATGATCGCCGGCGTGGCCATCGCAGCGGCGTTCATCGTTCAGTTGTTGCTGGACTCGATGATTATCGGTGCGCTGGCCGGCTTCCTGATTTTCTCGGTGTCCGGCATCGTCAAGTGGCGCGAGACCGATGACCTGTTCACCGAAGGCATGAAAATGATGGCGATGATCGGCTTCATCATGATCGCCGCCTCCGGTTTTGCCGAAGTGATGAAGGCCACCGGTGAAGTGCAGACCCTGGTCGAGTCGTCGGCGTCGTGGATCAATCACAGCAAGGGTGTCGGTGCCTTGCTGATGTTGCTGGTAGGGTTGCTGGTGACCATGGGCATCGGTTCGTCGTTCTCCACCGTGCCGATTCTGGCAGCGATTTTCGTGCCGCTGTGCGTGCAACTGGGTTTCAGCCCCTTGGCCATTGTCTGCATCGTCGGCACGGCCGGCGCACTGGGTGACGCCGGTTCGCCAGCCTCGGATTCGACCCTCGGGCCGACCTCAGGCCTGAACATCGACGGCCAGCATCACCACATCTGGGACACCGTGGTGCCAACGTTCCTGCACTACAACCTGCCGCTGCTGGCGTTCGGCTGGGTGGCCGCGATGATCCTCTGACCACCACAAATCCCAAACTGTGGGAGCGGGCTTGCTCGCGAAGGCGTCGTGTCAGTCAACATTTGTGTTTCTGATACACCGCCTTCGCGAGCAAGCCCGCTCCCACTGGGATGTGAGGCATCTCCAGACTCAACTTTTGCTTGCGTGTGCCGTTAAAGCCTTTAACCACGCCAATAAAATCAAAAGAGTGAGCCCCCCATGCGCCTGAGCCTCAAGGCTAAAGTCCTGTCCCTTGCCGTCCTTCCGGTGTTGCTCTTTGCGTTGGTCATCAGCCTGACGACGCTGTTCATCCTCCAGGAGCAGGCGCACAAAGAGGTTGAGCAGACCCGCGAACGTCTGCTCGCCGACGCCAAAGCCACCCTGCAAAGTTACGTCGCCGTGGCGATGACCACCATCAAACCGCTGTACGACGCAGCCGCTCCCGGTGACGCCGAGGCGCGAGCGCAGGCGATCAAGCTTTTGTCGGGCATTCGCTACGGCAAGGACGGCTACTTCTTCGGCTACGACTCCGAGACCGTGCGCCTGTTCAAGGCCAACGACCCCGAAGGCGTGGGCAAAAGCTTCAAGGACAACCGCGATCCGAATGGCGTCTACGTCAATCGCGGTCTGGTCAGCGTGGCCAAGGATGGCACTCACTACCTGCAATACAGCTCTCCACTGCCGGGCAACGCCCAGGTACTGGTGCCGAAACTCGGTTACACCGAATACCTGGCAAAGTGGGACATGGCCGTGGGTACGTCGGTGAATCTCGACGGCATCGAAGCGCAAGTTGCGCTGGTCGAGGCGCAAGTGCAGGAACGCATGCAAGGCGTGGTGCTGAGCATCGTCGGCGTCGCGGTGGTGGTGCTGTTGGTGATCGCGGCTGCGGGAATGCTGCTGGCCAATACCATTCTGCGCCCGCTGACCCTGATGAAAGCCAACCTCGACGACATCGCGGCGGGCGAGGGCGATCTGACGCGGCGTCTGAACATCACCAGCCAGGACGAACTCGGCGAGCTGGCCGGCTCGTTCAATCGCTTCGTCGACAAAATCCATGGCCTGGTGCGGCAGATCACCGAGATGACCACGCAACTGACCGGGCTGGTCACGCAGGTATCGGATCAGGCTCAGCGCTCCGATCAGGCGATGGAACGTCAGCGTCACGAGACCGATCAGGTCGCCACGGCAATCAACGAAATGTCCGCCGCCGCTCAGGAAGTCGCCAAGAGCGCGCAGAACGCTGCCGTCGCGGCACAACAAACCGATGAAGAAGGCCAGAGCGCCAAACGTGTGGTGGCCGGCAGCATCAAACAGATTCATGCGCTGGTCGATGACATCCGCAACAGCGGTGTGTCACTCGACAGCCTGCAGCAGGACGTGACCTCGATTGTCGGTGTGCTCGGGGTGATTCGTTCGATTGCCGAGCAAACCAATCTGCTGGCATTGAACGCGGCGATCGAAGCGGCGCGGGCTGGTGAAGCCGGGCGCGGATTTGCGGTGGTGGCCGATGAAGTGCGTGCGCTGGCCAGTCGCACGCAAATCAGCACCCAGGAAATTCAGGGCATGATCGATCGCTTGCAGGCCGGCACGCAGTCGGCGGTCGAGGCGATGCGCCGTTCCAGCGAGGCGGGGGATGGCACTTCAGCGCAGGCCAATCAGGCCGGTGCATCACTGGATACGATGGCCGAGCTGATCGCGACGATCAACTCGATGAACGCGCAGATCGCCAGTGCGGCGGAAGAGCAGACGGCGGTGGCCGAAGAGATCAACCGCAGCGTGCATCAGATTGCGGTGGCGGTGGACAGCGTGGCGGATGAGACACAGTTGGGGGCGCAGACTTCGCGCAGTCTGGCGGAGTTGGGGCAGCGGTTGGGCAAGTTGGTGGGTCAGTTCCGGATCTGACCCCTGAAAGCCCCCTCACCCTAGCCCTCTCCCGGAGGGAGAGGGGACTGACCGCAGTGTCTTGCGCTAAACGCCGACCTGAACGACCGAGCCGATTGTGGATTCAAAGCAAATCTTTCAGGTCGGCGTATTTCTCCAATACCCCCAATCGGTTCCCTTTCCCTCCGGGAGAGGGCTAGGGTGAGGGCTGGCTTTTGACTTTGGCGAGTTCAGGGTCTGTCCCAATACGGCACTTCGCCAAAGCATTCGATAAAGAAATCAATCACCGTCCGCACTTTCACCGACAACCGCCGGCTCCCCGGCCACAGCACGGCAATCTGCTGCGGCTCCAGACTGTTCGACACCTGATAATCCCCCAGCACCGGCACCAGCGTGCCTTCGCGCACTGCTTCGCCGATCAGCCACGACGGAAACATCACCAGCCCCAGGCCTTGTTCGGCGGCTTGGGTGAGGGTGTCGGCGTGGTTGCCGGTGATCGGGCCTCTGACCGAGTACGGCGTCCAGTCCTCCTGACCCTGGCGGAAAAACCAGCGCTGCTGGCCGGTCGCGCCTTTGTAGGCCAGGCATTGATGCCGGGCGAGATCTTCGGGATGCTGCGGTGTGCCGTGGCGTTGCAGGTACGCCGGGCTGGCGGCGACCTGAAAGCGGTGCGGCGCAAGAATCCGTGCCTGCATGCTCGAGTCGTGCAGCGGGCCGATGCGGAACAGCAGGTCGGCGCCTTCCTGCAGCGGATCGACGTAGTGGTCGGTCTGCTGAATATCCAGTTGCAGCTTCGGATAACGCTCGCACAAGCGACCGAGCCATGGCGTCAGGTGCCGCTGGCCGAAGACTACCGGGGCGTTGATGCGCACCAGTCCCGTGGGTTCGCTTTGCTGTTCCTGCAACGCCTGTTCGGCCTCTTCAAGTTGCACCAGCACCAGTCGCGCATGGTGACCGAGCATGCGCCCGGCTTCGGTCGGAGTCACGGCGCGGGTGTGGCGGTAGAGCAATTGCTGGTTCAGCGCCTGCTCCATCAACTGGATCTGCCGGGAGATCGACGAGGGCGCTACACCTTCGCGGCGGGCGACTTCGGAAAAACTGCCGTGGTCGAGCACCGCCACAAACAGCCTGAGTGCCTTGAATCCCAGTTCATTGAGCCCGTGCATGGATCATCCTGCTGTGCGAGTTACGCAAAAGTGTTGTCCGGATGCTCCCATTTATCGCACAGCGGCGCCAACCCATAATTCGCGCCATCGTTTATTGGCTTGGGTATTTGTGATGCAGACGTTGGATGAAGTGAGTGTGAGCGCGCCGGCGGTCAAACCGGGGTTGCGTTTGTTGCTGTTGCCGCTGGTGATTCTGGCAGGCATGGGTTTGTCGGTGGAGGCGGGGTTGCTCGGGCCGTTGGGCGCGCAGGTCGGACATCTGTGGGCGACCTTGAGCATCTTCGGCGTCGGGTCGGCGATTCTGTTTTTGCTGCTGTTGTTTGCAGGGCCGCAGAAAGGCCCGGCACTGACCGATCTGCCGCGCTGGCAGTTGATTGGCGGATTTCTGGGGCCGATGTATGTGGTGGTGCTGACGTTGGCGACGCCGCATATCGGCATTGCGATGACGATGATCGCGATTCTTTCCGGTCAGGTTGGCAAGAGTGTGTTGATCGACCATTTCGGCTGGTTCGGCGCGACGCGCAAGAAGGTCAATGCCGAGCGCTGGCTGGCGTTGGGGTTGATTGTGGTGGCACTTGTTTTGATTGCGCGGGGTTGATGAGATGAGTCTGGTTATTTTGTTGGCAGTGGTGGTGCTGGCCGGTGCGGTGTTGAGTGTGCAGGCGGCGATCAATGGGCGCCTCGGTGAGACGGTCGGGGTGTTGCGCAGCAGTTTGCTGACGTTTGTGGTGGGTGCGGTTTCGACCGGGTTGTTGATTTTGTTTTTTGAGCCGGCGCAGGCGGTGAGTCTTTTGGACGTGCCCAAGTGGCAGCTTACCGGGGCGCTTTTTGGGGTGGTTTACATGATGGTGATGGTTGGGGCGGTGCCTGTGGTGGGGACGGCTGTGGCGACGGTGGCGGTGATTGTCGGGCAGCTGGGGATGGGGATGCTGATTGATAATTTTGGCTGGTTGGGGAATCCGGCGATTGAGCTTTCGTTTTCTCGGGTGTTGGCGATGGTTTGCCTGGGGTTGGCTTTGGTTTTTATGTATCGCAGTGGTTTGCGTCGCTCTGATTGATTTGGGTTTTGGGGGCATATCCGTTGCTGCGGTAACGGCTGCTTAGGGTTCCGCCCTTACGGCGGGTCACTTTGGCAAACGCCCCAAAGTAACCAAAGGTCTTTTGCCCTGACGTACGGCCCTCGCTAAGGCTCGGGTTCCTTCGCTCCGGGATCAAGATCAAGAGCGGT
>NZ_VXCA01000048.1 GCF_011369485.1 Pseudomonas atagonensis | reverse complement strand
GATGACGCGCAGTTCGCCAACCTCTGGGCAGGTCAGGCATTCACGCTGGGCAAGGACGTCGGCAGTGCCGAACTGACGCGGCAGTTGGCTGACGGCGCGCTTGCGAAGTTGGCTCGCCGCTGAAGGCATCGAGGGTGGAGATGCAAAAGTCTTCACCCTCTGCTAACCAGCACTTCCCGTTTAAAGGCATTTCGCTATATATTTCACTATATAGCGAATCACCCCCTCGCATCGGCGCAGTCCACTTCCAATAACAACTGCCCTCTGCACCTGCCAACAACGGAGCTGTTACATGACCATTCGTGCCTCACGTTTTGCCCCCACCTGCCTGGCCTCCCTGCTCGCGGTCTTCGCCATCGGCGCTGTTCAGGCGGATGAAGTGCAGGTTGCAGTCGCCGCCAACTTTACCGCTCCGATCCAGGCCATCGCTGCCGACTTCGAAAAAGACACCGGGCACAAACTGGTCGCCGCGTACGGCGCCACTGGTCAGTTCTACACCCAGATCAAAAACGGCGCGCCGTTCGAAGTGTTCCTCTCGGCTGACGACACCACTCCGGAAAAACTCGAAAAAGAAGGCGATACCGTGAAGGGCTCGCGCTTCACGTACGCCATCGGCACCCTGGCGCTGTGGTCGGCCAAGGATGGTTACGTCGATGCCAAAGGTGACGTTCTGAAGAAGAACGAATACCAGCACCTGTCCATCGCCAACCCGAAAGCCGCGCCTTATGGCCTGGCTGCCACGCAAGTGCTGGAAAAGCTGAAACTGACTGAAGCGACCAAAGCCAAGATTGTTGAAGGCCAGAACATTACCCAGGCGTACCAGTTCGTCTCCACCGGTAACGCCGAACTGGGCTTCGTTGCGTTGTCGCAGATTTACAAGGACGGCAAAGTCACCAGCGGTTCGGCGTGGATCGTCCCGGCCAGCATGCATGACCCGATCAAACAAGACGCGGTGATCCTCAACAAAGGCAAGGACAGCGCGGCGGCCAAGGCCCTGGTTGAATACCTCAAAGGCCCGAAAGCCGCTGCGGTGATCAAGTCTTACGGCTACCAGCTCTAAATGTCGCTGACGAGTGCCGATTTCGCGGCGATCTGGCTGACCCTGAAACTGGCGTCCCTGACCACCGCGATTCTGCTGGTTGTCGGCACTCCGATTGCCCTGTGGCTGTCGCGCACCCGCTCCTGGTTGCGCGGCCCGGTCGGGGCCATCGTCGCCCTGCCCCTCGTACTGCCGCCCACCGTCATCGGTTTTTATCTGTTGCTGATGATGGGGCCGCACGGGTTCCTCGGCCAGTTCACTCAGTGGCTGGGCCTTGGCACCCTGACGTTCAGTTTCACCGGGCTGGTGATCGGTTCGGTGATCTATTCCATGCCGTTCGTGGTGCAACCGTTGCAAAACGCGTTCTCCGCGATCGGCACCCGCCCACTGGAGGTGGCCGCGACCTTGCGCGCCAACCCGTGGGACACGTTTTTCAGCGTGATTCTGCCGCTGGCTCGCCCCGGTTTTGTCACCGCGGCTATTCTCGGCTTCGCGCACACCGTCGGTGAGTTCGGCGTGGTGCTGATGATCGGCGGCAACATTCCCGACAAGACCCGCGTCGTCTCGGTACAAATCTACGACCACGTCGAAGCGATGGAATATGCCCAGGCCCACTGGCTGGCTGGCGCGATGCTGGTGTTTTCGTTTCTGGTGTTGCTGGCGCTGTACTCCAGCCGCAAGACCCGCGCGGGCTGGAGCTGATTGATGATCGATGCACGTCTGCAACTTGCTTACTCAGGCTTCAGCCTGGATGTCGATCTGCATTTGCCGGGGCGTGGCGTCACCGCGCTGTTCGGCCACTCCGGCTCTGGCAAAACCACTTGCCTGCGCTGCATTGCCGGGCTTGAACGTGCCGAACATGGCTTTATCCGGATCAACGATGAAGTCTGGCAAGACAGCGACAACGGCATTTTTGTCCCGCCGCACAAACGCGCACTGGGTTACGTCTTTCAAGAAGCCAGCTTGTTTCCTCACTTGTCGGTCATCGCCAATCTGCAGTTCGGCCTCAAGCGCATCGCCAAATCCCAGCGTCGGGTCGACGTGGCACAGGCCACCGAACTGTTGGGCATCGGACATCTGCTTGAACGTCATCCGCAACATCTCTCCGGCGGCGAGCGTCAGCGTGTCGGCATCGCCCGCGCACTGCTGACCAGCCCGAAATTGCTGCTGATGGACGAGCCACTGGCGGCGCTCGACAGTCAACGCAAAAACGAGATTCTGCCGTATCTGCAACGTCTGCATGACGAATTGGACATTCCGGTTTTATATGTCAGCCACGCGCAGGACGAGGTTGCCCGTCTCGCCGATCACCTGGTGTTACTGAGCGACGGCAAGGCCTTGGCCAGCGGCCCGATCGGCGAAACCCTCGCCCGGCTCGATCTGCCAATGGCGATGGGTGATGACGCCGGCGTGATCATCGAGGGCCAGGTCAGTGCCTACGATGCGGATTATCAGTTGTTGAGCCTGCAACTGCCGGCCACCGAGATGAACATTCGCGTGACCCACGAACCGATGTCGGTCGGCCAGGCTTTGCGTTGCAAGGTACATGCGCGGGACATCAGCCTGACCCTGCAAAACAACGAGCTCAGCAGCATCCTCAATCGTCTGCCGGTCACCGTGGTCAGTGAGCAAGCCGCGGACAACGCCGCCCATGTGCTGATCCGGCTCGACGCCGGCGGCACGCCGCTGCTTGCGCGCATCACGCGGTTCTCCCGGGATCAACTGGGCGTGCATCCTGGCCAGCAGCTCTGGGCGCAGATCAAGGCTGTCGCGGTACTCGCCTGAATTATTGGCACGACGGCAACGGCATGCGGTCAATCGTTTTACAGACCGCCGCGCCACCGAAGGAAGCCGCCATGCCCGATACCGAGCTGACCGTCGAACTGCCATCCGACCTGCATTATGTCGATGACACGCAGCCCGGCATCACCCGCAAAAAGCTACGCGGCAAATTCAACTATTTCGAGCCGTCGGGTCAGCGCATTACGGATGCGGACGAAATCAAACGCATCAACGCGCTCGCGGTGCCACCTGCCTATACCCATGTGTGGATATGCCCCGACCCGCGTGGCCACCTGCAAGCCACCGGGCGCGATGCACGCGGTCGCAAACAATACCGCTATCACGCACGCTGGCGCGAAGTGCGCGATGCCGACAAATACTCGCGGCTTCGTGAGTTCGGCCTGGCGTTACCGAAGCTGCGCAAGCAATTGGAAGCGCTGTTGGCGGCGCCCGGTTTCAGTCGTGACAAAGTCATGGCCACGGTGATCACCCTGCTCGACGCCACCCTGATCCGGGTTGGCAACACGCAGTATGCGCGGGACAACCGTTCCTACGGCCTGACCACCCTGCGCAGTCGGCATGTCGAGGTTAACGGCAGCGCAATCCAGTTCCAGTTTCGCGGCAAAAGCGGCATCGAACACCAGATCACCGTCAAGGATCGACGGCTGGCGCGCATCATCAAGCGCTGCCTGGAGATTCCCGGTCAAAACCTGTTCCAGTATCTGGATGAACACGGCGAGCGCCACACCGTCAGTTCTTCCGACGTCAACACCTACCTGCAAACCCTGACCGGCGCGGACTTCACCGCCAAGGATTACCGCACCTGGGCTGGCAGCGCACTGGCGCTGGCGGTATTGCGCGAGCTCAAACACGAGTCGGAAACCGAAGCCAAACGGCATGTGGTCGAAATGGTCAAAGGCGTCGCCAAGCGGTTGGGTAATACCCCGGCGGTGTGCCGCAAGTGCTACATCCACCCGGCCGTGGTGGAAAAATTCATGCTCGGCGCCCTCGCCGAACTGCCGCGTCCGCGGGTGCGCAAAGGCCTGCACGCCGAAGAAGTTGCACTGGCGATGTTTCTCGAACGGATGAGCGACATGACCGACGCGCCTTGAACCCTGACGCGATCTATTTCCCGCAAACCCACGTCGCAACACCCAGGAAAACAGTGGCTGAACCTCACGACTGGCAGTGGCAACCGACGAGTTGACCTGTCTATTTTTTGCACGATTGCCGAGGGCTTCTATAGTTGATCTGACACGAATCAGCTGCGGTGACGCCATGGAAGACATATTCGTCGTGAAGCGTTGCAACAAGATCATTATTCACGGGCGCCGCGCCGGCGACAGTCAACATGATCGCCCTGAAGCCACCAGTTGGTACCGCATCAACGATACCCGTACAGGCGGTTTCATCGGTGACGGCTACGACCATGAAGAAGACGCCCGGCACGAATGCAAGCGCCTCAACGCAGTCAGTTCGACCACAGTGGCCCGCGAGTCTTCCGGCTGATGCCGGGCAGAAGCGGGTCTATACTGAAACCAGCTGAAGGAGCAGCGCCCCACGGCAGAAGGCTCGCGACACGCGGGCTTTTTGCTGCCGCTTCGCGGTTTCATTGAACGGAGGTGTTCCATGTCCGAAAAAGAGTCCATCACCACCCTCCTCACCCTGCTCGACGCCCGGCAGGCGCGCCTCGCAGCCGCTTGCAAAGAGATCGCCGACTGGGTCGATCACCAAGGCGGGCACCCGACCGCTTTGCGCATTCGCGACCGGCTCAACGACATCGAAAAAGATGCGCCGTTGATTCGCAACACGCTGTCGTCACTCAAGCCCGTCGACCGGCCGCTACCGCGGTTTCGCTAAGTGACATCACCCTCGTAATAGCCTCGCCTGCCAATCCCGCGCAGGCATCGGAGCGGCGACAGGCGTTACCGGGTAGTCACTTGTCCGGACTATTTTCTCTTCACCCATTGCGAAGTTTGTTTTCACACAGCCTTCACGTCCGCGCGCCTACAGTCATTTCACTCCTTTAGAAGACATCCCATTACACCCGCCCGCATGCGGGTGTTTTTTTGCCCGCTATTTGCCTCGCCGAACGCCCCTGTCTGTCAGTTGTCATAAATCATACACGTCACGAAGGAGACGATTGATGGTCATCCATTTCAACGTAGACGGGCATTTGGCCTGCGGTCACAAGGGTAAAAGCCTCGCAGCGAGTCGCGAACTCAACCGCGTCAAATGCCGCAGTTGTCGCAATACCGATGCCTACAAACAAGCGCGAAAAGATCAGCGCAACGCTGCTCGCCGCTTGTCCCGGCAGAAAAAAACCACCACTGGCGCCATCAACTGGCGTGCCGAATGGACTGATCGGCTGACAGCAATGCCTGGCCTGCAGCGCTTGCCACGAGGCTTTGCCGGACAAACTTTTGTTTAATCGCGCATAGAAAAGGGGCCGACAGAATCGGCCCCTTTTTCGGTTCGAGAACAGCTAATCCAGCGTTTTCCCGGCAGTTTCTTTGACCCGCGCCAAACCGATCAGGGTCAAACAGACACACAGCATCACGTACAGGGCTGGCGCGTTGTTGTTACCCGTCAGCCCGATCAACCCGGTGGCGAAGAACTGCGCGAAACCGCCGAACACCGAAACGCCCAGGCAATAAATGATGGAAAGTCCTGTCGCCCGAATGGCCCGTGGAAACAGCTCGGTGACCAATACCAGCGTCGGCACCGTGATCAGCACCAGCAAAAACGTGGTCAGCAATGACACCGCCAGCAACGTTGTCAGTGACGGAAACTGATTCATCAGCATGAACGCCGGATAAATCAGCAGCACCATTGGAATGCAGCCCAGCGCAATCGTACGGCGGCGGCCGATACGATCACTCAAGCGCCCGGCCCAGATTGACAGGCTGATCTGCACCAACGCCCCAAGGCAGGCAGCGGTGGTGCCCATGGTCATTGGCAGATGCAGAACACTGACGGTGTAGTTGGTCATGTAATCGAGCACGATGTAGCTCGACGCCGTGCTGCCGATCACCAGCAACACCCCGCTCAGTACCGTGCGGCGATAGTGCGTGAAGATCACCCGCAGGCTCGAATCGGCCTCGGATGTCTGCGCTGCAGTTTCCTGCAGATGCCGGCGAATATAGATGCCGATCGGTATCACCAACATGCCCAGCACAAACGGCAGGCGCCAGCCCCAGCTCTCCAGTGCTTCAGCGCTCAACGACGAACTCAGCGCCAGCGCCACCAGTGCACCGAGCATGAAGCTCAGGCCCTGACTGAACAGCTGCCAACTGCCATAAAACCCGCGACTGTTGTCGTCGGCATACTCCATGAGCATCGAGGTTGACGCCCCGACCTCGCCGCCGATGGCGAAGCCTTGCACCAATCGGGCAAGCACAATCATCACCGGCGCAGCGAGGCCGATCTGGGCATAGGTCGGCGCGATGGCGAACAGTAACGAGCCGAGTGCCATCAGCCACAGCGTCAGCATCATCGCCGGTTTGCGCCCGACGCGGTCGGCGTACGCCCCCAGCACCAGGCCGCCAATCGGCCGCATACCGAAACCGACGCCGAATGTCGCCAGGGACAGCAACAACTGCCCCAACGTACTTTCCACCGGGAAAAACTGCCTTCCGATCAACGTGGCGAAAAAGCTGTAAACAGAGAAATCGTAGAACTCAAGCCCGGAACCAATGGTGATCGCTGCGATGGCGCGCGCGCCGAGAGGCTGACGAACCGATGAGGCTGCGGGCGAAGCGGTGACAAGGGGCACAGACATCAGGTGAACTCCTCAAGAATCGAACGCACGTCAGGACAGAAAGCTTTCCACCAGGCGGACCCAGTAACTGGCACCTGTCGCGAGGCAGTCATCGTTGAAGTCGTAACCGGGGTTGTGCACCATGCAACCGCCCTCACCGTCACCGTTGCCGATCAGCAAGTAACAGCCGGGGCAGCGTTCGAGCATCACGGCAAAATCTTCGCTGCCGGTCAGCGGCTGCATATCGCTGATCAGGCCTTCTTCGCCGAGCCAGTCCACGGCCACTTGCCTGGCGAAATCTGTGCTCTGGGCATGGTTGATCAATGGCGGAAAACGCTGGGCTTCGTCGACGGTAACCGTGGCTCTGGCGCAAAAGCTTGTGGCCTGCGCCTCTGCCAGCTCAGTGATCCGTACGATCAGCTCATCGCGAACCTGGGGTTTAAGCGCACGCACGCTCAATTGCAGCTCAGCGTGATCGGCAATCACGTTCGGCGCCAGTCCGGCATGAAAGGCACCGACGGTGACCACCGCGGTGTCGAGCGGATTGACGTTGCGCGAAACAATGCTTTGCAGCGCCATGACGATGGCCGCGCCAGCCAGCAGCGGATCAACGGTTTTGTGCGGCATGGCGCCGTGGCCGCCGACGCCATCGACACGAATGGTCACGGTATCGGTCGAGGCCATGAACGGCCCTGCCAGAAAGCCGAGTTTGCCAACCGGCAGCCCCGGCATGTTGTGCAGCGCGAACACCGCGTCGCAGGGAAACAATTCGAACAGCCCGTCATCGAGCATGCGCTGCGCGCCGCCATCACCCTCCTCGGCAGGCTGGAAAATCAGCACCAGCGAGCCGTCGAATTCGCGGGTGGCGGCCAGATGCTTAGCGGCCGCCAACAAGATCGCGGTGTGACCGTCATGCCCGCAGGCATGCATCACGCCTTCGTGCCGGCTGGAATACTCCAGCCCCGTCTGCTCAATGATCGGCAAGGCATCCATGTCGGCGCGTAAACCTATGGTTTTGTCGCCCTGACCGTTTTTCAACAGTCCGACTACTCCGGTACCACCCAGACCACGATGCACCTGATAGCCCCATTCTTGCAGCTTGCCCGCGACCAGATCGGCAGTGGCGAACTCTTCAAAACTCAGTTCCGGATGAGCGTGGATGTGGCGTCGCAACGCGATCATCTCCTCCTCGATGGCACGGATACCGGGCAGCGCAGGCAAGTGAATCATCACGTACTCCTCATTTTTAATGACTTGTTTTCGGGTGTTCCGCTGATAGGCTGCGATGCTAATAAGTTGGCGGTGGCTGCGGCAGTCGCAAAAAGCGGGGGCTGAAAACCGCTGGTTTACACCTGATACCGGAGAAATGATGAAGCTGCATCAATTGCGCGCACTGGTGATGACCGCCGATTGCGGAAGCATTCGCGCCGCCGCCCGGCAACTGGATGTTTCGCAGACGGCGGTGGCCAAGGCTCTGCGTGAACTTGAAGAACACCTGCATCTACCCTTGCTGGTGCGCAATGCCAACGGTGTGGTGCTGACCCCTTATGGCCAGTCACTCTTGCAGCATGCGCGGCAAATGCTCAGTCAACTGGAACGCGCGCAACTGGAACTCGCCCACCTCAGCCACGAAGCACAAGGCCAGTTGCGTCTGGGCATTTCGCCGTGGATGGGCATGACCCTGTTGCCAGAAGTGGTGACGTTGTTTCGTCAACGCATGCCGAAAGTGCGCCTGGAGATTTTTGAAGGGTTGATGGCTGTGGCGTTGCCGAGATTGCGCGATGGCACCATGGAATTCGCCGTGGGCCTGGTGTCGTCATTGCTACCACGCCCGGAGTTCGTTAGCGATCCGCTGTTTTCTTATCAGATGTGCGTCGTGGGCCGCCGTGACCATCCGTTGCGTGACAGTCGTTCGATCCATGAATTACTCGACCAGGACTGGGTGGTCAACTACCCCGATGCCAGCCACGAAGGCTTGATGACCGAGCTGTTCTGGCAACACAACGCACAAATCGACATGCAACACATCCACCGCGCGCATTCGCCGCAACTGACCTTATCGATGATTGCGCAGACCGACATGCTCAGCTACTTCCCCGAGCCCATGCTGACGGTGCCTATGTACGGCGAACGCGTTGCGCGACTGCAACTGAAGGAAACCTTCTCGACTGACACGATTGGCATCGTCACGACGCGCAATGTGCAACTGGGCGTAGCGGCGCAGTGTTTTGTCGAATGTCTGATTCAGGTCATCCGGCGCCGTGCGCGGTCGGCTCGGGCGGAGGATGTGAGGTTGTTTGATACGCTGGAGTTGTTGGTCTGAAGGAAAGAGTTCAAAAGCTCGATCAGATGCGGAACAATCTCGCGGCACAAATGAAAAAGGCTTGCATGAGATGCCTCACGCAAGCCTTTGATATTCATGGTGCCCGAAGCCGGAATCGAACCGGCACGCCCTTACGAGCGGGGGATTTTAAGTCCCATGCGTCTACCAGTTTCGCCATTCGGGCGGTAGCGCGGTGTAGCCGAACTCTGCTTGCGAGTCGCGATTCTGACAAGAAGTGCGCTCGTACGGCAGAGGGGGAAATATATACATCACTTCCCGGTGAAGCAAGTTCGCAGACGCTGAATTCAAGACTAAATCTTGCAGTGCGCTGCAAATAAAAAAGCTCCGTAAATCATGGATCTACGGAGCTTGTTTATAGTGGAGGCCGAGGTCGGAATCGAACCGGCGTAGGCGGATTTGCAATCCGCTGCATAACCATTTTGCTACTCGGCCTCAAAGCATCTGCTGTCAGTAGCACAACAACAAACACGTACAAATTGGAGCGGGAAACGAGACTCGAACTCGCGACCCCGACCTTGGCAAGGTCGTGCTCTACCAACTGAGCTATTCCCGCTTGGTGATGCGCATTCTATAGAATTAAGAAGCTCCGTCAACCCCTTGATTCAAAAAAGTTTTATTTCTTTTCAACATCGGTCTTCAGATGCGGCCACGCGGCGCGAAGGTATTGAACCATCGACCACAACGTCAGGCCGGCGGACACCATCAACAAGGCATAACCCAGAATGACCCAGAAGCTGAAGTCCTTCGGATTGGCCAGCAGAATCACCAGCGCAAGCATCTGTGCAGCGGTTTTCCATTTGCCCAGATTCGATACGGCGACATGAGCGCGAGCACCGAGCTCGGCCATCCACTCACGCAACGCGGATACAACGATCTCGCGACCGATGATCACAGCCGCCGGCAAGGTCAGCCACAGATTGCCGTGTTCTTGAACAAGCAACACCAGAGCCACGGCGACCATCAGTTTGTCGGCGACCGGATCAAGGAACGCACCAAACGGTGTGCTTTGCTCCAGACGTCGAGCCAGATAACCGTCGAGCCAGTCCGTTGCCGCCGCGAAGGCAAATACCGAGGCGGAGGCCATGTAACTCCATTGGTAAGGCAAATAGAACAGCAAAATGAAGATCGGGATAAGCAGAACGCGTAGAACGGTAATCAGATTAGGGATATTCATCGGCACAACTGGCTACGAGGTGAAGGGGCATTCTACTCGCTATGCAGGTTCGCATAAATCGACTCTGCGAGCTTTTTACTGATCCCCGGGGCTTTGGCAATCTCTTCGATGCTTGCACGAGACAGTTCCTGCAATCCACCAAAATGTTTTAACAAGTCACGGCGCCGGGTCGGCCCTACCCCTGCAACGCCTTCCAGCGTTGAGGTGCGGCGGGTTTTGCCGCGACGCGCACGGTGCCCGGTGATCGCAAAGCGGTGAGCTTCGTCGCGAATTTGCTGAATCAGGTGCAAGGCCGGTGAATCCCCGCGCAGGGTGAACTCGTGCGCCGCATCATTCAGATACAGAGTTTCAAAACCAGCCTTACGGGTCGCACCCTTGGCAACGCCGAGCAGGATCAGATCCGGCACGGCCAATTCGTTGAGTACATCGCGGGCCATCGACAACTGCCCCTTGCCACCGTCAACCAGGAGAATGTCCGGCAACTTGCCCTCGCCGTCCTTCAACTTACTGAAGCGTCGGGTCAAGGCCTGGTGCATGGCGGCGTAATCGTCGCCCGCCGTCACACCTTCGATGTTATAGCGGCGGTAGTCGGATTTGATCGCGCCTTCCGGCCCGAACACCACACAGGAAGCGACGGTCGCCTCACCGCTGGAGTGACTGATGTCGTAGCACTCCAGGCGCTGTGGCGGCTCATCAAGATTGAGCACTTCAGCCAGTGCGTCGAAGCGCGCAGCGGTGTGCTGGCGATTGGCGAGGCGCGCGCCCAATGCCTGTTCGGCGTTGGTAACAGCCAACTGTTGCCAGCGCGCCCGCGTACCACGCACCCGATGGCTGATGGCCAACTCACGGCCACGCAACTCATGAATAGCTTCGATCAGCGTCGGAAAGTCTTCGTGAACAACATTGACGATCAATTCGCTCGGCAAATCGCGCTCCGGGCTGCTGATGAAGTATTGACCGAGGAACGCCGTCATCACCTCTGAAACATCTTCTTCAATCCCGACTTGCGGGAAGAAGTTCTTGCTGCCCAGCACACGCCCGCCACGGACACTGATCAGATGCACACAGGCGCCACCCGGGTTGACGAATGCCGCGATGACATCGATGTCCCCTGTGCCACCCTCCATGCTCTGCTGATCCTGAACCCGACGCAGCAGCGCGATCTGATCACGCAACTCGGCGGCGCGCTCGAACTCAAGATTGATCGCCGCCTCTTCCATCGCCGCGGACAACTCATTGGTCAGCGCATGACTGCGCCCTTCCAGAAACATCACCGAATGGCGAACATCCTCGGCATAAATCTCAGGCTCGACCAGACCGACACAAGGCGCCTTGCAGCGCTTGATCTGATACTGAAGGCAAGGTCGGGTGCGGTTTTTGTAGTAACTGTCTTCACATTGCCGAACAAAAAACGTCTTCTGCAACAAGCTGAGGCTTTCGCGGATCGCGCCGGCACTCGGATAGGGCCCGAAATATTTGCCTTTGGCTTTTTTCGCCCCGCGATGAATGCTCAGCCGTGGAAACTGGCCATCGGACAGAAACACATAGGGATAGGATTTGTCGTCGCGCAACAAGATGTTGTACGGCGGCCGCCATTCCTTGATCAGCGTTTGCTCAAGCAGCAGCGCCTCGGTTTCATTGGCGGTGATGGTGGTTTCGACTTGCGCGATGCGCCCGACCAAGGCAGCAGTTTTCGGCGCCAGACCGGTCTTTCGAAAGTAACTGGCCAAACGCTTCTTGAGGTTCTTGGCCTTGCCGACGTACAGCAGGCGCGCATCGCTGTCGAACATGCGATAAACGCCGGGGCGCCCGCTGACGGTCGATAGAAAGGCGCCGGAATCGAATACTTCAGTCATGGTCAGAGGTTGGCATCAACCATACCGTGACGTACAGCCAAAAGCGTCAACTCCACATCGCTGCTGATCGATAGCTTCTCGAAAATACGGTAACGGTAGGTATTCACGGTTTTCGGCGACAGGCAAAGCTTGTCGGAAATGATCTGCACCTTCTGGCAGCCGACAATCATCAGCGCGATCTGGATCTCCCTTTCCGACAACGCATCGAAAGGTGAGTCGTTGGACGGCTGGAAAGACTTGATCGCCAACTGCTGGGCAATCTGCGGGCTGATATAGCGCTGGCCGGCAAAGACCAGACGAATCGCCTGCACCATTTCCGGCAACCCGGCGCCCTTGGTCAGATAACCTGCGGCCCCGGCCTGTAACAGCCGAGTAGGAAACGGATCTTCCTCACACACAGTGACGGCAACCACCTTGATGTCCGGATGACTGCGCAACAGCTTGCGCGTGGCCTCAAGGCCGCCGATGCCTGGCATCTTGACGTCCATCAACACCACATCCGGCTTCAACTCGCGAGCCTTGATCAGCGATTCTTCCCCGGACTCGGCCTGACCGACCACTTGCAAGCCATCGATATCGGCCAGCATCCGTGTAATGCCCGTACGAACAAGATCATGGTCATCGACCACCAGCACCCTAATCAAGCAGACACCTCGCGATATGGTCTTATTGGGATGCCGGACACCTTAGCAAAAAGTGCCAGACACACCTAGCGGAAAGCCGCATTTAAAAAGTTTCAATTCGTCTTTCAGGGCTTGCCGGCCGCGGGTTTCAGAGCACAGGTGTACTTAACTGGAGCTCCATCCTCAGGAAACACTCGTCCTCACCCTGAGTCTGTAGTCCTTTTCGCTGATATAAATTTTTCGCCGGGTTAGTTTCGAACACCGTGAGTCGCAGTGCCGGACGTCTTTCTTCGTGGGTCATGGCGATAACCTGATCGATTGCCCAGGATCCCCCGCCCTGCCCCTGAAAGGCTTCAGCAATCTGCAACTCACGAATATACACAGCGCGCGCATCTCGGCTGAGACTGAAAAAACCTATCACCTCATCACCCCGCGATATCAGCCAGTTTTTGCGCCCACACCAAGCAGCGTCAAACGCCTCGTCCTGCCACAGGAGGTCATGCTGAATGTAATAACGCAGCATGTTTTGACAGGTTAGCGCTCTGGCAAATGCCAGGTCTTCGGCTTGCGCAAGGCGCAACTGAAATTCCATCAGCGCTGCTCCACCGAGGCTACCTGCCCTGTCCAGACGCCCTCGGTGCGCCGTGCAATCACCAGGCAATCACCCGTTCCCGGCGCCGCGACGATGAGAGTTCCTTCCTCGGACCAGATTGCACTGCGACCTGCCGATTGCCATCCCCCGGTCAGACCGCCGTGGTTCGCCATCAACACAGCCATCGAATGACTACGAGCATACCCTTCAAGCAAAGCAGTATCTGCCGCGTAACCTTTTTCACTGATCAGCACACCTGCGGCATATAGATCTGCGCCTTGCGATGCTGCGTTGGCAGCGTGACTGGTGTGGGAAAAGTCGGCGCAAACGGCCAGTGCAACGATGTCGTCGCCCATTTTCAGGGGTGCTCCACCGGCGCCGGGTGCAAAAAAAGACTCCTCGCCTGAATGCAGATGTTGCTTGGTGTAGACCTCCAGCGAACCATCGGCGCGCAATGTCAGCGCGCCAATCAACACGGCGGAGTCAGTCTGCGAACGGACAGACATACCGACGACGGCTGTAACACCAAGCTCCCGCACCAAATCCCGAAGCGGTTGCAGCACCGCATCACGCGGGTCAATTGCCAATGCGGCGGCGACTTCACCTTCATATCCCGTCAGCGACAACTCTGGAAAGACCAAAAACTCTACACCCTGGTCTGCCGCGGCCTGAATGAAGCGCTGATGCCGAAGGATGTTCGTGGCAAGGTCTCCGGCAACGGAAATGGATTGGGCGGCGGCAATGGTCAGCGTCGACATGTATCTTCCTTAGGCGCGATATAAGCCCCGAAGTGTGTCACAACTTCATCCGCGCTCAACCGATAGAGACATTCTTGTTCGTCCGATAGCATTTTCTGATTGCTGACGCGCAGTGGCCTCTAGTAAGCTCGGCGCATTCATCGGAGACAGACCATGCTCAACGCCCTTCAACAGCTTCGTACCGCCAGCGCCTCGCGCTCGGTTGCGGCTGCCCGGGTGGATGACGTTTGCGCTCCGGTCAGCTTTTATTTTGGGTATTGGTTTAGCCACTGGCGCGCCTGACACCCATCTGGCGCCCATAAAAACGGGTCGCCTACCAGAGAATTCTCAACCCCCGGTCGGCCTCCCGACCGGGGGTTTTGTTTTTCTGGCCCCAAACTTTTTCAGCAGCACACCAGACACTTTGAGGAATCACGCAATGAACTACGCCACCTATTACCGTTACGACATTTTTACCGCCTGGCGATTTACCAGCCTCCGCTCGGGACAGCCTGCCGCCTCCGATCGGTCACCCACAGGTGGCAAGCACACACACGTAGTCAATACGACACATTGTCGAACACCCCAATAGGGCCGAATGCGCGGGCAGCACCCGCCGTCAGCCCAGGAAGACCGAATATGAACTCGTCCGTTTCTGCTTTGCCCCTGTCTACCCTCAACCCTGCCAACGAAGCGCTGACCCAACGTCTGCCCAGCTCGTTGCAACTCAAACAGCAATTGCCTTTAAGCAATGCGCTGAGCCAGCAAGTCGCCAGCCACCGCCAGGCGATTCGCGCGATCCTCAATGGCGAAGATCCACGCCTACTGCTGATTGTCGGCCCCTGCTCCATCCACGACCCGAAATCCGCGCTTGAGTACGCAGCAAAACTGGCTCGACTGGCTGAAGAAGTCAGCGACCAAATGCTCCTTGTCATGCGTGCCTATGTCGAAAAGCCACGCACCACCGTCGGCTGGAAAGGTCTTGCCTACGACCCGCATCTGGATGGCAGTGATGACATGGCTGCCGGTCTGACATTGTCCCGCGAGCTGATGCTGGAAATGATCCGCCTTGGCTTACCAATTGCCACTGAACTTCTGCAGCCGATGGCCGCGGGGTATTTCGATGACCTGCTGGGCTGGGTGGCCATTGGCGCACGCACGACCGAATCGCAAATCCATCGCGAAATGGCCAGCGGCCTGAACATGCCGGTCGGTTTCAAGAACGGCACCGACGGAGGCGTAACCGTCGCCGTCGATGCGATGCGCTCGGCCGCTCATCCTCACCGTCACTTCGGCGTCGACAGCCAGGGCCACCCTGCAATTGTCCAGACCCCAGGCAATCCTGACACCCATCTGGTGTTGCGGGGCGGGCATCTCGGGCCAAACTACGACCGCGAGAGCGTTGCCCGAATCCAAACCGACCTCGCCCGCCTGAAGATTCCAGGTCGAATCATGGTCGATTGCAGTCACGCCAACAGCGGCAAGGATCCTCTGCGCCAACCCGCCGTTTTCAACCATGTGCTGGAACAGCGACTGAACGGTGACCGCTCATTGATCGGCATGATGCTGGAATCTCATCTGTTCGATGGCTGCCAGCCACTCGGAGCCTCGCTCCAATATGGCGTGTCGATTACTGATGGCTGCCTAGGGTTCAGCGCAACCGAACAATTGCTGCTGGACGCGGCCGTGCGTCTTCGCAACGCCTGAGCCGAAATGACCGCCCTAGCCTTCCGGTTGCTTCGGCACCGGAAGGCCAATCGCCTAGCTGTCGGTCACTCCACTTTCACCCGCGTTTCCTCGGATAACTGACTGAAGTCGTCATTACGCTCAACCGTGTAAGCCACCCTCACCGTCGAGCCCTGATGCTCTCGCCAGAACCTGGCAGGTACGACGAATACCAAAGGTTCCCCGGACATTTCCCGACTGACCTCACGCTCGTCACGGTAACTGAACAGATCGCCATCGCATTTCAGGTACACCAGCTCACCGTCCTGCGCCTGCGCATTTCCGATGACCACGGTGATGCCGTCGAGCGAATCCTCCACTTGCAGCACCCCGTCTACAGCCTCCAGCACATCAGGCGCATCCAGCACACCGCGAACGGTTGGGACCATGGTGACCCTCAAAGGCACAGACTGCCCAGGCGCCCCGACCATTCTGTCGACTCGATAACTGATGGTCAGTTCGTCCCCGGCTTCAGCAACGACCAGACTGGATGGCAGCCAGAACGACAGAACTTCGCCCACCGTAAACGACTCGACGGTCAATGCATCATTGAACGTAACGGATGAATCGTATTGCCAGGACAGCTCGATCCGGTCGCCTGCGGCCATCCGGGGATAAGGCTGCAACTTGACGAGAAGGCCTTCGATGATTCGCTCAGGATCCAGTGAACCTGTCGATGCATCTTCGATGTAGGGTGCCGGGAGGTGGGAAGCCACGTCTCCAACACTCAGTTGCAGCCGTGCAGACTCTGATGGGGCCGGCAACGAAGCACTGACCAACGTCCAGTAAACCTCCAGCGAACCGCCATCGAGTGCGGCGATGTGCGTGCCATTTATGACAAACACGACCTCCTTGCCGACTTGCCCCTCACTGACATAGCGGATCGCTTCGTGGCGATAGGTAAAGCCCTCAGTGTCCAGCCCCGCCCAGCTCAACTGCAATTTATCCCCGCTCGCCATGTCCGGATAAGGCGCAATCCTGACGATCACTTTGCTCAGAGCCGGGTCTAGTACCGCGCCATTTGCGGCTTCAATCATGGCGGCGGGCAACAATGACGCGGGAGATACAGCCGGAGGATGCGACCAATAGCAAAACTCCAGTGAGCCATTTCCCGATTTGAAACTCAAAAAACCCTGCCCGTCGAGTTCGATAAAAGGCCTGTCTGCGATTGAATTGCCAGCGGATGTCAGTTGCGTTGACAGCACTGTCGTTCTTGCTCCATGCATAGTCATAAATAATCCCGCTCCGTGGAAATAACGCTGTCATGAGCGACTGCGTCGACACGTCCATTGAACGCGAATCCTCACTCTACCGATGTCAGTCCGGTTCACCGCAGCACAGGAGCAAACGCTACAGAAGCAGTAGGCAAACACGAGCAAATGAGCCTGACATTCATAGAAGACGTCCAAACATTCCGACAAGGACCTCAGAATTAAACGACGTTTCGTACAAGCTCTAGTCCATTTTCCGCCGCCTTGCCTGATGTCTTCGTACATCGTTGGCGAGATGAGTGTTTTAGAGTGGCACTCAGATTTCACCGATGAACTTCTGCGAAAAAGGTAAGAACATGCAACGGAATGCTACAACTCGTTATCCCGTCCTGTTGGTCCATGGCCTGTTCGGTTTTGAACGGATCGGTCCTTTTGAACTCTTTCACGACGCCAAGGCAGCATTGAAATCGGCGGGCGTCCAAGTGTTTGTTCCGCACCTGTCAGCCACCCATGACAACGAAGTCCGCGGCGAACAACTCCTGTCGCAGATCCAAAGCGTGCTCAAAGGCACAGGTGCAGCAAAAGTCAATCTGATCGGACACAGCCAGGGCGCACTCGCAGCCCGCTATGCGGCAGCTGTTGCACCGCAACACGTCGCATCGGTGACATCCGTCAGCGGCCCGAACCATGGTTCGGAGCTGGCCGACTTCTTGCGCAAGGCGCTGGTTCCCGGATGTCTGCCGGAGCACGTCGCCCAGCGCGTTGCCACGCTGTTTTCCGATTTCCTGTCACTGCTCAGTGGCAATCTGCATCTGCCCGCAAGTGCGTTGGCAGCACTCAATTCCCTGACCACCGAAGGAGTCGGCAAATTCAATGACCGGTTCCCGCAAGGTTTGCCCGATCAATGGGGAGGACACGGCGCCGAATTGGTCAACGACGTCCGCTATTATTCATGGAGTGGTTCGCTGCCTGCGACGAATGCGCAGCCCGAGGATCCATCGCAGCTTTTCTGTCGCGCACTGTCTGCCTACTTCACCACCGAAGCCGAGCAGAACGATGGTTTCGTCGGCCGCTTCAGCTCCCACCTGGGGACGGTAATCCGTTCAGACTACCCACTCGATCATCTTGGCACTCTGCGCGCAACGCCGGGACAACCCGACCCGGCACAACTCTACGTCGAACATGCATTGCGTCTGCGCGCAGCTAATCTGTGAATGCCCGGCGAACCGCCGAACGGAACTTTGCCGAGAAATCGCCCACTGAATCCGGTAGGCTCCACACTTTATTGATACCGATTGGAGAGTTTCCCCATGGCTAAAGCCACTGCCCGTCACATCCTGGTTTCCAGCGAAGACAAGTGCAACGAACTCAAGGCACAGATCGAAGGCGGCGCTGATTTCGCCGAAGTTGCCAAGGCCAACTCCACCTGCCCGTCCAGCCGTCAGGGTGGCGATCTGGGTTCGTTCGGTCCTGGCCAGATGGTCAAGGAATTCGACACCGTGGTCTTCAGCGCGCCGATCAATGTCGTGCAAGGCCCGGTGAAGACTCAATTCGGCTACCACCTGCTGGAAGTCACCAGCCGTCAGGACTGATCCTTAGTCCGGCTTGCTGTGCAACGGCCCGCCTATTGGTGGGCCGTTCTATTTCGGTTACACGATACGGCTGGCGACTGGCGCGCCGCTCGCGTACAAATTGCGCTTATCGATCATTCGGCGTTAAGGCTGACAATGCGACTGGTTTTTCCCACATTGATGTTCACTGCCGTGGCGCTGTTGCTCGCCGCCACCGGTGTGGACGCTGCACCGCAACATGCGCTGACCGTTTATGGCGAACCGGCGAAGTATCCTGCCGGTTTCAGTCACTTCGCCTACACCAACCCGCAAGCACCCAAAGGCGGGACGATGCGTCGTTCGGCGATCGAAATCGGTCACTTCGACCATGTCCTGCCGTACATCGATAAAGGCATCGGCGTGACCCAGATCGACGGCATGCTGTATTCGCCGCTGGCCCAACGCTCGATGGACGAGCCTTACACCGTGTACGGTCTCGTGGCGCAGAAGATGGAGCGCTCCGACGACGGCTTGTCGCTGCGTTTCTTCATCAATCCCAAGGCGCGTTTCGCCGATGGCACGCCCATCACCGCCGAAGACGTCCGCTACACCTACGACCTCCTGATGACCCAGGGCAGCCTGCGTTATCGCACCCAGTTTGCCGACGTCAAAGGCGTCGACGTGGAAGCGCCGCTGACGGTGCGCTTCGATTTCAAGAGCAACGAAAACCGCACACTGCCGCTGGACATCGCAACCCTGCCAGTCTTCCCCGAGCATTGGTGGAAGAGTCGCGATTTCGCCGGCGGTGGAGGTTACGAACCGCCGCTGGGCAGCGGCCCCTACCGAGTCGGCAAAGTCGACTCGGGACGCAGCATCACCTTCGAACGCAATGCCGACTGGTGGGGCAAAGACTTGCCGGTCAGTCGCGGCCTATACAATTTCGACCATTTCAGCATCGAGTACTTTGGCGACACTGATGTCGCGCGCCAGGTGCTGCGCGGTGGCGCCTACGACTACAACCGCGAGTTCTCCGCCACCGGCTACTCGATTGGCTATGACAGCCCCGCCTTGAGCGACGGGCGCCTGCAAAAAGCCCACTTGGCCACCGAAGCGCCGCAGTCGGCCCAGGGTTTTGTGTTCAACCTGCAGAAGCCGATGTTCCAGGACCGTCGAGTGCGTCAGGCACTGGCCATGCTCTGGGATTTCGAGTGGAGCAACCGGCAGATGATGCGCAATCTGTACATCCGCCAGCAGAGCTACTTTTCCAACACCGACCTTGCCGCCCGCGAACTGCCTGATACCGAGGAGTTAAAGATCCTCGAGCCTCTGCGTGGGCAGGTGCCCGACGAGGTGTTCAGCAAAGTGTTTGAAGCACCAAAAACCGATGGCAGCGGCATTATTCGTGACAAACAACTACAAGCCCTCGACCTGCTCGAACAGGCTGGCTGGAAACCGCAAGGCGATCAATTGGTGAATGCCGAAGGCGAGCCGTTGAGCTTCACGTTTCTGGTCAGCCAGAACGGTATGGATCGCTTGTTGTTGCCCTATAAACGTACGCTCAAACAGATCGGCATCGACCTGAACATCCGCCGCATCGACTCCTCGCAATACGTCAATCGCCTGATGAGCCGCGATTACGACATGATCGTCACCGGCTATCCGGTCTCCACTTCGCCTGGGGGCGAATTGCTCAACTATTTCGGCTCGGCATCCGCCAATGATCCCGGTGCGAACAACTACATGGTGTTGAAAAACCCGGCGGTCGATACCTTGATCAACGGTTTGATCCGCGCGTCCACCCAGTCCGACATGCTTCATTACGCCCACGCACTGGATCGGGTTCTGCAATGGAACTACTACTGGATTCCCAACTATTACCCGCCGGGCACCTCCACGGTGTGGTGGAACCGTTTCGGGATGCCTGCCGTGCAGGCGAGCAATGACGAAGCGATCGAGAGCTGGTGGGAAATCAGCAGCACGCCGCTGACCAACCAACAGATGACTGCCGAAAAAATCGGCCGTGGCAGACCCGGAGGGCCGCACTGATGTGGGGTTACATACTGCGGCGCCTGCTGCTGATCATTCCGACGCTGGTGATCATCCTGCTGGTCAATTTCGTGATTATTCAAGCCGCGCCCGGCGGCCCGGTCGAACAGGCCATTGCGCACTTGCAAGGCATCGGCGGTGCCAGCGTCGGCGGTGGCGCCAGTGAGACCATGAGCGCAACCTCCCGCGCCAGTCGCGGCCTCGACCCACAACTGATCAAGGACATCGAAAAACAGTACGGTTTCGACAAACCGGCGCATGAGCGCCTGTGGTTGATGCTCAAGAACTACGCGCAACTGGACTTCGGCAAAAGCTTTTTCCGTGGTGCCACGGTGACCGATCTGATCCTCGAGAAAATGCCGGTGACCATTTCCCTCGGGCTGTGGGCCACACTGATTACCTATCTGGTGTCGATCCCGCTGGGCATCCGCAAAGCCGTGCACCACGGCAGCCACTTCGACATCTGGAGCAGCACCGCGATCATTATCGGCTACGCGATGCCGGCGTTTCTGTTTGCGATGTTCCTGATCGTCGTGTTTGCCGGCGGCACGTCGCTGAACTGGTTTCCTGTGCGCGGCCTGGTTTCTGACAACTTCGAATCGCTGTCGACGCTGGGCAAAATTGCCGATTACTTCTGGCATCTGGTGCTGCCGGTGACCGCTTTGGTAATTGGCGGCTTTGCGACCTTGACGATTCTCACCAAAACCTCGTTCCTCAATGAAATCACCCGGCAGTATGTGGTCACGGCGCGCGCCAAAGGCCTGAGCGAACGTCGCGTGCTTTACGGCCACGTGTTTCGCAACGCGATGTTGCTGGTGGTGTCAGGCATTCCCCAGGCGTTCATCAGCGTGTTCTTTGCCGGTTCGCTGTTGATCGAAGTGATCTTCTCCCTCGACGGGCTCGGGCGCATGAGCTACGAGGCAGCCGTCTCGCGGGACTACCCGGTGGTGTTCGGCTCGCTGTTCATCTTCACGCTGTTTGGCCTGCTGATAAAACTGGTCGGCGACCTCTGCTACACCTTGGTCGACCCGCGTATCGACTTCGCCGCGAGGAACGCCTGATGTTCAAGCTCTCGCCGTTAGGCCGTCGCCGATTTGAACGTTTCAAGAAAAACCGTCGCGGCTGGTGGTCACTGTGGCTGTTTGTCGGTCTGTTCCTGCTGACCCTCGGCGGCGAACTGATCGCCAATGACAAGCCGTTGGTGGTCAGCTATCAGGGCCAGTGGTACTTCCCGGTCTTCAAGCGCTACACCGAGCAGGAATTCGGCGGGCAACTGCCGTTCCAGGCCGATTATCGCAGCGACTATGTGCAGAACCTGATCCGCAAGGACGGCGGCTGGCTGCTGTTCCCGCCGATCCCGTTCAGTGACGACACACCGAACTACGACCTCAACAAACCGGCGCCAAGCCCGCCCACAACGGTCAATTGGCTCGGGACTGACGATCAGGCGCGCGATGTATTGGCGCGGGTGATCTTCGGTGCGCGGGTATCGATTCTGTTTGCGCTGATGCTGACGTTTGTCAGCGCGCTGATCGGCATTGCGGCGGGTGCCTTGCAGGGTTATTACGGCGGCTGGGTCGATCTGTTAGGGCAACGCCTGCTCGAAGTCTGGTCGGGGTTGCCGGTACTGTATCTGCTGATCATCCTTTCCGGTTTTGTCGAACCGAACTTCTGGTGGCTGCTGGGAATCATGGCGCTGTTTTCATGGCTCGCACTGGTGGATGTGGTGCGTGCAGAGTTTTTGCGCGGGCGCAATCTGGAGTACGTCAAAGCGGCGCGGGCACTGGGCCTGACCGACCGCAAAGTGATTGTTCGGCACATTTTGCCCAACGCCATGAATGCGACGCTGAGCTACTTGCCGTTCATTCTGACCGGGGCCATTTCCACCCTCACCGCGCTGGACTTTCTCGGTTTCGGCATGCCCGCCGGCAGCGCGTCACTGGGTGAACTGATCGGCCAGGGCAAGCAGAACCTGCAAGCGCCGTGGCTCGGCCTTACAGCGTTTTTCACGCTGGCGCTGATTCTTTCGTTGCTGGTGTTTATCGGCGAAGCGTTGCGTGACGCGTTCGACCCACGCTCTTGAAGCAGAGATTGACGATGACTGACAACCTGATCGAAATCCGTGACCTCAACGTCGCCTTCAACGACCAGACCGTGGTACGCAATCTGTGCCTGGACATTCGCCCTGGTGAGTGCCTGGCGCTGGTCGGCGAGTCGGGTTCGGGCAAGTCAGTCACCGCCCACTCGATCCTGCAACTGCTGCCTGAATGCGATGCGCAGACCACTGGCAGCATTCGCTATCGCGGTCAGGAGATTGTCGGTGCCGATCCCAAGGTTCTGCGCGAATTGCGTGGCAATCGCATCGCGATGATTTTTCAGGAACCGATGACCTCGCTCAATCCGCTGCACACGATTGAAAAGCAGATCGGTGAAACCCTGTTGCTGCACCGTGGACTGGGTGGCAAAGCGGCGCAAACACGCATTCTCGAACTGCTAGAGCTTGTAGGCATCCAGAAACCGGAAAAACGCCTCAAGGCCTACCCGCATCAGTTATCGGGCGGTCAACGCCAGCGGGTCATGATTGCCATGGCGCTGGCGTGCGAGCCGGAACTGCTCATCGCTGACGAACCGACCACCGCCCTCGACGTGACGGTGCAGCGTAAGATTCTGCTGCTGCTCAAGTCCCTGCAACAACGCCTGGGCATGTCGCTGCTGCTGATCAGCCACGACCTCAATCTGGTGCGCAGCATCGCCCAGCGCGTGTGTGTAATGAAGGCCGGGGAAATCGTTGAACAGGCACCCTGCGAAACCCTGTTCACCGCGCCGCAACATCCGTACAGCTGCGTATTGCTCAACGCCGAACCCGAGGGTGAAGCGCTGCCCCGGGACGAGCGTGAAAATGTCCTCGAAGTCGATGATCTGCGGGTCGAGTTTGTGGTCGGTGGCGGGTTGTTCCAGCGCAAGCAATACCTGCGCGCCGTGGACGGTATCAGCCTGAACATTCAGCGCGGCAAGACGCTTGGCATTGTCGGCGAGTCCGGTTCCGGCAAATCGACACTGGGCCAGGCGATCCTGCGGTTGCTCGACTCCGAAGGCAGCATTCGCTTTCAGGGCACGGCGCTCGACGGCCTCAATCAGAAGCAGTTGCGGCCGTGGCGTCGGCAGATGCAAGTGGTGTTTCAGGATCCGTTCGGCAGCCTCAGCCCGAGGATGTCGGTCGCGCAGATCATCAGCGAGGGTCTGGAAGTGCATTGCGAATCGACCGCCGATGAATGCGATGAGCAAGTGATCCGCGTGCTCAAGGAGGTCGGCCTCGACCCGGAAAGCCGCCACCGTTACCCGCACGAATTCTCCGGAGGCCAGCGCCAGCGCATCGCCATCGCGCGGGCACTGGTGCTTAAACCGGCACTGATTCTGCTCGATGAACCGACGTCGGCACTCGACCGCACCGTACAGAAACAAGTGGTCGCCCTGCTCCGCCAATTGCAGGAAAAACACGGCCTGACCTATTTGTTCATCAGCCATGACCTGGCGGTGGTTCGCGCACTGGCCCACGACATGATCGTGATCAAGGACGGCAAAGTAGTCGAAAGCGGTGCCAGCCATGAGGTGTTCGATGCGCCGCAGCACCCGTATACCAAAGAGCTGTTGGCAGCGGCGCATCCGGGGTAGGCATAATCGGCGCCTGCCTTGATCCCGAGGCGCTGCCACTGCAGACGACACACCATCAGGACTTTGCCTGCACATGAACACCACCGAAAGCCTCAAGGACTATCAACGGGTTCGCACCCTGGCGATCCGCTCGCTGTTCGAGATCATCGAGCAGTCCAGTGAAGGCACGGTGATTGTCGACCGCGACGCGAACATCGTCTGGATGAACGAACGCTACGCCCGCCGATTTGGCCTGGAGTCCGCCGCTGGCGCTATCGGCAAGCCCTGTGAAAGCGTGATCCCCGGCAGCCTGCTGCGTGAAGTGGTGCACACCGGGCGTCCGATATTGCTGGACATGCAGGACACGCCGAAGGAACCGCTGGTGGTGATGCGCCTGCCAATCCATGACGACGCCGGGCACGTCATCGGCGCGATTGGCTTCGCCCTGTTCGATGAGCTGCGCACCCTCTCGCCGATGCTCAAGCGCTACTTGAGCATGCAGGAAGAACTGGCATCCACCCGTTCGCTGCTGCGCGCGCGTCAGACCAAATACAACTTCGCTCATTTCATCGGCACCAGCACCGCCAGCCTTGAAGTCAAACGGCGGGCGCGACGCAGCGCGAGTGCTGAGTCGCCGGTTTTGCTGCTGGGTGAAACCGGAACTGGCAAGGAATTGCTCGCCCAAGCCATTCACAGTGCTTCGCCCCGCGCGCACAAAGCCTTCGTTAGCATCAACAGCGCAGCGATTCCGGAAACGCTGCTGGAAGCGGAATTTTTCGGCACCGCCCCCGGCGCCTTCACCGGCGCTGACCGCAAGGGCCGCACCGGCAAATTGCAGATCGCTCAGGGCGGCACGTTGTTTCTCGATGAAATCGGCGACATGCCGCTGCCCCTGCAAAGCAAATTGCTGCGGGTGTTGCAGGAAAAGGAATTTGAACCCGTGGGTTCCAACGAGGTGATCCAGAGTGATGTGCGGGTGATCGCCGCGACTTCGACAGACTTGCAAGCCGCCATCAAGCGTGGCGAGTTCCGTGCCGACTTGTATTACCGCCTCAACGTATTGCCGATCCACGTGCCGCCGTTGCGCGAGCGACTGGATGATCTGCCGGCACTCAGCGAGGCAATCCTCGAAGAACTGCGCAGCCAGCACGAACTGCACCGCGATGCATTGGCGTTGCTTGCTCAACATGCCTGGCCGGGGAATATTCGCGAGCTACGCAACGTACTGGAACGGGCGGCGCTGCTCAGTGATGACCTGATGCTCAGTGAACAGGAAATCCGCGCGGCCATTGGCGCTTTTACGCCAGTTGAGCGCACTGTGACACCTGCGCTTGAGCCACTCACCAGCGAGACGTTTGCTCAAGCGCGGGAACGCTTCGATCGGCAACTGATTCAATCAACCCTCGCGCAATGCGGGGGCAAGGTGATTGAAGCAGCTGAACAATTGGGGCTTGGACGTTCGACGCTGTACAAGAAAATGATTGCACTGGGAATTACAGAGTCTCAATAAAGAGACACAACTCTCTAGATTTGGACTACGTCGAAAGCATTGCGGGCAAGCCCGCTCCCACAGGTGGATGCGTTCAACCGTGGGAGCGGTCTTGCCCGCAAAAGCGCCCGTTCAGTCACAAGAAATCTCAAAAACGAGACACGGCTCTTCAAATCACGCCTTTACTTACAATTAATTACTTATATTTCAACAGCTTAAGCACCTGGCACAGTTCTCGCTAAAGCCCTTCCCACACCCGTTTCACCCACAACAATAACAATCCCTGGAGACACACCCATGAGTGTGATCATTGCCTTGGCAGCCCTGGCGCTGCTGATGCTGGCCGCCTACCGTGGTTACAGCGTTATCCTTTTTGCCCCGATCGCCGCCCTCGGCGCTGTCCTGCTGACTGACCCTTCCGCCGTCGCCCCTGCGTTTACCGGGGTGTTCATGGAGAAAATGGTCGGATTCATCAAACTGTATTTCCCGGTGTTCCTGCTTGGCGCCGTGTTCGGCAAGCTGATCGAACTGTCGGGTTTCTCGCGTTCAATCGTCGCTGCAGCCATTCGCCTGCTCGGCACTCGCCAGGCGATGCTAGTGATCGTGCTGGTCTGCGCTCTGCTCACTTACGGCGGGGTTTCGCTGTTTGTGGTGGTGTTCGCGGTCTATCCATTCGCCGCCGAGATGTTCCGCCAGAGCAATATTCCCAAGCGCCTGATTCCGGCGACCATTGCCCTGGGCGCTTTTTCCTTCACCATGGACGCCTTGCCGGGAACGCCGCAGATCCAGAACATCATCCCCAGCACGTTCTTCAACACCACCGCATGGGCCGCGCCGTGGCTGGGCGTGATCGGGACGATTTTCGTGTTCTGCGCCGGCATGCTGTTTCTGCAGCGTCAGCGCAACAAGGCCCAGCGTGCCGGCGAAGGTTACGGCACCGAGTTGCGCAACGAGCCGGAAACTGCTGAAGACCTCAAGCTGCCCAACCCGTGGATCGCGCTGTCGCCGCTGCTGGCGGTGGGCATCATGAACCTGCTGTTCACCCACTGGATTCCGCAGTGGTACGGCAAGACTCACAGCCTGGCGCTGCCCGGCATGGCCACGCCGGTCACCACGGAAATCGCCAAACTGACGGCGATCTGGGCGGTGCAGGCGGCGCTGCTGGTCGGCATTGTGATGGTGCTGGCGTTCGGCTTTCAGGCGATTCGCAGCAAGCTCGCCGAAGGCAGCAAAAGTGCGGTCAGCGGTGCCTTGCTGGCGGCGATGAACACCGCATCGGAATACGGTTTCGGCGCGGTGATCGCCTCACTGCCGGGATTTCTGGTGCTGGCCGACTGGCTCAAACAGATTCCCAATCCGCTGGTCAACGAAGCCATCACCGTGACCCTGCTGGCCGGCATTACCGGCTCCGCGTCGGGCGGCATGAGCATCGCGCTGGCGGCGATGTCCGAGCAATTCATCAGCGCCGCCCATGCGGCGAACATTCCGCTGGAAGTGCTGCACCGCGTCGCCGCGATGGCCAGTGGCGGCATGGACACCCTGCCCCACAACGGCGCGGTGATCACCCTGCTGGCCGTTACCGGGCTGACGCACCGCGAAGCCTACAAAGACATTTTCTGTATTACGCTGATCAAGACCCTGGCGGTCTTCGTAGTGATCGGTACTTTTTACGCCACAGGCATTGTGTGAGGTATTCATGACGACTCTTTCGGGCAAGACCGCACTGGTTACCGGTTCCACCAGCGGCATTGGTCTGGGCATTGCCTTGAGCCTGGCCAAGGCCGGCGCCAATCTGATCCTCAACGGTTTCGGCGACGCGAGCACAGTCATTGCCGAGGTCGGCCAGTTTGGCGGCAAGGTCGGCCATCATCCGGCCGACGTCAGCGACCCGGCACAGATCGCCGAGATGATTGCCTACGCCGAACGCGAATTCGGCGGCGTCGACATCCTGGTCAATAACGCCGGCATCCAGCACGTCGCCGCAGTTGAAGAATTCCCCGTGGAGCGCTGGGACTCGATCATCGCCATCAACCTGTCATCGGTATTCCACAGTACGCGTCTGAGTCTGCCGGCCATGCGCGCCAAAGGCTGGGGGCGGATCATCAATATTGCCTCCGTGCACGGTCAGGTCGGCTCTACCGGCAAAGCCGCCTACGTCGCCGCCAAGCATGGGGTGATCGGTCTGACCAAAGTGGTTGGCCTGGAAACCGCCACCAGCAACGTTACCTGCAATGCCATTTGCCCCGGCTGGGTGTTGACGCCGCTGGTGCAGAAACAGATTGATGACCGTGCGGCAGGTGGCGTCGATCCGCAGCAGGCGCAACACGATTTGCTGGCCGAGAAGCAGCCGTCGCTGGAATTCGTCACGCCGCAGCACCTGGGGGAACTGGTGCTGTTCTTGTGCAGCGAGGCCGGCAGCCAGGTGCGCGGCGCCGCATGGAATATCGACGGTGGCTGGCTGGCGCAGTAAGTCCGAAGTACAGATCCTCTGCGTGCACCAACAAGAATAAAGAGGCAAGCAATGTCCGACATCCTCTGGCAACCCGATGCCGACCGTATCGCCCGATCGCGCATGGATACTTTCCGGCGTTTCCTCAATCAGCGTCACGCGTTGACGCTGGACGACTACCCTGCCCTGCACCAATGGAGCGTCGAGCAACGCGAAGCATTCTGGCAGGCCATCGTCGACTTCTTCGAGATTCGCTTTCGCACCCAGCCTGACGCGGTACTGCGTGAAGGCACGCAAATGCCCAGTGCCGAATGGTTTCCCGGTGCAACGCTGAACTTCGCCGAACACCTGCTGCGCCGCCGTGACGATGGCGTTGCGGTAGTGGCCGTGGCGGAGAACGGTCAGCGTGAACAACTGACCTGGAGTGAACTGGCGGAACACGTGGCCGGCCTCCAGAACAGCCTTCGCGCTGCGGGAGTCGGCTTGGGCGACCGGGTCGCGGCGTGCATGCCCAACACCTGGCAGACGCTGGTGGCGATGCTGGCAACGACCAGCCTCGGGGCAACCTGGTCGTGCTCGTCGCCGGACTTCGGCACGCACGGAGTGATTGACCGTTTCGGCCAGATCGAACCCAAGGTGCTGCTGACCTGCGCCGGCTATCGCTACGCCGGCAAAGCGATTGATCAAACCGCCAAGCTCAACGAAATCCTTGACCGACTGCCATCGCTGCAACAGTTGATCATCGTGCCGTACGCCCGCCCGCAGGCGCGCATCGAGGATTACCGTACGGGCGCCAACGTCACGCTGTGGGAGGACTTTTATGAGCCGGGTGGCGAGCCGGATTTTGTGCCGGTGGACTTCAATCATCCGCTCTACGTGCTGTATTCCAGCGGCACGACCGGCGTGCCGAAATGCATCGTTCACAGCACGGGCGGCGTGCTCTTGCAGCACGTCAAGGAACACGGTCTGCATTGCGATCTGGGCCCCGGTGACCGGCTGTTCTACTACACGACCTGCGGCTGGATGATGTGGAACTGGCTGGTCTCGGCCCTCGCCGTCGGCAGCTCGGTGGTGCTATATGACGGCTCGCCGTTTTACCCGGATAACCAGCGCCTGCTCGACCTGATCGACGATGAACGCATCAACGTGTTTGGCACCAGCCCGAAGTTCCTCGCCACGCTGGAAAGCAGCGGCGTGAAACCACGTGACAGCCATGATTTGAGCAGCCTGAAAACCCTGCTCTGCACGGGCTCGGCGTTGTCGCCGCAAAGTTACGACTTCGTTTACCGCGACTTCAAACCTGACGTATGCCTGAGTTCGATGTCTGGCGGTACCGACATCGTTTCGTGCTTCGTCAATGGCAATCCGCTGTCGCCGGTACGTCGCGGTGAAATCATGGGCAAAAGCCTGGGCATGGCAGTCGAGGTCTGGAATGACGCGGGCCAGGCAGTCGTCGGGGAAAAAGGTGAGTTAGTGTGCACGCGGCACTTTCCCGCGATGCCGATCGGTTTGTGGAACGACGCGGATGGCGAAAAGCTGCGTCAATCGTATTTCAGTCAGTTCCCCGGTGTTTGGGCTCAGGGGGATTACGCCGAACAACTGGCCCACGGCGGCATGCTCATCCATGGCCGCTCCGATGCGGTGCTCAATCCAGGCGGGGTGCGCATTGGCACCGCCGAAATCTATCGACAGGTGGAGAAGATCCCGCAAGTGCTGGACAGCGTCGCCATTGGCCAGCAGTGGCAAGACGATGTACGTGTGGTGCTTTTTGTACGACTGAAGGATGGTGTCGCACTGGATGAAGCCCTTCAACTGCAGATTCGTCAGGTGATCCGCGCCAACACCACTCCAAGGCATGTGCCGGCGAAGATAGTTGCGGTGACGGATATCCCGCGCACCATCAGCGGCAAGATTGTCGAGCTGGCTGTACGCAATGTGGTGCATGGGGAAGCGGTGAAAAATACCGATGCGCTGGCCAATCCTGAAGCGCTTGAACTCTTTCGGAATCGGCCAGAGCTTGTAAGTTGAAACAGAACCTTAAGTCCAAAGAATAGGCGGTCGCTCCCCAAAATATGAGCCAGGTACAGGTTGCGGCCTGTACCAGCCTGGCTTGAGCGATTCAACGGTATTAGCGGCAATGCTGTTCAACGTAATCAAAACAGGTTCCGTAACCGCTCCGTTTTCATATTCATCGTGCATTGCTTGCAGATAAACCAGATTGCTCTCACATGTCGCTGGATCCGAGCTTGATTGACTCAGCAAAGCGGTCGCTACTGCAAGGGAGTCTGCATTCTGCAAGGCTGTGCTACTGGCGTAGTGAGTGTTGCCTGCGTTTGAGTCGGCAAGCCGCCCTGCTGCCAGATTCAACAAGTTACATACATCCAGTCGTTGCCCCCCCCTGGCGTCCACACCTGCATCAGTGGCATAGGCGATATCACGAGTTCTTGTAACGGCATGAAACATTTCATGCACCACATCATCCGCTACGACATTGAGGTTAAATTGCTGACTGATGTATTGCCTGTTGAGATTAGGCGCATAAATCGCGATGATTTTTTCATCACCAGACCCATTCGCCGTTTTCCAGACGTCATAAGCGACGGGATCAAATGCCGCAATGTTGTCGGTATCCTTGATTTGATCGAGGTAAAAATTACTGATGGACATGACGCCAAAATCAGCTCTGATCAGCCTCAAATACAGTTGTACCTGCTCGGCTATCTCGATCGAATCATTACCCAACAATAACTTGAAAACTTTTTTACGCGTGGCTGCAAACTCGACACGGCTGAGCGTATTGATGGCGTTATCAATCTTGGCCCTTGCCAATGGCAGACTTTGCTCGATGACTTGCCGCGTAAAACTGAGCGGCAACTGATTGTAGGTTCTTGGAAAGCGCAACGGAGCCTTGAACGTGAAGTTGCGCATTTTCGGCCCCCAAGGCTTGCCGAACCTGTTCAGCGCGTACCAATTAGAACTGTGATGTGCGGCTACAACTGAAAGCCTTTCGGCAGCCTCACCCAAGGGGCGCCAAACACCCTGCCCGGCTGAGTGCTTATTGATAGTGCCCACAAGATCATAGGATCTGTAACTTCCAGTAAGTTTGCCTAACTGGTTCTTTGCCAAAACAAGTGCATCGTGCACTTGTCTGTTAAAGCGAAACGCGCCTTTGTGAATGAATTTTCCTGCGCCCATCAGCAACGTGGGCACACCGTCCACCGGATTGAACAAGGAAACCGACGTGGCGAACGCAAGTTGGGTAAGACGTGCCGTTTTCGATGCCAGGGAAATTGATTTTGCCGAGATGTTCAATGCCTTCGCACCCGTCCCGGCGAAAGCGCCCGCGACAGCTACAGCATCCATGACGCACCCATAAATTCCATCATGGAGCCGATTTGAATCCCCCGAGGACAAGTCCTCGATGCACTTCTTGAACGGTACGGTCAGATCGACGAGGTAGGTGCCTCTTTCATCACCTTCTTTGCGCTCCGTTTCAAGTTCCGTAGGTAGAGTAAGCGCAATTTTCAGCTCTTCGAGAGTGCGTACCGGGTGGTTGACTACAATGAAATCTGCAATTCGGGCGATCTGCTCATTTGCAAAATTCCTATACACACTTTTTTCGCATTTGTTCGGACTGGCGGGCGTCGACAGAACACCTAGCTTCTCAATCACTCCGAGGCTGTACTCACCGCCATTGATTATTTTTGAACCGCGGGTATGTTCGTGAAATGACACAAACAAGGGTTCGAGCGGTGTGGGCTGCACGCGCGCGTGCAAGTC
>NZ_VXCA01000047.1 GCF_011369485.1 Pseudomonas atagonensis | reverse complement strand
GCGTCGGGTGTGTATTATGGGCAGGGTTGGTGGTGTCGATGGTGTCGGTGACGGTGGTGCTGACCGGAGTCTTGTCGGCTACGAGGTTCTCGTAGTTGCCGCCTGTTACGTTGGTGATCGCATTGGTCAGCGGTGCATGACCGGTCAACGCATCGTTCGGTGCGGTGGTGGTCACGGTGCCGGTGGTTTTGCCGATGTCGATGGTGATCTGCTGACCATTGGACAGGGTCACGGTCACTGGCGAGCCCGTTACAGGCGCGCCGACGGTGGCGGTGTAGACAACGTTGCCACCTTCGGCCGCTGTCGCGGTCGCGGTCAGCTTCACGGTGGTGGTGTCGATGGTGTCAGTAACGCTGGTCACCGCTGGTGTGGTGCTGGTGACCAGGTTCTCGAAGCTGCCACCGCTGGCGTTGGTGATCGTGGCCTGTACGTTGCCGGCGTCTTTGTAGACGTCATCGGCTGGTGCAGGAACGGTCACGGTGCCAGTGGTTTTGCCGGCTTCGATGGTGATCACTGCGCCGTTCGACAAGGTCACGGTGACTGGCGAGCCAGCGGCGTTGGTCAGGGTAGCGGTGTAGGTGATCTGGCCACCTTCGGCCACGGTGCCGGTCGCGCTGAGCGACAGGTTGGTGGTGTCGATGGTGTCGGTGACGGTGGTCGAGACCGGAGTTTTGTCGGCCACGAGGTTTTCGTAGTTGCCGCCAGAAACGTTGGTGATCGAGTTGGTCAGCGGTGTGTGGCCGGTCAGCGCGTCGTTCGGCGCGGTAGTGGTCACGGTGCCGGTGGTTTTGCCGATGTCGATCGTGATCTGCTGACCATTGGCCAAGGTCACGACGACAGGCGAGCCAGTCACGGCTGCACCGACTGTCGCGGTGTAGACAACGTTGCCACCCTCGGCTGCCGTCGTGGTCGCGGTCAGCTTCACGGTGGTGGTGTCGATGGTGTCGGTGACACTGGTCACCGCTGGCGTGGTGCTGGTCACCAGGTTTTCGAAGCTGCCACCGGTGGCGGACTTGATCGTGGCCTGCACGTTGCCGGCGTCTTTGTAAACGTCGTCCGCCGGGGCAGGAACGGTCACGGTGCCGGTGGTCTTGCCAGCGTCGATGGTGATCACCGCGCCGTTGCTCAGGGTCACGGTGACTGGCGAGCCAGCAGCGTTGGTCAGGGTGGCGGTGTAGACGATGGAACCGCCTCCGTCGACCGCTGGGGTCGCGGCGAGCGACAGATTGATAGTGTAGACCGCATCGGTGGCGATTGTCGCAACCGGTGTCTGTTCGGCCAACAGGG
>NZ_VXCA01000046.1 GCF_011369485.1 Pseudomonas atagonensis | reverse complement strand
GACCTGTTGCAGATGCGCCAGCAAGGCCTGGGACTTCGGGTCTTCGAACACTTGTGCGGTGGCGCGAATCGACGTAGCCAGAGCGGGTGAGGGCGGTAGGGTCAGCAGTTGCATGGGCTCGTCCTTAAAGGAGGGTCAGGAATAGAACGTCGGCACCGGCAGCGATTGGTTCAGCGCCCAGTCGCCCAGCTCGTGGAGTTTGTAATCCAGCGGATCGTGCAGGGTTTGCGTGCGCAGATTGCGCCAATGACGGTCCAGGCGCAGGGACGCGTGGGTCGAACGTGCGCCGGTCACTTCAAACAAACGGCTGCAGAGGTCGAGGCCCTGACGACTGGCCGCGACTTTCGCCGTGGCAATCGCGGTCGCCAGTTGGCCGCGTTCCTCGGCACTGAGGTTCGGTCCTTTGGCCCACGCCTGATCCAGCAGCGCTGCGGCGCGTTCGACCAGCAGCCGGATCCCTTCGAGGGCGACCCAGAACTCGCCGTAGTGCGCGAGCACGTAAGGATCTTCACGTACCTGCCGCGCCGAGGATTTGTGCCAGAGGCGGGTTTCGCTCAGGGTGTAGTGACGCGCTTCTTCAAAGGCACCTTCGGCGATGCCGAGAAACATCTGCGTGAACGTCAGCTGTGCAATCAGCGGACGCAGGCAGGCGAACGGCGTGCTCAACGGGCCGGGATCGAGCAGCAATTCCGACTCTTCGACCCGCACCCGTTCGAACGTGGCGCTGCCGCTGTCGGTCTGGCGCTGGCCGATGTTATTCCAGTCGTCATGCAAGGTGATTCCACTGCGGCCGGTGGGGATGGCCGCGATCAGCAACTTGCCGCCCTGGCTTTCGTCCACCGCCGAGGCAATCAGCATCTGCGAATCACTGGCGCCCGAGCAAAAACTCTTCTTGCCGGAAAACTCGCGCCAGCCACCGAAGTCCTTGACCACGGTGCGCGTGTCCAGCGGGTTGAGCGCGTTGCCCCAGAACCAGTTCTGCCGCGCGGTCTGTTCGAACCACGGTTGCCATTGTTCCGCGCGGGAAAACAGGCGCACGGTGGCGAGCATCAAGTGATGAAAGCCAAAGACGTGGGCAATCGAGCTGTCGACCTTGGCGAATTCGCGTACGACCTGCAGGGTTTCGCTCCAGCTCGCGCCCAGTCCGCCGAAACGGCTGGGAATGCTCAGGGCCAGCAGACCGCTGTCGCGCAAGGCATCGCGTTCGGCCTTCGGCGTGCCGCCGCGTTCGTCACGCTCGACGGCGGTCAGGGCGAATTCAGCGGCCAGTTGGCGGGCAATCTGCAGCGGGGACAACAAGGTATTTTGCGGTTTGGCGGTCACACGGTGTCCCTCAGGCATTGGCTTTGGCGGGCAGCACATCGTTGGCAATCATTTCGCCAAACGGCCCAGTGAGGTTGGTCACGCCGCGCCCGGCCAGGCTGGCATAAGGCTCGGGCAGCAGCGGAAACACCAGCTCGGCAAAACGGTAGGCTTCTTCCAGATGTGGATAACCGGAGAAGATGAAACTCTCGATGCCGAGGTCCGCGTACTCCTTGATCCGCGCGGCCACTTGCTGCGGATCGCCGACCAGCGCCGTGCCGGCACCGCCACGTACCAGACCGACACCGGCCCACAGATTCGGGGCGATTTCCAGGTTGTCGCGTCGGCCATCGTGCAAGGCCGCCATGCGCCGCTGTCCTTCGGAGTCGAAACGCGAGAAAGATTTCTGCGCCGCCGCAATGGTCTCGTCGCTGATGTGCTCGATCAGTTTGTCCGCCGCTTTCCACGCTTCTTCGGCGGTCTCGCGGACGATCACATGCAGGCGAATACCGAACTTGACCTTGCGCCCATGGCGCGCCGCGCGTTCACGCACGTCGGCAAGTTTTTCCGCGACAGCGGCGGGCGGTTCGCCCCACGTCAGATAGACATCGACCTGCTCGGCCGCCAGATCATGCGCGGCATCGGAAGAGCCGCCGAAGTACAGCGGCGGGTAGGGTTTCTGCACCGGCGGATACAACGCCTTGGCGTTCTGCACTTTCAGATGCTTGCCCTCGAAATCCAATGCTTCGCCCTGCAAAACACGGCGCCAGATCTGGAGGAATTCGTCGGTGACTTCGTAGCGCTCGCTGTGGCTGAGGAAACTGCCGTCGCCACGGTTTTCGTCGGGATCGCCGCCGGTCACCACGTTGATCAGCAAGCGGCCGTTGGACAGTCGATCCAGCGTCGCCGCCATGCGTGCCGACACCGTCGGTGAAATGATTCCCGGCCGGATCGCCACCAGATAGCGCAGGCGTTCAGTCAGCGGCACCAGCGCCGAGGCGATCACCCACGAGTCCTCGCAGGAGCGCCCGGTGGGAATCAGCACGCCGTGGTAACCGAGGCTGTCGGCAGCCTGCGCCACTTGTTTCAGATAGTTGAGCGTGACCGGGCGCGCGCCTTGCGTGGTGCCCAGAAAGTGGCCGTCGCCGTGGGTCGGCAGGAACCAGAAAACATCCATGAACAGCTCCTCAGGCGATTTTCAGCAAGGGTTTGATTTGCGTGGCGAACAGCGGCGCAGCGCGTTCTGCGGCCAGGCGGATGCGCGCTTTCAGCGGCTCGCTGGTGATCTGGTAATTGGCGAAATCGGCTTCGGTGGCGTACACGCCGATCGGCAACGTCACGGCCTGAAAGAAACTCAACAGCGGACGCAATTGGTGATCGAGCACCAGTGCATGGCGCTCACTGCCACCGGTGGCGGCGAGCAGCACCGGCGTGTCAATCAGCGCGTTGAGGTCGATCAGGTCGAACAGATGCTTGAGCAGGCCCGGGTAGGAACCGCGATAAACCGGCGCGGCGACGATCAGCAGATCGGCCTGTTCGATAGCCTGTAACTCGGCCTCGACTTCCGCGCTCAGTTCCTGACGCGAAAGGGCGCCGCCGAGTGGACGGGCGATGTCGCCCAGTTCGATCAGATGACTTTCAATGGGCAAGTGCCCGGCCAGTTCAGACAACAACGCCTGGGTCAGCACCAGCGTGCGCGATGGGCGCCAGGTACCGCCGGACAGGGCAACGACTTTGAGGGGACGCGACATGATCAATTCCTTGTTTTCAACAGTTGCTCAGCGAGCAGTGAATGAATCCACCGGTCTTGAGCAAGCGCTGTACCAATTCCTGTGGGCCTCGGTTTTCGGGGCGTTGAGCGTTCTGGTGATGATCGGCCAAATGATTTTTCGTACGCTTTGTTGAACCGCTGTTGGCTGAGCAACAGTTGCTGGGGCAACAGTCAGGCGTGCATGCAGGGATTTATAAAGGCTGATTGTTATTCCGTAAAAGAACGTTAATCGATATTTATAGATCGTTAAGAGATATGAGGCTTCGGTGTCGAATTCCTGATAGCCACTATTGAGAGCGTTGATTTCTGCACGGGCGCGGGCCGGCGTAGCCTTCATCCATCGACCCACACCGCTCGCCAGGACGCTCCCATGAATCGCTTACTGACTGTTTCCCTGATGCTCGCTGTCTCCGTACTCGCCGGTTGTGCCGGCCATGTTTCCCCCGAACTGCGCCCTTACACGGCGGAAGAATCCCGCGAGCTGGCGATGGAGTCGCTGAACCGCAGCGGTCTGTCCTTCGACGAATACCACGCGAAGAAAGCCCAACTGCTCGGCCAGCCACAGAAGACATTCGGTTTCGACAAACAAGGTGAAATGAGCGCTGAGCGTGCCGTACAGCTGCACGGTCGTCCAAGCTGAAAGCAAACTGTACCGCTTGAAGTTTTACCCAACTGTCCATGGGTTTGACGGGCAGTGTGGGATAGGGTCTACAGCTGAACGACCCTGACGGACTGCCCACCATGACCCTTTCGCTCGATCTGCTGCTGGGCTTCGCCCTGTTTGCCCTTGTCACCTCGATCACGCCGGGGCCAAACAACACGATGTTGCTGGCGTCGGGTGTCAACTTCGGTTTCAACCGCACCATCCCTCATATGCTCGGCATCACCTGCGGATTTTTCGTCCTGGTGGTGGCGGTGGGTTTCGGCCTGGGCGCGGTGTTTCAAACCTATCCGCTGCTTTATACGGTGCTGCGCTACGTCGGCGCGGCCTATCTGTTGTATCTGGCGTGGAAAATCGCTCATTCGGGGCCTGTCGGCGACAGCGCTCAAGGTGAGGCCAGGCCCATCAGCTACCTAGGTGCCGCCGCGTTTCAGTGGGTCAACCCCAAGGCGTGGATCATGGCAATCGGTGCCATCAGTACCTACACGCCCATGCAGGGCTACTTCACCAACGTCGTGGTGATTGCCGCCGTGTTCGCCATCATCAACCTGCCGAGCGTCGGCATTTGGGCCGCATGCGGGACGCTGCTGCGCAATGTGCTGAAGGAGCCGCGCTGGTTACGCGTGTTCAATTGGGGCATGGCGGCATTGCTGGTGATTTCCCTGTACCCGTTACTTCTCGAAAGCTTTGCCTGACGCATAGCCTTCAATCGCCGGCCCGATGCCTGTTAAGCTCGGCTTCAGGAGCGTTCCAACGCACTTTCAAATGAAGTTGTGCTTCTTTAACGGCATCCGATCAGGTATTGATGACGCTCTGAAAACACGACGCAGCTCACAAGGCTGCGTTTCGCCGTTTACAGACACGAGCCTCCTGATCCCGGAACACGCTCTGCGAGTCTTTTATGAATAAACGTGCACTGTATTTCGACTACGCCGCCACCACCCCGGTGGACGAGCGGGTCATCCAGGTGATGATCGATTGTCTGGGCTTCAACGGTAATTTCGGCAACCCGGCCTCCAGCTCCCATACCTTCGGCCAGCAGGCCCGGCAAACGGTCGAACAGGCCCGCCGGCAAGTCGCCGAACTGGTCGGCGCTGACGCGGCGCAGATCGTCTGGACCTCCGGAGCCACCGAATCCAACAACCTCGCCCTCAAAGGCGTGGCACAGGCGCGAGGCGCGCCCGGTGGCCACATCATCACCAGTCAGATTGAACACAAAGCCGTTCTCGATACCGCCCGCCAGTTGCAGGACGCCGGCATCGCCGTGACCTGGCTGGTGCCGGACGCCGATGGTCTGATCACGCCGCAAGCCGTCAGCGAAGCCATGCGCGACGACACTTTTCTGGTGTCCCTGATGCTGGTCAACAATGAGTTGGGCACGGTCAACGACATCCCGGCCATCGGTGCAGTGGTGCGCAACCGCGAGGCGCTGTTCCATGTCGATGCGGCGCAGGGCGCCGGTAAAGTGGCAATCGATCTGGCGCAATGGCCGGTCGATCTGATGTCGTTTTCCGCGCACAAACTCTATGGTCCCAAAGGTATCGGCGCACTGTACGTCGGCCCGCGGGCGCAGCAGCGTTTGCATGCGCAGATCCATGGCGGCGGCCACGAGGGCGGTTTGCGCTCCGGAACCCTGGCCACTCACCAGATTGCCGGCATGGGCGCGGCGTTTGCCTTGGCAGCAGCGGTTTTCGAGGACGAGAAAAAGTCCATCGCGGCCCTGCGAGAGTGTCTGCTTGAACAGCTGTTGAGCCTGCCGGGCGTGCGCATCAACGGCAGTGTCAGCCAACGCATCCCGCACACTTTGAGCCTGACCTTCAGCGAAGGCCAGTTCAACAGCGCCGCCCTCGGCCAGTCGATTGCGTTTTCCGCGACGTCGGCGTGCAACTCCGCGAGCAATACGCCTTCCCACGTCCTCTTGGCGTTGGGGCACGATGCGCGGCTGGCCGGTCGCACCATTCGCTTGAGCCTCGGCCGCTACACCACCGCCGAAGATATCGATAAGGCTGTCGAACTGATCAAAACAGCCTGCGCCAGTGCTCCGGCATTCTGGGCGACAGGGCTTTAACGAGCCGTCCCAACGGCTACGAACAATAACGATGAAGTGATTGGCAGGAGACATGATGAGTACCCAGACTTTGACCGAAGGATCGGTTCCCCAGCGCTTGGCGCAGACCCGTGAACTGATGCGCCGCGAAGGTATCCACGCGTTATTGGTGCCCTCCGCCGACCCGCATCTGTCGGAATACCTGCCGGGTTACTGGCAGGGTCGCCAGTGGCTTTCCGGTTTTCATGGTTCGGTCGGGACGCTGATTGTCACCGACCGGTTCGCCGGGGTCTGGGCCGACAGTCGTTACTGGGAACAGGCGACCAAGGAACTCAATGGCAGCGGCATCGAACTGGTCAAGCTGCAACCGGGTCAACCCAGCCCGCTGGACTGGCTGGCCGAGCAGACCCCGGAAGGGGGCGTGGTCGCCGTCGACGGCGCGGTGATGGCGGTGGCCTCGGCGCGCACTCTGGGCAGCAAGCTTGAAGCGCGTGGCGCACGTCTGCGCACTGATATCGATTTGTTGAACGAAGTCTGGAACGATCGCCCGGGTTTGCCGAATGCTGCGATCTATCAGCATCTGCCACCGCAAGCAACGGTCAGCCGTGGCGAAAAACTCGCCAAACTGCGCGAAACCCTGCAGGAACGCGGCGCCGACTGGCACTTTATCGCCACCCTCGACGACATCGCCTGGCTGTTGAACCTGCGCGGCGGCGATGTGTCGTTCAACCCGGTGTTTGTCTCGTTTGCTTTGATCAATCAGCAGCAGGCCACGCTGTTCGTGGCACTGAGTAAGGTCGATACTCAATTGCGCGCCGTGTTGGAGAAGGATGGCGTAACGCTGCGCGACTACAGCGAAGTCGCCGACGCGCTGCGCGCCGTGCCAAGTGGCGCGAGCCTGCTGGTGGATCCGGCGCGTGTCACCAGCGGTTTGCTGGATAACCTCGACAGTGGTGTGAAACTGGTTGAAGGCTTGAACCCGACCACGCTGGCCAAATCGCAAAAAAGCGAAGCTGACGCTCAGCACATTCGTAAAGCCATGGAGCAGGATGGCGCGGCGCTGTGTGAGTTCTTCGCCTGGCTGGAGTCGGCGTGGGGGCGCGAGCGCATTACCGAGCTGACCATCGACGAAAAACTCACGGCGGCCCGTGAGCGTCGCCCGGATTATGTTTCGCTGAGTTTCAACACGATTGCCGCGTTCAACGCCAATGGCGCGATGCCGCATTATCACGCCACCGAAGAAGAACACGCGGTGATCGAGGGCGACGGTCTGTTGCTGATCGACTCGGGTGGTCAGTATCTGGGCGGCACCACCGATATCACGCGCATGGTGCCGGTCGGCACGCCGACTGAAGAGCAGAAGCGCGACTGCACGCGCGTGCTCAAGGGCGTGATTGCGTTGTCGCGGGCACAGTTTCCCAAAGGCATTCTCTCGCCGCTGCTCGACGCAATTGCCCGCGCGCCGATCTGGGCCGAAAGCGTCGATTACGGTCACGGCACCGGTCACGGCGTCGGCTATTTCCTCAACGTTCACGAAGGCCCGCAAGTGATTGCCTATCAGGCGGTCGCCGCACCGCAGACCGCGATGCAGCCGGGGATGATCACCTCCATTGAGCCGGGCACTTACCGTCCGGGCCGTTGGGGTGTGCGCATCGAGAACCTGGCGATGAACCGTGTCGCTGGCAGCAGCGAATTCGGCGAGTTCCTCAAGTTTGAAACCTTGACGCTGTGCCCGATCGACACACGTTGTCTCTTGCCTGCTTTGCTCACTGAGGAAGAGAAACAATGGTTCAACGCTTACCACGCCGAAGTGCGTGAGCGTCTGAGCCCATTGCTCGAAGGGGCTGCGCTGGAGTGGCTGAACACGCGCACGGCGGCGATCTGAGCGGTTACAACTCGGGCGCTGTTGCCAGCGCCCGAGTGAGGTAATCGACAAATGCGTTGACCCTGGCGGATAGGCGACGATTCGCCGGGGACACTGCATGGACGTCTGGTGGTCGAGATTTAGCGCAAGGCTTCGGCAACGAAGTCGAGCCGGTCCTGGCCGAAGAACAACTGGTTGCCGACAAACATGCTCGGTGCACCGAATACACCGCGTTTAATCGCTGTTTCGGTGTTTTCCTTGAGCCTGGCTTTGACGGCTTCATCGTTGGTCAGAGCGAGAATTTCGTTTGGATCGAAGCCATGTTTGCTGAGCACCGCGGCGACGGTCGCGGGTTCATCCATGCTTCGCCCTTCAACCCAGAGAGCGTCAAACAGGCAATCGATGAATGCCTGGAAGCGTTGCGGATGACGCAGTTGAATACCGGTGACAGCGCGCATCAGCATCAGTGTGTTGATCGGGAAGTGTGGATTGAATTTGAGGGGAACACCGTAGCGTTTTGCGTAGCGGTCCAGATCCTGAAACATATAACGGCCCTTGGCCGGGATCATCGCCGGTGAGGCGTTGCCGGTGGCTTTGAACACGCCGCCTAGCAGCATCGGAATGTAGACCAGTTCGCTGTGTGTTTCGGCGCAGATCTTCGGTAGTTGGGTGTAGGCCAGATAAGTGGCCGGGCTGCCGAGATCGAAATAGAAATCCACGGATTTCGTCATTGTTGCTGCACTCTCATTATTGTTATGGGGGAGGGCTTACCAGCGTTCGTTCCATGGGCGCAAATCAAGTTCGAACGTCCATGCGTCCCGTGGCTGACTGTGCAGATACCAGTAGTTTTCGGCGATATGCTCCGGATTGAGAATACCGTCCTGATCCTTCGTCGCGTACTTCTCGGGAAAACTGTTGCGGATGAAATCGGTATCGATGGCGCCGTCGACCACGACATGGGCGACGTGAATGTTCATCGGCCCCAGTTCCCGGGCCATGCTCTGCGCCAACGCGCGAATACCGTGTTTGGCCCCGGCAAATGCGGCGAACCCCGCTGCCCCGCGCAGGCCGGCAGTGGCTCCGGTGAACAGAATGGTGCCGCGTTGGCGAGTGACCATGCGTTTGGCCACTTCGCGCGCATTGAGGAATCCCGAGAAACAGGCCATTTCCCAGATCTTGAAATACTTGCGCGCGGTTTCTTCGAGAATGCTGCATGGCACGTTGGCGCCAATGTTGAAAACAAACGCTTCAATCGGCCCGAGACGGGTTTCGATGTCTTCAATCAGGGCGATGACATCCTCTTCCTTGCGTGCATCGCAGGCAAAACCGTGAGCCTCGCCACCTTCGGCCTGAATAGCATCTACCAATGGCTGCAGCTTATCGGCACTGCGACGAGTGACGCAGGCGATGAATCCTTCTTTGGAGAATCGCTTGGCAATAGCTCCTCCCGTGGCATCGCCAGCACCGACCACTAACACGACCTTCTTGTTATTCATGGGCAAACCCTTTTAGTAAACGATCGTTAAGTGAACGAACGTTATGCTAGGATCCGGGTATCGTCAAGGCGCTCAGTCCGAGGAAGATTTATGCGTTACTCAGCCGGTCACAAGCTGGAAACCAGAGAAAAGCTGCTGAACAGCAGTGCGCTGTCGGCAAAACGCTCCGGATTTTCCACCGTGGGCGTCGACGGTCTGATGAAGGCTATCGGTTTGAGTGGTGCAGCGTTCTACAGCCACTTCTCGTCCAAAGATGCGTTGTTTACCGCCATTGTCGAGCGTGAGTTGTGTCAGAGCCTGGAACGATTGGGCGGGCAGGGGACAGAAGATCGCGAGCGGCTGGAGCGTTGTCTCAAACACTACTTGAGTATGGCGCACGTAGAACAACCCGAGAGTGGCTGCGCATTACCGGCGCTGGGTGCGGAGATCGCTCGTGCGGATGTCGTCGTAAGAGAGCAGGCGGAATTGTGGATCTGCCGGGTTCAGAAGAGCTGGGCGCAGATTCTGGAAAGCGACAGTCTGGCATGGGCGATCTTGTCGCAATGTGTCGGAGCTTTGGTGGTGGCGCGGATGCTGGCGACACCGGACATCCAGCGTACGGTGCTGAAGTCCAGTCACGAAGAGATCAGTCGCCAGCTCGCTATTCCCCGAGCGGAATAGGCGAGATATTTACTTGCAGATGACGATCATGCTGCGGCTGGTGTAGCCCGCAGGGTTGAGTCCAAAGGGATAGTCGCCAGGCTCTTCGACGGCATCACCCGATTTGGCGATGACCTTGTAGCCCTTGGGAGCACAGGAAGCAGCGGCACTGGTGTAGCACTTGTCCCAGGAGGACGAGAGTCCTGAGCAGTTGATGTGCAATCCTTTCTTGCCGTGCTTTACCTGAGTTTTCGAAGTCGCCGCGCAGCCTGTGACTGCAAGTATGGCGATCAGTAGCAAAATTCGTTTCATTCCCGTCCTTATTGGCAGCCTCGAGTCTGGTGCTCGGGTCAGCCTGAATTCACTCGCGTGTTGGGCGTGCTGATATCCCTATCCAAAAAAATCCATGTCTGGCACTGGGTTACGTCTCTAAACATGGCCTAAATAAGCGCCAATTGCCAGACCTTAGTCAAATCCTGTTTCAATCTGCCGCAACGGCAGGCTTGGCGCCGCTGCCCATCGTCATCGTTGCGCCGACGGACGCGAGAATAATGCACAGGATCGCCATCCATTGTGACAAAGAGAGGTACTCCTGCAGAAAAAGCAGTCCCGATAGCGCGCCAAAAGCAGGTTCGATGCTCATCAACGTGCCAAATGTACGAGCAGGCATGCGAGTGAGGGCGACCATTTCCAGGGTGTATGGCAGCGCTGTCGAGAGAATAGCGACACCGATTGCCACGGGGATCAGCGATGGCGTCAACAGCGCGGCGCCCGCATGGACGATACCGATGGGTGCAACGAATAGCGCCGCGATCATGACGCCCAGCGCTGCTGTGGTTACACCATTGTCGGCACCGGCCTTTTGTCCAAAGAGTATGTAAAGCGCCCAACAGGCTCCGGCGCCGAGAGCGTAACCCGCACCTACCAGATCAATACCCGCTGTGGTGGCTCCGGTAGGAATCAACAACAACAGGCCGACGGCTGCCAATGCAATCCAGAGAAAATCGATCGCGCGCCGGGAAGCATAAATCGCGACGGCCAGTGGGCCGGTGAACTCCAGTGCAACCGCGATTCCCAAAGGAACCGTGCGCAGTGACATATAGAAGAGGAAGTTCATGCCCCCCAATGCCATTCCGTAGACGATCACCGTGCGCAATGACCTGGACGTCAGCTTGGCCCGCCATGGCCGCAGCAAGAGCAGCATGATCACGCTGGCAAAAATCAGGCGCAGTGTGGTGGTGCCTTGTGCGCCCACGATGGGGAACATGCTTTTCGCCAGGGATGCGCCGGATTGGATAGACGCCATGGCTATTAATAACAGGCCAACCGGGAACAGGATTGAGGCCAGATTGCGGGGTTGGTCATTCATTGCGAGGCATCGTCCGAAGTGAGAGCTGAGTCGTTATAGTTTGATTGAGCAATATACTGCGCAATTGTGGGTGTTGCCTCTATATATAAGCGGTTTTTTGTGCATTTCTAAAGAAAGCGAAATTAACGGTTGACGGCAGATTCTGGAGGTCTATAATTCGCCCCACTTCCGGCGCAGTCGAAACGGAAAACTCCTTGAGATTCAATGAGTTATGTAGGTTTCAGCGGTAAGTGCTTCAGTTCATCGAAGCCAGAAGGAAGTTGAAAAAGAGGTGTTGACAGCAGCGTGTAACGCTGTAGAATTCGCCTCCCGCTGACGAGAGATCGGAAGCGCAAGTGGTTGAAGTT
>NZ_VXCA01000045.1 GCF_011369485.1 Pseudomonas atagonensis | reverse complement strand
GGCACCGTGACCGTTCCCGCTCCGGCTGACGACGTCTACAAAGACGCCGGCACCGTCCAGGCTACGATCAAAACCGTCACCGGTGGCAGCTTCGAAAACCTGGTGACCAGCAACACGCCAGCCGTGACCAGCGTCACCGACACCATCGACACCACCACGGTGAAACTGACTGCAACCGGCACGGCGGCAGAAGGCGGCAGCGTCGTCTATACCGCGACCGTCGGCGCAGCCGTGACCGGCTCGCCTGTCGTCGTGACCTTGGCCAATGGTCAGCAGATCACCATCGACATCGGCAAAACCACCGGCACCGTGACCACCACCGCACCGAACGATGCGTTGACCGGTCATGCACCGCTGACCAATGCGATCACCAACGTAACAGGCGGCAACTACGAGAACCTCGTAGCCGACAAGACTCCGGTCAGCACCACCGTCACCGACACCATCGACACCACCAACCTGTCGCTCACTGCGACCGGCACCGTGGCCGAAGGTGGCCAGATCACCTACACCGCCACCTTGACCAACGCCGCTGGTTCTCCAGTGACCGTGACCCTGTCGAACGGCGCCGTGATCACCATCGAGGCCGGCAAAACCACCGGCACCGTGACCGTTCCTGCGCCAGCGGATGACGTCTACAAAGACGCCGGCAATGTGCAGGCCACGATCACCAATGCCACGGGCGGCAATTTCGAAAACCTGGTGACCAACAACACGCCAGCGGTGACCAGCGTCACCGATACCATCGACACCACCACCGTCAGCATCACCGGCAGCACCTCGGTGACCGAAGGCCAGACCGCCAGCTACACCGTCAGTCTGAACCACCCGGCGCAAACCGAAGTGACCCTGAAAATCGTCTACAGCGGCACCGCCGCCGACGGTTCGGACTTCACTGGCGTGTACACCGTGAAGATCCCGGCAGGCGCCAGCAGCGCGCAGTTCAACGTCGCCACCATCGATGACAAGATCACCGAAGGCACCGAGAACTTCGTGGTCAAGATCGACTCGGCTACCGGCGGCAACTTCGAGAACCTTGCGGTCAGCAGCACCAACGGCAGCGTCAGCACCTCGATCATCGACAACGACGCACCGCCGGTCATCGATCTGGATGCCAACAATTCCAGCGGCGCCACCGGTGCCGACTACAAGGTGACCTTCACCGAAAACACTCCGGGTGCCGGCGTGTCGATTGCCGATACCGATATCAAGATCACTGACCCGGACAGCACCATGCTGACTGGCGCGACCGTGGTGCTGACCAACCGTCAGGACGGCGATGCGCTGAATCTGGGCAACAGCGTCAACGGCATCACCATCAATGCCAACAGCACCAACGGCACCGTGACGCTGACCCTGTCGGGCAACGCGACGCTGGCCGACTACATGCAGGCGATCAAGAACATCAGCTTCACTAACAGCAGTGAAGATCCGAGCACCGTGCCGCGGATCATCACCGTGACCGTGACCGATGGCGGCAACTACTCCAACACCGCGACCACCACGGTCAACGTGGTGGCCGTCAATGACGCGCCAGTCGCTGCACCGGTCAACGTCACCGGCACCGAAGACACGCCGCTGATCCTCGGCTGGTCGACCTTCGGCGTTACCGACGTCGACAGCCCGGCCAGCAGCCTCGGCGTGAAAATCACTCAGCTGCCGGGTGAAGGCAAACTGCAGTACCTGGACGGTTCGACCTGGAAAGACGTCGCCAACAACCAGACCTTCAGCAAGGCTGACATCGACGCCGGCAAACTGCGCTTCCTGCCGGATGCCAACGAGTCGGGCGTGAACGGTTACGGCGGCAGCGGTCTGGGCAACAACCAGGCTGACTACGCACAGATCAAGTTCCAGCCAACCGACGGCCAACTGTTGGGCAACACCGGCACCGTGAAGATCGACATCACGCCAGTGGCGGATGCCCCGACCGTGAGCGTGGCCGACAACAGCGTGAAGTCCACCGGCCTGATCAAGGAAGTCTGGACCGGCCTGTCCGGCCTAGGCACCGACGGCAGCGGCGCAAACTCGACCACGCTGAAAAACGTGATCGACGGCGCCGGTACGCCAAACTCCAGCGGCACCGTGACCAACGTGCAGTCCGATGGCAGCGTGACCGCCGGTACCGCGTCGAAGACTTCCGGCCTGATCTATCTGGAAGCCGGCAAGACTTACACCTTCAGCGGCACGGGCGATGACAGCCTCCTGGTGACCATTGGCGGCAAGAACGTGGCCTCGACCACATGGGGCGCGGGTGGCAACCTCAACGGTTCGTTCACCCCGACCACCAGCGGCTACTACACCCTGGACATCTACCACCACAATCAGAGCGGCCCGGGCAGCTACGACGTCAACCTGTCGGTCAACGGCAGCACGCCGATCGACCTGAGCAACACCGGCGTACCGATCTACACCGGTGTGCAGGACTTGATCAATTCGGGCGTGACCGTCTCCGATCTGCACGGCACTAATGGCGAAGGCTATTACGACGGCTACAAACTCAACACCGGCGCCGAAGGCACCACAGTGAAACTGTCGGCAGTCACCACCGCGCTGACCGATACCGACGGCTCGGAAACCCTGAGCGTGAAGATCAGCGGCGCACCGGTCGGCTCGGTACTGAGCGACGGTGCAGGCCACAGCTTCACCGTCACCGCCACCAGCGGCGATGCCAACGTAACCGGCTGGAACCTCGGCAGCCTGACCGTGACACCACCGCCGTACTACAACGGTCAGTTCAACCTGACCGTGACCTCGACCTCCACCGAACAGGTGGGCGGCTCGGCCAGCAGCACCGCGACCATTCCGGTGACTGTGGTGCCGGCGGTTTACAACGCCGTGGTCGCCACTTCGGCTGACGACACGGTCGTCGGCACCGATGGCAATGACATCATCGTCGCCGACATCGGTGGCCTGACCGTCGTACCGGGCACCAACTACAACATCGCGTTCATGGTCGACAGCTCCGGCAGCATGAGCGCCTCGTCGATCAACGCGGCGAAGGACTCGCTGACGTCGGTGTTCAACACCCTCAAGCAGAGCCTGGGCGGCAGCAACTCGGGCACGGTGAACATCTTCCTGGTGGACTTCGATACCCAGGTCAACAAGTCGGTGTCGGTGAACCTCAACGACCCGAACGCGCTGACGCAGCTCAAAGCGGTGCTGGACTCGATGTCTTCCGGCGGCGGCACCAACTACGAGGACGTGTTCAAAACCACGGCCAACTGGTTCCAGAGTGCTGACGCGGTGGCCAACACCGGGGCGAAAAACCTCACGTATTTCATCACCGACGGCCAGCCAACCTATTACCAGAGCGGCGAGCAGACCAATCCGACGCTGTACGGCAACGTGAAGTTCGACAGCGTGGTAACGACCAGCAACTACAAGCTGGGCGACACCTTCAGCACCTATATCGACAACACGCATTACCTGAGCATCAACGCCAGCGGTTTTGCCCAGTTGCAGACCTACACGGCCCGTTATGGCTGGAGTACCACCAATCTGGGCACCGTTCACGCGCAGGGCGACGGCACTTACGAGTTGTCGAGTCTGGCCGGTAGCGGCAGCAGCACCACCTCGACCACCACCGACAACTCGACCAGCAGCTTCGCGCTGTTGAGCGGTCTGTCGAACGTCGAAGCCATCGGCATCAACAGTGGTGTCAGCCTCAACGACCTGAAACCGTACGACTCGGACAAGACGCCGCAAACCAACATCGATCCGAAGGACCTAGCCAACTCGATCATCGGCCACACCGAAGCAACGATGCCGGGCAACGACACCGTCAGCGGTGGCGACGGCAACGACATCCTGTTCGGCGATCTGGTGAGCTTCAACGGCATTGCCGGCGAGGGTTATCAGGCGATGCAGGCATTCGTTGCCCAGCAGACCGGCGTCGACGTCAGCAAAGTCACCACCAGCAATGTGCACCAGTACATCACCGAGCACTATCAGGCGTTCGATGTATCCGGCGCACATGACGGCAACGACACGCTGTTGGGTGGCGCGGGCAATGACATCCTGTTCGGCTCGGGCGGCAACGACCTGCTCGACGGCGGCAAAGGCAATGACATCCTGCTCGGCGGTACCGGCAACGACACGCTGATCGGCGGTCAGGGCAACGACATCCTGATCGGTGGCTCGGGTGCCGACACCTTCGTCTGGAAGGCGGGCGACACCGGCAACGATGTGATCAAGGACTTCAAGGCCAGTGAGGGCGACCGCATCGACCTGCGCGATCTGTTGCAGGGCGAGACCGGCAGCACCATCGACAACTTCCTGAAGATCACCACGGTCGATGGCGTGTCGTCGTTGCAAGTCAGCTCCGGCGGCAAGTTCAACTCCGGCGATGCCGCAGCCGCCACTCCGGACGTGACGATCAAACTGGAAGGCAACAACTGGTCGAGCGCCAACATTCACAACCTGATTGCCGGCAGCGACCCGACCATCAAGGTCGACCACAACAACAGCTGATCCGTGAACAAAACGGCCGCCCCATTGGGGCGGCCGTCACGTTTGCGCTGACCACCCCGGTGACGATTGCGTCACCGCACCGCATACTTGCGCGCAGTTGGCTATGCTGCTGACAGCATGACGCTGGTTCATTTCCGAGGGATGCTCAATGTTTTACGTGCAACGCGATGCGCAAGGTCTGTTGATTCGCGTGGAAGCCGCGGCCTACGCCGAGGCCACGGAAACGCTGCCGGCCGACAGCCATGAAATCCAGGCCTGGTTCGCCAACGAGGTCGTGGAAACCAGCCTCAAACAGCTCAAGCAGAGCGACTTTGAAATGATTCGGGTACTCGACGACCTGATTCAGGTGCTGACCCAGAAAGGCGTGATCCGCGTCACCGACCTGCCGCCGGCAGCCCAGGCCAAACTGATGGACCGGACCCAGGCGCGGGAAGCATTGGGCGGGTTGAGTCAGTTGATTGATGAGGATGAGGGCGGGTTGATCTGATCCAGTATCCTCGGTGACTGGACTGGCCCCTTCGCGAACAAGCCCGTTCCCACATTGGAATGCATTTCCAGTGTGGGAGCGGGCTTGCTCGCGAAGGCGGCATCATTGACGCCGCTGAATTGAAGGATCAGCTCCAGGGCTTGGGCTCACCAAACAACTGCCCCTGAACCCCATAAAGCCCCATCTCGCGAATCACCGACAACTCCCCTTCCGTCTCGACCCGCTCGGCAATCAGCGGCAGATCGATGCTGTGCGCCGCGCGCTGGATCGCTTCGATGAACAGGCGCTTGTCACTCTCCTGATCAATCGCGCGAATGTAGCTGCCGTCGATCTTCAGGTACGCCAGACCCAGCCGCGCCAGATTGCCGATCATGCTGAAGCGCCCGCCAAAACGTTGCAGGCTCAACGAGAAGCCCAGCTCACGCAGACGTCGGGTCAACTGCTCCAGCACCGCTTGTTCCGGCAATTGCTCCTCACCGATTTCCAGCGTCAGGCGTGGGCCAAAATTGGAATGCGTGCGCAGGATCTCGAAGACTTTGTTCAGCGCCTGCGGATCCGCCAGCGTCGCCGAGGACAGGTTGAGCGCCAGCGAATCTTCATGCTCTTTCATTTGTTCCAGTACGCGTTCGAGCATCAGGCGATCAAGCCGCGCAGTCCAGCCGAAACGCTCCAGCCACGGCAGGAAACGCCCGGCCGGAATGGTCTGGCCTTGCTCATCGAGCAGGCGCGACAGCACTTTGTAATGCAGTACCAGTTGCGTGTCCTGTGCGGCCACCACCGGCTGGAAATACAGTTCGAAACGCTGCTGACTCAAAGCCTGATCCAGCAGGCGATGCCACGCGTGGTGATCGTCGCCGACGTCCGCCGTCAGACTCTGATCGATACACGCCCAGTTCTGCTCGCCCTGCCCTTCGGCCTGCGCCAGCGCCTGATCGCCGAGGCTCAGGACAGACTGCGGTGAATCACCGTGAGTGAAGGGCGCCAGGCCAATCGACGCCACCGCCGCCACATCGGTTGCACCCGTGGCGTGCAAACTGCCCAGCGCGGCATCGAGGTTTTGCGCCAGTTGCAGCGCTTCCTCGCGCACCAGCCCCGGCGCCAGCACGGCGAATTCACCCCCGCGAATGCGGGTAACGAGGTTCTGGGTTTCCGGGTATTTGGCGCATTCGCGGGACAGCTGCTCGCCAACCGCTTTCAACAATTCGTCAGTGCGCTGACCGCCGAGCCGCTGGTTAAGCCCGGCCAGATCCTTGACCCGCAACAGCAGCAGGTAACCGGAGCTGGCCTGCTCGGCGTTGCTCACCCGATTGTTCAGTTGCATCTCGAAGTAACGTCGGTTGGCCAGCCCCGTCAGGTTGTCCTGATAGGACTCGGCACGCAGCTTTTCACTTCGCTCGGCCTGCTCTTGAAACAGTGCCTTGAGCTTTTCGACCATCTGGTTCATGGCCAGAACCACGCGCCGCAATTCCGGTGTGCGCGGCAGATCCGGCAGGCTGAGAAACTCGCGACGGGCGATGGCGTGGGATTGCTTGACCATGTAATCCAGCGGTTTCAACTGACGACGCAGCAACAGCGCGCCCAACACGGCGCTGACCGCCCCGCAGACCAGCAACCAGCCAAGACTGCCGAGCGCGCTCTGCCATAGCTTGGCCACGGCAAACATCGGGTGGCTGACCACCTCGACCCGCGCGGCCTGCTCCCAGCCACGGCTGACCAAAGCATCACCGCCGGCCGGCTCCAGGCCAATCAGGTTGACGAACCACTCCGGCACATTGCTCACCGCCGGAATACCGCTGCGCTCGACGATGGTCTTGTCGGTCTTCAGATCGACCACGCGGATGCTCGCGTAATAGCCGCTGTCGAAAATCGAACTGACCAGCAGCTCGACCATCGCCGGGTCGTCGATGTTCGGTGTCAGCGATAATGCCAGCGCCGTGGCGGCGTCCTGGGCGTGGGAGCGCAACTGGTTGACGTACTGGGTGCGCGAGCTCTCCAGACTGACCATGAAGCTGCCCGTGAAGGCAACCACCAGGAACAGACAGATAGCGATCAACAGCTGTTTGAACAAAGACATCTGAGCGCGTGCTCCTAGTTAGTCGTCTCGACCGGAAAACCTTCGGCCTGCATTTTCTTCAACACATCCTGCCAGCGCGACAGGCGTTTGGTGTCACCGACCTTTTTGTTGCCCTTGGCACCCGGCAGATACAACCCTTCGGCATTGAAAGAGTAGACCGGCAGCAAATCGGTTCGCTGCGAGGCCGGCTGAATCGGATCGATCAGGCTGTCGAGCACCAGCGGCATGGCATCGGGGGTGGCGTAGTAAGTCAGCACCATGTGCGCACGGTTCTGGCGCAGAGCCTTGACGTAAGTGATGCGCAGCTTGTCACTGGAAACCCCCAGATGACGCAGGCTGAAATACTTGGCGATCGCATAGTCTTCGCAGTCGCCGGCGCCCTTCCACAGCGCTTCGATCGGTGTTTCCCAGTAATCGACTTCGTGCCACAGGTCGATGTCTTCGACGTAGCGCACCTGTTTGTTGAAAAACAGGTTCACCACTTTGAGCTTTTCCATCTCGCTGACTTGTTTCTGCGTGGCCAGCAGGTTCTGCCAGGCATCGATCCGCTGTTGCCCGGCGCCCAGCGGCCCGTACAGTGCGGTAGCCTTGCGGCTGATCGCGGAAAAATCCCAATCGGCGTGCAGACCGCCCAGCATGAAGCCGGCCAGCAACAGTGCGCAGCCTAGCCAGCGCAACGTCCGGGGGATCGCGAAACGTACCGCCACAGCAGGTTTCCGGGGGGCAGGAAGGAAAGCGTTTGATGTTGAAGCTTAGCCCGTTAAAAAACAATGGCACCATGAGATCATCGCTGGCGCGCTAAACTTCAAATGTGACAGGGTTCTTCTACACGGTTTGACAACTTGTAGAGCAATCACTAGTGTCCTTTGGATCCAAATTCAGTCGACAGACAGGGTGCGTAGTCGTGACACAGAAGCCCAAACCGCTGCACAGCATCAAGGTTGACGGGCCGATTCCCGCTCACCTGGCTCGCTCGATCATTGAAGAAACCCTGCGCGCGGCGATCCTCGATGGTCGCCTGCCCTGTGGCACCGCTTTGCGTCAGCAAGATCTCGCCGATCTGTTTGGGGTCAGCCGCATGCCGGTGCGCGAAGCCTTGCGCCAGCTCGAAGCACAGGAGCTATTGAGCGTGACCGCGCACAAAGGTGCAGTGGTCGCGCCGTTGATTCAGGGGGATGCCACCGAAACCTACGAATTGCGCATCCTGCTCGAGACCGAAGCCATTCGCCAGTCCATCGCCCTGCTGACGCCGGCCGATCATGCACGCGCCGCCGGCTACATCGAAGAACTTGAAACCCAGCACGACTACACGGAAATCGGCCGTCTCAACCGCTTGTTCCACATGGCACTGTATTGCAAGGCGCCCAACCAGCGACTGTTGCGCCTGGTCGAAGACGGACTCAACGAAGAAGAACGCTTCCTGCGCTTCAACCTTGAGGCCATGGGCCTGGGCAAACTATCCCAGGACGACCACCGTGCCATGTTGCAGGCAGTGATCGAACGCGATGTCGAACACGCCGTTGCACTGCTCAAACAACACCTCAACCGCGGTGTCGAGGTCATCACCCGCTATCTCGCCAGCCCTGCGGCGCAAGGCCGCAAAGCCGTACGCTGAGCCTCCCGGCCACAGGCAGACCCGCGTGTCTGCCCGGCGAATAACCCGCTTACAAATCCTCCCGCTCGATCTGCCGCAAACACCGTGGCAGTTGCGCGTCTTCGCTCTAACCTCCCTGCGCCCGTCAGCCTGAAATTTGCACAGGTAATGATCAATCGGTCATAGCCGACTCGGCGATTTACCCGCACTCTTGATCCGCCAACCCCATAAAGAACGGGCGACGCGCCGCATCGACGGCCCAGTCCCCGCACCAGGAACCTACGGAAGGAGCCTTGTCACGGGAAAAAAGGAAGTACAGGCGCCGGTCACGGCCAACTTTCGTCCCTTTAAATCCATTAATTCTTTTTATTAGAAAGTTGCTTCGAGTGAGGCATTCACTCTTGTCGCCCGATTTTGGCATCTATTAGTCGAAAGGAGCAACTACGCCCAAATAAAACTCAACTTAAAAGTTTTATCGAAACTTCTCATACTTGAAAAACAGCAAACTTAAAATAATTGAAATTACACTTGTTAAATGCTTTCCCGGTGTATTAGTTTTTCTTCGCCGAGTTTGAATTTAATCCTTCAACTCGGCACATCGCCCAGCTCAGCCAGCGTAAACAGTGCACCGCGAGCATAAAGACGGCCGCTGGATATACGATCCACCTTACTTGTTTGATACCGAGGAAGCCTTCAATACCGAGAATAAATAAAACGTCAGGCCATTGATTGCGCCGTTAAACAGAGCTGTTCCAACTTATATCAATGATAAAGGACATCATGATGCCCACGAAGAACCAACTCGCCCTGAAAAAAGCCGAACTGAGTATCCACCCGATCTTCTCCGAGATCACTTCGCTGGCGGTTTTGCGACGATTCATGGAGACGCACGTATTCGCCGTCTGGGACTTCATGTCGCTGACCAAGCGCCTGCAACAGGAACTGACCTGCACCCATTTGCCGTGGCTGCCACCGCGCGATCCTCGCGCCGCCCGACTGATCAACGAAATCGTGCTTGGCGAAGAGTCGGATGATCGCCTGGCCGAAGGTCACTACAGCCACTTCGAGCTGTACCTGGATGCAATGCGGGAAATCGGGGCGAGCACCACGGCGGTGGAACGTTTTGTCGCGCTGCAACAGGAAGGCGTGAGCTACGACGTCGCGTTGCAAAGCGTTGATGTCGATCCGGCGGCGGCGCAGTTTGTTCGAGACACCTTGCGCACCGCCCTGCATGCGCCAGGTCACAGCGTGGCGGCGGCGTTTCTGCATGGTCGCGAGAGCGTGATCCCGACGATGTTCCAGCGCATCCTCGATGATTGGGGCATCGGGATCGAACAGGCGCCGACCTTCCGCTATTACCTGGAGCGACACATCGAGGTCGACTCCGAGGATCACGGCCCGGCGGCGGAGCAACTGCTAGAGCGTCTGGTCGATGGCGATCCGCAGCGCGAGGCCGAGGTTTACGCCAGCGCCATCGCCGCCGTGGAAAGCCGCATCGCCCTGTGGAACGGCCTGCGTCTGAGCATGCGCGAACCGTTGGCAGAGGTGGCCCAATGAACGCCGCCGACTATCAGTCCTTCGCCGATGCCTGGGAAAGCCGCGCCACCATCCGCACCCGCCCGCGTCGCGTACTCGAAGATGATGAACGGCTGATCTATCCGCTCAGTCGCCAGCCGCTGGTGCTCAGCGAAACGTTCCTGCGCGAATGCCCGCAGCAGCGCGATTTCGCTTTGGTGCAGACGTTGTACAAGTTCATCAACGACGTGGTGATTTTCGAGACGGAAATCGTCGACAAGACCGCGCGCAGCATCGCCAAAAACCGCTTCGCCGTGCCGTTTCCTTTTGCCTGCCGTTACGACGCGATGACCGTGGTGGTCGATGAGGATTACCACGCGCTGGTGGCCATGGATTTCATGCAGCAAACGGTGGCCATGACCGGCATCGAACCGATCCGGTTGCCCGACGAAATCGAACTGAGCCGGGCAATTCCCGCCGCTGTCGCGTTGGCACCGGAGCACCTGCGCAGCGCCGTTGAACTGATCTGCGTGGCCATCGCCGAGAACACCGTGACCGGCGACGTGGCGGCGTTCGCCCGGGACGACACGGTCAAGCCGTCGATCAAAGGCCTGATGGCCGACCACTTGCTCGACGAGGGTCGTCATTCGAGCTTCTGGGCGCGAATGGTGCGCATCTATTGGCACACCGCGAGCGATGCCGATCGCGAAGTCATCGCGCAGATTCTGCCGGTGTTCATCGGCCATTACCTGACCAATGACATTCAGAAAGCCTTCGACCTGCGCCTGATCGACGCCCTGCCGGTCAGTGAGGCCGCGCGACGTTCTCTGCGCGACGAAATCAGTGGTCTGGCCTTCCCGATCAACCGCCATCACCCGCTGGTGGGCAACATCATCAAGTTCTTCCACAACAGTTCGCTGCTCGACACGCCCTGCGTGCAGCACGCCCTGCGTGACTATCTGGTTTGAGGAGGCCGACATGAGACGTCTCGACATTTTACTGATGGGCGCCAGCCAGGCCATGACCGACCTGGCGCAAGAGCTGGAACAACACGGCCACACCTTGACGCGCAGCGGCGCTGCGCAATCGACGGTGGATTTGATCATCGACGAAGGCTTTATCGGCGCCGGTGATTTCTGCGCCATCCCACACCTGCATCTGCGCCTTGGCGTCGGTGCGCAGAGCCTTGCTGGCTTACCGTCACTCGACCTGCTGTGCTTCCTCGGCTCGTCATTGATCAGCCGCGTGCCGATTGCCGACGAACCGTCGGGCAACGGTCAGGCGCTGCGGCAACGCGTGCTGCCGCAGGTCGTGGACGAAGTGTCATTGCTGGTCAGTCGCTTTTCCCGTGACGCTGAATATTTTCAGCAGGCAACAGCGGTGTCGTCGCCGGATTGCGAACGGATGGAAAACCTGCAATTCCTCGACAGCCTGGCCTACTTCCACCGCTGCAACGCCACAGCGCATCCCGCGTTGCTGAAAAAGGCGCAGATTGCGCTGATCGAGCGCCTGCAACAGAGCCTGATCGAGCATGCCGAACGCCCGGCGCTGCACGTCGCCGAGCAGTCCATCAGTTACCACCAGTTGCACACCCACAGCCGCGCCATTCAACAGCGTTTGCAGGCACTGCTTGAGCAACATCCGCAACCGTGGGTAGTGGGTGTTTGCCTGCCGAAAAGTCCGGCGTTGTTCGCCTCGATTCTGGCGATTCTCGGCAGCGGCGCGGTCTACTTGCCGCTGGAACCCAGCCATCCGCTGCAGCGCCAGCAATACATTCTGCAGAACGCCGGGGCGCTATTGTTGCTGCACGATGGCGAGCATCCGCTCAGCGAGACCCTGCCGGGGCTGAATGTCAGCCAGATCGACGGGGCCGGCGCCGAACTCGACCAACCGCTGATGCGCCAGCGCCCTGATCTCGAGGCGCCGTGCATGGCGCTTTACACCTCGGGCACCACCGGGCATCCGAAGGGTGTGTTGCTCAGTCAGGCGAATCTTGCGCACTTCACCGCGTGGTACGCCGATTACGTGCGCTTGCGTGCCGAGAGCCGGGTCTTGCAGTTCTCATCGCTGAGCTTTGACTCGTCACTGATCGACATCTTTCCGACCCTGCTCAGCGGCGCCGAACTGGTGGTGCCGGACGACACGCAACGGCGTGACCCGCTGCAACTGATCGCGCTGATTCGCCGGCGGCAACTGACCCACGCGTTCCTGCCACCAGCCCTGTTGAGCATCCTGCCGCTGGAGCAATTGCAAGGTGTTGAAGTGATGACCGGCGGCGATGTGTGCGAGCCGTTCGTGATCGAACAACTGACACGACAAGGCACGCTGCATAACCTCTACGGCCCTACCGAAGCGACGGTGCTGATTACCGCGCGGCAGCTCAAACCCGGCGACAGCAACCGCAGCCTCGGCAGCCCGATTGCCAACAGCCAGGTGCTGATTCTCGACGACGATCTGCAACCCGTGGCCGAGCACACGGTGGGCGAACTGTTCATCGTCGGCCCCGGCGTCTGCCTCGGTTACCTGAACAATCCACAGCAGACCGCCGAGCGTTATCTGAGCCTGCAATTGCCGGACGGCCAAACATTGCGCGCGTACCGCAGCGGCGACATGGCCAGGTGGGGCGAGGACGGTATCGAACTGTGCGGGCGGCGCGACAATCAGGTGAAGATTCGCGGCTTCCGGGTCGAGCCGGAAGAGATCGAACGCTGCTTGCGCGAGAGCCAGTTGTATCGACAGATCGCCGTGGTCATCGACACTCAGCGGCGGATCCTGGCCTTCCTCGCGCAACCGCAATCAGAGGCCGCCCGCGAGGCACTGAAAGCCCATGCCCGGCAATTCTTGCCGGACTACATGCAACCGGCGGCCTGGACCGAACTGTCGAGCATGCCGTTCGCCAGCAACGGCAAGGTGGATCGCAAGGCGCTGCTGGAGTTTCCAGTGAGCGTGCAGGACAGCGGGCCCAAGAGCCTGCCGGCCAATGCCGACGAAGCGCTGTTGCTGGAGATCTGGGGCGAGTTATTGGAGCTGCCGGTCAGCGACATTTCCACCGACGAAAGCTTCTTCAATCTTGGCGGCCACTCGATCCTGCTCTCGCGAATGCTGTTGCGCTTGCGTGAGGAATTCGGCCGCAGCATTTCGATCAACCGGTTCATCGAACTGCCGACCATCATCAAGCTCGCCACGCTGGTGGGCGGCACTGACGACAGCGCGGTACTCAGCGCCCAGGCCATGGCCGATGCCGAACGGACGCTGGATATCGAGCCACTGCCGATCAGTCGCATGGGCGATGTGCACAAGGTCATCGTGACTGGCGCCAACAGTTTTGTCGGCGTGCACATCGTCGAGGCGCTGCTCGGTTGGGGGGCCAGCGAAGTGGCGTGTCTGGTGCGTGACGGTGGCGGGCAAACGGCGGCGCAACGCTTTGCTCAGGCACTGCGCGAGAACCGGCTCGAACATCTCGATCTGAGTCGGGTGCGTGTTTACGCGGCTGACATCTGTCGCCCGCAACTGGGCCTGACCGACACCGATTATCAACGGTTGGATCGCGAGTTCGGCGCGCTGGTGCACAACGCCGCCAACGTCAATCACGTACTCGATTACGAGTCGCTGGCAGCGGACAACGTCGAACCGATTTTCGAGCTGCTGCGCCTGTGCGAAGGGCGCAGCAAGAAGGTGTTCAATTTCGTCTCGACGCTCTCGGCCTCAAGCACGGTGGACGCCGAGGGTCGCGTGCTGGAATTGCCCGCTGCACCGACGCCACCGATCTACATCCGCAACGGCTATAACCTGTCGAAATGGGTTGGCGAACGCATCCTTGAACGGGCACGGGAGCGTGGGGTACGGGTCAACCTGTATCGGCCCGGCAACATCAGTTTCAACAGCCTGAGCGGCGTCTGTCAGCCGCACAAAAACCGTTTGATGCTGATGCTCAAGGGATCGATCCAGCTCGGTCAGGTGCCGGCCTTCGCGCTGAATTTTGACCTGATGCCGGTGGACTTTCTCGCCCGTTTCATCGCCTTCCACACCAGCCGTTATTCGGCCGAACGAGCGGTGTTCAATCTGCACAACCCCGAACCGCTGAGCTGGGACGCCTACGTCGCTTCGTTCCGCGAAACCGGCAGTGAGTTCTCGCTGGTCAGCGTCGCCGACTGGCAGCAGCAACTGGGGCGAGTCGACACCGACAACGCGCTGTTCGGCGTGCTCGGTTTCTACCTCAACGGCTTCGAAGAAGACATCGGCGACATCTCCCTGATCGGTCACGCCAACGCGCAAGCCGGCGTGCAGCAGATGGGCGCGCACTACCCGCAGAAATCCCCGGCGCTGTTGCGTCGCGGCTGCGACTACCTGAAAGAAATCAACTTCATCTGACTCAACAAAAAGGAGCAATACCATGAGCAAACTGCAACCGGACACCCTGATCAAAAACCCTCACGGCTGCCACGTCGTCTCCTCGGTGGAAGTGCCGGCGGACGCGGCGCAGGTCTGGGCGGTGGTCGGTAAATTCGACGGTTTCGACCGTTTCATTCCGGCGCTGTCGCACATCGAGATGACCGGCGAAGGCGTGTCTTCGCTGCGCAAAAAGTTCTTCAAGGATGGCAACGTGGTGGTCGAGCAACTGAACACCCGCGACGAGCAGGCGCGGAGCATGACCTGGACAACGATCTACAACACCCTGGGTGTGGCGAATCTGTGGGCAGCGATGAATGTGGAGTCGTTGGACGCGGGGAAATCCCGGGCAACGTGGACGATCATTGCCGAGCCGGCTTCAGGCGGCGAAGAGGCGTTGCCGGGGTTCAACGATTTTGTGCAGGGGTTTGCCGATGATGCGATGGGGAATGTGCTGAAGCTGTTTGTTTAAGGCTTCAGATTGGCGGTGATTGTTAAATCGCCTTCGCGAGCAAGCCCGCTCCCACAGGTTGATCGCATTCTCTCTCGAGGAACACGGTCAAAATGTGAGAGCGGGCTTGCTCGCGAAGGACGATAACGCGGTCTTCAATCTGAAAATCAGATCTTGAAGCTGTCGACCAACTGCTTCAGACGGTTAGCCTGTTGCGACAACGCATCGCAATCCTTCAACGTCTCGTTGAGGTTGGCGACGCTCTGCTGGTTCAACAGGTTGATCTGGTTGACGTCGACATTGAGCGTTTCCACCACCGCAGTCTGCTCTTCGGTCGCGGCTGCCACCGACTGGTTCATGCCGTCGATTTCGCCGATGCGCTGGGTCACGCTGACCAGACGCAGACCGGCCTGGTTGGCCACTTCAACGCTCTCTTCGCTGGACGCCTGACTGGCGTTCATGGTGGTCACCGCTTCGCGCGAACCGACCTGCAGCGAAGTGATCATCTTGTGGATCTCCTCCGCCGATTCCTGAGTGCGATGGGCAAGGTTACGCACCTCGTCCGCCACCACGGCAAAACCGCGACCCGCTTCACCGGCACGCGCCGCTTCGATCGCAGCGTTGAGCGCCAGCAGGTTGGTCTGCTGGGAAATGCCTTTGATCACATCGAGGATGTGGCCGATGTTGTCGGTGCTGGCGTTCAGGGTTTCGATCTGGGTGCAGGACAGGCTGATTTTCTGCGACAACTCGGTCATCGCCAGAATGGTTTGCTCAACCACCTGACGGCCGTCATCGGCCTGCTCGCTGGCGCCGCTGGCGTGCTGCGAGGCGTCGGCAGCGTTGCGGGCGATTTCCTGAGTGGCGGCGCCCAACTGATTGATCGCGGCAGCAACACTGTTGGTGCGCGCACTTTGCTCGTCGGAGCCGACGATGGAAGCGTTGGACGAGGCCATCACGCGTTGCGACAAGTCATGTACGTGACGGGTGGCCGAGGACACCTCGGAAATCGACGCGTGAATTCGCTCGACGAACTGGTTGAACGAGCTGCCCAGTTCAGCGAACTCATCTTTGCCTTCCACCACCAGACGACGGGTCAGGTCGCCTTCGCCCTGAGCGATGTCCTGCATCGCGCGCCCCATGGTGGTCAGCGGACGCATCAGTACGTTGATCAACAGGCTCAGCAACAGCGCAATGGCGCCAACCGCGACGAACATCGCGATCAATGCCGAGGTACGGAATTGGCTGAGTGCGGCGTAGGCTTTGTCGCGGTCAATCGACAGACCGATGTACCACTGAGCATTCGGCAGGTCGCTGACCGGGGTGAACGACAGAATGCGTTCCTGTCCATTGAGTACCACGTTCTGGTTGCCCTTCTCGATGCGCACGCTGGAGTTCGGGTAGATGTCTTTCAGGTTTTTCATGACCTGATCTTTGTCCGGGCTGACGATCACCTGACCGTCGGCGCTGACCAGGAATGCATGGCCCAGACCACCGAAGTCCACCGAGTTGATGATCTTCACCAGGGTTTCCAGACTCAGGTCACCACCGACCACGCCGAGCAGTTCACCGTTCTTCTTTACCGGCATGGCGATGGTCACCACCAGGCCACCGACGGCGGCCATGTAAGGCGGCGTCAGCATGGTTTTGTCGGCGGCGACGGCTTGCTTGTACCACGGGCGCTGACGCGGATCGTAACCGTCCGGCATCTTCGCGTCAGGACGCTGGGTGAAGACACCGTTGGCCTGGCCGACGTAAGTGAACTGGAAGTTCGAGGTGAAGGCCGGTTGATCCACCAGGCCCGGGAAGTCCGCGTCCTTGCCCTGGTGGGCAACGTTCTGCGCGAGGTTTTCCAGCACCAGGATCCGCCCGCTCATCCAGTTCTGCACGCTGCTGGCGGTCAGATCGCCGGCCTGTTGCACGGACGACTGCAGATTTTGGCGAATGGTATTTCGCTGCAAATAGTCGTTGTAAAGGGTGAATAAAGCGAAAGCCAGGACCACGACGCCCGAGGCGGCCAACAGGATTTTATGGCTGAACTTGAGATTCATTTCATGGGACTTCTTATGCAAAAGTGGGGATGCGTTCCGGGATGCAACATTCCATGTAGCTCCAAATTTCCAATAACTGGCAGGCAGCGTTCTGATGACTGCTCTACTTTGGTGCACGCATGTCTCACCAGTCTGTCGGCACGGTTCGGAGAAATCTTAGGGTTGCGTGGGAAATGGATGGCACTTACGCCAGATTCCCGCCGAACGGCACGCCAGAGCGTCGGCTGAACGGTTTTTTACGGGTGAGGTTCTAGCGGCGGTTGCAAATTCCGTAACCAGTCATGACAATGCGACTAATTATCATTTGTGACGTTCGGGCTGTCGCGTTCATGTCCTCACCTGAGTTTGCAGTACAGGCGCTTTACAGTAGTCATCACGGCTGGCTCAACGCCTGGCTGCGCGCGCGGCTGGGCAACGCCGCGGACGCGGCCGATCTGGCGCAGGATACGTTCGTGCGCCTGCTGCAACGCACCGAACGTCTCGAACTGAAAGCACCTCGTGCCTTCCTGCGCACCGTCGCCCGGGGTCTGGTGATCGACCATTGGCGTCGGGAAGAGATCGAACGCGCCTACCTGGAAACCATCGCTCATCTGTCGGAAGCACAAACACCCAGTGCCGAAGCGCGCGCGCTGGTGATCGAACTGCTGGAAAGCATCGCGCGCATGCTGGAAGGGCTGAAGCCAAAAGTGCGTCAGGCATTTCTTCTGGCGCAGTGCGAAGGGTTGACCCACAAGCAGATCGCCGAGCAAATGGGTTTGTCTCTGCGCTCGGTGGAACGCTATGTCGCCGATGCGCTTTATCACTGTTATGTGTTGCGGTACGAAAGCTGATGCCTGTGGATAACTTATCCCTCGGTCGTCGCGTCGACCCGCAGCCACTGGTCGTCAAACAGGCCATTCACTGGTTACTGCGCCTGCGCAACAACCACGGCAATTCGCGCCTGAACCGCCAATGCGAACAATGGCGCGCCGAACACCATGAGCATGAACTGGCATGGCAACGGGTGCAGTCACTGCAGGCCGAATTGACCAGTAACCTGCGCGCAGTGCCCGGGGCACATGTCGCGTTCAATACGCTGGAAAACAGTGCTCAGGGTTTGGGTCGACGCCAGGCGTTGAAGCTATTGTCGGGCGCGTTGTTGGTGGGCTCTGCCGCGTGGCTGGCCAAGGACACATCCGCCTGGCAACAGTGGAGTGCCGATTACGCCACGATCACCGGCGAGCGGCGTGGTTTCCAGTTGCCGGATGGCACGCGGATCGAACTCAACACCGCCAGCGCAGTGGATCTGGATTACACAGCACAACAGCGGCTGATCAAGCTGAAGCGTGGCGAAATCATCGTCACCTGTGGCGGCGCCGATGAAGGCGCATCGTTCGACCGGCCACTGTCTGTGCAAAGCCGTCACGGCGTTTTCGAACCGCAGAAGGCGCGCTTCATCCTGCGACAAGACAGCGATTGCACGCGGCTGAGCGTCACCAGCGGGCGTGTTGCCATTCACGCCGGCGGCACATCGACGCAAGCACTGGCCGGACAGAGCTATCTGATTGATCACCATCAGGTGCGTTCAGCGCCGTCGCCGGACATGGAGGTCGGCGCCTGGGTCGACGGTCTGATCGTGACGCGCAACATGCGCCTGGGCGACTTCCTCACGGAAGTCGCACGTTATCGTCAGGGGTTTCTGACGTGCGCGACGGAAGTGGCTGACTTGCGCCTGTCTGGTGTGTTCCGCCTGGAGGACACCGACAAGCTGCTGGCGGTTCTGCCGCAGACCTTACCGGTGCAACTGCGCTACCGCACTCGCTGGTGGGTAACGCTGGAACGTGTTGTCTGAAATTTTTTTGGCGGGTTTTCGCAGCGAGTCCGGCTTAGTCGATAAGCACTTCAACTCAAGCCTTCGCGACTTCCTACGGAACCCTGAAATGACTGTCCGCGCCACTTGTAAGAATCCTCTGAATTACGCTGCCGAATCCGGGCTACTGCGTCATGCCGTTCGTGCCGCGCTGCTGTCCACTGCGCTGGGCGTTGGCGTGTTGCCGGGCCTGAGCCTGGCGGCCGACAACGCTGCCAGCTCAGCCAGCCATCGCTACAAAATTGCCGCCGGGCCGCTGGGCGAAGCGCTGAATCAGTTTGCGCGCCAGGCGGGCATTACGTTGTCGATGACACCGCAGCAGACTCAGGGCCGGCAATCCCCCGGCGTGCAGGGCGATTATTCAACCGATCAAGCTTTGAGCCATTTGCTCGGCGGCTCGGGTCTGGAAGCAGTCAGTCAGGATGGCAGCAGTTATGTACTGCGTGCCGTAGCCGAAACCGAAGCGCTGGCCCTGCCAACCACCGACATCAAAGGCTTCGCACTCGGTAACGCGCTGGGCAGCATGGACGGCTACAACGCGACTCATAGCCAGATCGCCACCAAAACCAGTACCGCCCTGCTCGAAACCTCGCAAAGCGTGTCTGTGGTCACGCGTGAACAAATGGACGACCAGGGTTCGCAAACGGTCTCGCAGGCGATGCGCTACACCCCCGGCGTGCTGACCAACCCCTACGGCGCCACGCACCGTTATGACTATGTGGCGATGCGCGGTTTCAATGACGGCTCGGTGGATAACATCTACCTCGACGGCCTCAAGTCGATGGGCGACAGCGGCACCTACAGCACCATGCAGGTCGACCCGTATTTCCTCGAGCGCGTGGACATTCTCAAGGGCCCGTCGTCGGTTTTGTATGGGCGCAGCTCGCCAGGCGGCCTGGTGGCGCTGACCAGCAAGAAACCGTTGTATGAGGCTTATCACCAAGTGCAAGCCACGGTTGGCACACAGGGTCAGCGCGGCGTCGGTTTTGACTTCAGCGGCCCAGTCGATGACGACAAGCGCATTGCCTATCGTCTGATCGGGTTAACGGATCAATCCGACACGCAATTCGACCACAACAAGGAAAAACGCTTTGCCCTCGCCCCGACTGTCAGTATCGATTTCAGCGAAGACACTTCGCTGACATTGCAGGCTTATCTGCAGCACGATCCGGATGGCGGTTACCACGGTGGGGTGCCGGCGGATGGCACGATTCATCAGCGCAATGGCGAGCGGATCTCGCCACACTTCTTCGAGGGCGAACCGGGGATTGATGGCTACTCCCGCGATCAGCAGTCGTTTGGCTATCAGTTCGAGCATCGCTTCAATGACGTCTTCACGGCGCGTCAGAATTTCCGCTACCTCGACTCGAAAGTGAACATGGATCAAGTCTACGCCTATGGCTGGACCACGCCGACCAGCAATGAGCTGAATCGCTACTACACCGGCGGTGACGAGCGACTGCATGCTTTCATTGTCGATAACATGCTCCAGGCTGAATTTTTCACCGGCGCGACCAAGCACACGGTGCTGATGGGTGCGGACTATCAGCGACGCAAGACCGTGGTTGACTGGACCAGCGGTGGCCTGGCGCCGATCAATGCGTTCAACCCGGTGTACGGCAATTCGGCCATCGATATGTACGGCGAGACCAGTTACCTGCGGCGTCTTGAGCAGACCGGGGTTTATCTGCAAGACCTGATCGAAATGGATCAGTGGCGCTTCTCGCTGGGCCTGCGTCAGGACTGGGTCGAGACCTCCGACGAGAACCGCATCGCCGAAGCCGGGCGTCCGCTGGGAACCGAGATCAACGACAAGCGCACCAAACTGACCGGCCGTGCGGGCGCGCTGTACCTGTTCGATAACGGTCTGGCGCCTTACATCAGCTACTCCGAATCGTTTAACCCGAACTCCTACGCCGACAGTAATGGCACTCCATTGGCACCGACCGATGGCACGCAGTGGGAAGTCGGTTTGAAGTATCAGCCACCGGGCACTGACAACCTGTTCACCGCCTCGCTGTTCCGCATCGATCAGGAAAACCTTGCAACCAAGCTGCCGCAGGAAAACTTCTATAGGGCTGTAGGTGCCGTCCGCTCTCAGGGCCTGGAGCTGGAAGCGCACATGCAACTGACCGATAACCTGAAAGTGCTCGGCAGCTACACGTTTACTGACATCGAATATTCGAAGTCGATGGTCAGCACCTTGAGTACTCCGACCAACGTAATCGAGAACAAGGGTAACTCGCCGACCCAAGCACCGCGGCACATGGCGTCGTTGTGGGCGGACTACAAGTTCGACAGCGCGGCGCTCGACGGTCTGCGTCTGGGCGGCGGCGTACGCTACGTCGGTTACAGCTGGGCAGATGCGGAGAACACCCTGAAGGTGCCGTCGTACACGTTGTTCGATGCTTCGATTGGCTATGACCTGGGCAAAGTCGGCTTGAAGGGCGTTGACGTACGCCTGAACGCGAACAATCTGACCAATGAGTCTTACGTGGCTTCCTGCGCCAGTCTGAACTTCTGTTACATGGGCGAAGAGCGCAACGTCGCTGCCACGGTCAGTTACCAGTTCTAAGTCTTTGTCCTGTGCATAAAAAAGCCAGCCCCTGAAGTTCAGGGGCTGGCTTTGTCGTCTCTATGGGGAATTTTTCGTGCGTGCATTTCTGGTTTTGCTGCATCGCTATATCGGGTTGGCCACAGCAGTGTTTCTGCTGTTGGCCGGGATCACCGGGAGCATCCTTGCGTTCAATCATGAGCTGGATGAATGGCTGAATCCGCAGTTTTATACCGCGTCTGCCGAGGGTGAGCGACTGGCACCGGGAGCGCTGGTCGATGCGGTGCAGACGGCTCACCCGAAACTGCAGGTCTGGTACATGGAGTATCCGAATGAAGTAGGGCATACGTCGTTGCTGGCAGCGGTTCCACGCAATGATCCGGTGACCGGCAAGCCGTTCGATGAGCGTAATCAGGTGTTCTATCTGGACCCGGTCAGTGCTGAACAGAAAGGGCAGCGTTACTGGGGAGAGTGCTGTTTTGCCCGAGAGAACTTTGTCCCGTTCATTCTCGAATTCCACTACAACCTGACGTTGCCTGGTAACTGGGGGTTGTTGTTGATGGGGTTAGTCGCCATTGCTTGGGTAATCGATTGTTTTGTGGCGTTGTGGCTGACATTGCCGCGTGGAAAGCCGTTCTGGAAGAAGTGGTCGACCGCCTGGAAGGTAAAGGGCGGGCATGCTTATCGACTTAACTTTGATCTGCACCGCGCCGGGGGACTGTGGCTTTGGTTGTTATTGCTGCCGATCGCAATCAGCAGCGTGGCCATGAACTTGCCAAGCCAAGTGTTCAAGCCTGCGGTGTCGTTGTTTTCACCCATTGAACCGAGCGTCTATGAGGCCCGAGGACAAATGCCTCCCGACGCATTGGGAGTAACGCAATTGAGTTATCAACAGGCCTACGAAAGGGCATTGCAAGAGGGAAAACGGTTGGGGCTGACAGCGGCAATCGGCGAGGTGTATTACAGCTTTGAGTACAACTTCTACGGCGCAGGATTTGGACAGCACGATACTGACGCTCATGGAAAATCCTGGTTGTTCTTTCATGGCACAGACGGGCGATTGTTAGGAAAGGAGATTGCAGGAGAAGGGACGTTGGGAGAGCAGTTCTATCGATTACAACTGCCGATACATGGGGGACGGATCATTGGAGTCACAGGGCAAGTGATGATCGCGGTATTAGGTGTCTTGATTGCGGGACTGTCCGGGACTGGCGTCTACATCTGGTGGCGCAAATGGCAGGCACGCCGTATCAGCAAGGCTCGTAGAGCGGTTTGACTTCTGGTTTGGTAAGCCCTGAAACGAGAAAACCCCTGTCTGCGTTAGCAGACAGGGGTCTCGGAATTCAATCTTGACGATGACCTACTCTCACATGGGGAAACCCCACACTACCATCGGCGATGCATCGTTTCACTTCTGAGTTCGGGATGGGATCAGGTGGTTCCAACGCTCTATGGTCGTCAAGAAATTCTGTATCTGGCCCGTCAACACGGTAACAAGCCAGCAAAAATGGGTACTTCTACTAAAACAAAACCCCAACTGCTTTCGCAATTGGGGTTTCGGAATTTAATCTTGACGATGACCTACTCTCACATGGGGAAACCCCACACTACCATCGGCGATGCATCGTTTCACTTCTGAGTTCGGGATGGGATCAGGTGGTTCCAACGCTCTATGGTCGTCAAGAAATTCGGGTACTGAGTCGTG
>NZ_VXCA01000044.1 GCF_011369485.1 Pseudomonas atagonensis | reverse complement strand
AAAGGGGACGAGGGGAAAGGGAGCCGATCTTCAAGCCTTTCAAAACTGAGTTCGGCTCGGTATTTCAGGGCGGCGTAACTCGAAAAAACAACTCGATCAGTCCCCTCTCCCTCTGGGAGAGGGTTAGGGTGAGGGCCTGACGCCCTCACCCCCACCACAAATCCCCCTGCCGCCCCCTACCGCGAAATCCCGACCGAACATCTATTCTTGATAAAGGTCAACCAAGGGAGACCCACGCAGCGGAGGGATGTTCATCGTGCACATCGCCGACCTCACCATGTTCTACGCCCCGGCCAGTGGTGGCGTGCGGACGTATCTGGATGCCAAACACCGTCGGTTGGGCGTCAGGCCCGGGATTCGTCACAGCCTGCTGATCCCCGGCGCGCATTTCGGTGAGCATGACGGCGTATACACGGTTCCCGCTCCCGCCCTGCCCTTCGGCAAGGGATACCGATTCCCCGTGCGTCTGGCGCCCTGGCGCAACGTCTTGCAGGATTTACAACCGGATCTGATCGAGGTCGGCGATCCCTACCTCACCGCGTGGGCCGCGCTGGATGCCCGGCGGCAACTGGATGTGCCGGTCATCGGCTTTTACCATTCCGACTTGCCGCTACTGGTCAGCAATCGCATGGGCCACTGGGTCACGCCGAACGTCGAGGCCTATGTCAGCAAACTCTACGGCAACTTCGACCGGGTGCTGGCGCCGAGTCAGGTGATGGCTGACAAGCTGCGCGGTCTGGGTGTGCGCAACGTCTTCGTGCAGCCGCTGGGTGTCGATCTGCAGACATTCCACCCCGACGCCCGGGATCCGGGCCTGCGCGCCGAACTGGGCATCGACGAAGACACGCGCCTGCTGGTGTTCGCCGGGCGCGGCTCGAAAGAGAAGAACCTGCCGGTGCTGCTCAAATGCATGCAGCGTTTGGGGCCGCGTTATCACCTGCTGCTGGTCGGCTCGGCGATGCCCGCCGTGGTGCCGGACAACGTCAGCGTCATCGACGAGTTCTGCAAGGCGAGCACCGTCGCGCGCCTGATGGCCAGCGCCGATGCGCTGGTGCATGCCGGTGATCAGGAAACCTTCGGCCTGGTGATCCTTGAGGCGATGGCCTGCGCGATTCCTGTGGTCGCGGTGGCGGCGGGTGCGTTCAGCGAAATCGTCAACGAACGCTGCGGCCTGCTCTGTGCGCCGGACAATCCGCAGGCGATGGCCAATGCCGTGCGTGAGTTGTTCAGTCGCGGCAGCCACGTCCTCGGCCAACAGGCGCGCCAATACGTCGAACGGCATTACGCTTGGGATGCGGTGGTCGACAGCCTGCTCGGCCACTATCACGCCGTCCTCGGCGATTCGACTCCGAGAGTGGCCAATGGCTGAAACCTGCGCGCGTCCCGCAATCCTGCTGGTGCTGCACGATGTCGCGCCCTCGACGTGGGCCGACTATCGCCCCTTCGTCGAAGCCGTCGATAGGCTGGGCAACATCCCCATGACCTGGCTGGTGGTGCCGGACTTTCATCGACACGACGCCCTCGACGCCTATCCGCAGTTTTGTCGGATACTCAGCGAACGGGTCGCTCGCGGCGATGAACTGGCCTTGCACGGTTTTTTCCACCGCGATGACAGATCACCCCCGACTACGCCCCGAGACTGGTTCATGCGCCGGGTTTACACCCACGAAGGTGAGTTTTATGAACTGCCCTTCGCCGTCGCCCTGTCGCGCCTGCGTGCCGGCATCGAGGTGTTTCGGCATCACGATTGGCCGCTGCACGGTTTCGTCGCCCCGGCATGGTTGATGAGTGACGGCACGCGTCAGGCATTGCGTGAACTGCCCTTGAGCTACACCAGCGATCCCCGACATTTTTATCACTTGCCGGACTTCACCCGTATCGACGCCCCGGGTCTGGTCTGGAGCGCACGCAGCCCCTTGCGCCGAGGCCTGTCGAAACTGCTCAGCGATCACCGCGAGCAGCGCTGGAGGCAGGCGCCGGTGCTTCGTCTAGGCTTGCACCCCGTGGACATGCGCCACGGCTTTTCCCGTGATTACTGGATGACTACCCTTGAACGACTGCTGGCAGATGGACGTACACCGATGACCAAAATCAACTGGCTGACTCAACAGCGCGGTCAAGGGGAACGCGCCGCATGAGTCGCGGCATTCTGTTATTGATCGGCCTGCTCGCGGCGGTGCTGATTCCCGTGGTGCTGGGCGGCAGCGAAACGTGGTCGCGCCTGCAGAGTTTTCCGCTGCAATGGCTGGTGATCATGTTCGGCATGATCCTGCTTTGCTGGGGCATCAACACTTTGCGGTTGCGCCTGTTATTGGGCGACCAGCGCGATCGAGTGACGCCGGTGAAAAGCCTCGGCGTGGTCATGGCCGCCGAATTCGCCTACTGCGCCACACCCGGTGGCAGTGGCGGGCCGCTGACGATCATGGCCCTGCTCGCACGCAACGGCGTACGCCCGGCCAGGGGCAGCGCGGTGTTTGCCATGGATCAGTTGAGCGACCTGTTGTTTTTCCTCTGCGCGCTGAGTGGAATCCTGATTTACGCGCTGTTCCAGCACGTGAGCGATCGCATGGAATGGCTGCTGAGCGTCAGCGCCATTTCATTGTTCGGCGGCTTGTTCAGTTGCGTGCTGGTGGCGCGTTATCACCGCGCGCTGATTCGCTTGAGCGGGCGTTTACTCGCCGCGATGAATATCAGAGGCAGCACTCGTCGGCGCTGGGCACGCAAACTTCTGCACTTTCTCGCCGCGTTCACCGACACCCTGAAGTTGCCCTGGCAGACCCTCTGCACAGTCTTCGCCCTGACCTGCGTACATTGGCTGCTGCGCTACAGCGTGCTGTATCTGGCGTTGCGCGGACTGGGCGCGGAGTTGCAGTGGGCGTGGAGTTTTCTGGTGCAGATGCTCTCGCTGGGCGCCGGGCAATTCAGCCTGTTACCGGGCGGCGCCGGCGCGGCGGAACTGACCTCGGCAGCGCTGCTGGCACCTATGGTCGGCAAATCCACTGCAGCGGCGGCAATTCTGATCTGGCGGGTGGTGACGTTCTATTTCTACTTGCTTGTCGGCGGCCCGGTGTTTGTGCTGATGCTCGGGCGGCCGTTGCTCAAGAAGCTGATGAAGGTGCGTCAGGCGTCTTAGCATCGTCCTGCTCTTCCTTGATCTGCTGCCACAACTCGGCGGCGCCGGGGAATTCGGTGCCGTCCTCGGGGCTCATTTCCTCGGGATCGTAGCGACTGAGGCAACCTTCACCCAGGGTGGCGGGCGCTTTGGAAGTGGCTTTGTCGAGTGGGTCGCTCATGGGCTTTTCCTCAGGTCTGAAACGGCGAAGAGCCTGGAGCGATTGAACGCCCAGGCCCTTCGATTTTCAAGCGTGCGAGGGTTCGATCAGAACACCACGGTCTTGTTGCCGTGCACCAGCACGCGATCTTCCAGGTGATAACGCAGACCACGGGCCAGCACCATCTTCTCGACGTCACGGCCGAAACGCACCATGTCTTCGATGCTGTCGCTGTGGCTGACACGCACCACGTCCTGCTCGATGATCGGGCCGGCGTCCAGCTCTTCGGTCACGTAGTGGCAAGTCGCGCCAATCAGTTTCACGCCGCGCAGCGACGCTTGATGGTACGGCTTGGCACCGACGAACGACGGCAGGAAGCTGTGGTGAATGTTGATGACCTTGTGTGCGTATTCGCGGCACATGTCCGGTGGCAGGATCTGCATGTAACGCGCCAGCACCACCACTTCGGCATCGTGATGCTTGACCAGACGCGACACTTCGTCGAAGGCCGGTTGCTTGTCCTGCGGATTGACCGGGACGTGGTAATAAGGAATGCCATGCCACTCGACCATGCTGCGCAGGTCGTCGTGGTTGGAAATCACGCAGGAGATTTCGCAGTCCAGCTCATCGCTGTGCCAGCGGTGCAACAAGTCGGCCAGGCAGTGGGACTCGCGGCTCGCCATCAGCACCACGCGTTTTTTCTGCTCGGTGTCGGTGATGCGCCAGTCCATCGAGAACTCTTCGGCAATCGGCGCAAACTTCTCGCGCAGCACTTCAATTCCGAACGGCAGCGAGTCGGCACGAATTTCGTGACGCATGAAGAACCAGCCGACCTGATTGTCCGAGTGATGGCTCGCTTCGGTGATCCAGCCGTTATGGGACGCCAGAAAGTTACTGACTTTGGCAACAATGCCAACGCGGTCAGGGCAAGAAATCACCAACCGAAAGGTGCGCATGAGGGGGAAACTCCAGAACTTCGCAAAGGCCGCCATTCTAGCGATTGTGTGCGCAATCTGCAGTATTGATGTCCATCCGCCGCGCAATTGCGCGATCCACGGCTTTTTGACGGTGCTTTGCGCCAGACCGATGGCGCCATAGTGGCCTTGACTGGCAGATGATTGTGAATATCGGTGAAGACTGCATCACACTATTTAACTGAACATTCAATTTATGGCTGTTTCACGTAACTAATTTAAATAAAAAGACCGGTTAAATGTTTACTTGATGAAACAGCCTGACTATTATTGCGCCACTGTCCCTGCCATTCAAAAGCCCCACACATAAGGTAGTTATCATGTCCTTGATCAACGAATATCGTGCCACCGAAGAAGCTATCAAAGAGCTGCAAGCGCGTTTGAAGAACCTGTCGCAAGACGACAAACTGCAAGCCGAGCTGGAATTCGAAGGCAAACTGCGCACCCTGATGGGCGAATATTCCAAATCCCTGCGCGACATCATCGCGCTGCTGGATCCGGAATCGAAAACCAAAGCCACTCGTGGCGGCGCAGTAAAAACTACTGGCACCAAGCGTGCCCGCAAAGTTAAACAATACAAAAACCCGCACAACGGCGAAGTCATCGAAACCAAAGGTGGCAACCACAAAACTCTGAAAGAGTGGAAAGCCAAGTGGGGCGGTGACGTGGTTGAAGGCTGGGCTACCCTGCTGGGCTAAGCCGCAACGCCTGTCACAGACCGATTCTGCGACAAAAAATAACGCCAGCATTTGCTGGCGTTTTTTATGCGCGGGATTTAATCCCGGCATGTTCGATTTCAAAGATTCAAACGTTTGCGCAATGCCTGGACATAATTCTTCCATTCATTGAGCACCTCACTCTGCATCGGCGTTGCTGTTAACGCCCATTGCCCGGCGGCCTCTGCAAAAGATTCGAGGGTATTAGGCGCCCCCCATTCCGGAGCGGACAAACGCTGCTGACAAAATACTTTCCAGCATTCTTGCTCCTCCACACTGAGCGTGTCGGGAAAGTTGCGTGCGCGATATCGAAAGAGTAATTGCGGCAAACGTTCATCATCGAACGGCCATTGTTCCTGCGCTAATTGCTCCGGATCCGCCGCTCTCACTTGCTCACATAAACGCCGGTCGCGATCACCGATAAATCCATCGTACAACTGCTGTTCGGGATCTTCGCTGGGGGTGAAATCTTCGCGGGCATAAATCGCCGCAACTTTATCTTTCCAAACTTGTTCTGCGTCACTTAGCCGCAGCGCTCGCGCCTGATACAGCGCCATGTCCAGCCCCAGGCGCTGCTGATCGTCGGCACGCAATACCGACAACGGTGCAACCACCGGGCAACGGTTGATGTGAATCAGTTTGAGCGGCACCGGCAGCTCACCCTCGGCCAACTCGTCGCGTCGGGTGTACAGGCGCTGGCGCAGGGCTTCGGCGTCGTGATCGAGCAAGCCCTGCGGATCGAGGTGCAGGTCGCAGACGATCAACGCATTGCGATTGCGCGGATGCCAGGCCAGCGGCAGCACCACACCGACAAAATGTCGCGCCGCTGAAAAGCGTCCGGAAATATGCACCAGCGGCTGCAACAGACGAATCTGATCCATGACTTTCTGTTTGCTGCGCAGTTGAAACAGCCAGTCGTAGAGTTTCGGTTGTTTTTCACGAATCAGCCGCGCCAGAGCGATGGTCGCGCGCACGTCCGACAGCGCTTCGTGGGCATTGCCATGATCGATGCCGTTGGCGGCGGTCAGGCGCTCGAGCTTGAGGGTCACCTTGCCCTCGTCGTCGGTCGGCCACTGCAGGCCATCAGGCCGCAACGCGTAAGCGGCGCGCACGACATCGATCAAATCCCAGCGACTGTTGCCGCCCTGCCATTCGCGGGCGTACGGGTCGAAGAAATTCCGGTAAAGGCTGTAACGGGTCATTTCGTCGTCGAAACGCAAGGTGTTGTAGCCCGCGCCGCACGTCCCGGGCGCGGCCAATTGGGCGTGCACCCGGGTCATGAAATCGGCTTCGCTCAAACCTTTTTCGGCGAGCTGGCTCGGGGTGATGCCGGTGATCGCGCAGGCCGCCGGGTGCGGCAGGATGTCGTCACTGGGCTGGCAGTAGAGATTGACCGGCGCATCGACTTCGTTGAGTTCAAAATCGGTGCGTATGCCCGCCACTTGCAGCGGGCGGTCGTTGCGCGGATTGATGCCGGTGGTTTCGTAGTCGTACCAGAAAATGGAAGTCACGGGCGGTTCCTGAACTGAAGATCGACGAAGTCTAGGCGTTCGACGGCGGTCGCGGCCAGCGCGGCATTATTCAGGCACAGTTCGTTTAACCGTGGGCATTACATAGTTATGTCGTTTTCCCCCGAGAGGCTGCTAGCATCGGACGCACTTGCACCCCGAACAGGCGAACATCAGGTAGCCCATGCTCGAGCACACAGCACCGCCAAGGAAAGCACCGCTGGCCCCGCCGCTGGATACGCGGCATCAGGTCGAAACGCCGGAAGGCATCGACCTGCCGTTGCGCCCGGCCGGTCTGATGGTGCGTGCAATCGCTTTCAGTATCGATCTGGGCATTCGCGGCCTGATCCTTGGCGTGCTGTTTATTGTTCTGGCGTTTCTCGGCCGGCTCGGCATGGGCTTGGGTTCCCTGCTGCTGTTTGCGGTGAGCTGGTGGTACATGGTGCTGTTCGAAGTGCTGCGTCAGGGCCGCTCGCCGGGCAAACAGTGGATGGGCCTGCGAGTGGTGCACGATGACGGCACGCCGGTCGGCTGGTCGGCCTCGCTGTTGCGTAACTTGCTGCGCTTCGTCGATCTGCTGCCGTTCGGCTACTTCCTCGGCGCGATCAGTTGCCTGCAACACCCGACCTTCAAACGCCTCGGCGACCTCGCCGCCGGCACGCTGGTGGTCTACAGCGAACGACCGCTGAGCCGCCCGCAACTGCCTGCCGCCGAGCCGCGTCATGCGCCGGTTCCTCTCACACTGATTGAACAACGCGCCCTGCTCGGGTTCGCCGAACGCCAGGCTGAATTGTCGCCGGCACGGGTCAACGAACTGGCTGCGCTGCTTGCCCAACCGCTGCACATCTCTGCGCCGAAAGCCGTCGGTGAACTCAACGGCATCGCTCGCGGCTTGTTGGGGCCGACATGAAGCAGAGCCTTTTTGAAACGCATCACAAGGCCGAATGGGAGCGCTTCGCCCTCGCGCTCGAACGCCTGGAACGCGGCAAGGAAACTTCGCAGGTGGCCGGATTCCCCAAGGCTTATCGCCGCCTCTGCCAGCACCTCGCGCTGGCGCAGGAGCGCGGTTACAGCAGTTTCCTCATCGACTCGTTGCAGCAACAAGTGCTGCGTGGTCATCAACAGCTTTACCGGCATCGCAGTCGATTGGGGGCCAACCTGTTGAGCTTCGTCCTCGCCGATTTTCCACGACTGGTGCGCAGCGAATGGCGCTTCGTTGCAGTCGCCGCCCTGTTGTTTTTCGCCAGCCTGCTCGGCGTCGCGGTGCTGGTGTATGCGTTTCCCGAGCTGATCTACAACCTGATGCCGGCCGAGCAAGTGCGTGAAATGCAGGGCATGTACGACCCGGTCGCCGGTCACCTGGGGCGCACCGCCGAACGCGCGGCCAGCGAAGACTGGGTGATGTTCGGCTACTACGTGATGCACAACATCGGCATCGCCTTTCAGACTTTCGCAAGCGGTTTGTTCATGGGCGTGGGCAGTGCGTTTTTCCTGGTCTACAACGGTTTGATCATCGGCGCGGTGGCCGGGCATCTCACCGAAATCGGTTTCGGCCAGACCTTCTGGTCATTCGTGATTGCCCACGGCGCGTTCGAATTGACGGCGATTGCCCTGGCCGGTGCGGCGGGTCTGGAGCTGGGCTGGGCGTTGATCGCGCCGGGACGCCTCACCCGCGCCGAAGCACTGAAACGTGCGGCGCGCAAAAGCGTGCTGCTGATTGCCGGGGTCATGCTGTTCCTGTTGATTGCGGCCTTCATCGAGGCTTACTGGTCGTCAAAAACCAGCGTCGCCCCGCTCACCAAATACCTGGTCGGCGCCGGTCTCTGGGGTTTGGTCGCGTGTTACTTGCTGTTCGCCGGAAGGGCACGCCATGCGCCTGAGTGACGCCACGGTGGTGATCCGCCCGCGCAGCACCTGGGAAGCCATGGACCTGGGCGTGCTCATGAGCCAGCAGCATCGGCGCTTGCTGATGACCAGCTGGGCCATCGTCACCCTGCCGCTGTTCGCCCTGCTCAGTCTGGTGTTTTGGGATTCGCCGTCGCTCGCGGTGTTTATTTTCTGGTGGTTGAAACCGGCTTACGAACGCCTGCCGCTGTACATCCTGTCCAAAGCCCTGTTCGGTGAAACACCGACGCTGAAACAGGCCTTGCGCGAATGGCCACGCCTGCTCAAACCGCAACTGCTGGCCAGTCTCACCTGGCGCCGGTTGAGCCTGAGTCGCAGTTTTCTGATGCCCGTGGTGCAACTGGAAGGCTTGAACGGAGCGGCACGGCAACAACGCCTGCAAGTGCTGTTGCATCGCAATGCCGGTGCCGCGCAATGGCTGACCGTGATCGGCGTGCATCTGGAAACGGCGCTGTGGATCGGTCTGCTGGTGTTGTTCTACCTGTTGCTGCCGCAGCAGATCGAGACGGATTGGGACTGGCAATCCTTGATCCTTGCCGCCGATCAGGACTGGCGCTGGCTGGAACACCTGACCAATGCCTTTTACGCGCTGGTGCTGGTGGTCTGGGAACCGGTCTATGTCGCCTGTGGCTTCAGCCTTTATCTGAACCGGCGCACAACGCTGGAAGCGTGGGACATCGAGCTGGTGTTCAGGCGCCTGCGCCAACGCCTGAACAGCAGCGCGCTCGCGGTGTTGCTGGCGGTGTGTCTGTTGTTGCCCGGTGTGCAACCGGTGTATGCCGCCGATGCGGCGAGCGCACCGCAGGCGCCGCGCCTGTTGCACCAGCCGCTGAGCAGCCAGGCCTCCCACGACAGCATCAAGGCATTGCTTGAACAACCACCGTTTAAAAACCAGCAGACCGTCACCCGCTATCGCTTTGGCGAAGACCCGGCAGTGCCCGCCGAAGCCGCGCAAGGCAAGGCGCCAGACTGGTTGAAAACCCTGCTCGGCTGGCTGGACGGCCAGCGCTTCAACGCCTTGGCCAAGGTGATTGAAGTGCTCTTGTGGGGCACGTTGATCGCCGCGCTGGGCTGGCTGATCTGGCGCTATCGCGAGTTTTTGCAAACCTTCGTCAGTCGGCGTCCGCGTCTGCCGACGCGTATAAAAAGCGCTTTGCCGCAACAAGCTTTTGGCCTGGAGCTGAATCGCGAAACCCTGCCCGATGACATCGCCGCCAGCGCCGAACAACTCTGGCCGACCCAGCCCCGTGCAGCGCTGGGGCTGCTCTATCGCGGCTTGCTCAGCCATTTGCTCCACGAACATGACCTGCCCCTGAAAGCCGCCGACACCGAACAACAGGTACTGGCGCGCATCGAACAATTGCAGCGCCCCGAGCTGCTGGACTACAGCTGCGACCTGACCGCGCACTGGCAGAACATGGCCTACGGGCATCGCGTGCCGGCGGTGCAGATACAACAACAGTTGTGCGATGGCTGGCGTGCGCTGTTCGGTCAGGGAGCTGCACGTTGAGCCGGCGCAGCCAGTGGCTGATCGGCGCAGTGATCGTTGCGCTGCTGGCGGCGTTATGCGCGTTTCTTTACAGCGAGGCCCGGCCCTACCAACAAGTGATCGATAACGGCCCCTCGCCTGCCGCGCAAGCCAACCCGTATCTGGCTGCCGAGATGTTTTTGCGTCAACGCGGCATCAATGTCAGCCACGCCGAGAGCCTCGCGGTGCTGCCCGACATCGATCCGCGCCGACATACACTGTTGCTGTTCGGCGACCGCGCGCACATGACCCCGCGTCAGGTCGATCAAGTCCTGAACTGGGCACGGGCCGGCGGGCGCCTGGTGTTTGTCGCGGAATCGCTGTGGGATGAGCAGTCGAAGCAGAGTAACGACTTGTTGCTCGATCGCGTGCAACTGCACCAATCCTTGAGCAAAAACCTCAAGGAACCGCCGGACGATGCCGGCGAAGACCCTTATCCGAACCTCACCAAGCTCTATCTGGAAGATGAAGACGCTCCGGCGTATGCCGGTTTCGACACCGCGTTCCATCTGGAAGACCCGCAGAATCTCGCCCAGGCCTGGGCCAACAGCGGCAAGGCCACGCACATGATGCAGCTGCCTTACAGCCTCGGTTCAATCACCGTGGTCACCGATGCCGACCTGTGGAAAAACGCCGCCATCGCTCAGCACGACAATGCCTGGCTGCTCTGGTATCTGAGTGCCGATACCGACGTCACGCTGATCTTCAACACCGAGCACGACAACCTGCTCACCCTGCTCTGGCGCCACTTCCCACAGGCCATTGTTGCCCTGCTCGCCCTGATCGCGCTCGGTTTCTGGCATTTCGGCGTACGCCATGGCCCCGTGCAGGCACCGGCAGCGAGTGGTCGCCGGCAATTGCAGGAACACCTGCGTGCCAGTGCCGATTTCATCCTCCGTCACAACGGCCAGAACGCGCTGCTGCAGGCCTTGCAACATGATGTGCTACGCCGCGCCCGTCGGCGCCATCCGGGATTCGATCAATTGAACGTTGCCGAGCAATGGCTGCTGCTGTCGCGCCTGACCCGGCAACCCACCCGCGCCATCAGCCAGGCCCTGAGCCCGCGTCCGGAGCAGCGCTTGTCCAGCGCTGAATTCTGCCGTCAGGTCGCCCACCTGCAAACCTTGAGGAACGCGTTATGATCCGACACGTGGAAAGCATCAGGTTTGACCGTGTCAGCTGTAAGGCAAATAAACTTCGAAAACTATGCCCCCGCCTTCTCGACGATGGGCAGCTATCGACCCGCCATGGGCTGTACAAATAGCGAGAGCAATGGATAACCCCAACCCGCTGCCACCTGCGCGACGACCGCGTGAAGGCTCTTGCCGCCAAAATCGTTGAAAGACTCTCTCCAGCTCACTCTCAGACAAGCCTGGGCCCCTATCGCTGAAAATGAGCTTGATACCGCCTCGTTCCGCTTTACCCTCGACCTCCAAGTCCCCAGCGGCGGAGGCGTATCGGACGTAGTTGTCCAACAAAATGTTGATCACCTGGCCAACACGATTTCGATCGCAATGGATTGGCATGGATGGGAGCTGTGCGACACAGACCTCCCTTGCAGCCGCAGCGAGATGCGGTCTGAACCAGACGATTCGCTCCTCCAGCAGACTCTTCACAGTGAATGTGGTTTTCGTAAGCGGAAGCTGACCGGCTTGTGCCAGCGACAACAGAAGAAGATCGTCGACTAAAAGGTTGAGATGTTCCAGTTGATGCAGCACCAGGCCCAGCTGTTCAGGATTGGCAGGAAACACATCATCCAGCATCCCCCTGACACGACCCATCGCGGCATTAAGCGGTGTGCGAAGCTCATGAGTGAGAACAGCGCTCGACTCTTGCACCTCTTGCTCGTACAGCTGCAAACGACGCGTCATGCTGTTGAAGTCCGAGGTGAGTTGCTGAACCTCAAGGGGCATCGTCGCGATGATCGAGAGCTTTACGTCCAGATTACCTCCCGCAACTTTCTGCGCAGCCTGGGCAATTTCGATGAACCGACTGGATAGAGGTCTAAGCAGCCAGAAACCCACCATGACGATGACTGGCAGCGACGCTAATAGAAGAAGCGCGATCGTCCACCAGTCAGTTCCGGTAATACCTGGAAGAATGTCATCGAAGTGGTAATACGTACTCATGTACGACCAAAGCTGGGCTTCATTCCCCTTTGGATTGTCGAACAGTCGTTCCAGCTCGAGCCTGGCTGCAGTCGGAATCTTCGACTGAATTTCGATATTCCACATAAAGAAGCGAAACCACATGACCAGCGACATCAGAACGACCGCGCCGCCAGCAATCAAACCCATGCGCCATCCGACCCACTGCCAAAGACTGACGTGCCTTCTCATTTCGTGCCCCTTACTGGAATCGGTAACCGATCGAGCGAACCGTCACCAGTATGCCGGCGACTCCGTGAACCTCTAGTTTGCGACGAACATTGTGGATGTGTGTGTCGACAACCCTGGACAGAGCATCGCTTTCTGGCAGGCAGCGTGCGAGCAACTCTTCTCGGGTAAATGCTTTTTGTGGTGCATTGAGCAGCACCAACAACAAGTTGAACTCAGTCGGAGTCAAGTCGATCAGAACACCCAAACCTTCGTCTTGAGAGACACCAACCATCCTGCTGCTCCGATCTAGCCACAGAGCGCCAAAGCGAAGTCTCACGTCAGTCTCGTTGTGGATCACTGTTCGGCGCAGAACCGCGTGTACCCGAGCGACCACTTCTTTGGGATTGTATGGCTTGACCACATAATCATCCGCGCCGTATCGCAAGGCACCCAGTTTTTCCGATTCATCGCCCATGGCGGTGACCATGATGACCGGGGTGTTGCTGCGTTTACGCACGATATTGAGCACTTCGGAGCCAGTCATAAATGGCAGCATCATGTCGAGGAGAATCAGGTCTGGCTTAAGCCGGTGGTGCAGCTCAACTCCCTTGAGGCCATCTTCGGCAATGGCCACGTCAAATAAGTCTCGCTTCAGGTAGGCCTCGAGAATGCTCGCACTGTCGGCGTCATCTTCAACGATCAAAATCAATTTGTTGGTCACACAGGCCTCGTGAGTATTGCTCGCCGCAACGTTGATTTGCTGCGGCAAGGTTTATCTTATTGATTCAGGTTTTGCTCCGGCGTGAACGCATCCATTCAGGCATTGTCGAGAACAGCAAATCGTACAACACCGGAATCAATCCGAGAGTGATCAATGTGCCCAAGGCCAGACCGCCAATCATCGTGATGGCCATACCCTCCCACAGCGCCCCCCCAAACAGCAGCAGCGGTACTAGACCCATGATGCAAGTCAACTTGGTCATGACAATCGGCCGCAAACGTTTTACCGCTGCGTTGACGGTCGCGGCTTTGATCGAATGACCTTCCTCGCGTTCGACCTCGATACGTTCAAGCAGAAGCACGGCATTGTTGACGATGATCCCTGCCAGAGAAAGTACACCAAAGGTTGCCATGAAACTGAAGGGATAACCTGTAATCACCAAAGCCAGACTCACACCGATCAGAGCGAAGGGAACGCTGAGCAAGATGATGGTGAGCTTGCGTATCGAGTTGAACTGCCAGATAAAGAGCAACAGCATTACAACGAATGCGTGAGGCAAATACATCAGCAACGCATTGTTTGTGTCGGCAGCATCTTCAATCTCGCCACCCAGGTCGATCCGATATCCCGCCGCAAGCTGCAATCCAGCCATTTTCGGCGCAAGCGCCTCTACAACAGATGTCGCAGTCAAAGCAGGGTTGCTCCCAGTGACCGTGATGCTGCGAACCTTGTCTCTGCGCATCATCAACACCGGCTCAAACGCTACGTCAATTCGTGCAATGCTCGACAACTGGACAGGTTTTCCCCTGCCCTCTGGATAGATCAAAGTGCTCCCGAGATCGATGACGCTGGAACTTTGCGCCACTGTTTTGAAAACCACAGGAACAGCGGTCGAGCCGTCATACACAACAGACGCCTGAACGCCACTGTTCTGAAGCCGAAGCGCTGTTGCGATGTCTTCTCGGCTGATGCCACTGAGCCGCGCTTTCTGCTGGTCCACTCTTACCACCAACCGTGAGATGCCCGGCCCCCAGTCATCCTTGATGTTCACGGTGCCTGGCAATGACCTGAGCACATCGGCGACCTGATTGGCCAGTTTGCGTAGTTCTTCAACATCCGGTCCTGAAATTCGGTAGGTTGCGACCCCTGTGTCGGTTGAACCCAACGAGAACCGTTGCGGCTGCGCTCGCATGTCGGGGTACTGTGATCGCAGATACGCCCCTACATCCTCGATGACTTCGTCCAGATCTGCATCCTTACCAACGCTCACGGTGAAGTAAGCCACTTCCGGACCGGGTTGTGGTGGATTGAGCCCCAGGACAATGCGAGGACCGCCGTCTGCGACGTAGCCGATGCTCTGAGTGATCTGCTGTTGCTTGCCCAGCCAATGGCTGATTTCCCGCACGCGCTGCAGCGTTTTCCGCGAGTCGGTGCCGGGCTCAAGGCTGAGGGGGATCTGAAACTGTTTGCGGTCAGACTTCGGAAGAAAATCGTACGGCACGTTTACGATCGTGACGGTCGCCAGCCCCAGTAACAAGACCATACTGCCAATGAAAGAGGTTTTGTGATTGAGCAATGTTCCAATGAGCGACCTGTAAGTACGGTAGAACGCTGACTCTTCGCCCGGCTCATTTGTTTTAAGTTGAGCCGGCCCCCTGGCAAACAAGTAACACAGTAGAGGCGTCACGGTCAGACTGAGAAGCCAGGACCCCAACAGGTTCAATGCCAGCACGATGGCCAGGGACTGGAGATACTCGTTAGTACTTGTCGTGCCCAGGAAGAACGGCGAAAAAGCCAACACGATTACAAGTGAAGAAGTCAGCAAAGGAAGCGCGAGCGTGCTCCCGGCCGCCTCGCACGCCTGACGCCGGTCTTCGCCAGCATGCAGGCGACGTTCGATGTCTTCAGCGATCACGATACCGTTGTCCACCAGCAACCCCAGTGCCAGGATAATCGCGGCAATCGATACAGTCTGAAGCTGCACACCCAGGAAGCTCATAGCAATCAGCGTTGCAAAAATCGTCAGCGGTACAATCGCGCCGACCACCATTCCGGAACGCCAGCCAAGGAACAGAACCACCACTGCCATGACGGCGACGATGGTTTCCAGCAGCACGTGATTCATGCGACTCATGGCGTCGTGAACGACATCGGCCTGAAATGTGATTTCATGCAGAGCGAATCCGGCAGGCAGACTTTTTTCAAGCTCCGCCAGTCGCTCTCGAAGCGAGGCACCAAAAGCTTCGATGTTCTTGCCAGATGCCATCGAAATGGCCAAGACGATGGCATCTTGCCCTTGGAAAATGGCTGCGCTGTCCGGTGAGTCTTTAGGGCCGGAATGAATGTTGGCCACTTCTCCCAGCGCGATTGTTCCGCCACTGGGCAAAGACACCTGGAGTTCACTGATGTCGTCCCTCCCTTGCAGCGTGCCCGTGATCTGAATGGAGACATTCTGGCCGCCTACGATCGAGACACCCGCCGCAACCACCGCATTGCGCTTGCGCAGCTGATCGGCAATCTGTCCAGGAGATACGCCGAGTTGGGAGAGGCGTTGATTATTGAGCTCGATGTAGACCTGCTCCGCAGGCAAGCCAATTATCGACACGCGATCAACGCCATCAAGACTTCGCAGTTGATTGCTCAACGCTTCAATAGGTTGGCGCATTTCTTGGGTAGTAAACCCGGAGGCCGTAACAGCAATGGTGGCTACCGCCACATTGCCGTATTCATCGTCAACCACCGGCGCATCCGCTCCTGCGGGAAAATCAGAAGCAGTTTCGCTAACCTTGTTGCGTACCCGCTGCCAGACCGCAGGGAGGTTATCCACGCTGTCATAAGCAGTGATCTGGGTGTAGACCTTGCCCGACCGAATGGTTGACTGGATTGTCTTGATCTCTGGTAACTCACGCAGCTTCGTTTCCAGAGGAATCGCGAGCAAACGCTCCGTCTGGTCAACGCTCAACCCGTCCATAGAGGCCATGACCATGGCTTCACGGACAGTGATTGACGGTTCTTCCTGCGACGAAAAATTGAGAAAGCTCAGGATGCCGCTCACAAGAATCATGACTGCAACGGCGAACGTCAGACGGCTCGACGCAATGGCGCTTCGTGTAAGGTTCATGGATCACTCGGCACCGCTACTGACGATCGGTTTGAACAATGTGACGACTTGGCTATCCGTGAGAAACGCAGCGCCTGCAACTACCACCTGTTCACCTTGAGCAAGACCTGCACGGACAATCAGGCGAGAACCCTCGATACCGGCCAGTTCAACTTCGCGACGCTTGACTTGAGCAGTTTCGGCGTCGTACACGAAGACCTCGGCGCCGTCCTCTTCGGAAGAAAACCGGAAGGCCTGCTGAGGCAGTGTCACCACCGGGGTTTCGCTGGCGGCAAGCTGTATGGATACTGTGGTTCCGTCGACCAGACGCGTTTGTTGCTGCGAAAGGATTTCAAATTCAGCCTCCTGAATCACGCCCCCCCTGGCCTCAGGAGAAATACTGTGCACTTTCAGTTTGAGCGTTGCACCGGGCTGACGGTCCTCGACACCTGGCACCTCACTTCCCACGGCCAGGCGCGTGGCATGATCGACGGGAATTTCAGCGACAACATTCTGTTGCCCGGTAGAAATCATCTGGATAACGGATTGGCCGGGAGAAACCCGGGTGTGTGGCTCATACGCATGAGACACCACACGGCCATCGAAGGGGGCAGTCAAGCGAGTCAACGCGTATTCGCGTTGAGCCTGTTTCACGGCAGAATCCTCAATATCTCGCGCAGCCAGTGCCGATTGATAACCGGCTTCGGCCTGCTCGACATCTTTTCTGGGCACCGAGCCGTCTTCCAACAAACGCTTATTGCTCTCAAGCAGTTGTCGCATTTGTAGCACGAGCGCCTTTTGCGCCCGGAGCCTGGCTTTGGCTTGAATCAGCTTGAGTTCGGCAGGCTCGCGATCCAATTGCGCCAGTACTGCGCCTTTACGTACTTCCTGACCGGGTCTGACAAAAAGCTGATCAAGTGCCCCGCCGACTTCAAAGGAGAGATCCGCCCGCTTTGGAGCGCGCACTGTACCTATCACTTGCAAGCCTGTTGGCGGTAGCAAGGTGACAGTTTCAACTTTTACCGGGCGCAGAACCTCAGGACGTGGTTGATCCTCACGCGTGCATGCACTGAGGGCAAAAGTAGCCAGCAGGATGACTGGCGCGAACCGGCGGCTGCCGCTTCCAAACAACTGAAAAATCATGCTGACTACCACCTCAGAATATGTAGTTCACACCGACGTAGCTCGTAGCAGTCGTATCGTCGCTAACGATCGGACTGTTCTTGACCTGGTCTGTGTAGTGGACAAGTTCAATACCGGCGGTGGTCGACCAGTGTTCATCAAACACATGGAGCCAGGACAGTTCAGTGGAATAGGCGTAGACACCCTCATCAGCCTTGTAGGACGCGAAGCGAGAGGTCGCGCTTTGAGCCTGCGTTACGCCGAAGTACGTTTGGTTAAATTGGCCGCTGCCTGCATGGCCATCAACGCTCCAGGTAACCTTGTCGTGATCACTGTCGAGGAAGGTGCTCTCAAACCCAAAGGAGTACCGGTCACCACGCTTTTCTCCTGCAACGCGAAGTTCGGCTTGCGCGTTAAGTGACAACCAAGAGGTGATTTGCTGGGAGGCATTCAGGTTCAGCACGGTAGCGCCACGAACCTCCCCCATCCCTTTGAGTTCCTCTGAACCATGGCGATAACTGCTGTCGCCGTCAGCTCGACCGTAGTCGTAACCCACCGAAGCGCTGGTACTGAAACCGGAGTTCGATTGCCACTGCACTCCCAATCCGTCGACCGAATCGAGAAAGAAAACTCCCCGTTCTACACGCAGCATGGGCTGAACGGCCGATGTGTAGTTTTTCGAGCCCATGTAACGCGGTGTGTAACTGGCACCCAGGCCAAAAGACACATCTGTGGTGTCGCCCCAGATGCTGGTTTGCTCCTCTGCTTGAGCGTGAACAGCGAAAAGCACGCCATTGAGTACCAGGGTCGTGATCAAACCTTTGCCAAGTCCATTATTTATGAAGTTCACAGGGTGTTCCTTTTGGGATTAAGAAGGGATGGCTGATGCGTCGGCGCCGTAAAGCACCCGATAAAGTGACAGGAGGTTCAACTGGATGGCCAGTTGGGTATCAATCAGCGCCCGCCCGGTCTCAATGGTCTGAATCTGTGCCGTTAACTCATCGAGCTTGCTGGCATCACCAAGTGCTGCTTGAGCCTTTCGGATATCGAGTTGATCCAGCGCGAGATCATTGAGTGCCGACTGGCTGCGAATGCGGTGCATGAGCGCATCACGCTCAGCGAATCCATCCACCATGTCTCTGAAGGCGTTCTGGACGACCTTTTCGTAGTTGGCTACGCCAATGTCCTTACGAGCCAAGGCGACATCAAGGTTCGCCTGGATACGACCACCATCAAATAGAGGAATATTGATTTGCGGAACAAAGAGCCAAGTGCCAGTGCCGCCTGAAAACAGGTCGTGCAGATGTTCACTGGCGACACCTGCAGACGTGCTCAAACTTATTGACGGGAAAAAGGCAGCTCTGGCCGCGCCGATCGAAGCATTGTTCGCTTTGAGCTGCTCCTCCGCTGCATGCACGTCAAATCGCTCGAGCAACTTTGTTGAGTCGAGGTTGGTTAACCAGGTCGCCTCGCCCTCACCCTGATCCCGCGCATCAAGTACAACGCTATTGATTTTGACCGGTGATTTGTAACCCGTGACCCACTCTAGTGCGTTGCGCGCAGTCGCGAGCTGAAGGGTCGCTTCGCGGGATTGTTGTTGCGCCTGAGCACGAAGTCTCATGACCGCCGCAAGCGCTTCCCTCGAGAGCGCGCCTGAGTCGACTTGACGTTTGGCGAGGTCTGCCTGCTCCTTGCGGTGTTCTAACAACGCATCAGTATTTTCTTGACGGGCAGCCTCCGCGCGCATCAACAAAAATCGCTGTGCCACCTCTGAAATCAGCGCCTTGCGCGCCGCTCGCTGACCTGACTCAGTCGCCAGATACTGATGCTGTGCTGCTTTAGAAAGAGCTTTGATCCGCTCAAAAAAATCGATTTCAAAATCATTGATACCGACCGACGCGATGCTGGAGCGCTGCCCGAACTTATCGTCAAGCGAGCGATCATTGAACGCTTGACGCTCAAGCGTGCCGGTAGCCTGAATCGCCGGCAGCCGGCTGGCGTTTGCAATACCATATTCAGCACGTGCCTGCTCCACTCGCAGCGTTGCGACTCGATAGTCGCGGTTGTACTCAAGCGCCTGCACAGTCAGATGCTTGAGCTGGCCGGAGCGATCCAGGCTATCCAGAAGTTCTGTCTCCTCTTCGGACAGCAACGTAAGAGAGGAAACGCTTGCTTGCCCGCGCGCAGTGGCGGCCGTCAGCATTTGGAGCGGAAGTTCAGGCCGCTCATATCGAGGAACGAGAGAACATCCGGCAAGCGTTGCCATTGCAATCCCAAGTGCAGCAACCCGAATCCATGGAAAACGGTGTGGTTCAGAGCGATTAAAAGGCATTAGATCTCAACGTCCGAAATAGGCGAACGAGGTGATCCTAAAAGCTCTTCATCAAGACAGATTTCAGGATTTTTCAAGATTTGATCAAGACGAAAAATCAGTTGGTGTGATCAACGTGATATGAGAGGAAGCCTCCGTTGCCAGAAGTCGACGTGAGAATGCCAACCGAGGCCGGCATGGAATAACTTGCACATCTATGGAGCGCAGAAATGAGGAGTGCGATGGCATTGCAATGATGTAAGTTGGCAGCCACTCACTGCGCACCGCTCAAAAAATGAGTGGGAAAAAATCTGATTAGGTAAGTGACTGACTTATGGAAGAGAAACCCAATGTAACGATTAACAAGATCCCGGGAGTCGGCAGTGAACAGCCCGAGCCCGGCAGCGCCAGCCACGCCGCCCAGCAACGCCAGCGGGCCAGTCAACTGGCACAAGCGGTGCGCGGCGAATTGCAAAAGGCCCTGATCGGTCAGAACAACGTGATCGATGATGTGCTGACCGCGTTGATCGCCGGCGGCCATGTGCTGCTCGAGGGCGTGCCCGGTCTGGGCAAGACCTTGCTGGTGCGCGCACTGGCGCGATGCTTTGGTGGCGAGTTCGCGCGTATTCAGTTCACCCCTGACCTGATGCCCAGCGACGTCACCGGTCACGCGGTGTACGACCTGCACACCGAGCAGTTCAAACTGCGCAAAGGCCCGTTGTTCACCAACCTGCTGCTGGCCGACGAGATCAATCGCGCGCCGGCGAAAACCCAGGCGGCGCTGCTCGAGGCCATGCAGGAGCGCCAGGTCACCCTCGAGGGCCGCGCCCTGCCGATCGCGCAGCCATTCATGGTGCTGGCCACGCAGAACCCGATTGAACAGGAAGGCACTTATCCACTGCCGGAAGCCGAACTCGACCGTTTCATGCTCAAGGTGCGGATGGATTATCCCGACGCCGATCAGGAGCTGAATATGGTGCGTCAGGTCAGTCGCTCGACCCGCGCCGACATGCTCGATGTACAACCGCTGCGCACCGTGCTGCAAGCCAAGGACGTGCAGGCCTTGCAACGCATCGCCAGTGATTTGCCGCTGGACGATCAGGTGCTCGACTACGCCGTGCGTCTGGCCCGCAGCACCCGCACCTGGCCGGGTCTGACGCTCGGTGCCGGGCCGCGAGCCTCGATTGCCCTGGTGCGTTGCGCCCGCGCGCGCGCCTTGCTGCGCGGTGGCGAGTTCGTCATTCCCGATGACATCAAGGGCTGTGCGCTGGCCGTGTTGCGCCATCGCGTGCGGGTCGCTCCGGAGCTGGACATCGAAGGCTTGCAGGTCGATCAGGTGCTGCAGCAATTGCTCGATCAAGTGCCGGCGCCGCGCCTGTGAAACCGTCACGCCTGCTGCTGATCTGGGTGGCTGCGCTGCTGGCCATTGGCATTGTGCTGGGCAGTTTGCAGGCACTGGCTGTCGAGATGCCGTCCAGCCTGTTATCGATCAACTGGGGCTTGCTTCTCGCCCTGCTGGCATTGGCGATCCTCGATGCGCTTCGCCTCAAACGCCTGCCTTCACCGCACATCACCCGCCAAATGCCCGGCAGTCTGGCGCTGGGACGCTGGGGTGAGGTGCACCTGCAGGTCAGCCATGATTTCGCCCAGCCGTTGAACATTGAAGTGTTCGATCACGTACCGGACGGTCTGACCACAGAAAACCTGCCATTGAAGGTCGAACTGCAACCCGGTCAGTACAGCCGGATCAGCTATCGGGTACGCCCACTCAAGCGCGGCCACTTCACTTTTGCACACGTCGAGATCAACCTGCCGAGCCCCTTGGGTTTGTGGTCGGGCAAACGCCTGCTTGAGGTGCCCGATCACACCCGCGTCTACCCGGATTTCGCCCGGCTCTATGGCGGTGAATTGCTCGCCGTGGACAACTGGCTCAGCCAGCTCGGTGTCCGCCAGCGGCAAAGACGCGGCCAGGGTCTGGAGTTTCATCAACTGCGCGAGTTTCGCGAAGGCGACAGCCTGCGCCAGATCGACTGGAAAGCCACCGCCCGCCAACGCACACCGATTGCCCGCGAATATCAGGACGAACGTGATCAGCAAATCATTTTCCTGCTCGATTGCGGCCGACAGATGCGCAGCCAGGACGGCGAGCTGTCGCACTTCGATCACGCGCTCAACGCCTGTTTGTTGCTCGGTTATGTCGCCCTGCGTCAGGGCGACGCCGTGGGCTTGAGCACGTTTGCCAGCGATCAGCCGCGTTTTATCGCACCGGCCAAGGGCAATGCGCAGCTCAACGTGTTACTCAACGGGGTCTACGACCTGGACAGTTGCCGACGTGCACCTGACTATCAGGCGGCGGTCAGTCAATTGCTGGCGCGACAGAAGCGCCGAGCATTGGTGGTTGTGGTGACGAATTTGCGCGATGACGATGATGAAGAACTGCTGGGGGTGATGAAGCGTCTGGGCCAGCAGCATCGAGTGTTGGTGGCCAGCCTGCGTGAAAGCGTGCTCGACAGAATGCGCCAACATCCGGTGCAGACACTCGATGAAGCGCTGACCTATTGCGGCGCCGTCGATTACCTGAACTCAAGTGCGCAATACCATGAGCGTTTGAACGCCCACGGTATTGCTACGCTGCAATCGCCACCTGAAAAGCTCGGAGCCCGGCTGGTGACGCAATACCTGAGCTGGAAGAAAGCCGTCGCGCTGTGACGGTCAATCCGCCCGTGTCCTTGTCAATCGCCCTCCTCCTCATGACGCGCCACCGGTGGTTCGGCAGGCACCGGCCCCAGAGACATCGCATTGACGGGAGACAATCTGAGCAGGTTGTCAGAGGTGACAAACAAACCGAAACTACCAGATCGCGCACTGCCGAAGAGGTAGTTGGACATTACGCCTGTCCTGGACATCAACTGGCGTGTGCCCGGCGGAGGTAAAACCGATGTGCCCAGCGCACTGCCGGGCGTACCGGACCAGCCTGTTCGAACGTACTGGTTTATTGCCGGATGGTTTAAAAAGTTCGGGGCGATCCGAATGTTAATTTCTGTACCGTGGCGAGGAAAAAGCGTCTTGACCCCGAGCTGACTCTGCTCGGGCGATTCCTGTACCGTAATCACCGTGTCGGTTTGCCAGAAATCGTTTTCCAGTGCCTTTACCGTGATTGCTTGCGCACTGACAATCTTATTGTCGTAACGGTTTAACAAACTGGCTTCCACCACAGCGTCACCCACATTTTTCGGCTTGCAGGCGAAGAGGGTCCAACCATCGTGGCGACTGAAAACCACCGTTTCTTCACCATTGAAGCTGTATATCACCGGCACCTGATGAACCGGTTGCCCGGTGTAAAAGGAGACCACGCGATACCATACAAAAGCGGCTTCATTTTCATCAATGACTGGAAGAATGGTCGGCGGGCGTGATTCGCTGAACATGAGACGGTTGTGTCTAATGCGAAATTCAAAGAAACCACCTGGACCTATATGCGGTTTTGACAGCCCCAATCGCAGCGTAAAGTCAAAGGCCGTCTCCGCCATCGTGCAATCCATCGCCCACTTGACACCTTCCACGGTGATGAACTGATTACTGTCAAGTCCAGGAACAAATTTGATGCCAAATGTCAACTGATCGTTGTTCTTGTATAGCAAAACTTGCAGGCCAGTGGTGGCCGCATCGGCATTGGGAAGAAACTCCAGCGTATGATTCGCCCCCAGGCAGGGGTAATAGGGATCTCTTTGCTTAAGTACAGTCGAGTCGAAAACAAACACTCCATCATCCAGCGGGTTCTCCGAAACCACTCGCCCTGAAAGCTGCCAATTCTCGGTGAGGCTGTCGGTTTCGAAATCCAGCTCCACCCAGCCGCTACGCCCTGCCGCAGCCATCGTCCAGCTAATCCCGCCTGCAGTTAAAGTCTGATATTCAACAACCGGCGGTGAAAACGTCGCCAACCCCGGATCCTTGTCATCGCGCCAACGCAGCCTGATTCTTTGACCGAGCAGTATGCTTCCCGGTTTTGGTTTGAGGTGCAATACAAGCGACTTCTCGCGCAGACAGTAAAAATCCATTGGCGCATCGGGAACCAGATTCGCCGGACTGAACGACAATTCCACCTGCTCAGTCCACGAATTACTCTGCACAGCGGTGAAGAGGAACTCCTTTTCAATCAACGCATCCTCGTCATCCCCACGATTACGAATCTGCGCGGTCAGTTTGTCGGCGCCGGCTTTTTCAGGCTTGTAAATCAGCTCGGCCCAACCATCCAGTCCCGTATAAGTCGTTCGGGAACCCGAGGGTGTCAGCCAATTCACAAGCACGCCCCTGACACCCTCGGCAGTCTCGGCAGTCTCGGCAGTCTCGGCTGCCAGTATCTGGATTTTCACCCGCACGGTTTCTTCGTCGTCCAGCACAGGTATGCGATTGGCCTCGCGCCATTCCCCCCACTTATATCTATTAAACGCCAGCGACAGCGTGTTCTGCAGCGAGGATTCGAGCAAACGCTCCGCTTGCAACCCGATGCGGAACTCGCCCTCCAGCGCCTCAGCGCAATTGAGCACCCACTCCACCGCGCCGTCTTGCCATTGCTGGTACTGCGGCAATGGCGGCTCGACAGTCACCCTCAGCTCTACATCAGATGGCCCATCCCACTTCAGCTGCACGGGATAGTTCAACAACTCACTGCCGGGGGGAGCCGTTACGCGGATGCGGTACTCATGCGCCCCGCGATGCGGATAACCCGTTTTCTCACCCAACGGATACGCTGCGTTACCCCCCAGAGAAATCTGCGCGTCCTCAAAGGGATTACTCGCCAGCACCTTGACCGGTATTGAATGCTGAACAATTCCGCTTGCGTAGTAAGGGCTGTCAATCAGCACCTCGACGTTTCGCAGGCCTGCTTCGACTGGTGCAAAATCAAATGTTGCCCGGCCACGCTCATCGGAAAAACGCTCTTGATCATTGAATGTCATGCGACAGCCTTCGAGCATGACCTTGGTGTAAAAAGAGATAAGTGCGAGACCTACGGACACCGTTTGTTTACCCACGATCGGATCGTAAGCCGACTCGAATACTTCGGCGACCTCGACCCGATAATCCCCGACATTGCACACCAGCGTTAGCAACTTTTCCTGATCCGTGTCCCATTTGCTCTGTATCTGCAGTGCGAAGTTGTCTGTCGCCATGCTGGGACTGATAAACAGCTCCCATTGACGGTCAATCATCTGCAAATTATTCAGGTGTGGTTCACAGTGGAAATCTCCAGGAGGGGGCGCAATATCCATCCCCTTTAGAGCAACCTCAGTGCCTTCCCACACGTTGCCATCAGCGACCAGCAAACTCAGCTTGTGGGTTTTATCACCCATGGCACCCTTGCACAGATAAAGCGCAGGGATGCCACCAAAAAGTTCGTCGTCAATCCTGAAGCCGCGCAGTTCCAATGGCCCGAGATACAACCGCACACTGACTCCGTGTACATCCAGCGTACCGATGTCGTCCGGGTCTTCCGTTTCTGGATAGCGGAAACGTATACCGAACGCCGAATCATCGCTCGTCGGCACTAAATTCCGAGTAATCTGCGAAGGGTCGAAATCCATTGGCTCTTGCTCATCAACGTTGCCGTTGGAAGGCAACGGAAACCCTTCATCCGGTTCAAACACTCCATCTCGAGCGATCTTCGCAGGGTCGAAATACATTGGCTCCGGCTCATCAACGTTGCCGTTGGAAGGCAAAGGAAACCCTTCAGCCGGTTCAAACACTCCGTCTCGAGCGATCTGGTAGGAGCTTGCCCACTTTGTAGACTGATACAGGAACGTCAGCACATACCGGGCATCTTCGCCTCGTGGGGTCGGCAACTCGAAGTGTTGTTCAAGCCAACCGTTGTTTTGCATGCGTCCGATCCTGATCCGGTCGCCCAAATATTGAGTGCTGCCGATTGCCGCTGTATGGTTGGGCGGTTTTCCAGGTTTCCAGGCCACGCCCTCTGGCTTAAGGAATTTCCCATCTTCAATCAGATCGGCACCCTTTCTTTCTTCTTGCTTGGCCATGGCTTGAACCTTTCTCTCATATGGGAAATGCCAGCAACACCCTTTCAGCCTGGCGCCGCCGTGATTGCGTTCAGAGACTCAGGGTTTGACGGGCGGAGTATCGACTAACGTCTCGGCCAGCTCGGCATAGTCACTGGCGCCCACCTTGACCGTGTAATTGATGGTCAAGATGACGTCAGTCAACGACTTCAGCAGCCTCATTTGCGCTTGTTTGTTATGGCGAGAGAAGCGCAATATCCAACGCGATACCGCCCCGGTGCCTTCGAAGGGCAAATAGCGGTCGGTCGTGGCGGAGAAATCGACCATGCCCATGTCATCGACCCCTTTTGAAATACCGATCTGTTGACTGACACGCAGATTGACCTTGATGTCCGGCCCGCCGCTGCCACTGTTTTCGTCATACATGAACTTCAAAGATGACTCATTGGCCTGGGTCAGAATCCGGCTGGCGGTTTGCGTCAAAATGGCACGCACATCCTCATAAGGCCCGGTGGTGACCGGCAACGAAACACTCACAGAAAGGATCTGCCGGCAGTAATGGCCCGGGTAGTCGTAATCGAACAATCGCTGCGACAGGTCAAACATCAGCGTACCGCCGGTTTTGCTTTCATTGACAAGAGCCGCCAATGCAGCGCTCCAGCTCTCGTCGGACTGTTTACCGTAGAGATCCTGATGGTCGAACAGCTCTCTGAGCGAAACAGTCTTGACCAACTCCAGGCGCCGTTCATTGCGCTTGTGGTATTCGGCCGACATGCGCAACAGATCCAGCTTCAGCGATTCCGACGCAGTCAGGCCGTGATACTTCTCCTGCCAGACTTCAGAGCGGACAAACGATTCGCTCTCGTAATCGCCGATTTCGTAGCGCATGCAGGTCTCGGCGGTCTGGCACAGAGAAACCACTGCATCGTGGGCCGGGAAGTACAGGTTTTTCATCTGGCCAACCATCCAGCCACTGAAGTCCACGGAAATGTCACGCTCCTGCTTGAGGAAGGCGTACATCGCCAACGTCTGGGCATTGGCCGTTTCGGTATGGCGCAAACTCGCTTGTGCAGCCCTGATGGCGTGATCCTGTGCCTGCAATTGCAGATCAATGGCCGCCTGCTCGAGCCGCGCCTGCTGGACGTTGTAATTCCACTCCTGCTGACGACGGCGGTATTGTTCGGAACTGGCTTTGCGGTCTGCGTCCATCAGCAGACCGTCAGCAATGACATGTGCCACGCCTCCGACGGCATGCAGGATGGCTCCCCAGTTCATCCCGCCTGAAGCCACACCAAAAATGTTGGGTGCGCTGTTGAGAACGGCTGCCGCACTCGTGACGCCAGAAGACGTCGCCGACGCAATTTTTGCCGCAAGTATCTGATCCATCACCTGGTATTCGGCGCTCGACACATACTCATTGGACAACTGCTCGTAATGCGTGGCCCTCGCCTGCACCTGTGCCCGGCTCTGCACCAACGCCTCGCGGGCCACCTGCAACTGACTGATGGTTTCGTTTTGCATTGCAATGGCGAACCTGCCGAGTTCACTCATTTGCAAATACTGCAATTCTTCCTGCCGGCCTCGATCACGTTGTTCAAGGTACTGACGCAGCTGTTCGCCAAATCGTGCATGGGTTTCCAGCGCGCTCATAGCCAGATCGAGCATGACTCTGAAGCGATACGGCGGCACCACCAGTTGCCCGCCCATGCGCCGCAACAGTCCAGCAGAACCCGCCGCCTGGGCCAGCAGCAATTGACGCGGATCCGCCGCCGGGCTGTAGAGCGGCAAGTCGATCGGCCGGCCATCGAGTGTCAGGTTATTGCGCAGGTTGAACAGGCGCTGGCGGATTTCGCTGTAAGTGTTGAGCAGCGTCTGATTGACCGGTGCGCGGAAGCCCTCCACACCCAGCGCCGCCAGATAAGGACGAATGGCTTTGGCTTTCGGCCAGTCCTCGGGCGCCATTACATACGTCTGTTCAAAACGGCGCAGCACTTCTCGCTGATCCATGCTGTTCTGTAACTCATTGACTGTTTTCGGCACCCAGTCACTGGCCGTACCGAACTCCGGTTCTTCGCCCATCAACGCTTGCGCACGCAAGTAATGCAACTGCGCCGATGCGAGGTCATCGCGGTTCAGTTGCCGGTACAGCCAGTCACCCCACTCGATCTGCGTGCGCACGTAATCCATGAACACCGCAATCCGGTAATGCCGGGGTTCGCCATAGGCAATCGCATCCGGATCGTTGGGTTTGGCCAACTCGTAAACCGTGTCGCCTTCCTCCACCAGAGGCCTGCAGCGCCAGTACTTCGGCGCGTCAGGCACATCGGGGTCGGTTTCCTCGAAGGACTCCTCCATGAGTTGCGGATCGAACAGGTAATGGCTCCAGCGCTGCGCTTCCAGAAAGCGCCCCTCACTGCGCAAGCGGTAGGTCACCAGGTGAACCAGATGGAAAAACAGTTCCCACAGGTACAAGCCGTTGGCGCTTTCAAATGGCCCCTTTGCCTCGGCTTGTGCGTCACCCGGCCAACCCGGCTCGATGAGGTGTTGCGTGGTCCAGTCCAGTACCGCTGCCACCGAAATCTCTGCTCGCGCCGTCAACTGCGGGCCGATGACTGTATTCAACCGTGTGTAGCGGAATTTCTGCCCTGTGACAGATTCATTGAAATCGAGAAACTGTGCGGCGTTATCCGCAGTTTTCAACAGTTTTGGCAGTTTGTAGTCGCGTGGGTTCTGATACTTTTTGACGGTGTAGACGTTGGTACTTGGGTTCTTTCCAGTCGTATTGGGCTCAGTGATGGCAAATTTGAAGGGCATGCCTGCGTCAATCGGCAGCGCCTCCCGGCGGATGACCATCCACGGGGAGCGCGCGTTTCCATCGAGCGCAAGAACCACCACCTGATCCACCGGATCATTTGGCCCTTTCGCCATAAAGCTCAGTGTGAATGTTGCCTTGGGTTTCTCCCAAGTCGCCTTGTAGCTACAAGTTCCCCTGATGCGCAAAGTATCCATCCAAACAGAGCCGACCAACTCCCGAGAGATGACTGCTTCCAGCCCCAGCTTCGCGTTGAACTCACCCACTATTTCATCCTCATGTGGGGTCACACGCTCGACCTTTATTGAAGGCCGGTCATCAGGCAGAATTTTGTACTGCAGCGTCGATGCATCCTTGAACCGGACAGTGGCCATCTCCAAAAGTGCGGCCAAATCCACCGGCCGTTTACGCATCATGGTGTCGCGGGAGTCAAAAACATCCAGAAACGGTTCAGCCGTCACCGCCGCCGTTGCGCGATTGGTGAAGTACACGGCCAAGCGGTCGTCCCGGGAGTTCATTTCAGCGAACACGGCCGCCACCAGACGCCCGCCCGCCTCGTCGAAACGCTCGTTACGTTCGACACTGCCGAGCACAATCGGCGTAGACCACTCCCCGTTCAAGGTCAGGGATGCGGTCTGGATTTTCATCTCGCCAGAACGAATCAACACGGCGTCCGGGTCGAACACAGGCGCGGCCCAGTCAGCCCAGACCACAAACAGTCGTCCTCCCCAGAATACCGGGCGGATGTCGAGCAACCGGTCCGACGCCGGGATGTTGATCGGCTCCCACTCACTCCAGGCCGTAGGGTTGACGTGATCCGGATCCAGCGACAGGTCGATGTCCGCCTTGCGCCAGAAATGCCGAAACGGCTCAACCCTCTCTCGCCCCACGAAGTAATAGGTCGCCTCCTTGAACTGATGACTGTCCACGTAGCCGCTGATGACTTCCAGATCGCAGGTTTCCTGAAAACCACGCAGATACTCCTTGACGCATTTGTGCACCGAATCGTCGGTGAGCCGCGTCTGGTTCAGGTTGTCTTCGAGTGCCCGGAACAGCCGCGTGCGCTTGATCCGCAACTGCGGCTGAATGTAGTTCTCCGGGTAATCCTCGACCATCTGATTGGCACGCCACAGGCTCAAGCGCCCGCCGATGCCCTGCCAGAACTCGACACGCTGCGGATCGAAGGAGCCTGTATAACCCGGCTCCATGCCGCTGAGCATGCGGTTGATGTACTGCTGCACACTGGTGATCGCCTGCGCAACTTTGCTGCTGAGCACACTGGAAGCACTGCGCGAATCGGTCAGCAGGTACTCATCGACGTCGTCGATGGTCTCCGGTTTGAATGCCTCCGGATAATCAATCCATCGGGTATTGCAAGCCAGCGCAGCCTGGGCCAGTGCTCGTTCTTCTTCCAGCTTGTTGACGAAAAATGTTGTCACGATTCAACTCCCGTTCCGGTGGGTAGATGGCAAGGCCAGGCTTTAAGGCGCAGCGGCACTGTCGAATGTCTTCAGTGGACGGCTAGCGCTTGCGGCGCTTGCTCAACGGTTTCTTGCGAACCTTGCCTTCCAGCAACAGCGGCAACGGAACCCCTTCGCATCTGAGATCCAGGCGGAACGTGCGATCGTTTCGGGACGAGCAATCGATATCCCAGGTCAACGGCGATCCGTCTATGGGAAACGGGGATTGCATTGCCAGTTTCGGCGTGAACTCAAGACCGATGGTCTTCGCACTGCTGCCCTCCTGCTGATACCAGCCAAGGGTGGCGATGGCGCCTGCGGGCAAGGTGCTGACTGGCAGAATCTTCAAGCGGTATTTTTTGCCCGCTTCCAGTATCCACTCACCGGTGACGGGAACCTCGTCCGGTGGAGAACTCTCGTTGTACTCGAACAAATCGACTTTCCATTCGAATGCCGGCAACACCTCCAGATCGAACGTCTTGAATTGGTTGGTCACCTGCACCTTGGCCGTCAACTGGTACGTGCCAGCAACTCCGGCCTTGAATGGATAAGTGGAACGGCCATTTTTGTCAGTGGGGATAATGATGGTCGTCAGTGCCCCCTTCGGCAGCTGTTGCTGAGTCCACTCAACCGGGTAAAGAGCAATTGGCTGCCCGTCCTCCAACTCGTCACTGAGTTCGATCCAGATATCAGTGGTTTCTGGCGAGTCAGCCACCGGCACCATCCACTTACTGGCGAATTCGCTGATCAGCACCCGTTCCGATACCGACAACTCCAGAGTTTGATCCTGCCCGGCCGTGCCGACGCTGGCCATGATCATCAATTTGCCAGCCTCTATAACGGGAACGTCCCAGTAAGCATTGCCCTCGGGATCGCTCAGCGTTTCCCCGGTTGTACCGTCCTGGATTTGCCAGGTAACAGGTTGCCCAGCCAGCGGTTTGCCATTGAGTCCGATCACGTGGCACATGACCGTCAAAGGCTGCCCCTTCACGGCCGGCGTGATCGCCAGCAACTCCGTGATCCTGGGCTGATCGACGAATGTAATTTTAGGGAAATCAGTGCCATTACCGCTTTCCACATGCGTCACGGTGACGATGGCCTCGACTGCCGTGTCGCTGTAAAGGCGAACGGACGACTCTCCCTTCTCGTTGGTGAACGTTTCATCCGGTTTGATAATGCCGTTGTCGGTCGACCACTGTAACCGCTTGCCGACGGGGTCATTGCCGGGATTATCGCGAAAACGAATGCGCAAGGTTGCATACTCCACCTGCCCGGCCAGAATATCGCGCTGTGGCCAAACGAACCGGGAGTTGAGCAAAGGCTTTAACTCATCATCACAATCAATCAACACCGACGGTGCTGCAACGGCGTCGCGCAGGCGCAATTTATACGCAACGTTGGCGCTGCCCATCGTGCTGCCGGCCAGTAATCTCGCGAAGGTCTGCCCTTTACTATCGGTCTGGGTCTTCAGATCCATCAGCACACCTTCGCCCTGGTGTGACCATTCGACCGTGACATATTTGAGCAACTTGCCGGTGTAATCGCGCAGGGTCAGGCGATAAGTTGCAATCTCGTTTGGCACATTGGCCACCAGTTTTACCCGGTCCACCTCACAAACTATATTCAGGCTTTGCCCAAGCTCGCTGCCGTCTTCGTCAATGCCTGCAATTGAGGTTTCCGACAGACTTTCCAGTGCACGCTGTGCAGCAAAGCGATAGTCGGCATCACCGTCCTTGGGCGTCAATTTGCCCAGTATCAGCAAGGCATCGAAGTCCAGTCCCGTCTGATCGCGGGTTTCCAGCATGCGCAACAACAACGCCAATTGCTGCAGGTCGCGAATCAACGGCACGGGGGGCTGCGAGTCGTCATCCGCAGCCGGGTTGGCATGGATGGCACACGTCAATACCTCCTTGATCCCGCACCCGAAGAAACTGGCGAGCAAGCCCGCCGCCGCATCGCGAACCAACGCCACCTCATCCTCGGAGATGTCGCCCAATTGCTCATTGACCTGACTGAGGTAATCCAGCAACTTCTGCGCTGGTTGTTTGGCCAGTTTTACCGCGCGGCCATACAAGGTCAGATAGAACACCGTGGTCAGTGACAACTCGCTCGCGTTCTCGATACCGAACCAGGCCGAGTTTTCCAGGTACGAGATGAGCATCGCCGAACTGAGCTTGAGTTCCCGGGCCACTTCGCTGCGTCGCTGCAACTCGACCAGTAGCCGTAAAAATTCGCGCTGCTCGCTGTCCGGCGCCTCCGGTTCATCGTCAAACCCGACGGGCTCGGCGGGCGCCGGCTCCATGGCCTTGAGTGCCTGGCTCAACAACTGATAGACATAACCGCCCGACCAGACGATGACCGGTAACGCCAGGTCGGAGGGCAATTGCAGATAGACAGCAAAGGTTTCCTGAACCAACGCACGCTGCCCCGCACGTGAACGCAGCACCACGCGCAGAATCGCTTCAATCACCCACGCCTGATCCGCCACGGGGATATGCGCGTTTTCGACGATGGTCTGCAATTCATCACCGATCCACCGCATGTACTCGGCGTCCGAGCGGTCGCTGACGCCGATGATCAGCCCGTTGGCATCCACCACGGTTTCCAGCAGGTTCATCCAGCCGATTCCGGAGGGGTCGGGAGGGACGCTGGCATCGGTCAACAACAACTCGGACATGCGCACCGGTTGCAACTGCACGCTGAGTTGCTCCAGCAATTGTCGCTCGGAATCGCCCATGACCACCGGTACCACCGCCTGGCCGACATGCTGGGTCAGCCATTTGGGCGACAGTTCATTGCGCTGGCACCACTGCACCATCGACATGCCGGCATGAAGCACGCTCAACACATCGGTGGTGCCCGCGGTCTTGAGCATGCGAATACGCGTCGGCCCTGCCAGTTGCGCCAGCCAGCCGACGTTTTTCAGATCCATCGCATTGATCAGTGCGATCCCTTCCAGCGGACCGATCCCCAGCAGCCGGGGGAGGCGAACCAACCGGTAAAAGCTGGACAGCACCGACAGGCTGCGATGGAGTTTGATTTTGAAGTCGACCGAACCGGCACTGTGGGCAGCGGCAATCAGGATGGCCAGATAACGGTAAGTGTCGAAATCGATCCCCAGCGCCGCGCAAATATGGTCGGCCGTGCTCTGGTCCTCCTCCGTGACCGGGAATGCCGAAAACTCGCCGTTATCAATCAGCAGCGGCGTCGCGAACAGCGACTGGGCATTGAACACGCGATCAAAATGCGACGGTTCCTTGCCGTACTCGTACGCCGACATGACGTCGATGAACGCAGCAAAATCTTCAGCGCTGCATCCGTAAGCAGCGCGAAGCTCCTTGAAAAGCCCCAACGCCCGAAGCGTGTTTTCGGTAATCCGTAAGCCATTGAGATCTTCTGCCCTGATCGCGGCCACCACCAACTGATCGGTTTCGTGCGCGTTCAGCCCCAGCCAGCGGTTAAGCCGCACCATGCGGTTGATGCGGTCAAATCGTTCCTGATTATTCGCAGTGAGATGAGTCAGCAGAAATTTCCACTCATCTTTTGGCGGGTCATTCTGCACACGCTCCAGCCCAATGGCCGGCGCATCCCCGAAATTGATGAAGGCCGAGCCAGAATCCTTGGCCGTGACCGGCAAGGCCGGATTGTCATCGTCGATTGGCAAGTCGGGATTCGTCGCCTTTCGTTGCGCCGGCGCATTGGCAGACAACTGCGGAACAAAGGCCCCGATGGACAGTAGCCGCTCGATGCCTTCGCGGCTTAACTGCGTCTTTTGCTGAAAGGCCTTGAGCGGCAGTAAAGCGGTGTAGGCATCACAGTCAAAGTTAGCTCGATAAAACTCCTCGGGTTTTAGCTCGCCCATCGGGATCGCCTGGCGTGTACGCGGATTGACCCAGCGATCCTCAAGCACCCACGGCCTGGACGTCAGGGGATAAAAATCCTCCAGCAGCAACTCCTGCTGTCCGGGCGAAAGCTCAGAAGCCAGGCGCAAGGCAATGTCAGAGTTCTGACCGCGCGCGTCCGGGCGAATGAAATAGGGAAAGGCACTGTCCGTGGCGCGCACCACCGCCGCCAGAGACAACAAAGGGTCTCTGGATTGGGTGGCGTAATCGATGGTTCTCCACGCTGGGTCGTAGGGCAGTGTGTTGGGATAACGCGCCAGGCGCATCAAGGCATCGACGTCGTCATCGCGGTTTTTATAAGTCTCGAGATGGGCGCGTAACACCTGATTGGTGTTGAGCACCACCGACGCCTGGCGGTTGACGGCCGTTTCATCAATCAACAGATTGAACAGATCCGGGCGACGTCGACGCAGCGTGACTCTCTGTGTGTCGCTGCTCGAGCTCTCCAGCCATTTCGCCTCCTGAATGATCGAGATCAGGTAAGCCACGGGTGAGACGCTCGCGCCGATATTGTCGACCGGAGTGAAGTTGCCGGAGTCAAAGGCAAACAACTGATCAAACGTCGGTCCGTCAACCATGGCACGCAGACCGCCACGATTTTTTCTCTTGTGCCCGGCACCAGCGGTCAATTGATTTTCGCGAAACACACGCGCCAGTTTCAGGGCCAGGCTATAGCTGCGGTCGAGCAACAGCCTGGCTTCGGCCCGCGACAGTTCGAACTCTTCACACAGCGAGGCGGGCGCGCGGTCAATCAGGTCGAAGACGTTGCCGCCGTCCTGGAGGAATGACTGCAGTTTTTCCAGTTGCGCGATGCGTGGCTCGGCGAACAACCGGTTAACCAGTTGCTCGGTGGGACGACGGTTTTCTGCAGTCATCGTTGACACTCCTTGTAAAGCCGCACCACCGTTTCCAGCTGGGTGAGGCTACAAACCTTGAGCGTTATTTGGGCGCTTTCGGGACACTCGCGTCTACTGTCAGATCTGACAGTGGACGCTACCGTTGGTCGGAACTTCCAGGCTGTTTTCATCAAGGGCCAACGTCACTAACCGGCATTCACGACGTGAAGAATGAACACCTCTTTCATCCAGCCACTGACGGGTTTGCCGCTGATCTCTTGCTTGGCGTTAAGCCTGATTGGTTCGTCTGGCAAGCGGGGCGTCCAGATTTCCCAGTACCCCTGGGCATTGACCACGCTGGAACCCCAGAGGGAATTGGCGTCACCTGATTTGACCAGCGTCACTGTGGCTTGCGGATAACCGCGACCGCAGACTTTGGTGACCCGAGCGACCTGGGTTTCGCCAATCGGGCTGTCCAGAATTGGCGCAGGCAAAGCCTCTGTCACCGTCACCTTGATACCTGCGCTGTACAGCGATAACTGCCCATCGATGGATTGCTGAGCCCCGAAAATATACTCGCCAGGCTCCAGGAGACGGTCGAAGCAGACCTTCCAATGGCCACTGGCGTCGACTTCGGTAGTCCCCCGCGCGCTGACATAACCCTGTTGATGCAGCGTCAATTGCGCGCCCGGCCTGCCACGGCCGCTTACCCAAAAACGCTGATCGACGGCATCGCCTTCCTTGTGACTGGTGACGATGGGCGCTTCAAAGTTGGCGGGCACTTGAACCACCTTGAAGGTTCTGACAGACGTATAGGCTGACCTGACCGCATCCCGGCCTAAACGCACAACGTAGGAAAACTCGGTGCCGGGGGTAAGCGCTGACGTGAAGCGCGCCGTCCAGCGCCCTTCGCGATCCACCGTGGCCCGAGCCAGATAAGTGGCGGTGTCATCTGGTGTTGTCACGAAAACTTCCGCCCCCGCCAGCCCGTCGCCACTCAGAACCGGCCGCAGGCCGACTTCTTCGCCCAGCCGCGGAAAAAGCACCGTCGGCGCCAGGTACCCCGCGTCCAATACTTCACAAACGAAACGCCCGCTGCGCGCCCAGTCCGACACCTGCCCGTCGGGGCGCTCGGCCCGTGCCTGCAGCCAGTTCGCGCCTTCAGGCAACGCTTTGTTCAACTGCACACGCCAGTGACCGCTTTCATCGACTGTTACAACTGGCGCCAGCACCTCTTCAGCATTGAACACCGAAGCCACAGTGATTTTGGCGCCCGGCACATCACGCCCGCAGCCCCATGGATAAATACCGGTCCAATCACCGGCGACGGGTTCGTCTACCGTCGGGCCAAAAGTGAGTACGTGGAAAGTACGGGTAGGAAGAAACCAGCCCGATTCATAGCCGTCACGCGCTTGCCGGATGGAAAAAAGGTAATCCTCGCCCAACGGTAAATCCATGTTGCTGCGAACGAACCAGGTGCCGTCATCCGCCACCGTTGCCGTGCCGAGGATCACCGACGGTTCATTATTTTTGACCACGGAAACAATGTCTTGCGCATACCCATGCCCGGCAAACATCGGGCGCAGCGTCAGACGCTCGCCTTCAGCAGGCGTCTCAAGCAGCGGGATGTTCGGTATGACAGTGAAAACGCGACCTTCTCCATCTCGGGTAAAGGTCTTGTACTGCTGGTTGATTGCCAGTGTTTGCGGTCCAACCTCGTGCACTTGAACCCTGACTTTCCAGTTCCCGTCCACGTCCACCGGGATGTCTTTGTAGCCCCATTCGGGGAAGCCGACCCGACTCAACGTGATCTTCGATAGCGCCCAACCTTTGCCGGAATATTCGGCAAAACGCTCGATATTACCCACTGGCGGCTGGATAACCGTAGGTTTGGGCAGCCTTGCGGTGAAGGACATGTGCTCGCTGTCCGCTGACTTCTGTGATTTGAATTCCTGCACTGCATAAATGGCCTGGTTTCCTTCAACGAGGAATTCTTCCTTCAACGTCAGCGACCAATCGCCCGCAACAGTCACCGCGTGCTCGCCCAACAGCTTTCCGGATATCTTGGCGTCATACACCTTGATCACCGCACCGGCGTAAGCGCCAGTGCCCTTCACCTCCGGCCGCAGGCTGACATCAGGCGCGCCACCGGCAGGCACAGTGATTGTGACGGCCGGTGTGGCGATGTTGAACGGTACCGCCGTCGTGACTGGCGAGGTCTGACCGCCGAAGGTCTGGGACAATTTGTACGTGTGATTTCCGGGTGTGAGTTCCCTGTTCTCTTCATATTTCCACTTACCCTCCGCGTCCGATGTAACAACAACAGCCGTCACATCCTCGTCAAAAAACACCGCAACAGTTGCGAAGGGCCAGCACCTGCCATTGAGGCGTGCGAAGAGACCCTCGACGTTAATGACGGTGTCATGGGGCACTTTGGGTCTGATGACAATCGACTCCAGCTCCTCGGCGGCGGACCACTGACTATTCGAGCCGCCTAAAACCTTGACGGTGTGAGTGCCCGGGGGCAACGGCGTCGTTTTTGTGGTTCTCCAGGGGCCATCCGCCGTCATCGTGTGGCTATCCCAGTCCAAGTCGTTAATGCGAACCAAAATGCCGGTATTTGCAACCCCCGGAAAAAAATAATAGTTGCCGCTAAACTCAGGAACGTCGCCGTTCATAGTCCGAAGAGTGTCTTTAGGCGTGGGCGTATCGATATGGATATTTTTTGTTATGGGGGATGAGTCAATCCAGTCATTGTCCCCCACCTTGAGGGACTGCCAGAACGTCACTTGCTGATCACCAATTTGCGGACGCATCCTCACGGCCGCCGCCCGCCAGGTACCTCCGTTTACTGTTGCTTGGGTAGGCTGAGCCGCTCCGAGTACCTGAAACTTGACAACTGCGCCGCTGTGCCCGTCACCGGAGAACACAACCATGGGTAATTGAGCTGAATCGGTATTAATGTTGGCCACAACAGCAGGTCGCACGCGCACTGTAATAGCTGGACCACGCTCCGAAAAACTCTGGTTGTTATATTTCTGTCTTGCTGAAAAGACATGGATACCCGGCACTAACGCAGGGGATAATGTTCCCTTCCATGTTGTTGGGGTATCTACGACGCCGCTGCCCAAAAGCACGTTGGTTACATCCCGATAGATATCAATATGTGTACCTGCTTTGGCACTGACCACAGTGCCGGAAATAGCCTGGGAGCCCTGATCGACAGTGCCGCTGGGCGAATTAATGATGGGAGGAGACAACACAGTAATTGCCACTGGCGTGGCCCACTCAGATTCGAAATTACTAAATTTTTGCTGAGCTGTTATTTCATAGGATCCGAAGGGTAATGGCTCGATGATATTGGCAGTATACGTGCCATCTACTCCCACGCCCCCACTGCCATAAACCGTAACGCTGTCATAAGTTTTATAGATTTTTACAATGAGACCCGAATTACCACCGCCCCCTGTAAGGACAGGCTTCTGGCCTACAACACCGTTTAGCGGTCTATTGATAAAGGGTTTCCCCAGCCCAAGAACAGACATTCTTGTAGACCAGTCAGACTGATCCAAATGCCAATTACCGTTATCTTTGTATACGTTGAATCGACATGAAAACCAGCGATCGCCATGCGGAACCGGCAAATCAACCTCCCACTTGCCTGTCACTGAGACAGGGGTAGATTTAATAAACCCACCACTTGGGCCGCCGTGGAAGTCTACGGTGTACTGAAGGTCGCCGGGCATGTGGTCAGTCCCCCAATTAAGAGGAATATATCCGGTCACTCTGAACGTACTGGAACCATCGATGTATTTTGCATAATATTGATCCTGATCAAAGACCGGGATCGGGACTGAAAAACGAATGGTATGAAGTGTTTCGCCATTACCATCCTGCTTCACACTGATCAAATTTGTATTAGCAGGAAAATACCCAATATTCCCCGCCACTACACCATTACCATTTGCGTTCAAGACGACTCTGACCGGAGATCCAGGACCTCGCATCTCAATCGTCATCCTATTACTCGGAATCCCTCGAAACTCCACATAGAGATTAAGGTTGTAGTAAGGCGAATGTCCTCTTGGATGGACAATTGACGGTCCAAAAATTTCGCTACTCATACCAATCTCCTATTTGCAATTCACCGTTAATGGCCAACTTAGCGAAAGCGATAGGATTCCCACACCTGTAAAATCTGACAGTCCCGACGAACGGTCACACTGCTTCAGTGGTGTATTTCAGGAGCCTTCAAGGCAAGCGAATCGAGGCTACAACGCCTTGCGCCTTTGCCTACAGATCCGCCAGAATCCGCCGGCTTGTGCGCTTGGCTGATGCCCCGTAACTTGATCCGTGCCGCTGCCAATCAGTGGTCGGGTTTAGTCGCTCGGTGGTTGAAATGATGTGTACAAGCATCATCCAGTCGGGATTTCCCTGTCCCCGCACTTGATGGTGGCTGTACGCAGGGCGCTTTCGGGCGCGCCGGGATTCATTTCTCCACCGGTCGACTAACCTGCGTCCAGCCGCCACCCCCATCGTTTAGTCGCGAGCCGGTGGCAGCTCCATACCGGAGAAATGACCTTGATCAAACCAACACCAAATCCCCCCGAAACCGATACCGTTTCCCCCTACGAATCCCCCGACTCAAAAAAACTCCACGAAGCCGCCGAACGCGCCCTCGACCATTACCTCAAACCCGAACCGCCCTCGCGCAATTCCGTTGATCGCGCCATGCAGATGTTCATGGTCGCGCCCGACCTCAACCCCGAAGCCATTGCCATCCAGACCTACGAAACGTTTTCGTCGGTGAGCATCCTCTTGCTCGATCTGGCGGACAGCCTGGAAGACAAGCCGCGGCATCTGGCGATGGCGATCTATCAGTTGAGCGAGATGGGGTTGTTGCTGGCGGAGAAGACGCTGGACAGTGAGCGGGCGATTGCCCTGGCCTGACCGGTCATCCTGAGGTGCTTGTACTGACGCCTTCGCAGGCAAGCCCGCTCCCACAGGATCCATGTACAACCCTGTGGGAGCGGGCTTGCTCGCGATGTTCTTGAAGGGATTGAATCAGGCAGACGCCGGCAGCGCCTGAAAACTGAAGTATTGCTTCAAGGCCAGAACCAGTTGCCCGTATTCCGGCGGCGGGCGGTGGAGGCTGAAGCCTGCGTCGTAATGGTGGGGGGTGGCGTCTTCCTGGCACCACAGGCAGCACCCGGTCAGGTCGATGACCTGATGGCAGCCTTCACCCATGGGAATTTTCAGGCGCAGTTGAAAATCCACACCGATCATCATCGGCAACTGGCTGATGAGCATCAGCCCGTCTTCGGAGACGTTGCCCAGAAACCCGATGGGTTTGTCGGTGACGCTGTTGAATACCCTGAGGAAATACGGCAGTTGATGCCGTTCGATACGGCGGTCGGTAAACATGCGCAGTTCGCCATGCAAGGCTCCATCACAGAGCCGCACCTTTGCTTCGGAACAGGCCTGTGCGGCAGGCCCGCTCTCCCCGCTTCCGGTGTGACAGTCGCCAATACGCCGTCACGTCAATCTCAAACCAGTCGCAGGTGTTGCACGGATCGTCGCAAACGCAGTGCCGGACCCGATCCATCGACTATAGCTCAGGCTGTACAACCGGCCAGATTTTGTATGACAACCGCCATCAAAAGCGCGTCGGGCGCACCACGGCGGCCGCACTGCGAGTGGGGTAATGGCCCAGGCTCTGCAAGGTTTCCAGGCGCGCGCGGGCGCGGTAGGCGTATTCGCTGTTGGGGTACGAGGCGATGATGAACTGATAGGTCTGCGCCGCATCGACAAACATTTTTTGCCGTTCCAGGCACTGGCCGCGCATCATCGACACTTCCGGCCACACATACGGGCGGGCACGGCTGGCGCGTTCGACCTTGGACAGTTCGAGCATGACCTGCTCGCAATTGCCGCGATCATAGGCGCTGTAGGCGTTGTTCAAATGATGGTTCATCGACCAACGGGTGCAGCCCGAGGCGGCGAGGACGCTGAGGGCAAGGGCGGCAATGGGCAACAATCGCATGGGGGTTCTCCTGTCTTGTGCTCTGTATCGACCCCTCGTGAGAAATCTTCAGAGCCGTTTACGCCGATTGTCGTGTTCAATAAAGAAAGTGATAAGTAGTGCAAACGAACAATGACTACACCCACGGAGCATAGTAGCCTTCGCAAGCGCTTGAACCTGAGGAGTCTTTGCATGTCCGTCCGTCGTACCAAAATCGTCGCTACCCTTGGCCCGGCCAGTAACTCGCCGGAAGTTCTCGAACAGCTGATTCTGGCTGGCCTGGACGTCGCCCGTCTGAACTTCTCCCACGGCACCCCCGACGAGCACAAGGCTCGCGCGAAGCTGGTGCGTGACCTGGCCGCCAAGCACGGTCGCTTCGTCGCCCTGCTCGGTGACCTGCAAGGCCCGAAAATCCGGATCGCCAAATTCGCCAACAAGAAGATCGAGCTGAAGATCGGTGACAAGTTCACCTTCTCCACCAGCCATCCGTTGACCGAAGGCAACCAGCAAGTGGTCGGTATCGACTACCCGGATCTGGTGAAGGACTGCGGCGTGGGCGACGAGCTGCTGCTCGACGACGGCCGCGTGGTGATGCGCGTTGAAACCGCCACCGCCACTGAACTGAATTGCGTAGTGACCATCGGCGGCCCGCTGTCCGACCACAAAGGCATCAACCGTCGCGGTGGCGGCCTGACCGCACCGGCCCTGACTGAAAAAGACAAGGCCGACATCAAGCTCGCCGCGGAAATGGAAGTCGACTACCTCGCGGTGTCCTTCCCGCGTGATGCCGCCGACATGAACTACGCCCGTCAACTGCGCGACGAAGCCGGTGGCACTGCCTGGCTGGTGGCGAAAATCGAACGCGCCGAAGCCGTGGCCGACGACGAAACCCTCGACGGTCTGATCCAGGCCTCCGACGCGGTGATGGTTGCCCGTGGTGACCTGGGTGTGGAAATCGGCGACGCCGAACTGGTGGGCATTCAGAAGAAAATCATTCTGCACGCACGCCGCCACAACAAGGCTGTGATCGTCGCGACCCAGATGATGGAGTCGATGATCCAGAACCCGATGCCGACCCGTGCCGAAGTGTCCGACGTGGCCAACGCCGTGCTCGACTACACCGACGCCGTGATGCTCTCGGCCGAATCCGCCGCTGGCCAGTACCCGCTGGAAGCCGTGCAGGCGATGGCGCGCATCTGCGTCGGCGCGGAAAAGCACCCGACCGGCAAGACGTCGAGCCACCGCATCGGCAAGGAATTCACTCGCTGCGACGAAAGCATTGCTCTGGCGACCATGTACACCGCCAACCACTTCCCGGGCGTCAAAGCGATCATCGCCCTGACCGAAAGTGGCTACACCCCGCTGATCATGTCGCGCATCCGTTCTTCGGTGCCGATCTACGCCTACTCGCCACACCGCGAGACTCAGGCGCGTGCAGCGATGTTCCGTGGCGTGTACACCATTCCGTTCGATCCGGCCTCGCTGGAACCGCACGAAGTCAGCCAGAAAGCCATCGACGAACTGGTCAAGCGCGGCGTTGTGGAAAAAGGCGACTGGGTCATCCTGACCAAGGGCGACAGCTACCACACCACCGGCGGCACCAACGGCATGAAGATCCTGCACGTGGGCGACCCGCAGGTCTGAGTGACCGGTTGCTGAAAACGAAAAGCCCCACCATGTGAATGGCGGGGCTTTTTCATTTCAGACTGATCGTTACTAGTTTGATCGTTCCCACGCTCNNCCGGGACGCTCCGCGTCCCCTGCCGAAGCGGACGCAGAGCGTCCATTGAGGCATTCCCACGCAGAGCGTGGGAACGATCGGTGCACGGAGTGCGGTCGGCGGTCGGCGGTCGGCGGTCGGCGGTCGGCGGTCGGCGGTCGGCGGATATCTCAATGCCGTTTGATGAACCCGGTCAACGCCGCCAATGCTTCCGGCGAACGCAAGCGCTGGGTGAACAGCGCGCCCTCCTCCTCGATCACCTTGCGGATCAACTCGCGATCCGGCGCCTTCATCAATTGCTTGCTGATGCGCACTGCCTCGGCCGGAAGCTCATCAAACCGCAGCGCCATCTCCCGCGCCCTGGCCACTGCAGCTTCGCCACTGCCCAGCGCTTCGGTCGCAATGCCCCATTGCGCCGCTTGCTCACCGGTAAACCCTTCACCGAGCAGCAACAACTCCGACGCTTTGGCCTGCCCCAACAAACGCGGCAGGATCAGGCTGGAGCCAAACTCCGGGCACAACCCCAGGTTGACGAACGGCATGCGCAACCGCGCATCACGGGCGACGTACACCAGATCGCAATGCAGCAACAGCGTAGTGCCAATGCCTACCGCAGCGCCGGCCACCGCAGCAATCACCGGTTTGCGCAATTCGAGCAAGTTGAGCATGAAGTGAAACACCGGGCTGTCGAGATCAGTCGGCGGTTGCTGGATGAAGTCGGCGATGTCATTGCCGGCAGTGAAGCACTCGGCGCTGCCGGTGATCAGCACGGCGTTGATTTCAGGATCGGCGTCGGCCTGTTTCAGCGCCTCGGCGAGACGGCTGTACATGGCGCGGGTCAGGGCGTTTTTCTTGTCGGGACGGTTGAGGCGCAGGGTCAGTAATCCGCGTTCGCGTTCCAGCAGGATGGCGTCGGTCATGGCGTGTCTCGGCGATAGTCGGGCTTCACGAAGATCAATGTGGTCAGAGGCTTCTTTGGTGAGTGGCTTTTGTGGCGAGGGGATTTATCCCCGTTGGGCTGCGCAGCGGCCCCAAAATCTTGTGAGCGCTGCGCACTCAAACGGGGATAAATCCCCTCGCCACAAAAGTCCCATGACCACAAAAGTCCATCACCGCAGAAAACTTTGTGCTAAAGAATTCAGCGCTCAACCACGGGGCAAGAACGCATCGGCCAGCAGTTGATTGCGCGGCAGTCCGGCCAGGTACAGGCGCCGGGCAAAGGCGTCGACGCTGGCAGTCGAGCCGCAGACTAAGGCCAGGGTTTGCCGGGAGACAAGGCGCAGTTGCGCCAAAGCGGCGGCTGACTCGGCCGACGTCCACAGTTCGACGCTGAGGTTTTCGCGCTGCGCCGCCAGTGCGCCAAGGGGTTTGGCCAAGTAGTGTTCGCTGACGTCATGGGCCAGGTGAATGACGCGGATGGCGCCTTGATGATCCTGGCGCAAGGCTTCACGCAGTACGCCGAACAACGGGCCAAGCCCGGTGCCGGCGGCCAGCAGCCACAAGGGTCGGTTGTGCCAGTCGGGGTCATAGTGCAGCGCGCCGCCGCGCAATTCGCCGAGGCGGATCGGGTCGCCGATCTGCAAGCGCCGCGCGGTATCGCTGAATTCGCCGGGCAGGCGGCAATCGATGTGGAACTCGAGAAAGCGGTCTTCTTCCGGCAGGCTCGCCAGCGAATACGGCCGCGCAACGTGGCCGGCCCACAGCACCAGATGCTGGCCGGCGCTGTAGCGCAACGGCCGCTGGGGTGTCAGGCGCAGACGCAGGACGCTGTCGCTGAGCCAGTCCAGCGCGTCGACCACCGCCGGGCGCCCGTCGGTGATCGGGTCGAAAGTGTGCACCTGCAAATCTTCGGTCACCTGACACTGGCAAGCCAGACGCCAACCTTGCTGGCGCTGCTCGGCACTCAGCGCGTCGGGCCGACTGTCAGCAGGCAAGCCCTGCACGCATTGCACCAGACACGCATGGCAACTGCCGGCGCGGCAGCTGTAAGGCACGGCAACGCCATTCTGGTTAAGTGCATCGAGCAGGTTGCTGCCAGCGCTCACCGACCATTGCCGCTCACCGACACGAAGTTCAGGCATCGACGTTCTCCCACGCCGCCGCACAGCGATTGCGCCCGTCACGCTTGGCCCGGTAAAGCGCCTGATCGGCGCGCTGCAGCGCGTCGTCGAGGTCATCGCCCAGCGCCAGCAAGGTCATGCCGGCGGACAGACTGAGGTTGCGCACATTCAAACCCACCAGTTCAACGTCAGTGAAGGCGATACGCAGACGCTCGCAGCACGCTGTCAGGCGCTCGGCATCGCAGTCGGGCAGCAACACCACAAATTCCTCGCCACCGTAACGCGCCAGCACGTCGCCGTCACGCAGGCAGGCGCCGGCCACCCCGGCGAACGCCTGCAACACTTGATCGCCAGCGGCGTGACCATGCAGGTCATTGATGCGTTTGAAATGGTCGAGATCGATCAACGCCAGACCGTGCATGACGTCGGCGTCCATCGTATTCAATTCCCGGGAAGCCAGGCGCAGGAAATGCCGGCGATTGAACAGCCCGGTCAGTTCGTCGGTGGCCACCAGGTCTTCGAGCTGTCGCATCATGCCGCGCAAGGTGTCCTGATGCGCCTGCAAGGCAAAGCGGCGTTGGCGCATACGCAGGCGCGAGGTCTGCACGAAGCGCGCGTAAAGCACTAGCCACGCCAGCACCATGGCCAGAATACACACCTGCAATGCTGCGAGCGCAGGCTCGGCGAGGCGCATGTGGTAGCCGTCCCACAGGGTGATGGCGCAGAAACTGAAAAACACCAGCAGTGCGCAGCGGATGAACGCGCGTCGACTCAGGTGGAACAGGCCGAACAGCAGGATCAGCACGTAGAACACCAGAAAGGCGCCACGGGCTTCATCCAGATGGGCGATCAGCCAGGTTTGCCAGCCGAGGCCGAGCAGCACTTGCACTTCGGTGAGGCTCGGGTCAGCGAGGCGCTGGTTGCGCCCGCTCCAGAACATCACGAACAGGGCTGCCTGCGTGATCACCACCAGCGCACTGCCGACGGCCACAGAACCGAGCGACTGGTCGTAGTGACCGGTGAAAAACGCCAGCCACAGCAGCAGCAAAGCCAATCCATAGGTGGCTGCAGCGAGGGCAAAGCGTTTAAGCAAAAGACGTTGAATGGCGTTATGGGTCAATCGTTGACTCACCGTGCGATTGGAGGCTGACCGAGTGTCCTACTCTACAGACCGGCTGCCACTTTAGTGGCGTAGTCGATAAATGACTACTGATTTTCAGGCTCGAAAATTGACGTCAAATGCATGGCCCGTCTGACCCGAATCGCTGCCGCTATGAGGCTCCCTGTGGCGAGGGGATTCATCCCCGTTGGGCTGCGAAGCGGCCCCCCTGTAATCCTGCGGGCAAACCGGGTGCACAGTATTTACGACTGCTGCGCAGCCGAACGGGGATAAATCCCCTCGCCACAATGGTTATCCGACCAAAAGCCAATGTGTGCCCACCACCGAGGCGCGGTATACTGCCGCGCCTTTTTAGCGTCGCGCCAGCAGCCCCGGCGTGCCTTGAAAGGTGCTTGCGACCGACCGATGCAACCAAGCCGCAGGCACCTTATTGAATGTTCCCGTCTTTTAGAGGAGCGCGACTCATGACCGTGATCAAGCAAGACGACCTGATTCAGAGCGTTGCCGACGCCCTGCAGTTCATTTCCTACTACCACCCCGTGGATTTCATCCAGGCGATGCACGAAGCCTACCTGCGCGAAGAATCGCCAGCGGCCCGTGACTCGATGGCGCAGATCCTGATCAACTCGCGCATGTGCGCAACCGGCCATAGGCCGATCTGCCAGGACACCGGCATCGTGACCGTGTTCGTGCGTGTGGGCATGGACGTGCGTTGGGATGGCGCGACCATGAGCCTGGACGACATGATCAACGAAGGCGTGCGCCGCGCCTACAACCTGCCGGAAAACGTCCTGCGTGCTTCGATCCTCGCCGACCCGGCGGGCGCTCGCAAGAACACCAAGGACAACACCCCGGCGGTCATCCACTACTCCATCGTTCCGGGTAACACCGTGGAAGTGGACGTAGCGGCCAAGGGCGGCGGTTCCGAGAACAAGTCGAAAATGGCCATGCTCAACCCGTCCGACTCGATCGTTGACTGGGTGCTCAAGACCGTTCCGACCATGGGCGCCGGCTGGTGCCCGCCGGGCATGCTCGGCATCGGCATCGGTGGTACCGCCGAGAAAGCCGCCGTCATGGCGAAAGAAGTGTTGATGGAATCCATCGACATTCACGAGCTGAAGGCCCGTGGCCCGCAGAACCGCATCGAAGAAATGCGTCTGGAGCTGTTCGAGAAGGTCAACCAGCTGGGCATCGGCGCCCAGGGCCTCGGTGGCCTGACCACCGTGCTCGACGTGAAGATCATGGACTACCCGACTCACGCCGCCTCCTTGCCGGTGTGCATGATCCCGAACTGCGCCGCCACCCGTCATGCGCACTTCGTGCTCGACGGTTCCGGCCCGGCCTCGCTCGAAGCGCCACCGCTGGACGCCTACCCGGAAATCGTCTGGGAAGCCGGCCCGTCGGCCCGTCGCGTCAACCTCGACACCCTGACCCCGGAAGACGTGCAGAGCTGGAAGCCGGGCGAAACCGTCCTGCTCAACGGCAAGATGCTCACCGGTCGCGACGCGGCGCACAAGCGCATGGTCGAGATGTTGAACAAGGGTGAAACCCTGCCGGTAGACCTCAAAGGTCGCTTCATCTACTACGTCGGCCCGGTTGATCCTGTCGGTGACGAAGTGGTTGGCCCGGCTGGCCCGACCACCGCGACGCGGATGGACAAGTTCACCCGGCAGATCCTCGAGCAGACCGGCCTGTTGGGCATGATCGGCAAATCCGAACGCGGCCCGACTGCGATCGAAGCGATCAAGGACAACAAAGCCGTGTACCTGATGGCCGTTGGCGGCGCCGCTTACCTGGTGGCCCAGGCGATCAAGAAGTCGAAAGTGCTGGCCTTTGCCGAACTGGGCATGGAAGCGATCTACGAGTTCGAGGTCAAGGACATGCCGGTCACCGTTGCGGTGGACAGCAAAGGTGAATCGGTACACATCACCGGCCCGGCGATCTGGCAACAGAAGATCAGCGAAAGCCTGGCGGTAGAAGTGCAGTAAGCGCTTCTGTGCAACTGAAACGGCCGGACATCCTCAATGGATGATCCGGCCTTTTTTTTGTGCACTCAACGCGATAAGTAAACCCGTGAGGCACACAAAATGATCTAGCGCACCTGTCAGATCTGACAGGTGCGTAGCCCCAATGCCCTCTGCTAGCGTGCAACCTCAATGTTCACCGGTAGCGTTGCCATGGCCCTTGATGCAGATGCGCTCGTCACTCCGCCCTCGATTGCCAAAACGGCGTCCATTGCCACCCACGGACGCAGTTGGGGGGAAATCGGCGCGACCGGTCAGCGGTCTTACTCGCTGGCTGTGCCCTTCATTGCGGTACGCAGCCTCACTCCCCAATTGCAGGTTTCCTATGATGCCGGCATGGGCAATGCCAAGTGCGGTCTCGGCTGGGGTTTCACAGTGCCCTCCGTCTCGCGCAAAACCAGCAAGGGTACGCCGCGATTTGACGCTTTCGATGTCATGCAGGCAGACGGCACCGATCTGCGGCCCGAGCGGACGCCTCGCGGCGAGATCAAATCAACCCGACGCACCTATGGCGAAGGCAAGCAGGCCAGACAATTCTCGGTGGTGCGCTACCTCCCTCGTCTGGAAAACAGCTTCGACCGCTATGAGTTGTGGACGGGTGAAGACGGCAGTTCCTACTGGATAGTCCGACGCGTCGACGGCTCTCAGTCTTGTTACGGCAACACTCCCGCCTCATGCATTCACGACCCCGACGCCCCGGCCCACATTGCCGTGTGGTTACTGGTGGAAGTCATGAATGCCGTGGGTGAGCACATCCTCTACGAATACAAGCCTGACGAGACAGACCCTGATCCACGATTCGACTATTCGGCCCAACGCTATCTGCGGCAGATCTGTTATGGCAACAAGACCGCCTCTGACGAGCTGTTGTGCCTCAAACATACACAACCCGAAACACTGGACTGGCTGTTCCGCCTGATTGTTGATTATGGCGAACGTCCCACCGGGCTGGAGGACATTCCGCCGTATGTCGCACCGGATGAAACAAAATGGCCGCTGCGCAGCGACCCGTCTCGCATGCATGGCTATGGCTTCGAGCTGGGCACCCGGCGCCTGTGCCGGCAGTTTTTGTTGTTTAACCACACCGGCGCCACCCCGGTGCTGGTCAATCGTCTGTTGCTCGAACATGAAACCACAGCGCTGCGTTACAACCACCTGAAAGCCGCGCATTACATGAGTTACGACGCTGCGGGCCGCGTCAAACACCTGCCTCCGCTTGAATACTTCTATGAGGCGTTCAAACTCGATACTGTCCCCCAGGCCTTCCTGGAACTCGAGCACATGCCTGGCCTGAATGACGGCCAGCCTTATCATTGCGTCGATCTTTACGGCGAAGCGCTGCCCGGATTTCTCTGCCAGTACGACAAAGCCTGGTATTACCGCGAACCCTTGCGCGGCACTCGCGACACGGACGAAATCGTTTATGGCCCCTGGACTTTGCTGCCACTGATGCCGAACGCCGACACCCGCAAACCGGTGGTGCAGATCCTCACTGACCTGACGGGTGACGGACGTCTGGACTGGATCGTCGCGCAACCAGGCGGCAGCGGGTACTACACGCTTGACCCGGACGGCACGTGGTCGCCGTTCAAGTCGTTCGACCAGTTCCCCGTGGAGTTTTTCCACCAGTTGGCACGGCTGGGCGACTTGAGCGGCGATGGTCTGGACTCCGTCGCCCTGGTCGGCCCGAACTGCGTGCGGGTGTATGCCAACCTGCGGGAAAAGGGTTTTGCACCTGGCAAAGACGTACCGCATAGCCCGGATCGCTTGCCACTGTTCAGCGATGCTCGCAGCGAGATTGTCATGTTCGCCAACCTGCATGCCAGTGACCGCTCGGGACTGTGCAGAGTCCGCCACGACAGGATCGAAGCCTGGGCCAATCTGGGTCATGGCAAATTCGGTAAAGGTGTCGTCATCAGCGCTCTGCCCTTCGACTATCAGCGCTTTAATGCTGATCAGATTCGCTTTGCCGATCTGGACGGTTCCGGTGCGCCTGCGTTGATCTGCCTCTGTTCCGATCACTTCGAGATCTACTGGAACCACGGTGGGAACAGCTTTGAGCAAGATCCGGTCATCGTCGAGTGGCCCCAAAACATTCGTTACGACAACCTCTGCCAGGTGACCTTCGCCGACCTGCGAGGCACTGGCTGCGCCAGCCTGCTGTTGACCGTGCCACACAAGAAACCGGCGCACTGGGTATATCACTTCTTCAGTGAACGGCCTTATTTGCTCACCGGCTGTAACAACAACATGGGGTACAGCGCGACGCTGAAATATCGCAGCAGCGCACAATGCTGGCTGGATGAAAAACGCCGGTTGCTGATGGACCAGAAACAGCCGGTCTGCCGGTTGCTGATGGACCAGAAACAGCCGGTCTGCCGGTTGCCGTTTGCGCAGATGGTGCTCCACTGGTTGCGCCAGGATGATGAAATCACTGGCAATTACCTGATGCAGTTCAATCAGTATTTCGAGGCGTATTTCGACGGAAACGAACGCGAATTTCGGGGCTTCGGCCGCATTTGTCAGATCGACAGCGAACAGGAACCGGGCAAGGCCGAAAGTGGCCATACGGCGCCCATGCAAGTGACCCGCTGGTTTCATACCGGTGAAACCGTCGATCCCGTCTTGAACGGTATCTGCGAACTCGACAATACAATCACGCCACTTGGGCCCACCCTTGTTACAGCATTCGATGCAACACCGCGCAAAGAGCGAGTTTGTCAGCAGCGCAATGCCAGCGACGCCGAGATTGCCTATGCCTTGGCGGGTCGCCCCTTGCGCACAGAAGTGTCTCAAGCGGACGACTCCGCCCCGGCGCGCCTGTTCTCCCTGAGCGAATTTCGCTATCTGGTTCGGGTAGTCAACGAGAACCCGTTCAGCCTGCTGGTGCTCGATCTGGAAAACCGCAGCCATCAATACGAACGCTTCATGGATGACCCGAACTGTCAGCATGCGGTCAATCTGGCCTGGGACGAGTTCGGTCATCTGATTCACGGTTTCACGGTCGCCTGTGCACGTCGCCTTAGCGGGGACGATGAACCGCCCTTCGACCAAGACGATCAGGTACAAGCCTGGAAGGACAGCCACGATGAACAACAGCAGTGTTTTTACCTGACGGAAACCCTTGTCGAATACCGTCACCTGACAACGGACGGCCATTGGTTGCTCGGCTTGCCCTTGCGCCAGCGCGGCAATGCAATGAAATTGCCCAAGGGCACACTGCCGAGTGGGCTGGACGCGGGGGAGATCAGTTTCGAAAACTTCGAACGGCATCAAGACAGTCCCGAATGGACATCGGCACGCGAACTGATCTCGCTCTCGCAACAGACTTATCTCGAGACCGAAGGCAAAATCCTTTACCCACCGTTGGCGGGGCCTGCGGAGCAGGCCGTATTCGATGAAACAGCGTTGGCAGCCTACGCCAACATTCCACCGCCATTTGCCATTCGGGATGAGCTGGTAAAGATCGGCTACGAACCCATGAATCTGTTCCTGCCGCCAGATCCGATTGAAGATCAACGGAAAAACCTGTGGTCAGCCAAAAGCGGCATTTTCACCTACGCCGAGGCCAATGGTTTCTACCACGTCACCGATGTCCAGCAGACCGCCAGCCATGGCGTGACGCACATCACCTGGGACGCAGACCACCTGTTGATCATTGCCATCACGCTGCCGGATGGCTGCATGACGACGAATGCCTATGACCCGCACACGCTGCAGCCACTGACCATCACGGACGCCAACGAGAACATTCAGGAAGTGCGCTACGAACCGGGCGGTCAACCCATGGTGCACAGTTTTCATGGTACCGAAGAAGGCAAGGCAGCCGGCTTCGAACCCTTGGCCCGGTATCCCGAGCAGACGGATCTGAGCGTCGCGTACGCCCTCGCCCACCCAAAAGAAGTGCTGGCATCCGCCGCCAGTGTGGTACGCACCGAACTGTGGAGCTGGATGCCATGGGTGCCGCCAGACACGCTGCCGCCCGAAGGAAAGGAATGGGTTACCAAGGGGCTGATCCTGCCCGATGGCCGCATCCGCGCCTCGGCCCTGCGCTGGCTGGAACAGCGCGAAAAACCCACGATCAGCGAACAGAACCTGCTCAAGATCATCCGCACGGCCAAGCGACAACCGGTACACAGTCTCAGTCTGGTTGCCGATCGTTTTCACACTGACCCGCTGCAATTGATTCAGATGACGATCGCGTACGTCGACGGCTTCGGCCGCGCGTTGCAAAGCAAACAGCTTGTCCCGCCTGGCGATGCGTTGAAATCCACGGACGATGACGACCTCGAGATCGGTGAAGATGGCAAGCCGGTCGAAATGCCGGCGGCTCAACGCTGGCGTGTTCAAGGTCGTGTCGAATACAACCACAAAGGCGAAACCATCCGGGTCTACCGCCCGTATTTCCTCGATACCCATCGCTGCATCAACGATAGCGCAATGCGCGTACACGGCTTCTACGACCGGATGTTCTACGACCCCTTGGGGCGGCCGATCCAGACGATCAATGCCCTGGGGCATCTGGCGTTCGACATCCTGCACCCGTGGTTCAAGCTCAGCTACGACTTCAACGACACCGACGATACGCCTGCGACGGAACCTGCCGGGAAGCCACTGAAGCTTGCCGTCAGTAAGGAACAGAGCAGGCCATGAAAAGGGTCAAATCATGAACGCCAAGGCGCATTGGCGAACACCCACCCTGGCGGTCGTTGATCCGCGTTCGCTCGGGATCCGACAAGTCCAATACCTGCGCGAGGTTGCAAACGGGCCGATACAGGCGCGCGTGGCTCGCCAACAGCACGATGTTGCCGGACGGCCCGTGGCGCAATTCGACCCGCGTCTGCCTGCGCCTAATACGCAGATGGTGTTTGCGCTGAACGGCCAGGCGCTACAAACCATCAGCGTCGACTCCGGCGTGAACGTCACACTGCCAGGGCCAACCGGGGAATCCAGGCTGTCGTGGGACGCAAACGGCAATCACCGCCTCATGGCCTACGACAATCAGATGCGCCCGACAACCGTTACGGAGAACGGCACACCCGACATCGAGACGTTCACTTACGCCAGCCACTCGGCCGATCCCGATCACAACCTGCGCGGGCAGTTGATCGCCCTGCACGATCCGTCCGGTAGCGTCGACTTTCACAGTTTCGGGCTCATGGGCAACGGGCTGCGCGAAACCCGCACCTTTCACGATCGCAAAGCGTTTGTCAGCCGCCGCACTTTCAGTCCGTTGAATGCGATCCTGGAGACGACCGACGCCGGCAGCCACAAGCAACAAGCGACCTATGACGTTGCCGGGCAGCTCATCCACACGCAACTCAAGGTCAACGGCCAGCTCAGTTGGCAAACCGTTTTAAACGATGCTCAGTACAACGCCGCCGGTCAGATCATCGAGCAACAGGCCGGCAACGGTGTGATCAGCCAATGGCTCTACCGGGCCGCAGACGGGCGCCTGCATCGCCACTGCGCGCAGAAGCCGTCGAGGGAAACGCTTCAGGATTTCGAGTATGACTACGACCGGATGGGCAACATCACCCGCATTCTCGATCACGCCTACGTGCCGACGTTTTTTCGCAACCAGCGGGTCGATGGCCATCGTGACTTTCGCTACGACTCGCTGTCCCGGCTGATTCGCGCCACCGGTTACAGCGATGCGCCACCAAAGGACAACCCCGGCCGGCCACAACCGACCGATCCCAAAGACCGACGCAATTACATCGAAACCTACGAGTACGATTCGGGTGACAATCTCGTCAAAACCATCCACGAACGCGACGGCGCCTGTCACACCGACGAGATGTGCATCGACCCCGCCAGTAACCGCGGCGTGCGCTGGAAGTCCGGAACCCCGATACCGGACTTCACCCGACTGTTCGACCCGGCCGGCAATCTGCTGGCCCTGCAGTCCGGTGTTCCCATGAGCTGGAACACCCGCAGTGAAATGGAAAACGTCATCCTGCTCGACCGCAACGGCAGCAGCGCCAACGACGCAGAGTTTTACCGCTACAGCCAGAGTGAACGGGTCTACAAACGCCACGAGACCCACACCACAAAAGTCAGCCACTTCCATGAAGTACGCTATTTGCCGGGACTGGAGATCCGTACCAAAGACAATGGCGAAGAACTGCACGTCATCACACTCGACGTCGGCCCCGGCGGCGCACGCTGTCTGCATTGGGCGCAAGATCCGCAGAACATCGGCGCCGATCAGCTGCGATTCACCCTGGCCGATCACTTGGGTTCGGCGATCAAGGAGCTGGATGCACAGGCGCAATTGATCAGCGCGGAAGGCTATCTGCCGTTCGGCGCCACCGCGTGGATGGTGGCGCCACCGTGGATTGAAGTGGATTACCGGTTCATCCGTTATTCGGGCAAGGAAATGGATGTCAGCGGTTTGTACTACTACGGCGCCCGCTATTACGCAGCGTGGTTGCAACGCTGGATCAGCGCCGACCGGGCGGGACCGGTGGACGGGCCGAACCTTTACGCCTACGTGTCCAATAATCCGCTTCGCTATGTCGACCCTTCGGGAGGCGCAAAGGCGGAGAGCGTCATCGTTCTTTACTCGGGCTTTATCTCGACACTCGAAGGCATTGCCGAGCAGACGATGGGGCAGATAGATAACGTCATTCACCAAAAGAACATCAAGAGAAAACTGGCGGCGAACCTGGTGAGTGAAGTGGTCGGAACCGTCGCCGGGTATGAATCCGGGAACCACGTCGCGAAACCAGTCGGTAATATTATTCCGGATGTGCCGCACTTTGCCTCCGGCGCAATACAGCAACGATTACCCTTCATCGATGCGGTGACGGCTGGCAACGCCGGCGGTGACATCGCGGGTATGCTTACTGATGTGGTCACGAGCAAGTTCACGGGCGCACTCATACCTCGAACATCCACCATTAATCTGGCAGCGATCGACGAGGCAATGGGGATCCCTGCTGCCGCCAATGGCGCCAGTCTCAACTGGCAGACTATCAAAGACGACCTGATCCACCCGGTACTCAACTCGGTGCTCAACCCTGAGTTCGTGATGAAGCGTCTGATAGGCGCGTGGATCTCGATCACCGGCGGCGCAATCAATATGTTCGGCTACGCCGTGGAAGCCGAAGACATCAAGAACCGCCTGGATCCGGTGAAGATAGGCAAGATCAAGACAACGCTCAGTGATTGGAAGGACGCGACCCTGCAGCGCGCGGCCTGGGCCGAATCAGCCTTTGATGCCTTGGGCACCGACACCATCGCTCCAACTGATTACATGCCCAATGTGAACTACATGACGTCCCCTGAAGCGCTCGTACCGATCACCCGCTCAGGGCTGCGACAGACGACCGGAAGAACGCTGGACTATATCGACCGAATGGAAAAAGGCCTGGCCTGGTACGAGGCGATGGGCACCACGGACAATCAGCACTTGCACCGGCAAGCGGCCAAAGAACACTCCCGGCTTTACAACTGGTGGACCAAGGGTGGCTAGCTCAATCCACCGGAATACACCCTCGCTCATCGTGAATGACGGGCGAGGCCTTCCTGTGCGCCAGGTTACTTATCTGCGCACTGTCGCCGACGACCCGGTGCAAGCGCTCGTCATCCGCCTGCGTCACAACAGCGCCGGGCGAATGGTCGAGCAGCAGGACCCGCGACTGCCCGTGCCCAATCTTGTAAATGTATTCGGGTTGAGTGATCAGCCTCTCAGGGTCGACAGTGTCGATTCCGGCTGGCGTCTGGCCTTGCCCGGGCCTGCTGGTGAAATCCTTCAACGCTGGGATGCGCGCCAGTTCCACTGGCGCATGAACTACGATCCGCAGGTGCGTCTTGTTGCCGCCGAAGAATCAACACACGCGGACAGTGAACGTTTCACTTACGCCGATGGCCTGGCAGACCATTCTCACAATCTGCGCGGCAAATTGACCGCGCTGACCGACCCTTCCGGCGCCTTGCGACTGGACAGTTATGACCTGACTGGCCTGCCGCTGCGCGAAACACGCGATATTCTTGGCGACATATTTATCAGCCGTCGCACCTTCAGCCCTCTCGGCGCGTTGCTGACGCAAACCGACGCCGGTGGCCACCAGCAGCAGATGCATTACTCCGTCACCGGGCAATTGCATCAAGTGAGTCTTCAACTCAAGGACGAAACCCGGCCAAAACAAATTCTGCAAGCTGCGAGTTACAACGCTGCTGGTCAGATCGTGGAGCAATTGACCGCCAACGGCATCATCACGACCTGGACTTACGATCCGGCCGACAATCGATTGATGTCGCAAAAAAGCGGGATGACTGGCGAGAAGCCCCGTCTGTACTTGACCTACCAATATGACCCGATGGGCAATGTCCTGCGCATCGAAGATCACACGCTGACAACGGTTTATTTCGCCAACCAGCAGGTGGAAAGTCACCGCGACTTTGCCTATGACTCGCTGTACCGCTTGATCCGGGCCAGCGGTTTCGAAGGACAGGCACCGCACCTGCAACCCGGTTTGCCCGAGCTGATCAGCCCCATCGACACAGGGCGCCGCTACAACTACGTGGAGCATTTCGAATACGACAAAGGCAACAACCTGATCGAATTGCGTCACGTGCGCGAGGGCAACTGCCACACGCGGCGAATGTGCATCGACCCGTTCAGCAATCGCGGCTTGCCCTGCAAAACCGCAGAGCCTGAGCCGATTTTCGACGAACACTTCGACCCGCACGGCAATCTGACAAACCTGCACCCCAATGGCCAGCAGCTGGGCTGGAACATCCACGATCAACTGGAAAAAGCCATCCTGCTCAGACACCGCAACGGTTTACCGGACGACGAAGAGACATATCGCTACAGCCAGGGTGAGCGCGTCTACAAATCCCGGGTCTCTCATACATTCAAAACCTCGCACTGCCATGATGTGCATTACCTGCCGGGACTGGAAATCCATACCCGCAACGACGGCCAGATCCTGCACGTGATCAGCCTGCCGCTGGCACTGGGTAATGTGCGCTGCCTGCACTGGCATTCGGGTCAACCTGAGGAAATCGAACAGAATCAGTTGCGCTTCCACGGCGACGACCACCTCGGTTCATGCACGATCGAACTGGACGGCCATGGGGCACTGCTCAGCCTTGAGTTCTACTACCCTTACGGCGGCACCGCATGGCGAGCAACGCGCAAAATCGTTGAGGCCGATTACAAAACCATTCGTTATGGCGCCCGGGAAATGGACGCCAGCGGTCTGTATTTTTTCGGCGCACGCTATTACGCACCGTGGTTGTGGCGCTGGATCAGCGCCGATCCGCAAGGCGATATCGACGGGCTGAATCTGTACGCGATGGTCGGCAACAACCCCATGCGCTACATCGATCGCCACGGCACGGAGCGTGAGGAAAGCGCCGCACGCCAACAGATCACCGAGTATTCGAATCTGCTGGAACAGGTAAACGGCGAACTGAAGAAACTCAACTATCAGCTCTACAATCTCACGCGTACCCGTGACATTTACAAAACCGCCGGAAAGAAACTGGCGTTCAGCGTCGTGACGTTTTTTGCGGCCATCAAAGCCGGAGCAATCGGTGCATCCATCGGCGGTGCGGCTGGCAGCGTGACCGGACCCGCAGCGCCCATCGTTGCACCGGTGACGGCGGCGATCGGGGGAGTTCTGGCTGCTGAAGCCACTGCGCGGGTCATGGAAAAAATCGGCGAAGAAACAACTCTGGGTTATTCGATCATGCCCGACCCCGCTGCACTTTCCGTGAAAAGTCTGAAAAGCAAAGCCGCCTCCACCTCCTTCAGCCTCATGCAGATCGCTGACAGCTTCAACCCGAACACATCGCAAGGCCTGATTAAAACAGGCATCGAAGCCACCGCACGAACCGTCGGCAAACACCTGGGTGTGCCCTACTTGAAACAGGCGTTGAACATTGCCAGACAAATGGCCCACCTGACCGAAGCGCTGAATGATTCGTGGGGCCAGGGTGATCTGAATCAAGTCAATGTGAAACTGGATGAACTGACGGTGTTCCTCGACAGCGAAGAAGCCAAGGCTCTGACCAACGCCAGCATGGTGGAGGACGCGGCTGAGTTCTCGGCGCTCGAACAGGAAATGAAAGTGGCGCGCAGTGCACTCAAACAATCGAGAAACCTGCTGGGCAGAGTCTCGGCACATCTGGATCAGAAACACCGCGCGGCGTAAATCCAGGTGACAACAGGAGAGTAAGAGCATGTCGGCAGCCATTCACCGATGCACCCCGCACGTGACGAGCCATGATCCTCGCGGTCTGGCCGTCAAGGCAGTGGATTATCTGCGCACGCCGACTGACCAAAACACGGTCACGCTGATCACACGACAGGTTCATGATGTAGCCGGGCGCCTGGTGGCCAGCCGCGACCACCAACGCCGGGATGATGCTTCGCCTCCCAACCTGGCGAGTGTGTACAGTCTCTCAGGACAAATACTTGAGCTCGACAGCATCGATAGTGGCTGGCGCCTGAATCTGCCCGGGCCCGGCGGGGAAATACTGCAACGCTGGGACGCCCGCCAATATCACTGGTGCATGACCTACGATGAGCAACTGCGGCTGCTCGTCATGGAAGAGTCCACCGGTTCAGACACCGAGCGCTATACCTATGCCAACGGACTGATCGATGCCGCCTACAACTTGCGTGGCCAAATGCGCGAACTGCATGACACGTCGGGCAAGCTGACCTTTGACAGTTTTTCTCTACTGGGGTCACCGCTCGATCAAACGCGCCTGTTCGCAGACGCCCGCCCCCATCGTAGTCGCCAGACCATTGGCCCGATGGGACAGGTATTGATTCAAATCGATGCCGCAAATCACGTTCAGGATTTGCGTTATGACGTTGCCGGTCAGCTCAAACAGGTGTTTCTACAGCAAAACGGAACCGACCAGGCGCAAACCGTACTGCACGAGACTCGTTTCAATGCTGCCGGGCGAATAATTGAACAACGCGACGGTAACAACGTGGTACGACGTTGGGATTACGACCCAGCCAATGACCGGCTGACAAAGGCTCGCGCCGGTCTGCCTGGCGAGCCTCTCTTTCAGGATCTGGAATACTCGTACGACAACGTCGGGAATGTCCTGCAGATCATCGATCACACCTTCAAACCGAAGCATTTCGCCAATCAATACATCGACGGCCAACGTGACTTCACGTACGACTCGCTTTATCGGCTGCTCAGCGCCACCGGTCACGACTCCCTGCCCACTCCAGACCTGCCGGGGCGCCCACAACCGAGCGAACCTGACCAGTTACGTAATTACACCCAGCGTTATACGTACGACCCGGTTGGCAATCTGATCATGCTGGTACACGAGCGTGAGGTGGGTGGCTACACACGAAAAATGCGCGTTGCTCCTGCGAGCAACCGCGCGTTGCGCTGGCAGGATGATGAGCCGGATCCTGATTTCGAGCGTTTTTTCGATGCACACGGCAACCAGCGAAAACTTCAGCACGGGGCCGACTTGCTTTGGAATGCCCGCGACCAACTGAACCAAGTCACAACGCTCACACACCGCAACGGCTTACAGGATGATCGCGAAACCTACCTCTACAGTCAGGGCGAGCGAGTCTCAAAACAATGGGAGGCTCACACCCCGCGCACCGCACATTTTCATCAGGTGCGTTATCTGCCGGATCTGGAAATTCACACCTGTGACAATGGCGAAGAGCTCCATGTCATCTCGCTGCCGGGAAACGTAAGGTGCCTGCACTGGCACGCATGCCTTCCCGTCGACATCGATAACAATCAATTGCGCTACAACCTGACAGATCACTTGGGTTCAAGCACCATCGAGCTTGATCAACTGGCTCGCTTGATCAGCCAGGAAAGCTATTACCCCTTCGGTGAAACGGCGATCTGGCTGCCACGTTCAAAAAGTGCAGTCGATTACAAAACCCTTCGGTATTCGGGTAAGGAAATGGATGCCAGCGGTTTGTATTACTACGGTGCGCGCTATTACGCGCCGTGGCTGCAACGCTGGATAAGTGCTGACCCGGCAGGGCATGTGGACGGGCTGAATCTGTATGGGTTTGTCGGTAATAATCCACTGCGCTACATAGACGATTCAGGCTTTGAAAAAAGCGAAGCAGAAAAGCGCAAGGAAATTGAAGCACTGAGGAAAAACATTAAAGCGGGCTACAAAATAGTCGACAGAGAAGACCAACTGCTCGCCCATCTGTTTTATCCGGAGGACAGGCATGCGCAGATAACCAAAAGCACTGTATCCACCATAGTGACTGGCGCTGTGAAAACAGGTGCCGGGCTCGTCGGAGGCATCGCCGGAGGGGTGGCAGGGACTTTTCTTCTCCCAGGTGCAGGCACAACTGCCTTCGCCGTCGCTGGAGCGTTCGCCGCCAAAGAAGCCGCCTCCCAAGGCATGAAGCGCCTTGCTAAAAAGACAGACATGGAGACATCCATTACACCCAAGGCGAAAAACATCTCTTGGCAGAAAGCCAGGGAAAAAAATCTCGCGATCCTCTCTGTTGACTACGCGTCCAGTAAATTCACGGAAAACAACCCGCTGTCCAGTGAAGGTCAAAAACCATTATTAAAATTGGTAGTAAAGAAAGCCGCATCTAAACTGATCGTCTTCGGCGCTGCTGAATTGATGGAACTCAAACTTATTGCCGATGAAGCCCAGGATGGTGAAGACGGTCTGAGCCCAATGAAACTTAAAGGTCTGGACGACGCATTGGTGAAATTGGAAAAAGACGCAGAGAAAGACTATCAAGCAGTAATGGGCCTCTATGATGCGGAAAACATAGTCATATACAAACCTGCAGGTTTACGCAGCAAGGAAAAGCATATCACCGCACAAAGCATTACTCAGGAATGGACTGATTTTCGCGCTTTGATTCACAAGGCCCGTGGGAGAATTGCCAATTACAAAGTGCATAAAGGTCAGGCGAGTATCAGTTAAGAGGGTGCCCGACGTCAGAAGCAGGGCAACAGTTCTGGAGAAAACGTACGGGCACTCAAAGCACTAATTTTTTCCGAGACGCAAGCCATCGATGATGGCGTGCTATCGTGCCAGCCCCTTACTGCTCGCCTGTTGCCTAGCATGCATGCATCTGTCCGCACTTTAAGACTGTTGGCCTTCATCCTGCTGATCATCGCCGGTGCCGCGCTGGCCGCGACGCTCGCCATCCGCCATGCTGAACGTCAGGCGCTGGAGGAGGACGCAGCGCGTGCCAACCAGCAACTGGCTTTATATGCCAACTCGTTGCACACCCTGATCGACCGCTATCGTGCCCTCCCCGCCGTGCTGGCGCTGGACCCGCAATTGCGTGCGGCGCTGACGGGACCTGTCGACGCCGAACAACAGAACGCCCTGAATCTGAAACTGGAAAAGATCAACGGCGCGGCGCAGTCCTCGACCCTTGAATTGCTCGATCGCACGGGTCTGGCCGTGGCTGCGAGCAACTGGCGTCTGCCGAGCAGTTACGTCGGCCACAATTATGGTTTCCGCCCGTACTTCAGCCAGACCCGCACCCAGGGCAGCGGGCGGTTTTACGCGGTGGGCGTGACCAGTGGCATTCCCGGTTATTTTCTTTCCAGTGCCGTGCTGAGCGACAACAACGAGTTCCTCGGCGCGATGGTGGTCAAGCTGGAGTTTCCCGAACTTGAACGCGAATGGAGCCAGGGCAGCGACACGCTGCTGGTGAGTGACGCGCGCGGGATTATCTTCATCGCCAACCAGCCCGGCTGGCGTTATCGCTCGCTGCGCCCGTTGAACGCCAGTGACATGGCCGAGATCAAGGCCACACGCCAATACGACAAACAATCGCTGGTGCCGTTGACGCATCTTGCCTTGCGCAGCTTCGACGACAACAGCGACCTGCGTCGTGTCGAAGGCCCGCAAGGCACGGCCGATTACTTGTGGGAGTCGCTGCCGCTGGCGGCCGAAGGCTGGACGCTACACCTGTTGCGTCATCCGCAAGTGGCCTTCGAAGACTTGCGCAATGCCGGCCTCGCCGCCGCCGGGGTGTGGCTGGCGCTGGTGTTTCTGCTGTTGTTCCTCAATCAGCGCTGGCGCCTGTCGAAAGTCCGCCAACGCAATCGCGAGGAGCTCGAGCAACTGGTCGAAGAACGCACCCGTGACCTGCGCACCGCACAGGACGGTCTGGTGCAGTCCGCCAAGCTTGCGGCGCTGGGGCAGATGTCCGCCGCGCTGGCCCACGAGATCAACCAGCCGCTGACCGCTCAGCGCATGCAACTGGCCACCCTGCGCCTGCTGCTCGACCATGGCCGCGTCGACGATGCTTACAAAGCGCTGAAACCGGTGGATGAAATGCTCACGCGCATGGCTGCCCTCACAGGCCACCTCAAGACCTTCGCCCGCAAAAGCCCCAGCGGTCTGCGCGAACGTCTGGATCTGGCGACCGTGGTCGATCAATCCTTGCAATTGCTCGATGCGCGGCTGCGCGACGAGCAAGTCAGTCTGGTGCTGCATCTGGCCCGCCCGGCGTGGGTGCGCGGGGATGCGATCCGACTGGAACAGGTGCTGATCAATCTGTTGCGCAACGCCCTCGATGCGATGCAGGGCAAACCGTGCAAACGCCTGCAAATCCGCCTCGAAGCCGACGAGCAATTGTGGTGTCTGAGCGTCAGCGACAATGGTGGCGGGATTGCCGACGAGCATCTGAATCAGGTGTTCGATCCGTTCTTCACCACCAAACCGGTGGGCGACGGCCTCGGCCTCGGGCTGGCGGTGTCGTTTGCCATCGTGCATGAATCCGGCGGGCGCTTGAGCGTTGAAAACGGCGAGCACGGCGCGGTGTTCACCCTGACCCTGCCGATCGATCTGGAGGCTCACATCTGATGCTCAATTCGGTGATGGTGGTCGATGACGAAAGCAGCATCCGCAGCGCGGTCGAACAGTGGCTGAGCCTGTCGGGGTTTGAGGTGCAGCTGTTCAGTCGCGCCGAGGATTGCCTGGCCGCCCTGCCCGCGCATTTTGCCGGGGTGATCCTCAGTGACGTGCGCATGCCCGGCATGGGCGGCCTGGCCTTGCTGGCCGAGGTGCAGCGCCGCGACGCCGATCTGCCGGTGATTCTGCTGACCGGCCACGGCGATGTGCCGATGGCCGTCGAAGCGATGCGCGACGGCGCTTACGACTTTCTGGAAAAACCGTTCAGCCCGGAAACCCTGCTCGGCAGTTTGCGCCGTGCGCTGGATAAACGTCGTCTGGTGCTGGAGAACCGTACCCTGCACGAGCAGGCCGACAACCGCGCCAGACTCGATGCAACGTTGCTCGGGGTATCACGAGGTTTGCAGACACTGCGTCGGCAGGTGCTGGATCTGGCGGCGTTGCCGGTCAACGTGTTGATCCGTGGCGAGACCGGCAGCGGTAAGGAGCTGGTCGCCCGCTGCCTGCACGATTTCGGCCCGCGCGCGGACAAGCCGTTTGTGGCGCTGAACTGCGCGGCGATCCCCGAGCAATTGTTCGAAGCCGAGCTGTTCGGCCATGAAAGCGGCGCGTTTACCGGCGCCTCCGGCAAGCGCATCGGCAAACTCGAATACGCCGATGGCGGCACGCTGTTTCTCGATGAAATCGAAAGCATGCCGCTGGCCCAGCAGGTGAAGCTGCTGCGGGTGTTGCAGGAACAGAAGCTTGAGCGATTGGGTTCCAATCAAAGCATTCGGGTTGATCTGCGGATCGTCGCAGCGACCAAACCCGACTTGCTCGACGAAGCCCGGGCCGGGCGTTTTCGTGAGGATCTGGCGTATCGCCTGAACGTCGCCGAACTGCGTTTGCCGCCGCTGCGTGACCGTCGTGAAGACATTCCGTTGTTGTTCGAGTCCTTCGCGCAGAGTGCCGCGCAGCGCTTGGGCCGGACCTTCCCGCCGCTCAGTGGTGCGCAACTGAGCCACCTGCTCAGCCACGACTGGCCGGGCAATGTGCGCGAACTGGCGAACGTCGCCGAACGGCAGGTGCTGGGGCTGGATGAACCGGCGCCGGCGATTGATCCGGGACAATCACTGGCGGCGCAGCAGGAAGCGTTTGAAGCGCAGTGCTTGCGCGCAGCCCTGACCCGCCACAAGGGCGATGTGAAAGCGGTGCTCGAAGAGCTGCAACTGCCACGCCGGACCTTTAATGAAAAGATGCAGCGGCATGGTTTGACCCGGGAAATGTTTGTTCCCGGCAGCTGAGTTTTGCAGTATTTGATCTGGCTTCTTCGCGGGTAAACCCGCTCCCACAGGGTTTTGTGCTGAACGCAGAATTTGTGTACACCAGCGACCACTGTGGGAGCGGGCTTGCCCGCGAAGAGGCCGGTACAGGCAAAAATGATCTACCCGCCAAAATGAGCAATTTTCCGCTCACCACAATTCAGTCATAAGCGGATTTCCGCCCACTTAATCTCCCCAGCCCCTCTAAACCGGCCGTCCCCTCGTTGGCACAGCTCCTGCTATAGCCCTGGCAGGCTGCGTTTCAACGCGCTCCACAAAAACAATTAAACGAAGGATCCTTCAATGGATAACTCCAACGCCCTGCCTCTTGGGTCGGCTGCCGTGCCCGCCAAAGAAAGAACCACCGCCAACCGGATCAAATCGATCTTCAGCGGCTCCGTCGGCAACATGGTCGAGTGGTACGACTGGTACGTGTATGCCGCCTTCTCGCTGTACTTCGCCAAAGCCTTTTTCCCGAAAGGCGACACCACCGCACAACTGCTGAACACCGCTGCGATCTTCGCCGTCGGCTTCTTGATGCGCCCGATCGGCGGCTGGCTGATGGGCCTGTATGCCGACAAGGTCGGACGCAAGAAAGCGTTGATGGCCTCGGTCTATCTGATGTGCTTCGGTTCGCTGATTATCGCACTGAGCCCCGGTTATGAAACCATCGGTGTCGGCGCGCCGATCCTGCTGGTGTTCGCCCGTCTGCTGCAGGGTCTGTCGGTCGGGGGCGAATACGGTACTTCGGCCACTTACCTGTCGGAGATGGCGACCAGGGATCGTCGCGGCTTCTTCTCCAGCTTCCAGTACGTGACCCTGATCTCGGGCCAGCTCATCGCGCTGGGCGTGCTGATTGTGCTGCAACAGTTCCTCACCACCGAAGAGCTGTACGCGTGGGGCTGGCGTATTCCGTTCGCCATCGGCGCGCTGTGCGCAGTGGTTGCGCTGTATCTGCGTCGCGGCATGGAAGAAACCGAGTCGTTCACCAAGAAAGAGAAGTCCAAGGAAAGCGCCATGCGCACCTTGCTGCGCCATCCGAAAGAGTTGTTGACCGTGGTCGGCCTGACCATGGGCGGCACGCTGGCGTTCTACACCTACACCACTTACATGCAGAAATACCTGGTGAACACCGTCGGCATGAGCATTTCCGACTCGACCACCATTTCCGCCGCGACCCTGTTCCTGTTCATGTGCCTGCAGCCTATCATCGGTGGCCTGTCGGACAAGATCGGCCGTCGTCCGATCCTGATTGCGTTCGGCGTGTTGGGAACGATCTTCACCGTGCCGATCCTGATGACCCTGCACACGATTCAGACCTGGTGGGGCGCGTTCTTCCTGATCATGGCGGCGCTGATCATCGTCAGCGGCTACACGTCGATCAACGCCGTGGTGAAAGCCGAACTGTTCCCGACTGAAATCCGCGCACTGGGCGTCGGCCTGCCGTACGCACTGACCGTGTCGATCTTCGGCGGCACCGCCGAATACATCGCACTGTGGTTCAAGAGCATCGGCATGGAAACCGGTTACTACTGGTATGTGACGGCGTGCATTGCCGTGTCGCTGCTGGTGTACGTGACCATGAAGGACACCCAGAAACATTCGCGCATCGTGACTGACTGATCCAGGTTTCACAGCCACTGCAACGGTGGCTGTTCTGGCCCCATCGCGAGCAGGCTCACTCCTACAGGGGAACGCATTCCAAGGTAGGAGTGAGCCTGCTCGCGATGAGGGCAACTCGGTATCAGCTCATTTCAACAGCTTGCTGCTTGCCATACCGCTTCTGCGCGTACGAAGCCCCGACAATCATCACCAACAGAATCCCCGCCAGCACCGCCGACGACCCGATGGTGCCGAAGTCCAGACCGCCCTTCTCGTGCGGCTTGGTCATCAAGTCACCCAAGGTCGCACCGAAAGGCCGGGTCAGCACGAACGCCACCCAGAACAGCACCACCGTGGAAATCTTCGTGAAGTATTTGAGCAGTACCACCACGGCAATCGTCGAGCCGATCAGCAGCGCACCGCCGGCAAAGCCCAGTCCCGAATCGTCGGCCAGGTAATCGCCCAGCGCAGTGCCGAGGGTGTTGGAAAACAGAATCGCCATCCAATAGAACATTTCGCCGCGAAAGCTCTGCACTTTGCTGACGTTGAGCGAGTCACCGCTCAAACGCCACGCCGCGAAGATCGCCAACAGAATCGCAATCAGGATCATCGACCCGGTGGCGTACCCCAGACCCAGCGTGCGATCCATGAAGTCAGACATCGTGGTGCCGGCGGTGCTGGTGGACAAAATCACGATCCAGTACAGCAACGGCTTGTAGGTCTTGGCCATTAATTGCGTGATCAGCGTCAGCACAAACACGCTGATCAGAATCAGCGAGCTGATGGCGTAGCCGACGTTGAGGGTCATCGAGAGCAAATCCCCTGCGGTCTCCCCCAGGGTCGTCGCGCAGATTTTCATGACCCAGAAGGCCAGGGTGATTTGAGGAAGTTTATTCATCGCAGGTAACGCTCCAGTGTGTGACGGCCGGTTCTTGGTTTTCTGGCCGTGGGCAGACTGGCGTTGCGCAAGTGAAAAAGCGGTCGGCAATGTATGAAAAATCTGTCACGAAACGAAAAACAGCGATTAATCGCTGATTAATCTGCACGCCCCATTCTGCATCTACCTGATCGATGACCTGCGCGACGCTCGCTCAGACGACGAAAGCGATTTAGATGCGTCGCCCTTAACATCAAGTTAATCGATTGTTTTTAGCATTTTTTTGCGCTTTTTAATCAAATTAGTTGGCGTAGCATGAACCCCATGCAAGACACACCCGCCAACGAATCCGGAGTAACGAACATGAAAACCAAACTGATCCTCGCCCTGACCCTGTCCGTACTGGCCGCCAATACCTTTGCTGCCGATGGCTCGGACAAAACCAAATCCGCCGACTTCATCAACGGTGCCAGCGCCGCCATCGAAACCAGCCACACTGGCACCTATGCCGCAGACGGCTTCGATAAAACCAGCATTGGCAAAGCCGTGGCCGCCGATGGTTTCGATAAAACCGGTACTGCGGCCGCCATTGCCGCTGACGGTTTCGATAAAACCGGTACCGCAGCGGCTATCAGCTAAGTATCAGCAGTCCCTCCACAGCCCGGCCTTGGCCGGGCTTAGTCATTTCTGCGGGATGACAATTTCTGAAGTCAACACAAAACCCCTGTAGGAGTGAGCCTGCTCGCGATAGCGGTGTATCAGTCACCCAATGCGTCGGCTGGTATGACGCTATCGCGAGCAGGCTCACTCCTACACGGGATCTTCGTCTGGCTGGAAATATGCGGGGCGTCCTTGCACTATGGCTGATCCGAAACGCAGCCTCAGGAATCACCCGCCATGCCCGATGACATCCATTTCTACGAACCCGCCAACGGCCACGGTCTGCCCCACGATCCGTTCAACGCCATCGTCGGTCCGCGCCCCATCGGCTGGATTTCCTCGCAGGATGCCAGCGGCCGGTTGAACCTGGCGCCGTACAGTTTCTTCAACGCCTTCAACTACATTCCGCCGATCATTGGTTTTTCCAGCGTCGGGCGCAAAGACAGCCTGAACAACATCGAGCAGACCGGCGAATTCGCCTGGAACCTCGCCACTCGCCCACTGGCCGAGCAGATGAACCAGAGCTGCGCAATGGTTGCGCCTGAGGTCAACGAGTTCGAACTGGCGGGCCTGACGACTGTGGCGTCCAAGGTGATTTCGGTGCCGCGGGTGGCCGAAAGTCCGGTGTCCTTCGAGTGCAAGGTCACGCAGATCATTCAGTTGCAGCGAGCCGACGGCGAGACGGTGCCGAGCTGGCTGATCCTCGGCGAAGTGGTCGCCGTGCACATCGCCAAGTGGCTGCTCAAGGATGGCATCTACGACACCGCCGCAGCAGAACCGATTCTGCGCGGCGGCGGGCCGGCGGACTATTTCCAGTTGGGGCCTGAGGCCTTGTTCAAGATGTGGCGACCGGGCGCCAACCAGTAACGCGTTACCAGATCAACTCGGCGTCATCAGTGACGCCCTTGAGTTTATCCAGCTCATTGATGGCGGCCTCGTCGGCAGCGATGGCGCCGGGGAACACTTGATCACCCAGCAGTTTGTGAAAGCGTGGTGCACCGCCATCGACCAGAGCCTTGACCGCGATTGCCGCGTGATAACCCTTGTTGCCCCCCAGTTCGACGGGGACGACTGCGGAGACTGCTTCGAAGTGTTCGAACTCTTTACGTGCCATGTCACAGATCCTGGCTCAGACGAATAAGCCGGACATTAAACCCTCAACCGGCCAGTTTGTGTACCGGCGCCGAACACTGGCCGAGAGCCTGCGCCGCCGAGACGTCTTTGAAGGTATGAAAGTCCAGGCTATTGACCACCAGCTCCTGCACCAGCTCGGCGAAGATTTCCATCGACGGGCTGTTGAAGTACGCGGTCATCATCTGTTGGTTGCTCCAGAACCCGCAAACCAGCCACAACTCGGGATCACACTGTGAATGCTGCAGGGCGAAGCTCAGGCAACCGGGGGCGGCGCGGGACGGTTCGATCAACGCGCTGAGGCGTACACCGAGTTCCGCCGAGCGCCCGGCGCGCGCTCGAACGAAGGCCATATGACTGACGGGAATCTGCTTGGACATGTTCAACCCTCCCAGGGAGTCGCGTGGCAGCCGGGGGACGGGCTGCGACAGGATCCAAGGTTAAGGGCCGGATAACCGACGCCGTTAGTCGATTCCTGCCGCCGCATTGCACAATCCTGCGAGACTGCAATCAGCCGCTGTAACAAGCTGTAAATCCGTGTCACGGCGCTGTCATACGCCGATCATGCAAGTTTGCCGGTCTGCGTCCCGTTATGGCTGGGCACGCCGGTAACGCCATGCAGAATCAGGCAAGCATTTCGCAGGATGTGTCTACCGCTGGCGCTTGCACAAACTTATGCTCTGCTCCATTCCACCTCCCCTGCCGAGGATGCCGTGCATGACGTCATTCGATCGTTTTCAAGCCCCGCCGGACGCCGACATGGAAAAACAGCGTGCGGAACTGGCGGCGATCATCCGCCGCAACACCACCGACGATGGCAGCTACGAAACTGCCATCGGCTCGCTGTACATGTCGCGCCATACCCAGTCCCATGACTTTGCCCCGGTGCTCGCGCAACCGGCGCTGTGCATCATGGCCCAGGGTCGCAAAGAGGTGCGGCTGGCCGATGAGTACTTCAATTACGATCCGTTGAATTATCTGGTGGTGTCGGTTTCGATGCCGTTGAGCGGGCGCGTGGTCAACGTTTCACCCGAGGAGCCGATCCTCGCCGTGCGCCTGGACATCGACCCGACAGAGATCACTGCGCTGATTGCCGACGCCGGCCCCATGGGCGTGCCGACCCGGCCGACCGGGCGTGGCTTGTATGTCGAACAGATCGACAGCGCCATGCTCGACGCCGTGTTGCGCCTGGCGCGGCTGCTCGATGCACCTAAAGACATCGCCATGCTCGCGCCGCTGATTCGCCGGGAGATTCTTTATCGCCTGCTGCGTAGCCCGCAGGGCCATCGTTTGTACGAAATCGCGATTGCCAACAGCCAGAGTCACCGCATCAGCCAAGCGATCAAATGGCTCAACGGCAACTTCGAGCAGCCATTGCGCATTGATGATCTGGCCAGGGAAGTGAACCTCAGCGTGTCGACCTTGCATCACCGTTTCAAGGCGATGACGGCGATGAGTCCGTTGCAGTATCAGAAGCAGTTGCGCCTGCAAGAGGCGCGGCGCTTGATGCTGGCCGAAGGGCTGGAAGCGTCGGCGGCGGGGTATCGGGTGGGCTATGAAAGTCCTTCGCAGTTCAGCCGCGAGTACAGCCGCTTGTTTGGCGCGCCGCCGCTAAGAGATCTGGCGCGATTGCGGTTATCGGTGTGACCGTCAAGAGCCCCTCACCCTAACCCTCTCCCGGAGGGAGAGGGGACTGATTGGGAGACGTTCAAGAAGTACACCGACCTGAAAGTGTTCTGCTGAATCCATAATCGATTGGATTTTTCAGGTCGATGGATAGCGCCAGACACTTCGGTCGGCCCCCTCTCCCTCCGGGCGGTCCGACGTTTCGGGAGGGCTGGGGTGAGGGGTAATTCGGAGTCAGACCTCGCTCTAAGCCCCCAACACCCGACACGCCTCACTCGGCAACGTCACCGACACCGGATGCCCGATCCCCAGTCCAATCCCCTGACACGGCGTACTCAGCGCCGTGAACGTCACCCCGGAACATTCCACTGTGGTCTCGATGGTCGCGCCGATGTCGCGCACGAACGTCACTTTGCCCAGCAAGCGATTGCCCGCCGTCGCCTGCGGCGCGGACAGTTGCAAGTCTTCCGGACGGATCAGCATTTTCACTTTCTGCCCGACCACAATGCTGCTGCAGATCGGCACTTGCAAGGCGTCGCCACCCGGCAGGCCGACCTTGCCGTCGCCCAGCGCGGTGGCCGGGAAGATGTTCCCCGAACCAATGAAGTCGGCGACAAATTCGTTGGCCGGATGCCGATAGATTTCAATCGGCGTGCCGATCTGCTGCACCTTGTGTTCGCCCAGCACCACGACAATGTCGGCCATGGTCATGGCTTCGCGCTGATCGTGAGTCACCATGATCGTGGTGATGTTCAGGCGTTGTTGCAGTTGGCGGATTTCCACCTGCATCGACTCGCGCAACTTGGCGTCGAGCGCCGACAGCGGTTCGTCGAGCAAAAGGATTTTCGGGTGCGAAGCAATCGCCCGGGCAATCGCCACGCGTTGGCGTTGACCGCCGGAGAGCTTGGCCACCGGGCGATTGATCATCGCCTGCAACTGGATCAACTCCAGCAACTCGACCACGCGTTTTTGCTGATCGGCCTTGCTGACGCCGCGCAGTTTCAGCGGATAGGCGATGTTCTCGCCGACGGTCATGTGCGGGAACAATGCCAGCGACTGGAACACCATGCCGAAGTTGCGCAGATGCGCCGGGGTGTGGCCGATGTCCTCGCCGTCCAGGCGGATCTCGCCGCCGCTGAGGGTTTCCAGGCCGGCGATCATTCGCAGCAAGGTGGTTTTGCCGCAGCCCGACGGGCCGAGGAAACACACCAGTTTGCCTTCCGGCAGATGCAGGTTGACGTCTTGTACCGCGCAAGCCGAGCCGTAGAATTTCTCGACGTTTTCCAGAATCAGTCCAGTCATGTTGCACCTCACAATCAAAAGGAAACGCCGCCCTCGCCCACCAGCTTCTCCAGCGCCCAGATCAGGACGAAGTCGATCAGCACGATCAGCACGGCAAACGAGAACACGGTAGGGTCGAGCGATGACACGGTGCGGCTGTACATCCAGATCGGCACGGTCATGACGTCGATGGTGTAGAGGAAGTAGGTCACGGTGAATTCGTTGAACGAGACGATGAACGCCAGCAACATGCCCGCCAGAATCCCCGACTTCATCAACGGCACCACCACATCGACAATCGCCCGCAACGGTGAGGCGCCGAGCATGCGCGCGGCTTCTTCGACTTCGCTGCCGATAGAGAGCATCGCGGCGGTGCAGTTTTTCACCACGAACGGCAGTGCCAGAATCACGTGGGCAATCACCAGTCGCGAGGTGGTCATGTGGAACGGCAGACTGTCGAACACCAGCAGCAACGCCAGGCCCAGCACCACCATCGGGAACACCAGCGGCAGCGACATCAGTTGCAGCGCCACGGTTTTGCCACGGAATTCGCAACGGGTCAGCGCGTAGGCCGCCGGCACCGCAATCAGCGTGGCGAAGATCATGGTCAGGCACGACACCAACAGACTGGTGGCCATCGCCTGGCCAAGGCTCAACACATCACTGGCGTCCGGTGACACGAAGGTGTGCCACGCCGCTTTGTACCACTGCAGGCTGTAGCTGCTCGGCGGGAAGTCGAGGTTCGACGCGCCGCTGAACGACATCACGATCATGGTCAGGATCGGCAACACCGCCAGCAGCAAAATGAATCCGGACAGGATCCCGGCGAACTTGCCGGTATCGCCCGGCAGCAGCGCCATGCGTTTCTTGGTCAGGGCACTCATTGCGAAGCCTCCAGCAAACGGCGACGGCGGCCGGTGATGTATTCGGACAAGGTCATGATCGCAAGCGTGGTGACGATCAGCACCACCCCGGCCGCCGACGCAGCCGGCCAGTTCATCAGCGGCGCGATCTGGTCATGCACCATCACCGCGAGCATCGGCACGCGCCGACCACCGAGCAGCAACGGCACCACGAAGCTGCTGGCGTTGTAGGCGAACACCAAGGTTGCCCCGGTGATGATCCCCGGCAGGCTCATCGGCAAAACCACCTGACGGAACACCTGAAAACGACTGGCACCGAGGGTCGCCGCGGCCTCTTCGTACGAACGCGCGACGCCGCGCATCGCACTGGCGATTGGCAGTACGGCGAGCGGGAACGCAGTCTGCACCAGGCCCATCAACACGCCGTTCTGGTTGTACAGCAGCATGATCGGCCGCTTGATCAGGCCCAAGCCCATCAGCGTCTGGTTGAGCATGCCGCCGGGACCGAGGATCACCAGCCAGCCGTAGCTTTGCAGCAGCAGGTTGACCAGCAGCGGCAGCAGCACGGCGGCGAGGAAAATCCGCCGCAGAAATGGCGAGGTCAGGCGAGACATGGTGTAGGCCACCGGGATCGCCAGCACCACCGCGATCACCGCGCTGATCAGCGCCAGCCGCAAGGTCAGCAGCAAGGATTTCAGGTAATAGGGTTCGAGCAACTGGGCGTAACTGGCGAGGCTGAACCCCGTCCACTCCGCGCCCTTGGTGCCGACGCTCATGCGCAATACCAACAGGCTGGCGGCAATCAGCACACCCAGAAACAGCATCGACGGCGTGAGAAAAAACCACGCCCGGGCCGTCGGCGAAACACCGCGCACCGGGCGCACGCCAGCGGTGCCGACCGGTTGGGTCAGGGATTGATGTTCCATAGCAATGATCTCGTCAATGGAAAGCAAATCTCTCAAACACCGCAGTCTCCTGTGGGAGCGGGCTTGCTCGCGAAAGCGGTGGGTCAGTCAACCACTGTGGCGACTGACAGATTGCATTCGCGAGCAAGCCCGCTCCCACAGTAAATGTGTGGTGTTTGGGAGCACGGCGTCAGGAAGAAAAGATTTCCGTATAACGACGAATCCATTGGTCATGCACGGTCGCCAGGAAGGCGTTGTCGTGCATGATCGCCTTCTCGGCAATCTGCTCCGGCGTGAGGATGAACGGACTCTTGCGCGCCTCGGCGGAGATGATCGCCTTGGCGTTGACCGGGCCGTTGAAGATGTCTTCGGCCATCTTGCCCTGCACCAGCGGGTCCAGAGAATGGTCGATAAAGGCATAGGCCAGATCGGTGTCGCCCGGACGGTTTTTCGGCATCACCGAGAGCATCAGGTCGGTGTAAAACCCTTCCTTCATGCCGAACGTGGCGCCAAGGCCGTAGTTCGGATCACGGATCTGTTTCGGGAAAAATGCCGGGGCGTACAGCCCGCCCATGTCCAGCGAACCGGTGCGGAACAGTTCGGCGATCTGGTTAGGGTTCTCGCCGAGCGTGACTACGCGATCCTTGAGTTCGGCGAGTTTCTTGAAGCCCGGCTCGATGTTGTGTTCATCACCGCCAGCGAGTTTCGCGGCGATGATGATCAGGTCCATCGCCTCGGTCCAGTTCGGCGGCGGCAGGAAAATGTTCGGGGCCAGATCGACGTCCCATAGCGCGGCGTAACTGTCCGGCGCTTCCTTCTGGGTGCGCGTGCTGTAGACCAGACTGTTGCACCACAGCAGGTAACCGATGCCGTGACCGTTGGCCCCGGTGCGGTATTTTTCCGGCACGTCGACCAGATTGGGAATGCGATTCAGATCAGGCTTTTCCAGCAGTCCGGCGGCGGCCAGACCTTCGGCGCCGACGCCCGCCAGGGTGATGATGTCGTACTGCGGACGATCACCGCCGGCCTTGAGTTTGGCGACCATTTCCGAGGTGCTGCCGGTGCGGTCGGCGATAACCTTGGCGCCGGTCTTGGCCTCGAACGTGGCGGCGATGTTGCGCAATGCGGCGAGACCGGTGTCATCCGACCAGGTCAGCAACCGCAAGGTCTTGCCGGCGAAACGTGTGTCGCTGGCACTGGCCCGGATGAAGGGCATGCTCATGGCGGCCGCAGCCACCGAGGCCACGCCGACGGTTTTAATGAATTGACGCCTGTTCAGATCGTGCTCGCCCATGACGGACTCCCTTTGTTCTTTTAAGTATGAGGTTGGTCGCAACCGTTGCATCCGCGCGGCCGGATCCGCGCCAAGCCCCGTATTACAAGGGCTTTAGCGCTGCCGACGGGTTCATCCTGAGGTCGTGCAAAACACCTGACTATCGATAAAAACTCATTGAAGCCATGACGCCGACGCATGCCTCGTTGCGAGGCATGCGCTCACCTTTTTCGGGCGTTCAGAGCGCCCGGATCACGTGTTTGATTTCCTGAAACGCGGCCAGGCCCCACGGCCCCAACTCGCGGCCGATGCTGCTCTGCTTGTAACCGCCCCACGCCGTTTGCGGGAAGATCACCTGCGGCGCGTTGAGCCACACCAGCCCCGCCTGCAGGGCGTTGGCGACACGGTCGGCGGTCTCGGCGTTACGCGTCACCACACTGGCGACCAGACCGAACTGGCTGTCATTGGCCAGCGCGATGGCCTCGGCCTCGTTGCGGAAACTGCGCACGCACAACACCGGGCCGAAAATCTCTTCGCACCACAACGCACTGCCGAGGGGCACGTCGGTGAACACGGTCGGCTGCAAAAAATATCCGCGTGGCAAATCTGCCGGACGATTACCGCCACACAGCAGCTTTGCCCCGGCACTCAAACCACGGTCGATGTGGCCGAGCACACGTTGGTATTGCGCCTGATTGACCAGCGCGCCCATTTCCACATTCGGATCGAACGGGTCAGCCACCCGAATCGCCTGGGCACGTTTTTGCAGACGCTTGAGAAATTCCTCTTCCAGCGCTTCGGCGACCAGCACGCGGCTGGTGGCCGAGCACATTTGCCCGGCGTTGAAGAAACCGCCGCCACAGGCCAGTTCCACGGCAAGCTCCAGGTCGGCATCTTCCAGCACCAGCAGCGACGATTTCCCACCCAGTTCCAGGCTCACACCCTTCACGGTTTCAGCGGCGCGTTGCATCACCTGAACGCCAACCGCATTGCTGCCAGTGAAGGAAATCTTGGCGATACGCGGATCGGCCGACAGCGGCGCGCCCACCGCCAGACCGGTGCCGCAAACCACGTTGAAGACACCCTTCGGCAGGCCGGCTTCGGCAATGATCGCCGCCAGTTCCAGCTCTGGCAACGGCGTGACCTCCGACGGTTTGAGCACCACGCAGCAACCGGCAGCCAGGGCCGGCGCGAGTTTCCATGCAGTGGTGACCATCGGGAAATTCCACGGCACGATCAGCCCGACCACACCGCACGGCTCGCGGCGCAGACGTGCGCTGAAATCATCGCTGGGCAGCGGCACGTCGCTGTCGAGTTTCGCGTCGAGACCTTCGGCCAGCTCGGCGTAGTACTCGAAGGTGGCGATCACGTCATCGACATCGATGGCCGCTTCGAATTGCGGTTTGCCGTTGTTGCTCGACTGCAGTTTCATCAGGTGATCACGACCGTTGCGCACACCATTGGCGATGTTGCGCAGGATCACAGCACGTTCGGCGCCGGTGGTTTGTGACCAGGTTTTAAATGCTTCAACGGCGACGGTCACCGCGTGATCCACGGCCAGTTCGTCACCGCCATTGACCGTGGTCAGCAGTGCTTCGGTGGCCGGGTTGATCACCCGCAGATGTTCTCGGCCGGCAGACCATTGGCCGTTGATGTAGAGGCCGTCGAGGGTGGTTGGGAAGTTGATCATTTGCTCACCGCCTGCATCCACTGGTTCTGGTCGATTTCAATCACCGTCGGGCCTTGACGATCCGTCGCCGCACGCAGCGCGCCGCGCAGTTGCTCCACCGAACTGATCGCTTCGGCAGCGCAGCCCAGCGCCTTGGCCACACCAATGAAATCCGGGGTGTAGATGTCGACGCCGACCGGCTCGATGGCGCGGTTGACCATGTACTTTTTGATCTCTTCGTAGCCCTGGTTATTCCAGAGCAGGACGATCACCGGGGTGCGCGCTTCAACGGCGCTGGCCAGTTCCGGCAGGGTGAATTGCAAGCCACCGTCGCCGATCAGGCACACCACCGGCGGACGAGCGCCGCCCTCGACGCTGCCACCGAGCCATGCGCCGATGGCCGCCGGCAAGGCGTAGCCGAGGGTGCCGTAACCGGTGGACGAGTTGAACCAGCGGCGTGGATGCTCCGGGTTGAAGGTGAGGTTGCCGGTGTACACCGGTTGCGTGGAGTCGCCGACAAATACTGCATCCGGCAATTCATGCAACACGGTTTCAAGGAAACGGGTCTGGGCCAGGGTCGGCGCATCCCAGCTCGCGGCCAGATCATCCCGTAGACGTGCAGCACGCACCTGACCCCAGTCGTTGCGTCGCTCGGCCAGCGGCTTGTGCGACAACGCGCTGAGCAGTGCTTGCGCGGCGTTGCGCGAGTCGGCAACCAGTGCGACGTGTGGCGGATAGTTACGCACGGTCTGGTCGGCATCGATGTCGATGCGCAGCAACTTGCCGGGGATTTCGAAACCGCCGGCGAAGGTGACGTCGTAATCGGTCTCGGCCAGTTCGGTGCCGATCGCCAGCACCACGTCGGCGTCGGCGACCAGTGCGCGAGTGGCGACCAGACTTTGCGTCGAACCGATCAGCAGCGGATGGCTGGACGGCAACATGCCTTTGGCGTTGATGGTCAGCGCCACCGGGGCGTCGAGCAATTCGGCCAGTTCGGTGAGTTCGGCGGCGGCATCGATTGCACCGCCACCGGCCAGGATCAGCGGACGCTGGGCGCCGGCCAGCAACTCGCTCATGCGGCTGACGGCAGCAGGTGCAGCACCGGCGCGATCAATGTTGACCGGCACGCTGGCGAGCAAGTCATCGGCCTCTTCCACCAACACGTCCAGCGGAATCTCGATGTGCACCGGACGCGGACGCCCGGCCTGAAACAGTGCGAAAGCACGTGCCAATACACCGGGCAATTCCGACGCCGACATCAGCGTGTGGGAGAACGCAGCGACGCCACCGACCAGTGCGCTCTGGTTCGGCAACTCGTGGAGTTTGCCGCGACCGCCGCCCAACTGGTTGCGGGTCTGCACGCTGGAAATCACCAGCATCGGGATCGAGTCGGCATAAGCCTGGCCCATCGCTGTGGTGATGTTGGTCATGCCCGGCCCGGTGATGATGAAGCACACGCCCGGTTTGCCGCTGGTGCGCGCGTAACCGTCGGCCATGAAACCGGCGCCCTGCTCATGCCGTGGAGTGACGTGGTTGATGCTCGAACGGGCCAGCCCGCGATACAGCTCCACGGTGTGCACGCCGGGAATGCCGAACACCTGCTCGACCCCGTAACCTTCGAGTAACTTGACCAGTACTTCGCCACACGTCGCCATGTCATTGCCCTTCTTGTTCATTTGAGACACAAGGCCCCTCTTGGGAGCCGTGGAATGGCCTCATTGGAACGGTGGGCAGGTAGCCGCAACAATCGATTAAAAGTCATACTAGCCATGTCCTCACGTCATACCTTGGATCCACATGAAACGACTGCCTCCCCTGCCCGCCCTGCACACGTTTCTGATCACCGCGCAGTGCTGCAACTTCACCCGGGCCGCCGAGCAGTTGCACATCACCCAAGGCGCGGTGAGCCGGCAGATCGCCGGGCTGGAAGATCATCTGGGGTATGAATTATTCATTCGTCTGGCCCGGGGTCTGGAGCTAACGGCTGAAGGTCGCGAGTGGTTGCCGCGCGTAGAGAAGGTGTTTGGCCTGATCAGCGAAGCCACCGAGCAGATCGGCCTCAAGCGTGAAACCCTGCAACTGAAGGCACCGAGCTGCGTGATGCGCTGGCTGGTGCCGCGCCTGTTGCAGTGGCAAAAAGAACGGCCGGACGTGCCGGTGAAACTGACCACCACCCTGGCCCATGGCGTCGACTTTCAGCGCGAGCAATTCGATGCTGCAGTGATTTATGGAACAGCGCCGGACAACTCTTCCACGGCGCTGCATCTGTTCGACGAGCAACTGACACCCGTCTGTTCACCGACACTGCTCAAAGGCCCGCCGGCATTGTCCGAGCCGGCCGATCTGCAACAACACCTGCTGCTGCATCCGACCCGCGACACCCAGGACTGGAAGGTCTGGCTGACCGCCGCCGAGTTGCAGTTGAACAATGTGAACATGGGTCAGCATTTCGAAACGCTGGATCAGGCCATGTCGATGGCGTCGCACGGGACGGGGGTGGCAATCGGCGACTGGTCGTTGATCGGCGACGACCTGCGCGCCGGACGACTGGTGATGCCGTTTGAACTGAAGGTGAAGACGGGGCTGGCGTATTACGTGGTCGTGCCACACGCAACGGAACCGTCGCCGCAGCTGGAGGAATTGATGATCTGGCTGGTGGAGCAGGCGCATTTGCGCTGAAGCCTTCCCCCTCACCCTAGCCCTCTCCCGAGGGAGAGGGGACCGATTGCGGGATGCTCAGGAAGTACACCGACCTGAAAGGGTTGTACCGAATCCATAATCGACTCGAGCACTCAGGTCGATGTACAGCGCCAGACAACTCGTTCGGCTCCCTTTCCCTCAGGAGAGGGCTGGGGTGAGGGGCGAGGATTCGCTCAATAACCGACTGTAAACCGCTGGCGCGAATGCTTCGGCGTTTCCACTTCGTCGATCAGCGCAATCGCGTAGTCGGCAAAGGTGATCGAGCTCTGGCCTTCGGCGCTCACCAGCAAGTCATCCTTGCCGACGCGAAACTTGCCGGTGCGCTCGCCTTCGACAAACAGCGCCGACGGCGACAGGAACGTCCAGTCCAGCGCCTTCTCCTGACGCAAGGCCTCAAGGAACGCCGCCCCGGCGCTGGCCTCAGCCTTGTACTCGGCCGGAAAACCGGCACTGTCGATCACTCGGGTGCCGTCCGGCAGCAACAGCGAACCGGCACCACCGACAACCAGCAGACGCTTCACGCCCGCCTGCTTCACTGGCCCGACAATTGCGCTGGCCGGAACCGTGGCGAAATGTGCAGCGGTAATCACCACGTCGTGACCCGTTACTGCGTCTTGCAATGCCGCCGCATCCAGCACGTCGACGTTCTTGCTGACCACACCGGCACGGGCGCCGATCTTCGAGGTATCCCGAGCGATGGCGGTGACGCTGTGCCCCCGACGCAGGGCTTCTTCCAGCAGTTGACTACCGGCACGGCCGGTGGCACCAATGATTGCGATTTTGCTCATGACATTCTCCAGTTGGCTTGAGAGTGCTGCGTTTTCAGATTCGGCTTACCACTGCATTTCGCCCTTGGCGACTTTCGCGCTCAGCTCCAGCGAGCTTTCTTCGCCCAGTGTCGGGTAGCGTTTTTTCATCGCCGCGATCAGTGCGGCAGAGTCCTTGGCCTTGGCGGTTTCCTGATCGAACGCCTTGATGTAGTCGGCGGTGAATTTCACGCTGTCCAGTGAACGGCTGCTCTCGCCCAGATAGTGCCCCGGCACCACGGTTTTCGGTTTCAGGGTTTCGATCGAGTGAAGGGTTTCCAGCCAGTCGGCGTGGGATTGCGCGGTCTGGGTGTCGGCCATCCACACATGAATGTTCTCGGCGACGACCACGCCGCCGACCACGGCTTTGAGCGACGGGATCCACACGAAGCTGCGATCCGGCTGTTTGCCCTCAAGCCCGACCACCTGCAATTTTTGCCCTTCAAGCATCAAGCTGTCGCCCTTGAGCACACCCGGCACAATGGTTTTAGCCGGCACGTCGGCGCCCATTTTCGGGCCCCAAAACGCCAGTTTGCCTTCGACGGTTTTATTGATGTGATCCACCGTCGGTTGCGAAGCGAGCACCTTGGCGTCCGGGAACGCTTTGGTCAGGGTGTCGAGGCCGAAGTAGTAATCCGGGTCACCGTGGCTGATGTAAATGGTGGTCAGGTGCTTGCCGCTGGCGCGAATCTTTTCCACCACTTGCTCGGCCTGGGATTTGCCGAATTGTGCATCGACGAGGATCGCGTCTTTCTCACCACTGACCAGCACCGAAGTCACCGGGAAAATCGCCTGGGTGCCCGGGTTGTAGACATCGAGCGTGAGGTTGGCCGCAGCCGCATGGGCGGCGAACCCGAGGGAGGCGGTGGCCAGTAAAACGCGTTTGAGCGAGGTGAAGCCGATCATGGGTTGCTCCGTTGTGCGAATGCCGTGCTTGGCGATGGGACAGAGCTTAGTTGCCAGACTCAGTACAAAAAATGCGATGCTTGAACATAGTTTGTTTCTGAAAGCGGGCAAATCATGGATCGTCTCCAAGCAATGCGGGTGTTCGTCACGGTGGTGGATCTGGGCAGCCAGTCGGCGGCGGCCGATCATCTGGATCTCTCACGCCCGGTGGTTTCACGTTATCTGGCGGAGCTGGAAGACTGGGTCGGCGCGCGTCTGATGCACCGCACCACGCGCAAGTTGAGTCTGACCGCCGCCGGCACTGAAATCCTCCCGCGCTGCCGGCAGATGCTCGAGCTCTCGACCGACATGCAGGCCGCCGTCAGCGAACCCCACGATGCGCCGCGCGGCCTGCTGCGAATCAGCGTCAGCACCTCGTTCGGCCAGGCACAACTGGCCGATGCGATGGCGGCGTACGTCAAACGCTACCCCGGTGTCAGCATTGATCTGCAAATGCTCGACCGCACGGTGAACCTCGTCGATGAGCGCATCGATCTGGCGATTCGCACCAGCAATGATCTCGACCCCAACCTGATCGCCCGCCGTCTCACCGTTTGCCGTTCGGTGGTCTGCGCCGCGCCGGACTATCTGCAAGAACACGCCGCGCCACAACGGGTCGAGGATCTGAGTCGACACAATTGCCTGACCCACTCCTACTTCGGCAAAAGCCTGTGGCATTTCGAAGAGGACGGCGAACCGGTGTCAGTGCCGGTGCAGGGCAACATCAGCGCCAACGAGGCCAGCACCCTGCTGCGCGCGACACTGGCCGGCGCGGGCGTGGCGATGCTGCCGACCTATCAGGCCGGGGTGCACATTCATTCGGGAGAATTGATTCGCTTGCTGCCTCAAGCAGAGCCACGACAGATGAACATCTACGCAGTCTATGCCTCACGCAAACACATGCCCGCGGCGCTGCGCAGCATGCTGGATTTTCTGGTGCTGAGATTTCCCGAAAATCCGCAGTGGGATGATGGCCTGTAGAAAGCAAAACTTGTTCTATGCTGAAAGTAATACCGGAGGGTATACGTTCAGAGGTCGAACACCATGAACACCAGAACAAGAAGATACTTCGCGATATTCATCACCTGCGCCGCGACGCTGGCGCTGTACGGCACGGCGGCCTGGCGGGTCGAGCAATTGCGGCAGCTGCCCCGCGAATACGCGAGCTGTAACTTCGAGCGCTGCATTCCGCACAACGCCACGCTGAATGCGCTGCGCTGACTGACCAGAGCTGAACCTGGCTGGGCTGGAACGGGATCCTGTGGGAGGGGGCTTGCTCCCGAAAGCAGTGTGTCATCCAGCATTGATGAAAACTGCTACACCGCATTCGGGAGCAAGCCCCCTCCCACAAATTTTGCAGCGTTAGACAATCACTGCTCGGCTTTGAGACGGTCACGGAATGCCTTTGGCGAAATGCCGACCCTGCGCCGGAACAGGCGCGTGAAGTTGGTCGGATCGGAAAACCCCAACAGCTCCGACATCTCGTAAATGGTCATGCTGGTGTACGTCAGCAAGCGCTTGGCTTCCAGCAATTGACGCTCGTGCATGATCTGCAACGCCGGTTGCCCCGCTAGTTCACGACACGTGCCGTTGAGGTGCGACACCGAAATCCCAAGACGATGCGCCAGGTCTTCGACCTTCACATGCTGGCGGTAAGTCTCCTCCACCAATTGGATAAATCCGTTGAGGTATTCGCGCTGACGCTGCGGACGCTGACTGGCGGTGTGCCGCACGATCGCCTGGCGACTGACCCAGACCATGATCACGCTGACCAGCGAATGCATGAGCATTTCCCGCGCCGGCTGATGGCCGTTGTACTCGGCTTGCAACGCCGAAAACAGGCTGTTCAGATAATCGCCGTCCGCGCCCGCCGGGTAGTTTTCCGCCCGGGCCAATGCGTGCACCGACTCGCCCAGTTGCGCCTGCAAGTGAGTGATCAACGGCGTAGCGAGGGTGACGATGAACCCTTCGACATCTTCGGAAAAGCGGAAGCCATGCACCGATAACGGTGGCAGCACTTGAATGGCCGGGGTTTGCAGTTGCGTGCGCTGACCTTCGATTTCAAGCTCTGCCTGACCTTTGAACACGAAGAGTAACTGGCACAAATCAGCGTGGCGATGGGGTTTGATTTCCCATTGATGTTCGCGACTGCGTGAGGAAATGGTTTCACAGTGCAGCAAGTCAGGGGTCGGCCAGTCCAGGCTTTCACCGTAGAGCTTGAACACTGGAATCGAAGGCAGTTCGGGCTTGTTCATCACTTCAATCCAGGCCTCGAAGGTTGCGGGCGATAATCGCACCGATTGGCAGAAAGTACAGGGTTCGGCTCAGTTTTCACCTTCAATTGACAGACCCGCAAGGGAAAAATGCAAGCACTCGATCCATAAAAATCATTCACCGGCGATAGTCCCGTGAAGCTTGCGAGTCATAAAAACAATGAAAACGCTGAAAACCCAAGTCGTCATCATCGGCGCCGGTCCGTCCGGATTACTCCTCGGTCAGTTGCTGCACAACGCCGGCATCGACACCCTCATCCTCGAACGTCAGACACCCGATTATGTCCTCGGCCGCATCCGCGCCGGCGTGCTTGAACAAGGCATGGTAGAGCTGTTGCGCCAGGCTGGCGTGAGTCAGCGCATGGACGCCGAAGGGCTGGTTCACAGCGGCTTCGATCTGGCACTGGACGGGCGTCAGGTGCACATCGATCTGCACGCACTGACCGGTGGCAAGACCGTGATGATCTACGGTCAGACCGAAGTCACCCGTGACCTGATGGCCGCTCGTCGGGAGGCCGGTGCGCTGTCGTTTTATGCGGTGAGCGATGTCGTTCCCCACGGCATGAAAAGCGACGAAGCCTTCGTCACCTTTGAAAAGGACGGTGAAACCTGGCGCGTCGATTGCGATTACATCGCCGGTTGCGACGGCTTCCACGGCGTCGCCCGGCAATCGATTCCGCAGAATTGCCTGAAGGTCTTCGAGCGGGTTTATCCGTTCGGCTGGCTGGGCATTCTCGCCGACACCCCGCCGGTGCATGAAGAACTGGTCTATGCCCGCCACGAACGCGGCTTCGCGCTGTGCAGCATGCGTTCGGCGACCCGCACCCGCTATTACCTGCAAGTGCCGTCGGATGAAAATGTCGATGACTGGAGCGATCAACGTTTCTGGGAGGAACTGAAAACCCGTCTGCCTGCCGGGCTGGCGGAGAAACTGGTCACCGGCCCGTCGATTGAAAAAAGCATCGCGCCGCTGCGCAGTTTTGTCGTCGAGCCGATGCAGTACGGACGGATGTTTCTGGTCGGCGACGCGGCGCACATCGTTCCGCCAACCGGCGCCAAAGGCCTGAATCTGGCGGCAAGCGACGTCAGCACGCTGTTCAACATTCTGCTCAAGGTCTATCGCGACGGTCGTACCGATCTGCTGGAGAAATACTCTGAGATCTGCCTGCGCCGTGTCTGGAAAGCCGAGCGGTTTTCCTGGTGGATGACCTCGATGCTGCATCGCTTCGACGAACACGATGCGTTCAGCCAACGCATCAGCGCCTCGGAACTGGACTACTTTGTCAGTTCAGAAGCGGGTCGAAAAACCATTGCAGAAAATTACGTCGGACTTCCTTATGAGGCTATCGAATAGCCTGCTACCGACTTACACTGGCGAGCATCCCCGCTCGCCTGGCGATCTGCGGGACTCACACTGCCCGCAGGTTTTGCCCGTGACCAATCTCAATCACCCCGAAACGCCCAAACCGGCCATTCGCAGCGTGCTGGTCGCGCTGATGATGGCGATCTTCCTCGGTGCGCTCGACCAGACCATCGTCGCCGTGTCGATGCCGGCCATCTCTGCTCAGTTCAAGGATGTCAGCCTGCTGGCCTGGGTGATTTCCGGGTACATGGTGGCGATGACCGTGGCCGTGCCGATCTACGGCAAGCTCGGCGATTTGTACGGGCGACGCAAACTGATGCTGTTCGGCATGGGCCTGTTCACCCTTGCCTCGTTGTTCTGCGGAATGGCCCAGAGTATGGAGCAACTGGTGCTGGCGCGGATTCTTCAGGGCATCGGCGCTGGCGGGATGATTTCGGTGAGCCAGGCCATCATCGGCGACATCGTGCCGCCCCGCGAACGCGGCCGATATCAGGGTTACTTCAGCAGCATGTACGCGGTGGCCAGTGTGGCCGGCCCGGTGCTGGGCGGTTACATGACCGAATACCTGTCGTGGCGCTGGGTATTTTTCATCAACCTGCCGCTGGGCCTCGGCGCGTACTGGGTGGCGCGGCGCAACCTGCGCGGGCTGCCGATTCCGCAGCGCAAACCGATCATCGATTATCTTGGCACACTGCTGATGATCATCGGCCTGACCGCCCTTCTACTCGGCATCACCCAGGTCGGTCAGGGGCATTCGTGGCGCAGCAGCGAAGTACTCGGGCTGTTCGCCTGTGCGGTGGTGGTGCTGGCGGTATTTGTCTGGCATGAACGACGTGCGCGGGAGCCGTTGCTGCCGATGCACCTGTTCGCCAACCGCAACGCCTTGCTGTGCTGGTGCACGATTTTCTTCTGCAGTTTCCAGGCGATATCCCTGATCGTGCTGATGCCGCTGCGTTATCAGAGCGTCACCGGCGCCGGGGCTGACAGCGCGGCGTTGCACTTGCTGCCGCTGGCGATGGGCCTGCCGATTGGTGCGTATTTCGCCGGGCGGCGCACGTCGATCACCGGGCGCTACAAACCACAGATTCTGACCGGCGCGATGCTGATGCCGATCTCGATTCTCGGCATGGCCTTCAGCCCGCCGGAGGCGACGTTGCTCAGCGGACTGTTCATGCTGCTCAGCGGGATTGCCGGCGGCATGCAGTTCCCGACTTCACTGGTGGGAACGCAGAACTCTGTCGAACAACGCGACATCGGCGTGGCCACCAGCACCACCAACCTGTTCCGCTCGCTGGGCGGCGCAGTGGGCGTGGCGTTGATGTCGGCGCTGTTGCTGGCGTTGTTGCAGGATTCGAGCTTCGCGCATCTGGCCGGCGGTTCGCTGATGAGCGAAGGGCATTCGGGGAACGTTTTGCTGGACGGCTTGAACGCCGCGCCGGGCGACGCACAGAATGCGTTGCGCGGGGAATTGCTGGTGACCTTCCGGCATTTGTTATGGGTCAGTGCGGCAGTATCGCTGCTGGGCCTGGCAGCGGCGATAGCGATGCCCAACAACCTGCTGCGCGGGCGGGAGCACGGCGCTAAATAACCGCAACACCATAAAACCCCGTGGGAGGGGGCTTGCTCCCGAAATCGGTGGATCAGCCAACTTCATTGTTGAATGACCAACCGCTTTCGGGAGCAAGCCCCCTCCCACAGTAGCGAGTGCTTCACTTAGGGGCTGTAGTAACCGACAGCCACAAGGAAATGCCCGACCTTCTTCAGGTAGGCATGCTTGTCCTCGACCTTGCCAGTGACCGGGTTCTTCCAGCGGTACTCGTATTCGCCCTCATCCTGCTTGGCGATCAGCGCCAGAATCGGCTCGCCCACCGGTTTTCCCTCCGGATCCTTGATCTTGCTGAAATCGGTGTTGATCAGACGCAGGTTGGTGCCGTGAGCGACGTAGCGCTGGGTATCGAGATCGACGACAAACACGTACAGATCATCCTGCAGGTAACCGCCCTTGAGCGAGTTGATGGCCGTCAGGGTGACCTTTTCGTTTTTGCTCAGATCAGTCGCCGCTTTGTCGAGCAGCGCTTTGGCTTGCTCGGCCGAGGCCCGTGGCAGGTAATAACCCACGGCGAGAATCCGCTGGCCGATGCGCTGATAAAACACATGCTTGCGTTCGACTTTGCCGTCGGACCAGTTCTGCCAGCGGTATTCGGCTTGTTGAATGCCGTTGCCTTCCGGCACTTTCAGGGCGTCCTTGAAGGCTTTCTGCAAATCCGCCGGGAGCACCTCGCTGACGTCGCGACCAATCAAGGCTGACGATGGCCCGCCGCTGGCGAGCATCACGCCTTTGGTGTCGACCACGAACACGTAGCGATCCTTGTCGACGAACTCGCCCTGGCGGCTGAACGCGGCGAACGCCTTGTCACCGTTGTCGTGGTAGTAGGCCAGCGCTTTTTCCAGCAGAGCAATGGCGGCCTTGCCGTCGTCCTTTTCCGTGGTCGCCGCGTTGACCTGAGCGAAACACATCAGCAGCACCGCGCCGAGCCAGGCCAGCTTATGCAAAAACCCCATGACGCATCCCTCGTTCTTGTTGGTGTTTCAAGAGCGTAGACGGGTTGGGCTTATAAGGGAGTTGAACTTGAATCCAGAGATTGCAGGGTTCTGTGTCGCCACAAAGAACCCTGTTTTTGGCTATGGCCGGGAATTGATCTGCTGCTGCAAGTTCTGGATCTGCGCCTGAAGGGTGTTGAGGTTGCGGGTCATCTGGGCGCGGAAGGCGTCGAATTCGGCTGTGTTGCCGCCACTTTGCGCAGCCGCCGGGCGGTTGTCCTGCTCGCTTTTGAGGACAACGATTTCCTGCTCCAGACGATCGATCGCCGCGCTCGGATTGCCCTGTTTCTTCAGTGCGGCAATATCCGCGCCGAGGCTCTTGAACTGCGCATCGAAGCCCTTGAGTTGGGCGTCGACCTTGCTGGTGTCGGCGGGTGTGCTTTTTACCGTCGCCAGTTCTGCACTGAGGGCTTTGACCTGCGCCTGCAACTGGGTATTGGCGTTCTGCTGTTCGGTGGTCTGGGCGGTCATCTGCGCCAGACGCTTGTCCAGATCGCTGGCCTGACCGGCCACGCCCTGCTGCTGTTTGCTCTGGTCGAGCAGCTTGCCCTCCAGTTGCTTGATCTGCAGTTTCAAGGCTTCGCTGTCGCTGGTGACATTGGTCTGGCTGGCGACGACTTTGCCGGAAATGTCCTGCAGACGCCCTGCTGCTTCTTCGCTGATCCGCGCGAAGCTTTCCTGAGTAGCGACCAATTGCTGCTCCATCAGCGAGATCTGCTGGAAACTCCACCAGGCCAAGCCGATGAAGGCAAAGAACAGTGCGCCGACCAGTGCCCACAACGGCCCGGTGCTGGCGGCTTTGACCTTGACCACCGGCGGTGTGCGCGAATGCACGGAGGTGCGGGCAGTGGTCGGGATGTCATCGTCGTCGAAGGTGTCGGCACGCAGGCTCGGGACATCATCAAAATCGTCGTGGGCATCATTACGCATGGACATTGAGGCAACCTTTGTGGAACGCGGTGATGGCTAAATGCTGCGAAGTATAACCGCCGCAGCCGCAGGGATTGACCCTCAAGCGGCGGTGCGGTTCATTGCCGGCCGGCCGAATCGTTGCAATGCGTTTCAGCGAAGATCCTGCGCTTTCCACCAGCCACAGAACTCATCCAGTGCCGACCACAGGCTGACTTTCGGATCGTAGTCCAGATAATGCCGGGCGCGACTGATGTCGAGGGTGAAATTTTTTTTCATCACTTGCATGCCCATACGCGACAGCGTCGGTTCCGGCCGCCCCGGCCAGATTTTGCATGCGCCTTCGTTGAGCGCCGCGACGCTGTAGGCGAGTCCATAGGAGCGGTACTTGGTGACCTGCGGGACTTCCATTTTGCGCATCACGTAATTGACCACATCCCACAGCGGTACCGGCGCACCGTTGCTGATGTTGTAGGCCTTGCCGAGTGCAGAACCGGCGGCCAGCAGACTGCTGAGCATGGCTTCGTTGAGGTTCTGTACGCTGGTGAAATCGACCTTGTTCAAGCCGTTGCCAATGATCGCCAGACGGCCCTTGCGCTGCATGTTGAGCAGACGCGGAAAGATGCTCATGTCGCCGGCACCGGTGACAAAGCGCGGGCGCAGGGCAATGGTTTCCAGACCGAACTCCTGGGCGCCGAACACCTTTTGCTCGGCCAGGTATTTGGTCGCTGCGTAGTGATGTTTGAAGCGCTTGGGCACTTGCTCTTCAGTCAGGTTGAAATGGTCGCGCCCGTCGAAATAGATCGACGGCGACGACAGATGCACCAAACGTCGAACCCGCTGTTTCAGACACGCCTCGACGACGTTTTCCGTGACCTGCACGTTGCCCTGATGAAAGTCCTGATAACGGCCCCACAGCCCGACCGCACCGGCGCAATGCACCACGGCCTCAACGTCGGAACACAGTTCACGCACCAGCTCGGGATCGGTCAGATCGCCAGGAACGAACTCGGCACCCCGGCGCACCAGATGTTCGACGCTCTCGGCCCGGCGACCGTTGACCCGCACATCCAGGCCCTGCTCCAGGGCGAAACGCGCAAAGCGTCCGCCAATGAAGCCGCTTGCGCCGGTGACCAGAATTTTCATGTAAAGCTCCAATGAAACCAGCTGCGAGCTTCAAGCTTCGAGCTGCAAGTTTAAAACGGTGCGCAAGCGCTTCACTTGCCGCTTGCAGCTTGACGCTTATGGCTGCTTCCAGGGCACCAGCCATTGCGCTGAAGAACGCACCAGTTGCTCGGTCAGCAAGCCCAGCAACTGACCGCCATTGCGCCAATGATGCCAGTACAACGGCACATCGATCGGTTTATCTGGCAACAGTTCGCGCAACACGCCGCGTTCCAGTTGCTCGCGCACCTGCAGTTCCGGCACCAGGCCCCAGCCAAGTCCGGCTTCGGTCAGGCGGATGAAGCCTTCGGAGGACGGGCACAAATGATGTTCGAAACCGCCATCGACACCCACGGAGGCGAGGTAGCGATGCTGCAGAAAATCATCCGGGCCGAATACCAGCGCCGGGGTGCGCGGCAATTGCTCGGCCCGCACGCCATCGGGGAAATGCCGTTCGATGAAGGCCGGACTGGCCAGCGCGCGATAACGCATCGCGCCGAGCAACACACTGCGGGCGCCCGCCACCGGGCGCTCGCTGGCGCACAGACACGCCGCCACTTCCCCGGCACGCATGCGTTTGAGGCCGACGGTCTGGTCTTCGACGATCAGATCCAGCAACAAATGTTGTTCGGCACAGAAATCGCCCACTGCTTCCGCCCACCAGGTCGCGAGGCTATCGGCGTTCAGAGCGATGCGCAGGCGTTCCGGCAGCCCTTCTTCATCGAGCGCCGGCACGAGGGTTTGCAGATCGCGCTCAAGCAGGCGCACCTGCTGCACATGGTTGAGCAGACGCCGGCCGATTTCCGTGGGCGACGGCGGTGTGCCGCGCACCAGCACCGGTTGCCCGACCCGCGCTTCCAGCAGTTTGATCCGCTGCGAGATGGCCGATTGCGACAGACCCAGCACCTGCGCGGCGCGTTCAAATCCGGCTTGCTCGACCACGGCGGCCAGAGCGGAAAGCAATTTGTAGTCGAACATCAGTTTTCCTAATGAGCGATCAGCACTATTGGTTTTTCTTATACAGCGTTGGGCCGGAGAATAGCCAGCAAGCACTCTTTATCAAGGATTACCCAAAATGGCTGGCGAAACTTCACTCAGCACTTTGCTGCGCAGCATGAGTCCGCAGCTCAACGCCGGCGAATACGTGTTTTGCACTCTGCGCGACGGCCAGTTGCCGAGCGGTCTGGAGCTCGTGGGCAGCTTCCGCGAACAGGAAGGCCTGACGGTGATTCTGGAACGCTCCCACGCCGAACGGGCCGGGTTCAGCTTCGACTACGTCGCCGCGTGGATCACCCTGAACGTGCATTCGGCGCTGGAAGCCGTCGGCCTCACCGCCGCTTTCGCCACCGCACTGGGCAAGGCCGGGATCAGTTGCAACGTGATCGCCGGTTACTACCACGACCATCTGTTCGTCGGTCAGGCCGATGCCGAACACGCCATGCAAGTGCTGCGCGATCTCGCAGCCAACGCGGAGTAATTGTCATGTGGCAAAGCTATACCAACGGTTTGCTGGTGGCCTTCGGACTGATCATGGCGATCGGCACCCAGAATGCTTTTGTACTGGCCCAGAGTCTGCGTCGCGAGCATCACCTGCCGGTTGCCGCGCTGTGCGTCGCCTGCGATGCATTGCTGGTGGCGGCAGGTGTGTTCGGTCTGGCCACGGTGCTGGCGCAGAACCCCACGTTGCTGGCGGTCGCCCGCTGGGGCGGCGCGGTGTTCCTGATCTGGTACGGCAGCCAGGCGTTGCGTCGGGCCTGCTCGAAACAGAGTTTGCAACAGGGGGAAAACCAGACAGTGCGCTCGCTGCGGGCGGTGATGCTCAGTGCACTCGCGGTGACGCTGCTCAACCCGCACGTCTATCTGGACACCGTGCTGCTGATCGGCTCCCTCGGTGCACAACAATCGGTGCCGGGCGCCTATGTGGTGGGGGCGGCGAGTGCTTCGCTGTTGTGGTTTTTCACTCTGGCGCTGGGCGCGGCATGGCTGGCACCGTGGCTGGCTCGGCCGAGCACCTGGCGGATTCTTGATCTGGTCGTGGCGTTGATGATGTTCACTGTGGCGGGTCAGCTCATTCTGGCTTCTTGATTATTCCAAACAGCTAAGGGGATGCCCTCGCTAAATGACGGTCGCGCCGGCCCTTCGGGTTGGAGCTGTGATCGTGCCAAGCGGCGTTGCGGGACTCGAAGAGGCAAAAAGCATCCTCTTCGTCCCGCGCCTTGCTTGGCACGATCACAGCTCCAACGCGATCCGTCATTTAGCGAGGGCATCCCCTTGAACCTCTATCCCACACAGTTGTTGCGTGGTTAAGCCGCAACCCCGGTGCTATGATCCGAACCCTGCGCCGCAAAGAGTAAAAACTCGCCGGTGCATTTCTGGCCGCCCGTGATCGGCCTTGCGCTCACCGCAACAGACCTGATTAGGAGAATCATCATGGCTTTCGAATTGCCGCCGCTGCCTTACGCACACGATGCCCTGCAGCCGCACATTTCCAAGGAAACCCTGGAATTTCACCACGACAAGCACCACAACACCTACGTCGTGAACCTGAACAACCTGGTGCCAGGCACCGAGTTCGAAGGCAAGACCCTGGAAGAAATCGTCAAGACTTCCTCGGGCGGCATCTTCAACAACGCCGCTCAGGTCTGGAACCACACTTTCTACTGGAACTGCCTGGCGCCAAACGCCGGCGGTCAACCAACCGGCGCACTGGCTGAAGCCATCAACGCGGCGTTCGGTTCGTTCGACAAGTTCAAGGAAGAATTCAGCAAAACCTCGATCGGCACCTTCGGTTCCGGCTGGGGCTGGCTGGTGAAAAAGGCTGACGGTTCCCTGGCTCTGGCCAGCACCATCGGCGCCGGCAACCCGCTGACCAGCGGCGACACCCCGCTTCTGACCTGCGACGTCTGGGAACACGCTTACTACATCGACTACCGCAACCTGCGTCCGAAGTACGTTGAAGCGTTCTGGAACCTGGTTAACTGGAAGTTCGTTGCCGAGCAGTTCGAAGGCAAAACCTTCACCGCTTAAGCTGCGCGCCAGACAAAAAACCCGGCAATTGCCGGGTTTTTTCATGCCCTGAATTCGTGCAGGCATTCCATGGCGACTTTCCCACAATGAAAGCAGGCATTGCGCTCTTGCTCCCAAGCCACAGCGGACTACCATCAAACAGAGGAAATTTGTCGCACACCGCTCAAGTTGAGGGCCGAAACTACCGACACAGTACAATCAGGGCAAATACTCCAGGCAGCCCTTCGGCCAAGGCCACAGGCAAATGTCCTTTTGCCTGATTGTCCCTTTGACTGCCACCACGGGATTGCCAATACTCATGGCAACTTGACGCTACCCGCACGGAACAAGGAATAACCCTTTGAAGCTGGAACTCAAGAACAGCTTGTCGGTGAAGTTGCTCAGGGTCGTGCTCCTGTCGGCATTGATCGTCGGCGTGGTCTTGAGCTGCGCGCAGATCGTTTTCGATGCCTATAAAACACGCCAGGCCGTCGCCGGTGATGCTCAACGCATCCTCGACATGTTCCGCGATCCCTCCACCCAGGCCGTTTACAGCCTGGACCGGGAGATGGGCATGCAGGTGATCGAAGGCCTGTTCCAGGACGATGCCGTGCGTCAGGCCTCCATTGGCCACCCCAATGAAGCGATGCTCGCGCAGAAAACCCGTGAGCTGCAGCATTCCAACAGCCGCTGGCTGACCGACCTGATCCTCGGTCAGGAGCGCACCTTCACCACACAACTGGTGGGACGGGGCCCGTACAGCGAGTATTACGGCGACTTGAGTATCACCCTCGACACCGCGACCTATGGCGAGAGCTTTATCGTCAGTTCGGTGATCATTTTCATTTCCGGCGTCCTGCGTGCACTGGCCATGGGTCTGGTGCTGTACCTTGTCTATCACTGGCTGTTGACCAAGCCGCTGTCGCGGATCATCGAACACCTCACCGAAATCAATCCCGACCGCCCCAGCGAACACAAGATTCCGCAGCTCAAGGGCCACGAAAAGAACGAACTGGGGATCTGGATCAACACCGCCAACCAGTTGCTCGAATCCATTGAACGCAACACTCACCTGCGCCACGAAGCGGAAAACAGCTTGCTGCGCATGGCCCAGTATGACTTCCTCACCGGCCTGCCCAATCGCCAGCAGTTGCAGCAGCAACTGGACAAGATTCTGGTGGACGCCGGCAAGCTGCAACGCCGGGTTGCGGTGTTGTGTGTAGGCCTGGATGACTTCAAGGGCGTCAACGAACAATTCAGCTACCAGACCGGCGACCAGTTGCTGCTCGCCCTGGCCGATCGTCTGCGCGCTCACAGCGGTCGCCTCGGCGCCCTCGCCCGTTTGGGCGGTGACCAGTTCGCGCTGGTCCAGGCCGATATCGAACAACCCTACGAGGCAGCAGAACTGGCGCAAAGCATTCTTGATGACCTGGAGGCGCCGTTCGCGCTCGATCATCAGGAAATCCGTCTGCGCGCGACCATCGGCATCACCCTGTTCCCCGAGGACGGCGACAGCACCGAGAAGCTGTTGCAGAAGGCCGAGCAGACCATGACGCTGGCCAAGACCCGTTCACGCAACCGCTATCAGTTCTACATTGCCAGCGTCGACAGCGAGATGCGCCGCCGTCGCGAACTGGAAAAAGACCTGCGCGACGCCTTACTGCGCGATCAGTTCTACCTCGTCTATCAACCGCAGATCAGCTACCGCGACCATCGCGTGGTCGGCGTCGAAGCGCTGATCCGCTGGCAACACCCGGAACACGGCCTGGTGCCACCGGATCTGTTCATTCCGCTGGCCGAGCAGAACGGCACGATCATCGCGATTGGCGAATGGGTGCTCGATCAGGCCTGCAAGCAATTGCGCGAATGGCACGATCAGGGCTTCGTCGATTTGCGCATGGCGGTCAATCTGTCCACCGTGCAACTGCACCACGCCGAGCTGCCACGGGTGGTCAACAACCTGCTGCAGATGTATCGCCTGCCGCCGCGCAGCCTGGAGCTGGAAGTGACCGAAACCGGCCTGATGGAAGACATCAGCACCGCCGCCCAGCACCTGTTGAGCCTGCGCCGTTCCGGAGCCTTGATCGCCATCGACGACTTCGGAACCGGCTATTCCTCGCTGAGTTATCTGAAGTCCCTGCCGCTGGACAAGATCAAGATCGACAAGAGCTTCGTCCAGGATCTGCTGGATGACGACGACGATGCGACCATCGTTCGCGCGATCATTCAACTGGGCAAGAGTCTCGGCATGCAGGTCATCGCCGAGGGCGTGGAAACCGCCGAACAGGAGACTTACATCATCTCCGAAGGCTGCCACGAAGGTCAGGGCTACCACTACAGCAAACCGCTGCCGGCCCGCGAGCTGAGCGTCTATCTCAAGCAGGCACAACGCAGCAACGCGGCGATTCTTTGATTCAGCGCATAAGCACCGGCTAAATAAGAAATATTTCCAGCCACAACCCTTTACACATAATGCGAAAGATTTGCATTATGTCGCAGCTTTGCGCACCCCCGCGCCTGTCCATTCAATTACCGAAGCAGGATGTTCGCCATGATTCGTATGCCTCTGGCTACCGCCAGTCTGCTGGCCATCGCTATTTCCCTCGCCGGTTGCGGCGAAGGCAAAGACAAGGCTGCCGCCCCGGCCACGCCGACTCCAGCCGCCAGCACCGCCGCTCCTGCGGCCGCGCCAGCCGCTGCCGGTAAAGTCGACGAAGCCGCTGCCAAGGCAGTGGTCGCGCACTACGCCGACATGGTCTTCGCCGTTTACAGCGATGCCGAATCCACCGCGAAAACCCTGCAAACTGCCGTCGACGCATTCCTCGCCAAGCCGAACGCCGACACCCTGAAAGCCGCCAAGGCTGCCTGGGTCGCCGCCCGCGTTCCTTACCTGCAGAGCGAAGTGTTCCGCTTCGGCAACACCATCATCGACGATTGGGAAGGTCAGGTTAACGCCTGGCCTCTGGACGAGGGTCTGATCGACTACGTCGACAAATCCTACGAGCACGCACTGGGTAACCCCGGCGCCACCGCCAACATCATCGCCAACACCGAAGTACAGGTCGGCGAAGACAAGGTCGACGTCAAGGACATCACTCCGGAAAAACTCGCCAGCCTCAATGAGCTGGGCGGTTCCGAAGCCAACGTCGCCACCGGCTACCACGCCATCGAATTCCTCCTGTGGGGTCAGGACCTCAACGGCACCGGCCCTGGTGCCGGCAACCGTCCTGCATCGGACTACCTGGAAGGCGCCGGCGCCACTGGCGGTCACAACGACCGTCGTCGTGCCTACCTGAAGTCCGTGACCCAACTGCTGGTCAGCGACCTGGAAGAAATGGTCGGTAACTGGAAGCCGAACGTGGCCGACAACTACCGCGCCACCCTGGAAGCCGAGCCGGGCGAAACCGGTCTGCGCAAAATGCTCTTCGGCATGGGCAGCCTGTCCCTCGGCGAACTGGCGGGCGAACGCATGAAGGTTTCCCTGGAAGCCAACTCGCCTGAAGACGAGCAGGATTGCTTCAGCGACAACACCCACAACTCGCACTTCTACGATGCCAAAGGCATCCGTAACGTTTACCTGGGCGAGTACACCCGTGTTGACGGCACCAAGATGACCGGCGCCAGCCTGTCGTCGTTGGTAGCCAAGGCCGACCCGGATGCCGACACCGCACTGAAAGCCGATCTGGCCGCGACCGAAGCGAAAATCCAGGTCATGGTCGATCACGCCAACAAGGGTGAGCACTACGACCAGTTGATCGCTGCCGGCAACACCGCCGGCAACCAGATCGTGCGCGACGCCATCGCTTCGCTGGTCAAGCAGACCGGTTCGATTGAAGCCGCTGCCGGCAAGCTCGGCATCAGCGACCTGAACCCGGACAACGCTGATCACGAGTTCTGATCACAGCGTCCGTGTCAGAAAAAGGCGACCTTCGGGTCGCCTTTTTCATGCCTGATGTTCACAGTCCCCGTAGGAGTGAGCCTGCTCGCGATAGCGGAGTATCAGTCGGCTAATTCTTGGCTGACATTCCGCTATCGCGAGCAGGCTCGCTCCTACAGGGGTTTGCATTGGCCTTCGGATTTGCGCTACGTCGAGCAAACGATAATTCCTCTTATTCAAACCCCCTCGCCCTGTTAGACTTTGCGCCTTTATTTTTGCCCGTCCGCAGGATGTCTGATGCCCTCGCTGCCTCTTCGCTTGTCCGCACTGTTTCTGGCCCTGGGCCTGAGTGCCTGCGATGACGCCCCGCGCTTCACCAAGGCCGAACCTGGCGAAGCACGCTCGGGCGGCACGACGACGGTGCGCAAGACCGATCAGAACGCGTTTTCTCTGCCCTCGGCGAACCTGCCGCCCTCGCGTCGGGTGGATTTCAGCGTCGGCAACAGCTTCTTTCGCAGCCCTTGGGTGATCGCACCGTCGACCACCACCGCCCGCGATGGCCTCGGCCCGTTGTTCAACACCAATGCCTGCCAGGGTTGCCACATCAAGGACGGGCGCGGTCATCCGCCGACGCCCGACGCGGCCAACGCTGTGTCGATGCTGGTGCGCCTGTCGATTCCCGATGCGCCAGAGTTCGCCAAAGTCATCGAGCAGGTCGGCGTCGTGCCGGAGCCGGTTTACGGCGGACAGTTTCAGGACATGGCGGTGCCCGGTGTCGCCCCCGAAGGCAAGGTCCGCGTCGAGTACACGCCGGTGCCGGTGCGCTTCAAGGACGGCACCGAAATCGAACTGCGCAAGCCGGTGTTACAGATCACGCAACTGGGTTACGGGCCGATGCACCCGGACACGCGTTTTTCGGCGCGCGTCGCCCCGCCGATGATTGGTCTGGGCCTGCTCGAAGCGATCCCTGAAGAAGCGATCCTCGCCAACGCCGCTGCGCAAGCCAGAGCGAAAAACGGCATCAACGGCCGGCCCAATCAGGTCTGGGATGACGCGCTGCAGAAAACCGTCATGGGCCGATTTGGCTGGAAAGCCGGGCAACCGAACCTCAATCAACAAAATGTTCACGCGTTTTCTGGTGATATGGGCCTCACGACAAGTTTGAGACCCTTCGATGACTGCACCGACGCGCAAACCGCCTGCAAACAGGCGCCGAACGGCAATGGCCCGAACGGCGAGCCGGAAGTCAGCGACAACATTCTGCGTCTGGTGCTGTTTTACAGCCGCAACCTCGCCGTGCCTGCCCGTCGTGGCGTCAATGATGAGCAAGTGCTGGCCGGCAAGAACCTGTTTTTCCAGGCCGGTTGCGATTCGTGTCACACACCCAAATACACCACCGCCGCCAATGCGGCCGAACCTGAACTGGCCAATCAAGTGATTCGCCCGTACAGCGATCTGCTGCTGCATGACATGGGCGACGGTCTGGCCGACAACCGCACGGAATTCCAGGCCTCTGGCCGCGACTGGCGCACCCCGCCGTTGTGGGGCATCGGCCTGACCCAGGCGGTCAGCGGCCACACCCAGTTTTTGCATGACGGCCGCGCACGCAATTTGCTCGAAGCGGTGCTCTGGCACGGCGGCGAAGCTGCAGCTGCGCAGCAACAGGTTTTGTCTTTCAATGCCGAACAGCGTGCCGCGCTGCTGGCATTTTTGAACTCACTTTAAACACTAATAAAGAATCGGGAGCCCGACATGTTCCGTCCCAAGCTACTGTTCACCAGCCTTGCTGCCATCGCCCTCGGCGCTTGCTCGCCGCAGGATCCGCAAGCGGTCACTTCGGCAGCCATCGCCAAATCGGTGATCCTGCCGACCTACACCCGCTGGGTCGAAGCCGACAAGCAACTGGCGGTCAGCGCCCTCGCCTACTGCCAGGGTAAAGAAAACCTGGAGACCGCCCGTGCCGACTTCCTGCACGCGCAGAAAGCCTGGGCCGAGCTGCAGCCATTGCTGATCGGGCCGCTGGCCGAAGGCAACCGTTCGTGGCAGGTGCAGTTCTGGCCGGACAAGAAAAACCTCGTTGGCCGTCAGGTCGAGCAACTGGTCGTCGCCCAACCGCAGATCGATGCGGCTGCACTGGCCAAATCCAGCGTAGTGGTTCAAGGCCTGTCGGCGTACGAATACATCCTGTTCGACGCCAAGCCGGATGTCGCCAACGCCGAGCAGAAAGCCAAATACTGCCCGCTGCTGATCGCCATCGGTGAACGCCAGAAGCAACTGGCCGAAGAGATTCTGCAGAACTGGAACAACACCGACGGCATGCTGGCGCAGATGACCAAGTTCCCGAACCAGCGTTATGCCGACTCCCACGAAGCGATCGCCGATCTGCTGCGTGTGCAGGTCACCGCACTGGATACGCTGAAGAAGAAACTCGGCACGCCGATGGGCCGCCAGAGCAAAGGCGTGCCGCAGCCGTTCCAGGCCGACGCCTGGCGCAGCCAGTCGTCGCTGACCGCGCTGGAAGCGAGCCTCGCCGCCGCCAAAACCGTGTGGGAAGGCGTCGACAACAAAGGCCTGCGCAGCCTGCTGCCAAGCGATCAGAAGCCACTGGCCGACAAGATCGATGCCGCCTATGCCGCGTCGCTGAAACTGTTCGACAGCACCCAGCGTTCGCTCGGCGAAATGCTCGAAGACGACGCCGGTCGTCAGCAACTGAACGACATCTACGACAGCCTCAACGTCGTCCATCGCCTGCACGAAGGCGAACTGGCCAAGGCGCTGGGCATTCAACTGGGCTTCAACGCCAACGACGGTGACTGATGAGTGCAAGTGCCATGCTGCGACGCCAGGCTCTGACTTTAGGAAGTGTGCTGCTGGGAGCAGTGACGCTGGGCGGCTGGACGCTGTTCAAACGCAAGGATCAGAGCCCGCTGCTGTTGTCGGCGCGCGATGACACCGACGGCAAGCACTACGCCGTCGGTTATCGCCTGGACGGCACGCGGGTGTTCGCCACCGAGGTCGGCCAGCGTTGCCACGACATCATCAACCATCCGACACAGCCGATTGCGCTGTTCGTCGCCCGTCGCCCGGGCACCGAGAGTTACCTGATCGACCTGCGCGACGGTAAATTGCTGCAGACCGTGGCCTCCCAGCCGAACCGGCACTTCTACGGCCACGCCGTGGTGCACAAGGACGGCGAATACCTGTACGCCACCGAAAACGACACGACTGATCCCGGTCGTGGTTTGCTCGGCGTGTACAGGTTCGAAGGCGAACGGCTGGTGCACACGGGCGAGATTTCCACCCATGGTCTCGGCCCGCATCAGGTGTCGTGGATGCCCGACGGTGAAACCCTGGTGGTGGCCAACGGCGGGATTCGCACCGAGGCCGAAAGCCGGGTCGACATGAACCTCAACGCCATGGAACCGAGCCTGGTACTGATGCAGCGCGACGGCACGCTGCTGAGCAAGGAAACCCTCGCCCAGCAGATGAACAGCGTGCGTCATCTGGGGATTGCCAGCGACGGCACCATCGTCGCCGGACAGCAATTCATGGGCGCGTCCCACGAGCGTTCGGAGTTGCTGGCGATCAAGCGTCCGGGTCAATCGTTCGTGGCATTCCCGGTGCCGGAGCATCAGTTGCAGTCGATGGGGCACTACACCGCCAGCGTCGCGGTGCACAGCGATTTGCGTCTGGTGGCGTTGACGGCGCCGCGTGGCAACCGCTTCTTTATCTGGGATCTGGACAGCGGTGAAGTGCGCCTCGACGCACCGCTGCCTGACTGCGCGGGCGTCGGTGCAGTGAAGGATGGCTTCGTCGTGACCTCCGGTCAGGGCCGCTGCCGGTACTACGATTGCCGTCAGGATGAACTGCTGGCCAAACCGCTGGATTTGCCGGCAGGGCTCTGGGACAACCATCTGCATTTGATGGCATAACCGTCTATTGCCACATCCTCTGTGGCGAGGGGATTTATCCCCGTTGGGTGGCAAAGCCGCCCCAAAACCTGCGATCACGGTGTGTCTGTTATACCGCGTCGGATGGTTTAGCGACTGCTGCGCAGCCGAACGGGGATAAATCCCCTCGCCACAGGGAGTTCTCCCTTTCATGCCCTGTAAAAACTGGCAGTTGGAATCCCTGCCTGTCTCGGAGTAATGTGCCCGCCTGTCTCACCTGATTTATCCAAGGAACTGGAAATATGCTGCGTCGCCGCATGCTGATCATGTTGGGTGTTGTTTTGCTGATTGTCCTGGTGCTGGCCGGGTACAAAGCCTTTTCGATCTATACGATGATCCAGGGCTTTTCCAGGCCGAAACCGCCGATCAGCGTCGCCGTGGCCACCGCCGCCGAACGCCCGTGGCAAATGCGCTTGCCCACGGTCGGCACACTCAAGGCGTTGCAAGGCGTCAACCTGAGTCTGGAAGTCGCCGGCACCGTCACCGAGCTCAAATTCGAATCGGGGCAGAAGGTCAAGGCCGGGCAACCGCTGCTGCAACTCGACAGCGCCGTCGAAACCGCATTGCTGGAAACCGCCAAGGCTGACCTGGGTCTGGCACAACTGGACTTCGGACGCGGCGCCCAACTGGTCGACAGCCGCGCCATCTCCAAAGGCGAATACGACCGCCTCTCCGCTTTGCTGCAAAAGAACAAAGCCACGGTCAATCAGCTCAACGCATCGCTGGCGAAAAAACGCATCATCGCGCCATTCAGCGGCACCATCGGCATCCGTCAGGTCGACGTCGGCGACTACCTCGCCAGTGGCACGATGATCGCCACCCTGCAGGATCTGAGCAGCCTCTACGCCGACTTCTACGTGCCCGAACAATCGGTGCCGAAACTGGCCATCGGCCAACCGGTGCACATCACCGTCGCCGCGTACCCCGGGCAGAATTTCCCGGGCACGATCAGCGCGATCAACCCGATTGTCGAAAGCACCACCCGCAACATTCTGGTGCGCGCGACGCTGGCCAATCCCGACGGCAAACTGTTGCCGGGGATGTTCGCCAGCCTCGAAGTGCTGTTGCCCGATCCGCAAAAACACATCGTGGTGCCGGAAAGCGCGATCACCTACACCCTCTACGGCAACTCGCTGTACGTGGTCGGGGAGAAAAAAGCCGAGGACGGCAGCGTCGAAAAAGACGACAAGGGCCAACCGGTGCTGATCGCCGAACGTCGTTTCATCGAAACCGGTGAGCGCCGCGATGGCCTGGTGATGATCAACAAGGGCGTGCAGAACGGCGAACAAGTGGTGACGGCCGGCCAGATCAAACTGGACAACGGTGCGCACATCGCCATCAGCGACGACAAGACCCTCGGCGAGCAGAACAGTCCGCCCCGCGCCGACTGATCAAGGAATCCCCATGGCTTTTACTGATCCGTTCATCCGCCGCCCGGTGCTCGCCACCGTGGTCAGCCTGCTGATTGTGCTGCTGGGATTTCAGGCCTGGAGCAAGTTGCCGCTGCGCCAGTACCCGCAAATGGAAAACGCCCTGATCACCGTGACCACGGCGTACCCCGGGGCCAACGCCGAAACCATTCAGGGCTACATCACCCAGCCGATGCAACAGAGCCTGGCCAGTGCCGAAGGCATCGATTACATGACGTCGGTCAGCCGGCAGAACTTCTCGGTGATCTCGATCTACGCGCGCATCGGTTCCAACACCGACCGTTTGTTCACCGAGTTGCTGGCCAAGGCCAACGAAGTCAAAAACAAACTGCCGCAGGACGCCGAAGATCCGGTGCTGAGCAAGGAATCCGCCGACGCCTCGGCGCTGATGTACATCAGTTTCTTCAGCAAGGACTTGAGCAACCCGCAGATCACCGACTATCTGTCGCGGGTGATCCAGCCCAAACTGGCGACCCTGCCGGGCATGGCCGAGGCCGAGATTCTCGGCAATCAGGTGTTCGCCATGCGCCTGTGGCTCGACCCGGTGAAGCTCGCCGGTTTCGGCCTCAGCGCCGCCGACGTGACCAACGCGGTGCGCCAGTACAACTTCCTGTCCGCCGCCGGCGAAGTCAAAGGCGAGTACGTCGTCACCAGCATCAACGCCAACACTGAACTGAAATCCGCCGAGGCCTTCGCGGCGATTCCGCTCAAGGTCAATGGCGACAGTCGCGTGCTGCTCAGCGATGTCGCGCGGGTCGAGATGGGCGCGGAGAACTACGATTCGATCAGCTCGTTCGGCGGCACACCGTCGGTGTACATCGGCATCAAGGCCACGCCGGGCGCCAACCCGCTGGACGTGATCAAAGAGGTGCGCAAGCTGATGCCGGAGCTGGAATCGCAGTTACCGCCCAACCTCAAAAGTGAAATTGCCTACGACGCCACGCTGTTCATTCAAGCCTCGATCGATGAGGTGATCAAAACCCTGTTCGAAGCGGTGCTGATCGTGATCGTCGTAGTGTTTCTGTTCCTCGGCGCCCTGCGCTCGGTGGTGATTCCGGTGGTCACCATCCCGCTGTCGATGATCGGCGTGATGTTCTTCATGCAGATGATGGGCTACTCGATCAACCTGCTGACCTTGCTGGCGATGGTGTTGGCCATCGGTCTGGTGGTGGACGATGCGATTGTCGTGGTGGAAAACATTCACCGCCACATCGAGGAAGGCAAAACGCCGTTTGAAGCGGCCCTCGAAGGCGCGCAGGAAATCGCCATGCCGGTGGTGTCGATGACCATCACCCTGGCAGCGGTGTACGCGCCCATAGGTTTCCTAACCGGGCTGACCGGCGCACTGTTCAAGGAATTCGCGTTGACGCTGGCCGGCGCCGTGGTGATCTCGGGCGTCGTCGCCCTGACCCTGTCGCCGATGATGTGCGCGATGCTGTTGCGTCACGAGGAGAATCCCACGGGGCTGGCGCATCGTCTCGACCGGATCTTCGACAGCCTCAAGCGCCGCTACCAGAGCATGCTGCACGGCACACTCAATACGCGGCCGGTGGTGTTGGTGTTTGCGGTGATCGTGCTGTGCCTGATCCCGGTGCTGCTCAAGTTCACCAAATCGGAACTGGCACCGGACGAGGACCAGGGCATCATTTTCATGATGGCCAACGCACCGCAACCGACCAACCTCGATTACCTGAATACCTACACCGACGAATTCATCAAAATCTTCAAGGAATTCCCGGAGTACTACTCCTCGTTCCAGATCAACGGCTACAACGGTGTGCAGTCCGGCATCGGCGGTTTCCTGCTGAAACCGTGGAACGAGCGCAGCCGTACGCAGATGCAGATCCTTCCCGAAGTGCAAGGCAAACTCGAAGGCATTCCGGGCCTGCAGATCTTCGGCTTCAACCTGCCCTCGCTGCCAGGCACCGGTGAAGGTCTGCCGTTCGAATTCGTCATCAACACCGCCAACGACTACGAGCTGCTGCTGCAAGTGGCCGACCGGATCAAGAAACGCGCGGCCGAGTCGGGCAAGTTTGCCTTTGTCGACCTCGATCTGGCCTTTGACAAGCCGGAAGTGGTGGTCGACATCGACCGCGCGAAAGCTGCGCAGATGGGCGTGTCGATGCTCGACCTCGGCGGCACGCTGGCGACCCTGCTCGGCGAGGCCGAAATCAACCGATTCACCATCGAAGGACGCAGCTACAAAGTCATCGCACAGGTTGAACGGGCCTATCGCGACAACCCCGACTGGCTCAACAACTATTACGTGAAAAACACCCAGGGCGAGTTGCTGCCGTTGTCGACCCTGATCACCGTGACCGACCGCGCACGACCGCGACAGCTGAACCAGTTCCAGCAACTCAACGCCGCCAAACTGTCAGGCTTCCCGCTGGTGAGCATGGGTGAGGCCATCGAAACCGTCCGGCAGATTGCCCAGGAAGAGGCCCCGGCCGGCTTCTCGTTCGACTACGGCGGCGCGTCCCGGCAGTTCGTTCAGGAAGGCAGTGCCTTGTGGGTGACGTTCGCCTTGGCGCTGGCAATCATCTTTCTGGTGCTGGCCGCGCAGTTTGAGAGCTTCCGCGACCCGCTGGTGATTCTGGTGACAGTGCCGCTGTCGATCTGCGGGGCGTTGATCCCGTTGTTCCTCGGCTGGTCGAGCATGAACATCTACACCCAGGTCGGGCTGGTGACGCTGATCGGTTTGATCAGCAAGCACGGAATTCTGATCGTCGAGTTCGCCAACCAGTTACGCAAGGACAAAGGCCTGACCGCACGTGAGGCGGTGGAAGAAGCGGCGGCGATTCGCCTGCGGCCGGTACTGATGACCACGGCGGCGATGGTGTTCGGCATGGTGCCGCTGATTCTGGCGACCGGGGCCGGGGCGGTCAGCCGGTTTGATATCGGCACCGTGATCGCGACCGGAATGTCGATTGGTACGTTGTTCACGCTGTTTGTCTTGCCATGCGTTTACACGTTACTGGCCAAACCGGATCCCAAATAACACACAAATCACCCTGTGGGAACGGGCTCGCGAATGCGGTCTTTCAGTCAATATTTACGGTGCCTGACACACCGCTTTCGCGAGCAAGCCCGCTCCCACATTTGGCCTGCGTGTATCCATAAAATCAGGACATAAAAAAAGACCTCGCATCGGCGAGGTCTTTTATGTGGGCTTCAATCGGTTCAACTCTGCGGCCTCATCCCTTGAGAAAGTCCGAACATGAACAGCAACAAATCATGATCGGGTTTTGTCGCCACGGAGGCTTTCGCCACCCGTGGGACAGCGCAGTGTGCACCGGCATCCGTTGTGCCGATCACCTGCATGCGGGGCTGCTCCCAGGCAGCCACCGCCAATGAAGCAACTGCCAAGGCTCCAACCAAAAACAAACCTCGTGCAATTTCGAGTTTCATCGCTATAAACCTTTGATAGCGCTGCCAAACGCCGTCTCATAAAAATAGACGAGTTTTTTCCAGTCCGCGTCGCGGAACGACGAATGGCGGCGCAATTGCTTCATGTCGTGGGAGGCGGCGCGGTAAGCGGTCAGACGCTGGCGGCATTTCTCCAGATCGATCAAAGCCACTTCGACTTTGGCCGACTCGCCTTCGCCCGTCACCCGTACAAAAACGTGTTTGATGTAAATGCAGCTGTGCTGCCAACGACCCTTGTGCATGCGCGCCAGATTTTCAGCGAGGTCTTTGAGCACGCGCTCGTAAACCACATCGCCACACTGATCGCGACCGCCGGCAGCGGCCAGCCAGTGTTCCAGTTCCTGGAAACCGTCCAGGGACTTGGTCACCAACAAGGCGCGCCATTTGTGTTGCGGGTCGGGCTGAGCGCCGCAGAAAACGATTTCCGGAACCCGTACACCGAGCTTGCTGACGCCGGTCAGCGCATCGAGTTCGCGCAGCACGGTCGGACGGCCGAACGGGTGCAGCCAGCTACGGTAAATATGTCCAGTCTGGCGTTTGGCATAGAGCAATTGGCCGTCCCGGCCGACGATCCGCTGCACGCCGCTTTCACCGCCGCGACGCACGTTGGGTTCTTCCACCCACTCACCGCGCTGACTCCAGTAATAGTCGAAGCGATCCTGTGGAGCGACATCCGTTTCTGCTGCAAATTGCACTGCCATCCTGTTACCTCTTGCGTAATACGTAAACCCGCCACATGGCGTAGAGCGGAATGAAGTCCAGTTGTTCCTGAATGCGGAAACCCGCGTCTTCAAATTCTTTTTCGACCGTAGCCGCCGGTAACACAAAGCGATTCTGGTACTCGCGTTTGTCACGGTTCTGCTCGGCACGCTGGCGTTTCCACGCCTTGAAATTGCCGTCGACCCACAATGAAACAATCACGCTGTCACGAGTGACGCGCTCGAATTCGCGCAGAATCGTCCGTCGATGCTCGGCTTCACCGATGTGATGAAGCAGGCGCATGCAGAAAATGCTGTCGACGGCGTTATCCGGCAAGGCAATGTCGAACGCAGATGTGTGCAAGGGTTGTACCCGTTTCACCACATCGGCCGGTTGTGCCTGCAAAGCCGTCTTGATCATCGACTCGGAATTGTCCGCGCCGATGATCACCCGGTTGGCCTTTTCTCCCAGCAGCGGCCAGAAACGCCCAGCGCCGCAAGGCAGGTCGAGCACCAGTCCCGGTTCGCCGACCAGCGCCAGCGCCTTGCGGGCCAGTTGCTCGTCGCGCCAGTGGGACAGGCGACGTCCCAGGCTTTCCTTATGCTTGCGCAGATACTTCTGTGCGTGCTGGTCGTCGTACTTTTCGGAAAAATCGAGTTTGATCGGGCCGGCCATCACCAGGACTCCTGAATTGCTGATGAGGCCACCTTAAGGAGCGGCGTGTCAGCGTCAGGTCATCCATTTGTGAAAAAAATGTCCGGTAAACCCGCAAACTATTTCAAGGTTATACAGGATTTAGACAGGTTGGCGGGAGTGGCTTGGTGCCACCCCCGTGCTTCATAGTTTGCCCAGATCCACTTCGAAGCGGCAGCCATTGGGCTGCATCGTGCTCAACGTGACGGTCCAGCCCTGGTTTTCGCAGATGCGTTGCACCAATGACAGGCCAAGCCCCAGTCCCTCGCCGCGCTGTTCCGTGCCGCGTACAAACGGCTGGAACATGGCCTCGCGCTTCTCTTCGGGAATGCCCACCCCCGAGTCTTCAACGACGAACCCGTTGCGGGTCAGCGTCAGACGAATGAAACCCTGTTCGGTGTAGTGACAGGCGTTGCGCAACAGGTTGCCCATCACCGCCGTCAGCAGGGTTGCGTTGAAACGGGTGTCCGGCGGGTTGCCGGGTTCGAACTGCAACTTCAGCCCTTTGCTTTCAATCGGCTCACGCCAGATGCACAGCAGGCTGTCCGCCACCTGCGAGAGGTTCTGCTGCGGCGCCGAACCGGCGTCTTCGCGCTGGGCGCGGGCAAGCATGAGGAAGGTTTGTACCAGTTCGCGCATTTCCTCACTGGCACGGGCAATGCGCTCGACCTGTGAGCGACCACGCTGATCGATGGCCGGGTTCTCCAGCAACAACTCGCAAGAGCTGGCCAGCACCATCAGCGGTGTACGCAATTCGTGGCTGACGTCACTGGTGAACAAGCGCTCACGGGTCAGCGCCTGACGCAGACGACCGAGCGTGGCGTCGAAGGCCACCGCCAATTCACCCACTTCGTCAGCGGCATAATCCGGCGCCAGCGGTGGCGCCAGACCGAGCAACTGATCGCGATGGCGAACCTGCCGCGCCAGCCGTACCACCGGCGCCATCACCTTGCGCGCCAGCACCCAGCCAAGGAATACCGCCAACGCCAGACTGAGTACGAAGCCGACCAGCACCACGGCGAACAGTACGCGCTCGCGCTCCTCGAAATCGCTCTGGTCCTGCAGCAATACATAACGCCGACCGTCGATGATTTCGACCATCGCGTGATACGACAATTGTTCGCGAAACACTTCGTGGAAGCCGGAATCGAGGTGGCGCAAGTCTTTCGGCAATTCAAAATCACCGGGGCCGCCGCTGAAGTAAAACAACTGATCCGGCTCCGGTCGGTGGCTCCAGTCGGAGACATTGTCCATCAGCAACAGACGCTGCAAGTCGCCGCCCAGCCCCGCCGAAATCAGCTTCTCCTCGACCAGGTGCACCGTGGCGACGATGCCCATGGCAAAGGCGCCGGCCACCAGCGCGCTCATCAGCGCAAAGGCGATGATGATCCGCTGGGAAAGGCTTTGCTTAAACTCCATCACGGCCCTCGGCCAGGCGATAACCCACACCGTGCACGGTGTGCAGCAATGGCTTGGCGAACGGTTTGTCGATCACCTGACGCAATTGGTGAACGTGGCTGCGCAGGCTGTCGCTGTCCGGGCAATCATCGCCCCACAGCGCTTCTTCGAGAATTTCGCGGCGTAACACGTGCGGACTTTTCTGCATCAGCACCGCCAGCAACTTCAGGCCGACCGGGTTGAGCTTGAGCAGTTTGCCTTCGCGGGTCACTTCCAGCGTATCGAGGTCATAGCTCAGGTCGCCGACCTGCAGTGAACGGCGACCGCCACCCTGGGTACGGCGCATGACCGCTTCGACACGTGCCGCCAGCTCAGACAAGGCGAACGGTTTGACCAGGTAATCGTCAGCCCCGGACTTGAAGCCCTGCAGGCGGTCGTCGAGCTGATCGCGGGCGGTGAGCATGATCACCGGCGTGTCGCGGCGCGCATCTTCGCGCAGACGTTTGCACAGGGTATAGCCGTCGATGCCGGGCAGCATGATGTCGAGCACGATCAGGTCGTAATGCTCGGTGGCGGCCAGATGCAGGCCCGACAGACCGTCCTGGGCGCAATCGACGGTATAGCCCTTGAGCCCCAGGTAATCGGCCAGATTGGCCAGGATATCGCGGTTGTCTTCGACCAATAGAATTCGCATGGGCACCTCCTCCGTACACGGTAACGGCCGTCATGGCCCGCGCAGCTTAAGGCCAACGCCAGCTCAGAGCTAGGGCCGAAAGCCTCGTAAATCAACTCGCTCAACCAAATTCAAGCCTTAACAAGTTTTTCACTATCGGTTCACAACCTGACTACAGTGACAACGCGAGACTCTCGCGCCATTAGATATAAGGAATGTAGACAATGGACTTTTTCAAGACGGCGCCCATGCGCCTTCTGCTGCTGATCACCGGTGCCTGGCTGGTGATATTTGCCCTCACTCGAACGGTGCTGTTGCTGACTCATTTGAATGAGGCCGGTGGCGGCGCTTTTTCCGTGTTCGGCATTGGCCTGCTGTATGACCTGGGCTTCCTCGCCTACGCTGCGCTGCCGATGGGCTTGTATTTGTTGCTGTGCCCACCGACGCTGTGGCGCCGTCGCGGTCATCGCTGGTTTCTGCAAGGGCTGCTGACCGTCAGCCTGTTCGCCATGCTCTTCACCGCCACCGCCGAATGGCTGTTCTGGGACGAGTTCGGCGTGCGTTTCAATTTCATCGCTGTCGACTACCTGGTGTATTCCGACGAAGTGCTGAACAACGTGCTGGAGTCTTACCCGATCGGCACCTTGCTGAGCATCCTCGGCGTGCTCGCCATGGCCATCAGTGTTGCCTTGCGCAAGCCGTTCAACGCCGCGCTGGACGCTCCGCTGCCGCCCCCGCGCGGACGCTTGCTGAATGCGTTTGGCCTGTTGATAGTCGCTGGCCTCAGCCTGCAATTGCTTAGCCAGGACGCACCTCGCGCTCAGGGCGGCAACGCCTATCAGAATGAACTGGCGAGCAATGGCCCTTACCAGTTTTTCGCCGCGTTCCGGAACAACGAGCTGGATTACGCCCAGTTCTACAGCAGCCATGCACCAGAGGTGGTTGCCCGGCAAATTCGTGCTGAACTGAGTGAGCCCAACGCCCGCTTCATCGGTCAGGATCCGCAGGATATTCGCCGGATGATCGACAACCCCGGCACCGCGCGTACACCGAACATCGTGTTGGTTACTATCGAAAGCCTCAGCGCCAAATACCTGGGCAGCAATGGCGACGAACGCAACCTGACGCCCAATCTGGATGCCTTGCGCAAACAGAGTCTGTACTTCAATAACTTCTACGCCACCGGCACGCGCACCGACCGTGGTCTGGAAGCCATTACCCTGGCCATTCCACCGACGCCGGGACGCTCGATCGTCAAGCGCATCGGACGTGAAAGCGGTTTCGCCAGCCTTGGCCAGCAGTTGAGCGCAGTCGGTTACGACAGCGTTTTCGTCTACGGCGGACGCGGCTATTTCGACAACATGAACGCGTTTTTCAGCGGCAACGGCTATCGCGTTGTCGACCAGAGCAGCGTCGATGAAGCCGAGATTCACTTCAAAAATGCCTGGGGTATGGCCGACGAAGACCTGTACAAACAGACGCTGAAACTGGCCGATGCCGACTTCGCCAAGGGCCAGCCCTTTCTGTTGCAGTTGATGACCACGTCCAACCATCGTCCTTACACCTACCCGGACAACCGCATCGACATCAAATCCGGCAACGGCCGCGATGGCGCGGTCAAGTACACCGACTACGCCATCGGCCAGTTCCTCGAACAGGCGCGGCGCAAACCGTGGTTCGACAATACGATCTTCATTTTCGTCGCCGACCACACGGCGGGCAGCGCCGGCAAGGAAGACCTGCCGATCGCCAACTATCAGATCCCGCTGTTCATCTATGCACCGAAGCTGATCGAGCCGCGTGAGAACAGCCAACTGGCCAGCCAGATTGATCTCGCACCGACCCTGCTCGGTTTGCTCAACATGGATTACCAGTCGACGTTCTTCGGACGCAATCTGCTCCAGGACAATCCGCTGCCACCGCGCGTAGTGGTGGGCAACTACCAGCATCTGGGGCTGTTCGACGGCAAGGATCTGGCGATCCTCAGCCCGCGTCAGGGCTTGCGTCGCCATGACGATGCCTTGAGCGAAAGCCGCGAATCACGGGCGAGCAGCGATGACCCGCTGATCAGCCGCGCCATCACGTATTACCAAACCGCCAGTTATGGCTTCAAGCAACAGCTGCTTGGCTGGAAAGCACCCAAGGAGGGTGCTCCGCAAGTCAGCGAACGTTAATCGAAGCGCCCCGGGCCGATGCCCCGGGGCGTTTTCTTTTGTTCAGGATCCGTCATGTCATCAAGTGCTGTACGTGTCACCCCTCGCCCGCTGAACCTGTGGTTATGCCTGGGTATTCCCGCCGTCGCGGCGATCACTCTGATCCTGCTGGAAATGACCGATCTGGACATGGTGCTGGCGCGAATGTTTTACGACCCGGTGGCCGGTGACTTCATCGGTCGCCACAGTTTTTTCCTCGAAAACATTCTTCACGACCGCGCCAAGCAAGTGGTGATCGGCTTCTCGGTGTTTGCGATTCTGGGGTTTCTCGGCTCGTTCGCTGTTGCGCGGCTGAAACCGTTCAAACGCGAACTGGGCTGCCTGGTGTTGTCGCTGGGGCTGGCGACTTCGTTCGTCACACCGGTCAAAGCCGTGACGGCGGTGCAGTGCCCGTGGAGCCTTGAGCAATTCGGTGGCCATGAGACCTACAGCAAACTGCTCGACCATCGTCCACCAACCGACAAGCCCGGCCGATGCTGGCCCGGCGGTCATGCGGCCACCGGTTTCACCTTGTTTGCGCTGTTTTTTGTACTGCGTGATCGCCGTCCGCGGCTGGCGCGACAGGCGTTTGTCTTTGCGTTTGCCTTGGGTTCGGTGTTTTCGATCAGCCGGATGATGCAGGGCGCGCACTTCTTTTCGCACAACGTGTGGACAGCGATTTTCTGCTGGCTGATTTGCCTGGGGTCGTATTACTGGGTGCTGTATCGCCCGGCGCTGAAGGCTGAGGCCAGCGTCAGAGCACAACCGGTCAGTGCTTGATCGGACACTGAATCAAAGGCAATAAAAAACCCCGCTGGCTCGCGCCAGCGGGGTTTTGCGTTACGGGGGTAAGGCTGGCTTACATCATGCCGCCCATGCCACCCATGCCGCCCATGTCTGGCATGCCACCACCAGCGCCACCGTCTTTCTTCGGTGCGTCGGCAATTGCAGCTTCGGTGGTCAGGATCAGACCGCCGATCGACGATGCAGCTTGCAGAGCGGAACGGGTAACCTTGGTTGGGTCCAGGATGCCCATTTCGATCATGTCGCCGTACTCGCCAGTTGCGGCGTTGTAACCGAAGTTACCTTTGCCGTTCTTGACTTCGTTGACCACAACGCTTGGCTCGTCGCCGGAGTTGGCAGCGATCTGACGCATCGGAGCTTCAACAGCACGACGCAGAACAGCGATACCGACGTCCTGATCAGCGTTGTCGCCTTTCAGATCCAGGATAGCTTCCAGAGCACGGATCAGCGCTACGCCGCCGCCAGGTACCACGCCTTCTTCAACGGCTGCACGGGTGGCGTGCAGGGCGTCTTCAACGCGGGCTTTCTTCTCTTTCATTTCGACTTCGGAACCAGCGCCAACCTTGATCACTGCAACGCCGCCGGACAGTTTGGCCAGACGCTCTTGCAGTTTTTCACGGTCGTAGTCGGAGGAAGTTTCGCCAACCTGAGCACGGATCTGAGCGATACGCGCCTGGATGTCGGCTTCTACGCCAGCACCGTCAACGATGATGGTGTTTTCCTTGGAGATGGTCACACGCTTGGCGCTGCCCAGGTTTTCCAGGGTGGCGCTTTCCAGGCTCAGGCCGATCTCTTCGGAGATAACGGTACCGCCGGTCAGAACAGCGATGTCCTGCAGCATGGCCTTGCGACGGTCGCCGAAGCCTGGAGCCTTGACGGCTGCGACTTTAACGATGCCACGCATGTTGTTCACTACCAGAGTCGCCAGGGCTTCGCCTTCAACGTCTTCCGATACGATCAGCAGTGGACGGCCGGCTTTGGCAACGGCTTCCAGTACTGGCAGCATTTCGCGGATGTTCGAGATCTTTTTGTCGACCAGCAGGATCAGCGGGCTGTCCAGCTCGGCAACCATGGTTTCCGGCTTGTTGACGAAGTACGGGGACAGGTAGCCACGGTCGAACTGCATGCCTTCTACAACCGACAGTTCGTTTTCCAGGCCAGTGCCTTCTTCAACGGTGATCACGCCTTCTTTACCGACTTTCTCCATGGCTTCGGCAATGATGTCGCCGATGGAGTTGTCGGAGTTGGCGGAGATGGTGCCAACCTGAGCGATTGCCTTGGTGTCAGCGCATGGCTTGGACAGGTTTTTCAGCTCTTTGACGATGGCGATGGTCGCCTTGTCGATACCGCGCTTGAGGTCCATCGGGTTCATGCCGGCAGCGACGGCTTTCAGGCCTTCGTTGACGATCGACTGAGCCAGAACGGTAGCGGTAGTAGTACCGTCACCAGCGTCATCGTTGGCACGGGAGGCAACGTCTTTGACCAGCTGCGCGCCCATGTTTTCGAAGCGATCTTCGAGTTCGATTTCTTTGGCGACGGAAACGCCGTCTTTGGTGATGGTCGGAGCGCCGAAGCTCTTCTCGATGATCACGTTACGGCCTTTCGGACCCAGGGTCGCTTTTACTGCGTCAGCCAGGACGTTGACACCGGTGAGCATTTTCTTGCGGGCGGAATCGCCGAATTTAACTTCTTTAGCAGCCATGATCGATATTCCTTAAATACTTTGTAGTAGCGGGAAAATGAGCGGGGGAATCAGCCTTCCAGTACGGCGAGAATCTCGTTCTCAGCCATTACCAGCAGGTCTTCGCCGTCGACTTTCACAGTGTTGCTGCCGGAGTAAGGACCGAACACAACCTTGTCGCCGACTTTAACGGCCAGCGCACGCACTTCACCGTTTTCCAGGGTCTTACCCGGGCCTGCAGCGACAATCACACCGTGGTTGGCTTTTTCAGCAGCCGAACCCGGCAGGACGATACCGCCAGCGGTTTTCTTTTCTTCTTCGCTGCGACGGATAACGACGCGGTCATGCAGAGGACGAAGCTTCATTGTCGATCTCTCCTAATTGTGGTTTTCATCGGCCGGTGTAGTCCCGGCGGGTTTAACAAATCCGGCCTGCGCCGGTTGCGGATCGTCGAGCGAGCCGCGGAAGTCTGTCCGACTCGAATGTCGGAAACCTTTCGGTGACCGTTACATAGGGGCGCATAAGCTTATTACAAGGGCGAGGGCAAAAAAATTTCGCTGATTTGCACAAAATCGCCCCACAAATGAACACGGCACCCGAAGGTGCCGTGCCGGTACAGACGTTACTTGGTGTCGCGGTGTTCGAACTCGCCTTCGATCACATCACCTTCACGGCCCAAAGGCTGACGCGGTGCTGGGCCGCCACGGGGTTGCAGGTCATCGGCGAACGCGCGCTGGCGCATGGCCTGTTCTTCGGCGCGCTGGCGCATTTTGTTCGCCAGCAGTCGACGGCTGAACGGCAGCAGCATCACCAGACCGACCACGTCGCTGATAAAACCCGGCAGGATCAACAAGCCACCGGCCAGCGCCAGCATCAGACCTTCCAGCATGGTTTGCGCAGGTAGTTCGCCGCGGTTCAGGCTTTCACGGGCACGCAGTGCAGTGGCCAGACCGGCGATACGCAGCACAAATACGCCGAACATCGAGCCGAGAATGATCAGCAACAGGGCCGGGAAAAACCCGATAGCCCCTGCCACTTTGACGAATACGAACAGCTCCAGCACCGGAAACAGCAGAAAGAGCAACAAAAAAGGGCGCATCAAAGATTCCTCAACGCAAGAAATGCCTTGCAGTAAGCCTTAGATGACGTCGCCCTTTCGTGAATTCAAGCGTCGGCCACTGCATTTTTTGGCCAGACCTCGGCGTGAGCCAGAGAAACCAAGGCTTCGCGCACTTGTGTCGGCGTATTACATGACCCTTGAAACGGCAACCAGTACAGCGCCTGGCCGATGCGCAGGTGCATGCCTTCGGTGTCGATCCCGGCCAGTTGCGCCGGCACGGTTTTCGGCAGACCGGCCAGATCGACGTAGTGCGCAATCGCTTTGGCGTGGTCGCTGTTCATGTGCTCGACCATGCTGATTTCAGCCTTGCCGGCGAACGGGTTGGCGAGGGTCAGGTGATCGACCCAGTGAATCGCACCGAAACCGCCAATGTAGCGGTGACGCACCGGGGTGAGCACCCAGAAATCGAAATCATGGGCCTTGTGGTAGTTCTGCGAATCGGGGAAATAACGGTAATAACGCTCGGCGGCAGCGTCGATGGCGGCGGGATCTTCGAGCTTCTGCGCTTCGGCCAGATAGGTCAGCCGACCGACGGCCTGCACATCATCGGCCTCGCGTTCGCCTACCAACAGCGAGCATTTCGGGTCTTTTTGCAGGTTGTGGGTGTGCTGGGCGATGCGGCTGATCAGGATCAGAGGCCGGCCCTGCTCGTCCAGGCAATACGGAACCACGGAGCCAAACGGGAAACCGGGCATCGATTTGGAGTGGGTCGACAGCACCCCGCGGTATTCCTTGAGAAGCAATTCTCGGGCATTCTTGGCCACTTCAACGCTCAATTTATGACTCCTTAAATAGAATCCGTCGAAAAAACGGACAGGCACCCGGGAACAAGTCCCGGCCATGCCATCGGGCAATTCTCATGTGCAACCCAGCCACGGCCGGTGCAGATCGAGAGTCGCAGAGAATAAAAACTACTCAGACCTGCTATCGGGGCATGCGAATGCAACTCAACGACAAAGTAATCATTATCACCGGCGGTTGCCAGGGTTTGGGCCGCTCCATGGCCGAGTATTTCGCCGGCAAAGGCGCGAAGCTGGCGCTGGTGGACCTGAACCAGGAAAAACTCGACGCCGCCGTGGCCGCTTGCAAAGCCAAAGGTGTCGAGGCGCGCAGCTACCTGTGCAACGTCGCCAATGAAGAGCAGGTTGAACACATGGTCGCCCAGGTCGCTGCCGATTTCGGCGCGATCCACGGTTTGATCAACAACGCCGGGATCCTCCGTGACGGCCTGCTGCTGAAGGTCAAGGACGGCGAAATGACCAAGATGAGCCTGGCACAGTGGCAGGCGGTGATCGACGTCAACCTGACCGGCGTGTTCCTGTGCACCCGTGAAGTCGCGGCGAAAATGGTCGAGCTGAAGAACAGCGGCGCGATCATCAACATTTCGTCGATTTCCCGCGCGGGCAACGTCGGCCAGACCAACTACTCCGCCGCCAAGGCTGGTGTTGCGGCGGCGACCGTGACCTGGGCCAAGGAGCTGGCGCGTTATGGCATTCGCGTGGCGGGCATTGCACCGGGCTTCATCGAAACCGAAATGACTCTGGGCATGAAGCCGGAAGCGCTGGAGAAAATGACCTCGGGCATCCCGCTCAAGCGCATGGGCAAGCCGGAAGAGATCGCCCACTCGGCGGCGTACATCTTCGAGAACGATTACTACACCGGGCGGATTCTGGAGATGGATGGCGGGTTGCGCATCTAAACGCGTCACCACAAAACAACTGTGGGAGCGGGCTTGCTCGCGAATACGGCGGATCAAACAACTGATGAGTTGAATGAGCCACCGTATTCGCGAGCAAGCCCGCTCCCACAAGGGATTGCATTTAGTCAGCTAATCAATCGTCGCTGATGGTGATGTTCGGCATGGCCGGCGTCGCCGCTTCCTGCAGCACAATCCGTGCGCCGACATGGCGGGCCAGCTCCTGGTAGACCATGGCAATCTGGCTGTCCGGCTCGGCGATCACTGTCGGTTTGCCGCCATCGGCCTGCTCGCGAATCAGCATCGACAGCGGCAGCGAGGCCAGCAGTTCGACGCCGTACTGGGTGGCCAGTTTTTCGCCACCGCCCTCGCCGAACAGATGCTCGGCATGCCCGCAGTTCGAGCAAATGTGCACGGCCATGTTTTCCACCACACCCAGCACCGGGATGTTGACCTTGCGGAACATTTCCACGCCTTTGCGCGCGTCGAGCAACGCCAGATCCTGCGGAGTGGTGACGATCACGGCGCCAGCCACCGGAACTTTCTGCGCCAGGGTCAGCTGGATGTCGCCGGTGCCGGGCGGCATGTCGATGACCAGATAATCCAGATCGCCCCACGCGGTTTGCGTGACCAGTTGCAGCAGCGCGCCGGAAACCATCGGGCCGCGCCAGACCATCGGCGTGTTGTCGTCGGTCAGGAACGCCATCGACATGACTTCCACACCGTGCGCCTTGAGCGGCACGAACCACTTCTGATCCTTGACTTCAGGGCGGGTGCGTTCAGGGATGCCGAACATGATGCCCTGGCTCGGGCCGTAGATATCGGCATCGAGGATGCCGACCTTGGCGCCTTCACGGGCCAGTGCCAGCGCGAGGTTGGCTGCCGTGGTCGATTTGCCCACGCCGCCCTTGCCCGAGGCCACCGCGACCACATTCTTGACGTTGGCCAGACCCGGAATCTGCGCCTGGGCCTTGTGTGCGGCAATTACGCTGTTGACCTCAACCTTGGCGATCACTACGCCATCGAGGTTTTCGATGGCCAATTGCAGCAATTGTGCCCAGCCGCTCTTGAACAGACCGGCGGCGTAACCGATTTCCAGCTGCACATTGACGCGGTCACCGACGATCTCGATGTTCTTCACACATCCGGCGCTGACCGGATCCTGGTTCAGGTAAGGGTCGGTGTATTGGCTGAGGACGGCTTCCACCGCTGCGCGAGTGACGGCGCTCATGGGCAACTCCGATAACAAGACTGGGAAAAGATGGCGGGTATCGTACGCTGGACACAGATTTGAGGCGAACAGATTACTTGAGCCGGAAATCCTCTGTGGCGAGGGGATTTATCCCCGTTGGGTGGCGAAGCCGCCCTAAAACCTGATACCTCGGTGTATCAGGTACACCGCGTTCAATGGTTTCACGGCTGGTGCGCAGCCGAACGGGGCGGTGCGACGTTTCGCTGAATCCCCTCGCCACAAGTGCTCCCAAAGTACCCGACGGCTCAGGGGTGAAAAATAAGCGCCAGCGCTTTATAGTGGCCGACCTCCGTTTCATCAAGTAGCGAAGCCCCACATGTCCGAACCACGCAAGATCCTCGTCACCAGCGCCCTGCCCTACGCCAACGGTTCGATTCACCTTGGCCATATGCTGGAATACATCCAGACCGATATGTGGGTGCGCTTCCAGAAGCATCGCGGCAATCAATGCATTTACGTCTGCGCCGACGACGCCCACGGTTCGGCGATCATGCTGCGCGCGGAAAAAGAAGGCATCACCCCGGAACAACTGATCGCCAACGTCCAGGCTGAACACAGCGCCGACTTTGCCGAGTTCCTGGTGGACTTCGACAACTTCCACTCCACTCACGCCGAAGAAAACCGTGAGCTGTCGAGCCAGATCTACCTGAAGCTGCGTGACGCCGGGCACATCGCCCAACGCTCGATCACCCAGTATTTCGACCCGGAAAAGAAAATGTTCCTGGCCGACCGCTTCATCAAGGGCACCTGCCCGAAATGCGGCACCGAAGACCAGTACGGTGACAACTGCGAAAAATGCGGTGCGACCTATGCGCCGACCGACCTGAAGGATCCGAAGTCGGCAATCTCCGGCGCCACCCCGGTGCTGAAAGATTCCCAGCACTTCTTCTTCAAGCTGCCGGATTTCCAGCAAATGCTGCAAACCTGGACCCGCAGCGGCACCTTGCAAGACGCCGTGGCCAACAAGATCGCCGAATGGCTGGACGCCGGCCTGCAACAGTGGGACATCTCCCGCGATGCGCCGTACTTCGGTTTCGAGATTCCGGGCGAGCCGGGCAAGTATTTCTACGTGTGGCTGGACGCGCCGATCGGCTACATGGCCAGCTTCAAGAACCTGTGCAACCGCACGCCGGAGCTGGACTTCGACGCGTTCTGGGGCAAGGACTCCACCGCCGAGCTGTACCACTTCATCGGCAAGGACATCGTCAACTTCCATGCGCTGTTCTGGCCGGCGATGCTTGAAGGCGCGGGTTTCCGCAAGCCGACCGGCATCAATGTGCACGGCTACCTGACCGTCAACGGTCAGAAGATGTCCAAATCGCGCGGTACCTTCATCAAGGCCCGTACCTACCTGGATCACCTGTCGCCGGAATACCTGCGCTACTACTACGCGGCCAAACTGGGCCGTGGCGTCGACGACCTCGACCTGAACCTCGAAGACTTCGTGCAGAAGGTCAACTCGGATCTGGTCGGCAAAGTCGTCAACATCGCCAGCCGTTGCGCCGGTTTCATCCAGAAGGGCAACGCCGGCCTGCTGGTCGGTAACAACGCCGCGCCAGAGCTGACCGAAGCGTTTTTGGCCGCCGCGCCAAGCATCGCTGATGCTTACGAGGCTCGCGACTTCGCCCGTGCCATGCGCGAAACCATGGCCTTGGCCGACCGCGCCAACGCGTGGATCGCCGACAAGGCGCCTTGGTCGCTGAACAAGCAGGAAGGCAAGCAGGATGAAGTCCAGGCAGTCTGCGCCACGGCGATCAACCTGTTCCGCCAGTTGGTGATCTTCCTCAAACCGGTGCTGCCGCTGCTGGCTGCCGATGCCGAGGCGTTCCTCAATGTCGCCCCGCTGACCTGGAACGACCACACCACCCTGCTGGCCAACCACCAGTTGAACGAATTCAAGCCGTTGATGACCCGCATCGACCCGGTAAAAGTGCAAGCCATGACCGACGCCTCGAAAGAAGACCTGACCGCCAGCCAGACCGATACCGGTGCCGCTGCACCTGCCGGTAATGGCGAACTGGCCAAGGATCCGCTGTCGCCGGAAATCGACTTCGACGCCTTTGCCGCCATCGACCTGCGCGTCGCGCTGATCGTCAAGGCCGAACACGTTGAAGGCGCAGACAAGCTGCTGCGCTTGACTCTCGATATCGGTGACGAGCAACGCAACGTGTTCTCCGGGATCAAGAGCGCTTACCCGGATCCGTCGAAACTCGACGGCCGTCTGACCATGATGATTGCCAACCTCAAGCCACGGAAAATGAAGTTCGGTATTTCCGAAGGCATGGTGATGGCTGCCGGCCCGGGCGGTGAAGAAATCTACCTGCTGAGCCCGGACAGCGGCGCCAAACCGGGTCAACGCATCAAATAAGACTCGGCGGTGAATCGATCCCACAGGCGTGCTCCGCATGCCTGTGGGATTTTTCATATCTGGCCGGATAATGCCTAACCTTAAGACACACCCGCCCGTTTCGCTGGCAGAACCATGACCGAACTTGTGCTTACGCTCATCAGTGCCGCGCTGCTCAACAACTTCGTGTTGCACTGGCCGCTGGGCGTCGATCCGCTGTTGGCGGGCGGTCGCCGGCAAGTGCATGCGCTGGGGCTGGCGACGTTGTGTCTGATGCTGATCGTCGGCGTCATCGGTCAGCTCATCTGGCATTGGTTGCTCGTGCCGCTTCAACTGCAGGGACTGCGCCTGTTCGTGTTTCTGCCATTAAGCGTGTTGCTGATTGCGCCGTTGCTGAAAGGGCTGACGCGCTGGCTGCCAGGTTTACCGTTCGACGGTTTGTGGCCGCTGTTGCTGGGCAATGCCGGCGTGCTCGGACTAGCGCTGATCAATGCACAAAATGATCAAGGGTTGCTGCACACAACGGCATTGAATCTTGGTGCGGGCCTGGGTTTCTGGATAGTACTGAGCCTGTTCAGCGACTTGCGCGAACGCACCGCCGGCAACGATATTCCTCTGCCCTTTCGCGGCTTGCCGATCGACCTGATCGGCGCCGGACTGATCGCAGTGATTTTTCTCGGATTCAGTGGACTGATCAAAACATGAGTCTGATTCAACGCATCGATGCCCTCCTGCCGCAGACCCAATGCGGCAAGTGCGGCCATCCCGGATGCAAGCCCTACGCAGAAGGCATCGCCGCTGGCGAGCCGATCAACAAGTGCCCACCCGGCGGGGACGAAACCATCACCGCGCTGGCCGAATTGTTGAAAATACCAGTGCTGGAACTGGACATCAGTCGCGGCTCGGCACCGCCGCAAGTGGCTTACATCCGCGAGGCCGAATGCATCGGTTGCACCAAGTGCATTCAGGCCTGCCCGATCGACGCAATAGTCGGCGCCGCAAAACTGATGCACACGGTGCTCATCGACGAATGCACTGGCTGCGATCTGTGTGTGGCGCCCTGCCCGGTGGATTGCATCGAAATGCATCCGTTGCCGCCAAGTACCCTGCCGGTGGTCGGTGGTCTGGCCTTCAGTCTGGATGAACAGCGTGCGCGGGCAGCCAAACGTGATCACGCACGTCAACGCTTCGAGCGGCGCAACGAGCGCTTGCTGCGTGAAGAGCAGCAGAAACAGGCTGAACGTGAAGCACGCGCCAAACGGGCCGCGGAGCCTGAAGTGCAAACCCTTGATCCGGTGCAGGCCGCCCTTGAGCGTGTTCGCGCGCAGAAGGCCGCCACCGCCGACGCCGCCCTGAAAAAAGCCAAGATCGATGTCGCGATGAGCCGCGCTCAGTTAAACAAATCTTTGAAGGCCTTCGGTCATCCGCCAACGTTTGAGCAGCAATCGCAATTGATCGTGCTGCAACAACAGTTCGAAGCGGCGGAACGGGCCCTGGCGAAAATCGATACACCCGCCCCTGCGGCGCCTGCAGCGCCTGCCCCGGCGAAAGATGCAGACCTGAAGCGCGCGAAAATCCAGCTGGCCATGCGCCGCGCCGAACTGAAAAAGGCCCAGAGCGCAGAAGCCGCACCCGAACAGATCGCGATTCTGGAGCAAGCCCTGCGTGACGCCGAAAAAGCCCTGCATGCCGCAGAAGCCATAAGTGAACAAGCGGTGCCTGACTTGGTGCGAGTGGAAAAGCGCCCGATCGACAGCCAGCTTCGTCAGCTCAAAACCGAATTGGCCTACGCTCGGGCCGACCTGAGCAAGCTCGAACGCCGCGCCGACATTCCAGACGAAGTCCTCGACAAGGCCCGTGCCCGCCTGCAAGACGCCGAGCGCCAGGTGCAAGATCATGTCGCCCCTTGAAACGCCGGATGATCGCCTGCAACAGGCGATGAAGCTGGTGCTGCTGGCGACCCTGCCGGGATTACTCGCGCTGTTCTGGCTTTACGGCTGGGGCGTACTGATCAATCTGATGCTGTCCATCGGCACGGCGTTGCTGGTTGAGGCCGCTGTCACTCGCCTGCGTCGGCAGCCGTTGCAACCCACACTCACTGACGGCAGTGCCGTGGTCAGTGCAACGTTGCTGGCCGCCGCCCTGCCACCTTATTGCCCGTGGTGGCTGACAGCGACGGCGATTACGGCGGGGCTGCTATTCGGCAAGCACCTGTACGGTGGCGTCGGTAAAAATCCGTTCAACCCCGCTATGCTCGGTTTCGCTTTGGCGATGGTGTTGTTCCCACAAGCGATGACCCACTGGCCTGCACATGGCCTGGATCTGTCGGCGACCATGCATCAAGTGTTTGGCCTCGGTGAGGCGCCGGATGCCTGGGTTAAGGCGACGGTGCTGGACAGTTTGCGCATCAACAAAAGCCTGACCATGAACGAGCTTTTCGCCAGCAATCAGGCATTCGGTCGTTTTGGCGGGCGTGGTGTGGAATGGGTCAATCTGGCGTTTCTTGCCGGTGGTCTGTTCCTGTTACAACGCCGGGTATTCGCCTGGCACGCCCCGGTCGGCATGCTTGCCAGCCTGTTTGTCGTCAGCCTGCTGTGCTGGAACGGTTCGGGCTCGGACTCTCACGGCTCGCCACTGTTTCACCTGCTGAGCGGCGCCACCATGCTCGGCGCTTTTTTCATCATCACCGAACCGGTCTCCGGAGCGAAAAGCCCCCTCGCTCGTCTGCTGTTCGGCATGGGCGTCGGGCTGCTGACCTATTTGATCCGCACGTGGGGGGGTTACCCGGACGGCGTGGCGTTCGCAGTGCTGATGATGAATCTCTGTGTGCCGGCGCTGGAGCGATTCTCTGCCAGCCGTCAGTCAGCGGTGACGCCATGAACCGGACAGCGAACGTGACCATTTTGACGCTGCTGGCCGTCATCGGCCTCGGCGCAACGTATCTTGTCCAACGCAGCAATGAACCGCAGATCGCGGCCGCACAACGTCAGCTCGACAGTCGCACACTGCTCGACGTGCTCGCGCCCGACGCTTACGACAATCAGCCGCTGGAACAACCGCTGACGTTGACTGAGGTTACGCTCAGTCACAGCCATCTTGTTGCCGGCTATCGCGCCAGCAGAGAAGGTCAGCCCGTGGCGGTACTGCTGCGCAGCCAGACGCAAGGCTATGCCAGCACCCTCGAATTGCTGATCGCTATCGACCCCAACGGCAAATTGCTTGGAGTAAAAACCCTCAAGCAGAACGAAACCCCGGCCCTCGGCGGATTGATTGGCGATTGGCCCAACGCCTGGCTGGCGGCTTTTACCGGCAAATCCCGCAATGAACCGGCAGAGAGCGCCTGGGCATTGAAAAAGGATCAGGGGCAGTTTGATCAGATCGCCGGCGCAACCATCACCTCTCGCGCTGTGATCAACGCCATTCATGACGCCTTACGCTACTTCGATGAGCATCGAGCGGCATTGCAGGGGAGTGGAACATGAACCGGAATGCGACGTTGTCGAACTCATTGCTGTTGGTTCTGCTACTTGGCGCCACCGACACGCTGGCAGCAGCTCTGGGCACACTACTGATGTTGGCCGCCGTGCTCGGTACGTATGCCGTATGCAAGTCACCGTTGCGCTCGCGAATGTCTGGGGCAAGTGCACTGCTGGCCAGTGTCTTACTGGCTGCCACCCTGACCGGTTGCGCGGAAATTTTCATGCAGCGCTGGTTTGCTCAGTGGCAACAAACCTACAGTCTCTACGCCGGATTGATCGCCTTGCAGTGCGTGGTACTGGAGCGAAATGGATTCCTTCGTCAGGCATTGGCTGATCGCCTCAAGCATGGCTCCTGTTTCGCAGGATTGATGCTCGGTTTCAGCGCGCTGCGTGAACTCATTGGTCACGGCAGCCTCGGTCGAAATCTGTCCGACCATTGGAGCGGTTTGCTTCTAATTAGTGAAGGGCTGCACCTGGCCACACTGGTGCCCGGCGCTTTCATTTTGTTGGGCCTGCTGCTCGCAGCCCGTCAGGCGTGGACTCGCCCGAACTCTATTTCCAAGGAAACGCATCGCCCATGAATGCCGCAAAACGTCTTGAGATCTTTCGCCGACTGCATGAAGACAATCCCGAGCCGAAAACCGAACTGGCTTACTCCACACCGTTCGAGCTGCTGATTGCGGTGATTCTCTCGGCACAGTCAACAGACGTCGGCGTCAACAAGGCCACGGCGAAACTGTTCCCGGTAGCCAACACACCCGCCGCGATCTACGCCTTGGGTGTCGAAGGCTTGTCCGAATACATCAAGACCATCGGTCTCTACAACAGCAAAGCAAAAAACGTCATCGAGACCTGCCGCTTGCTGGTCGAGCGCCATGCCAGCGAGGTTCCACAAACCCGTGAAGAGCTGGAAGCGTTACCCGGCGTGGGCCGGAAAACGGCAAACGTGGTGCTGAACACCGCTTTTCGCCAGTTGACCATGGCGGTCGATACGCACATTTTCCGCGTCAGCAATCGCACCGGCATTGCACCGGGCAAGAATGTCGTCGAGGTGGAAAAGAAGCTGATGAAGTTTGTGCCGAAAGAATTCCTGCTCGACTCGCACCATTGGCTGATCCTTCACGGTCGCTACGTGTGTCTCGCCCGCAAGCCGCGCTGTGGCAGCTGTCGGATCGAAGATTTGTGTGAATACAAACACAAAACCTCGGACGATTGATCCGCTATTGGAACAATTGATAAGTCGATTGAAAAAATCTTTTTTACCCGTCGCTGCATTACCGATATAAGGAGCGCCAAAGGCAGTCTTAGCCGGGAGTTAACCTGTATGAGTAGCGACAAAGAACAACTGGACGTAGATGACGACATCGAACCCGTAGAGCCTGAAGATGCCGATCCGGTGGTCGAAGTAGCCAAGACCAACCTGAGCAAGCGCCGCACCATCGACAATCTGCTTGAGGAGCGCCGACTGCAAAAGCAATTGGCCGATTACGATTTTGATCTCTGATGCATGAAAGCCTCCCGAAACGGAGGCTTTTTACTTTCTGCCGAAAACCGACTGCGATCGCCCATGATCCTGTCAGTCACCTTGAGATCAAACAAGACCGTTACGTTGTGCCAGCTCGATCAGATCCACCAGTGAGCGCGCATTGAGCTTCAGTAACAGACGGGTTTTATAAGTACTGACGGTCTTGTTACTCAGAAACATGCCGTCGGCAATCTCCTTGTTGGTCTTGCCCCTTGCCAACTGCTGCAGCACCATCATTTCGCGACCGGAAAGTCGATCGACCATGTCGGACTCGCTGGCATTGCCCAAACTGGTTCGAACCGTGTGCAACGCCTGATTGGGAAAGTAACTGTAGCCCGACAACACCGCTTTGATTGCACTGAGCAGTTCGGTCAGATCCTGCTGTTTACATACATACCCCGCTGCCCCTGACTGCATACAACGCATTGAAAAATGGCCGGGCGCCTGGGACGTCAGCACCAGGACTTTCAAAGGCATGGCGGTCGATGTCAGACGCGCAATAACTTCGAGGCCATCAAGTTTGGGAATTCCTATATCCAGAATGACAATATCGGGCATTTGATCCCGAGCGAGTTGTAGTGCATCCACACCATTATCGGTTTCTGCAATAACTTCGTAGCCATGCCGCTCCATCAGCATACGCACAGCAAGACGAATGACGGGGTGATCATCCACGATCAGCACTTTATTCATGGGCAAGTCCAGTTTCGCTGTTCGAATTTTTAGAGCGAGCACAATAGCGTAGTCACATCCCCCGTGGCACAGGTGCTTTATCGTGCATGCGCAGCGAAAGACATTCCCTACAAGCATCGAGGATTAATCCTACAAATTTGCCCACGCAGTAGGAATAGCAGGACAGTTTCATAGCGTTTTTTCTGTTTCCGATCTTGAATTGATAACCCTCTGCCAGCTGAACTTCAACGTGAGCCAGAGCTGCTTTCCGGAAAAAATCCAATCCCGTTTTTTCTCTTTCATGAAAAAGCCGTACTGCCTAATCCAGTAAATTATCCGTAACAACGAACTTCCATAATTTACTTATTTTTTGTTATAAGCAAACACCACTAATTCAAACCTTCAATTCAAAAATCGAGAAAACCCGAACATGAGTAAAGAACATGATGAAGATCAAAAAGAAAATTACCAACCCAATGACAGTCATCGCTATATTTGCGGTGATCTCGGAAACATCTGCAACTGTCACGCTGCCATTCCTGGATAACGGTGAACGCGAAATTTATATTTGGTTCTTGATAAGCTTTCCGTTTTATTTGATTTTTCTATTTTTTGTCACAATAAACTTTAACTATCGATCCTTGTATTCACCGTCCGACTTCAACAACGAAAAGAACTTTCTTAGCGCATTCCAGAACAACCGAACCAAAAACGGCTCAATACCATCTTCGAATAAAGAACGCGGAGCGGCAAATCCTGGAGCTCAACACAAAGTCCGCTTATCCGCCTCAGTGAAAACTTTGCACTTCATTGATATTCGCCAAATGGTGTGTACGGATTGTTTCGGGAAGGCAATGGAAACGATACGACACACTGACAAACAGGCGCAGCGGATTATCGTGTTCGTGTCCGATCATGTCTCGGAGAATTCACTCAAGCGACATTTGCTATTTCACGCTGAACGGACAAAAAAGGGGGGAGGCAAAACGTACTGTGTTTCTTACAACGTATGCTCACAGGACGTAACGGTAATGGGGACGTTTTGAAAAGGCATGCGCTGACCGAACGTCAGCAGCGGGGGACTTCTTGCAAAGTGACGACCTTGCCCGAAGGACAAGGCCGCCACTTGCTCAGCGCCTGAAAAACTCAGAACAATTTGCGGCCCTTATTGGCAGCAATGCGCATGCGCAGCGCGTTGAGCTTGATGAAGCCCGCCGCATCGGCCTGGTTGTAAGCACCGCCGTCTTCTTCGAAAGTCGCGATGGTGGAGTCGAACAGCGAATCATCGGACTTGCGGCCAGTGACGATCACGTTGCCTTTGTACAGTTTCAGGCGCACAACGCCGTTCACGTTGACCTGCGAAGCGTCGATCATCTGTTGCAGCATCAGACGCTCAGGGCTCCACCAGTAACCGGTGTAGATCAGGCTGGCGTATTTCGGCATCAACTCGTCTTTGAGGTGAGCGACTTCGCGGTCCAGGGTGATCGATTCGATGGCGCGGTGAGCGCGCAGCATGATGGTGCCGCCCGGGGTTTCGTAGCAGCCGCGGGACTTCATGCCGACGTAACGGTTCTCGACGATGTCCAGACGGCCGATGCCGTGCTCGCCACCGATCTTGTTCAGCGTGGCCAGAACAGTGGCCGGTGTCATTTCGACGCCGTCCAGCGCAACGATGTCGCCGTTACGGTAAGTCAGTTCCAGGTACTGTGGTTTGTCAGGCGCGTTCTCCGGGGAGACGGTCCATTTCCACATGTCTTCTTCGTGCTCGGTCCAGGTGTCTTCCAGCACGCCGCCTTCATAGGAGATGTGCAGCAGGTTGGCGTCCATCGAGTACGGGGATTTCTTCTTGCCGTGGCGCTCGATCGGGATCGCGTGCTTCTCGGCATAATCCATCAGTTTCTCGCGGGACAGCAGATCCCACTCGCGCCAAGGGGCAATCACTTTTACGCCTGGCTTGAGCGCGTAGGCACCCAGCTCGAAACGCACCTGATCGTTGCCCTTGCCGGTGGCGCCATGGGAAATGGCGTCAGCGCCGGTTTCGTTGGCGATTTCGATCAGACGCTTGGCAATCAGCGGACGCGCGATGGAAGTACCCAGCAGGTACTCGCCTTCGTAAACGGTGTTGGCACGGAACATCGGGAACACGAAATCACGCACGAATTCTTCGCGCAGATCGTCGATGTAGATTTCTTTGACGCCCATGGCCTGAGCCTTGGCGCGGGCCGGCTCGACCTCTTCGCCTTGACCGAGATCAGCGGTGAAGGTCACCACTTCACAGTTATAAGTATCCTGCAGCCACTTGAGGATCACCGAAGTGTCCAGGCCGCCGGAATACGCCAGAACGACCTTGTTTACGTCCGCCATGCCATCACTCCACGGGGTTCTACGGAAAGCCGAGGAGTCTACCGCTCAAACGCGATAATTTACAGAGGCGCGACAGCTTAAGACGACAAAGCGACAGAATCTGTCGAGAGCGCGACGATGACCGGCGAGTCAGGAAGTTGCGGCAGTACTGGCAGGCATGCTCGCTTGCGGCGCCGGAGCAGCGACTGGTGTCACCCGCGCGAGCTTCACATTGACTCGACGATTCTTCGCGCGGTTGGCCGCGTTGGTGTTCGGCACAATGGGATATTGCTCGCCATGGAAACGCACGGTGATTTGCGATTCCTGAATGCCGTTGGCCTTGAAGAAGTCCACCACGGCCAATGCGCGACGGCGCGACAGTTCGCGGTTGGTCAAACGATTGCCACTGTTGTCGGAATGCCCATCGAGTTCGATGTGATTGACCGTCGGATCGGCCTTCATGTATTCGAGCATCACTTGCAGCTTGGCCTTCGCTGCTGAGTCCAGATCAACGCCCTCGCCGGGAAAGCCGATCTGTGACTGTTTGATCTGCTCGAAATTCTGCGGCAGCAATTTCGCCACACAGGTCTGATAGTCGTTAAACGCCTTGCTGAACTTGACTGGCAACAAGCGTACTTCCGACACACGCCCATCACCCGAAGCACGACGCACGACCGGACTGCGGCCATCGAGCAGGCCGCTGATCAGGCCACCGGCCTGGGACTGCGAGCTGCTGAACAAGACGTTGCCACTGCCGAGCCTGACACTGCCCAGATTGATGTCACCACGCCCCGGCTGCCAAGGCGCGGCGGCGGCCAGCAAAGTCGCCGAACCACCGCCAAGCATGGCGTTGTAGGCGTTAAGACGGAAGATCGCCTGTTCGCCGGCCTTGCGCACAAACTCGCCCGAGCCGAAATCGGTGATCGGTTGCGTCAGACGGCATTCGAACTTGTCGCCGGCGACCGTCCACTCAATGTTCTCCAGACGGGTCTGGTACGTGAGCGCCATCGCGGGAAGGCTGGCAAACACACTGAGCAAGGCTAAATAACGCTGGCGCACGGGAGGCTCCATTGGCTTCTGAAACACAAAGACCGATTCACACTATGTTTACGGCATACCTACGGGATATCGGAAGCTTCCCGCAAAACTTGATAGCGAGTGCCTGCAAGAGTCTTTTCCGGTAGCATTCGCCTCAGTTTGACCCGCCTGGAATCCCCTCATGTCCGACCGCCTGACCCTGCTGCGTCCCGACGACTGGCACATTCATCTTCGCGATGGTGCCGTCCTGACCAATACCGTTGCCGATGTAGCGCGCACTTTTGGTCGCGCCATCATCATGCCCAACCTGGTCCCGCCGGTGCGCAACGCCGCCGAGGCCGACGGCTATCGCCAGCGGATTCTGGCTGCCCGCCCAGCCGGCAGTCGCTTCGAACCGTTGATGGTGCTGTACCTCACCGACCGTACCCAGCCCGAAGAAATTCGTGAAGCCAAGGCCAGCGGTTTCGTGCACGCCGCCAAGCTTTACCCGGCCGGCGCCACCACCAACTCCGATTCCGGCGTGACCAGCATCGACAAGATTTTCCCGGCGCTGGAAGCCATGGCCGAAGTCGGCATGCCGCTTTTGATCCACGGTGAAGTCACCCGTGGTGATGTCGACGTGTTCGACCGCGAAAAGATTTTCATCGATGAGCACATGCGCCGGGTCGTCGAGCGCTTCCCGACGCTGAAAGTGGTGTTCGAACACATCACCACCGGCGACGCCGTGCAGTTCGTCAACGAGGCTTCGGCCAACGTCGGCGCAACCATCACCGCGCACCACCTGCTCTACAACCGCAACCACATGCTGGTGGGCGGGATTCGGCCGCACTTCTATTGCCTGCCGATCCTCAAGCGCAACACGCATCAGGAAGCGCTGCTCGACGCCGCCACCAGCGGCAGTGCGAAGTTCTTCCTCGGCACCGACTCGGCGCCGCACGCCCAGCACGCCAAGGAAGCCGCTTGTGGCTGTGCCGGCTGCTACACCGCGTACGCGGCCATCGAGATGTACGCCGAAGCCTTTGAACAGCGTAACGCGCTGGACAAGCTCGAAGCCTTCGCCAGCCTCAACGGCCCGCGTTTCTATGGCCTGCCGGTCAACATCGATCGCATCACCCTGGTTCGCGAAGAATGGACCGCCCCGACCAGCCTGCCGTTTGGCGAGCTGACCGTTATCCCGCTGCGCGCCGGTGAAAAACTGCGCTGGCGCCTGCTGGAGGAACACGCGTGAGTGAAGACCATTTCGACGACGAACTGGACGGTCAAAGTGGCGGCGGCGGTTCCCGTCACCCGATGGCGGCACGCTTTCGCGGCTACCTGCCGGTTGTCGTCGACGTAGAAACCGGTGGTTTCAACTCGGCTACCGATGCACTGCTGGAGATTGCCGCGACGACCATCGCCATGGATGAAAAGGGTTTCGTTTACCCGGATCACACTTACTTCTTCCGCGTTGAGCCGTTCGAAGGCGCCAACATCGAAGCAGCGGCGCTGGAATTTACCGGGATCAAACTGGATCACCCGCTGCGCATGGCCGTCAGTGAAGAGACAGCACTGACCGACATCTTCCGCGGCATCCGCAAGGCGTTGAAGGCCAACGGCTGCAAACGGGCGATTCTGGTCGGCCACAACAGCAGCTTCGACCTTGGCTTCCTGAACGCTGCAGTTGCGCGTCTGGACATGAAACGCAACCCGTTCCACCCCTTCTCCAGCTTCGACACTGCGACTCTCGCAGGTCTGGCGTACGGTCAAACCGTATTGGCGAAAGCCTGCCAGGCAGCCGACATCGATTTCGACGGCCGTGAGGCGCACTCCGCGCGTTACGACACCGAGAAAACCGCCGAACTGTTCTGTGGCATCGTCAATCGCTGGAAACAGATGGGCGGCTGGGAAGATTTCGACGACTGATCCGCATCGAACAAATCCCGCGCATAAAAAAACCGGCTACTTGAGCCGGTTTTTTTTCACCTCGACGTTGCGCCTTACAGGGCAGCAGCGTTCTCGGTCAGGTATGCAGCAACGCCTTCTGGCGAAGCGTTCATGCCTTTGTCGCCTTTTTTCCAGTTGGCAGGGCAGACTTCGCCGTGCTCTTCGTGGAATTGCAGAGCGTCGACCAGACGGATCAGCTCTTCCATGTTACGGCCCAGCGGCAGGTCGTTGATGATCTGCGAACGGACAACGCCTTTGTCGTCGATCAGGAACGCGCCACGGAAAGCTACGCCGCCTTCGGATTCAACGTCGTAAGCCTTGGCGATGTCGTGCTTCATGTCGGCAGCCATGGTGTATTTCACCTGACCGATGCCGCCATTGTTCACCGGGGTGTTGCGCCAGGCGTTGTGGGTGAAGTGCGAGTCGATCGACACAGCGATCACTTCAACGTTGCGTGCCTTGAAGTCAGCCATGCGGTTGTCCAGAGCGATCAGCTCGGACGGGCAGACGAAGGTGAAGTCCAGTGGGTAGAAGAACACCAGGCCGTATTTGCCTTTGATGGCCGAGGACAGAGTGAAGCTGTCAACGATCTCGCCATTGCCGAGTACGGCCGGGACGGTGAAGTCAGGGGCTTGTTTGCCTACGAGTACGCTCATGGATATCTCCTGGTGAATAACTTGAAGTTCAGGGTCCGTGCCAGCCTGCCATCCTCGGACGACAGCCCTGTGACACGAACCCCCTTCGCAAGGGCCGACCATCATACACTGCGTTTTTGGCCTGTCCTTAACGGTTTTTTGAAGGAAGCGGATAACGCGGCTGCATTTACGGGGCCAGGCAATCAGCCAGTAGTCACCGTTCGTCAGTCACTCGTCGATCTGTGGAAAAGCCTTCAGAAAGCACTTTGACAATCATTCTCGTTAACATTAAGATCCATCGCAATTGAGTCACAACCAGCGACGGTTCTCACTTATGTATGTTTGCCTCTGCACTGGCGTCACCGACGGACAGATCCGCGAAGCGATCTATGAAGGTTGCTGCAGCTATAAAGAAGTTCGTCAGGCCACCGGCGTCGCCAGCCAATGCGGCAAATGTGCCTGCCTTGCCAAGGAAGTGGTTCGCGAAACCCTGACCAAGCTGCAAACCGCCCAGGCCGCGATTCCTTATCCGGTAGAATTTACTGCCGCGTAATGACCTCAAATTCAAAGAACCGGACTTATGTCCGGTTTTTTTATGCCTGAAAATCAATTGGTTAGGCTCCAGACGCGGAACACAAACATTCTTATTCCGATTAATTTTCATATATTATTCAATAACTTAGGTTTGACACTTATAACTGCCAAGCTCAAACTCTGCCTTATATACCGCTACTTAGGGCAGGACTCCCATCATGAAAGGCGACGTTACAGTCATCCAGCATCTCAACAAGATCCTTGCCAATGAGCTGGTCGCGATCAATCAGTACTTCCTGCATGCGCGCATGTATGAAGATTGGGGCCTGAACAAGCTGGGCAAGCACGAATACCACGAATCCATCGACGAGATGAAACACGCGGACAAGCTGATCAAGCGCATCCTGTTCCTCGAAGGCCTGCCGAACGTGCAGGATCTGGGCAAGCTGCACATCGGCGAGCACACCCGGGAAATGCTGGAGTGCGACCTGCGTATCGAGAAAACCGGCCATTCGGATCTGAAAGCCGCGATCGCTCATTGTGAAACTGTTGGCGACTTCGGCAGCCGTGAACTGCTTGAAGACATTCTTGAATCCGAAGAAGAACACATCGACTGGCTGGAAACCCAACTGGGCCTGATCGATAAAGTCGGTCTTGAGAACTATCTGCAATCGCAGATGGGCGAAGACGAGTAATTAGCGAGCGCTAAACTCGAGACACTAAAAAGCCCCGCCCTCTTTCGAGGCGCGGGGCTTTTTATTGCCCGGATTTCAATCAATGCTGAAATCCCTGTGGAAGCGAGCCTGCTCGCTCCCACAAAAGCCGGATCAGGCTTCGGACTTGTTCGCAGCTGCTGCTTCGACAGCAGCCTTGATGGTGTTTTGCAACGAACCGTCGGCAGCCATCTCGGTCATGATGTCGCTGCCGCCGACCAGTTCACCGCCGACCCACAATTGCGGGAAGGTCGGCCAGTTGGCGTACTTCGGCAGGTTGGCGCGGATTTCCGGGTTCTGCAGGATGTCCACGTACGCAAACTTTTCACCACAAGCCATCACAGCCTGCGCAGCTTTCGCGGAGAAGCCACACTGCGGGGCATTCGGCGAGCCTTTCATGTAAAGCAGAATGGTGTTGTTGGCAATCTGCTCTTTAATCGTTTCGATGATATCCATGGAGCACCTCGGCTGAACTTTCCGACTCATGGGTCGGCACGGTGGCGCATTGTAACGGAATCCCGAGCGCGCTGCTTGGTCTCCCCGACAGACATGCTCAAGCCGCAGCCACCGTCACCGGCACACCATTCAATGCCGCGTTACCGGACAACTCGTCAAGTTGGCATTCATCGGTCAAGTCATTGGCACTCGAACCAGGCTGACTCGAGGCGATCGCCATCTGCACGCCAGGCCGTGCGTGGCCCCAACCGTGCGGCAGACTGACCACGCCTTTCATCATGTCCAGACTGCCAAGCACTTCCACTTCAATCTGCCCGACCCGCGAACTGACCCGCACCAACTGCCCGTCATTGAGGCCACGACTGGCGAGATCGTCGGGATGCATCAGCAACTGGTGGCGCGGCTTGCCCTTCACCAGACGATGGTAGTTGTGCATCCACGAGTTGTTGCTGCGCACGTGGCGGCGCCCGATCATCAGCAGTTCATCGGCGGCTGGCGCCTGTAATGCGGCGAAGCGCGCCAAGTCGGCAAGGATCTCCGGTGGCGCAGCCTGCACACGCTGATCAGGCGTTTTTAAACGCTTTGCCAGATTCGGTTTCAGCGCGCCCAGATCAATTCCGTGCGGATGGTCGAACAACGTGTTCAATGACAACTTGTGTTCGGACGCATCGCCATACATGCCCATGCGCAGGCCCATGTCGATCATCTTCGCCGGCGGCATCGTCGGTTTCAGCTCTTTGCCGGTTTTCCCGGCAAACGCCTTGGCCAGGCCGACGAAGATCTCCCAGTCATGCAGCGCGCCCTCAGGCTTGGCGAGGATCGCGCGATTGAAACGGGTCACGTTACGCACCGCGAACAGATTGAACGTGGTGTCGTAGTGATCGTTCTCCAGCGCCGAAGTCGACGGCAGGATCAGGTCGGCGCAACGCGTGGTTTCGTTGATGTACAGGTCGATGCTGACCATGAACTCCAGGCCATCCAGCGCCTGTTCCAGTTGCCGTCCGTTGGGCGTGGACAACACCGGATTGCCGGCCACGGTGATCAGTGCGCGGATCTGCCCTTCGCCTTCGGTGAGCATTTCTTCGGCCAGCGCCGAGACCGGCAGTTCGCCGCCATACTCAGGACGCCCGGAAACCCGACTCTGCCACTTGTTGAAATGCCCACCCGAGGTCGAGGCCACCAGATCGACTGCCGGCTCGGTGCAGAGCGCGCCGCCGACACGGTCGAGGTTGCCGGTGACCAGATTGATCAATTGCACGACCCAATGGCACAGCGTGCCGAAAGCCTGCGTCGACACACCCATCCGCCCATAGCACACCGCACTTGGCGCAGCGGCGAAGTCGCGGGCCAATTGGCGAATCTGTTCAGCGGGTACGGCGCACAAGGGGCTCATGGCTTCGGCAGTGAACGTTGCGACCGCCGCACGCACGTCATCGAGGCCATCAACCGGCAAATGACTGTCGCGGGTCAGCCCCTCGCTAAACAGCGTGTTGAGCACGCCAAACAGCAACGCCGCATCGCCGCCCGGGCGCACGAACAAATGCTGATCGGCCATTGCCGCTGTTTCGCTGCGACGCGGATCGACGACCACGACTTTGCCGCCGCGCGCCTGAATCGCTTTCAGGCGTTTTTCAACGTCGGGCACGGTCATGATGCTGCCGTTGGAGGCCAGAGGGTTGCCACCGAGAATCAGCATGAAATCGGTGTGATCGATGTCCGGAATCGGTAACAGCAGGCCATGCCCGTACATCAAATGGCTGGTCAGATGGTGGGGCAACTGGTCGACCGACGTTGCCGAATAACGGTTACGGGTTTTCAGCAAACCGAGGAAGTAATTGCTGTGAGTCATCAGCCCGTAGTTGTGCACGCTCGGGTTGCCCTGATAAACCGCCACGGCGTTTTGTCCGTGACGCTCCTGAACAGCCGCCAGGCGCTCGGCCACCAGTGCGAAAGCCTCGTCCCATTCGATCGGCAGCCATTCACTGCCGACACGGCGCATCGGCTGGCGCAGCCGATCGGGATCATTCTGGATATCTTGCAGGGCCACGGCTTTGGGGCAGATATGGCCTCTGCTGAAGGTATCCAGGGCATCGCCCTTGATCGAGGTGATCGCAACGCTGCCATCGGTCTCGGTGGTCTCGATGGTCAGGCCGCAAATGGCTTCGCACAGGTGGCAGGCACGGTGATGGAGAGTCTTGGTCATGGCCAGTCTCTGTCTTGTTCTGGGCAGGTAACTTGCCTGCGGGAACAAAACTATGGCCCGAGCGCCGAGGCGGCGCCAGCGACGTTCGTCTTGTGAATCGGCGGCCATCAGGCCAGCCGATGGACTGGCGCAGTCAGTTCGACGGCAACTGTGGCGGTGCCTGCAACTGGATTTCCTGGATGGTTTCGATTTGCTCGTGGGCGACGTGTACGCCGGTGAGTTCGCCAATCAGCCGCCAGTGTTCGTCGAGCCCGGCACTGATCGTGGCCATGCGATCAATCATGTGGCGACCGGCAGACTTGACCACTTCGTCTTCGCTGCGCAACAGCTCAAACGACATTGAAGTGACCGAAGCGGTGAGATGGGTCAGTGAGCGAGCCGTGTGGCCCAGCAGTTCCATTAACAGTTTTTCTCTCGATTCCATGCGGTGGCTTCCTGCGTCGCTCGAAAGGTAGTTATAACCCAGCACTTTGCTTTAGCAAATGTTTCGACCTGAGCATCCGACCAAGCGAGTCCGTGGCCGACGAGTCCTGAAACGACCGAAGCAGCGTCATCCGCGCCACGCCGGATTGCCAAGCCCCGCGAGGCCAGTGTACAAAGAGGCTCGCTGCTGTCCTGAACCCGGCTTCAAATGCGTGATCGGCCAACGCCGGTGCGCCCTCCGAATCCCGCAAAAACCGTAGCCTATTGGAAAAACGCGACATTTAATGTCAATATCGCGCCTTCCCCTATTTCGTCGCCCCGTGCGGCTTACGCCGCAGGTCTCGCCCGTTGTTCCGTTAAACAAGGCTTTGAGCATCTGCGGTTTGTAGCAAAAAGGTAGTCAATGATGAGCGCAAGGCACTTTCTCTCCCTGATGGATTGCACGCCCGAAGAGCTGGTCAGCGTGATCCGTCGAGGCGTTGAGCTCAAGGACCTGCGTAACCGCGGCGTACTGTTCGAGCCTCTGAAAAACCGCGTGCTGGGGATGATCTTCGAGAAGTCCTCGACCCGCACCCGGATCTCCTTCGAGGCCGGTATGATCCAGCTCGGCGGCCAGGCGATCTTCCTTTCGCCACGTGACACCCAGCTGGGTCGTGGCGAGCCCATCGGCGACTGCGCCATCGTCATGTCGAGCATGCTCGATGCGGTGATGATCCGTACCTTTGCCCACAGCACCCTGACCGAATTCGCCGCCAACTCGCGCGTGCCGGTGATCAACGGCCTGTCCGATGACCTGCACCCGTGCCAGTTGCTGGCCGACATGCAGACGTTCCTTGAGCACCGCGGTTCGATTCAGGGCAAGACCGTGGCCTGGATCGGCGACGGCAACAACATGTGCAACAGCTATATAGAAGCGGCGATCCAGTTCGACTTCCAGTTGCGCGTTGCCTGCCCTGAAGGCTACGAGCCAAACCCTGAATTCGTTGCCAAGGCCGGCGATCGCGTGACCATCGTCCGCGACCCGCAGGACGCCGTGCGTGGCGCACACCTGGTGAGCACCGACGTCTGGACCTCGATGGGCCAGGAAGAGGAAACCGCCAAGCGCCTCAAGCTGTTCGCACCGTACCAGGTCAATCGCGCCCTGCTCGACCTGGCGGCCGAGGACGTGCTGTTCATGCACTGCCTGCCGGCGCACCGTGGCGAAGAAATCAGTCTCGACCTGCTTGATGACCCGCGCTCCGTCGCCTGGGATCAGGCAGAAAACCGTCTCCACGCACAGAAGGCCCTGCTCGAGTTCCTCGTCGAACCGGCATATCACCACGCATGAGCCATGAATTACTGCTGAACCTGCGCAACCTCGCTTGCGGCTATCAAGATCAACGCGTGGTGCAGAACCTCAATCTGCACCTCAATGCCGGCGACATCGGCTGCCTGCTGGGTTCGTCCGGCTGCGGCAAGACTACGACGTTACGCGCCATTGCCGGTTTTGAACCGGTGCACGAAGGTGAAATCACCCTGGGTGGCGAAACCATTTCCAGCGCCGGTTTCACCCTCGCGCCGGAGAAACGCCGGATCGGCATGGTGTTTCAGGACTACGCGCTGTTCCCGCACCTGAGCGTCGCGGACAACATCGCGTTCGGCATCCGCAAGCACCCGAACAAAGAGCGCGTCACCGAAGAACTGCTCGAACTGGTCAACCTGAAGAACCTCGGCAAACGCTTCCCGCACGAGCTGTCCGGTGGGCAGCAACAACGTGTCGCCCTCGCCCGCGCGCTGGCGCCAGAGCCGCAACTGCTGTTGCTGGATGAGCCGTTCTCCAACCTCGACGGCGAGTTGCGCCGCAAGCTCAGTCACGAAGTCCGCGACATCCTCAAGGCCCGTGGCACCAGCGCGATTCTGGTGACCCACGACCAGGAGGAAGCCTTCGCCGTGAGCGATCACGTCGGTGTTTTCAAGGAAGGTCGACTGGAGCAGTGGGACACGCCGTACAACCTGTATCACGAACCGGCGACGCCGTTCGTGGCCAGCTTCATCGGCCAGGGCTACTTTATTCGCGGCCAACTCGGCAGCCCGGAATCGGTGCAGACCGAACTCGGTGAGCTGCGCGGCAATCGTGCTTATACCTGGCCGATTGGCGGCGCGGTGGACGTGTTACTGCGCCCGGACGACATTGTTTATGCGCCGGACAGCGGGTTGAAAGCGCGGATCGTCGGCAAGACATTCCTCGGTGCTTCGACGCTTTACCGTTTGCAATTGCCGACAGGCGCGCAACTGGAATCGATTTTCCCCAGCCACGCTGACCATCAGGTGGGTGCCGAGGTCGGGATTCGCGTTGCCGCTGAACATCTGGTGTTATTCCAGGCCTCTGGCAGCACTGCTGCACAGATTCCAGCAGTGGAAAACGGCGTCCGCCGCTACCGCACCGCACACTGATCCGTCCCGGATCAAAACTGTGGGAGCGGGCTTGCTCGCGAAAGCGGTCCATCAGCCAGCATCAAGGCTGAATGACACACCGCCTTCGCGAGCAAGCCCGCTCCCACATTTAGTTTCGGTCAGCCCAAAATCAGGGTACCGCTGGCAACCAGCGTTGCATTGCCACCGATCTTCACCCGCCCACCCTCAAGCCGACAGAACAACTCGCCGCCCCGCGCCGAGCGCTGACACGCGGTCAGGCTCGACTTGCCCAAGCGTTTTGACCAGTACGGAATCAGGCTGCAATGGGTTGAACCGGTGACCGGGTCTTCGTTGATCCCAATCGCCGGGGCGAAATAACGCGAGACGAAGTCATGCTGATTGCCGCGCGCCGTGACGATCGCCCCCAGCCACGGCAGTTTGGCCAGTGCGACCATGTCCGGTTTGCAGTCGAGCACCGCCTGTTCCGAGTTCAGCACCACAAACAGTTCATTCGAACCCAGCACATCGACCGCTTCCACGCCCAGCGCCCGCTCGACATCCAGCGTCACGCCAATCTCCGTTGGAACAATCGACGGAAAATCCAGCCACAGACGCCCGCCTTCGCGGCTGACGCTCAACGGCCCGGACTTGCAGACGAAGGCGATGCTTTCAGCGGTTTCCTTGTAGACCTCAAACAACACATGAGCGCTGGCCAGCGTCGCATGGCCGCACAGCGGCACTTCGGTGGTCGGCGTGAACCAGCGGATCTGCCAGGCCTGACCTTCGCGCACCAGAAACGCGGTTTCCGCGAGGTTGTGCTCGGCGGCGATTTTCTGCATCAGTTCGTCCGCCAGCCACGCATCGAGCCGATAAACCATGGCCGGATTACCGCTGAAAGGCCGGTCACTGAATGCGTCGACCTGATGAAACTCAAGCTGCATAACTTTCTCCCTAAGTCAGTGGTCAGAGCATGCGGCGCGGGCCTGGTCAGCGCCAGTGACAGAACCGGTCAATTTTCTTCATACAGTGAGGGTCGGCTTAAACACGGCCGATGTCGGCGAATTTCGCCTGAGTGTGTTCGGCGAGCACCGCTGGCGCCAATTCGACTTCCAGCCCCCGCCGCCCGGCGCTGACATAAATAGTCGCAAAACCTTGAGCCGAGTTGTCGATGAAAGTGCGCAGGCGCTTTTTCTGGCCCAACGGGCTGATGCCACCCAAGAGGTAACCGGTGGAACGCTGGGCCGCTGCTGGGTCAGCCATCTCGGCTTTTTTCACCCCGGCGGCATGCGCCAGACCTTTGAGGTCAAGGCTTCCGACGACCGGCACCACCGCCACCAGCAATTCACCTTTTTCGCTCGCCGCGAGCAATGTCTTGAATACCTGCGCAGGCTCAAGCGCGAGTTTTTCTGCGGCCTCCAGCCCATACGACGCGGCCTTCGGGTCATGTTCGTAACTGTGCACGCGATGTTCGGCACGAACTTTTTTCAACAAGTCCAACGCAGGGGTCATGGCAGCTCCAGGCTCGGCGGCGAGAGAAAAATCCTGCGCGGAATTCTAGGTGATCACACCGTAAAAGGCTCTATTCCAAGCCACGTTTCCTGCGGCCTGCGCCTCTTTGAGAACAAAGCGGACGAACCATCACGGACGATCATTCACACGACGAATAGTTTTATTGTGACTGACGGTTCACTTTCGACCTTTGACAGGTTTGTTTCTTGTCTATATTTTTTCGAATCTGAATAATGTAAGAATTATCGTCACCGCAGCACCCAGCAGTAAACCGGGAACGGAATGGGGATTCCTGACCGGTGAAAATCGCGCCCTGCCCTGTTGGCAATGCGCCAGACAACAACAAAAACCGAGGTTTTCAATGACAACTGCTTTACAGCAACCATCGCTCTCGAGCCAATGCATGGCCGAGTTTCTGGGTACTGCACTCCTGATCTTTTTCGGCACGGGCTGTGTCGCCGCGCTCAAGGTCGCGGGCGCCAGCTTCGGCCTGTGGGAAATCAGCATCATCTGGGGCGTTGGCGTAAGCATGGCGATCTACCTGACCGCCGGCGTTTCCGGCGCGCACCTGAACCCCGCCGTGAGCATTGCGCTGAGTATTTTCGCCGACTTCGAAAAGCGCAAACTGCCGTTCTACATCCTGTCGCAGATTGCCGGCGCCTTCTGCGGCGCGCTGTTGGTTTACACGCTGTACAGCAACCTGTTCTTCGATTTCGAACAAACTCACCAAATGGTTCGCGGCTCGGCCGCCAGCCTTGAATTGGCCTCGGTGTTCTCGACTTTCCCGAACCCGGTACTGTCCACCGCTCAGGCTTTCCTGGTCGAGATGATCATCACCGCGATTCTGATGGGCGTGATCATGGCCCTGACCGACGACAACAACGGCTTGCCGAAAGGCCCGATGGCGCCGCTGCTGATCGGTTTGCTGATCGCGGTGATCGGCAGCTCGATGGGCCCGCTGACCGGTTTCGCGATGAACCCGGCGCGTGACTTCGGTCCGAAACTGATGACTTTCTTCGCCGGCTGGGGTGAAATTTCCTTCACTGGCGGCCGCGATATTCCGTACTTCCTGATTCCGATTTTTGCACCGATTGTCGGTGCCTGCCTCGGCGCTGCCGGGTATCGCGGGCTCATCGCCCGTCACCTGACTGGCGCCACACCTGCTACAAAGGATGCAGAACCGGCCATTGACGGCAAACCAAGAACTTCTTGAAACAGTCGGCGCAGACTCCTGCCAGATAGAGTCTGCGCCACGGCCCACTCTCCCTTATTTCGTCCAAGGCAATCGACATGACCGACATTCAGAATAAGAACTACATCATTGCCCTCGATCAGGGTACGACCAGCTCCCGCGCGATCATTTTCGACCGCGACGCGAACGTGGTCTGCACCGCCCAGCGCGAATTCGCCCAGCACTACCCGCAAGCCGGTTGGGTCGAACATGACCCGATGGAAATCTTCGCCACCCAGAGCGCGGTAATGGTTGAAGCGCTGGCGCAGGCCGGTCTGCATCACGACCAGGTCGCCGCCATCGGCATCACCAACCAACGCGAAACCACCGTGGTATGGGACAAGACCACCGGTCGCCCGGTGTACAACGCGATCGTATGGCAGTGCCGCCGCAGCACCGAGATCTGCCAGCAGCTCAAGCGTGACGGCCACGAAGAATACATCCGTGACACCACCGGTCTGGTTACCGACCCGTACTTCTCCGGCACCAAACTGAAATGGATCCTCGACAACGTCGAAGGCAGCCGCGAACGTGCGCGCAACGGCGAACTGCTGTTCGGCACCGTCGATAGCTGGCTGATCTGGAAATTCACCGGCGGCAAAGTCCACGTCACCGACTACACCAACGCCTCGCGCACCATGCTCTTCAACATCCACTCGCTTGAGTGGGACGCGAAGATGCTGGAGATCCTCGATATCCCGCGCGAAATGCTTCCGCAAGTGAAGGCTTCTTCGGAAATCTATGGTCGCACCAAAAGCGGCATCGCCATCGGCGGGATCGCCGGCGACCAGCAAGCGGCCTTGTTCGGCCAGATGTGCGTCGAGCCGGGTCAGGCGAAAAACACCTACGGCACCGGTTGCTTCCTGCTGATGAACACCGGTGACAAAGCGGTCAAATCCAAGCACGGCATGCTCACCACCATCGCTTGCGGCCCGCGTGGTGAAGTGGCTTACGCACTGGAAGGCGCAGTATTCAACGGCGGTTCGACCGTGCAGTGGCTGCGTGATGAACTGAAAATCATCAACGACGCCCACGACACCGAATATTTCGCCAATAAAGTCAAAGACAGCAATGGCGTTTATCTGGTGCCGGCGTTCACTGGTCTGGGCGCTCCGTACTGGGACCCTTATGCCCGTGGCGCACTGTTCGGCCTGACGCGCGGTGTGCGCGTGGATCACATCATCCGTGCCGCACTGGAATCGATTGCCTACCAGACCCGTGACGTTCTCGACGCCATGCAACAGGATTCCGGCGAACGCCTCAAAGCCCTGCGCGTGGACGGCGGCGCGGTAGCGAACAACTTCCTCATGCAGTTCCAGGCCGACATCCTCGGCACGCAGGTCGAGCGTCCGCAAATGCGCGAAACCACGGCACTCGGCGCGGCGTATCTGGCCGGCCTGGCGTGCGGTTTCTGGGGCAGCCTGGAAGAACTGCGCGGCAAGGCCGTGATCGAGCGCGAGTTCGAACCGAGCCTGGACGAAGCGGCAAAAGAGAAGCTCTATAAAGGCTGGAAAAAAGCCGTCAGCCGTACCCGTGACTGGGAACGTGAAGACGCTGAATAAGCCAACCTTCAGAGACTGATAGGCAACTAACTGGTCGGGAGGTGATTCCTGCGGCATCATGGGCAAATTTTGCACGGCAGCCCAAAGGAAGCCCCATGAATCTGCCTCCCCGTCAGCAGCAAATCCTCGAGCTGGTCCGCGAACGCGGCTATGTGAGCATCGAGGAAATGGCCACGCTGTTCGTTGTTACCCCGCAAACCATCCGCCGCGATATCAATCAGCTCGCGGAAGCCAATCTGCTGCGTCGCTACCATGGCGGCGCTGCCTATGATTCCAGTGTCGAAAACACCGCCTATGCGATGCGCGCCGATCAGATGCGCGATGAAAAACAACGCATCGGCGAAGCCATCGCTGCACAGATTCCCGATCACGCCTCGCTGTTCATCAACATCGGTACCACTACCGAATCGATTGCCCGCGCCCTGCTCAACCACAACCACCTGAAAATCATCACCAACAACCTGCACGTGGCATCGATGCTCAGCGCCAAGGATGATTTCGATGTGCTGCTGACCGGTGGCAACGTGCGCCGCGATGGCGGTGTGGTGGGTCAGGCGAGCGTGGACTTCATCAACCAGTTCAAGGTTGATTTTGCCCTCGTCGGCATCAGCGGCATCGACGAGGACGGCAGTCTGCTCGACTTCGATTATCAGGAAGTGCGAGTTTCACAGGCGATCATTGCCAATGCGCGGCAGGTGATTCTGGCGGCGGACTCGAGCAAGTTCGGGCGTAACGCGATGATTCGCCTCGGCCCGATCAGCCTGATCGACTGCCTGGTGACCGATCAGCAACCGGTGCCGGCACTGGCGCAGTTGCTGACTCAGCACAAGATTCGCCTGGAAGTCGTTTAACCCCCCCCGACAACAATCCTACGGTGGCGAGGGGATTTATCCCCGTTGGGCTGCGAAGCAGCCCCAAAACCAGTGTTTGCGGTGTGTCTGATACACCCCATTCGCTGATTTGACGACTGCTCCGCAGTCAAACGGGGATAAATCCTCTCGCCACAATTGTTCACCTCAAGCCTCTGCATGTTCGAAAATTTTCCTTTCCCGATCCTTCGATGAGTATTTTCAATCGAAGTCGACTGGCTGCGCGCGTCTTTATGGGCTACCATTTTCGCAAATGAACATTCATGTTCGATTTCCAATATAGAAAATCAAAAGAGCCCGAGGCCAGCCGATGTCCACCTCTACCTTGCGTACGCCCCCTATCTCCGAGATCTACGACCTCGCCGTCATCGGCGGCGGGATCAATGGCGTGGGGATCGCAGCGGATGCCGCCGGTCGCGGTCTCTCGGTGTTCCTTTGCGAAAAGGATGATCTGGCCAGCCACACCTCGTCGGCCAGCAGCAAGCTGATCCACGGCGGCCTGCGCTACCTCGAACATTACGAATTCCGTCTGGTGCGTGAAGCGCTGGCCGAGCGCGAAGTGCTGCTGGCCAAGGCTCCGCACATCGTCAAGCCGATGCGCTTCGTGCTGCCGCACCGACCGCACCTGCGTCCGGCGTGGATGATTCGTGCCGGCCTGTTCCTGTACGACAACCTCGGCAAGCGCGAAAAACTGCCAGGTTCGAAAAGCCTGAAGTTCGGCGCCGATAGCGCGCTGAAAAGCGAAATCAAGAAAGGCTTCGAATACTCCGATTGCTGGGTCGACGACGCCCGCCTCGTGGTGCTCAACGCCATGGCTGCCCGTGAAAAAGGCGCTCACGTTCACACCCAGACCCGTTGCGTCAGCGCCCGTCGCGCCAAAGGCCTGTGGCACCTGAACCTGGAACGTGCCGACGGCAGCCTGTTTTCGATCACTGCCAAAGCGCTGGTAAACGCCGCCGGGCCGTGGGTCGCCAAGTTCATTCGTGACGACTTGAAAATGGAATCGCCGTACGGCATCCGCCTGATTCAGGGCAGCCACATCATCGTGCCGAAACTGTACGAAGGTGATAACGCACACATCCTGCAAAACGAAGATCAGCGCATCGTTTTCACCATTCCGTACCTGAACCACTTCACCCTGATCGGCACCACCGACCGGGAGTACACCGGCGATCCGGCAAAAGTGGCGATCACCGAAGGCGAGACCGATTACCTGCTGAAAGTGGTCAACGCCCACTTCAAAAAGCAGATCAGCCGCGACGACATCCAGCACAGCTACTCGGGCGTACGTCCACTGTGCAACGACGAATCCGACAATCCGTCGGCCGTCACCCGCGATTACACCCTGGCGCTGTCCGGCAGCACCGAAGAAGCGCCGCTGCTGTCGGTGTTCGGCGGCAAGCTGACCACCTACCGCAAGCTCGCCGAGTCGGCGATGGCACAACTGATGCCGTACTTCACACAGATGCGTCCGAGCTGGACGGCCACCGCCACCCTGCCCGGCGGCGAAGACATGACCACGCCACAGGCCCTGAGCGCGCTGATCCGCGACAAATTCGACTTCGTCCCGAGCGAAATCGCCCGTCGCTGGTCAGCCACCTACGGCAGCCGCACCTGGCGCATGCTCGAAGGCGTGGAAACCCTCGCCGACATGGGCGAACACCTCGGTGGCGGGCTCTACACCCGTGAAGTCGATTACCTGTGCAGCGAAGAGTGGGCGACCACCGCGCACGACATCCTCTGGCGTCGCAGCAAGCTGGGCCTGTTCACCACAGCGGCGGAGCAGGAAAAACTGGCGGCCTATCTGGGCAAGGTCGAGCAGAATCGCAAGATCGAAGCGGCCTGATCTGACCATTGCTCAAAAGAAAGCCCCTGAATCGCAAGGTTCAGGGGCTTTTTGCTGGGTGAGAGGAAAGACCTGAGCAAAGATCGTTCGGTTTTCCGAACGCGACCTTCCAGTCAATTCGGATAACCGGATCAAAACCGTAAAAAAACACCATCACAAAACTTTAATCACTAAATAAATCAACGAGTTAACCAGTTGCAACTGGTCTGGCACGACTCATGCTCTACACTCTCTCGACGAATGCCTGTTGTGCCAACACTTCAGGAGCCGTCAGGCATTCGAAGCACAAAAGGGCCGACAAACTGGCTCCATAAAAAAAACAATGTCGAGGAAAATTTGATGCGCATCGTTCCCCATATCCTGGGCGCAGCCATTGCTGCCGCTCTGATCAGCACGCCAGTTTTCGCCGCCGAACTCACCGGCACCCTGAAGAAGATCAACGACTCGGGCACCATCACCCTCGGGCACCGTGACAGCTCCATTCCGTTTTCCTACATCGCAGATGCTTCGGGCAAACCCGTCGGCTACTCCCACGACATTCAGGTCGCTATCGTTGAAGCCCTGAAAAAAGACCTGAACAAACCTGATCTGAACGCCAAGTACAATCTGGTGACCTCGCAAACCCGTATCCCGCTGGTGCAGAACGGCACCGTGGATATCGAGTGCGGTTCCACCACCAACAACGCCGAACGCGCCCAGCAAGTCGACTTCACCGTCAACATCTTCGAAATCGGCACCCGTCTGCTGGTCAAGAAAGACAAGGATGGCAAGCCGTCCTACAACGACTTCGCTGACCTGAAGGGCAAAAACGTCGTGACCACCGCCGGCACCACGTCCGAGCGCATCATCAAAGCGATGAACGCCGACAAGCAGATGGGCATGAACATCATCTCCGCCAAAGACCACGGCGAATCCTTCAACATGCTGGAAAGCGGCCGCGCCGTTGCCTTCATGATGGACGATGCCCTGCTGGCTGGCGAAGAAGCCAAGGCCAAGAAGCCGGACGACTGGGTCATCACCGGTACTCCGCAGTCCTTCGAAGCCTACGCGTGCATGGTTCGCAAAGACGACCCGGCCTTCAAGAAAGCGGTCGATGACGCCATCGTTGCCCTGTACAAATCCGGCGAGATCAACAAGATCTACAGCAAGTGGTTCGAAAGCCCTGTTCCACCAAAAGGCCTGAACCTCAACTTCCCGATGAGCGACAAGGTCAAAGAGCTGATCGCCAATCCAAGCGACAAGCCGGCGCCTGACGTAAAAATCTGATTCCTGACTAACCTTGTCACCTGAGGGAGTAACCCTCCCTCAGGCGTCTGTTACTACCTGCTGGCTTTACTGTGGAACACTCGACCTGGCGGTTTTCGAGCCGATCGCGTGTGCCCGGCGTTCAACGCCGGACGGGAAAGGATTTTCCCCAAGTGGGTGCTTGTACATCGATCGATCTCGAGGGGAGACCCTAATGAATTACAACTGGGACTGGGGCGTGTTCTTCAAGTCCACCGGCGTTGGCAGCGAGACCTATCTCGACTGGTACATCGCCGGCCTGGGCTGGACCATCGCCATCGCTGTCGTGGCATGGATTATCGCCTTGCTGCTGGGCTCCATTCTGGGGGTCATGCGCACTGTGCCGAACCGCCTCGTATCGGGCATCGCGACCTGCTACGTCGAACTGTTCCGTAACGTGCCGCTGCTGGTTCAGCTGTTCATCTGGTACTTCCTGGTACCCGACCTGCTGCCGCAAAACCTGCAGGACTGGTACAAACAGGATCTCAACCCGACCACCTCGGCCTACCTGAGCGTTGTCGTGTGCCTGGGTCTGTTCACCGCCGCCCGCGTTTGCGAGCAAGTGCGTACCGGTATCCAGGCGCTGCCACGCGGTCAGGAATCCGCTGCCCGTGCGATGGGCTTCAAGCTGCCGCAGATCTATTGGAACGTGCTGCTGCCCCAGGCCTACCGGATCATCATTCCGCCGCTTACCTCGGAATTTTTGAACGTGTTCAAGAACTCCTCCGTGGCGTCACTGATCGGCCTGATGGAACTGCTCGCGCAGACCAAACAGACTGCCGAATTCTCGGCCAACCTGTTCGAAGCGTTCACCCTGGCGACCCTGATTTATTTCACCCTGAACATGAGCCTGATGCTGCTGATGCGCGTGGTCGAGAAGAAAGTCGCCGTGCCCGGCCTGATCTCCGTGGGGGGTAAATAATGGAATTCGATTTCAGTGGCATCGTCCCGGCCATTCCCGGTTTGTGGAACGGCATGGTGATGACCCTCAAGCTGATGGCGATGGGCGTAGTGGGCGGGATCATTCTCGGCACCATCCTCGCGCTGTGCCGTCTGTCGCATAACAAACTGCTGTCGAACCTCGCCGGCGCGTACGTCAACTATTTCCGTTCGATCCCGCTGCTGCTGGTGATCACCTGGTTCTATCTGGCGGTGCCGTTCGTGCTGCGCTGGATCACCGGCGAAGATACCCCGATCGGTGCGTTCACTTCGTGCATCGTCGCCTTCATGATGTTTGAAGCGGCGTACTTCTGCGAAATCGTCCGGGCTGGCGTGCAGTCGATCCCGAAAGGCCAGATGGGCGCCGCACAGGCGCTGGGCATGACTTACGGCCAGATGATGCGTTTGATCATCCTGCCGCAGGCGTTCCGCAAGATGACGCCGTTGCTGCTGCAACAGTCGATCATCCTGTTCCAGGACACCTCGCTGGTCTACACCGTGGGCCTGGTCGACTTCCTTAACGCCTCCCGCTCCAGCGGCGACATCATTGGTCGTTCCAACGAGTTCCTGATCTTCGCCGGTGTCGTCTACTTCATCATCAGCTTTTCCGCCTCGCTGCTGGTCAAGCGTCTGCAAAAAAGGTTCGCCGTATGATCTCTATCAAAAACATCAACAAGTGGTATGGGGACTTCCAGGTGCTGACTGATTGCAGCACCGAGGTCAAAAAAGGCGAAGTGATCGTGGTCTGCGGCCCGTCGGGTTCCGGCAAATCGACCCTGATCAAATGCGTCAACGCGCTGGAGCCGTTCCAGAAAGGCGACATCGTCGTCGATGGCACCTCGATTGCCGACCCGAAGACCAACCTGCCGAAACTGCGTTCGCGCGTCGGCATGGTGTTCCAGCATTTCGAACTGTTCCCGCACCTGACCATCACCGAAAACCTGACCATCGCGCAGATCAAGGTGCTGGGCCGCAGCAAGGAAGAGGCGACCAAGAAAGGTCTGCAACTGCTGGAGCGCGTCGGTCTGTCCGCCCACGCCCACAAACACCCGGGGCAACTGTCCGGTGGTCAGCAACAGCGTGTGGCGATTGCCCGTGCGCTGGCGATGGATCCGATCGTCATGCTGTTCGACGAACCGACCTCGGCGCTCGACCCGGAAATGGTCAACGAAGTACTCGACGTGATGGTGCAACTGGCCCACGAAGGCATGACCATGATGTGCGTGACCCACGAAATGGGCTTCGCCCGCAAAGTGGCTGACCGCGTGATCTTCATGGACGCCGGCAAGATCATCGAAGACTGTCCGAAAGAGGAATTCTTCGGCGACATCAACGCCCGCTCCGAACGCGCTCAGCACTTCCTCGAGAAGATTCTGCAGCACTAAAAGCAACATCCCGCTCCCCGGCTATGGGGAGCGGGCTGATGACAATGAGATCACCTGTGGCGAGGGGATTTATCCCCGTCCGGCTGCGCAGCAGTCGTAAAACCTGTGCATGCGGTCTTTCAGTTAAACCGCAGTGATGGTTTTGGGGCTGCTTCGCAACCCAACGGGGATAAATCCCCTCGCCACATAGTCCACCTCCAAACCAGCGGTGATTCACAAACAAGTGTTGTGGTTGACCCAAGGCATCTGTGATGAAATGCGACCCCAATCTCTATCGCGCAGCGCCGCCATCACTTGCCGTGAAACCCCGTCTGATCCGCCATTTGTTCCTGCCACCGCTGATCATCGCCCTGATGATCGGGCTGGGTTATGCCGGCTTCTGGACCAGTGAACATTTCGGTATCCGCAATCTCAGCGAGAACGGTCAGCGCCAGCTCGAACTGAACGCCCGCGCCGTTGAAAGCGAGATCAGCAAATACACCTACCTGCCCAGCCTGCTGGAACTCGAATCGAGTGTTCCGAAGCTGCTGGCCGACCCGACCCCGGAACACCGGCAATCGGTCAACGATTACCTTGAAGGCCTGAACCGGCGCAGCCGCAGCCGGGCCATCTACGTGATGGACACCACCGGCCGCGTCATGGCCACCAGCAACTGGCGCGACGTCGACAGTTACCTCGGTGAAGACCTGTCCTTTCGCGCCTATTTCCAGAAAGCCATACGCGGCGCACCCGGACGTTTCTACGGGATCGGCAGCACCAGCGGCGAACCCGGTTACTACCTCGCGCACGGCCTCGAAGAACACGGCAAGATCATTGGCGTCGCCGTGGTCAAGGTGCGCCTGGAAGCCATGGAAGAACGCTGGCAACGCGCGCGCCTCGAAGCCTTTGTCAGCGACGAAAACGGCATCATCATTCTCTCCAGCGATCCGGCCCGCCGACTGAAATCCGTGGTGCCGCTGAGTGACGAGATCAAGGAAAAACTCGCCCGCAGCCTGCAGTACTACTGGTTTCCGCTCAACGAATTGCAACCGCTGGCTCGGGAAACCCTCGCCGAGGGGGTGGAAAAACTCACTTTCCCGGCCAATAGCGAAGTGCAATCCGACGAAGATGACATCAGTTATCTGGCACAGACCCGGCCGCTGAGCGACACACCGTGGAATTTCACCCTGCTCACACCGCTGCAGGATTTGCGGCGCGAAGCGATCAACCAGGGCATTCTCGTCGCCGTTGCCTTTGCGTTGGTGGCGTTTCTGCTGATCGCCTGGAACGAGCGGCGCAAGGTCATCGCCACCCGCCTCGCCGCCCGCGAAGCCTTGCAGGAAGCCAACAATCAACTCGAGCGTCGGATTACCGAACGCACCGCTGACCTGCGCGCCAGCAACGATCGCTTGAAGAGTCAGATCCGCGAACGGCGTCAGGCCGAGGAGACGTTGCGCCGCGCCCAGGATGAGTTGGTGCAGGCCGGCAAACTGGCGGCCATCGGCCAGATGTCGACCAGCATCGCCCATGAATTGAACCAGCCGCTGGCAGCGATGCGCACGTTGTCCGGCAACACCATCCGTTTCCTCGAGCGCGGCCAGCTCGATGTCGCCAGCACCAACCTCAAGACCATCAACGATCTGATCGACCGCATGGGCCGCATCACCGCCAGCCTGCGTTCCTTTGCCCGACGCGGCGACAACAAAGGCCAGGCCAGCCTCGGCAAAGCGGTGGAGGCCGCGCTGCAAGTACTCGGCGCGCGCGTGGAGCAATCGGCGCTGGCACTGCATCGCCAGTTCGAAGACGTCCAGGTGCAAATCGACCAGACCCGCCTCGAACAGATTCTGGTCAATCTGGTCGGCAACGCCCTCGACGCGATGCAGGCACAACCGCAGCCGGAACTGTGGCTCGAAGGCGAAGAATTCAATGGCAAATACCGTCTGCGAGTACGCGACAACGGTCACGGCGTCGACGCCGAAGCACGAAAGCACTTGTTCGAACCGTTCTTCACCACCAAACCCGGCGAGCAAGGCCTGGGGTTGGGCCTGACCCTTTCTGCCAGCCTCGCGGCCGCCACCGGCGGGCATCTGGGTGTCGAACACCCGGCCAGCGGTGGCACCACCTTCGTCCTCAGTTTACCGTTGGTAAGCCCCACACCTGCCGAGCCAATATGAACAACGACCTTAGTGTGTTGATCGTCGAAGACGACCCCCATGTGTTGCTGGGTTGCCAACAGGCGCTGACGCTGGAAGACATTCCCTGTATTGGTGTCGGCAGTGCCGAAGAAGCGCTGGAGCAGGTTGGCGACAATTTTGCCGGCATCGTCATCAGCGACATTCGCCTGCCGGGTATCGATGGCCTCGAGTTACTGACCCGTCTCAAGGCCCGTGATCGCAGCTTGCCAGTGGTGTTGATCACCGGTCACGGCGACATCTCCATGGCTGTCGGCGCCATGCAGAAAGGCGCTTACGATTTCATGGAAAAACCGTTCTCGCCGGAACGACTGGTCGATGTCGCCCGCCGCGCGCTGGAGCAACGCAGCCTCGCCCGTGAAGTCTCGTCGCTGCGCAGACAACTGGCCGAACGCGATTCTCTGGAGGGCCGGATCATCGGCCGCTCGCCAGCCATGCAGAACCTGCGCGAACTGATTGCCAACGTTGCTGACACTTCGGCCAACGTACTGATCGAAGGCGAGACCGGCACCGGCAAGGAACTGGTCGCGCGTTGCCTGCACGATTTCAGTCGCCGTCACAGCAAGCAGTTTGTCGCGCTGAACTGTGGCGGTCTGCCGGAAAACCTCTTCGAAAGTGAAATCTTCGGCCACGAGGCCAACGCTTTCACCGGCGCCGGTAAACGCCGCATCGGCAAGATCGAACACGCCGACGGCGGCACCTTGTTTCTCGACGAAGTGGAAAGCATGCCGTTGCCGCTGCAGATCAAACTGCTGCGAGTCTTGCAGGAGCGCACCCTCGAACGCCTCGGCTCGAACCAGAGCGTCGCGGTCGATTGCCGGGTGATCGCGGCGACCAAATCCGACCTCGACGAATCGAGCAAGGCCGGCGAGTTTCGCAGCGACTTGTACTACCGCCTCAACGTGGTGACCCTGGAACTGCCGCCGCTGCGCGAGCGCCGCGAAGACATCCTGCAACTGTTCGAACACTTCACCCAACAGTCGGCCCTGCGCTTTGACCGCGCGCTGCCCGAGCTGGACAACCAAACCCTGTCGAACCTGATGAGCCACGACTGGCCGGGCAACGTGCGCGAGCTGCGCAACGTCGCAGAACGTTTCGCCCTCGGCCTGCCGGCGTTCAAAAAGTCCGGTGCCAGCAGCGGCGGCCAGACACTCGCCTTCGCCGAGGCGGTCGAAGCTTTCGAGCGCAATCTGCTCAGTGATGCCCTGCAACGCAGCGGCGGCAACCTGACTCAGGCCAGCCTGGAACTGGGGATGGCCAAAACTACGCTGTTCGACAAAGTCAAAAAATACGGCCTGAGCCATTAAGCGAGAACGACGTGGATCTGATCTTCAAAGCGTTATTGGGTGCAGCCGTGGTGGTGATCCTCGCCGCGCTGTCGAAGACCAAAAACTATTACATCGCCGGCCTCGTGCCGCTGTTCCCGACCTTCGCCCTGATCGCCCATTACATCGTCGGCAAAAGCCGCTCGCTGGACGATCTGAAGACCACCATCGTGTTCGGCATGTGGTCGATCATTCCGTACTTCGTTTATCTGGCGACCTTGTACGTGATGGTTGACCGGATGCGTCTGGAAGCTTCCTTGGCCGTCGCGGCTGTGGCCTGGTTAATCGCCGCGACGGTGCTGGTCAGCGTCTGGGTTCGCCTGCACGCCTGATTCGGCGTGCAGAATTGGATTTAATCCAGCCTCTGGAAATGCTTGCCGGCCAACGCAGTATTGATGTCTCCCCGCCAGATCGAATCGACCGGCACGCCGCTTTCCGCTTGCCATTGCTGCCACTTCAGGCCGAGGTTGCGCTGCTCCGGCAGCTTCAGATGAGCTTTTACAAACTCATTGAATGGCGGTGTATCCGACTCGTAGTGAAAGTGCGCGTACCACAGCGGCGCGGGCGGATTTTGCGTCAGGTCGCGAACCAGATATTCCTGCAGGAAATCGCGCTTCCCGCCCTTCTTCCGGCTCAGTTCCCGCAACCCGCCGACCTTTTGAATGTCGACAAATGCCTGGTCCGGTGTCGCGGCCTCCATCAGATAGTCCAGATGCCCCGCCGTCGGCGTTTTGCTTTTCAGCGTTTGCGTGATACGCAGGCTGCGCCCCGTTTTCCTGAGCAGGTGCGCCTGATCCGTCAACTGTGCAGCGACAGCATGGTTGGGCGAGAGCTGCGTGATTCGCTGGGCGCGTTGCGTCAGCGCCGCCGCCTCTCGGGCCAACATGTCTTCCAGACTGGCGGGCAACATGTCCTGATCAGCGTAGCCCCTGACCTTCGCCACATAGTCATCCTGGCCAGCGAGCCTGATTCGCGCCTCAGCCACCAGATGATTCAGATTGTCCGCCGGAGCGGGCTGCAAGATCGCCGGTGCAGACTGACGCTGATAACGGCCATCAGACTTGGGTAACCAGTTTTCTGCCCGACTCTCTCCGAACGTGGTGAAGCGGGTCTGACGACTCACCGGATCAATGCTTTCGACACCGATCATCAATCGGTTGCCGTCGGTTTCAAACACCCGCATGCCGCTGCTGCTCGCCTCTTTGCCCTGCACCACGCCGTGCTTGATCCCGGCCCGGGCATGCGCAGTCATTTTGTCGAGTTGCTCCGCCAGCGCAGGTATCTGATTCAGATAGAAGTGCTGAGCGTCAGTGATGCTCCAGACATTGATATCACGACGAAACTGCTCGTACGCCTCGATGCATTCCTCCAGTAACCGATTGCGCTGGTTGCGGGTGGCGATGACGCTGGCAAGGTTCTGCTGGGCATGAAGCGCGTCATACACCAGACCCCGTGCCCTTCGCATGACCTCCTGCAGATACGACCAGGACGGGTCGCCGACATTGTCAAAATTACTGATCAACGCCAGGTAATTGAGGGTCTTGATGTAGTCGCGTTTGGCGGGGGTAAAACCGGTTTCCAGTCCAGCCAGATCTTCGGCAGCAAAACGCTTGTGCTCACTTTCAACAATTCGCTGGCGCCACTGCCCGATCTGCTCGGCATCAGCGTCCAGTTGATCCAGTTTTTTAACCAGGCGAATTCGCACGTCCCGGGCTTTTCGCAGTTGGCGCAACCGTCCTTGAACCTCGCCAACCGGCATTTCAATCAGCGCCTCGGTGATCGTGCCAATCTCGTCGATCAAGGCCAGGCAGCGTTCTCTGGCCAGATCGATGCGGTGCACATGGCGATTGACCACGATCAACGCCATTTGGCTCTGCAGCGATCGCACCAGTGCGCGTTTGTTTCCGGTACTCAGTGGCCGTAATTGCTCCAGTTGCGCGAACTGCCTGCCCGCCAGCTCAATGTCGTTGACGCACGCCGCATCCACGACAGCCTGCCCGGAAAGACGAGTTTGCTGTGCACTGGCGTGGTACTGCGCCAACGTACGATTGGTAGCGCGGTGCTGGTTATCGAGTTGCCGGGTCAGGGCATCGACCGTCTGACTCAGCATGCGTTGGCGTCGGTACGCCGCATCCGTCCACCAGCGTGGCAGCCACTGCCGTAAAGCCTGCGGCCAGAGCGGGTCGAGTCCATCGGCCACCGCCCCGATCACGTTACCGCCGGCGTCCAGTCCTTCACTGAACAGGGTGCCGTATACCGCAAAATGCGTGTCCCAATGCCCGGCTTCGTCCACCGCAATCGGTTGCTGATAACTCTTCAGGCGTGTTCCGTACAAACGCAACGTCCGGTCTTTCAACGTCACGCGGTAGATGCGCCCCTGCCGGATGATGAAGTCACCCTCAGCGTGGCGATAGACATTGCGGTACAGGCCTTCGGATACCGGCTGCAGACCGACCAGAGAAATATCCTTTTCGTACTCATACCCCTCAAACCTGTCTGCGACGTGTCGAGCCTTGCGCAAAGAAGGTCGATGCAACGCACCACTGCTCCTGGCCAGCCCCTTCAACTGACGCGTGCGCGACAGTTTTCGGGTGGCGGCCGGCGCAGCGGCAGCATTGACGCTGACACCGGAGGCGATATCCATCGCCGCATCGATCAATGACAGCAGAACCGATTCGAGCTCTGCCAGACCATGACCGACTTCTCCACGCAAAAACGCGGCGACCGCAAGATTGGCGCTGGCCCAGGCGTCATACAGGGCAATCGCCGTGCCCACAAACGGCACCATACCCAACGCCATTTTCAGATAATTGAACAGTGCGCCGCCCTTGAGCGCATAAGCCTCTTGATACAAATCGGTGTTGGAGCGCGATGTGGAACGGTGAGCCTCCAGCAACCGCCCCATGTGGGCATCGAGTTGATGCGCAGCCAGCGAAGTCGTCGCTGGCCAGGCTGTTCCGACGCCAATCAAAGCGTCAAAGTGTTTGATCAAGGATTGATTGATGCGCAACACGTGCCGGGCAAAATCGCCCTGAACGGCGCGACCAGCGAGGTAATTCACCATCGAAGCGTGCAGGCACAACTCGAACAGTTTCTTGCGTGCCGTATCGAGGCTGTCGCGCTGGTGGAAAAACCTGCCGTCAGGGCTTTCAGGAAGATAGAGCAGCGTCAGTCCGCTGGTCTGCTCATGAATGAACGTCACGCCGGACAATGTGCTGGGGCCGTCATTGGTGTCGACACCACCCACGGTCAGACGCGCCGGCAGCAACACCAATTGTTTGCCATCGGCGGCAAACATCGCTTCTGTGCAGGCATCGATCGCCTTGTTCAACACAACCCAGCCAGCTTCATCGATATGTTGTTGATGTAGCGCCGCATCGCCCTGCAATTTGAGCATCTGACGCCAGGGTTCGATCAGGCACTCACGGCGATGCTCGTTACTGAATACCGATGCATTTCCGCTGCCCACGAATGTGCTGACGATCAGATCGTCGTACTTTTGCGCAAGGTTCATTGATTCGGCGAGATCCAGCAGATAACGCATCGTCACCCTGGCGGTCAGCGTCTCGCGCTCGGCGGGCGAATCGCTGGTGAACTCGATCTTGCCGCAGAGCATGCGCCACCACATCGGGTCGTCGATGTTGGTCTGTAGAAGATCAATCAACGGTATTTTTCTGCGGCTCTCGCTAGGGATCAGAACGCCCTTTTGCGGCGTGCCCGGTGCGGCGCCTTCCGTCAGTGTCCGTCCCCACCGTGTCGAATCCGGCAGATCGAGGGTGATCGTAAATGGCTGTTTGAGGGCGAGATCCTCACGGATATGCGCTTCGGCTTTTTTGCTGCTGAATTCATCACGGTGCGGCAGTTCTCGCTCGAGCAACTGATGAGCACGTTTCATCGCCTGAATGTATGCGGTGATGGCGGTTTTGAATCGCTCGCGATGGAGCTTCGACAACCGGCTCAACCACGTTGGCACTTGCCCGACCAGCACACCGCTACGATGTTGCTCGATGAGCTGGTCGTAAGCCTGCTCGCGCGCCTCGTTCACCGGTACACGCAAGGCTTCGCGGGTTTCGATTTGCAGCTTTTCCAGCTCGGTGCCGAGCAGCGCCGGCGCCAGACCCCGGTGCTGCGTGATCAGCCCCGCCGCCGTCTGCTCGCAGCGGTGCAGCTGATTCTGCAAACCGAACTCGAAAGGGTCACCCTGCAGGGGCGACAGATGCAGGGTCAGCCCGCTGTTGCCCGGCAAGACTTTGAACACCCGGTGTTCCAGCTCCGCCACCGAGGCAAAGCGTTGCAGGCCACCGTGGCCTCCAGGGCAATAGAGCAAAACGCCAGGTCGCGGTTGCGTTTCATCCCACATGTCCGGTGCTGTAATGAGCACTGCGCCGTCAATGCTATGCGTCGGGACGACGTTTTCACCCACCACCGTGGCCGACAAGGTCAGGCTCATGACAGATACCGCCAAGGTACGGTTGGCAGCCATCGGGTGATCGAGAACCGCCTCAAGCAAGCGGTGCTCATCGGCACTGATGTTGCCGAGCCACTTCTGCAGGCTGGCTTCGGCGCGTAAACCATCACGGCGCGCCTTGTAGAGATCGTCGTAGTGCGTGTTAGGGAGCTGGCGCAGCTCCAGCATCTGCAACGGCGTTTTTTTGGTGAGCAATGCAGCGGCGGCGGCATGGGCACTTTGTTCGCAAGTTGTCAGCGACTGCATCGCGGTTTTCAGTTGCCGGTAACGTTCGTCATCCTGCTGACCGTCAAACCAGTTGCCCACAAAGTTTTCAAGAAACTCATGCTGCCGCTCCACGGCCCGTCGGCGGACGCTCAGGGGAATATCGGCATTGAGTAAACCGAACACCGGAACGTCTGCCTCGTCCACGGGTGACTCTGCGACGGCGGGCGGTGCTGCAAACAAAGCGCCAGTCTGACGCAACCGATCCTGTTGATCGGCCAGGGTCAGCGCCGTACTGCCGTCAGTGACCATGCTCGCGTTTTTGCCGGGACGAAGGCTGCGCATCTGCACGTCCACGACCAGACCTGTCCATTGTTCGATGGCCGATTCGACGGGACGCTCGATGGCGATGTAACCCAGAGAGCACCGATCATCGATCAGCACGTCAGCGGAAAAAAGCTGTGGCTGCTCGAGCAACCATTGTTCCATCGCGCTGCGCTGTGCGAACGACTTCAGTGCCACCGGGTGACCCGGCACATACAGCAACTGGCTGACCGGTTCCTCCGTTTCGAGGGCCATCACGAACGCGCCGGGCAAGGACGTCTTGCGGCCCTGCGCATCGGTCAAAAACAATTGCCAGGCGTTGACAGCCTGCTCCTCAAAGCGGATCACCCCGGAACTCGAATTGATGACCGCCAGTGCCGGCTGCAGCGCCTGCCCCGTGCAGGTACCCCGGGCCAACGCTATTTGAGCCGCAGCTTCCAGATGTTGACGGCACAAACGGTGCGCCAGATCGCGGCGAGACTCGGGCGTGCCAAGGGCTCTGGCTTCCCAGAAAACCTTCCAGCGCTCACCGAGAAATGTGTGCAGATCAAGACCCTTGAGGGCTTTGAGCAAGGGTTCTGGCGACGGGTAGATCAGCCGTTGTGTCGGGTTCAGCCCGACGAGGGTGTCAGGCTGATTGCCGGCGCCGTGCAGATCCGGCGATTGCTGCAGGAAGGCACAGGCATTGGCCAGAGTGATAAAGGACTGCGCGCGCTCTTCGGTGGCGTTGAACCCCAGCACGACCTGGTTGCTCTCCAGTTGCAGCTCCTGCAATACCATTCGATGAATCGACGCCCGGACAAACGGTGCATCGGCAATCAACTCAAGGAATCGCTCACGACAACCACCCCAGCGCTCCACGGCATTGAACAGCAGATTCTCGTCGAGCGGATGACTGTCTTCGAGCAGGGCAAATTGGCTGTCGGATGTCGCGGCAGGGGCTGGTGCAGAAGGTAGCGTGTGTTCAGTCATGAAGCCTGGCTCGGTGCTGGGGCGAGGCGAATCCTCATCACCCGGTGCCGCCATTAGAGCCAGAGCCAACCCGTCGAAGGTGGTACATATGTATCGCATGCCGCCAGCCTGTTACGGCACATTACGGGCCGCGATCACAGCAGATTGTGCTCCACCACCGGATCAATCTGCGCCCAGTGCGAAGTGTCCTCGCGATGCGCCTGCAGGTACGGCAACACCGCCGCCAGCAACGGCGCCTTGAACGCCTCCTGAAAACGGTGGGCCAGCCCCGGAATCAACTTCAGCTGGCTGCCCTGAATGTGCGCCGCCAGATGCACGCCGTGCATCACCGGCAGCAGCGGATCCGCCGTGCCATGCACTACCAGCGTCGGTACCCGCAACTGATTGAGCAAGGCGACCCGACTGGGCTCGGCAAGAATCGCCATGATCTGACGCTTCACGCCTTCAGGATTGAACGCGCGATCGTAGGCAATCGCGGCCTGGTGCAGCAAGGCCTGACGATCATCAGTGACGGCGGGACTGCCGAGCGCGGCGAGCAAGTCCGCCTGCTGCTCCAGCGCCACCTCGCGATTCGGTGCGCCGCGACGCGCCAGCAATTGCACCAGCGCCGCACTCGGCGCCGGCAGGCCTTCGGCCCCGGAACTGGTCATGATCAGTGTCAGGCTCTCGACCCGTTGCGGCGCCATGGCGGCCAGATGCTGAGCAATCATCCCGCCCATGCTCGCGCCCAGCACATGGAACTGCTCCACGTGCAGCGCGTCCATCAGACCCAGCGCATCATCGGCCATATCGGTCAGGCTGTACGGCGCCGCCACCGGCAGGCCGAGTTTGTAGCGCAGCACTTCAAAGGTCAGATTGGCGTCGGCCGGCGCCTGACGCCAGGTCGACAGACCGACGTCGCGGTTGTCGTAACGAATGACCCGAAAGCCCTGCTGACACAGGGCAACCACCACTTCATCCGGCCAGTGAATCAGTTGCCCGCCCAGCCCCATGACCAGCAACAACGCCGGATCCGAGGCGCGGCCGATGCTCTGATACGCCAGGCTCACCTGAGCCAGGTCAACCCGCTCAGTCGGGACATTGATGTCGCAGCGCGATGCCGCAGAGGCCGGCAAACCGAATAAAAGCGCGGCCAGAACGGCCGCGACTGAAAAAAATCCTTTGAGCATGAAAAACACCGAAACGCAGAACCCCAGTAGAGCGCGAGTCTGATGAACTTTGTTCAAGCGCGCTGCCACAGTTGCGTGACAGTTTGATGAAGAGTGCCGAGCGGTCATTGCACACGTGCGAAAGGCCATGGTCGACAGCCTCGCCAACATGAGACAAACTCACCACCATCGCTGAATCAGCAAATTTCATTCATGGAGCCACTGGTGCTTGAGATCCGCCATCTGAAAACCCTGCACGCCTTGCGCGAAGCCGACAGCCTGGTGGATGCCGCCGACAGACTGCACCTGACGCAGTCGGCGCTGTCCCACCAGTTCAAGGAACTGGAAGAACGCATGGGCATGCCGTTGTTCGTGCGCAAGACCAAACCGGTGCGTTTCACCAGCGCCGGTCTGCGCTTGCTGCAACTGGCCGACGCGACCCTGCCGCTGCTGCGCGCCGCCGAGCGCGACATCAGTCGTCTGGCCGGCGGCACCGCCGGGCGTTTGCACATGGCGATCGAATGCCACAGTTGCTTCCAGTGGCTGATGCCGACCATCGACCAGTTCCGCGATGCATGGCCGGAAGTCGAACTCGACCTCGCCTCGGGCTTCTCGTTTGCCCCGTTGCCGGCGCTGGCCCGTGGCGATCTGGATCTGGTGGTGACGTCGGATCCGCTGGATATTGCCGGCATCACCTACGTGCCGCTGTTTACCTACGAAGCCATGCTCGCGGTGGCCAATCAGCATGCGCTGGCGAACAAGCCGTACATTGTTCCCGAAGACTTGCTGACGGAAACGTTGATCACGTATCCGGTGGAACGCGATCGTCTGGACATCTTCACCCGCTTCCTCGAACCGGCCGACATTGAACCGGCGCAGGTACGCACCTCCGAACTGACCGTGATGATGATGCAACTGGTCGCCAGCGGCCGTGGCGTCTGCGGCATGCCGCACTGGGCGCTGCATGAATACAGCTCGCGCGGTTACGTGAAGGCCAAGCGACTGGGCGAAAAAGGCCTGTTCGCAACGCTCTACGCCGCAGTTCGCACAGACATGCTGGATGCGCCCTATATGCGCGATTTTCTGCTGACGGCCAAGGACACCTCGTTCTCGACGCTGGATGGGGTGAGTGCGGTGCGCTGATCAGCACCGTAAACACGATGGAGAGTGAAGAGAGATTTTGTGCTGAGGGAATTTATCCCCTCAACACAAGGTGACTCACCAGGCCTTTATGCTTCGCGGGGAAGTTGGCGCCACATGTGGATCTTGTCGAAGTAGTCTTCACCGACGCGTACGGCCAACGGTTCGAGGCCGAACTGGATGAAACCGCAGCGCTCATAGAGTCTGAACGCTGCGTCATTTCCGGCGGTAACGGTCAGTTGAACGAGCTTCAGCGCCGGATGGTTTTGCGCTTCGGTCAGCGCCGCTTGCACCAGTTCATAACCCAGGCCGTGCCCTCGAAAATCCGCCGAAATATACATCCCGAACAACGTGGCTTTGTGCCGGGCCTTTTCCCGAGGCTCGAACGCCAGCCCGACAATGCCGGCCAGCGTCCCGCCCTCGAACGCCCCCAATACCAGATCCAGTTTGCTGGTCAGCCGCGCCTCCCACCAGCTCAGCGGCATCACCGCCCGTTCGCGCACGCTGGACGTGAACGCCTGTGGATGGCGGTCATAGGCTTCGAGCATCAGTTCGCGATAGGCCAGCGCGTGACTGGCGTCCAGGCGTTCGATCCACATGTTCAAGCCGTCCGGCGCTGCTCAAGCATCAGCCGCACGGCCAGACCGCCGAGCACCATACCCATGATGTATCGCTGCATCGCCAGCCACGTCGGGTTGCGCACAAACCACGATGCGATGCCGGCGGCGAACAACGCGATCAGCAGATTGACGCAGAAACTGACGCTGATCTGAGTCAGCCCGAGGATGATGCTCTGCGTAAACACCGAACCGTGTTCGGGCGAGATGAACTGCGGAAACACCGAGAGATAAAACACCGCGATTTTCGGGTTCAACGCACTGGTCAGAAACCCCATGGTGATCAGTTTTCGCGAGGAGTCCGGCGGCAGTTGCTGCGCTTCGAACGGTGAACGCGCGCCGGGTTTGAGCGCTTGCCAGGCCAGCCACAACAGGTAGAGCGCACCGGCCCATTTCAGTACTTCATAGGCCATCGGTACGGCGAGAAACACAGCGGTCAGACCGGCCGCAGCGGCAAACATGTGCACAAAGAATCCCGCCACCACACCGAGCAGCGATGTGACCCCGGCCTTGCGCCCCTGACAGATCGAACGCGAGATCAGGTAGATCATGTTCGGCCCGGGCGTCAGCACCATCAATAACGCAGCGGCGGCGAAGATCAGCAAGTCAGGTAACGGGATCATGGGTGGCATCCTTTGCGTGGCAGATCAGGCGCTGGCAGTCAGCGAGGCTCGATAAAACGGCAGGATCAGGTCGCGTGTCAATGGCGCCAGAACGACATCACCGTCAGTGGCCGGATCGATCCACACCACTTCTTCTATTTCGGCGGCCGGAGACACTTCGGCTTCGATCGTCAGCTGAAAGATTTCCGCTTGTACGACAAATCCAGGCTCGTTGGCCGCAGGTGCCGAAAACTGCCCGAGAAACTTTGCCTGCGCAGGGTCGATCTGCAATCCCAATTCCTCTTCCAGCTCACGGGCCAGCGCATGTACCGGCAGCTCGTGCGCCTCGATTTTGCCACCCGGCTGCATGAACGCCGTGGTGCCGCGCTTGCGTACCAGCAGGGTCTGGCCATCCGCATTGAGCAACAGAGCGGCGGCAATGCAGATCAGGCCGGGCGTTTGAACGGTAGAAGTCGACATAAAGGGAAAACCTTTGGCGCAAAAACGCCAAGGATCACACGCCGGCCGCTTGTGAGCAAAGGCGTGTCCGGATGAGGGCCGGGCGCGCAAAGATTGCCCGGTGGCTGTCTGTGGGCCAGTATGCTGAGCTGCGACCGGCCAGAGAAACACAGAGCCGGAAACCCGACAGGGGTAGATCCATGACTGTTTCGTTTGACGACATCACCTGGCACCGCGCCGTCGGGCAATTGATCGACGCATTGGACAAGCCGAATTTCTGGGCGCAACTGGTGCGTTTGCTTGACCAGTACGTGCCGTTCGATAGCTGGGTGGCGCTGCTGTTCAGTGCCGATCAGCACCCGCAAGTGTTCGCCGAATGCCCGAGTGCGGACGGCAGCCCTGACCCGTTGTTTCAGGATTACCTGCGCGGGTTGTACCTGCTCGACCCTTTTTATATTGCCTGTCGCGAGCAATCGCGCACCGGCTTGTATCGCCTGTCGGAAGTCGCGCCGGAGCATTTCGAGCTGACCGAGTATTACCAGCGATACTTTCGTCTGAATGTGGTCGCTGACGAAATCCAGTTCAATTGTCAGCTCGAGGGCGACCGCACGTTGTGCCTCTCGCTGGGCAGCCAACAGCGCTTCGGCAATGAGCAGATTGCATTGTTGTCGCTGATTCAACCGTGGGTGCTGGGCCTGCTGCGCCAGCGTCTGCCCTATGAAATCAACGAAACCGTGGCCCTCGCCGCCGCCCGCGAGCCGGTGGACTGGCGCGGGCAACTGGAGGCGTCGGTGCAACAGCTCAAGGGCGCGCAACTGACCGCCCGCGAGCTGGATGTCGGGCGCTTGATGCTCAGCGGTTGCTCCAGTAAAGAAATCGCCCGTAAGCTGGAAATCTCCGTGGAAACCGTGAAAGTCCATAAGAAACACATGTACAGCAAGCTGGGGATCAAATCCCAGTCAGAACTGTTTTCGATCTTCCTGCAGGCGCAGAACGCCTGACTGCCGCAAAAAAATCTGTCCGAACCAAGGAAACCGTATGAGCCTGTCACTCCTGAGCCGCTACGCCTTCTTTGCCGTCTGCGTGATTTTCACCCTCGCCAGCCTGCCTTTTCTCGAACATGACTGGCTGTGGCCGATCACCGCCGTCACCGGGGTGCTGAGCCTGATCGGCCTGTTCGACCTGCTGCAGAGTCCGCACGCGGTGCGACGCAATTATCCGATCCTCGGCAACATCCGTTATCTGGTCGAAGGCATCCGCCCGGAAATCCGCCAATACTTGCTGGAGTCCGACAGCGACGCCCTGCCCTTCTCCCGCGCCCAGCGCTCGCTGGTCTATTCACGGGCAAAAAATGAAAGCGCCGACAAACCGTTCGGCACATTGATCGATGTCTATCAATCGGGTTTCGAATTCATCGGCCACTCGATGCGCCCGGCGCCGTTGAGCGACCCGAGCAGTTTCCGCGTCACCGTCGGCGGCCCACAGTGCACGCAGCCGTACTCGGCGTCGGTGTTCAACATCTCGGCGATGAGTTTCGGCTCACTCAGCGCCAACGCCATTCGCGCGCTGAACCAGGGCGCGAAACTCGGCAACTTCGCCCACGACACCGGCGAGGGCAGCATCAGCCCGTATCACCGCGAACACGGCGGCGACCTGACCTGGGAGCTGGGCAGCGGTTACTTCGGCTGCCGCACCAGCGATGGCCGTTTCGACCCGGAACGCTTCGCCACGCAGGCACAGAACCCGCAAGTACGCATGATCGAAATCAAGATGAGCCAGGGCGCCAAACCCGGCCATGGCGGGATTCTGCCCAAGCACAAAGTCACCCAGGAAATCGCCGACACGCGCGGCATCCTGATGGGTGAGGACTGTATCTCGCCATCCCGCCACAGCGCGTTTTCCACGCCGATCGAAATGATGCATTTCATCCAGCAACTGCGCGAACTGTCCGGCGGCAAACCAGTGGGCTTCAAGTTCTGCCTCGGTCATCCGTGGGAGTTCATGGGCATCGCCAAGGCCATGCTGGAAACCGGCATCCTCCCGGACTTCATCGTCGTCGACGGCAAGGAAGGTGGCACCGGCGCAGCGCCGGTGGAGTTCACCGATCACATTGGCGTGCCGATGCGCGAAGGCTTGCTGTTCGTGCACAACACGCTGGTCGGCCTGAACCTGCGCGACAAGATCAAACTCGGCGCCAGCGGCAAGATCGTCAGCGCCTTCGACATCGCCAGCGTGCTGGCCATCGGCGCCGACTGGGCCAACTCGGCGCGCGGTTTCATGTTCGCCATCGGCTGCATCCAGTCGCAGTCGTGCCACACCAACAAATGCCCGACCGGCGTCGCCACGCAGGACGCCTTGCGCCAACGCGCCCTGGTTGTCCCGGACAAGGCGCAGCGAGTCTACAACTTCCACCGCAACACGCTGAAAGCGCTGGCCGAAATGCTCGCGGCTGCTGGTCTTGAGCATCCATCGCAACTGTCGGCCAAGCATCTGGTACGGCGCATGTCGGCGACCGAGATCAAACTGTTCTCGCAGTTGCACGTGTTCCTCAAACCGGGCGAATTGCTCACCGGCGAAGTGAATGGCGAGTTCTATTCTCGGATGTGGCAGATGGCACGGGCGGACAGTTTTGAGCCGCAGGATGTGGCGGCGGCGTAAGCCCTCGCTGCGTACTGCCTTCAATAGATGTCGACAAAGGATCTGGAGCAAACATGTACGCTGATATAACTGTGCCGTGAATCGTAAACGAGGGCGTGCGGCCCTTGGCGAAAAGTGGCCTGTCAGCCTGTAAATCGGCGTCGGTGATCCACCAGATCCTCTGGCTACGACAATCCAGAATCGTTACGCCATCGAAATAGGTATTCGTTACTGGATCCTGGATCAAGCTCAAGGCGCCGCGACGGGTGAGTTTCAAGAAGCCATCCATCGATGAGCGAATCTCAAACCTGGGAACGATGCCAGTGACGTTGAAATAAGCAAATGTCGGGTACCAAAAAGGGTTGGCCACTACGATTTCGTCTCCTGAGCGAACTTTTTGATTCAGTTGCGCCATCAACTGAGAGAACTGGACGTCTCTGCGTCTCTCGGTTCCATTCAATCCATCGGTTTGCCAATACACCGCACTCAGCCCACGCAATTGCGCAAAGATCAAAAGCAGCAATGCCGCACTCACCAACAAAAAACGACGCGTCCACCAAATGTCCAAAGCGAGCGCGGTAATCATCGCCAGAGCTGGCGCGGTAAAAACCAGATATCGGGGTACAAACAACGGTAGAAACAACGAGATCAGGAAAACGACAACCAGCGGGATAAAGAAATAGCTCACCAGCAGAATCCTGAATCGTTGCTCACCCTCGTTATTGATAATGGCTGTCGCGGCACACAACACCACCAAAGCAAGTGGCATCAGATGCCATAGACTCGGTTGGGAGATGCCGTCCCCCATTACGGTGAACTGCCAGACTAATGTCATTGCCCCCTGTAAGGTCACAGGCTCGATCCATCCCAAGCCCTCGGTGAGTGCAAGCTGCGATAAGAGGTGAGGTATCCAGGGCAAATATAAAAAAACAATGGCGACATTCGCGACTAACCATTGCTCTCCGGCAATTCTCGTTGCGTTGCGCTGCACTGCGCTTTGCCACCAAAACAACCAATGCACCAACACGCACAAACCCGCGAAGTAGTGGGTATAAAACGCTGTAGTCATCAACAACACATACAAAGCCGCAAACCTGGTTTGTTCCGGCTTTCCGGCCCAACACACCAACGCCAGTGTGGCTCCCATCAGCCAGAACCCAAGCAAGGCATACATCCGTGCTTCCTGGCTGTAACGAACTGAAATCGGCAGCAACGCCAACAGCAAGGCGGCTATCCAGGTCGCCCGACGCGTGGCCATCAGGCTCATCAACTTGATACTCAGCAGCAACGTCCCGACATCAGCCAGCGCACTCATCGCGCGGGCCGGCAATGGGCCGTCGCCCCAAACCATGACCCAGTAATGCAGCAGCACGTAATAAAGCGGCGGATGAACATCCAGCGCTGTCAGCGCCCAGATGCGCGCCGGTGTTTCACGTGCAAGCAACAGGCTGTAGGCCTCGTCATACCAGATACTCGGTACATCAATGGCGTAGAACCGCACGATCAGGGCAAGGGATACAACCGCCATCAGAACCAGTCTTTCGATCCCCAGAGAAGGTAGCCCGGCGATGGCAGCAACATTCGCAAAGCTCTTCATGTCTGACGCCCACGAAACAGCACAAACCGGAAAAAGCCGAACCCCAGCAACATTTCCAGCAAAGTAAACACCGTCACCGTCACCAGGCCCGGCAAGTTGCGTACATCAGCAAATAGCCCGACGCCGTAACTCAGCCCTCCTATCACACTGATAAAAATCAGGTACGCCGCCACCGACGTTCCGGTCTCGAACGTGTAGAGCGCATTCATGTAAAACGCGAAGGCCGCGGCGATGCAAAACGCGGCGAAATTGCTGGCTGACTGGTCGAGCTGAATCGCGCTGGTGAGTACAAAAAAAATCTGCCAGTGAATCAGCGTGCCAGCGACGCCGATTGCCATTTGCGCGGAAAATCCTTTCCACAAGATCCTCATCGCGAATCCTTGCTGTCGCTGTACCGGGTGGGGCTTCCACGCTAGGGCAAGGCGCGGACGGGGTCTACTGTCAGAAATTACAGGTCGGCGATGATTTTCGACCAACGGTTACCATTGCAATAACCGGCCATGGGGCGGCTCTTTCATCACGATGAAGCCGTAGTCGCCGATCAGATAGATGCGGTAATAGAGGCTGTCCACCAACGCTGGAAACCCCTGATAGCCGACGCGGGAGGCGTTGCGTCGTTCGCGCTCAGCGACGACGTTGGTGATGCCCGCCGACGGCAGGTTTTCGGCGAGCATGAAGTAGTCGACGTTGAGCAGATAACGCAACACCGGCAGCTGCTCGAACGACCCCGCCGCAGCGGCCAGCCATCGATCCGAATACGTCACCGACAGATAAATCCGCTTGGCGTCACGCAGTTCGCGGTGAGCTGCGATGTCGTGGCTCAAACTGTTGAGCGCGTTGTTGGCGAAGGTTTTCTGCACCGTCAGCACGCGCCCGCAGGCGAAAGATAATGACAGCGTGGCCAGCAGCGGGATGATCAGCAGCAACGGCAAGCGACGGTGGTTGTGTGCCAGCCAGAGGTGGGCGAGATAGAACAAAAACATCAGCAACACGCCAAAACCCATCAGCGTGCGTGCACCTTCGTTGAAGTCGCGAAACAGCAAGGTGATCCCCGGCACCAGCAGCACCAATACCGGCAAAGTCAGCAGGCACATCAGGCTGAGGATCAAGGTCTGTCCGCGCGATTCCGGGCGCAGGAAAATCTGCCTGCCGAGCCGCACACTTAAGGGCAGCGAACACAACAGTAGTCCGGCGAAAACCCAGGTGTATCCGCCATGAAACAGCAGGGCGACTTTCTCCAGCACCCGGCCGATGTTGATGCCGATTTGCAGCAGCGGATCGGCACTCCAGTTGAGCAACTCACTGCGCCTGACATCCATGAACGGCAATGCGCTGACGGCGTATATCAGTGCGCCCAACAACAGTTGGGCAACGCGCCAGCCGAGCGTTCGCAGAATGTCTCGCCACGCCATCTGCCGGTGCACCGAGCGGATCAGCTCGACGGCGCACAGACCTAGAAACACATTGAGGCTGATCTGATACAAACCGATGGCCAGCGCAACCAGCACCGACGGCACCAGCCAGCGTTGCACCCGCGATGAGCCGCTGAACGTGATCGCATAAATCACCGCGACCAGACCCAGCGCCATGGCCGGGCCGTCGTACTGGTAGGACAGGTTTTGCAGAAGAAACGGGTTGTACCAGAGCGGCAACGGCACCAGACAGCAGGCCAGTGTCGGTTCGGCGAAGTAGTGAAACGTCAGCCGCGTCAGGGCCAGACTCATCGCCACGCAGGCCAACAGAAGTGGCAGCGGAAAAATGTCCGGCGCGGCAGCGGTGAAGGTCAGCGCCTGATACAGCCAGTCGGTGAATAACCGGCCCTGCCCCGCCCACGCATTGCCGGCGGCGAGCGCGCGCCAGTTGTCATCGATGTAGCGGAAGTCGGCGAGGATCAGCGGCAGGACGTACAGCAGCGTGGCGAGCAGGAAGAACAGCACGACCTGACGGCGGCCGAGTTCACGCACGAGATAATCGCTGATCCTCATGGCTGCGCCTCTGTAAGCGGCTGTGCGGAGGGGTAAATCTTTGAGTCTGCGCGAGCCTGTTGTATCGGTTTTTCAGACCAATGGCTTTGCGCAAATGAAAAAGCCCCGACCAGTTGACCGGGGCTTTGTCGTTTCAGCGCTCACATTTTACGAAGCTGAACGCACCGCGCCTTGCGCAGCATTGGTCGGTTGCAGCTTGAACACGTAGAACAGCACCGTCAGCAGCACCAGGAACGCCGGCCCGACATACAACGCCACGCGTGTGTCCGGGAAGTACGCCATCAGACCAACCACCAGCACCAGGAATGCCAGAGCGAAGTACGAGCTGACCGGGTACAGCCACATCTTGTATTTGAGGCCGGCCCGTTCGCTGGCGCTCAGGCCTTTGCGGAATTTCAGTTGCGCCAGCAGGATCATCACCCAGGTCCAGATCGCGCCGAACGTGGCAATCGAGGTCACCCAGACAAAGACCTTTTCCGGCACCAGATAGTTGAGCAATACGCCCAGGAGCAACGCGCCAATCGACAGCAACAGGGCACGACGCGGCACACCGTTGTTCGAGGTCTTGGCGAAGCCTGCCGGCGCCTGGCCGTTCTGCGCCAGGCTGTAGAGCATGCGCCCGGTACTGAAGATGCCGCCGTTGCACGACGACAGCGCCGCGGTGATCACCACGAAGTTGATGATGCCCGCCGCCGTTTTGATGCCCAGACGCTCGAAGGTCATCACGAACGGACTGCCCTGAGTGCCGATTTCGTTCCACGGGTAAATCGACAGGATCACAAACAGCGCACCGACGTAGAACAGCAGAATCCGCCAAAACACCGAGCCGATGGCATCAGGAATGGTCTTCTGCGGGTTCTTCGCTTCGCCGGCAGTCAGGCCGATCATTTCGACGCCGAGGTAGGCGAACATCACCATTTGCAGGGACATCAACACGCCCGTCACGCCGTTGGGCATGAAACCGCCGTGGGCCCACAGATTGGAGATCCCCAGCGCCACCCCGTCATTGCCGAAACCGAACGCGATGATGCCGATACCACCGACCACCATCGCGATAATGGTGACGATCTTGATCAGGGCGAACCAGAATTCGAATTCACCGAAAGCCTTCACGGCGATCAGGTTGATCGAGCCCATGCTGACCAGCGCCGCGAGCGCCCAGATCCAGCGCGGTACATCGGGGAACCAGATGCCCATGTACACGGCGACGGCGGTGATTTCCGCGACGCAGGTCACCAGCCACAGGAACCAGTAGTTCCAGCCGGTGAGGAAGCCCGCCAACGGGCCGAGATAGTCCTGCGCGTAACGGCTGAACGAGCCGGCCACCGGGTTGTGCACGGCCATTTCGCCGAGGGCGCGCATGATCACCAGGATCGCCAGACCGCCAAGAATGTACGACAGCATGATCGCCGGGCCGGCCATTTCAATGGCCTTGGCCGAACCGAGAAACAGACCGACGCCGATACAGGCACCAAGCGCCATCAGGCGAATATGCCGTTCGCCGAGTTCGCGTTTGAGCGGACCGCCCTGAGCGGTTTCGCCGTGAGGCAGGGAATTGCCGACTGGCATGGGGTGCAACCTCGTCTTGTTATTGGATATGACCACCGAGTGTCGAAGCGTCGGCCGATAAGCCTTGGCTTCCTTGAAACCGCCTCTGCCTCGTGGGCAGAAGCGTCTTGCAGGATCACACCTGCAAAATCAGCGGGGCGTGCAGTATAAAAAGCCGTGGGCAGGGCTTTTCACTCTATAAACCACAACATTCAGCGACAACTCTCGGCAAAAGCCCGTCTTGCGGAGAGGCATTACCTGCTAGACGTAGGAATATTCGCCACTGAAAAAGGCGCCGAGTATTGCACAGCATTGGTGCACCGTCATGCCCCTGCCTTGGTGCAATTGATCCATCGACCGGTCTATCTCAACACTCTTGAAGACATTCCTTTGTGGCGAGGGGATTTATCCCCGTTCGGCTGCGCAGCAGTCGCAAAATCTCCAAATTCGTTCTGTCAGGAAGAACGAGGTGTCAGGATTCGGGGCCGCTTCGCAGCCCAACGGGGATAAATCCCCTCGCCACACGTACTTCACTCAATTCAGAAATTTCCTTCAGTCCTTGCAGATTCGGCTCGGATGACCTCGCACTAGCCTTGAGATGCAATCAATCAATGCAAGGAAGCGAGCATGACCGTCCAACCCAACTCCCATCGTCTGCGCCAAGGCCGAATCTCAGAACCCGGCCGCGCCTACTTCATCACCTCGGTTGTTCACGAACGCCAACCCGTTTTTTCAGATTGGCGGACAGGCCGATTATTGGTGGCAGAACTTCGCAAGGCCCATGAGCGGGGATGGGTAGAGTCCATGGCGTGGGTGGTGATGCCTGACCACTTCCACTGGCTGGTGCAATTGCAAAGCGGCACGCTTGGCGAGGCCATTGGCGCAACAAAGGCGCGCTGTACGCAAGCTGTTAATCAGAAGACCGGACGTCAAGGCCCGCTGTGGCAGAGCGGCTATCACGACCGTGCGTTGCGTGATAACGAAGATTTGCTCCCGTTCGCGCGTTACATCGTGGGTAACCCTTTGCGGGCCGGTCTGGTAGACAGAATCGGTGACTACCCACTCTGGGATGCGTGCTGGCTCTGAAATAACCTGTGGCGAGGGGATTTATCCCCGTTCGGCTGCGCAGCAGTCGCAAAATCTCCAAATTCGTTCTGCCAGGAGGAACGAGGTGTCAGGATTCGGGGCCGCTTCGCAGCCCAACGGGGATAAATCCCCTCGCCACATGGAGTGCACTCGGTACAACAATTTGCCTCAAGTCCACCTCCACAATTTTTTCACCATCCCCAACCACCGTCTAAGCTTCAGACAAGTCCGATCAATCTGCGTGAATGGATCAATCGACTATGGGCGCTTTGTGGCAAACCGATTCGAGTAAAGCCGTGGTTCCGACTGAACGTGTGGATGAAGCGCCTGTCCCTGAAAAACCTCGCCGCAACCGGCATGGGTGGAAGGCTTTCTGGTTGTTGCTGCTGATCATTGCCATCGTGGTAGGGCTGGCGGCGGCCAAGGAGATGCGCACCTCGCGTTTCCAGTCCCGTGAAGTCAGCCGCTATGCTGCCTCGCTGACCTATACGCTGGAGCCGGGCCCCAGCGAGGCGATTCGTTATCCGGGCAACGGGCCGTTCGATCTGCGTCTGGGCTACAGCGCTCTCGATGAATTCCTGCCGCGCCTGCTCAAGCGCAATTACGTGGTCACCGAGCAGACACGCTTCTCCCCCGCCCTGCTCAGCTACACCGACAAAGGCCTGTTCGTGCCCTATTCGGAAAAGATTCAGGCCGGGCTGTCGATCACCGATTGCCGCGCCGCGCCGCTGTACAAATACAACTACCCGCAACAGCTCTATTCGAGTTTCGACTCGATTCCGCCGGTGGTGGTCAACAGCCTGTTGTTCATCGAGAACCGCTTCCTGCTCGATCCAAAGCAACCATTGGCGAACCCGGCGGTGGACTGGCCGCGCTTCGGCATGGCCGCGTGGTCGCAAGTGGCGAAATTGCTGCACTTGCCGGGGCAATCGGCCGGCGGCAGCACTCTGGCGACGCAACTGGAGAAGTACCGCCATTCGCCTGACGGCTTGACCACGTCGGGGGCGGAGAAGATTCGCCAGATGATTTCCGCCAGCGTGCGCGCCTATCAGCCCGGCCCTGACACCCTCGGCGCCCGGCAGAACATCGTCCGTGATTACCTTAACAGCGTGCCGCTGTCGGCGGTGCCGGGGCATGGCGAAGTGCATGGGATGGCTGAAGGTTTGCGGGTCTGGTACGGCAGTGACTTCAACACGGCCAATGAACAGCTGAACAGCCCGGCCACCGACCCGAAAACCATGGCCGACAAAGGCCTGGCCCTGCGCGAAATGTTGTCGCTGATGATCGCCCAGCGTCGCCCTTCGCATTACCTGACCAAGGGCCGCGAAGAGCTCGCCGACCTCACTGACAGCCACTTGCGCCTGCTCAAGCAGAGCGGCGTGATCGACAGTGCGCTGGCCGATGCCGCGCTGGCGAGCAAGGTCAGTTACCGCGACTGGCAGACTCAACCGACCATTCAACCGATCGAAACCAATAAAGGCATCAGCGTCGCCCGCAGTCGTCTCGCCTCGATGCTCAACCGGCCGCTGTACGACCTGGATCGCCTCGACCTGTCAGCGACCAGCACCCTGCAAGGCGAACTGCAAACCCAGGCCACCGCGTACCTGAAGAAACTCGCCGATCCCGCCTACGCCGCCGAAATCGGCCTGCTCGGCGAACGCCTGCTGACGCCGACCAGCACCACCCAGGTGCGTTACAGCTTCACCCTGTTCGAACTGACCCCGGACGGCTCGCGAGTTCGCGTGCAGACCGACAGCACCGATCAGCCGTTCGACATCAACGAGGGCAGCAAACTGGAATTGGGCTCGACGGCGAAGATGCGTGTGCTGACCACGTACCTGCAAATCATCGCCGAGCTGCACGACAAGTACGGCGGCATGAGCGTCCCCGAACTGAAAAAAGTCGACGTCCCCGATCAGGATCGCCTGAGCCAGTGGGTCATCGATTATCTGGTGCAGAACAAGGATCGCGATCTGTCGAAAATGCTCGGCGCCGCCCTCGACCGCAAATATTCGGCCAGCCCCGGCGAGGCGTTTTTCACCGGTGGCGGGCTGCACGTGTTCCACAACTTCCGCAAGGAAGACAACGGCCGCATGCCGACCCTGCGCGATGCCCTGCGCGAGTCGATCAACTTGCCGTTCATTCGGCTGATGCGCGATCTGGTGCGCTACACCACCTACTCCGGGCCCAACAGCAGCGCCGAACTGCTCAAGGATGACCGCGACCCACGCCGTCAGGAATACCTGGCCAATTTCGCCGACCGCGAAGGCACCTCGTTCCTGCTCAAGTTCTGGAAAAAATACAAAAACAAAGACACTCAGGCGCGACTCGATACGTTCCTCGACAGCATGCGTCCTACGCCGATCCGCATGGCCGCCGTGCACCGCTACCTGCTGCCGAACGCCAGTCAGGAAGACTTCAATACCTTCGTGCGCTCGCACCTCAAGGGCGCCAAACTCACTGAAAAACTCACCGACGACCGGCTGATCCGGCTCTACGACGCCTACAGCCCCGGCACCTATGACTTGCCCGATCAGGGCTTCATCGCCAAGGTGCACCCGCTGGATCTGTGGATGATCGGCTATCTGCTCAACCACCCGGACGCGACGTTCAAGGACATCGTCAAGGCCAGTCAGTTCGAGCGTCAGGAAGTCTATAGCTGGCTGTTCAAGAGCAAGCACAAAGGCGCGCGCGACAGCCGCATTCGCACCATGCTCGAGATCGAGGCGTTTCTTGAAATCCATCAGCGCTGGCAGAAAGTCGGTTATCCGTTCGACCATCTGGTGCCGTCGCTGGCGACCGCCATCGGCAGTTCGGGTGATCGCCCGGCGGCGCTGGCCGAACTGATCGGCACCATCCTCAACGACGGCGTGCGCATGCCGACCCTGCGCATCGACAGCCTGCACTTTGCTGCCGGCACGCCGTATGAAACGCAACTGGTCAACGATCCGAATGTCGGTAAACGGGTGATGCCGGTCGAGGTTGCCAGAGCGATGCGCGAGGCCTTGTCGCAAGTGGTCGATGCCGGTACGGCGAAACGCGTGTCCGGCAGTTTCAAACTCACCGATGGCACGCCTCTGGCCATGGGTGGCAAAACCGGCACAGGTGACAACCGCATCGAAGCCATCGGCTCCGGCGGGCGGATTCTCAGTTCGAAATCGATCAACCGCACCGCAACGTTCGTGTTCTACATCGGCGACCACCACTTCGGCACGTTGACCGCGTTCGTACCCGGGCGCTCGGCTGAAAACTTCAAATTCACTTCGGCGCTGCCGGTGCAAGTGCTCAAAGGTATGGCGCCAATACTGATGCCGTATCTGCAACCGGGCAGCGATTCGCAGTGCACGGGAACCCTGGCCAGCCGTTAGTCACGTGCGGTAACACGTCGCCAGCCATGCGATAACTATGTACCACCTGAGCGGTTACGCCGAGGTTCAAGCTGGAGTCCTTGTTCTCAAAAAAGGACTCCACCGATGTCCCGATCACTGCCAGAAGCCGTCACCACCAACGTGCCGGCCATTCACTTTCAAACCGTTAAAAATGCCATTCCACCAGCCTTGCTCAAGGCCTCGGCCTCCCGTCGAGCCGCGCTCAAATCAATCAAGCCGACGTTACCGGACTGGTACACGCAGGCCAGCGATGATCAGCGCGCACAACTGAAAAGTTACACCGACACCCTGCATCGCCTGCACAACGAACGCGATGCCCTGTTCAACAAGATCCGCAGCATCGAAGACTTCGCCAAAGACCTGCTGCTACCGGAACTGCAAAAGCTCGACGGCCAACTCGATCCCGACAAGACCTGGCTGCGCCTGTATGCCCCGAAGAGCCTGGGCATTTTCGGCCTGAAAAGTGAGGCACTGACGGTCAAGACTTTCTCGTTGCTGCAAGCGGCGCTGCACAACTTTGAAGACGCGGAAACCGCAGAGGGTTATTACGACGCCAGCTCAGGCTTCATCACGCCACCCGATCACCAAGGGCATTTCGAGCGGTTCACCACGTCAGTGCCAGTCGAAGCATTCACCACGCTGTGTCGGCGTCTGGACGTCGGCGCTCAGTATCAAACTTACCTCAAAGACTTTCTGCGCCCGGCCAACAACGCCCTCGCCGACAGCCTGTTGCGCAAAAACTCCACCGAGTACCGCCAGCAGGCGTTGAAAACAGCGGCATATCTGGCGCTGATGAAAAAAGACATCGACGCGCCCGACTTCGAGCACTTGATGAAAGTGGTCAATGGCGAACGCATAGTGATGGACGGCAACAAACAGGTCCGTGTGCGCAGCCTGAGCATCATGGGTCTGCACCTGAGCGACTGCCTGCTATTCATCCCCTGCGAACGCAATCGCTATCACGGCGGCTACCTGATTGCCTGGATCCCCGACGACCCCGAGCATCCGCTCAAGAAATACGCCTCCTTCGAACAGTTCAACGAGGAGCTGACGCGTCAGCTCAGCGACCGGCCGGCCGGCTCGTCAATCGGCCCGGACGCCGGCAAACCAACGGCGTATCAACTGTTCTTCAGCCGTTTCGTGGCGCAACGGGATCGCCCTTATTACTTCCGCCGCTTCAGCAAACAGGCCACGGATGGCCCGGCGCAGTCGCTGATCAGCAAGTGGCGGCGACATGAACTGGTGAAGTTGAGCGAGCGTCTGCTCATGCACGTCGACGTGCCCGAACCGCGTGACACCGCCATTCGCCTCGACCCGCAGCAAGCACCGGATTTCGACATCACCGACCACAATCTCAAGGGCAAAGGCTTGTGGGAGGACGTCGACCTGTGGCCACTGCTGCACGATATCGCCCTTGACAAAATCATCGACGATGCACGCGTCCTCGCCGTGCCTACCGCCGATGAAGATGCCAAGACCCGCGCCGAGCGTTGGGCCAATTATTTGAATATCGGTTTCGTCGCACTGGGCGCTTTCGCGCTGGTCGTTCCGGGGCTGGGCGAACTGATGCTGCTCGCCACCGCCGGGCAGTTGCTTTACGAAGTGTTCGAAGGCGCGGTGGAGTTGAGCGAAGGTGACAGGCAGGCCGGATGGGCGCACATCACCGATGTCATCGAAAACCTGGCGACGGCTGTCGCGCTCGCGCCAGTGTTCCACTTCACCGTGACCCCATTCATCGAAAGCCTGAAAACCGTGGCCATGCCCGGGGGCAAGACGCGTTTGCACAAGCCGGATCTGGCGCGTTATCGCTACAAGGGTTCTTTGCCGCAGGAGGCCAATTCTGATGCCAACGGCCTCTATCAACACGACGGTAAAACCCTGCTGAAACTGGATGAGCATCTGTACGCCGTTGCCCAAGATCCGCATACCGCTGAGCTCAAGATGACGCATCCATCGCGGCCCGATGCGTACTCTCCGACGGTCAAACACAACGGTGCCGGCAGCTATGTGCTGGAGGGAGAAACCCCGCACACCTGGGACAACCAGACCTTGATGCGCCGCCTCGGCTCGTCAGTAGAGCGTTTCAGCGACAGCCAACTGGAACAGATCCGACAAACCAGCGGCACGACGCCCGAAGCACTGCGCCGCATGTACCGGGAAAATGCCGCACCTGCGCCGCTGCTGACCGATACCGTGCAACGTTTCGTCATCGCGCAGGATGTGCAAACCGCCATTGAACGACTCGGCAGCGGCGACTTGCAGCCATCCACCCGCGCCGACTCACTCGCCCAACTGCAGGTCATCGAGGCCGACGGACTGTGGCCCGACGGTGTGCCCATGCGCGTCATCGACCAGCGAGGCAATACCCTCTGGCAATCCGCTGCTGCGAAAACCGCGCAGGGCAAAAAACTGGTGGTTGAGCTTACTGATGGACAGATCAGCAAAGGCCTGACCTTGAAAACCGTCATGCAGACGCTGGACGGCAATGACACGCCGATCCTGCTCGACATTCCCGCTGGCACCGGGGTCGCCATTCGCACCGAACAGCTACGTGCGCACATTGCCACGGTGGCTGAACAATCCCGCCGTGCGCTGTTCCATCAACGTTACTCCGCTGATCCGGTCGTGCAATCCGAGCCGGCAAAGCTGCTGCATGCTGCCGTTGCCGATCTGCCGGCGACCCTCAGCGAACCCTTGCTCGCTACCGCCACCGCAGCCGAGCTGGACCTGATCAATCAGCATCGGCACATGCCCCTGCACTTGAAGAATCAGGCCCGCCAACTTCAGCGTGAAGCGCGTACCACCCATGCCTGGCAAGGCTTTCACCACGAATGGCTGATCAATACCGACACCGAGCGGCTGGCGCTCAATGCATTGCGACTGCACAGCGACGCCCTCGCCGACCTGCGTATCGAAATCCGCCAGGACAGTGTTACCGGCGAGTTGAATTGCAGCGTCGGTGCGCAAGACGCCGCAACCGTCAAAGTGTTGGTAAAAAGCGCTGACCGGCAGTACGCCGTTTTCGATCAGCAGGGCCAGTCGTTGCACGAACCCGCCGACCTCTTTCGCGCCATCCTTGAAGCGCTCACCCCGCAGCAACGACGCAATCTGGGTTATGCCAGCGATGATGGAACCCGGTTCAAACAATGGATCATGGCCAAGACCGAGCCTTCAAAGGTTCGCCAGATCTTGCTCGCCGACCCGCCCGTCAGCCCCGTTGTGCAACTGCAATCCGAAACACTGCTGGGCGGTGCGGCCACCTCCCGGGACGGCATTACTGTGGAGGAGAAGATTCAGGAGCTGTACCCCCACTTCAGAGAAAACGAGGTGGATGCCTTCGCGCGGGATCTGCTCGCCCGGGGCAATGCGATGGACATCCTCGAACAAGCGAATCAAGACCTCGACGAGCTGCGGGTGACCCTCAGCAAGTGGCGTTATCGATACCTCGTCGAGTGGGACGCCACGCTACAACCCCACGACCATCTGGCCTTCCTGCGTGAGGGCGGCCAACACATTGCCGATCGCCTGCTGGAGTGTTTCGAGCGCCGTTCGATGGTATTCGGCGAGCGCAACATGCGCCTGGAGGGCGGCTACATCCTTAACCTGTCTTCCCGCCGAATGAGCTACGACCTGGAGCTTTGGTGGAAAAAACTTCCGGACATCAAAAAGTACCTCGACCGCATCACCACCGTATCGCTGGACAACATGCGCTTCAGTGAAAACAGCGACGGGCTGCTGAAGGATTTTCGCCACCTGCGCCAGCTCAGTGCCCGTGGCTGTGAGCTGAAAACCCTCCCGGACGGTGTCGCTCACATGCACCTGCTGGAAACGTTGCGCCTGAGCGATAACCAGATCCGCCTGACCCCGCAGTCCGTTGAACACTTGAAAAACCTCACCCGGATGCAGACCCTGCGCCTGGATGACAACCCGCTCGGGGAGCGGCCGGACGTCGGGCGCATGCCAAGGCTGGGCATTCTGGGGTTGAACAACACCGGCCTGACCACCTGGCCCGAAGGGTTGTTCAACAAGGTCCGGCCCAGGCAGTTTTTTCTCAACATGCTGGATAACCCGATCAACCTGATCCCGGAGGTGGTACCGGGTTCCGATCAAGCCTTCATCATTGCGCGGACGAGATTGCTGGCCGTCGAGTTCTCCGACTTCAATCGCACGCGTTATGAGAGCTACCGTGTTTCGGTCGGGCTGACACCGCAGCATGTCTATTCGCAGGCAGCCACCGACCTGCTCAATCGCTGGCCGGTGCGCACCGGATCCTGGTTCACCGGTTCGCCCGGTCTGGGGATTTACCGCCCGGAAGCCTGGCCGGATCTGGGGTCGGAGCCGAATTCGCGACGATTCTTCCAGATTATCGACGGGCTCAGAGGCTCCGCCGATTACCGCAATGGCGGGGCGGGACGCGAACAACTGGGTGAACGGGTCTGGCGCATGATCCACGCGATGGATATCGACACTGGCTTGCGCGAAGAACTGTTCGACATGGCCGTGTCCCCGGTCAGATGTGAGGATGCCGGCGCTCAGGTGTTCAACCAGATGGGCATCAAGGTGTTGGCGGCCGAGGCTCGTTTGAGCTCGACCTCGGCCGAGCCACTTGAACGCAAACTGGCAAGCCTGGCCAAAGGCGCGGCGCGCCTCGACCGGGTCAATGAAATCGCCCGCGCCGATGTCATGAGCCGCGGCGGCAACCCCGATGTCGTCGAGGTGTACTTGGCCTATCAGACAGGTCTTTCCGAACGTCTGGACTTGCCTTGGCAATCGAAAAACATGCGCTACCGCCTCACGGCCGGGGTCGAGCAATGGCAACTGGATCAGGCTTTTGAAACCGTGATGGCCATGGAGATCAGCGACGGACTGGTCAACGGCATGCTTGAACAGCCGTTCTGGACGGACTACCTGCGCGAAGCGCATGCCGATGAGTACTACGCCAACAGATCCCGGTTCGAACTCAAGGCTTCGCAGCTGGAGGATCTGCGCGATGCAATGGCCGAACTGGCGCCCCCGTCAACGTTGGCGAGTGTGCACAAGATCGAGGCACGCTCCCGCTTGAGAACACTCGCGAGTCAGTTGGGCGTGCCGCAGGAGCAAGTGCTGACCGGACGCCCCATGGAGGACGCCGTGTATGAACGTCTGATCACCGACTTCGGCGATCAGGAGAAAGAACTCAGCCGTCAGCAAACCCGTGATGCCCTGAAGAAAAACGGTCTGTGAATGCATGAGCGATGTGAACGCCCGCCGAGACAGAAACCTGTCCGTGTCGGCGGGCAGGCACTCAGTCGACTTCCGACTCCCAGATAATGGTGACTGTCCCCTTATAGGTGTTGGCCGGGCGGGCGAGCATGTCGGCCACGTCGTTGTTGCGAATGTCGAAATGCATCGTGCCGGGTTTGCGGTCGGTGTATGCGATCGGGCGAAACGCTGCGCTGTCGCTGACCCGCAACGGTTGGCGAACCACTGCACTTCCGCTTTCCGACACCAGACCACCTGGCAAGGTGACCGCCACTTGCAGCGGCGCCTGATTACCGTCGAGATCGCGCAGGCCACAGGTGTCGCCGGCGGTGTACTGACATTCCATGTGCATTTTGAACGGCGAGCTCGCCCAGAGGTTGAACGTCTGATCGCGGAACAACCGTGTCGGCCGCCGCCCTTTGTTCAGCCAGGCTTGCCAGCCGCCCTCGGGTACCAACTCGACTTTGTTGCCCCCCGGCGGGATCTCGACCTTGAGTATGTGCTCGACGGTCAGGGTGAAGTTGAGCGTAAGCATCGTGTCACTCGGGATCATCAGATCGCCCATGTCGAAATCCTGCCCGGGACCTACCGTGTAGTTGATCTTCCCGGTGTATTTGCCCGAGCGCATGTTCAGCGGGTTGGGCGTACGCAGCACATAACCGTAAACAAAGTACTGGTAGATGAACGAAGGGATGGTGAATCGCGCCTGTTTGGCGCAAGCACCTGCATTGAGCGGCACCCTCCAGAAACTGTTATAGCCGTGATAGCCCAGCGTTGCACTGGGAACACTGCCGCAGGGAGGCGGCGCGTATTTCCAGCCGGCCCCGGTCCATAACTGATCCCAGGCGGGACCTGGGGGATCATCAATCTTGCCTCCCACCAACAGGGTGACGTATTCGGAAACCCCGGACTCATGGCCAATCCCCGCAATACGTATCTCCAGCGACTCAACTGCACCCGATTCGTGAGTCATATCAATCCGCTGCCAATGCGAAGGCACTTTCGCCATACCGCCCTGGCGTGGATCGGTGTGAAATGCCTGAACCGGCCCGGTTGACTCGAAGCGGATCGGCGCAATCAGGGTAAACAGACCTTCAGGGACACAAGCGCCGGGCATTTGCAGGCAAAAACCCTCCGAAGGCGTCTGATTAACAAATTCGTTGATTTGCGGGTTGGCCGGATCAGGTCGAAACAATGCCTCGATGTCCTTGACCGCCGCCTGTGTCGACGACATGAACGCCGCCGCCCATATACCCGTAGCAATAAATCCAAATGATCTGAGCATGATCCCTCATTTATTGATTAAGGCTGCCCGGCAGCACTGCGTTGAACATCATGTTGACGTTGCCGTAATACTTGCCCGGTTTATAAACTCCATCACCGGGTGGTTGCGGTGCTATCTCCAGCAAAACCCGCTGCCCTTGTTTCGCCTCATTGGCAGTCACTACTTCTGCGGCATTCGCCACACTCAGTAACTTGCCATTGAAACTGACCTGCAACGCAATATCGTCCGAGGCTATGCCATTGGATAAATAAGCAGCGCTATCGAGGCGCGCTTCAATCGCACCGCTTTCACTCTTGACGTCGAAATATTTACGCAAACTACCCAGGGTGGAGTTCGCCATATTCCACGGCAGTTTCTGTTCAAGATGAATCCAGCCGTTATCCGCCGGCAGCACATGAAATGCCGATGTCGGAATAGTCACCGAAACATCAAACTCCTGAACTTCCCGCGCAGCAAAAGCCAGATCAGCAGCAAGCAGCCATCCGCTCAGGAATATCCGAGTGGTCAATTCCCTGTTCATATTCAATGTCCCGCGAGTTGATAAACCAAGACTCAAGAAAACCGGTGATTAACCTTTCACCTGAATTTTTTTGGTCGTAGCGCCTTCGATTAACGTGAATGCATATTCGCGCCCGGCCTGCTTTTCGAAGCGAAATGAGCGACCGGCCAGAATGTGATGTTTGGTGGTGGGTTGGCAGCTCTTCTCATCACTGGTCGAGCAGTCCTTGAACTCATCGATGACCACAACACTGTTGCCGTTGTTGCGGATCTGGTATTGCCCGGCACTGTCGTCGATCACGCTGTCAAAACGCGTGTCCTTGGGCCGTACGAAAAACACCGTGCCATAGCCGGCCAATACCGTGACCCCGGCCGCCAGCGAAGCTTTGTAGGTGTCTCGTTCTTCGGCGGTGACAGCAAACTCGTCTTCCTTTTCCGGCACGACCGGCACGAAACGTACCCGGAAATAGCGCTCCTTGTCCCGCGCGCCCATGTACAACAGACGCGAGCCCTGCATGCCGTTGGCCGGCACGATCAAGCGGGCGGGGCTGGCCATCAAGCCATCGCGAACGGTTGCGCCTTCCTGCGCCTTTAGCGGCACCTCGGTGGCCTTGCCATCGGCGTCGTAGAGAATTTCGAGAATGTTGATCTTGATGAATGCGGTGCTTTCGCCGCCGTTGAACACGCGTTTCAGGTAAGTACTTTTATCGGCGTCCAGATAGTCATACACCACACCGACGTGTATTTGCGGTGCGGCTGAAATCATCTGGGAAAACATTAATAGTCCACCGAGCGCCCATGAGCGTTTCATAGCGTTAAACCTCACTATTTTCAAATAACTGATTGGGTCAGACTTCCGAATCCCAGATCACCGTTGCGGTGCCGGAGTAGGTACTGCCGGGGTGCTCATCGAGCATTTGCCTGACGGCTTCTTTCTGCACTTCGAAATGCAAGACGCCAGGTTTGCGATCAAGGTAGAACCTGGGCTGAAACTGCTCGGTACCGACGCCGTCCAGTTGCAAGGGTCGGCGGTTTACCGGATTTCCGGCAACATCAGTCAAACCACTGGGCAAACTGACCAGAATATCCAATGGCACTTGGTGATGATCCGGACTTTCCAGGCCACAGGTATTACCGATGTTTAACCCACACTCCAGGGTCATTTTGAAATTTGAAGAAACCCAGAGGTTAAACGTCTGATCACGAAACAAGCGTGTCGGTTTGCGAGTGTGTTGCAGCCATGCCTGCCAACCTCCTTCAGGAACCAACTCGACCTTATTGCCCCCCGGCGGAATCTCAACCTTTAAAACATGCTCAACATAGAGCTTGAAATTGAGCAGAATTTTATTGTCATCAGGAAACATCACATCGCCCATATCAAAGTCCATGGAGGGGCCGACGGTGTAGTGCATTTCTCCACTGTAGGTTCCGCTGGACATCCCTAACGGATTTGGCGTTCGAAGTTCGTAAGCGAAATCAATGTAGTCATAAGAGAAGTCCGCAATATCAAACAATGCCTGCTTGGCACACACGGCCTTATTGGGTGTCAGCCAGAATGACGCATAATGTTTGGGCCCCCAATCGCCAGAGTTGCTGATTCCGCAGGGCGGGGGTGGATACAACCAACTTGCCGAATCCCACAGCAGTCGGTGGGCTTCGGTCCATCTGTCTTCCTCAATGCCAACCAACTCACTGACGCTTCTACTGGTTCTCCATAAGGCACCGATTCCTGCTATTCGAACCTCCACGGTTTCCGTCTGTTGGTTCTCGAGATTAATAACCTGTAGCGACCGCCAGTTACCCGGCACCTTAAACATCGCCCCTTGGCGCGGATTACCATGATTAGCCTGAATCGGCGAGTTCGAAGAAAATTTTATCGGCAGTTGCAAACTGAATATCTTGAATGACTCGCACGCCCCCGGATATCTACTGCAGTAACCTTCATTGGCTGTCGTATTGAGAAACCTGTTTTCATGCGGCTTGGCAGGATCGGGACGAAACGTAGCGGTAATGTCCTTGACGAGTGCACTCGCGATCGTCGAACAACCCAGTAACGCTGCGAGCAATATCGAATGTGTAGTCAAACACTTCACTGTTCTAGACGCGTGCACGTTCGCTCCCCCGTTAAATCGCCACTTCGTTGTTTTCGACTGCACCGGCCAACGTATCCGGCGAACACCGCAAATCCCCGATCATCAACACATTGTTTTCAACCCGCGCCGCGTCCGGATCGAGTCGGAACTGGCAGAGCAACTGATTGCCCTGACGCACTTCCAGCGTCGGTGAGCCGGCATTCATTTCCATCGAGAAGAAACCGTCGACTTCGCTCACGCCACGGCTGGCGTGGTTGATGATGTGATGCCCTTTAAGCGGCTGCCCTTTGGGGTCAACCAGACGACCAAGCACAGTCAGGGTTTTCATCACGCGGATCTTGCGGTAGTCCACGCCACCCTTGTTCAGGTGGTAGGACGAGCGCGGCGGCTGGATGGTCGCAGCGGGGACATCGGTGCCTTCGAAGTCGAAACTCACGGAGCTGCTTTTGTAGGCAGTGATCGGCACAAAATTGCGCCCCGGACGCAACATCGCACTGCCGCCGCTGAGGTCGTCGGCGCGCAAGGCAATGTCCTGAATGTCCGACTCGACGTCGATGATCATCCCGGCGCCGTCCCGCGAGTACTGGCTGGTCATGACCATTTTTTGCGCGCCGATGGCCACGGTGCTGTTGAGGTTAAGGCCGCCGGTGAAGTTGTTGTTATAGGACGAACGCTGGAGGAATCCGTCGCCATTGACCTGATCGGTCTGCATCGACGCCATCGTCGACAGGCCTACCCCGTAGGTGTCGCCCAGCACCGTGGCGGAGACGTTTTGCAAAACGTGGTCCTTGAGGTCTTTGCGATAGGTGAGCGAGGCATTGTTGTCGCGCCCGCCTTCCCGGGCGGTGCGCGAGCCGATGCTGCCGGACAGTTGTTCACCGGGTGCGCCGAGGGCGATGCTCAGGCTCAGGTCTACGCCGCGATTACGGTCATCGCCCGAGCTGAAACTGCCCGGTCGATCGAACAGCGACAGACGCCAGTTGGCGTCACTGCCAAGCAACACGGTGCGCTGAGTCCAGCCCAGATCCAGGCCCATGCCTTCGGTGTTGCCTTCGCTGTGCGAGACCCGGGCGTTGAGCGAGGTTTTGCTGCTCAAGCGGTGGTTCAGGGACAACGAGGCGTTGCTGGTCTGGCCGACAAACACGTTGCGCTGACGGACCCGAGTGCCGTCGGGCAAGGTGTCGTAGAGGCGCTGGGTATCGAGCCAACTGCGGGTGTAATTGGCCATGACACTGCCGCTGCCGTAGGAGTACATGCCCTGCACGTCGGCGCCGGTGCCGTAATCCTCGGTCTGGTAAACGCTGGCATAGAGGCTGGCATTGTTGACCACCGCCCAGTCCACCGACGTGCCCAACTGCAGGCTGTCGCTGACCTGGCGCCCGGTCAGACCAAGGATCACCCGCGGGTGCAGGAGGTAGTTGAAGGCCGCCCCGGCCGTCATCTCGCCGTCGGCCTGATCGTCCCAGTTGCTCCACAATTTCGACTCGCGTCCGGCGAAGAGGTTGTAGCGCCAGCGCTCGTCATGGTTGCGCCAGTTGCTCGGCTTGTAGACCAGCTCCTGGGTGCTGGAGGTGATTTGGCCGTCCTCGATCAAACGCACCTCCACCTCGTAGATCCCGCCCGGCAAGGGCCGGGTGTCGAGGGTCTGCAACCCGGCGGGCATTGCCTGCGTGTTGATCAGCAGGCCGTCGCGGTAGATTTCCACCGATCCCTGACGATTGGCGGTGACGTAAATCGGGTACACCGCCGGTTTCGGGTTGTTGATGGCAAGGCTGTCGGAGCTGCCGTACATCACGCCGACCGCCGTGTCCGGGCTGGTGCCGAAGGTGCGCGGCTGGCGTGTCAGACCTTCGGCGTTCGGGGTGAAAAAGCCCAGGCGCAGGAAGTTGCCTTCGAGTTCGCGCTGGGAATACAGCTCGTAAACGGCGTGGTACAGCTCATTGTCCAGACCGCCCAGACGCGACAACTGCACGTTCACCGCTTGCGTCCAGTTGCCCAGGCTGCTGCTGGCTTCCAATCCGTAACGGCCGCCGAGATCCTGATCCTGGCCACCGTTCAGGTTGAGCTGATTGCGCAGGATCAAACCGCTGCTGCCGCCCTCGGGCAAGGCATAGAAACGCTGCGCCTGCGGATCGCGTTCGGCGTTTCGCGTCACGATCGACACCAGCGAGTTTTCAAGGTTGTAATGCACCGCCAGCATTTGCTCCGGGCAACTGCCCTGACAGGCGCCCAAAGCCACGCCGGGTTTCAGATAGTCACCCCAGACATCCCGTTCAGATGCGCTGAAGTTGCTGTCGGCGGTGTCGGTAAATTCCACCAGGGTTATTCGATCGTCACGTGACAATACGATCATCGCCTCCCCTAGAAAGGCCTGATCAAGTTCCACCCGCACTGCCAGTGGAACATCAAAGAAGTGCTCTTCGAACTCGGCCGGCAACCCTTTGGCCTGGGCAAGCAAACTGCGCGGCGTATGTGTTGTTGCATTTGGGGCTGCCACGGCACTGGCACATAAAAAAAGTGCTAGCGCCGCCGCGATGGGCGTCATCGGGAACATGTACTCAATACTCGATTGTTATAGGCACCAAACTCCGGTCGACCGACTGTTGTTGCCCGTCGACCGGAAACACTACTTGCCCATGACAGGCAGTAATCAACGAGCGCTTACGGGATACGCGGCAACGCGTCGAACATCACCACCGGGTTGGCGGTGTACAGGCCATATTGACCGTCGGTCGGTTTGGCAGCGCGGATGACCAAGTCGGTACGCATGCCGCCGTTGGACTCGCTATCGCCGACGACTTCCTGCGAAGCGCCGGTCAGTACTTTGCCGTTGAAGGTGTAAGTCAGCGCGATGGTATTCGAACCGTTGTAAAGCGGCTGCGGGCCACCTTCGACATACGCGCCGACCGCGCCGTTGGTGTGCTGGACGTCGTAGGTACCGGTCACCGGCGTCAACGTGCCCAGACCCAGTTGGTAGATCATCTGCTCGGCTTTACCGAATTGTGGATCGACTGGCCGGGCGTGAAACACTTTGCTCGGGATATCGGCAGTGATGTTGATGGTGGTCTTTTCCTCTTCTGCTGCGAAGGCAACCGAAGAACTCAGCGCCAGAATAGCCAGAGGGGTGGCAAGTACAAGTTGCTTGAACATGATTAACGTCCTGTCATTTCGTTGTGGGATTGGGCTGAAAGCCAATGACTCTTCACGCCATCACTGAAGAAGACCAGCTGCCTTCCGGACACGTAAGAAGTTGAACTTTCAACGCCGAGGAATAATTACCCAATCCCACCACAAAGTAAGCAGTCCGTTTCCTGCGAAGTTGTAGTAAAGCGCCCTTTTTAATTGCAAGAAAAATAGCATTTTTTTAATAATTCAAAACACCAACTGTCAGACCTTCCCTACATCAATCCTGTTTCAACTATTAAATTGAAACCGCGACTTCCGTAAGAAACTTACTACACACCCCGAATACAAAGGTTTAACTAAGCACATTAGAGTAATTAACCAAATAATACTTTTTCTGTATACCTGCTTATTTTTTCCGGCGAAAGAAAAGACAAGAATTTCGCCCTCACCGAGACCTTTTCCGGAGCCACTCCAGGCGCTTGCCTGCTGGATGACCGCTGGTCGATTGCACTTGCTCAGCGGTAAAGATATATCTTAAGTTGTATCTAAACACGACGAGAGAGAAAGCAAAAATGAGAGACCATCATTCCCACCACCGAGATTCACGCGACGACCGCGACGGCTTCGAGAAACGGCCCGGCCGCGAACGCGGCGGCCGCGGCCCGCGCGTCTTCGCCCCGGGCGATCTGAAATTGTTGCTGCTGGCGCTGATCGCCGAGCAGCCGTGTCACGGCTATGACCTGATCCGCCAGATCGAAACCATGTTCGACGGCGCCTACAGCCCAAGCCCCGGCGTGATCTACCCGACTCTGACGTTCCTTGAAGAAAGCGACCTGATCACCGGCGATGCCGAGGCTGGCAAAAAACGCTACAGCGTCACCGACGCCGGACGTTTATCCCTTAGCGAACAAGCTGTGGCGCTGGACGGCGTGCGCATGCGCATCGATGTCAGCAAGCGCTCGCTGCGCGGCCATGACCGTCCGCCGGAAATTCACGAGGCGGTGCACAACCTGCGCCATGCCCTGCAAATGCACCACGGTCGCTGGAGCGCAGAGGAAATCCTGCGTGTACGCGATCTGCTCAACGACACCGCCAAAGCCATCGTCGACGGCCCCGCCGTTCAATCTGCCCCGGAGAAAGCCGAATGACTGCAGTCGATAGCCAAACCATTCACCGCGTGATGCACGAAATCAAACGCCGCAAACTCGAAGTGCTGCGCGTGGTCGACCTGACCCCACGCATGCGCCGCATCACCCTCGGCGGGCCGGAACTGGCCGGGTTCATCAGCCTGGGCACGGACGATCACGTGAAGCTGCTGTTTCCGCAAAACGCCGAGCAAACCGCCGCGCTGGAGACCATGGTGCTCGGCGGCAAGAACGACGGCCCGACGCCCGAGATGCGCGACTACACCCCGCGCCGCTATGACCTCGACAAACTTGAGCTGGACATCGACTTCGTGCTGCACGGCGATGGCCCTGCTTCGACCTGGGCGGAGCAGGCCAAGCCCGGACAATTCCTGCACATCGGCGGCCCGCGCGGTTCGATGATCGTGCCGGACATCTTCGACAGCTATCTGCTGATCGGCGACGAAACCGCCCTTCCCGCCATCGCTCGACGCCTCGAAGGCCTGGCAGCCAATCGCAAGGCATTGGTGGTGATCGAAGTTGAGAACGGCAAGGAACAGCAAATGCTCGAGAGCGCGGCACAGGTCAATGTGATCTGGGTGCTGCGCGAGGGCGGCAAGGACAATCTGCTGACCACGGTGAAACAGCTGCAGGTGCCTAAAGGCAATCTGTATGCGTGGGTGGCGACGGAGACCAAGGTTTCACGGCAGATTCGCCGGGTGCTGATCGATGAGCACGGGCTGGATGAGCAACTGATCAAAGCGGTCGGCTACTGGCGCGCTGAAGAGGTTTGACACAGCCCCCCTGTTGTCGATGATTACCTGTGGCGAGGGGATTTATCCCCGTTGGGCTGCGAAGCGGCCCCAAAACATTCAATGAGTTGTATCAGGTAAACCGCAGTTGCAGATTTCAGGGCTGCTTCGCAGCCCAGCGGGGATAAATCCCCTCGCCACAAGTTTCTCACTGATCTGCAGATCGGGTTGCGCGCCAACGGTCCAGGCCAATCACCGCCAACCCAATCACCACAACCCCCACCAATATCCCCCCGGCATTGATGAACACCTGTGGATAACCCAGCATCGCCACATCAATGAACGGATACGCATACGCGCCCAGCAAATGCCCGCGCAGCAAGGCGTAGATGAAATACACCAGCGGATAAATCAGCCACAGCGGCAGGTGCCAGAGACGCAGGGTTCCCTTGGGTACGCACAACCACCAATAGCCGAGAAACAGCAGCGGCATCACGTCGTGCAGCAGTTCATCGGCGAGAAACTGCCAGCCTTCGGGGTGCCACAAATGCCGCAGCAAAATGCTGTAGGCGAGGCCGACCACGGCGATGCTCACCGCCACCCCGCTGCTCACCCACGGTTGCAGAAACCAGCCTCGTGCAGCGGACTCACGTCGCGTGACCGCGCACGTCAGCACCGTTGCCACCAGCGTGTTGGTCAGCACCGTGAAGTAACTGAAGAAACTCACCAGCCCGCCCAGCAGACTGGCGCCGACACTCAGGCGCGCGAAGAAAATCAGGTAAAGCTGGATACCCAGCCCGGCCCAGCCGAGCACGGCTGCACAGGTGATCAGGCGTCGCCGCAGGACGGCGTCCATTTCAGAGCGGTCGCTTGGTGCGCATCAGCTTCACGTACAGCCGTTCGACCTTCTCCCGCGCCCACGGGGTTTTGCGCAAAAACGTCAGGCTCGACTTGATGCTCGGATCGCTCTTGAAGCAGCGAATGTCGATGCGCTCGGCCAGCCCCGACCATTCGTAGTGGGTCACCAGTGCGTTGAGAATCTGTTCGAGGGTGACGCCGTGCAGTGGATCGGGGGATTGTTCGTTCATGCCAGGCCCTTGGGCGAAGTGAAAATGCAGAAGCCGCGCACCTTAGCCGAGGGGGTGAGCCGGTGGAAGGGCTTCCTTCAAATGTAGGTCAACCTGCAAAGATCGCAGCCGGCGACACGCCTCACAATGCGCCCGTTTGCCGCACTGTTACCGAATACGAAACGCTGCATGTTCACAAAAGGCCTTTGTCTTTTTGTAACAGATCATTATCCTGCCGCCCTTCTGCTGAATCGCTTCACTGCCTGCGACTTATTGAAGCACTCAGCGCGCTCCCGAAAAACACCCAAAAAAGACTTATCCATGCCCGATTTTTCCTTCTCCCGAGACAGCGCTATCTCAGCCCTGCGCCTGATTGGCGGCTGCACCGCCCTCAGCCTCGCCACCAGCGCTCAAGCCGCACCCGCGTTCGACAGCGAATCACCGTACATGCTCGGTGACTGGAACGGCACACGCACCGAACTCTCGGAAAAAGGCTACGACTTCAAACTCGATTACACCGGGGAAATGGGCAGCAACCTGCACGGTGGCTATGACCACGACCGCACTGCACGCTACAGCGATCAGTTCGGCCTCGGCACGCACCTGGATCTGCAAAAGATCCTCGGTTGGGACGACGCCGAGTTTCAACTGACCATCACCAAGCGCAGCGGCAACAACATCAGCAACGATCGCATCAACGATCCGCGCGTCGGTGGTTTCACCTCGGCCCAGGAAGTCTGGGGCCGTGGCCAGACCACGCGCCTGACACAGATGTGGTACCAGCAGAAATTCTTCGATCAGAAACTTGATATCAAGGTCGGCCGCTTCGGCGAAGGCGAAGACTTCAACAGCTTCCCGTGCGACTTCCAGAACCTGGCCTTCTGCGGCTCGCAGGTCGGCAACTGGGTCGGCGGCATCTGGTACAACTGGCCGGTCAGCCAATGGGCGCTGCGTGTCAAATATCACCTGACCCCAGAGCTGTACGCACAGGTCGGCGCCTATGAGCAGAACCCGTCGAACCTCGATCGCGGCAACGGCTTCAAACTCAGCGGCAGCGGCACCCAGGGCGCGATCCTGCCGATCGAACTGGTGTGGACGCCGAAACTCAACGGCCTGCCAGGCGAATACCGCGCCGGTTACTACTACAGCAACGCCAAGGCCACCGATGCTTATAAAGATCAGAACGGCCAACCGGCAGCGTTGAGCGGTGAAGCCTATCGCAGCGCCTCCAGCAAACACGGCGTGTGGCTGGGTATTCAGCAGCAAATCACCAGCGTCGCCAGCGACAACTCGCGTGGTCTGAGCGTATTCGCCAACGGCACGATGCACGACAAGAAAACCAACGCCATCGACAACTACGTGCAGGCCGGCGTGACCTACAAAGGCCCGTTCGACGCCCGCGCCAAAGACGACATCGGTTTTGCCCTGGCCCGCGTGCACGTCAACCCGGCCTACCGCAAAAACGCCGAAGCGACCAATCAGACCCACGCTGTTTACGACTACGACGATCCATCGTTTCTGCCGCCACAAGACACCGAATACAGCGCCGAACTGTATTACGGCGTGCACGTGACGAACTGGCTGACCGTGCGCCCGAACCTGCAATACATCCGCCACCCGGGCGGCGTGGACAAGGTCGACGACGCGCTGATCGCGGGGATCAAGATCCAGTCCTCGTTCTAAACAACACCGCTGCTCTCCTGTGGGAGGGGGCTTGCTCCCGAATGCGTCGTGTCAGCCAACACACCAGCTATCTGACACAGCGCTTTCGGGAGCAAGCCCCCTCCCACAAATGAAATTCGTTAGCTAGACAAGTTTTTATCTGAACCATGCCCGTGCCAAATCGTCATCTACAGTGACTACAGCGCGGGACTACATAAACGTCACGGAGAATCACACTATGAGCACCGAAAGTGCTTCGAGTCGGGGCCGTCTGCTACCGAGCCTGCTCGGCATTCTGCTTCTACTGATGGGCCTGGCCATGCTGGCCGGAGGGGTCAAGCTGAGCATGCTCGGCGGCTCGCTGTACTACCTGCTGGCCGGTATCGGCATCACGCTGACCGGCATTCTGATGCTGATGCGCCGTCGCGCGGCGCTGGGCCTGTACGCCATCGTACTGTTCGCCAGCACCGTCTGGGCGCTGTGGGAAGTCGGTCTGGACTGGTGGCAACTGGTGCCGCGTCTGGCTCTGTGGTTTGTCCTCGGCTTCGTGATGCTGCTGCCGTGGTTCCGTCGTCCACTGCTGCTCAATGGCCCTGCGCCGATGGGCACTGGCGGCTTGACCGTGGCTGTGGTTCTGGCCGGCGTCACTGCCCTGGCCAGCCTGTTCACCCACCCGGGCGAAACCTTCGGCGAACTGGGCCGCGACACCGCGGACATGACCAGCACTGCGCCAGCCATGCCCGATGGCGACTGGCAGGCCTACGGCCGCAGCGAGTTCGGTGACCGTTACTCGCCGCTGAAGCAGATCACCCCGGCCAACGTCGGCAAGCTGCAAGAAGCCTGGCGCATCCAGACCGGCGACCTGCCAACGGCGGATGATCCGGTCGAGCTGACCAACGAAAACACCCCGCTCAAAGCCAACGGCATGATCTACGCCTGCACCGCGCACAGCAAAGTGCTCGCGCTGGATCCGGACACTGGCAAGGAACTGTGGCGCTTCGACCCGCAGATCAAGAGCCCGGTCGGCTTCAAAGGCTTCGCGCACATGACCTGCCGTGGCGTGTCGTACTACGACGAAGCTGCGTATGCCAAAACTGAAAACGCTGCTTCCGCAGTGATTTCCGAAGCCGGTAAAGCCGTTGCTCAGGCTTGCCCGCGTCGCCTGTACCTGCCAACCGCTGATGCGCGCCTGATCGCCCTGAACGCCGACACCGGCAAGATCTGCGAAGGCTTCGGCAAAAACGGTGTGGTTGACCTGACCCAAGGCATCGGCCCGTTCACCGCCGGTGGTTACTACTCCACCTCGCCAGCGGCGATTACCCGTGATCTGGTGATCATGGGCGGTCACGTTACCGACAACGAGTCGACCAACGAGCCATCGGGCGTGATCCGCGCCTTCGACGTGCGCGACGGCCACCTCGTGTGGAACTGGGACAGCGACAAGCCAGACGCCACCGAGCCTCTGGCACCGGGCGAAACCTACAGCCGCAACTCGGCCAACATGTGGTCGCTGGCCAGCGTCGACGAAAAACTCGGCATGGTTTACCTGCCACTGGGCAACCAGACTCCAGACCAGTGGGGCGCTGACCGCACCCCGGGCGCCGAGAAATTCAGCGCCGGTGTCGTTGCTCTGGATCTGGCCACCGGTAAAGTGCGCTGGAACTACCAGTTCACCCACCACGACCTGTGGGACATGGACGTTGGCAGCCAGCCAACCCTGCTCGACATGAAAACCGCCGACGGCGTGAAACCTGCGCTGATCGCCCCGACCAAACAGGGCAGCCTGTACGTCCTCGACCGTCGTGACGGCACGCCGATCATCCCGATCCGCGAAATCCCGGTACCGCAAGGCGCCGTGAAAGGCGACCACACCGCACCGACCCAGGCCCGTTCGGACCTCAACCTGCTGGCCCCGGAACTGACCGAAAAAGCCATGTGGGGCGCGAGCCCGTTCGACCAGATGCTGTGCCGCATCCAGTTCAAGGAACTGCGTTACGAAGGCCAATACACGCCTCCGTCGGAACAGGGCAGCCTGATCTACCCGGGTAACGTCGGCGTGTTCAACTGGGGCGGCGTGTCGGTCGATCCGGTTCGCCAGATGCTGTTCACCAGCCCGAACTACATGGCCTTCGTCTCGAAAATGGTGCCACGCGAGAAAGTCGCGGCCGGCAGCAAACGCGAGAGCGAAACCGCTGGCGTGCAACCGAACACCGGCGCGCCTTACGCGGTGATCATGCACCCGTTCATGTCGCCATTCGGCGTACCGTGCCAGGCCCCGGCCTGGGGCTACGTCGCCGGTATCGACCTGACCACCGGCAAAGTCGTGTGGAAACACAAAAACGGCACCAGCCGCGACAGCTCGCCCATCCCGATCGGCTTCACCCTGGGCGTCCCAAGCATGGGCGGCTCGATGGTGACCGCTGGCGGCGTCGGCTTCCTCAGCGGCACCCTCGACCAGTACCTGCGCGCGTACGACGTCAACTCCGGTAAAGAGCTGTGGAAATCGCGTCTGCCAGCAGGTGGCCAAGCGACGCCGATGACTTACACCGGCAAGGACGGCAAGCAATACGTCCTGCTGGTTGTCGGCGGCCACGGTTCGCTGGGCACCAAAATGGGTGACTACGTGATTGCGTACAAACTGCCGGAATAAGTTTTAGCGGCGGTAAAGAGAAAGGCGATGCCCTGTGAGGGGTGTCGCCTTTTTTTGCGTCCGGGTCTATGACAACACTAAAAATCTGTGGGAACGAGCGACAAAATCTTTCGCTCATTTTCGCTTGATACAACCATGCTGATGGTGTGTCGCTTGGGACCGTAATCCGTGCCCATACTCACGTCTAATGGCAAGTCGCCTAGGCTCACGAGTAATGGCATAATGCCCCGCATAGTTCCAAGGAATAGCGCATCAGAACCTTTAAATTTTCGTATTTTTTCATCTCTCCCTAACTACGGATATACCCCAATCAAGGACGTCACATGCGCTTGCACTCAATCCCTAACACAGTCGTGCTACTTACAATAATTCTCTTATTGTTTATTTCTTGTTGTGCTTCGACCTATTTCGGCCTGAATCATGCATTATTTGAGCTCACCGAGAATCAAATCATGTACCTATACTCTACATCTGCTCAGGTACTAGCGGCTGTCTACGGTTTAACCCTCACGGGGTATATCTTTTTGCGTGGTGACTTGAACCGCGAAGCACGAAGCGACGAAACTCGAGCCAAATCCATTGAGAAACTAGAGGGTAGATACTTCTGGCAACTGGCAGTGATTACCGCTCTCGTGATGTTTACGATCCTTCTAACAAATCTAGTTATTGCACAGGAAAACTCAAAAAACACCGAACCCCTCACGTACCTTATGAATTTCAGCCAGTCTTTCTTTGCTATTTCTTTTGTAGCCATTGCTTTCTTTGTTGTAGATATTGTCGGACCCGGCAATATCCAAGCTGCGAGCCAAGCCCTTCAAGACAAAATCGATCCCGAACACAACGTAAAAACAATGCAAGGAGACTTGTCAGAGTTTCTCAAATCTTATAACAACATAGAATCTATTTTAAACACAAAAACCAACATCCCCGTTCTTACGACTGACTTTTCTAACAAAAAATACAACAAACACACTTCAAATACCCGGCTTGCTGAGATCCTGTTACGCAGGGAAAAAATCAATAATGAATTATTTTCTCGCCTAAAAAACTTGATCACCTTGAGAAACGCTATAATCCATGGAGCAGACCCATCAGTAAGCCAACATATGGTCGACGAATCCAAATCAATTCTTGAGGAGCTTAATAAGTCCTTGGACAATGTGGATCAGATGCACTCCGAAACCGATAACAGCGTAGTAGCCCCCTAGTTCTGAGCCAAGTTAAATCTGGCGTTTAACTAGATATTTTTGCGAAGGATAACGCTCCAATATTCAAAATTCTCTTAAATGAAAGTGCCCGATCGAAAGCGAGCTGGCCCTCACTGTAGATCGTGCATTGCAGACGAAGGCATTTTTGACGTTTTTTCCAACGGGGTGGGTTGGTCGTGCCTCGGAATTCGGGTGGATAAGCTCTCGAAGTCGCTTCAAATTCGGCGACCGGGCATCTCGGCCCGTGTAGCCCATTCGATTTGATGCATAATCGCTGACCCAAACTGGAGCGCTCTGGCTCTATTCGTTTGGTTTGAAGATGGTTGTGCGGAGAATGCCTTCGGGCATGCCGATACTGGCGAATGGCTAAGTACGCGAACCTGTGTGCAGCTACCACCCGTTATCGCGTCGCGGTGATGTTTACACCATGAAAAAGCCAACACCAAACCCGCCAGAAACAGACGACACCTCGTCCTACGAATCCGCCGATTCAAAGAAGCTCCACGACACCGCCGAGCGCGCCCTCGACCACCATTTCAATCCCATTCCAAAAAAATGCCCTGGCCGCCGACCGAGCCAGATGTTTCAGATCTCCCCGGACATGGACGATGAAACTCTGTTGGCCCATGCCTGTGAGTCTTTGGCCACCGCCAGTGTCATGGCCAGTGATGTAGCGGCTTTTGTCGATACGCCGCAGCGGCATCGGATCCTGGGGATTCAGCAGGTGATCATGCTGGCGGAACTGGCGGTGAATCGGGTGCTGGATAATGTCGAGGTCAGTCGATATCCGGCGTAAATTCGGATGAGGTCTCTGCGGGAGTCAGGCTTGTGGTGGGTCAATCAGGACGCTGCCCTCACCCTAGCCCTCTCCCGGAGGGAGAGGGGACTGACCGCGTTGTTTGGGAGAGGTACGCCGACGTGAGATACCGAGTCGCACTCAAGTTCTAAAGCCCTAATTGGCTCCCTCCTCGCACCACCACCACCACCACCA
>NZ_VXCA01000043.1 GCF_011369485.1 Pseudomonas atagonensis | reverse complement strand
TCTGTGTACCGCTCGTTTGTTGCGTTGTCAGTCGGGGGGGCGGGCCGCGGCCGGAAGAATTGCAATCGCTCAGTGACGAAGCCTGGCGCACCGCTGGCGACACCCGCGAACGCCTCGAACTGTTCGCCAGCCAACTGATCGAACAAACCCTTGACCCAGTGAACGAAACACTGTGGCGAGGGGGCTTGCCCCCGTTGAGTCGCGAAGCGGCTCCAAAAGACGGGACTGCTGCGCAGTCCAACGGGGGTAAACCCCCTCGCCACAAAAGCCCGCTCCCACAGGAACCGTGTTGGACTGAAGTCCACGCCATCCTCGAAAACCTGCGCGAAGTCGTCGCCCCACGTCTCGACGCCTGCGGCCCCGCCGAAATGCGCGGCCTGCTTGATGCCCTAAGCGGCCGTTTCGTGCCCGCCGGGCCGAGCGGTGCACCCAGTCGCGGACGTCTTGACGTGTTGCCGACCGGGCGCAATTTTTATTCGGTGGACGTGCGCAACCTGCCGACCACCACCGCGTGGCGCATCGGTTTTCAGTCGGCCACGTTGATCCTTGAGCGGCATCTGCAGGATCACGGCGATCACCTGCGCCAGCTCGGTCTGTCGGTGTGGGGCACGGCGACCATGCGCACCGGCGGCGATGACATTGCCCAGGCGATGGCATTGATGGGCGTGCGTCCAGTGTGGGCTACGGGCAGTCAGCGGGTCGATGATTTCGAGATTCTGCCGCTGAGCCTGCTCGACCGTCCGCGTGTCGATGTGACGCTGCGAGTCTCTGGATTTTTCCGCGACGCCTTCGCCAACCTGATCCGCCTGTTCGATGCAGCGGTGCAAGCAGTCGCCGCGCTGGACGAGCCGGACGATCTCAATCCATTGGCCGCCAAAGTCCGCGCCGAACGCGAGGCACTGTTGCAATCGGGTATCGATGAAGACGCTGCACGGCGTCAGGCCGGATGGCGGATCTTCGGCGCCAAACCGGGTGCCTACGGCGCAGGCGTGCAGGGCGCCATCGACGGTCGCCTGTGGCAGAGCCGCGAGGATCTCGCTGAGGTCTACCTTAATTGGGGCGCCTACGCCTATGGCGGCTCCGATGAAGGCACTGCCGCTCGCGAACAGTTCGTCCAGCGTTTGAGTCAGGTGCAAGCGGTGCTGCAAAACCAGGACAACCGCGAGCACGATTTACTCGACTCCAACGACTATTACCAGTTCCAGGGCGGCATGCTCGCCGCCGTGGAAACCCTGCGGGGCGAAGCGGCGGCCAGTTATCACGGCGATCACAGTCAGCCGGATTTGCCGAAGATCCGCACTTTGAAAGAAGAGCTGAACCGGGTGATCCGCTCCCGGGCGGCCAATCCGAAATGGATCGACGGGGTCAAACGCCACGGCTATAAAGGTGCGTTCGAACTGGCGGCGACGGTCGACAACCTGTTTGCCTTCGACGCCACCACGCAATTGATCAACGATCACCAGTACGCGTTGCTGGCCGATGCGTATCTGCTCGATCCGGCGACCCGCGATTTTGTCCGCGAGCACAATCCACATGCATTGCGCGACATGACCGAGCGCATGCTGGAGGCGCAGCAGCGCGGGATGTGGCAGGAACCGGGGGCTTATAAAGAGGCGCTGGAGAACCTGCTGCTGGATATAGAAGAAGAGAGCTGAGAATTGAACATGACCGACACCCCGCATTTCCCGCTCTCCGCCGTGGTCGGCGCCGATGACCTGAAGCTCGCCCTGTGTCTGACTGCCATCGACCCGAAAATCGGCGGCGTGCTGATCGAAGGCCCGCGCGGCATGGCCAAGTCGACGCTGGCCCGCGGTTTGGCCGATCTGCTCGCCAGTGGTCAGTTCGTCACCTTGCCGTTGGGCGCCACCGAAGAACGTCTGGTCGGCACACTCGACCTCGACGCCGCCCTAAGCGCCGGCCGCGCGCAGTTTTCTCCCGGTGTGCTGGCCAAGGCTGACGGCGGCGTGCTGTACGTCGATGAAGTGAATCTGCTGCCCGATCATCTGGTCGATCTGTTGCTTGATGTCGCCGCCAGCGGCACCAACCTGATCGAACGTGACGGAATTTCCCATCGGCATTCGGCGAAGTTTGTCCTGATTGGCACGATGAACCCGGAGGAGGGGGAGTTGCGCCCGCAGTTGCTNNTGCGGCGTGGCGGGGCGTTGCAGCGATTGCCGAGCAGGATATCGACGCAGTGGCCGAATTCGCCTTGCGCCATCGCCGCCGCGAACAGTCGATGCCGAGTGCGCAACAACCCGCGCAATCTTCGTCAGAGTCTCAAGCGCAGCCGAGCGAGGGGCAGGGCCAATGGGGCGACATGCCTGCACCGGCGCTTGCCACGGGCGCTCGTCGCGAAGTACCGAGCTGGCCAAAAAAGCCCTAGGCATTCGCCCCCGATCCGACGCGGGGGCGAATGCCAAACCCCGTGCCGGTCGCTTGAATAAAGGACGCCAGGGCCAACGTCAGACCGCGCGAAACGGTTCTGTGAACTGGCCGGCAACGCTGCTCAACGGCCGCCCGCAATCGCGCGCGGATTTGCTGTTTCAACTGCGCACCCGCTCGGCCCATGAGTTGTGGCTGGTGATCGTCGATGCCTCGGCGTCGACGCGTCGTCATCACGCCTTGAGCGATGCCAAGGGCTTGCTCGCGCAATTGTTCGACGACGCTTATCGTCAGCGCGCGCGACTGACCTTGCTGACGGCCAGTGGTTCGACGCCGAAATGGCAGGTGCAAGGGTTGAAAGCGTCTAGCGGTTTACGCATTTGGCTCGATGCTCTCGGCGCGGGCGGCGGCACGCCTTTGCGGGAGGCGTTGACGCAGGCGCAGCAATGGCTGGTGCAGCGACAAAAGCGCTTTCCTGCCGAGCAGCAGCGTTTGCTGGTGGTCACGGATGGACGGTTGAAGGCTGTGACGGGGCTAGCAGCAATGACTTGTCCCGGACTGTTGATCGACATTGAGCGCGGGCCGATCCGGTTGGGACGGGCGAAGGAACTGGCCGGGGCATTGGCAGCGGATTATCGGCATATTGATGAGCTGATTCCGCTCTGAGGATCTACGGTGCCTGAAAGGCACTCTTCGCGAGCAAACCCGCNNAGCGATGCGCGTTTTGGTCAGAAACCCTCAGGATGATTTTCGCGTCAAGGCCTACGCGGGTACCAATGGCGTGCTGCTGGCGATGGATCTGGCCGAACCCCGGCGCAAAGGCCTGCTGGGATTTGCCATTGAAAAGCAGCAGGGCAGCAAACCCTGGCTGTTTCTCTTCAACAGCCTGACATTCCCCGGCAAAGCCCACACGTTCCCACAGTTCCACGCGACACCGAGTGACAAGGCGCCGCTGCAGAAATTTCGCTGGGCCGATTACGCAGTGAATCCGGGCATGACGATTCACTATCGCGTCCACTTGGCTTATGGCACGCCGGATGCGCCGCAACTGGGTGAATCTCTCGAACTGACCGTCATCAGCGACGACGGTCATCCCGCCAATCAAAGTGTGATCTTCAACCGCGCAGTGGCCGCCAGCCAGGCATTTCAGCGCAAGTTTCCCGAACTCGACGCGCAGATCAGCGCTAACAAAAACATGCCCATCGAAGCCTGGCCCGACGCCGCCCGGCAATGGCTGGAGAACGGTTTGCTCGGGCGTCTGTTGGGGTTCATCGAGCGTGCGGTCGACGGCGAATGGGCGCTGGACATCGCGATCTACGAATACCAGTTGCAAGCGATCATCGATGCAGTCAACGCCGCGTTCGAGCGCGGCGTGAAGGTTCGCGTTCTCTACCACGCCAGAGCCGATGACGAAGACACTACGCTCAACGAGGCGAGCCTGGCCAGACTGCCCGCCGAGAGCAAGCGCGGGCGCGTCACGCACAACATCTTTCACAACAAGTACATCGTGCTAAGTCGGCTCGATGCGGCGGGTCAGCGCCAGCCTCAGGCGGTGTTGTGTGGCAGTACCAACTTCACCGCCAATGGCGTCTATCGCCAGGCCAACGTTGTGCACGTGCTGGACGATGAGACGATAGGCGCCAGTTATCTGCAAGTCTTCGAGCAGATCTGGGCGCTGCCCGACGACGTCGGTAAGACCCGCGACTGGATCACCGAACACAATCCGATGAACCCTTCGCAGCCACTGTTTGCCGGGTTTTCGCCACGCACGGGTGGCGGTGATCTTCGCGAATTCGTCGACATCATTGCGGCGGCGCGCAAGGACGTCCTGTTTGTCACGGCGTTCACGTTGCCCGACGCGATCCTCAACGCCTTGCTCGGCCAGCCGCACGACGACATTTTGCGGTTTGGCCTGCAAAACACTGCCAGCCGCATTACCGGGTTTCACGCCGACCGCACGGCGGAATTTGCCGCCACCGCGTTGCTCAACACCGGTCTTGAAGGCTGGTTGCGCGAGAACATGAAAGGCCAGAAGGGCAATTTGCTGGTGCACACCAAAGCGGTGGTCACCGATTTCACCTCGGACGCTCCGACCATCGTCAGCGGCAGCCACAACCTCAGTGCTTCGGCCAGTAACGGCAACGACGAAAATTACCTGATCATTCGTGGCGACATTGATCTGGCCGATCGCTATGGCCTGGAGCTGCTGCGGTTTTATGAGCATTACCGCTTTCGCTACTTTGCGAAGAAACTGGCGTTGAAGCAGGTCAGTCCGCTGGCGGTGGATGACCGCTGGACTCATGATTATTACGTTGAAGGGGATTTGCGGGCGCTGGCGCGGTTGCGCTTTGCCGGAAGGTAATCGTCTTCTCTCTGACGCCTTCGCGAGCAANNGCCGTCAGTAACGAACAATCTCCAGGCTTACAGATTTTGAAATGATTTCAGGCTGTGGGATTGGCCGATACAGACTGTACTCTCCAAGGCCATTTTTCATTCAGGATCTACATGAACACCCGCTCGGAGCCTCCCAGTCGTACCTTCCCTTCGCGCCATGGCGCGGTCTTGACGCACTCGCAGCATCCAGTCTTCCGACCACCGACTATCGTTGATAACGCGGCTTCAGAGCCTTCGCGTTGCACTTTGCCGTGTCCGGCAGCCTGAATTCACTGAAGAGAGACAGAGACATTTTATGGAATGGTTAGCGGATCCCACGGCCTGGTTAGGCTTGTTGACCTTGATCGTGCTGGAACTGGTGCTGGGTATCGACAACCTGGTGTTCATTGCAATCCTTGCCGACAAACTGCCGCCGCATCAGCGCGACCGCGCGCGAATCATCGGCCTGTCGCTGGCGCTGATCATGCGTCTGGGCCTGTTGGCGAGTATTTCCTGGCTGGTGACCCTCACGCAGCCGCTGTTCGAGGTGTTCGACAAGAGCTTCTCTGGCCGTGACTTGATCATGCTGTTCGGTGGCGTGTTCCTGTTGTTCAAAGCCACCATGGAGTTGCACGAACGTCTTGAAGGGCATGTTGGTGAACGTACCAGCAACACCGCTTATGCGCTGTTCTGGCCGATCGTTGCGCAGATTGTCGTGCTCGACGCGGTGTTCTCGCTGGACGCGGTGATTACCGCTGTGGGCATGGTCGATGAGCTGGCGGTAATGATGATCGCGGTGATCATCTCTATCGGTTTGATGATTGTCGCGAGCAAACCGTTGACGCGATTCGTCAACGCGCACCCGACGGTGATCATGCTGTGTCTGGGCTTTTTGATGATGATCGGTTTTGCCTTGACCGCCGAAGGTCTGGGCTTCCACATTCCGAAAGGTTACTTGTATGCCGCCATCGGCTTCTCGATCCTGATCGAAGTGTTCAACCAGATTGCCCGCGCCCGGCGCAAACGCTCGATGCAAGGCTTGCGCCCGATGCGTGAACGTACGGCTCATGCGGTGATGCGTTTGCTGGGCGGTCGCAAACTGGCGGTGGAGGAGGTTGGCGAGGAGATTTCCGATCTGCTCGACAACGGTGATGCGCCGAGCAGCGAACTGTTCGATCGTCGTGAACGGGTGATGATCAGCGGCGTGCTGCAACTGGCCGAACGACCGATCCGTGCCTTGATGACGGTGCGTGCCGATGTCGACACCATCGACCTGGCCGATGACGCCGAGACCATTCGTACAAAGTTGATGCATTCGTCCTACTCGCGCTTGCCGCTGATTCGCAACGGCGCGGTGGATGAGCCGTTGGGTTTCGTGCACAAGAAGGAATTGCTCAAGGAATACCTGGCCGGCACCGAGCCAAATCTGGAGCATCTGGCGCGCAAGACCATCAACTTGCTCGACAGCTATTCGATCCTTAATGCGCTTGAACAGATGCGCGCGGCGTCGACGCACATTGCGTTCGTGGTCAACGAGTTCGGTGATTTTGTCGGCGTATTGACCATGACCGATATCCTCGAGTCGATTGCCGGTGAATTGCCCGATGCCAGCGAAATCGACGGCCCGGACGTGGTCGAGGAGCAGGGCGGATTCATGGTCAGTGGCGCGTTGAACCTGACACGGGTACGCCAGCACACCGGATTCAGTGCGCAGCCGACCGAGGATTATCAGACGATGGCCGGGCTGGTGATGAGCTTGCTGGATCGCCTGCCGGTCATCGGTGACCGGCTGGAATACCAGGGTTGGGAATTGACGGTCAAAGCTGTCGAGGAACGGCGAGTGACGCGGGTGTTGCTGATGCCCGGGTCTGCGTAAGGCTTCAGATAAGTTTTGACCTGTTGCGGCCTCTTCGCGAGCAAGCNNTCGCGAATGCAATCTGTCAGACGCCGCTGGATCGCTGATAAAAGGTATAGCGATCCTTCCCCGTATGTTTTGACTCATACAACGCTTCATCGGCCTTGATCAGCGCCTGATTGAGGCTATCGCCGTCCTCCACCCGAGCCACGCCAATGCTGATGGTTACCGGGTGGTGGCTCGGTTGTTCGCGGACGACCCGGCACAATTCGCCGGCCAGAGTTTCGACATCTTCGCGGCGCACACCGGCCAGATAAATCGCAAACTCTTCGCCACCCAGCCGTGCGTATTCAAAGCGCGCCATGACCGCTTTGATATCCGCCGCAATCCGCTTGAGCACTTCATCTCCGATGTCGTGACCGTAAACATCATTCACTTTCTTGAAATTATCAATGTCGATCATCGCCAGGTAATGGTCATGTTCGCGGGGGACGGCTTGCCGGCATTTTTCGGCGCGGGTCATGAACGAGCGGCGGTTGGGGATTTCCGTGAGCGTGTCGTTGTAGGCCTGATCCAGCAGCAGTCGGGACATGATGTAGTTGTACAGCTTGGCCTCGCGCAGTTTCAGGAAGGTGTAGATCGTCAGCGAGCAGAGAAACACGCTGTAGCAGATGGTCATCACGCCTTTGAGCTCGAAAAACTCGACCCCGGTGTGCATGAACGGGTTGAGCATCAGCCAGGTAACGATCTGCGCGGCGAAGAACGACCAGCGACTCAGCGGCAACACCGAAGCACTGTAAAGCGTGGTGGAGGCCGCGAGCACCAGCCAGATGCCATGAAAGTTCGGCGGCAGGCCGTCGATCACCAGCCTGATACCCAGCGTGATCACGAACACGAACGTCAGGTTCAGCCAGTCAAAGTGGCGAGCCTTGCGCGTGAACGTCAACACCACGGCCAGCACCGCNNTCGAAGGCCAGCCAGATGCCCATGCTGGCCAGATAGATCAACAGGCAGAACGAATGCAGTCGTTCGAACTCGTGCTGAATAAACTCTTCCCACACCTCGGTGGGAGCGGTTTTCTTCAGGACTTCGTCTTCAATGGTTTTGTACATCGCTGCCCTGATGATTGCGCTGGTTGTCGAGGATCACCCGCCCCCATGGCCGGTAACGCAGGGAAAACGTTGCCCCCGGATGGCAACCGGTTTGCGAGGCGTCCGGTGCCGCCGGTTCGGCGCGGAAGGGCTGGCCCTCGCTACTCACCTGACGAAACGCCTCGCGCACGATGCCCACGGAGCAGGGTAGTGCACTGGCATAACCGTTGCGAACCAGTGGCGCCAGACGTCCGGTACCGGCGCCGTCCTGCCACCAGACTTGAACGCCCACGGTACTCATCTCAGCCAGCCACTGCGCGTTGACGGCAGGCGCAAGCTTGCCGGTACTGAAAACGCTGACGTGCAGGGGCGCGTCGAGTTTGCCGGCGAAGTCCTTGAGTTGACGCTGCAGCGTTGCTCGTCGATCCGCCGCCAGGAAGTGCAAGTCATCGAGTTCCAGCGGCAGGTACCAACCGCTGACTGGCAACTTCCATTCCTTGCGCAGCTTTTGTTGCTGCGCCAGCGATCGCCCCAGTTGCGCCTGCCAGTACATGGCGAGGCCGGAAGTGTCGAGTTCATCAATGCGCTGGTAATAGGCCGGATCCATCTTCAGCCCCAGCACCAGTTGCAGCCCTTGTTGCCGCGCCTGCCTCAGACTGTTGGCGAGCCAGCCATTGGCGCCGCCGAACTGCGCATCGCCGTACGCCGTCCACTGCACGATCACGGTGCGCGTGCCTTGCTTCGCCGTGTCCTGCCAGACCTTTTGCCACTGCGCGTGGCTGAGAGTGGCGTCGACATTGAGCGGTTGATAGAACACTCGCTCATCGGCTCTCGCGGCAAACGTGCCCAGCAGCAGGCAGAAAAACAACATCCATCGAGCCATCAGAAATTCCACTCCACACCCAGCAACACACCGTTGCCGCCTTCATACAGATTGCCGCCCAGCGACTGTTGATACTCGGTACGCACGGTCAGCTTCGAGCGGTAAGCGTTATAGCGGTCATCGTCGTACCACCACTGCCAGCGCAGACCGACACCGGCGCGCAGATCCTGACGCCAATCGTTACTCGGATCCTGACTGGCAAATTCGAGGAAGCCGTACGGCATGATCGTTTGTGCGCCGTGGAACGGCAGTTTCCACGCGTGACCTTGCTGGAAGCGCGACAGCCACTGATGGTCGCCAGCCTTGGTCCACCAGGCGGCGTCGAGGTAGAGGAAGCGTTCATCCCATTCGCTTTCGTCGACGCGCCAATCGTTGCGGTACTTGCCTTGGTCTAGGAATGAAGCCGTTGCGCGTAGCAAATAATCAGTGCTGGTGTGACCGTCCTGACGGTGGTCATCCAGTTGATCGGAGAGCTTGTCCGGGTTGATCAACTGGCCGAGGCTCAAACCATGGTTGTCCTGATCACCGAACTGGCTCTGTTTGTAGATCTCACCGTAGAAGTTGATGTTCTGCGTCCCCCACGGTTTGTAGCGCAGACCGACGCCCGCCGCGACGGACTCGGCGTAACTGGAACGGCTTTGTCCACCGAGCAATACACGCCCGTAAACCGACAGTGTGCTACCAGCGCGGCTTGGCTCTTCGCCAAGGGCGTGATCCCACATGGCGACTTGCACGTTTTGCGAGTTGGGGCTGCGGTGTGAGCCTTTGCTGTCATCGTCACGCAGAAAGTCGTTCGTCGATACCCCGGCCGGTGACCACGTACTAGCGATCGTGAAGCTGTCACGTCGTGACAGGGCTTCATGGGCGCGACGCTGACGGTAACGCCGCGCTTCCATGCTGCCGTCCTCATCGTCGGCTGCCACCGGGTGCTGTTCGAGGTCGATGACCCGACGTAACTCCTTGCGAGCGGAAGCGCTGTCGGCGACTTCGTCGTATCGCCAGGCCANNTCTGTGGATCGCGACGCACCGCCTCAGCCAGCCAGGCGTTGCTTTGCGGCAAGTCACCGGCCTTTTGCGCGGTGACGGAAGCTGCATAGAAATGCCCGGCATCCGGGGCTTTCTGCAAGGCCTGACGCTGACGTTCAAGTGCCTGCGCATGATCGCCTCGAGCGTCAGCGATTGCCGCACCCAACGCCCATTCATTGGCCCCTCGGGTGCTGCTCTGTTGCCAGAAACGTTCTGAGCTTTGGCTGTCGCCGGCATTCAGCGCACTGCGGCTGGCGGTCAGGCGTGCGTTATCACTGAGTTCGGCCAGCGCAATGCTGCGCCAGATCGTCAACGCTCCGGCGGAATCGCCTGCCGCCTCCAGCGCGTAGGCCAGCGGTAAGCGGCTGCTTTTGTCGCCGAGTTTTTCCGCCTGCTGATAATAGACCACGGCTTCACCGGGGCGCTCAGGCATAGCGCAACGACCGAGTGCACGATAGTCGCCGACGGCTTGCGGGTGACTGCCAATGGCCTGTTGCACAACGTCGCACTGACCTTTTTCTGCCAGTTGCGCAAGCAATTGGCCGCGCGTGCTGGCGTCGACATGGCTCAGTAGTGAGGCCATGCGCCGTTGCTGTGCAGGCGTCGGATCGGGTGTGGAGGCGTAGAGACTGGCCAGGCGTTGCAACGCCGGCGCAGGCAGGCGCCCACCATGACGGTCATAGGCGTCCTCGAGAAGTTGCTGCGCGTTTGCGCGGTCACCACTGTTGAACGCCAGAAAACTCGCCTGATTCAGCGACGCGAGATTGCCGGTCTGGCGGTAATGGTATTCCCACAGCGTTTGTTCTTCCGTGCGCCGGCCCATGCGCTGGGCCAGTTCAGCCCGACGTTTGACCACTGCCGGGGTTTGCTCCTGGCCGGCCAGCCAGACCATCACTCGCGAGTTCTGGCCTTGTTCCTGCCAGACATCCACCAGATGCGCCTGACGACGGCTGTTCCACGGTTCCGGCAAAGGGGTGTTTTGCAGATGATCCGTGGCTTGCAGACGTTGCGCGAGGACCAGCCATGATTGCGGATCATCGGCTGGCTGGCAACGGCGCAATTGCGTGAGTGCCGCTTCAGGATCGTGACGAGACAGCCAGTCGGCGGTCTCCAGGCAAGGGCGCTGCAAGTCGTCGCTCAGACGTTGTACGGTCGGCACGTCGTCGGTCTGCCGGGCCAGCTCCCAAAGACGCTGACGTTGCGCCGGATCAGCGAGGTCGGCGGCAGGCAGCGACTGCAACCAGCGCTGTGCCTGTTGATCCTGACCCAGGGCGATGGCGCGATCGACCATCGCCAGACGTACCTGGCGTGCGGCTTGCGGGCTTGGCGCCTGTTCGAGCAATTGCTGCAACGGTTTTTCGTCGAGGCGTTGCACGTAGGCGTTGGCCAGACGTTGCCAGCCTTCGGCATCCAGTTGTTTACGCGCGGCCAGCGGCGCCAGTTGTTCAATCGTGCCGCTCCAGTCGCGCAATTGTTCCGACCAGTTGGCGCGGGCCAGGCGCAGAATGTTGTCATCGCCCTTGGGCGCCAGTTGCGCCAGCCAGTCATGCGCTTTGGCGGCGCCGCCAAATTTGGCCAGGCTCAGGCTGTAGGCCTGCCACAAACGTACGCGGTCGTTGAGGCTGCTGGTGGCCATCCATTGTTCAACCTGCGTGCTGCCCGGTGGGTCCTGTTCGATCCAGGTCAGGCGCAAATCAAGCAGCGCCTCGCTGTCATTCGGCAAGGCCTGAATGGCTTCTTTATAGTGGCGCTGTTTGGCCAGCGACTGCACCAGCAGCGCTCGCGCCTCGTCATTTTTCGGGACTTTTTCGAGCAGATGGCGCATCAGCCGTTCGACTTCTTTCCAGTTTCCCTTTTTCGCCTCGCGATAGCTGCGATCCATGTACGGGTAGCTGCGGAACTGTTCGAATTCGCTCAACGGTGCGGCGTGCAGTGGATACGCGACGCTCAGGCCCAGCAACAGACTGCCCATTAATAGAGTGTGACGTTGCCCAGGCTTCATGCGACCTCCCCGACGATGCGGTAAGCCGCTTGTTGTTCACTGGCCTGATCGGCCAATGCCTGTTCGAGCACTTGCCGGGTGATCATGCCGCGTGAAATCAGGTGTTCACCGAGGGACATGTTCTCGGCATCAAAATCGATCAATGCCTGATTGAACAGGGTCGGCGGCACCATCCCGCGTACTTGCAGCAAGTTGCCCAGCAATACCTGATGGCGGCTGACACGCTCAAGCAAGGCTTCATCGTCCTGATGACGCTCCAGCACCTCAAGCATATGGCGCACTTCCTCTCTCTGATTGGGGCTGGCGTACCAGTAGCGAATCCCCAACGTAACCCGGCCCTGTGGCGCCAGACGGCTGCGCACGGGGCGTTTCAACTGGCGGCTGATGGCGCCGAGCGAGACCTGACTGACCGGGCCTTCGGAGGCCAGCACCAGGGTGTCGCCTTCTTCAGCAACTGGCAGCACGCCGTAGTGCGAGGCAACCCGGCGCGGAACCGCATCGATCAGGCGCTTGTCCAGTTTGAACGGATTAAGCGGCGCCCACTCCAGCTCCAGTTGCTCCGCCAGTTCTTCGACCAGTTGTGTACTGGTGATGTATTCGCGCAGCAGCAGTTCGCGGCCCAGACGCCGGCGCACCGGGCTGGTGATCGCCGCTTCCAGTTGTTCTTCAGTGAGCAGACCTTTTTCCACCAGACGATGGCCCAGTGGTACACGCTGTGCCTTGGTCAGTGCGGGGAATTCGTGAGTGGTCTTGTCCCACGCCACGCGGCGGGAGTCGCCCATTTCCATGACCTGGCGCAGTGCGCGCAGGTTGGCGAAGAAGTTGACGAAGTTGCTCCACATCATGCGTGGCGCCGAGAGCAGGCCCTCCACCAGACCGTAGTAACGGGTGACGAACCAGCCGCGCTGAAACAGACGGTTGAGCAGCATGAAGCCGTTAAGCCATAGCAGCACCGAGAGCAACGAGCTGTCCGACAGGATTGACGGGTAACGCCACGATTCAGGGGAAATCACCGTCACCAGCCACATGGCGATCAGCACCACAAACAGCAGGTTGACCAGAAAACTCAGCATGTAGGCGATCAACCCGCGACGGTCGCGCCAGAGGAAATAATTAAGCAGCCCGGTGCGGCTCCAGCCAAGGTTCTTGGTGCCTTGAAACACGATGCCGACAATCCAGCGGGATTTCTGCCGGATCGCGTGTTGCAAGTCCCGCGGGAAATGCTCGCGCACGCAGATCACTTGGGAGAACTCGCGGTTCATGCCCAGTACCCACGGTTGCTCCAGTGCCAGTTTCGGATCACTGACCGAGTAGCGGGCGAAGATGCATTTCATGCCTTTCTGTTTCAGGCGGAAACCGATGTCGTAGTCTTCGGTGAGACTCTGCACGTCGAACGCAATCCCGTCGCCGTCCTCAAGCAGGGCGCTGATGGCCTTGCGGCTGAAGCACGTGCCGACACCGGCGCTCGGCACCTGACCAGTCAGGGCCTCGCGGACGATAACGTCCTTGCCGTGGTTCTCGGCGAACTCATCGACATAGTGGCCGGCAGTAAATCCTTTCCATTCCGGCGCGTACGGATAGACCGGGATCTGAATCAGGTCTTTGTTCGGCAACAGATAGTTGTAGAGGCGCAATTCCATCGGCGAAATCACGTCCTCGGCGTCATGCAGGATGAAACCGGCGAACTGGATTTTTGCTTCGCTTTCAAAACGCAGAATCGCGTCGATGATGTTGTTCAGGCAATCGGCCTTGCTGGTCGGGCCGGGGCGGGCGCAGACCACTTTGTGCACGTTGGGATAGTGCAGGCAAACCGCGTCGACATCCGCCTGGGTTTCGGCGTCGTTGGGGTAGGTGCCGACGAAAATCTGGTAGTTCTCGTAGTCGATGGTCGAGGCGGCCAGGCGCGCCATTTCACCGACCACACCGACTTCGTTCCATGCCGGCACCATGATTGCCAAGGGTTTTTCGGGGATGGCGTACAGGCGTGCTTCATCGGCACGTTCGAACTTTTCATAGATCCGCCAGCGCCGGATCAGTTTGCGAGACCAGTAGACGAGGTCAATGAACAGGTCATCCAGACCGAGGATGAACATCAACAGGGCGAGGGCAATCGCCACATATTTGAGACCGAACAGCACATACGCAAAAAAGTCGACCCAACCCAGACTCATACGCCGTTACCCGCCGCCGAGCGTGTGCTCAACCAGGCGTGCAGGCGGGTGGCGATCAGTTCGCTGGCGTGACCGTCGCCATAAGGGAAATGCACGCGACTCATGCGCGCGTAGGTGTCCGGGTCGTCCAGCAGTTGTCGGGCTTCCTTGACGATGCGCGCCTTGTCGGTGCCGACCAGCAGCATCGTGCCGCTTTCCAGCACGGACGGCCGCTCGGTGACGTCGCGCAATACCAGCAGGGGTTTGCCGATGGCCGGAGCTTCTTCCTGCACGCCGCCGGAGTCGGTCAGGATGAAATGCGCGCGGCCCATCAGCCAGACGAAGTTCGGGTAATCCTGTGGCGGAACAAGGTAGATATTCGGTTTGTCGGCGAGCATGCCGTACACCACTTCCTGCACCAGCGGGTTGAGGTGCACCGGATAGACAAATTGCACGTCCGGGTATTGCTCGGCCAGCTCAGCCAACGCCTGGCAAATATTACGGAAACCGTCGCCGAGATTTTCCCGTCGATGGCTGGTGACCAGAATCATCCGGCGCTGATCATCAATCGCCGCCAGAGGCGAATCGGCGGAAGGATGCCAGTCGATTTCCTGCTGGTGCTTGCGCATCCACAGCAAGGCATCGATCACGGTGTTGCCGGTGATTTCAATGTTGTCTTCGGGCACGCCTTCACGCAGCAGATTGGCGGCGGACTTGGAGGTCGGCGGGAAGTGCAGGTCGGTAATCACGCCGGTCAGGCGTCGATTCGCTTCCTCGGGCCAGGGCGCGCGCAGGTTGCCGGTACGCAAACCGGCTTCGACGTGACCGATAGGCAACTGGCGATTGAAGGCGGCGAGGGCCGCGATGAAGCTGGTGGTGGTATCGCCGTGTACCAGCACTATGTCCGGTTTGACCCCCCCGTAGGCCTGATCGAGCTGGGCGAGCAGATGTTGCGACAGACCGTTCAGGGTCTGGCCCTGGGTCATGACTTGCAGGTCTTCGTCGACCTTCAGTTCGAATGCGTCCAGCACCTGAGTGAGCATCTCGCGATGCTGGCCGGTGGAGCAGATGCTGAGTGTGATGTCGGGCCACTGACGCAGAACCCGGGCCAGCGGGGCCATTTTGATGGCCTCCGGGCGAGTACCGAAAACCATCATGACTTTAAAGGACATTGACCCCTCCTGGGACGAAGCAAGGCTGCGACCAGAGGGCCGGCAGCACTTATCTCTTTCTGAGAAATAAAGAAAAGCAGCCGGATGGGAGCTTGTCCAATCCGGCTTCGAGGCTAGTTGTTACAGATCAATTGGAACGGCAGTGCCATTACCTGATGGCTCTTAGGTGGCACTTTCAGGAAAAGTTCCATCGTTTTGCGCGGGGGATGGTGCAGAGACTTCGCAGAGTCTGGTAAAGCCAGGCAGTGTCATGTCTTGGTTGGTGCTGAACGGGCGCAGTTTTGATCTTGCCGATGTAGCGAATAAAGGATTGCTCCAGCATTTCCTCATCGCCGATTCCTTTCAAATGCTCCAGCAGTTTTCCGTTCTTGTAGAGCAGGATTGTCGGGAAACCAGTCACACGCTCGTGTCTGGGTGACTTGTCGACATCAAGCATGTAGCTGTCGGCCCAGGGTTTGAAACCTTCGGCAATCTGTCGGAATACCGGGCTGGCCCAATGACAGGCGGGGCAATGTTCGCTGTAGAAATACAAAGCCACCAGCCTTCTGGTCTTCAAGGCTTTGCGATAGGCGGGCGCAAGGGTCGAGTATTCGGATGTCGAGCGCATGGAGACTTACCTGTTCGTCGGTTCCGGATGAAGCTGACGGTAAGGCAGGTAACGCTTCGGCGGCTACTGTCAGAGTTGACAGGTGCCGAGCGCGATTTTTTGTGCGTCGCGCACCGAAATGTGGCCCCGGTACTCGCTCTGTGTAGCCAACGGTAGCGCGGGTTGGTGACACCTCGCGTAACACGGGCTCCACCCTTCTTTTTATCTCTTTGATTCAAAACAAATTTCAATCCATTGCGGATTCCCCGCGAATCCTGTGGCACACTTTCTGCTGTCTATTCCGTAGTAACAAACCGTGTTCCGGTATAGCGGAATAAACATCATCCTGGAGTGCTTGCCATGCATCGCCGTCCTTCGTTGTTCAAAGCGTGTGTTTTTGTTCTTGCAGCTTCTTCCACTGTTATGGGCCTGGCCCAGGCCGCCGATAGCAAGCTCGACAGTGTTCTGGCCCGTGGGAAATTGATTGTCGGCACCGGTAGCACCAATGCGCCGTGGCACTTCCAGGGCGCGGACGGCAAGTTGCAGGGCTTTGATATCGACATCGCCAGGATGGTCGCCAAGGGTCTGTTCAACGACCCGAGCAAAGTCGAGTTCGTGGTGCAGTCGTCCGATGCGCGGATTCCCAATCTGCTCACCGACAAGGTCGACATGAGCTGCCAGTTCATCACCGTCACCGCCAGCCGTGCGCAGCAAGTGGCGTTCACCTTGCCGTACTACCGCGAAGGTGTCGGTCTGCTGCTGCCGAACAACAGCAAATACAAGGAAATCGAAGACCTGCAGGCTGGCGGCGACAGCGTCACCGTGGCGGTGTTGCAAAACGTCTATGCCGAAGAACTGGTGCATCAGGCTTTGCCCAAGGCCAAGGTCGATCAGTACGACAGCGTCGATTTGATGTATCAAGCGGTGAACTCTGGGCGCGCCGATGCCGCCGCCACGGACCAGTCCTCGGTCAAATATCTGATGGTGCAGAACCCTGGCCGCTATCGCAGCCCGACTTACGCCTGGAGCCCGCAGACCTACGCCTGCGCCGTCAAACGCGGCGATCAGGACTGGCTGAACTTCGTCAACACCACGCTGCATGAAGCGATGACCGGGGTTGAATTCCCTACTTACGCGGCGTCGTTCAAACAATGGTTCGGCGTAGATCTGCCTTCGCCCGCCATCGGTTTCCCAGTCGAATTCAAATGATCCCGTGAGAGTGGGGCGATTCCTGTCGCCCTGCTCAAGGTACTGCTGACCATGAACTATCAGTTGAACTTTGCCGCCGTGTGGCGCGATTTCGACACCTTGCTGGCGGGGCTGGGTCTGGGCCTTGAACTGGCGCTGGTATCGATCGCCATCGGCTGCGTGATCGGCCTGCTGATGGCATTTGCCTTGCTGTCGAAGCATCGCGCCTTGCGGGTGCTGGCATCGGTGTATGTGACGGTGATCCGTAACACACCGATTCTGGTGTTGATTCTGTTGATCTACTTTGCGTTGCCGAGCCTGGGGATTCGTCTGGACAAGATTCCCTCGTTCATCATCACCCTGTCGCTATATGCCGGGGCGTACCTGACCGAAGTGTTTCGCGGCGGTTTGCTGAGCATTCCCAAGGGGCAGCGCGAAGCCGGTCTGGCGATCGGTCTCGGCGAGTGGCAGGTCAAGGCCTACGTCACGGTGCCGGTGATGCTGCGCAATGTGTTGCCGGCGTTGTCGAATAACTTCATTTCGCTGTTCAAGGACACCTCGCTGGCCGCTGCGATTGCGGTGCCGGAGCTGACCTATTACGCGCGCAAGATCAACGTCGAGAGCTACCGGGTGATCGAAACCTGGCTGGTGACCACGGCGTTGTATGTCGCGGCCTGTTACCTCATTGCCATGCTGCTGCGTTACCTCGAGCAGCGTCTGGCGATTCGCCGATAGGAGGCTGCGATGTACGAATCTCCCAGTTGGTTGCATGAGTTGTGGGTGGCGCGCGAGACGTTGCTGCAAGGGTTCTTGACCAGCGTGCAGGTCTCCGCACTGGCGATTCTGTTCGGCACGCTGCTCGGTGTTGTCACCGGTCTGGTGCTGACGTACGGCAAGTTCTGGATGCGCGCACCGTTTCGTTTTTACGTCGATCTGATTCGCGGCACGCCGGTGTTTGTGCTGGTGTTGGCCTGCTTTTATATGGCGCCGGCGCTGGGCTGGCAGATCAGCGCGTTTCAGGCCGGTGCCCTGGGCCTGACGTTGTTTTGCGGCTCGCATGTTGCGGAAATCGTTCGTGGTGCATTGCAAGCGTTACCACGCGGGCAAATGGAAGCGAGCAAGGCGATTGGCCTGACGTTTTATCAATCCCTTGGTTACGTGCTGTTGCCCCAGGCGCTGCGGCAGATCCTGCCAACGTGGGTCAACTCGTCCACCGAAATCGTCAAGGCGTCGACCTTGCTCTCGGTGATCGGCGTGGCCGAATTGCTCCTCAGCACGCAACAGATCATCGCCCGGACATTCATGACGCTCGAGTTTTACCTGTTCGCCGGATTTCTGTTTTTCGTCATCAACTACGGCATCGAGTTACTCGGCCGGCACATTGAAAAGCGGGTGGCCTTGCCATGACTGAAGCTCAAGTTTCCAACATTCAAAACGGCCAGCCACTGCTCGACATCCGTGGCCTGCACAAACAGTACGGCGCGGTCGAAGTGCTCAAGGGCGTCGATCTGAGCATGCAGCGCGGCAATGTGGTGACGCTGATCGGCTCCAGTGGGTCGGGCAAGACCACGCTGCTGCGTTGCGTGAACATGCTTGAAGAGTTTCAGGGCGGGCAGATCCTGCTCGACGGCGAATCGATCGGCTACGACGATGTCGCCGGCAAACGTGTCCGCCATGCTGAAAAAGTCATCGCCCGTCATCGCGCGATGACCGGCATGGCGTTCCAGCAATTCAATCTGTTCCCGCACCTCACCGCGTTGCAGAACGTCACGCTTGGCCTGCTGAAAGTCAAAAAGATGCACAAGGACGAAGCCGTAGTGCTGGCCGAGAAATGGCTGGATCGAGTCGGCCTTCTGGAGCGGCGCAATCACTTCCCCGGTCAGTTGTCCGGCGGTCAGCAACAGCGCGTGGCGATTGCCCGGGCCATTGCGATGAACCCGAGCCTGATGCTGTTTGACGAAGTCACTTCGGCTCTCGACCCGGAACTGGTCGGCGAAGTGCTCAACGTGATCAAAGGCCTGGCCGAGGACGGCATGACCATGCTGCTGGTGACCCACGAGATGCGTTTCGCCTTTGAGGTCTCCGACAAAATCGTTTTCATGAATCAGGGTCGGATCGAAGAGCAGGGACCTCCCAAGGAACTGTTCGAACGCCCGCAATCGCCGCGCCTGGCGGAATTTCTCAAAAGCACGCGGTTCTGACTTTTCACTTTTTCAATCAGGAGAAACATCCATGAGCATTACTCGTTACGGTACCGGCAGCACCGCCGCCGGCGGCCAGCCCCGTCCATTCGCGCGCGCCGTTGAAGCGGATGGCTGGCTGCACGTGTCCGGCCAGGTACCGGCAGTGGATGGCGAAATCATTGTCGGCGGCATCGTCGAGCAGACCCACCAGACCATGAAGAACCTGATCGCGATTCTCGAAGAGGCCGGTTATGGCCTCGAAGACGTGGTGCGTGCCGGTGTGTGGCTGGACGATCCACGGGATTTCAGCAGTTTCAACAAGGTCTTCGGCGAGTACTTCAAACCTGAACACGCACCGGCCCGGGCCTGTGTGCAAGCGAGCATGATGGTCGACTGCAAGGTCGAGATCGACTGCATCGCGTACAAGAAAAAGGCTTGAGAGTTGCGTGGTTGCTTCGGCCGCAGCCCCTCACCCTAACCCTCTCCCAAGGGAGAGGGGACTGATCTCCGTCGATGCAGATTCAGATGTCATACAAAGGCATCTGGATCGATGCGGTCAGGCGCCCTCTCCCCCTGGGAGAGGGCGGGGGGTGAGGGCAGCAATCACGCTGACACAGCACGATGGCCCAGTTACCATCCCGGCAACTTTTATGGGAACCACTGAAATGACCGAAGACACCATCAAGCGCCGGGCACGCGGTCTGGACCGGGCGTTCGATATCCTCGATTTCCTCAAGGAGATCGGCCAGCCGCTGCGCCCCAACGATATCGCCAACGGCATCGGCAGCCCGAAATCCACGGTCTACGAGTTGGTCGCCTCGTTGCTGGAGCGGCGAATTTTGGAGTCGGTGGGCAAGGACGGTCACGTCTATCTCGGTCGCCAGTTGTACTTCCTCGGCCAGGCGCACCTGCGCCATTTCGACCTCAGCCGCGAGGCCGATCACGCGTTGCAGGAGATCGTCAGCCAGACCCGCGAAACCGCGCAGATGTGCCTGCTCAACGGGCGCAAATACACGGTGGCGTTGATGAAGGAAGGCGAGCGGCATTTCCGCATTTCTTCCGACATCGGTGAAAACGCGCCAATCCCGTGGACGGCGTCCGGGCGCCTGCTGCTGGCGCATTTGAGTGATCAGCAGATCATCGATCTGATCGACGAGGACGACTACATCCTGCCCGATGGCGAACGCTTGCCGCTGGAGCTGTTTCTGGCGCAGATCCGTCAGGCCGGCATCGACGGTTTCTTCTCCTTCGACAGTGTCGCCGACACCTTCACCCATTGCTTTGCCGCCCCGGTCAAAGACCCGAGTGGCGTGGCCATTTGCACCCTGTGCATCGTCGCACCGCGCGCCGATGCAAAAAACAATTACGACGACTATCGCCGGGTATTGATCGAGAGCGCCAACAGCCTCGCCCGGCGAATCAACGAATAAACGCGGCTGCCTGCGGCCGCGAATGACTGCGAGGAGTTTGACCATGACGACTGCCATCAACAATGCTGCCGTGGAAAAGGGTGACGCCACTGTCGGCGCGCACCTGGTGCGTGACGTCAGCCTGCCGGCACTGGTGCTGCACCGCGAGGCGCTGGAGCACAACATTCGCTGGATGCAGAAGTTCGTCAGCGACAGCGGCGCCGAACTCGCGCCCCACGGCAAGACCAGCATGACCCCGGCGTTGTTCAAGCGTCAGATTGACGCTGGCGCCTGGGGCATCACGCTGGCCAGCGCCACCCAGACCCGCGCCGCTTACGCACACGGCGTGCGCCGGGTTCTGATGGCCAACCAATTGGTCGGCACGCCGAACATGGCGCTGATCGCCGATCTGCTGGCCGATCCTTCTTTTGATTTCTATTGCATGGTCGATCACCCGGACAACGTCGCTGACCTTGGCGCGTACTTCGCTTCGCGCGGAGTGAAGTTGAACGTAATGATCGAGTACGGCGTGGTGGGTGGCCGTTGCGGCTGTCGCAGCGAGCAGGAAGTCATCGAGCTGGCCAGGGCGATCATTGCACAACCGGCACTGGCGCTGACCGGCATCGAAGGTTACGAAGGGGTGATTCACGGCGATCACGCCGTCAGTGGCATCCGTGAGTTCGCCGCGTCGCTGGTGCGTCTGGCGGTGCAGTTGCAGGACAGCGGCGCGTTCGCCATTGCCAAGCCCGTCATCACCGCTTCGGGTTCGGCGTGGTACGACCTGATTGCCGAGTCGTTCGAAGCGCAGAACGCGGGCGAACGTTTCCTCAGTGTTCTGCGCCCGGGCAGTTACGTGGCGCACGACCATGGCATCTACAAGGAAGCGCAGTGCTGCGTGCTCGATCGCCGCAGTGATCTGCACGAAGGTTTGCGCCCGGCGCTGGAAGTCTGGGCTCACGTGCAGTCGCTGCCGGAACCGGGCTTTGCGGTGATCGCCCTGGGCAAGCGTGATGTGGCGTTCGATGCCGGGATGCCGGTACCGTTGCTGCGCTACGAGGCTGGCGTGCTGCCGGCAGTGGGCGACGATGTCGGCGCCTGCAAGGTGACGGCGGTGATGGATCAACATGCCTTCATGACCGTGGCGCCGGGCTTGGAGTTGCGCGTGGGTGACATCATTTCCTTTGGTACGTCACATCCATGCCTGACCTTCGACAAATGGCGCGTGGGCCTGCTGGTGGATAAACAGTTGTCGGTGATCGAAACCATGGAAACCTGTTTCTGATGAGCACCCTCAGCCCTTTGGGCCCAAATACCCCGCGCATCGCCCTGATCGGCGAATGCATGATCGAGCTTCAGCAGCGTGCCGATGGCAGCCTGCAACAAAGTTTCGGCGGCGACACGCTGAACACGGCGGTTTACCTGTCTCGCGCCATGGAAGACAAGGCGCAGGTGGATTACGTCACGGCGCTGGGTGATGACAGTTTCAGTGATGCGATGTGCCAGGTCTGGACCAGCGAAGGCATCGGTCTGGATCTGGTTCAGCGTTTGCCCGGTCGTCTGCCCGGTCTGTATTGCATTCAGACCGACGCGGCCGGAGAGCGTCGCTTTCTGTACTGGCGCAACGAAGCAGCCGTGCGCGATTGCTTCACTACGCCGGCCGCCGCGCCGATTCTGGCGGCACTGCCGGATTACGACGTTTTGTATTTCAGCGGCATTACCCTGGCAGTGCTCGGTGCGCTTGGGCGCGAGAAACTGATTGATACCCTGATCGAAGCCCGGCAGCGGGATGCGCGCATCGTCTTCGACAACAACTACCGGCCACGCCTGTGGGTTTCGCAGGAGGAGGCACGGGCCGCTTATCGCAGCGTGTTGCCGCACGTTGATATCGCCTTGCTGACGGTGGACGACGAGCAGGCGCTGTTCCATTTCGCCGATTGCGACGCAGTGTTCGAAGCGTACGCGCAGATCGGCACCCCGGAAGTGGTGCTCAAGCGCGGCGCCGAGCCGTGCCTGATCATGGCTGAAGGCGAGCGCTTCGAAGTGCCGGCGCACAAGGTCGAGAAGGTGGTGGATACCACGGCGGCGGGGGATTCGTTCAGTGCAGCGTATCTTGCGAGCCGCTTGATGGGGGGCAGCCCGGCCGAGGCCGCCGAGGCGGGGCATTCACTGGCGAGCCGGGTGATTCAAGTGGCGGGGGCGTTGATTCCGAAATAGCCGCTGAATGGCCGGTTGCTGCGCAATCGGCTCGCGGGCCATCCAATCAATCGCGGTAAAACACCTGCACCAGGTGATAACCAAACTTGCTCTTGATCGGCCCGTGCACGGTACGCAACGGCTTCTTGAAAATCACCGCATCAATCGCACCGACCATTTGCCCCGGCCGCACTTCGCCCAGATCACCGCCGCGCTTGCCGGACGGGCACGTCGAGTATTTCTTGGCCAACACATCGAACGCCTCGCCCTTGGCAATACGTTGTTTGAGCTGTTCGGCTTCTTCGGCGGTTTTCACCAGAATGTGGCGGGCTTGGGCTTTCATCGTGCGGTACCTGATAACGGGGGTGACGGCGGGGCGGGCGATTATGCCTCAAGTCAGTGGTTTTGGCCGAGCATCGTGCGGATCTTGCTGGCCAGCAGTTCGATGGAGAACGGCTTGGCGACCATGTCCATGCCGTCCTCGAGAAAACCCTGACGCTCGGCGGCTTTTTGTGCGTAACCGGTCATGAACAGCACTTTCAATCCCGGCCGATGCTGACGTGCAATTTCCGCCAGTTGCCGACCGTTCATGCCCGGCAGACCGACATCCGTCACCAGCAAATCCACCCGCTCAGCAGACTCCAGCAGCGGCAGCGCGTTTTTTGCGTCTTCGGCCTCGTGGGCGCGATAGCCCAGCTCCTTGAGCAGGTCGAGCACCAGCATTCGCACGGCCGGGTCGTCTTCGACTACCACCACGGTTTCGCCGGCAACGGCGGCTGTCGGCACCACGGCAGGTGCGCTCGGCGCGAGTTCCGGCTCCAGCGAATGCAGACGCGGCAGGTACAAGCGCACACAAGTGCCCTGGCCGGTGATGCTGTCGAGGCTGACATGCCCACCCGACTGTTGCGCGAAACCGTAAATCATCGACAAGCCCAGCCCGGTACCCTGGCCGATGGGTTTGGTGGTGAAAAACGGGTCGAACGCTTTGGATCGCACCGAAGGCGTCATGCCGGTGCCGTTGTCGCTGACTGCGAGCATCACATAGTCACCGGCACTGACTGGCTCAAGCGTGGTGATGTCACTGCCGTCGAGGTAGACGTTGGCCGTCTCGATCAACAGTTCGCCACCATCAGGCATCGCATCGCGGGCGTTGATCACCAGGTTGAGCAGGGCGTTCTCCAGTTGACTGACGTCGGTGCTGACCGGCCACGCATCGTCGGCCAAACGCAATTTGAGTTCGATTGGATCGCCCTTGGTACGGCGGATCAGGTCTTCCAGTGAATGAATCAGTTCGTTGACGTTGAGGGTTTTGCGATCCAGCGATTGCCGGCGGGAGAACGCCAGCAAACGGTGGGTCAGCGCCGCCGCGCGATTGGCCGACGACACGGCGGCTTCCGTGAATCGACCGATCTCGTTGGCACGGCCATTGGCAATGTAGCGCTGCATCAGGTCGAGGCTGCCGATGATGCCGGTCAACATGTTGTTGAAGTCATGGGCGATGCCGCCGGTGAGCTGGCCGACCGCTTCCATTTTCTGCGCGTGGCGCAAGGCGTCTTCGGCGCGCTCGCGTTCGAACATCTCGTTTTGCAGGCGCTGATTGGCCTGAGCCAGTTGTTCGGTGCGTGCGCTGACCCGTTCCTCGAGGGTTTCGTTTAGGTTGCGCAGCGCTTCTTCGGTCTTTTTACGCTCGGTTTCGTCGATCACGAAAATGTAAAAACCGTTCACCGCGCCGTCCGCACCGTGGCGTGGCAGGTAGTTCATCAAGGCGTGGCGGGTGCTGCCGTCGCGGTGCGAGGTGTACAGGCTGAACGAGCACGGTCGCCCGGCCAGTGCCTCGGCAATGTAGGGCGTGCGCAGAAAGTAGGCCTCTTCGCCGATCACCTCGCGGATGGTGCGCCCGTACAGCTCTTGGGGCGTCAGGCCATACCAGTCGAGGTACGCGGCGTTGTTCAGGCGAAAGCGCTCATCGCGGTCGACATAACTGATCAGCACCGGCATGGCGTTGATGACCAGTTGCAGCTCGGTCTGGCTTTGGCGCAGCTCCTGTTCGATGTGTTTGCGCTCGGTCAGGTCCAGTGCCGCACCAAGGAAACGCACCGGCCGGCCATGATGATCCTTGTAGCAGCGCCCCCGAGCAAACACCCAGCGCTGCTCGCCGCCGGGCAGCAGCAGCCGATATTCCTCGGCGTACTCGGTGCCATGGGTGATGCAGTGTTTGATGCTGCGGGCGATCATCGCGCGGTCTTCGGGATGCACGCCGTGCAGGTATTCACTGATCGGCAACTGACTGGCGTGCGCCGGATCGATGCCGTGCAATTGCGCGAAGTGGGCGTCAGCGATGAAGCGATCTTCGCCGATGTCCCAGTCCCAGGTGCCCACCGCGTCGGTGGCGGCCAGCGCCAGTTGCAGGCGTTCTTCGGTTTCCTGTTGTGCCTTGAGACTGTCATCGGAGCGTTGTTTCAGCTCCAGGGCGATGCGCCGGCGTTCATTGGTCTCAATGGCGGTGACCAGAATCCCGACCACCTGGGCATTTTCATCACGGATCGGGCTGTAGGTCAGATCCAGCCAGAAGTCGGAATCCTTGCCGTCCCGTTGCAGGGTGAAGCGTTGTTCACTGTAAGTCCGCACCTGGCCTTGTAGGACGGCGCTGTAAATCGGGTCAGTAAAGTCTCTGAGTTCTGGCCATATCAGGTGTGCGGGCTGTCCGAAAGCGTGCGGATGCTTGCTGCCGGCGAGCAGGGCGAAGCCGTTGTTGTAGATCTGCGTCAGCTCCGGCCCCCACAGCAGCAACATCGGCATAGGCGAGTGGATGACGATGTCCACGGCAGTGCGCAGGCTTTGCGGCCAAGTGCCGGCAGCGCCGAGGGGGCTGCGGCTCCAGTCGGTGCGCGCGATCAGCGCCTGGGCATCGTGGTGGTTCGGTACAGCGTTCATCACATCAATCCTGAGGGGCGGTCGGTGAGGCGGCGTCTATCATTGTGGCAGGCGGTAGACGCTGTATGGCCTGTTGCGTCACGAAGTCGGGCCATTTCTGTTCATTGAATGCTTCGCGGGTGTTTTTGGCCATGGAAATCGATGCACTGTTGACAAGCTTCGCGGGCCGCCACGGTTCCGATCTGTTCCTTTCCACGGGCGCGCCACCCAGTGCGCGCGTCGAGGGCGTGCTCACGGCATTGAGCGACACACCGTACAAACCGGGTGAAGTTGCAGCCATTGCAGCCTCCCTGATGGACGCCGAACAGCGCCGCGAGTTCGATCGCGATCTGGAAATGAACCTGGCCATCTCGCGCACGGGGATCGGGCGCTTCCGGGTCAATGTATTCAAGCAGCGCAATGACGTCTCGATTGTGATCCGCAACGTCAAACTCGACATTCCCCGTTTCGAAGACCTCAAGTTGCCAGTGGTGCTGCTCGAAACGGTGATGCGAAAGCAGGGGCTGATCCTCATCGTCGGTGCCACGGACTCAGGCAAGTCAACCTCGCTGGCCGCCCTGATCGATCACCGCAATCGCCACAGCAGCGGGCATATCGTCACCATCGAGGATCCGGTGGAATTCATTCACCGGCACCAGCGTTCGATCATTAACCAGCGTGAAGTCGGTGTCGACACCCGCAGCTTTCAAGCGGCGTTGAAAAACACCCTGCGCCAGGCGCCGGACGTTGTGTTGATCGGCGAAATTCGCGATCGCGAAACCATGGAACATGCACTGTCATTTGCTGAAACGGGGCATCTGGTGCTCTCGACGTTGCATGCCAATAACGCCGATCAGGCGCTTGAACGGATACTCAATATGTTCCCGGAAGAGCGCCGCCCTCAGCTATTGCATACGCTGAGTAACAATCTCCAGGCGGTGGTATCCCAACGACTTGTACAGACACGGGATGGGCAGCGCAGGGCGGCGGTGGAGGTAATGTTAGTCACGCCTACCGTTGCGGACTTGATAAAACGTAATGAGTTTTCAGAACTGAAAAGTATCATGGAGAAATCAGCAGAGTTGGGCATGCAGACGTTTGATGAGTCCTTGTACGCGCTGGTGGTTGAAGGTGTTATCAGCGCAGAAGAGGGCATATTGCAAGCGGACTCAGCCAATAATTTGAAGCTTCGGCTTAAACTCAATGGTGATATTAACCAACAGACTTATCCGGCAAGCGGGGAGTGGGGGTTGATGGACTAATACGTTAAGAAGTCCGCGTTCGTCATATTGATTTGCAGTTTAAGTGTGGATGCTTTTATTCGCTTGAGTAAATATCTGGCATGCCAAACGCTGGCATTTTACTCATGAGGCGATTATACAATTGGAAAATTATCAACTCAGGCTTTCGGTGTTACTCGCAGAGGAACAACAGCGTCAGCTCCAGGCCGATAAGGTAGAGCGGGACAGAGCACGGGCTCAACTGAATGCTATGTTTGATGAGCAGGCAGATGAAGGTCCCTATGTTTGTCAAGGTTATGAGATAGAGTTGAAAGAAGGGTCATCTCTTTATCAGGCGTATATGCCGGGGCAGGTGCTCTGGAATCAGTTGGCAAGTTACTCGGCAGTCATTGAAGAGCTTCGCCGTATACGCACTCCTGATATGGAATCCACGCGTATAAATACAAGTGGTGAAGTTGAAGTATACGAGCAGGGTTCGGGCTGGAAATCCCACGATCTCAATCTGATTAAAGACTCTTTCTACTACAAGAAAATGATGGTCGTAGCCGACATCGCCGCGAAAGCAGGCGGTTATGTTTATACAAAAAACTCAGTCGACGTCGATCAGTGGCTTACCTTCCATGGACTTGCAATTCCTACGGATGGCGCCTCGAATAAAAACTTGATGAGCTTTTTTGACTTCAGTCCTGCGGTCGACGAATCAGGCAACTATTGGGGGCAACTGGTGGCAGATGACCCGGCTATGGCCGTATTGTCAATCGCACAGATGGCGGAGATTCGCCAAGTCACTGCAGAAATAAAAAAACCAGCCAAAACGCTTTTGGAGAAGCTTTACGTTGAAGCAGGCCGGGCAATTGTCACGGACGAAAATGCGGCTGAGTGCATTGTTCAGTTGATCAATCACCCAGTCGCACAAACACTCGCCCAAAGGTATGTGGAAAAACTCGAATGGTTCGGCGCCGAGGATGGACAGGACGTTTCGCCGCAGGATCTCTGCGCATTGCTGCTGACGGCGATCTTGCTCGACTTGAATCCGCTGATTGGCAAAACACAAAGTCGCAAGTGCATTGATCAATTCGATCTCTACAGTCCGGGTAACGTCGAACGGTCCTCCGCTGCCGTTCGTGGAGACCTGCAAGCCTATCTCTATACAAAGGGGTGGATAGCCCCTGTGATCGCTCCATTGGCATCGCATTTATTGCTGGCAGAGATCGCCCCTGAATTTATCGTCAAGGACGTTCCGTCGACTCTGACAATGGGGTCGGTTGGCTGGGTTAGCTTTTGCCACGGCGTCGCGCTGGTTGAAGCAGTAAACAGAGGCGCCTCACGTGTTCTGTCATACGCACAAATCATGGCTTATGCCGAACTTGAACCGGTGAGTGATCCACTGGCTCACCTAAGACAAATCGCGATGATTGATCCGGTTGTGGACTGGGCGTTGATTAACGGAGTTGTCAGCTCGCGGGAACTATTGGTAAAAGCAGAAGACGCTACGCAAAAAGCACTCGATGAGTTCCACGCCTACAGTGAAAAATTCACGCAAATGGCACGGGTTCTTTCGGCACCTTTGCCGGACAGAGAGCAAATCGCTCGCAATGCTTTGAAAAAGGCCATTCCGACTTGTGATTTTATTGATGAAAAAATCCTGTATCAGCGCCCTGGTCTCTATGCCTCATCCGCCGCAATGTCCATGGTCCAATTGCATATGTCCGGCGATTTGACAGGAGGGGAGTGGGATCTGCGTGGTGTGTTTGATGATCGGCATATTTCGAAAACACCAGATCTTAATGCGATGCTAACAGGCTATAAACCACCTGCTTACTTTGATCCGTCGATTGTCGGTATTCACCGGCGCTTCTCCAGGTTGAGTAATTTAGCGGCAAACGAACTGGAGTTTCATCGCCAAGTGAGTGACTATGCCTTGCAGTTGAATTGTGGTGTCACTGACAGCGTCAGGCTGGCATTGTCGTATATGCCTGAACGTGACCTGAATATTTTTCTCCAAGGGACAATTAACTTTTTTACTGTCCGTGGTTCGGCAGTGGAGTCTTCCAGACTTGGCGTTGGTCCTATCGCTTTTGAACGGGATTTTGAGACTCAGGCGGGCAAGGATTTAGTGGTGGGGCGCTTTGGCGTAATTATGCTGGCTACTTTTGGCGATCTGGAAGTTGCTTACGAACTTTTTCCGTTGAAGGGTGAATTGCGAAGAGTAGGAACGCTCGGGTTGGTGCAATTAAAGACGAAGGCTGGAAATACCGCCAGAGATGATTTTAAGGGTGACTTGCACGCGCGCGTGCA
>NZ_VXCA01000042.1 GCF_011369485.1 Pseudomonas atagonensis | reverse complement strand
GAGGAACGCCGTTTCATGCGCGTTCCGCCAGACGAGTAGAAGGCGCCGCGATGGAGTTTGCATTCAACGACGAACAGGAAATGATCCGCGAATCCGCCGCAGGTTGTTTGGCTGATGTCTCGGATTCAGCCGCGGTACGAGCGGCGATGGCCAGTGAGCGCGGCTTTGACGAGGCGCTCTGGCGGCGCATCTGTGGGGAAATGTACTGTCCAACGGCACGGCGTTCTGGTGCCAGGGGTATTCGGAGCCTGGAACAGGTTCGGATCTGGACAACGTCAAGACCCGCGCCGTGCTCGATCAAGCCCCACTTTGCCGCGAAAGTCCAGCGGATCCAGCATGTAAAAGCCTCGTGCGGCGAAGGTGTATGGCAGTAGAAAAAAACTTCGCAGAAAACCGCCAGAGGCGGCAAATTGCTGGCCCCCGCACGCGGTTTTCATCGGCAAACTCACCTTTTTTCAGAAGGTTAGGTTGGCTTTATGCGGACGATTGTCATCACCGTTGCAACGCTTTCCCTGGCTGTCCTTGCCTCGGGAGTCGAGGCGAAAGAGTTGAGTAAAAGTCATCGATTTGCCTGTGCCTGGGGTTCGGATATCGCCGCCGGCGCGCAGCAATCGAAGCTGTCCGGCGTCTCGCTGTATGGCGCACGCAAGCAGCTGCAGGTACGAAAATTCCAGCAGCCGTGGATGCGCATGACCGCGATGGGCATTACCGAGCAGACCTACAACAGCACCTCGAAGCTCAAACCGGCGGCCGTCAAGCAGACGTATTACGAGCAATGCGTCAGACACGAGCTGGCGCAGCGTTGAAGCTCTAAAATCAAAGCCCGGCCTTGACCAGTCGGGCTTCTTTCAGCACCGGTGAATGAGTGCCGTGGATGGTAAGGCAGTGTGACTGTACTTTTTACTCTGCCGGGTAGAGGCTATGACTCTTTGAGTGTTGTGAGCAACGCTGTGCATGGAAGATGAAAAGGTAGCGCGGTTACAGTGGCTGGATGAATCTGCCGACGACCACGGCTGGAATAATCGTGAAGAGATAAGTGCAAGCGATAGATGCATTTGCAGTGCCTGCGGGCAGTGGTCTATGCCAACGCAAATTATCCGATGGTACGAAGAGCGGCACGCGTGCTGCCCACATTGTGGTTTGACCGGTGTTGTCCTGGGTTCCCGCTCTGGGTTACCGCTGGAGGAATATGAACACTGTCGCATTCCCGATACAGCGCACTTTCCGGCTAGTCAGGCTCTGAGCAACACGTATTGCATGGAGAAAGAGAGCGTTGTCCTGATGCTGCTGAAACGCTATCGATATTGGATACTGGCTTTGATGATCGCTGCGTCACTTGTAAACGTCATTCTGCTTTTGAAGGGTGGACACGGTCAGGTCTGGACAACGGTGATCGCCCAGGCATGGTTTGGGCAGGCGGTTTTCGCTTATCTTCGAGGAGGTTGGGTAGCCATCGGGCCGGGCGGATTACCCAGTGATGCGAACCCTGTTGGCAGAGCGGTGTTGGCTGCAGTCGCGTTCGGCCTTTATCTGTTGATGTTCAGTTACGAAGGTAAGGGGTACGACGATGGCATCCATGAAAGGCGTCCGTCAGACTGGACCATGCCTAACCGAGAAGAGATGCGGCAGTCGTCTGAATAACGCCTGATAAAATCACCGATCTTGCAACTGGCCCCATTCAATGCCGAATCGCCCGAGGTATTTTCTCAAGCGATCGGCATCATTGGGCTGCGCCTTGGCCTGTCGCGAGACGCCAAACAAGCGGCGGCCAGCGTCCGACAAACTGTCTGCCTGCCGGCAAACGTCGAGTACCGCTTTGAGTTGCAGGCGATCAAACAGGTCCATGCTCTCGCTGTCTCCCGGCAAGTCTTCGGCCAGGCCTCCCGGCTGTGCCAATCCCCACGCATAGCGCAGTCGATCAATTTCCTCCTGCACCTGGCTTTCGTCGATCCGGCCGCTGTCGGCCAGGGTTGCCATGCGCGTGATCGATGCAGACAACTCGCGAAAGTTGCCCAGCCACGTGGCTTCCCGCGAGCTGGCGAAGGCCAGGTAGCGGCGGCGCGCTTCCAGGTTGAAGCGTGCCAGTTGCCCGTGTTCCCGCGCGTGGCGTTCCAGTTCGAAATCGATGTTGGGTTCGATGTCCTCACGACGACCGGCCAGGCCCGGCAGATCGAACGTCCACAGGTTGATGCGCGCGTACAAATCTTCGCGAAACAGTCCCTCGGCGACTCGGCTGCGCAAGTCGCGGTGAGTGCCGGCGATGATCAGAAATTCGCTGTCGACTTCTTTGTCCGAACCCAACGGGAAGAAGCGCTTCTCTTCGATGGCCTTGAGCAACATGGCTTGTTCATCGGCGCCCAGTTCACCGATTTCATCAAGAAACAACATGCCGCCATGCGCCGCTCGCAACAGGCCGTCGCGGGCATTCTGCGCGCCGGTGAAGGCGCCTTTGACGTGGCCGAACAACGCTGACATCGCGCCGTCACCGCGCAGCGTCGCGCAGTTCACTTCGACAAAGCGGCCCTGCATCTGATGGCGGCTGCGCTTGAGCTCATAGATGCGTCGGGCGAGAAACGATTTGCCGGCGCCGGTCGGGCCGATCAACAACATCGGCGCCTTCGAGCGTACGGCCACGCGCTCGATCTGTTCGATGGAGCGGTTGAACGCGGCGTTGCGCGTGGCGATGCCGGACTTCAAAAACTCCAGACCCTCAAGGCGCTTGTTGGCAAAACGTGAGGCGATGCGGTCGTAGCGCGACAGGTCAAGGTCTATCAGCGCGTGGGTACCGGTTGCCTGCTCGTCTTCACTTTTGCGCCGCGCGGGGGAGGTCTGGATCAGGCGTGCCGGCAGGTAACGCGCTTCGGTCAGCAGAAACCAGCAAATCTGTGCGACGTGGGTGCCGGTAGTGATGTGTACCAGATAGTCCTCGCGCTCGGTGTCGAAGTGGTAGGCCGTGGTGAAGTCGTGCAGCGCGCCGTAGACCTCTTCGAAGTCCCAAGGGTTACGCAGTGCCATCGGGTGCAAGCGCACGTCGGTTTGCGGTGAGACCTGCTGGATGTCTGCGAGAACCCGCTCGGCGAGGCTGACGTCGCGGGCGTCGATGCCGTGAATCAGTTCGAGGCGGTTAATCAGCACGTCCGGTTGTTGGCACAGACCGACGCTGGGCCGCCAGTGGCTCCAGCGATTGGCGCCTTTGCCGACACGATCGAGGGTGGCGCCGATAAAACCGATGGCGACGGTGCGCTTGCTGGACATGTTTATCTCAACAGATAAAAGACGATAGGCAATGATAAGTAATTTTGGGGCGACCTGTCCTTGGCAAGATCGCAAGCAATCCAAATGAAAAATAAATGCCTTGTAAATCAATAAGATGCGAATAATTTGCATGAAAGATCACAAAATGGCACAGCGGCTGCAATATCTATCGCAACCAACAGAACAGCGCCACACTGTTTCACAGCAAACGCCGGATCATCGGCCAATGAATAAAGAATAGAAAAATGAGAGAACACACTTACCAATTGCTCGAAGTCGCCAACGGCAAGCCGATCAAACTCTGGACCGAAGGCGTTCCTGTAGAAAGCGAGGCCCGCGAGCAGTTGATGAACACGGCGAAGATGCCCTTCATCTTCAAGCATCTGGCGGTGATGCCGGATGTGCACCTGGGCAAGGGCTCGACCATCGGCAGCGTGATTCCAACGGTTGGCGCGATCATTCCGGCGGCGGTGGGCGTGGACATCGGATGCGGCATGATTGCCGCACGTACGTCGCTGACCGCGGCGGATCTGCCGGACAACCTGCTCGGTCTGCGCAGTGCCATCGAACAAGCGGTGCCGCATGGTCGCAGTTCGACCCGCTCGCGACGTGACAAAGGCGCGTGGGACGAGATCCCGCAGCAGGCCGATCAGGCATGGGCGGCGTTGCATCCGCGTTTCAAACTGATTACCGACAAGTACCCGAAACTGGCCAACACCAACAACCGCGCGCACCTCGGCACGCTGGGCAGCGGTAACCACTTCATCGAGGTGTGCCTGGATGAAGCCAACCGGGTCTGGTTCATGTTGCACAGCGGTTCCCGTGGCGTAGGTAACGCCATCGGCAACTTGTTTATTCAGATGGCGCAGGCCGATATGCGTCAGCACATCGCCAACCTGCCGGACCGTGATCTGGCTTACTTCGAAGAAGGCAGCCAGCACTTTGATGATTACGTGGAAGCGGTGGGCTGGGCGCAGGATTTTGCTAAACAGAACCGCGAAATGATGATGCGCGCCGTGATTCAGGCGACGCGGCAGATCATTCGCAAACCGTTCGAAGTGGCATTGGAAGCGGTGAACTGCCACCACAACTACGTGCAAAAGGAACGGCATTTCGGTGAGGAAGTCCTGGTGACCCGCAAAGGCGCGGTGTCGGCGAAGAAGGGCGAGCTGGGGATTATTCCGGGCTCGATGGGCGCCAAGAGTTTCATTGTGCGTGGGCTGGGCAACGAAGAGTCGTTCAGCTCCTGCAGCCACGGCGCCGGTCGCACCATGAGCCGGACCAAAGCGAAGAACACCTTCACCGTTGCCGATCAGATCCGCGCCACGGCCCACGTCGAGTGCCGCAAGGACGAAGCGGTCATCGATGAAATTCCGATGGCCTACAAGGACATCGACAACGTCATGCACGCCCAGCGCGAGCTGGTGGAAGTGCTGCACACCTTGCGTCAGGTGGTGTGCGTCAAAGGATAAAGGGAATAAAAATCATGGAATTCGAAGAACGTCACCCGCTGTGCAGCACGATGCGCGCACGGGTAATGGAAGAGCTGGCGCGCATAGAACGCGAGCGCAATGTCATGGTGCTTTACGCCTGTGAGTCCGGCAGTCGGGCCTGGGGTTTCGCCTCGACCGACAGCGATTACGACGTGCGGTTTGTCTATGTGGAAAAACCCGAGTGGTTCGTCCAGGTCGATGAGCCGCGCGACGTCATCGAGCGGCCGCTGGACGATGAGCTCGACGTCAGTGGCTGGGAGCTGCGCAAAACCCTCGGGTTGTTGCGCAAGTCCAACCCGACGTTGCTGGAGTGGCTGGATTCGCCGCTGGTGTATCGCAGCGAAACCGCAGCGGTGGCGCAACTGCGTGAACTGGCGGAAACGTTTTACAGTCCGCCCGCCGCACGTAACCACTACCTGTCGATGGCGAAGAAGAACTTTCGCGGTTACCTGCAAGGCGAATCCGTGCGCTTCAAAAAGTACTTCTACGTGCTGCGGCCCTTGCTGGCAGTGCGCTGGATCGATCAGGGCCGGGGCCGGCCGCCGATGACGTTCGCCGATCTGCTGACTACCGTCGATGATCCGGCGCTGCTCGCTGAAGTTGATGAACTGCTGGCCCTCAAACGCAACGCTGACGAGAGCGCCTACGGGCCACGGCGTTCGGCCTTGCACCGGTTTATCGCGGCCGAGCTTGAGCGCGCTGTACCAGCATTGAAACGAACTCAGGAAGACTCGCGACGGCTGGACCAGTACCTCAGGGACACCGTCGGTTTGTACGCATAAGGATTGCAATGGAACAGCAAGTGATTGAACTGGACGGTGCCATCGGCGGCGGCCAGGTGTTGCGCAGTGCCTTGAGCCTGTCGATGGTGACGGGCCGGGCGTTTCGCATTAAGCACATTCGCGCCAAACGCAGCCGTCCGGGATTGCTGCGTCAGCACCTGACAGCGGTGCTGGCGGCGGCTGAAGTGTGTGGCGCGAAAACCTGCGGCGCAACATTGGGTTCGCAGTCATTGAGTTTTGAGCCGGGAGTGATTCGCGGCGGCGATTACCAGTTCGACATCGGCACGGCCGGCAGTTGCACGCTGGTGTTGCAGACGCTGTTGCCGGCCTTGTTGCAGGCACCGCAAGCCAGTCGGGTGCGAATTTCCGGCGGGACGCACAATCCGCTGGCGCCGCCCACGGACTTCCTTTCGCGCAGTTGGTTGCCGCTGTTGCGGCGCATGGGTGGCAACGTCGAGCTGGAATTGCTGCGCCACGGCTTTGTACCGGCCGGAGGCGGAGAATTCGAGGCCAGCGTGCAACCCTCGACCCTGTCCCGACTGGATCTGTGTGAACGCGGCGCGACAGTGTCGCAACAGGCTCTGGCACTGGCGGCCGGGCTGGCGCCCACGGTTGCCCGGCGAGAGCTGGATCAAGTGGCCAGGCGTTTGCGAATGGCACCGGATGCGCTACACCACATCACCCTCGATCCGGCGCGCGGACCGGGCAATGTGCTGTTGCTGGAATACGTTTTCGAGCATGTCACCGAGGTGTTCAGCGCGTTTGGCCAGGTATCTTTACGCTCGGAGAGGGTGGCCGATGCCGCGATCAATCAAGCCGCCGACTGGTTGCGCAGCGGTGCGGCGGTGGCGGAACACCTGGCCGATCAGTTGCTGCTGCCGATGGCGCTGGCCGGTGGCGGATCGTTCACCACACCACGGATGACCGAGCATTTGCACAGCAACATTGCGGTCATCGAGCAGTTTTTGCCGATCCGCATCGAATGTCGGGAGGAGGGGGCCGAGTGTATGCGGGTCGAGCTCAGTGCACGCTGATGAACAAAAAGGGGCAGTAACCTTTCAAAATGAAAGGTCACTGTCCCTTTTTCATGCCCGGCGAAAAGTCGTGGTTACTGGTCACTCTCGCAATTGACCATCCACGACACGCCAAAACGATCCACCAGCATGCCGAAACGTGCCGCCCAGAACGTCGTTTCCAGCGGCATATCCACGCGACCCTCCATGGCCAGGGCGTTAAACACCCGCTCGGCCTCGGCGATGCTGTCGACGTTCAGGGAAATCGAACAACCGCTCATGCCCTGCGTCGGACGATCCGGCGTGGTGTCCGAAGCCATGATCATCTGATCGCCGACCTTCAGGCAGGTATGGATGACCAGATGGTGAAACTCCTTCGGTACATGCTCGGCGGCGGGTGTTTCGCCGAAGGTCATGATTGCCTCAAGTTTTCCCTGCAAGGCTTTTTCGTAGAAGGTGAAGGCTTCACGGCAGTCGCCGTTGAAGATCAGGTACGGGTTGATTTTCATGTGTGTACTCCCGGCAGTAAGGCGCGGAGCAGGCAATGACGCGCCGATGGCCGCGCTGAGCGATTAAACATAGCAGAGCTTTGGACGCCGGCAATGACCGGTCTTCCCAGATGTTTTTCGCCTGAAAATCGCCGGCCTTAGCGCTGAAAAGGTTCTGGGACTAATCGACAAACACCTGCTCGTCGTCGTCACTCAGGCACACGGTCAGTTGCTGGCCGTTTTTGTCGAACGCGCAGTGGGGCAGCGCAGTGTGCAGGGCCATTTTTACCGGTGCGCCGATAAACACCACAGCGATCAACGCCGCCACTACGAATTTGGCGACCAGCGCTGGGCGCGATGGCAGGCGCTGGTTTGTCAAACGTGAACGCAGAAAGAGGCCAAGCCCCAGAATTGCCGCGCCAATAAACATGGCACTGCCGATATCGTGGGGGCTGATGCTGTAGATCACGTCTTCGGCGTTGTCGGGATAGTTGATCAGCCACCAGCTACCGATGCCCAGGGGGCCAGTCCGGCACCGATGCAGGCATGAATCGATCCGGGCAAACGCAGCAAAAGCGTCAGCAGCAATCCTGTTGTCGCTATGAGCCAGCCGCCGCCGAACAATTGGCCGTTCATGCCGCCCATGAACGTGCCGCCGACGTCGGTGGGTGTGAGCACCACCCAGGCACAAAAAGTGATGTGCGCCAACAGCGCAAGCACAGCGAGCCAGCAAACCGGGTAGTAAATCCATAGGGCATTGGGGCGAGAGAACACACTCATTCCTTTTCGTGGTGTTTTGACGGGCGCCATTATGCCGATGAGAAGGTCAGGAGTCGCGCGAGGGTTTCACCATGGCCGGCCCGGCTACACGCGGTGCGGGGGGAGTCTTCATCAATGCGTCGATCGCCTTGCGATAGTTCTGGCCGCCGAGCGCCATGCTGTTGTTGTGCGTCGCGCCCGGCACCAGCAACAACCGTTTGGGCTGTTGCGCGGCGTTGAACAGTTGCTCGCTGAAACGTGACGGCACGAACGCATCGGCCAGACCATGCACGACCAGTAGCGGCATATGAATGTCGGCGATCTTGTCGATCGAATCGAATTTCTGCGACAGCAGCCAGCGTACGGGCAGCGAGGTGTTCACCACGGCCGCGGCAACGTCGGCCAGCGAGGTGAACGTGGATTCGATCACCAGCCCGCGTACCGGCAGAGGCGTGTGATCGCGGGCTGCGTCCTGTCCAAGTTCCGCCGCCAGATCAATCGCCACGGCGCCGCCCAGCGAATGGCCGTAGATCAGGCGTTTGTTCGGGTCCGGCTGCAGCAGTTTGAAGCGTTCCCACGCCACCCGCGCATCTTCGTAAACGCTGCTTTCCGAGGGCAGATCACCCTTGCTTTGACCGAAGCCGCGGTAATCGATGGCCAGCACCGAATAACCGGCTGCGCGCAATTGCTCGATGCGGAACAACTGCCCGGTCAGGTTCCAGCGCACGCCGTGCAGATAAAGGATCGCCGGAGCATTCGTGCGTTCCGCCGGCCACCACCAGGCATGAATGTTTTGCCCGGCCTTGAAACGCTTCGGTTGCAGGTCAAGTTCCTGCACGCTGCCGGGCAAGCCGTGATACCAGCCAGCCGTGCCAGGTTCGATGCGAAACAGCAGTTTGCGTTCGGTGTGTTCCAGCACTGCACAACTGGTCGGCACGCCGATTATCAAAGCGGCCATGCAGGCAAACGCCAAGCGGCGGCGTCGCAGTCGAGTCATGAAGGAAAGGAACATTAAACGTTTCACCAGTGCGCAGACGAAGAACGCTTTTTACCAGATGCCCGGGTCTGCGCGTGACATTTTCGACCACCGTCCCCGGGCAACAATTACAAAATGCTGCTGCGGATCAATCGATACGCAGCACGATCTTGCCGATGTGGTCGCCGGCTTCCATGTGTGCGTGGGCTTTGTCGGCCTCGTGCAGCGAATAGACCTTGTCGATGATCGGCAGGCAGCGCCCGGCGGCCAGCACTGGCCATACGTGTTTGCGCAATTGCTCGGCGATTTCGGCTTTTTCCTCACTCGTGCGCGCGCGCAACAGGGAGCCGGTGACCACCGCGCGTTTGCCGAGGATCGCTAGCAGGTCGACGTCATTGGCCCGCGCGCCGCCGAGGAACCCGAGCATCACCAGATGACCATCCATCGCCAGGGCGCTGACATTACCGTTGAGGTACGAACCGCCCATGATGTCGAGAATCGCGTTCACCCCGTCGCCTGCGGTTTTCTCGGCGATCACGCTGGCGAAGTCTTGTTCGCGATAGTTGATCGGTTGCCCACCCAGTTCGGCAATCGCCGCGCATTTATCGGCGCTGCCAGCGGTGGCGAACGCTTCGATGCCGAATTCGCGGCACAACATCAGCGCGGTCGTGCCGATGCCGCTGGTGCCGCCATGGATCAATACTCGTTGGCCACGGCTGGCACCGCCGAGACCGAACAGGTTGGCCCAAACGGTGAAGAAGGTTTCCGGGATCGCGGCGGCCTGTACCCAATCCAGGCCGGCAGGCATCGGCAGGGTCTGGCCGGCGGGAACGGCGCAGTACTCGGCATAGCCACCACCGTTGGTCAGCGCGCAAACCTTGTCGCCCACGGCAAACTGGCTGACGCCGGCACCCAGCGCCACCACTTCACCGGCCACTTCGAGACCGGGAATCGGGTTCATCCCGGGCTTCATCGGGTATTTGCCGGCACGTTGCAAAGCGTCCGGGCGATTGATGCCGGCGGCGTGCACACGAATCAGCACTTCGCCGGCAGCGGCCACCGGCAGCACCACACGTCTGGCTTGCAGCACGTCGGGGCCACCGGACTCGGTGATTTCGATTCGGGTCATTTCGTTGGGCAGAGTCATGTCGATTCCTGTGAGTAAAGGTTCTGTAGATGGGAGCGCGGGCGTGCCGCAATGATTCCCTTCACGTTACGCAGCAACGCGGTTCAGTGGTTTCGGGCAGCCATCGCATGGCTTGTTCCAGCAACAGCGCGAGCAAGATCGCGCCTGCGGCGATCACGAACAGCAAGGCGTGATGGCCACCCGTGGCGTTGAACAGCGCCGAGTAGGCGAACCCGGCCAATGCCTGAAACGTGGCGAACGAAACGGTGGCGCGGCTCCAGGCAATTTGCTGGCGGTGGTGATCGGGCACCAGTTCATGCACGCGGGCCAAGGCCAGCGGCACGATGCCCGGAGGAAACGAGCCGAGAATCACCGCCAGCATGGCCAGCGCCAGAAACGAGTGAGATACCGCCAGTAAGCCCAGCGTAATTGCCTGCACCACCAGCACCAGTCGAATGCTGCTACGCGCACCCAACCGGTCAGCCAGAAAGCCGTAACTGACCGGCCCGACAATCGCGCCCAGCCCGTACATCACCCAAACCAGTGCGCCAACATGCGCACCGGCACCCAGGCCTCGGGCGACGTAATCCACCAGGAACACCATCGCTGGCACCAGTCCGGCAGCCATAAAGGCGTACTGGGTAAACAGCAGGTAAACGCCGGGCGGTGTCGATTGCCGGGTGCTCACCTCGTGAGACGCCAGCGCTTGCGGCAAATCCTCAGGCCAGCCAAACCAGCTCAACGCCGTCAGCAGCAGCGATAACGCGCCCAGGCCAAGCCAGGTTGCCTGCAAACCGAGACTCAACAGCGGCGGGACAATCGTTCCAGACCCGGCGATGCCCAGGCCGATGCCGAGAAATATCGCACCGCTGGCCAGGCCTCGACGCGACGCCGGTACATGTGGCAGCACGGTCGCTGCGACGAGCACCATGATTGCGCCGCCGGCGATCCCCGACAGCAGCCGCCAACCGAAGAACCAACTCAGAGACAGCGGGTACGCACAGGCGAAAAATGCCGCCGTCACCGCCAGCATCATCAAACGCAGCGCGATCTTGTTGCCGAACTGGCGGGCCAATGGGCGGCCGAGCAGGGCGCCGATCAGGTAACCGACCAGATTGGCCGCGCCGAGGTAAACCACGTCATGAGTGGAAAACCACTGCGCCTGGATCAGCGCGGGAATCAACGGTGTGTAGGCAAAGCGTGCCAGCCCGATGCTGACCAGGCTGGCGCAGAGGCCGGCGAAGATCGGCAGCCAGAGACCGGTTGCAGATGTTGTGCGCATGGGAGCAATTCCGTGGAAGGTTTATGGCGCCCAGCATATCGGCTATGGTTGCTGCGTTCGTGCAGCGATTAGGCTTGGCAGTGATGCAAAAATGCATCGATAAGGGTGAATATGAATTGGGATGATGCGCGGGTATTTCTTGCCGTTTGCCGTGAGTCGACATTACGCGGCGCGGCGCGGGTTCTGGGTGTCGATCAGGCGACCGTCGGGCGCCGCATCACTGCGTTGGAGAAGTCGCTCGGCGCAACGTTGTTCCTGCGCACGTCCGACGGTTACGCGTTGACGGCGGTGGGAGAAGCGGCGCTCAAGAGTGTCGAGAAAATGGAACACTCGGCGCTGGAGCTGGAACGGCAGATTCAAGGGCTGGATGATCGTCTGATCGGCACTGTGCGGGTCAGCACCACCGACTCACTGGCCATCGACTTCTTGATTCCGGCGATCGCCCGGCTGCACCAGCAGCACCCGGACGTGCGCGTGCAACTGGATGCGTCAACGCAGATCCTCAGTCTGGCCAAACGCGAAGCGGACATCGCCGTACGCAATACCCGGCCAGACAATCCTGACCTGATTGCCCGGCGCATTGCCCGTTGGCCAGTGGGCTTGTTTGCTGCAAAGGATTACGTCGAGCGTCTAGGGGAACCGCAACCGGGCTCGGCATTCGAGGGGCACGATCTGGTGGTCTATCAACCGTATTTGCAGAGCCACAAGGACATGACGCTAGTCTGCGAACCGTTGACTCGCGGGCGGATCGTCGCAAGCCTGGGTTCCAGTCTGTTGGTGCGTCGCTCGATTGCCGCCGGTATCGGTGTAGGAGAAATCCCCGTGTATATGGGCGAGCGCGATGGGTTGGTCAGGCTCTGGCCAGAGCGAACCCGGCCGCTGCCGTACGAAGTGTGGCTGGTGACCCACGCGGATCTGCGCCATACCGCGCGGGTGAGGGCGGTCATCGAGCAGATTGTCGAGGCGTTTGCACTGGAAAATCAATGAGTCGGGGTGGCCGTGTAGAGGCTACGTTGCCTGACGAAATGACCTACACCTACAGCAGAATCCGCTGGCTTGTGGGGTTTTCAGATGGGTTCTATTGTGGTTGCCACTCGTAACGAAAGAGACATTCGCTTTTGAGTGATCAGCCATGGACGGTCTCGGTAACCAGGGAAGGGAATCGAATGAAAGCCAGGGAATTCGAGCAATTTCACAGCATCGGCGCAACCAGCAACGGTCGGAACACCCAAGACATGAATGCTATCAGTCGTGAAGAATTCAACGCCCGAATCGAGACAATCGAGACGAGGATGGATGCTCGGGTCGAGGCTGTCTCAGCGAGGATCGATCATTTTCTCTCGGTTCAGGCTGAGCGGGACAAGGCCAACGAGTTGATTCAGCTCGAACGGCAAAAAAATCAGGATGCAATGTCGATAACCCTTCAGAACATAGCCGAAGAGTCGAAAGAAGCACTCAAGAAAGCCGGCACCGTGAACGCCAACGTCTGGATGGCAACGGCTGTCCACTTGTTTGGCGTGGTCAGCATCGTTATGGGTGCCTATTTTGCCAATCAGTCCAGCATGTACACAGCGATGCAGACGACCCTGGCCGCGATTCAGGCAGGCAAGGAAGTTGGCGCGGCGAAACCAGCGGTACCGTCTCCCTTTATTGCACCACCCTAAAAAAACGGCCTTCAAGCGAAGGCCGTTTTTTTGCGCGCAGTGAAAAGCGACTTCATGGCATCTGCGGCAACTCCTGCGGCCGCAAGTCGAACACCAACACTTCGGCATCCGCGCCGTTGCTCAAGGTCAGTGCCTGTTCTTCGCGAACCCGTACGCCGTCACCTTCCTGCAACCGCTGGCCATTGAGTTCAACATTGCCGCGAGCCACATGCACGTAGGCGTAACGGTTGGCCGGCAGCTCCAAAGTGGCGCTTTCCTTGCCATCGAACAGCCCGGCATACACCCGCGCATCCTGGCGCACTTTCAGCGAACCGTGACTGCCGTCCGGTGAAATGATCAATTGCAGGCGGCCGCGTTTTTTCTGCGCGCTGAAGTGCTCTTGCTGATAACGCGGTTTCGCGCCACTGACGTCCGGCACGATCCAGATCTGCAGGAAGTGCACCGGTTGGCTCGCCGAATGGTTGAACTCGCTGTGCGCCACGCCGCTGCCGGCGCTCATCAGTTGCACGTCACCGGGGCGGATCACAGAGCCGGTTCCCAGTGTGTCTTTGTGCTCCAGCGCACCTTCGAGCACGTAGGAAAAAATCTCCATGTCGCGGTGCGGGTGTTGGCCGAAGCCTTTACCGGCGGCGACACGGTCGTCATTGATCACCAGCAGGTCGGAAAAACCCTGCTCGCGCGGGTCGCGGTAGCTGGCGAAGGAAAAGGTGTGGAACGACTTCAACCAGCCATGATTGGCGAGGCCACGATCGGAGGCTTTGCGAAGGGTCAGCATGATGAAATCTCCTTGCGGGACGTGAATTCGTCCGAGTGAGGAGAAGGTTACTGGTTACTCGTCAAAGCAATAAGTAGATGAAAATTGAAAGACTGTCCCGTGCTGGTTGACAGTTTTGCGCTGCAGTTCACGCATTCTTTTCCGACGCTGGCGCCGTACTTGGCCATAATGCTCTGCCTGTTTCAGACGCTTTTTACTTTGATCGGTGTGATGTCTTCTCATGAAAACCGTGGCAATGGTGTTGTTTCCCGACTTTCTTCTGCTCGACATGGCCGGGCCACTGGAAGTGTTTTCGGTTGCCAACCGTTATCTCAAGCCCGAATCGCACTACCAACTGACCACGCTGGGCATCGAACCCGGGCCGCTGCGGGCGTCCAACGGGGTCTTGGTGCACCCGGACCGGCACATCAGTGATGCGGCCGACCGTTACGACTTGCTCTTGGTGCCGGGCGGTCCCGGTGCCTACAACCAACAATTTCCCTCGTTATTTGTCTGGCTGAAGGCCGCTGTTCAACGGGCCGAGCGCTACGGTTCAATTTGTACGGGCGCTTTCGTGCTCGGGCATGCCGGGTTGCTCGACGGCTATCGTGTAACCACGCACTGGAATTACACAGAACGTCTGATCCGGGGCTTTCCCAATGCCAACGTCGCGACGGATCAGATCTTTGTCGAAGACCGCAACCTGATCACCTCCGGCGGTGTGACGGCCGGCATTGACCTCGCGCTGGCTGTGGTCGCCCGCGATCATGGCAAGAAGCTCGCTCAGGATGTCGCCAAAGTGTTGCTGGTGGTGATGAAGCGTCAGGGTGGTCAGGCGCAGTTCAGTCCGTTGATGGCCGCCGTGTCCCCGCAGGAAACGCCGATCACCCGAGCGCAGAATTACGTGCTGGAACATCTTGACGAGGCCTTTACGGTCGAGCGCATGGCCGGTCTGGCCAACATGAGCGCACGGCATTTCTCTCGGGTATTCACCCGGGAAATCAACATGACGCCCATGGAATTTCTGCAAAGTGCGCGCATCGATTGTGCGCGCAACTTGCTCGAAACCAGCGACCTGCCGCTAAAAACCGTGGCCTATAAAAGTGGTTTCGGCAGCGTGCGGCATATGCGTTTGCTGTTCGCCGAAAAGCTCGGCCTGACCCCTGCGCAATACCGCGAACAGTTCAGCTAGAGCGGTTCTGTCCGTTTCGCGCACCCGGTTGTCCGTGTTGCGCCCTGTGTGGCGGTTGTTCCGTCATTTGAGCCTGCCAAGATAGTTGGCATGAACAGCCTCAATGATTTGAACCCGGCGTCAGTGTTGCGGTTTGGCCCTTACGCGTTTCATCTGCGCCAACGCCTGATCCTTGAAGGGGATCGGCAACTGCGCATGGGCGGGCGCGCACTGGACATTCTGCAAGTGCTGGTCGAGCGGGCCGGGCGCGTGGTCAGAAAAGAGCAATTGATTGCGCTGGTCTGGCCGACTTCGGTGGTCGAAGAGATCAACCTGCGGGTGCACATCGCCGCGCTGCGCCGGGCACTCGGTGATGGTGAGAACGGGCAACGCTACATCGTCAACGTGCCGCAATGCGGTTATTGCTTTGTCGCGCCGGTGCAGTGCGACAGCGTCGCGCAGGTGGTATTCGAAAGCCTGCAGGCTCCGCAACATAACCTGCCGGCCAGGCTGACGCCGGTGAGCGGGCGCGATTCGCTGGTGGGCGCACTGGTGCGGCAACTGCCGCTGTGCCGGTTGATGACCCTGACGGGGCCGGCGGGTGTCGGCAAATCCACCGTGGCGCTGCGCGTGGCAGAGTTGCTGCTGGAGCATTACCGCGATGGCGTCTGGCGTGTGGATCTGGCGGAGCTCGATGAAACCTCGCCGCTGCTGGATCACCTGCTGCAAGTCCTCAAGAGCGATCTGCCGACCTTGGCATGCCGCCACCTGTTGCTGGTACTCGACAACTGCGACCCACTGCACGAAACCTGCAAAACACTGGTCGAGAATTTATTAAACGCTGCGCCACGCCTGTCGATTCTCGCCACCAGCCGCGAAGCCTTGCAGGCCGATCTGGAAACCGTACACATCCTGCCGCCGCTAAGCCTGCCGAAAACCTCGGCATTGCGCAGCGTCGAAGAAACCATGGGCCACTCGGCGGTGCAGTTGTTCGTCAGTCGCGCCCGCGCCCGGCAGCAGGGCTTCATCCTGCGCGAACAAGACCTGGAAGTGGTGCGCGACATTTGTCAGCGACTCGACGGATTGCCGTTGGCGATTGAATTGGCGGCGGCGCAGATCGATGCCCTGGCGCTGGTCGGGTTGCAGGCGCAACTGGGCAACTGTCTGCAATTGCTCAGTCATGGCCGGCGCACCGCCGTGCCGCGCCATCAGACGCTGCGGGCTGCGCTGGACTGGAGCTATCAGCGCTTGAGTACAGACGAGCAGATCGTGCTGAAGCGCCTGTCGGTGTTCCGGATTGCCTTCACCCGCGAGGCGGCGTTGGCGGTGATCCATTGCGAAAAACTGCCACCTTCGGCATTGGGCGCAATCATTGATCGACTCGCGCAGAAGTCGTTGCTGACGGTGGAGCACTGTGGGGCGGCGGTGCGTTACCGAATGCTCAATACCACTTGGCTGTTCGCACGCGGGCAACTGATGAGCAGTGGCGAGTCGAGCGATGTCGAGCAGCGTCGCGGGCGCTACATGGGCCGAATGCGCGAGGCATCAGCCTTGCAACTGGCTGCGCAGCTCGTCGAGTAACAGGCGCACCCTGCGCAAATCCGGAGTGGCGTAACCCTCGGTGAAGCGTTGGTAGATCGGGCTGAGCAGTTCGAGGGCTTCGCGGTGACGGTTTTGGCGCTGCCACAACCGGGCCAGTGAAGCAGCGCTGCGCAGCTCCCAGGCGAGGGCGCCCTGTGACCGTGCGATCTCCAGCGCTTGCTGCAGGGTGTGTTCGGCTTCGTCGACTGACCCGCCATCATCGCGGCTCAACAAGTGATCTGCCCGGGCACGCAAAATCTCCGCCGTGCTCCAGCCGGCTGCGCCACTGCGTGCCCGCTCCAGCAAGGCGTCATCGAAGAAGCGGTTGTCCAGCGTGACCATGATTTCCTTGATCAACCCGCTGTCATCCGCCGGCACCGGTTTCATCGTATCGGCATCGAGCACCTGTGCGTAATGCCGTGCCCACGTATAGAACAACAGCACCGAATGTTTCTGCGCTTGTTCAAACAACAGGTGCAGCAAGGCGCGGGCGTTCTGTTGGTCGCCGTTGTAATGGGCGATCAGGCAAGTGGCGAGCGCCAGGGTGTAACAGATCGACGTGCCGTGATTGATCTGCACCGCGATGTCCAGCGCCTGCCGCGCCGTGCGCCAGGCCTGCTCGGGAAAACCCTGCAGCCACAACACGCGCGCGAGTACCGTCAGCGAGGCGACGCTCTGATCGTATTGCACACCGAAACCGTGGGTAAACCGGTTGACGTGACCGCTGTGCGCCATGCGCTGAATCACTTGTTCGGCATGAACGCGCGCCTGCGGCTGGTCGCCGGCGTAATGCAGCGCCAGCACTCGCAAACGGTGAGTGCTCAGCGACAGCAACGGATCGCCGTGCAAGCCGAGCCGGTCGAATTGTTCGCTTTGTTCCAGGGCCATGCGGTACTGGCCGCAACTCAGATTGACCGCCATGTGCCCGGACACTGCGCGCAATTGCCCGGCGATATCGCCGTGCTGTTGCGCCAGCGAGTGGGCGCTGACGAAGGCGCCGATGGTCTCCGGGGTGCCGCCCCACGTGTGATAACAGGCACTGCCGAGCGCCAGTTGCAGGGCGATTTGCAGGTGCGGACAGGGCTCGTCAGTGGTTTCCAGCAGGTTCAGCGCCTGGCGCACGTATCCGCCATATTCCTTGAGCAGCGACAGCTCCTGCCACAACGGTGCCGACGCAGCGGCCAGCCGAATCCCCAGTTGATCCGGCCCGCTCCCGGCAAGGCACCAGTCCAGCGCGGCGCGCAGGTCTTCCAGGCCTCGGGCGTATCGTTCGATCCACAGCGTGGTCGGCGTGTGCTCCCAATCCGCTTGCGCCTGATGCATCAAGGCCAGGCAGCGTTCTGCATGACGGCTGCGGGTTGTGCCGAGTTCGGCGGCCAGATCGAGTTTTTCCAACGCATAACGTCGGGTCGTGTCGAGCAAGCGATAGAACACCTCTTCATCGGCCACTTCGACGTTGAGCAGCGATTTGCCCACCAAGTGCAGAATCGAGGCGAAGACTTCATCTGCGGTGATCGCTTGACCGCCAATCACCGCGCCGGCGGACTCCAGCGTGAAACCGCCGCGAAAAACGCCGAGGCGACGCAGGCAGGTCTGCTCGCAGCGGCTGAGCAGATTGAAGCTCCAGTCGAGTGTGGCGCGCAGGGTCACGTGGCGATCCTGACGGGTCTGATTGCCCGGTAAAACCGCTGGCAGTTGTCCTTGCAACTGACCGAGCAAACCTCGCAGACCGGTGTCGGTGAGCTGCGCCGCCGCCAGTTCCAGCGCCAGCGGAATGCCGTCCAGTCGGTGACAGATTTCAATTGCCTGCGCGAGGTTGGCGTCGTTGAGTTCAAAGTTCTCGCGGGCGGTCATGGCGCGTTCGACAAACAGTTGTAACGCGGCAAAGCTCAAGGCCTGAGCGCGGTCATGCATGGCGTTCGGCGGCGGGCAATCGAGTGAGCCGAGGCGCTGCACGTACTCGCCCTCAGCACGCAGGCTCTCGCGACTGGTGGCCAGAATGTGCACTTGCGGCGCACCGCGCAAAAGACTTTCGGTCAGTTGCGCCACGCTGTCGATCAGGTGCTCGCAATTGTCGATCACCAGCAAGATCTGCCGCTCACGCAGGCCATTGATCAGGCTGGTCACGGGATCGCCGTCGTGCAACAGGATGTCGAGCAGGGCGGCGAGGTGCGAGCAGATCAGACGCGGATCGCTCAGCGGCGCCAGATCGAGCAGACGAATGCCGTCGCGGTAATGGCCGATCATTTGTTCCGCCACGCGCAGGGCTACGGTGGTTTTGCCGATGCCGCCGGGGCCGACCAGGGTGATGCAGCGTTGTCGCGGCAACTGTGTCATCAGGCTGTCGACCAGCGCCTGACGACCGATCATCCGCGTGCGCCGCAGCGGCAAATTGTGCCCGCCGACGCTGTTGCCGGCGGGGCGTTGTTCGATGGCTTGCAGCGCAATCGGCGCTACAAAACTGTAACCGCGCTGCGCCACGGTGACGATGTAACGCTGGCCGGCCTGACCGTCGCCTAGCGCCTTGCGCAGCGCGGCCATGTGCACGCGCAGGTTGATGTCTTCGACGACACTGTCCGGCCACACCTCGGCCATCAATTGCTGCTTGCTCACCACTTCGCCCGCATGCGCCAGCAAAATCAGCAGAATGTCGAGGGCGCGGCGGCCCAGACGCAACGGCTGTTCGCCTTCAAGCACCAGTCGTTGCCCGGGATGGACCCGATAGGGGCCGAAGCCGATGGCCTGATTCGGGGAAAGACTCAACAACTCACTCCTGCGGTGATGCAGCGGACAAAACGAAAAGACGCCGGGCGTGGGGGCAGGGCGTCTGTTTCGAGGTGTCCGGGCATGATCCTCAGGTTTGAGCATCGGTGCAACGGGAGGTGTCTGTGTCGGCATCAAATCAACGGCGGATCATGGGCGCGGGTGTTTCAGTTCACGCATGACCTGACAGCGCCAGGCAAACGGATTGATCCCCTCGCTGCGGGTGAACATGTGACAGAAATGCGCTTGATCGCAGAACCCGCATTCCAGGCTGATCTGCGTCAGGCTCAGGTCGGTGTGCTGGATCAGCAGTTTGGCGCGGGCGATGCGCTGGCTACGAATCCAGTCCTGGGGCGAAACGCCGGTGCTGCATTTGAACGCGCGGGAGAAGTGGCTGCGTGACAGTGAGCACGCCTGCGCCAGTTCGGCGACTTCCAGACTTTCGTCGAGGCGTTCGAGAATCAGTTGTTTGACCCGCCGCACGCGTTGCGGGCTGAGGCCGCCGGTGCGGGGTGTGCCGGGTTCGCAGGCAGGGGCGAGGGCGACGGTGTGCAGTAAATGAGCCATGGCCAATGTCCGTGTCGGTTGGGGAACATGCAAGGCACGTGCCCTCAGGTCAAAAATCAACGCTGCGCAGAGGTTTCATTGTTGGCGGCAGGCCTGCGGCTGACGAGTTAATCGTTGTTAATTTCTCCGGCCGACTGGCGATTAAAGCGCCGTTGATCGCGTAAAGTGCGTAGCACTAGCGCCCGCCTGGCCATCCAAGGAAATCGAGCCAATGAACCGTAACGATCTGCGTCGCGTTGACATGAACCTGCTGGTGATCTTCGAAGCACTGATGTTCGAAAAGAACCTGACCCGCGTCGCCGAAAAACTGTTCATGGGCCAACCGGCCGTCAGCGCGGCGCTGGGCCGCTTGCGTGATCTGTTCGACGATCCCTTGCTGCTGCGCAACGGTCGCAGCATGGAACCCACGGCCCGCGCGCTGGCAATCCTCAAGGAGCTGCAACCGGCGATGGACGTGATTTCCGGTGCGGTCAGCCGGGCCAAGGAATTCGATCCGGCGAGCAGCTGCGACGTGTTCCGCATCGGCCTCTCGGACGACGCCGAATTCGGTCTGTTTCCGCCGCTGCTGCGGCAGCTACAGGAGGAGGCGCCGGGCATCGTCGTCGTGGTGCGCCGCGCCAATTACCTGTTGATGCCGGCGCTGCTGGCGTCGGGGGAAATCTCGGTCGGCGTCAGCTACACCACGGACCTGCCAGCCAACGCCAAGCGCAAAAAACTCCGTGATATTCCCTGCAAAGTCCTGCGCGGCGACGACCGTCCGGGCCCGCTGACCCTCGACGAGTACTGCGAGCGCCCGCACGCGATGGTGTCGTTCTCGGGTGATCTGAGCGGCAATATCGACGTGGACCTGGCGAAGGTCGGTCGCAGCCGCCGTGTGGTACTCGGCGTCCCGCAATTCAGCGGCTTGCGCGCGTTGCTGGCCGGCACCGAAATGATCGCCACCGTCCCGGATTACGCCGCGTGCGCGCTGGTCGAAGGCTGCGCCTTACGCGCTGAAGATCCGCCGTTCCCGATTGATGCGGCGCAGCTGTCAATGGCGTGGAGCGGGGTGCATGACAACGACCCGGCGGAGAGGTGGTTGCGCTCGCGGATCAGTCAGTTCATGTCGGTATCGCTGGATATTCCGCGGTTGTAAGCGCGCCGTTCGTCCGAAATAGCGTTTGACCTGTAAGTTCTGACAGTAGCGCTGGCGCGCACGTGGGTGTGTGATTGATCCAATGCCTTTTCGGGGGCCATATCACGCGCGCACCGGGACATAACGATGACTGCCAACAGCCCCAACGCAAACGTCGCCGCTCCACCGCCTCCGACCATTCAGGAGAACCCGAGCACATTTCTGCTGGACCCGCAGAACGTGCGCAACACACTGACGGTCGAGGTGACGGACCCAACACTGCAATCGGGCGATCGCGTGAGTGTGACGTTCACCGGCGACCCGGCTACCGGAAGCAATGGCTCGCATACCACCGGTGCCCTCAGCGCTGGCACCGTTCGGCCAATGATTTTTCGGCTCCCGTTCACACTGACAACCTTCAACCTGGGCCAGACGGTGACCGTGACCTACACGATCACCCGCAGCAACGCTGCCCTGGTGACTTCCGATCCGCTGGTGTTGTATGTCTTGACGCTGGCGCAACGCGATCTTCCCAGGGCTTTGATCACCGAGGCCGGTCAGCTTGGCGAGGGTCGATTTCTGAACCTGGATGGCTTGAGTCATTTCACTCTGCGGATCAACGCATGGACGCTAAGCACTCGGGGTCAATTTCTCTCGCTGCGGCTACTTGGCGTCAATGCCGATAACAGCGTTTTTGACCGGCCATACTGGGGTCCACCGGGCAATGTGATCGCGGAGGAATTCAACCGTTTTGGCTACTACGAAACGGTTCACTCCACCACGGATCTGCGGAGTCTCAAGCACGGCAGCGTATTGAGCTTGATATTGATGGTCGGTTTGCAAGGCAGTCAGGGTCCTGCGCCTGCCCAACCCTTTGCCCACCGAAACTACATCGTCCTGACGGACCCCACGAGCGCGCCAAGGATCGAGCGGATCGTTGATCCGGACGGTCGGGAAGTCGGCGATCAAGGTGAAACGTTGTCTACCCGCGTCACGTTGTTCGGGGTAGCTACAGAACCAGTGATTGTTTTTGATGGGCAATCAAGACTTGGCACGGCTCCGGTGATTGCGGGGGCGTGGGAATATTTGGCCAATGGATTGACCAAGGGCCTTCACGTCTTCACAGGTCGGTACGCCGCTGGGGGGATATCCAGATCCTGGACGATCAACGTTCTGGAAAACCGCGAAGTACGGATCAAGGAATCAACCGGCAACACCCATTTGAATCCTTCTGCAGCGACTGCGTCGCTGACATACGTGCTTAATTATTTGAGCGAGCCCACCGACCTGGTCAGTGTGCGCTGGATAGCGGCGCCGGGCACGCCAGCAGCGGGTTCGTATACTTCGCTGCCGGTCGCTGTGGGTGCCACGCCCAGAGAACTATCGGCGCCTGTCTCACTGGTGGCCTTCAGCATCGGTAAACCCGTTGAAGTCACCGCCTCCTACGTACGCGGCGGTGCACCCGCGGTGCAATTGCAACCCTTGGCGCTATCCGTGCTGCCGATCCCGAGCGACTTGCTCTTACCCCCAGTGATCGACGAGGCGAAAGGCACTCTCGAACTGGACAAGAAGGACATCGTGGCCGCAGCGAACCTGACTTTTGGCGGTTGGATACACATGGCGAGAGGCCAACGGCTGGAACTTACCCTGATGGGCTTCGCGGCCAATGGCGCCGTGAACAATCGAAGTGTCTGGACACCCGAGCGCAACTCGGTTCATCAGGCCTGGGTCACGAATAAAGGCTACACCTTCAGACTTCCGGTCGACTATCTGCTGTCGCTCCGGGTTGGGACATCGTTGGACATCATGTTCTCAGTAAGAACGGACCAAGTGCCGGACTCGAGGGCAGTCACGGTTTTCGAGCCGCGTCAGTACACCATCGTGGACACGCGGTGACCGGGGAGGAATAAGTTGTTTGGCTTTGGGCGGTTGGGGCGCGGAGCGTCACGGGCTGTATTCCCACGCAGAGCGTGGGAACGATCGACACTGAACACGCCAAACAGAGCACACCCATCCAATTTTCCCCCGATCAATCGTTGCACCATTGCCTGCAATGATTGATCAAGGGTGGGCCCATGAACGCTGCACAACGCAATGACCAGGCGCAAAACCTCGGCCTGCTGTTTCTGCGGGTCACCGGCGGGTTGTTTCTGCTGTTCGTCCACGGCTTGCCCAAGCTGCTGGACTTCTCCGCGCAACTGCAACTGATCGAAGACCCGTTCCACCTCGGTGCCCACCTCACTTTGATTCTGGCGATCTTCGCCGAAGTCCTCTGCCCGCTACTGATCGTCGCCGGGTTACTGGTGAGATTGGCGTGCTTGCCTATTCTCTTTGTTCTGCTGGTGGCGCTGCTGGTCGTGCACCCGCAATGGAGTGTGGCCGAAGGGCAGTTCGGCTGGTTGCTGTTGATCCTGTTTGCCACTGTGTTTATCGCCGGGCCGGGACGGCTGGCGTTCAATGTTCGTTTGCCCGGAGTGCTGCGTTATGCCTGAAGTCCTGAGTCCAAAAGCACCGGGGAGCGATGAGACCGTCACGCTGATCGTCAAGCATCGGGTCAAGGCCGGTTTCGAATCGGCGTATGAAGCCTGGCTGCGCAACATCGTGCGGGTCGCCGGTCAGCGCGAAGGGCATCTGGGCGTGGACGTGGTGCGCGGCAAGCGCGCCGGGCTCGACACCTACACTTGCGTGCTGCGTTTCTGCTCGACCGGGGCGATGCAGCAATGGCTGGAATCGCCGCAGCGCCAGGCGCTGGTCGATGAAGCCGCGCCGATGCTCGCCGATGGCGACCAGACCGAAGTCGCGCCGGTCAACGAGTTCTGGTTCGCGCCGCTGGCCGATGCCGCTTCGCCGCCACCGCGCTGGAAGCAAGCGGTGATCACGCTGCTGGTGATTCTGCCGCACACCTTGCTGGTGCCGCTGATCTGGGGGCCGGTGCTCGGGCTGCATCCGCTGCTTTCCAACTACGTGGTCGCCACGTTCCTGATCACCCTGACCATCGTGCTCTCGGTGGTGTACGTGTTCATGCCCCGCGTGACCCGACTGTTCGCACCGTGGCTGGAGGCCGGTCAGGCCCTTGAACACCTTGAACCCACAGAACACCCGTCACGCTGAATCCCATTCATTTTTTTCTCGAAGGAACTGCGATGAGCGCCGATCTGATTCTCTTCAATGGTCAATTTCATACTGTCGATCGCACCAAACCACTGGCCAGCGCCGTGGCGATCAAGGACGGCCGCTTTGTGGTCGTCGGCAACGACACCCAGGCCATGTCCCTGCGCGGCCCGGCCACGCAAGTGATCGACATGCATGGTCGTTGCGTCATCCCCGGCCTCAACGACTCGCACTTGCACCTGATCCGTGGTGGTTTGAACTACAACCTCGAACTGCGCTGGGAAGGCGTGCCGTCGCTGGCCGATGCGCTGCGCATGCTCAAGGATCAGGCCGACCGCACGCCGACTCCGCAATGGGTACGCGTAGTGGGGGGCTGGAACGAATTCCAGTTCGCCGAAAAACGCATGCCGACTCTCGAAGAGATCAACCAGGCGGCGCCGGACACCCCGGTATTCATCCTGCACTTGTATGACCGCGCGCTGCTCAACCGTGCCGCGTTGCGCGTCGCCGGTTACACGCGTGACACGCCGAACCCGCCGGGTGGCGAGATCGTGCGCGATGCCAACGGCAACCCGACCGGCATGCTGGTGGCGCGGCCGAACGCGATGATCCTGTACTCGACGCTGGCCAAGGGGCCGAAGCTGCCGCTGGAGTATCAGGTCAACTCGACCCGCCAGTTCATGCGCGAACTCAATCGCCTCGGCCTGACCAGCGCGATCGATGCCGGCGGCGGTTTCCAGAACTACCCGGACGATTATCAGGTGATCGAGCAACTGGCCAAGGACGACCAGTTGACCGTGCGCATTGCCTACAACTTGTTCACCCAGAAACCCAAAGAAGAGCTGACCGATTTCCAGAACTGGACAGGCAGCGTCACGTTGCATCAGGGCGATGACTTCCTGCGCCATAACGGCGCCGGCGAGATGCTGGTGTTCTCGGCGGCGGACTTCGAAGACTTCCTCGAACCGCGCCCGGATCTGCCGCAGACCATGGAAGCCGAACTGGAGCCGGTGGTGCGCCACCTCGTCGAGCAGCGCTGGCCGTTCCGTTTGCACGCCACTTACAACGAATCGATCAGCCGCATGCTCGACGTATTCGAGAAGGTCAATCGCGACATTCCGTTCAACGGTCTGCCGTGGTTCTTCGACCATGCCGAAACCATCACCCCGCAAAACATCGAGCGGGTGAAAGCGCTGGGCGGCGGCATCGCGATTCAGGATCGCATGGCGTTCCAGGGCGAGTACTTCGTTGACCGCTACGGCAAGCAAGCCGCCGAAGCCACGCCACCGATCAAACGCATGCTCGCCGAAGGCGTGCCGGTGGGTGCGGGCACCGATGCAACGCGGGTTTCCAGCTACAACCCGTGGACCTCGCTGTACTGGATGGTCAGCGGTCGCACCGTTGGCGGTCTGGCGCTGTACGAAGAAGGTTTGCCACGCACCACCGCGCTGGAACTGTTCACCCACGGCAGCGCCTGGTTCTCGTCCGAGCAGGGCAAGAAGGGCCAGATCAAGGTCGGGCAACTGGCAGATCTGGCAGCGCTGAGCGCCGATTTCTTCCACGTCGAGGAAGAAGCGATCAAGTGGATCGAGTCGGTACTGACCGTGGTCGGCGGCAAGATCGTTTACGCCGCCGGTGACTTTGAAGACCTCGGCCCGCGCTCGATTCCGGTACTGCCGGACTGGTCGCCGGTGGTGAAAGTCCCTGGCCACTGGCGGCCGAATTCGCCGATGCAGGCGCAGGTTCACCAATGCGTCGGCGCCTGTGCGGTGCACTCGCACAGCCATGAAAAGGCGCGGTTGTCGAACGCGCCGGTCAGCGATTTCGCCGGTTTCTGGGGCGCGTTCGGCTGTTCCTGTTTCGCTTTCTGATTTCCCCCAAACGCGCCGTCCTCTCGGTACGGCGCTTGACATCACATCCATCCAACCAGGAGTTTCCCCATGAGCGTTCCTTACAAGCGTCTGAACAAAGATGATGCGGTTGTGCTGCTGGTCGACCACCAGACCGGTCTGATCTCACTGGTGCAGGACTTCACGCCGAACGAGTTCAAGAACAACGTGCTGGCGCTGGGCGACATCGCCAAGTTCTTCAAACTGCCGACCATTCTGACCACCAGCTTCGACGCAGGCCCGAACGGCCCGATCGTGCCTGAACTGCGCGAGCAGTTTCCGGACGCGCCGTTCATTCAGCGTCCGGGTCAGATCAACGCGTGGGACAACGAAGACTTCGTCAAGGCCATCAAGGCTACCGGTCGCAAGCAACTGATCATCGCCGGTGTGGTGACTGACGTGTGCGTAGCGTTCCCGACCTTGTCGGCCATCGCCGAAGGCTACGACGTGTTCGTGGTGACCGACTCGTCCGGCACTTTCAACACCACCGTGCAGCAAGCAGCATGGGCGCGGATGTCGGCGGCCGGCGCACAGCTGTTGAACTGGTTCTCGGTGGCGTGCGAGCTGCAGGGCGACTGGCGCAACGACATGGAAGGCCTGGCGCACCTGCTGTCGGAACGTCTGCCGAACTACCGCAACCTGATCAACAGCTACACCAAGTTCACGGCCAAGTAATCGTGTGAATTGAAAATGCCCGCTTGATTGCGGGCATTTTTATAGGCACCTGGAAGAGGCGCACGCTGGTCAGCGCTTTTGCAACCAACCGAGAAACCCACCTTTCCTCACTGGCGCCGGTTTGGCCATCAACGCGAGGCGACTGTTCTGCTGACGCACCGCCTGCAACTTGTTCAACGCTCGGCTCACCTCGCTGCGCTGTTCCATGCACTGGCGAGTGAGATTCTTGTCGAGCCGATAAATGATCGACGACGTCAGTGCCGTGAACGTCGCTTGCGACGGCGTATCGGCGAGGATGCTCTGTTCACCCATGACTTCGCTTGGGCCCATGCGCCCGGCTTCGGTCTGGCCATTGCCGTCGGGCACCGTGGCACTGACCACGCCGGTGGCGATCACGAACAGGCTGTCCGGCACTTCCTCCAGATCCAGCACCACCTGGCCCGCCGCATACTGCTGCGCGACCATCGATTCGGCGAGACGGTCACGCTCTTCGGCGCTCAGCGAGCGGAAGATCTTCACTTCATCGAGCAGCGCACGGGCGCGGCTCGACGGTTCGATCACGCCGTCCGGATGCCGCGAAATACCGGCGGCTTCGAGATGGCGGTGGGCGAGGTCGAACAGTTGATTGCGCACTTCGCCTTTCTTGCCCAGTTCAGCGATGAAACCGCTGGCGACGTAAGTCGACATGGTTTCGCCGGCCTCTTTGAGCAGCGCTTTCGGCGCGGGCGTGAGCAACAGATTGCTGCTGCCTTGCAGAGTCCGATCCAGTGCATCGAGCACCCGGCGCGGGCGGATGTGGTTGGGCACCTGGATGCTGATCGACACGCCGTGCATGTTGCTCGGGCGGCTGAGGTTGACGATCTTTGCCTTGGCCGCCACCGAGTTCGGCACCACGGCCATGGTGCCGGCGCTGGTCAGCAGGTGCGTGGCGCGCCAGTCGATGTCGAGCACCTTGCCTTCGACGCCGTCGATCACCACGAAATCGTCCACTTGATAGGGCTTGGTGGTGTTGAGGACAATGCCGGAAAACACGTCGGCAAGGGTGCTTTGCAGCGCCAGACCGACGACGATGGCGACCACGCCGGAGGTCGCCAGCAAACCTTTGACCGGCAACTCCAGTACATAACCGGCCGCTGCGACGATGGCCGCGAGAAACACCAACGCACCGATGACGTCCTGCAACAGCCGCCCGCTGTGACCGATGCGGCGCATCAGCACCAGGCCTATCACCTCGGTCAACACCCGCGCGGCGTACAGCCACCAGAGAATGCCCAACGCCGTCGCACCGAGTTGCGCCACGCGTTCATCTGCAAACATCGGTGCCTGCAATGGACTGACACCGGCATTGATCACCAGCGCCGAGAACGCCAGAAACAACACCAGTCGAATACCCACTCGTGGCGCACGATGGGTGAATGGCGAGAAGTGCCACAGCACGGCGTCAACCAACAGCAGAGCAGCGCTCAGGGACAGCAGGTGGGTGAGGAGGAAGGACATGGAAGACTCCGATCTGCGGGGGTTTCTGCTGCCGATAAAAATGTTGCGGTGGAAAAACCTGTGGCGAGGGGATTTATCCCCGTTCGGCTGCGGAGCAGTCGCAGAACCAGCTGGCACGTTTTGGCAGACGAACCTTGTTGCAAGGGGCTGGGCCTGCTGCGCAGGCCAACGGGGGCAAGTCCCCTCGCCACAAAATCTGATCACTGCAATCTCAGCATTGCCACACGAGGGCGTGTGGCATTGCCTGGAGGATCAGTTCAAATGGGTCTTCAACTCAGCCGCCGCCTGACGCACCGCCGCTTTCACTTCGGGAATCTGACTCAGCGGATTGAGCAGGCCAAAGTCGTGAATCATCCCGTTGTAGCGCACCGAGGTCACCGCCACACCGGCTGCATCAAGGTGCCGCGCATAGCCTTCGCCTTCATCGCGCAGCACGTCGAATTCGGCGGTCTGCACCAGGGCCGCAGGCAGGCCTTTGAGCTGTTCGGCGCTGGCATTAAGCGGCGAGGCGTGAATCTGTGCACGCTCGGCCGGGTTGGTTGTGTAGTTGTCCCAGAACCACTGCATCATGCCCTTGGTCAGGAAGTGGCCCTCGGCGAATTGCTGGTAGGAGCCGTCGTCGAACTGTGCGTTGGTCACCGGCCACATCAGCAACTGGAAGCGCAGGGCCGGGGTTTTCTGTTCCTTGGCCATCAGCGCCACAACCGCCGCCATGTTGCCGCCGACGCTGTTGCCGGCCACCGCCAGACGCTTGCCGTCGACACCGATTTGCTTGCCGTGCCCGGCCACCCATTTTGTCGCGGCGTAAGCCTGATTGATCGCGGTCGGGAACTGCGCTTCTGGCGACGGCGTGTAATCGACGTACACCGCCACCGCGCCAGAGCCCACTACCAGATCACGAATCAGCCGCTGGTGGGTCGGATAATCGCCCAGCACCCAGCCGCCACCGTGGAAGAACATGAACACCGGCAACTCGCCTTTGACCTTGGCCGGACGCACCACTTTCAGGTTGATCGTCTGGCCGTCCACCGTGATTGCCTTGTCGCTGACTTCCACACCGGACAGGTCAACCTTTACCGAAGCCTGGGCACCGGTCAGTACCGCACGGGCGTCTTTCGGGCTCATTTGCTCCAGCGGTTTGCCACCGCCGGCGGCGAGGGCATCGAGAAAGGCCTGGGTGTTGTGTTCGACAGCCGAACCTTCGGCGGCAAAAGCGTTGCCGATGGACAGGGCGAGGAGGGAAGCGGCGAGGGTTTTCTTGATGTTCATGTGCAATTCCTTTTTAAGTCGTTTGAGTTTTTTGTATGCCTTGGGATCGGGCTGCTGCGGCGCTGGGCTGCAGGCCTCAGCAACACCGTGAGCACAGATTAATGGGGTGCCGAAAAGTGAAAAAGCGGCTATAAAGCGTTTAACTGTCCACCAGAGAGTGACAATGAACCCGTTCGAAGACATGCGTATTTTTTGCCAGGTCATGGACTCCGGCAGCTTCACCGCTGCGGCCGATCAGTTGGGCCTGTCCAAGCAGTTCGTCAGCCGTCGGTTGATGCAGCTAGAGGAACGTTTGGGCGTGCGCTTGCTCAACCGCTCGACCCGGCGTCTCGACGTCACGCCGCTGGGCCAGAGTTATTACGAGTCAGCGCTGCGTTTGCTGGGCGAGGTGGAACAGGTCGAGCAGGGCATCGCCGGGCAGACTGCCGAACCACGGGGGACGATTCGCCTGAGTGCGCCGCTGTCATTTGCCGTCGCGCATCTCGGTTGCCTGCTGCCGTTGTTCTTGCAGCGCTATCGGGAAGTCACGGTGGAAGTCGATCTGAGTGATCGGCCGGTGGACTTGCTCGGTGAGGGCTATGACCTGGCGCTGCGCATTGGCGTGCTGGAGGACTCGACGCTGATCGCTCGGCGCATTGCGTCGATTGAGCGGGTGTACTGCGCTAGCCCGGCTTATCTCGCCGAACGCGGCACACCGCTCAAGCCTGAGGATCTGCTCAGCCATGACTGTTTGCCTTACGGCCACGGGCGGTCGGTGCAGTGGCGGTTCAATGCAGGGCAGGGCAAGCCGCAACTGGTGAATGTCACCGGGCGCATGCGCGTCAATAACGGTGAATTACTGAGGGATGCAGCGGTGCAGGGAATGGGCATCACCTATCTGCCCACGTTCATCGTCGGTGCGGCGCTGAAGGAGGGACGACTGGTGCCGGTGCTGGATGATCTACGCCCGGAGCCGCTGACGCTGTCGGCGGTGTATCCGCAACATCGGCAGGCGTCGCGCCCGGTGCAGGCGCTGGTCGAGTTTTTGCGTGAACGCCTCAACCACAGCGAAGTCGGTCTCTGATCCTAATACAAATCAAATGGTGGGAGCGGGCTTGCCATGCCCAGGCTGTGCACAAAGATCAATGCCAAGGGCATGAATGACTTTTAGAACGGTGTCGAAACGCGGTTTCGCACCCGGTGCGAATGCCTTGTACAGACTCTCGCGACCCATACCTGATTTCTTGGCTATCTGCGTCATTCCGCGCGCCTTGAGCACATAGCCGATTGCGCGAAGAAACTCGTCGTTATCCCCATCTGCAAGAACCTGGGACAGGTACTCGCTGATGGCTTCGTCACTGTCCAGCAGCACGGCCATATCGAAATTCGTCAAGGTCTGGCTCATGGTTAAACCTTCTTTGTGATCAACCGCTCGACTGTATCCAAATAGATACACGTGCACAGTCAGTCCGTTCGTCTACTGGTCTTGGAAAAATCGCCGGTATTTGTAGGCGAGAACTTCATCGTTTGTAGGAGCAGCCTTCCACAGCGTTCGGCTTACAAGTTTGCAACAACCGCAACGACCGCGCTGTTCTAGACTTTGGCCCGCTCAATCACGAGCATCATCCGGAGTGCGCCATGGAAGTGCCGAACAATAAAAACGCCATCGAGAGCAATCGACAGGCGTGGAACGATTCCGCCCGCCACCATGAGGATTCGCCTGACTGGCAAGCCCTGCTGAACGAGGTCGCGCAGGCCGACTTCTCTTGCCTTGACGAGACGTTGCACGGCTTGCTGGAGCAGGTCGGGGTTGAGGGTAAAGAGTTGATTCAACTGGGCTGCAACAACGGTCGCGAAAGTCTTTCGCTGTTTGCCCTTGGCGCGCGCAGTGTCGTTGGTGTTGATCAATCGCAGGCGTTCCTTGAGCAGGCCCGCGAACTGAATCGGCGCTCGGCGTACAACGCCGAATTCATCGAGGCCGATATCCATCACCTGCCGGCGTCGCTGCACCACCGCTTCGACGTGGCGCTGATCACCATCGGTGTCCTCAACTGGATGCCCGACATTGGCGAGTTTTTCCGTCACGTGGCCTCGACGCTGAAACCGGGCGGCAAACTGGTTATTTACGAAACCCACCCGTTTCTGGAAATGGTCGATCCCGACGCTGCCGACCCGTATCGCCTTGCCACCTCCTACTTCCGCGCCGAGCCCTTCGTGCAGGAAGAGCCGATTGTCTATGTCGGAAAGGTCGAGCAGCAGGTGGCGAAGTCCTACTGGTTCGTGCACAACCTTGGCGCGATCTTCAGCGGTGCGATTTCGGCGGGGCTGAACATTGCGCATTTCAGGGAGTATGCGCATTCGAATCGGGAAGAGCTGTATGACCAGTATTTGAATCAGGAAGCGCAGATGCCGATGTGCTTTACGTTGGTTGCCAGCAAAGGCTGAAGAATTTATTGCCCGAACTGGCGCCTTCGCGAGCAAGCCCGCTCCCACATGGGATTTGTGTACAACGCAGATCCAGTGTGGGAGCGGGCTTGCTCGGGAAGGTGGCTTTAAAACCGCCACACATTTCAAGGATGTATCAAGCCTGCGCCGCCGCACTCACCACCGGCCGCCCCGGTTTGCGCAGCGGGTCCAGGCGTGAACCCTCGTACCGCGTTTCACGGAAAAACTTCCAGCGACCCAACAGGCAGTAGACGTGCATCACACGCCCCTGTTCGTGATAACCCATGCGGATATGCAGTTTCAGCGCCGGAATATTGTGCGTCTCGCAAACATCCACCACCTTGTTGCAACCCTGCGCCGCCATGGCTTCCCACAGCGCGACCTGCACATCCACCGACAGGCTGCTGCCGAAATAGGTGCGGGTCATTTCGCCACCAAACTCAAAGAACTCGCCAGGCTTCACCGGGAAGGTGCAGCCGTAGTAATGGCGGTCGTGGTAGTCGCGAATACTGCCCCAGATAAACGCCACCGCGTGGCCGTCAGCGTCGAGGTACATGTGCCCGGTGTGACCTTCGGCGGCCAGTTCCGCCATGGTGTCCACACGATCACCAAAATGCTTGCCGAACGCCCCGGCATTCTGCGGGGTGATGTCGACTTTGCGCAGGCCTTCGTACGGACGCAGTTTGTGCGGCGGTACCGGGCTGACCAGGTCGCGTTCCATCCACAGCAGTTCCCAATGGAAGAACACGTAGCGTTTCCACAACGTGCCGAGGGTGCGACCGAGGCCTTTCTGACGGATGCGTTCTTGTAGTTTTTCGATGACACTCATGATGCCCTCCGTGGCCGTAGCCCGGGTGTTGTGGATGGTGCTTTTGTGGGTATAGATCACCCTTGCGCGTACATTTCAAAGTGCCATCTTCGAAAGTATTGCAAGGTATGTAAGTCAATCGAGTGCCGCGGCACCGCGTAGAAAATCCTTGTTTAAGTCGGCATAGGAAACCCGTTGAACCCCCGCCAGCCGCTGCTCTAGCACGCGGCTCAGGGATTCGTCGGGGTTGAGATAGGCATCACCGAAGTCGCTGCCGAGTTGAGTCGGGTGAGCGACGATTTCCAGCACGCCGTCGGTCGGCGCAATGTCGTTGCGCAAGTCAATCGGCGTGCAGACGTAATCGGCCGTGACGCCGGCCAGGCCTTGCAGGCGCCAGTTGAGCAAGCCTTTGAATACGCGTTTCGGCAGGTTGAGGTTTTGCCCCAGGTTGCGCGCCAGGCGAATCGGCACGCCTTGATGTGCGGCGAAGCGCGCGACGATCTTGCCAATCGGCCAGATGTTGTGCACGTGTTGATGCGAGTCGATGTGGCTTGGTCGCAAGCCGTGATCGACGCAACGCTGCCACTGCGCCTGCAATTCTTCGCGCACGGCGTCGCGGTCTTCACGGCTGAGCCACAGCCTGTGGCGTGGCAGGCTGAGGTCGAACACGCCGTAGCCATCGCAGAAGTTGCGCCGGGCCAGAATCGCCTGGCTCAGTGGGCGTCCGTAGGTCAGGTTAAAATGCAGGCCGACCCGGCCTTCGAGCAAGGAATGACGGGCCATGGCGCATGCCGCTTCGAACGCCGGCATGGTCGCCATGGCCGTGGCGGAACTGATGACCCCGGCCTGGAACGCGGCGAAGATCACCGCGTTTTCATTCGGGCTGAGGCCGAAATCGTCAGCGTTGACTATGACTTGGCGAGGCATGTTCGCCCTCCGTGGTAATCGTGACGGCTTTCAGTGCAGGTTTCGCAGGTTCAGCGCGACGGGCCCGCCACGTTTGCACATGCGGCTTGAGTCGATGCCACAGGCGTAAACCCAGACCGAGAAGCAGACCACTGGGCCGCCAGGAATAAAAACTCCAGCGCCAATGCTCCAGTTGCCCGGTCATGCGTTCGTGCAGTTGATGGCTGGAGTTTTCCAGGCTGACGCGCGAGGCATCGATCCAGCGCCAGTCATCGTTCAGCCCCCAGCGAATCCATTCCTCCAGCAACACCCGGCCGCTGCCCAGATCGGCGTATTGCGGCAGGAACGCGAGGTTGTAATCGTACAGCCGGCCCTGTTCGAGCAGGCCGAGGCGATAGCTGATGCAGCGCCCGTTCAGTTCCAGCATCACTACGCGCACCAGACCCTGGCCGGCGAGGGCGGTGAAGGCGCGTTCGATCAATTGCCGACTGCGCTCGTTGGCAAAAATCCCCACACCTTCGTCACCTTTCCAGCTCACCGCTTCCACTTCACTGATTGCCTGCAGCAGCGGACCCATGCTCATCGCGTCCGGCGTGATTCGCCGTACTTCGGCGCCACAGGCCGCGATGCGTTTACGCGCGCGGCGCAGTTTGTAGCGTGGGTCGCCGGAGACTTCCTGATGATCGGCTGCGCTGATCAGGTGCACCGGCACCCGGCAGCTCAGGCGTCGCTCAACGGTGGAGCTGTGCGCCGTCCATTCGGTGAGTGCAATTTCCTCACCGGAAGGCTCGGACAATTCATTGAGTTGCAGCAGGGCGTGGGGCAGGCGCTGGCGGATCAGGCGCAGTGCTTCGCCCATGTCGTTGCCGGCGAGCAGGGACAGCAGCGCCAGGCGATCCGCCAGCGGATAACCCAAGTGATGCACCACGCGAAACGGCACACCGGCGTAGCGCTCGCGACTCGCCACAAGTGGCAGGCACAGGCGCAATTCGTCGGCCTCCCAGCCCAGCAGGATGTGCAAACGCTCACCCTCGCCAAGGGCCTGCTCGGCCGCGCACAACCAACCGAGGTTGTTGAACGGTGTGTGTTCCGTCACTTGCAGACGCAGCGTTTCATACGCCGCTGTCGGGAAGTCGGCGGCGCACATTGACGTGCGCCATTCGAATCGCGCCCCCATAGGCTCAGGCCGCCGTTGCTGTGACAGGTGGACGGGAAGGTTTGCGCAGCGCGTCCAGGCGCGAGCCGCTGTAGCGGGTTTCGCGGTAGAAACGCCAGTGGTTGAACAGGGTGTAGACGTTCATGATCCGGCCCTGCTCGGTGTAACCCATGCGCAGGTGCAACTTGAGCGCCGGAATGTTGTGGAACTCGCAGACGTCGACGACTTTGTCGCAGCCCTGAGCGGCCATGGCTCTCCACAATTCCAGTTGCAAATCCACCGACAGTTCGCTGCCCCAGTAGGCGCGGGTCAGTTCGCCGCCGAATTCGAAAAACTCGCCGGGTTTCACCGGGAACATGCAGCCGTAGTAATGGCGGTCGAAATAGTCCCGGGCGCTGCCCCAGATGAACGCCACGGCGTCGCCCTGATCGTCCAGATGCATGTGCCCGGTGTGGCCCTCGCTGGCCAGTTCAGCCATGGTGCCGACGCGGTCGCCAAAGTATCGGGCGAAGGCACTCGCGTTGTCCGGCGTGATCTTCACCACCCGTAATGGCGGGTAGGGTTTGAGGCTGTGCGGCGGCACCGGGCTGACCAGATCACGCTCCATCCACAACAATTCCTGATGGGAAAAGACCGAATGTTTCCACGCTTTGGCGAGGGTGGCGCGCAGGCCTTTTTGTTTGATGTGTTCGCTGAGTTTGCTGACGATTCCCATGTTGTCTTACTCCGGCGTTCCGGCATACGAACCCTGTGGCGAGGGGGCTTGCCCCCGTTCGGCTGCGTAGCAGTCGTAGAATTTTGGGCCGCTGCGCAGCCCGACGGGAGCAAGCCCCCTCACCACAGAATTGATGTTTGCCTGAAACTTCTTATGACTGATCGGAATTGAGTTCATGACGCGCTCCAGCTCAGGGCAAACAGGGTTTCCCCCGGCACGTCGAAGCTGACGCGTCCGTCGCGGCAGGTCACGGGTGCGTCGCGGCTGCGATTGTCGGCGCCGAAGTAGCGCAGGGCGCCGTTGTTCAGCGGACACCTGGCGCCGCTCAAATCCACACGCTGCAGGCGCGTGCCTTTGTTCACGCCAAGCAGGCCGCGGTGATCGTCGCCGGCCATCGCCAGCACATCGACTTCAAAGGCATCGTTTTCCAGCAGCAGCACCCGGGGCAGCCAGTGTTGCGCGATGAATTGCTGGGCCAGTCCGACCGGTTTCAGCTCAAACCGATCATCGCCCAGCACGCGCAACATGCCTTTGGGGTACTGCGGTTCATCGGCGGCCTGGAACCAGTTGAGCATGGTCAGCAAGCCATCCTGCGAGGCGTTGATCACCACCGAGGCCCACCACAGCGAGGCGTAATGGGTTTCCTGATCGTAGGGGCTGAGGCTCGAACCGCTGGACAGATTGGTCTGATCCAGCAGCAACGCCTTGCGCGGCTGCCCCTTGTCGTCGAGGCCGACCAGTTCCGCCGCGCGGCGCACGCTATCGCGGTAGACGCGGGTGGCCAGCAGATCGCGGATCATCCATTCATGCCAGGCCAGTGCGTCGATCTGCCCGGGCGATTCACTGAGTAAGCGCCGCGCCCAGTCAATGCCACGCTTGTCCGCCGCATTGTTGGCAAACGGCCCGTTGACCAGCCGCGAACTCGCCGGCATGGCGATGCGCACGCCAGCCCTGGCATTGGCCGGATCGCTGCGCACCTGCCGGGCCATGCTGGCGAAGATCGCCTGATACTGCGCGTAGCTTGCATAGTTGAGGTTGGGCTCGTCGGCGAAACCGATGTAGTGCGTGCCTTTGCCGCCTAGCGCACGGGTACCGGCCAGCCACGCATCGAGGCCGCTGTTGCTCTGCACATCGGCGCGCAGATCAGCCTGACGCTGACTGCCGGCCAGCAGGGTGATGTCCTGTTTGATGCCGAAGCGATCCTGATACACCTGGCGGAACGCGTCTTCGAAATGCGGATTTTTTGCCGTCACATCAACAAAGCTGTAGTAACTCGCCGCTGTCGGTTTCAGCGCATCGAGCGCGGCGTGACTGGCCGGCGGCGGCATTACGTAGGGCAGGGCTATGCCCAAATCCGGCGTGCGCCCGAGGACTTTATCGTGCACGGTCAAACGGGTTTGCCCGGCGTCCTCGCGCACGGGTTTGAGTTGCTGCGGATTCTGCGCAAACAGATTGGCCGTGCCGTCGAGCCAGAACGCCGCTTTGCCACTGCCCTGCAAGCGCAGGCGCCAGATCTGTTCACGCGGGCTGACCGGCAACGCCACTTGATCGAACTGCCAATAAGCGCGATAGGGTTTCAGCGCCAGCGTCAGCGCCTGATCATCGCCGACACGCTGCGCCTGCAAGGCGCTGACGCCGCCATGAAACTTGCCCGCCAGCACCGCGTGTTCACCCGGTGCGACTTTGAAATACAACTCGTCACCGTTGTGGGTGTCGGCGCTGAAATGCACTTTCGCCGGGGCGAACAAGGCGACCGTGCGCTCGTCATGTTCAATGCGATAGTTGCGGAAGCTGTAGCCGGGAATCTCCAGTCGATAACTGGCCGCGCCGGCCTGTAACGGCCAGCTCTGACTGCCGCGCACTTCACTGGCGGCAATCGAGCGTTCAGCGGCCAGTTTTCCCTGGCCATCGAGCAGATACAGATGCTCTTCGTTGGCCTGGGCCTGCCACGCCGGCGTCCAGCGAACGGTCACCGTATCCGGTCGATCGGTTTGCAGATAAAGACTGCCGTCACGGATTTCGCCCCAGCGCATCGACGCCGCGAAGGCGTCCAGCGACAGGCCGAGACCGAGCAGCAGGGCCAGGCCTTTCATGCCGCTTTCCGGCGTTGCAGCATCAGCCACATCGGTGCGATGTCGCCGGGTAACACAATCAGGGTTTGCCAGAACGGCACGCCGCTCAAGCGGCAGTAGAGCACCAGCATGGCCACGGTCACCGCCAGGTAGGCAATCGACGAAGCCGCCGCCGCGCCGACAATGCCGTAGGCCGGAATCAGCACCAGGTTCAGTGCCAGATTGAGCAGGGCGCCCAGGCCCATCAGCAACGACACCGTGCCGGGGCGGTTTTTGCCGAGCAGATCCAGGCGCAGAATGCTCGCGTAGCACAAACCGAGCAGCCCCGGCAGCAGGGCCAGCAGTGCCGGATAGGCCGGTTGGTAGGCCACGCCGAACAGAGTGACGATCAGCCATTCGCCGATCAGCGCCATGCTCAGGCAGGCGCCGAGCATCACGGTCGCGGTCAGGCGCAACGCCAGCGGGGTGACTTTGTCCATGCCTTCGTCCTGCTGCAACAGGCGCTTCATCAGCGGCGTGGTCACCGCTTCCGGGACGATCAGCAGCAGTTCGGCAGCAGCACTGGCCATGGCGTAATGGCCGAGCGCGGTACTGCCAAGCAGGGCGCCGATGAACAGATAATCCGAACGCAGAATCACTTGCTGAAAGAGCAAGTCCGGATGGCTGCGGGCGCTGTAACGCAGCAGTTCTTTCTGGCTGGCGCGATCCCATTGCAGTTGCAGCGGTTGTGCGCGTTTGAGCCAGACCCACCCGGCCAGAACCACCAGGCTGATCCCGGCCAGCCAACTGATCAGCGCCGCTTCGAGGGCGGCGCTTTTCCACATCCAGAACAGCGCGACAAACAGCAGCAGCGGCGCCAGCGACTCGACCAGGCGCAAGGCGTTGAACGCGACCACGCCGCCCGAGGCGTTGTGCAAGGTCAGCAACCCGCTCTTCAAAACCGTCAGCGGCACCGCCAGCAGCAACAGCCAGGCCAGCAAGCCGAGCTGCACGGTGACGTCCAGTTCACTGCCGAACTCGCGCACCAGCGCCACCACCAGCAAGGTCAACAAAGCCGCCAGCAGGCAACCGAACACCAACACCTGACTGAGCAACACGCCCATCGGCCGTTGCTTGGCGGCCTGATAACCGACCGCTGAATTCAGCCCGCCACTGGTGGCCGCGCTGATCAGATCCGGCAAGGTGCTGAGCAACGCGAACAAGCCACGCTCGCTCGGCCCGAGAATCCGCGCCAGCAGCACATTGCGCAGCAAACGCAGGGCAATCATTGCCAGTTTGGTGCCCATGCTCAGCGCCAGATGCTTGAGGTAGTGCCCTCGGCTCATGGCCGCGCCCCGCGAAAGATCCGCCACGACAACAGTTCCGGGTTGCGCGCGGTGCGTTGGCTGACGCCAAAACGCGGCAGATTCAGCGGATCGCCTTCGCCGCGATAAATGCCGCTGCCGGTGCCGAGCGCAAACGGATAATCGTGTTCGGCAATCTGTTGGCGCACGCGCGCATCGTTGTCGCCGTTGGGGTAGCAATACACCGGTAGCGCCCGGTTGCAGCCGTTGTACAGCGCATCGCGGCTGCGACTGATTTCTTCGTTCAGACGCACATCGTCAAGGCCGGTGAGGATTGCGTGACTGGCGCCATGCGGGCCGAACCGCACCAGACCGGAAGCTTCCAGTGCGCGCACCTGATGCCAGTCCAGTGCTTGCGGTTGCGATTCCTGCGGGCATTCATCGGTCAGGCGTTCAAGCTCTTGCGGGTCGAGTGCCTTGAGCCCTTGCAGGTAGTGCAGCAAGGCGAGGCTGCGCCGATCGACATCGATGTCGTCGAGCAACACCGGCAACGGGTGGTGCATGGCGTGCAGGCATTCGATCAGGTGCATCCGCGCTTTTTCGCCGTGGCTGCCCCAAAGGGTTTCACCGAGGCTTTCCCACCAGAAGCGCTGACGGCTGCCGATGAAGTCGGTGGAGAGGAAAATGCTCGCCGGCACCTGATGTTTTTGCAGCAGCGGGAAGGCGTTGACCGCGTTGTCGCGCCAGCCGTCATCGAACGTCAGCGCCACCCGTGGCCGCTCGGTGCGCAGTGAATTGGGCTGGAGGATTTCCATCAGCGGCACGCAATCGAAATGCCGACGCAACCACACCAGCAAATGCTCGAAGGCTTTCGGCCCGACGCACAGTTCGTTGCGGTGCGGCAGGTCGGCGGCGCGGTCGTTGGACAGCACCCGGTGCAACATCAGAATCACCCCGGCGCCGTGCAACTGGTTTCGCCCCACCGAGGAATTGAGATACAGCCAGCCACTGGTGCGTTTTATCAGTTGTTTGATCGCCATGGCTTCAGTCCTCTTAACGGTTCTGTTCGGGATTCCACTGGGCATATCGTTGACCGCGCAGGAACTGCCACAGACCGAGACTCATCCCGGCGAGCGTGACCAGCAGAAACGCAGCCAGACGAAACGGTTTCGGCAGGCGATGTTGCGAATCGAGCAAACCGGCAATGGCCACGGCGTAACCGCACAGTTGTGCGATCAGGCTCAGGCGATAAAAACCATGGTCTTCCCACAGCCAGAAATTGCTCAGCAACAGCGGCAGCAGGAGGATCGGCGCGAGGCGGCGGATCAGCTTGTGGCTGATCAACGCCAGCGAATACAAACCATATTTGAGCGGGTTGAGCAGTTCGCGGCGCTGGGCCAGGCTTTGCAGACCGCCGACGGTGACACGCTGGCGACGGCGGAACTGTTTGTCGGCTTCATCGACGCCGTGGTCGATCACTTGCGCTTCGGGCACATAGACGATGCGCTTGTGCGCCACTGGCGCGCAGGTACTGATGAAGAAGTCGTCGTTGACCTCCGCCGGGACGTTCTGGAACAACTCGCGGCGCAGGGCGAGCAGGGCGCCGTCGGCGGAGACCATGCAGCCTGTGCGATTTTCCACGCGGCGCAGCCAGCCTTCGTAGTGCCGATAGAGACTGTCGCCGACGCTCAAGCCGCCGCCGGTGACCGGAATCACCATGTGCCCGGCACACGCACCGACCTGTGGATCGCTCAGCGGTGCAAGCAAGTGGCCAAGGGTGTCGCGTGACCATTGGTTGTCGGCGTCGGTGAACACCAGAATGTCGCCCTTGCTGATCGCCACGCCGGCATTGAGCGTCGCTGCTTTGCCTTGACGCGGCAGGTCGAGCACGGTGATGCGCGGGTCGACGACTTTGTGCGCGCAGGCCACGGTGTCGTCGGTCGAACCGTCGCTGGCGAGAATGATCTGCAACGTTGCCGGCTGATAATCCTGCGCGAGCAACGTGCGCAATTTGTGCTCGATGTGCCGCGCCTCGTTGTGCGCGGCAATCACAATGCTGATGTTCAGTGGCGGTGCCGGGGTGTGGCGCCAGGCCGGGAACAGTGGCGCCAGAAGGCTCAGCAGCAACGGATAGCCCACGTAGGCGTAGACCGGCAGCAACAGGCACATCCAGAAAATGAATTCAGCCACGGGCAGGCCTCCTGGCGTTCCAATGACACAGACTCAAAATGAACGCGGCACCGGCCAGGTGCAGACGCACCCAGTGCAGGCCCCACAATTGCAGCGTCAGGCCGATGTCGCGGTGCTTGATGCTCTGCCGCACGCTGAGCACCAGCCCCGGCACACTGGTCAGGGCGACCATGATCGCGGCGTGGTGCGGGAAGCCGTTGAACAGCGCCGAGACCGCGAGAAAATCGAGAATCCACACGGCAATCGACAACAGCGGAAAACGCAGCAGGCGCAAGCTGAAACCGTGGGTGCGCAGCAATTGCAGATGACTGCCCTGACGCCACATTTCCTTGCCCATCCACTCGCGCCAGTTCATTTCGTAACCCCAGTGCAGGGCGACGTTGTTGTTCACCGACAACAAGATGGCGCCGTTTTCGCGCAGGCGCAGGGTGAATTCCTTGTCCTCGCCGGTGCGTAGGGTTTCGTTGAAACCGCCGACCTTGTCGAACCACGCTCGACGCATCAACAGGTTGGCACTGGGCAACCAGTCGACCACATGCGAGGCCTGCGAGGACACGCGCAAGGTGCGGCGTTGCCACGCAGTGGCGTACCACGGCGCTTCGGCCGGGGTGTGCAGATCGAGGCCGAATACATCGGCCTGCGCACTGGCCTCCAGGTCGAACAGCGGCGTGAGCCAGTCTTCCGGCATCTCGATGTCGGCGTCAATGAACGCCAGCCAGTCGCCGGTGGCGATGGCCGTGCCGCGATTACGCAGGGCGCCGATCAACAGCCCCGGCATGCTCAAGACCTTGGCGCCGAACTGCCGGGCAATCTGCGGGCCGTCGTCGCTGGAGCCGTTGTCGACCACGATCAGTTCGCACTCGATGTTGGCCGCGTGCGCGGCTTTTTGTGCGGCCAGCAGCGTACGACCGATGTGCCGGGCCTCGTTGAACATCGGGATGACGATGCTGATGCGGCTCATGCATGGGCCTCCGTCAGCGGCGCCTGTTCGGCCTTCAGACGCAGGACACTGGTCAGCGCGAGCATGATCCACACGTACTTCTGGTTCGGCGCACTGAGGAACATCAAAAACAGCGTCAGCGACAGAAAGCTCACGCCCAGGTGGGTCATCATGTCGGTCTGCTGCCAGTCGCGCCGTAGCATCCACGCGGCGCGGGCGCGGATCAGGTTGTACAGACCGAGGCCGAGCATGCCGACGAACATCAGCCCGGCGGGAATCCCCAGTTCACTGAAGATTTCCAGGTAGGTGTTGTGAGCACGGCGATAGAGGTCGCCGATCTTGCGGTTGGCGGAAAACGCCTTGGCGTAACCGGTGGTCGCATAGTGCAGCGGGAACGTGCCGGGGCCGGAGCCGAGCAGCGGGTTCTCGCGGATCATCTGGCTGCCGACCACGATGTACGAAGCGCGGCGGCCGAGGGATTCGTCGTCGTGGCCCTTGGCGCCGGCGCTCAATACGCTCAGGGACTGGATGCGCGCAATGTAGCCGGCGGGCATCGCATAAATCGCCAGTGGAATCACAATCGCCGCGCCGAGCATGGCGAAGCCCAGATGGCGCGGGCGAATGCGCGTCAGTTGCACGCGGTAGTGCCAGCAGCCGATCAACAGACTCAGGGCCAGAACCACCAGCCCTGAACGCGATTCGGTTTTGGTCATGCCGCCGAGCAGCAGCAGGCAGCAACCGCCCCAGAACAAGCGGTGCAGCAGATTCGGGCTGCGGATCACCAGCAGCAGGCCCAGCGGAATGGCGAAGGCGATCAGCAGCGCGAACGCGTTGGGGTCTTCGAGCAGGCCGGCAGCGCGGCCCTGATCCTGGAATTTGGTCGAGAACATCGCCATCGCACAGGTGGTGCTGACGGCGAGTGTCACCAGCCGGGCGAACAGGTCGAGGTTGAGTTCGCGGCCGATCAACAGGGTGATGACAAACAGGATCAGACCGACGCTCAGCTCGCGCAGATGCCCCAGCGACATGCCCATGTCATCGGTGTTGAGCAGGCTGAGGAAATACAGAACCATGAAGCCGATCAGGTACCGCCAGATATTGCTGCGCAGACGCTCCGAAGGAATCTGGTGCAGCGCCAGTTGGAGCATCAGGATCACCGCCAGCGAAGCGCCGATGAGTTTACTGCCCGACAGCGAACTGTCCTTGAAGAAGCCTTCGAACGGCACCAGGGCGGCGATCCCGAGCAGGCCCCAGGTCGGCTTGCGGTAGAGCACCGCGAACCCGACCAGGCCAAGCACCGCGCCCGGCGCCAGATATGGATAAGGGCTGGCCAGCAAGGCAATGCAGACCACACCGAGCAGACTGACGATCGAGAGCGGGAAAATCATGCGCGTGCCTCCCGTGCCGTGCGGATGTACAGCTGCGACCAGCGTTCGGCGAGGGCCTTGAGGTCGTAGCGATCCTGTTGTGTGCGTTTTGCGTTGTCGCGCAATTGCCGGCCCAGCTTCGGTTCCGACAGCAGTGTATCGAGCTGGCGGGCGAGGGCGCTGCTGTCGGCGGGTTCGGCGAGCAAGCCGTTGTGCCGGTGTTCCAGCACGTCGGGAATCCCGCCGACACCGAAGGCCACCACCGGCACCCCGGCCTGCATCGCCTCCAGCAGAATCATCGGCGTGCCTTCGGTGCGCGAACTGATCACCAGCGCATCGAGCTGCTGCCACCACGGTTGCATTGCAGTCTGGTAGCCGGGCAAACGAATGCGTTGTTGCAGCCCGGCGGCGTCGATCCGCGTTTGCAGCGCCTCGTGTTCCGGGCCATCGCCGAGCATCACGGCATCCAGTTGCGGATGTTGGTGACACAGCGGAATCAGTGCATCGAGAAACAGATCCGGGCCTTTTTCACTGCTCAAGCGGCCGACGTAACCGGCCAGCCAGCGTTGCCGGTCAACGTCCGGCACCATCGCCGCTGCCGCCGGCAATCCGTTGGGAATCACCTGCAATTTTTCCGCACGCACGCTGGCCTGACGGTGCAGTACGGCGATGCTTTCGGCGACACAGACCACCCGATCCACCGAGGCGGTGCGGCACAGTTGCAGACTGAGCCAGGTGTAGAACTTCTGCTTGCGACTGCGCGGGGTGAAACCGTGCTGGGTGATCACCAGCGGCAGACGCAACAGCGTTGCGCCGACCCAGCCGAACAGCAGACCTTTGAAATTGTGCGTGTTGATCAGCGGCCGTTCCCCCTGCCGCTGGCGCAGGTGCCGGAGCAATTCAGCCAGCCCGGCACAGCTGCGACAGTCCACCCCGGCCTCACGAAAGCGCTCGATCAAGGTCGGCGGCGCGTCGAGAAACAGCACCTGATGCTGTCCCGGCGTCGCCAGACAATGATCCAGCAACATCCGCTCGGCCCCATAGAAACCGCCGCTGCTGAGCAAATGAATGATCGGCAGCGCGGCGTTCGGGGCGGACGGGGTGTTCAATTGCGCACCCAGTGCAGGAAGCTCGGCACCGTCCAGTTCTTGTGCGGATTGCTCGGCAGCGCGTTCTGGTCGTTGATCACCAGCAACACCGGTACGCCCAGCTCGTGGCTGATTTGCGCCGGATGTTTAAAGCGATGATCGAAGAACTCACGCACGTAGACGAAGGCGATCGCCAGCAGCAACCCGGTGAACAGACCGAACGGAATGATCAGCATGGGTTTGGGAAACGCCGCTTCGGTCGGTTCGAACGGCGGGCTCAGCACCCGGGCGTTGGACAGATCGTCATTGAGCGAGCGAGTGGTGCTGCTTTCGGCAAAACGCTGGGCGTAGGTCGAGAACGCGGCGTGCATCGCATCGATCTCGGTGTCCATCTGGCGCAGCTTGCTCTGGGTCTGCTGCAACTCGTGGATGCGGTTCTTGAACTCGGCGATGCGTGCGGTTTTCTGATCGATCACTTGCTGCACCACGGCCAGATCGTTGGTGCGTTCCTGAATGCGGTTACTCACCACTTTGAGGAATTGGCCACGGGTGCGGGCAATCTGTTCGCGGGTCAGCAGCATCGGTTCGCTGCTCGGCTGGAACACCGCCAGATCATTCATGTAGCGGCTGACCTGGGTGGTCAGTTGCTCGCCGAGCTGTTTGATCTCCCGATCCTCGAACGCCACGTTGTCGACGGTGGTGGTGAAGGTGTAGGGGAAGGTGTAGTCGTTGAGCTTGTTGGAGCTGGCCGCGGCGAGGCTGGTTTTCAGGTATTCGAGCCAGCGCTGGCTTTGCAGCAAGCGATCGCGGTACAGGTTCAGCGCCTGCTCTTCGGTGTTGATCGCGTTGAGGCGGAAGGTGATTTCTTCCTTCGGGTCCGACGCGCCGACACTTTCCAGCAATGCCTGACGGTTGCCTTCCAGGCCATCGAGACGCACTTGGTAGAGGTGCTTCTTGGTTTCGTAGAACGACTGCGGCAGGTCGATCGATTGCAAGGCCTGACGGCTGACCAGATAGTTCTGCAGCAGGGCGGCGACAAACGTCGTGCCCTGATGCGGATCGGGGAAGCTGTAGACGATGGAGATCACGTTGGAACCGGGCAGCGTCTCGATTTTCAGGCTGTCGATGGCTTGCTGGGTCAGCGCGTCGAGGGCGGTGTCACGCACCGGATCGGTCTGCAAGCCGAGCGCGCCGCGCACCGGGTTGATCACGTACTGACGCAGTGGCGAGCTGATGTAGCGCTTGAACGGATCGCCGACCAGTCTGGCGAACATGCCCGGTGGCGGGGTGTATTCGCCTTTGTCGCGCAGTTCGCTGATGGTCTGACGGATCAGCGCCGGCGAACGGAGGATATTGCTCTCGGTTTCCATGTCCGCCAGCGAGGGCGGAATGAACGTGGCGTTGTCCACCGTGAGCGACGTGGTGGCGTCGCCCTGGGAAAGTTTTTTCGACTGCACGATCACCTGGGCGGTGATATCGAAGCTCTGTTTGAGCACCAGCGGCAGCAGCAGGGCGATGACTGCAAAGATCAGGAAGATCCGTTTCACCAGTTGCTTGTTGGCGAAGAAGATCCTGAAGAACTCATGCAGGTAGTTTTCCTTTGGATTCATGGCCGGTCACCTGAGAGTCAGTTGTTGTTACTGTCTTTGTTGTCGACGCGGTAGCCGAAGCTGAACCCGACGCCCTGGAACAGCACCACGTCGGCCAGTTGCCGGGCGAGTTCGCCGGCGCTGGCCAGTTTGGTTTTCGGCACGTAGAGCATGTCGTCCGGTTGCAGGTAGGCGATTTGCGGCGCCTCGCCCGACAGGGCTTTCTCGACGTCGTAACGCACGGCCTGCACCTGATTGCCGTTGCGGCGCATGATCACCACCGAATCCAGGCGCGCCTTGACGTTGGTGCCACGGGCCAGGGTCAGTGCTTCAAGCACCGAAACCGGCCGGCGGATCGGGTAGGAGCCCGGCTGGCCGACTTCTCCCAGCACATAGATTTCATTGCCAGCGGTGGATTTGAGCAGCACGTCCACGGTCATCCGGCCCGGCAGTTGCGCGTATTTCTTGTTGAGGAAAGTTTCCAGTTGATTGACGGTCATGCCTTGCAGCGGCACGGCGCCGATTTCCGGGAAGCTCGCGTAGCCGTCGGTGCCGACGGTGATCTCGCGGCTCATGCCGGTGGCCGGGTGGTTGAGCGCGCTTTTCAGGTTCTGCTCATTGGTCAGCGGGCTGATGATCTGCACGGTCAACTGATTGCGGTTGGGCTGGAACAGTTGTTTGCGCTGGTAGGCGCGCTGGATTTCCTCGCGTGCCTCATCGCTGGTCAGCCCGGCGATTTTCACCGAGGTGTTGGCGCCCGGCAGTTCGATGGTGCCGTCGGGCAGCACCAACTGGTTGCCGTTGAGCTGGCTGGCAGCGGTGAAGTTCAGGCCGATCTGGTCACCCGACTGCACGCGGTAGGCGTCCGAGCCGCTGGTGCTGATGTGAAAGATCACGTCCAGCACATCTTGCGGGCGCAGGGTCTGTTCGACCTTGGGCATGTCGGTCGCCTGGGCGTTGGCCGGGGTGGCGGTGAGGATATTCACCGGCATGTTCTGGGTTTCGGAGGTGCTTGAGCAGCCTGCAAGCGGCAGCATCAGCAGCACAAGAATCTTGGCGTTCATGGCGTCATCCTTTGCGTTTGCTTACAGGTTTTTGTAGAGCCATTTGGGCATGTAGTACTTGCGCCGGTTGAACACGCTACCGACCACTTTTGCCCCGGCCTGCGTCAGGCGTTGCACGGCGGCCTGCGCGACTTCCCAGCGCGTGTCTTCGGCGCGAACCACGAACACCACACCATCGACCTGGGTGCTGATCACCAGCGTGTCGGCGGCGGAGTACACCGCATCGCCGTCAATCACCACGAAGCGGTACTGGCTGCCCAACTGATCGAGCAACGGGCTCAAGCGTTCGGCGGTCAGGTGTTCCGTGGTGCGGATCGGCCGGCCGTTGGGCAGCACGTGGAAGGGCAGGCTCGACACCTGCACCACGCAGTCCTGCAGCAGCGGCGGGTTTTCTGCGCTGAACAACAGGTCGCGCAGACCGCGCTCCTTGCTCAGATTGAGCTGCTGAGTGAGGTTGCTCGCCGACTGGCTGGCGTCGACCAGCAGCACCTGGCCGCTGCTCATCTGCGCCAGTTGACTGGCCAGGGCCAGGGCGCTGGTGGTGGTGCCGGCGCCGGGGTTGGCGGCGGTCAGAAAGAGGATCCGCAGATCAAGATCCAGCACGGTCGAGGTCAGGTTCGATTCGCTGGGGCTGGCGATGCTCAGACTTTTATTGGTTGAACCGTCCATTAGCTTGCTCCGTGGCCGCTGAATACTTTGAAGGGGGTTTTCAACAGGATCTTCAAATCAAGCAAAAGGCTCTGCTCGGCGATGTAGCTGAGGTCCAACTCAACGCGCTGGTCGAAGTCGATATTGCTGCGTCCGGAGATCTGCCACAGGCCGGTCATGCCGGGGTAGATGGCCAGACGCGCGAGGTGACTGTCCTTGTAGCGATAGGCGTTGAACGAGGTCGGACGCGGGCCGACCAGGCGCATGTCGCCGGTCACTACGTTGATCAGGTTGGGCAGTTCATCAAGGCTGGTGCGCCGCAGAAAACTGCCGATGCCGGTGATGCGTGGGTCCTGGTCAATCTTGAAATCGATGGCGTCGGCCCCGTGCTTGTTGAGGTGACGCAGCGACTCTTTCAATTCTTCAGCGTTGCAGACCATGGTGCGGAACTTGAACATGCCGAACTTGCGGCCGCGGTAGCCGGTGCGCTTCTGCACGAACATCACCGGGCCTTTGCTGGTGAACTTGATGGCCAGTGCCAGACCCAGCAACAACGGCGAAATCATCACCAGAATGGTCAACGCACCAAGGCAGGCCACCACTCGATTGGTGCGTGACAGCTGCCATGGCCGGCCACCCTCGCGCCCGGAGAACCAGCCGCGACCCTGGCGGTGAATTGCCGCATCCAGGCGCATGCGTTGTTCCGGATCCATGCGTTTGTCGCGAACCAGTTGTTGGATCGGTACACCTTTCTCATGTCCAGTCATACAGTCCTCCGCTGATGTTCAGCCGCGAGCGGCGCGTGGGCGATAGGCAGGGGGGTAGTAGTCGCGGAACCAGGCGATGAAGCGCCCGAGTCCCTCATCCAGCTCGATCCGGGGCTGGAACCCGGTGGCCTGGGCCAGATCATCGGTCTCGGCACAGGTGTTGAGCACATCGCCCGGTTGCAGGGGCAGCAGCTCGACGATGGCTTTCTGGCCGAGGTGTTTTTCCATCAGTGCCAGGTAGGTTTTCAACTCCACCGGGTGGTGCCCGCCGATGTTGAACAGGCACCACGGCGCCATGCTGCTGCCCGCGTCGGGGTGCTCGCGATCCCACTCCGGGCGGTTGTGCGGCGGGCGGTCAACGAGGCGCGCGATGCTTTCGACGATGTCGTCGATGTAGGTGAAATCCCGTTGGTGCTCGCCGTAGTTGAACAGCTTCAGCGGCGTGCCGTCGGTGATCGCCCGGGCGAACTGGATCGGCGACATGTCGGGCCGCCCCCACGGCCCGTACACGGTGAAAAAACGCAGGCCGGTGCAAGGAATGCCGAACAGATGGCTGTAGCTGTGGGCCATCAACTCGTTGGCTTTCTTGGTCGCGGCGTACAGCGACAGTGGATGATTGACGCCGTCATGCACCGAGTACGGCGTGTGCTGATTGGCGCCGTACACCGAACTCGACGAGGCATAGATCAGATGCTCGACCGGATGATGCCGGCAGCTCTCCAGAATGTTCAGGAAACCCGCGAGGTTGCTGTCCATGTAGGCCCGTGGATTTTCCAGCGAATAGCGCACTCCGGCCTGCGCCGCGAGGTGGATCACCACTTGCGGGCGTTCGCGCACGAACAGCGCTTCGATGGCCGACGCATCGGCCAGGTCAACCGTGGCGAGCTGGAAATCGCCGGCCTGCGCGCGCACCCACTGCACGCGGTCGTGCTTGAGTTGCGGGTCGTAGTAGGCGTTGAAATTGTCCAGGCCGACTACCGAATGCCCGTCGCGCAGCAACCGCAGCACGCAATGGGCACCAATGAAACCGGCCGCACCGGTGACCAGGATTTTCATGACCGCAGCCCTTCAGGGGCGATGTGGCGCAGACCGATGCCGCTGTAATGCAGGCCGGCGGCGGCCAGGTGTTCCGGGTTGTAAAGATTGCGACCGTCGATCACCACCCGCGAGCGCAGTTTGCTCGCGAGAAACTCGAAATCGACCACGCGGAAGTTTTTCCACTCAGTGCAGATCACCAGCGCATCGGCGTCTTCCAGCGTGTCGTCGCGGGTGGCGCACAGGTGCAGGTCATCGCGGTAGCCGTAGATGCGCCGGCACTCGGACATGGCCTCCGGGTCGTAAGCTTGGACGCTGGCGCCTTCGGCCCACAGCGCATCCATCAGGTAGCGGCTGGGGGCTTCGCGCATGTCATCGGTGTTCGGTTTGAACGCCAGCCCCCAGACCGCAATGGATTTGCCGGCCAGCCCTTGCGGGAATTGCGCTTTCAGTTTGCTGAAGAGGATGTGCCGTTGAACGTCGTTGACGTCGGTGACGCTGCGCAGCAGTTTCAGCGGCATGCCATTGTGTTCGGCGGTGTGCAGCAGGGCGCGCAAGTCTTTGGGAAAGCATGAGCCACCGAAGCCGCAGCCCGGATAGATGAAGTGGTAACCGATGCGCGGATCGGAGCCGATGCCTTTGCGCACAGCTTCGATGTCGGCACCGAGCAATTCGGTGAGGTTGGCCAGTTCGTTCATGAAGCTGATGCGGGTGGCGAGCATCGCGTTGGCCGCGTACTTGGTCAGCTCCGCGCTGCGGTTGTCCATGAACATGATTTTTTCGCGGTTGCGGCAGAACGGCGCGTACAGCTCGTTCATCTGTTCGCGGGCTTCGTCGTCGCGGGTGCCGACGATGATGCGGTCAGGGCGCATGCAATCGGCGAGGGCGCTGCCTTCCTTGAGAAATTCGGGGTTGGACACCACACGCACTTGCAGGTCGGTTTTGCCGCGACGCAGCAATTCACTGTTGGCCGTGGCCAGCACCTGATCCGCCGTGCCCACCGGCACCGTGGATTTGATGATCAGCGTGCGATCCGCCTCCATGTGTGCGGCAATCTGCCGGGCCACATTGAGCACGTGGCTGAGGTCGGCGGAACCGTCCTCGTCGGCCGGCGTACCGACGGCAATGAAGATCAGCTCCGCGTGTTCCACCGCGTCGCTGGCCTGAGTGCTGAATAATAAACGGCCGGCCTTGATGTTTTCTTCCAGCGTCGCCGATAAACCCGGCTCACTAATAGGCGGCACCGCTTGTTGCAGTTGTTTAATCTTGTTCGGATCAATGTCCACGCATAACACGCGATGCCCTACATCGGCCAATGCCGCCGCTTGAATAAGCCCGACATAGCCCGTACCAAATACGCTCACGTCCATATTGGCGCGCCTCGTAAATCGGTGGGAGGAAGATCAAAATTGAACTGTCAAAAGGGGTATAGCGCAGGGAGAGAAAAGCGTGTCAGCAAAATGACATGTTGCACGTGTATAACAGCCCCCATTTTCGGGGCGATTGGCCATCAAGTGCTTGCTGTGTCTGCGTTTGCCCCGTGCTTGACAGGTTTTTCACATTTCGAAGAAATCGATAAACGGTCGAAACCCACGAGAACAAAGGGTTCTGGCAATCCAGGTGTGTCAGATTTGAGTCAACATTATTTTGACGCTTTAGGCGAAAGTCGGCCATTTCTTGCGCTTTGATGGCCCGCTGCTAGTGTCAGATTTTGACCGACAGACGTTTGACAGCCCGCGTTCGCCAGCGCCCGGATTCGCCATGTTTCGATACTTGAAAGAGCTGCTTTTAGTTATCTATCTTTTGCGTTATTCCGATTATTACCTTGATCGGTTAAATGCTATCGGCTGGGGTCTGGCTGTCGTTCTTTTTGGCGTGATGTTTTTGGCGCTAACTTTAGCGTTATATCTAACGGCGTATATACGGCAGACACTCATCCGACATTTATTCGCATTGGCGATGTTTGTCTCGGCGGTGTTTTTTGATGTTTATACGCGGGTCACGGCGGATTACCTGAGCTACAGCAGTTTTGTCTCGCTGGTGTACTCCGGTGGTTTCATCCAGGAAGCGGCGTACCAGTACCGTGAGGCGATCATCCACGGTGCGCTCAGTGGCTTGCTCCTGTTGTTCGGGATCGGTCTCAAACCCCGGCATCCGCTGCGCATACCGAATGGCTTGCGCGTCGCAGCGCCGCTGTGTGGCGTTGTGTTGCTCAGTGCCGTGCTCTTCGTGAGAGCCGGTGAGGGCGCGCGCGGGTTGCCGATCATGTACACGCCGTTGGCCTACCTCAACCTTTTTGCCTACGAGGCGTTGCACAACACCGTCGGCCCGCGAGAGCCGGTGACGCTGGCGCGCAACGGCGAGGCGATCGGGCATGACATCGTGCTGATCATCGACGAAAGCATTTCCGGCAATTACCTCGACATCAACGCGCCGTTCGGTGTGCACAGCAACCTCAAGCAGGCACACCCAGGCGTCGGGATTTTCAATTTCGGTTATGCCGCGTCCATCGCCAATTGCAGCGCCGACACCAACGTCACCCTGCGCTACGGTGGCACCCGCGCCGATTACATGCGCATCAACAGCACGCTGCCGTCGATCTGGCAGTACGCGAAGAAGGCCGGGATGCGCACGGTGTACATCGACGCCCAGCGCACCGGTGGCAATCTGCAGAACTTGATGAACGATGCCGAGAAAAAGGACATCGACGAATTCGTCCAGTTTGACCAGACCAGCGTGCGCGACCGCGACATGGCGGCAGCGGCAAAGTTGATCGAACTGCTCAACGACGGCAAACCCGAGCTGATCCTGATCAACAAGGTCGGCGCGCATTTTCCGGTGCACGACAAATACCCCGATGCATTTATGGCCTATCGCCCGACCTTGCCGCGCGGGCAGTTCACCGAGATTGCCGACACCGGCGAACGCACCGGTTTCAACGGCCAGCCGGATGACTGGGTGCTGTATCGCAACGCGTACAAAAACACAGTGTTGTGGAACGTCGGCGAGTTTTTTGCGCGGGTGTTCGCCCAGGCCAATCTGAACAACGCCGTAATGATCTACACCTCCGATCACGGTCAGGATCTGCATGAACGCGGCAATCCGGGGTTGAATACCCACTGCGGCGGAGACCCGGTGGAAGAAGAAGGGCTGGTGCCTTTGGTGGTGATTCAGGGCGATCAGTTGCAGACGCTGGACTGGCAGGCGCAACTGGCGGTGAACAAGGATCGCTCCAGTCACTACAACATCTTCCCGACACTGTTGCAGTTGATGGGCTACGACCTCACGGGGATTGAAGCGCTGTACGGCAAACCGCTGACGGTACCGACGGCGGATGCGTTCACCTTCAACTACCGCTTCAATGCACGGCTGGGGGCCAAGCCTGAGTGGAAGCATATTGATCTTGGGAGCATTGTCACGCCGGGGGAGGCGGCGACCAATGTGGCGGTGGGGCAGTAAGGTTTGCGCTGGCTGAGCTGACGTCTTCGGGAGCTAGCCCCCTCCCACCCTCTGAAATGCGATCTCCCTGTGGGAGCGGGCATGCTCACGAAGAGGCCAGTGCTTCCAACGGAAGATTCCGAGCGGTCAGCGGCATCCGCTATTCTTGCCCCACACTGACCGATCAGGTGGCGGCATGCTTCGTGTTGAAAACGTCTGCAAAAGTTATCTCACCCCCCAAGGCCCGTTGCCCGTGCTGCAAGGCGTCGACCTGACGCTCGCCCCCGGTAGCAGTCTGGCGCTGATGGGCGAGTCCGGCAGCGGCAAAAGTACCTTGCTGCACCTGATTGCCGGCCTCGACAAGGTCGACAGCGGCAGCATTCGCAGCGGCGAACATCGCCTGGAGAACATGAACGAAGCGCAACTGGCCAACTGGCGGCGCACGGAAATCGGTCTGGTGTTCCAGCAGTTCAACCTCATCGGCAGCCTGCGTGTCGAAGACAATCTGGCGTTTCAGTCGCGTCTGGCCGGGCGCCACGAGCCGCGTTGGCAGGCGCATCTGGTGCAACGCTTGGGGCTGGGCGATCTGCTCAAGCGTTATCCCGAGCAACTGTCAGGCGGTCAGCAACAACGGGTGGCGCTGGGCCGAGCACTGGCGGCGCAGCCGAAACTGTTGTTGGCCGACGAACCCACCGGCAGCCTCGACGAAGCCACCAGCGATGAAGTGCTGAGGTTGCTCCTCGAATTGCTCGACGACACGCCGACGACATTATTGATGGTCACTCACAGTCCCCGTGTGGCGGCGCGACTGGCGCAGCGCGTGGTGCTGTGCAACGGGCGCCTGATGTGAACGTCTTCCGGCAAACATTGCGGGCGCTGCTCAGTCATTGGCGTCGGCACCCGGTACAGTTTTTCAGCGTGTTGACCGGGCTGTGGCTGGCGACCAGTCTGCTGACCGGCGTCGAGGCGCTGAACAGTCAGGCGCGCGACAGTTATGCCCGCGCCAGCCAACTGATCGGCGGCGAACCGCAGGCCAGTCTCGCATCGCCGAACGGGGCGACATTCGCGCAGCAATGGTTCGTCGATCTGCGGCGTCAGGGCTGGCCGGTGTCGCCGCTGTTGCAGGGCCGAGTGACCCTCAAGGGCCACGAAAACCAGCGTCTGCAACTGATGGGCATCGAGCCGGTGTCGCTGCCGGCGGACTCAGCGGTGGCCGGGCAAAGTTTGCCGATCGAACGAGTTGTCGAGTTCTTCAGCCCTCCGGGCAGCACGTGGGTGTCTGCCGATACCTTGCAGGCGCTGAACCTGCCCGAAGGCGCTACGCCGCAAACGGTCGGTGGCCAGAAACTGCCGCCCTTGGCGGCACAAAACGACATGGCGCCGGGCGTTCTGTTGGTGGACATCGGTGTCGCCCAGACTCTGCTGGAACAACCCGGTCAGCTCTCGCGGCTTTTGCTGCCCAAGGATTTTCACGCTGAGTTACCGGCCAGCTTCAAAGGCTTGCTGCAACTCAAAAGCAGCGGTGAAGAAAACAATCTGGCGCGGCTGACCGAAAGCTTTCACCTCAACCTCGATGCCCTGGGTTTTCTCTCGTTTGTCGTCGGGCTGTTCATCGTGCACGCCGCCATCGGCCTGGCGCTGGAACAGCGTCGAGGTTTGCTGCGGACATTGCGTGCCTGTGGCGTCAGCGCACGGATGTTGATTGCGTGTCTGATCGTCGAGTTGGGCGTGCTGGCGTTGCTCGGCGGCGTGTTCGGCGTGATCAGCGGCTACTGGCTGGCCAGCGTGTTGCTGCCGGATGTCGCTGCCAGCCTGCGCGGCTTGTACGGCGCGGAAGTGGCGGGGCAATTGCGTCTGAGTCCCTGGTGGTGGTTGAGCGGCATCGGTTTGAGCCTGTTCGGCGCCTTGTTGGCCGGTGCAAACAGTTTGCTGCGTGCGGCGAAGTTGCCGCTGCTTACGGTGGCAAATCCGCAGGCTTGGCATCAGCAATATGCACGCTGGTTGCGACGCCAGGGCTGGCTGGCCGGGGCATTGGGATTGATCGCCTTGGTGGCGCTGATGCGCGGTGACAGTCTGGCCAGCGGTTTTGTCCTGATGGCGGGCTTGTTGCTCGGCGCGGCGCTGGCGTTGCCGGTGTTGCTCAGCGTGATCCTCAATCAACTGCTCGGGCGCAGTCGTTCGGTGCTCGGTCAGTGGTTTCTCGCCGACTGCCGCCAGCAACTGCCGGCACTGAGTCTGGCGCTGATGGCGTTGCTGTTGGCGCTCGCGGCCAACATCGGTGCCGGCAGCATGACCGCCGGTTTCCGCCAGACCTTCGATGACTGGCTCGAACAACGCCTCAGCGCCGAGTTGTACATCAATCCGAACAACCCGGCACAGTCGCGCGAAATGTACAGCTGGCTCAGGCAACAACCGAACGTCACGGCGGTGCTGCCCAACTGGCAGGTGTCGGTGACGCTGCAAGGCTGGCCGGCGGAGGTGTTCGGGGTGATCGACCATGCGCATTATCGTCAGCACTGGCCGCTGCTCGAGGCCAGTGGCAGCGATCCGTGGGGCCATTTGGCCGCGGACGATGCGGTGATGCTCAGCGAACAACTCGCCCGACGCCTGAAACTCCGCGCCGGCGAACACCTGGCGATTCCCACGCCGAACGGTACGTGGTCGCCACGCATCGTTGGCATCTACGCCGATTACGGCAATCCCAAGGGCCATCTGCTGGTCAACATCAATCACCTGTTGCGCGGCTGGCCGCAACTGACGCCGAACCGCTTCAACCTGCGCATCGACCCGCCACACATTCCCGCATTATTGAGCGCCCTGCAGGCACGTTTTCAACTCGATGACAGTCGCATCGTCGATCAGGCGCGGCTCAAAGGCTGGTCGATGCAGGTGTTCGAGCGCACGTTTGCCGCCACCGCCGCCCTCAATAGCCTGACGCTGGCGGTGGCCGGTGTGGCGCTGTTTATCAGCCTGCTGACCCAGAGCCAAAGCCGTCTGGGCCAACTCGCACCGTTGTGGGCGCTGGGGGTGACGCGACGTCAGTTGATGCTGCTCAACCTTGGCCAGACCTGGCTGCTGGCGGTGCTCACGCTGGTGCTCGCGTTGCCCTTGGGCATTGCGCTGGCGTGGTGCCTGGATGCGGTGATCAATGTGCACGCCTTTGGCTGGCGCCTGCCGTTACGGGTCTTCCCCTGGCAGTTGTTGCAACTGATGGGGCTGGCGTTGCTGGCGACCTTGCTCGCATCGGCGTGGCCACTGTATTCGCTGTACCGCACGCAACCGGCGGATCTGTTGAGGACGTTTGCCCATGAGGATTAACGTCGTTGGGTCGCTGCTTCTGCTGCTGCTCGCCGGTTGCGATCAGCCCGCGCCCGAGCAGAAGGGCTTTGCCGGGATGGGCAATCAGGCGCAGGCATTCACGCCGGTGGTGCCGGGACGGGTGTTCAGTTTTCCGGCGGATCATGGCGTGCACGAGGGCTTTCGTATCGAGTGGTGGTACGTCACGGCCAATCTCAAGGACGCGCAGGGCAATGAATTCGGCGTGCAGTGGACGCTGTTTCGTAGCGCCCTGAAACCTGGCCCGGCACAAGCAGGATGGGGCAGTCAGACGATTTGGCTGGGGCACGCGGCGGTGACTTCCAGCACGGTGCACCACGCCGCCGAACGCTACGCGCGGGGTGGCGTGGGGCAGGCGGGTGTCACGGTCGCTCCGTTCGAGGCCTGGATCGACGATTGGCGGTTTGCCAGTCAGGCCGCTGATCCTCTGACCAACCTGCAACTGAGTGCGCGCGATTCATCCTTCGCCTATCAACTTCACCTCACCTCCAGCCGTCCGCTGGTGCTGCAAGGCGACAAGGGTTTCAGCCAGAAATCCGCAGAAGGGCAGGCGTCGTATTACTACAGTCAGCCGTTTTTTCAGGCCAGCGGCACGCTGCAATTCGACGGCAAAACCTACACCGTCAGCGGTCCCGCGTGGCTTGATCGCGAGTGGAGCAGCCAACCGCTGACTGCCAGCCAGACCGGTTGGGACTGGTTTTCTCTGCACCTGGACAGCGGCGAACACATGATGCTTTATCGCATGCGCCAGAAGGAGGGTGCGCCGTACCTCACCGGCACCTGGATCGGCGCCGATGGCCAGACGCAAACCCTGCGCAGCGAGCAGATCCAACTCACGCCGCACGACACGGCCAACGTCGCCGGTCGCTCGCTGCCGGTGAACTGGTCGATCAGCATTGCCGACAAACACCTCGACATCGATCTCGACGCGCTCAACCCCAAGGCCTGGATGAACCTGCGAATCCCCTATTGGGAAGGCCCGGTAAGGATCAGTGGCAGCCATGCCGGGCGCGGTTATCTGGAAATGACTGGCTACGAAGACCGGGCAAAGTAACCCTCCGTCAGGCAACAAAGCCCGGCCAGGTCCTGAACAGCGTCTATGCTCAGTGACACGTCCGTCGCCCACCGAGTTGGAGCGACGGGTGCTGCCACTCATCACAGGGAAAGTATCGCTTATGAAGCTTCAAGCACTGGCCAAGGCCATCACCCTCGCAACTGTTCTGTCCGCTACCAGCTTCGCCGCGCTTGCCGCCGATATTCCATTGTCCGCGACCGTTGAGCAGGATCATGTCACCACTAAAGTAGTCTCCGTCGATGCTGCCAATCATCAAGTCGTTCTGGAAGGCAGCGAAGGCGAACCGGTGCACGTTCAGCTCACCGACAAGGCGAAAAACCTCGCCAATCTCAAGGTCGGCGACAAGGTAGATATCACCGTCCAGCGTTCCGTCGCGGCTTACCTCGACACCGATGTGGATAAAGGTCTGCCTGGGTCCACCGAGCGCACCGGCGAACTGCGCAACGCCGTTGGCAGCGATAACCCCGGTGGCGAGGGATTCCGTCAGGTTCAGGTACAACTGAAAATCACCAAAATTGATACGACGAAAAATCAAGTGACTCTGGAGAACCCGGAAGGTCGATCAAAGACTCTTGACGTCAAACGGCCTGAGATTCAAGCCAAACTGAAGGATCTGAAAGTAGGACAAAGCGTCATTGTCACTTACACCGATATCTTAAAAGTGACCAGTCAGCATGAAAGCTGAGTATTAACTCTACAGATTGACTGTTCTTGTACAGGTTGATGTATGAGAGCAGTCATATAAAAAGTGTAGATAGGAAGTTTGTCGGTAAATATCGGCAAGACACACTTTTTAACTTTCTAGTACATAAATTTCATGATTGTGCCTAACGACATAAGCGCCAACTTCCATTAAAATCCTCCCCGTTCGCCCAGTGTCAGGGCTCTTTACCGGTGCATGGATTGCCAGGCCATTACACTGGGCGAACACCTCCCCGGAGCGGATGTATACAATTTCAGATAAAAAAGGGCGACTTTCAAGTCGCCCTTTTTTATTGCCGCCGGAATTAAACCGCAGTGTTTAGCTGTTTTAGCTTCGCTGCGCCTGAAAGCGTTTGAGCGATGCCTGATACATTTTGGTGCGCCGGTGATCTTTTCCGTAAGTGCCCGCCGCGGCAACGGTGCCGGCCTGAATGTGATCGAGATAGCGGAAAATCTTCCGTGGCGACAGGAACTTGATGCCATGGCCCAAGGCAACCATGCGGTCCTGCAGGGTGTAGCCGGGCACGCGATCATCCATGCAGAAGTGCAGTCCCCGGGACTTCATCAATCGGACATTCCACAATGTGCAGAAACTCTTCAGGTGAGTTTCCTTATAGGGCCTCGGTTGTTTTGAACGCAAACCCAACTGTGTTTTTACGCGTCGCACATAGTGCTTGCAAAACCGCGAAGTTAGTCGCCACGTGTCGCGCAATACACCTCGATTGAGTTGTTCGACACAACCGACTGCTGCCATGTCCGGTGTTTTCGTGCACTCGTTCATCATCATTGCAAACACATCCTTGTCGTAAACGAAGGTGTCGGTGTGCAATAGAAACAGGTAGTCGGTCTGGACTTTTTCCAGTGCCAGGTCCAGTGCCTTGCCATGAGCAATATGTCCGGCTTCCTTTGTCGGAGCAGGTCGTTCGATCAGATTGATCCAGTCCAGCGAGCGCAAGTACTCGACACTTTCATCCGCAGAGTCATTGTCCACTACCCACACCGGGATCCGCTGTTCCTTGACGTGATCGCGCAAAAGCTCCAGGCACATTTTAGTAATGTCCGGGGTTTTGTAATTTACCAATACAAGACTGAAGTTCGGTTGTTGCACGGCTGGTAAATCAAATTCACTCATTTAGCAGGGCTCATCCGCAGTTCGGGGGCGATGGTTTCTTGCTGCGGGAGGGTAGCGACGCAACCTTAGGCGAAACTTAATTTCGCGAGCTGCTGGCTGGCTGAGTTGTTTCGGGGTGAGACTCGTCAAAAGGTGGCGGTGTTGCGCAGGGGCGCTGTGCAGCGGCGGGTTACACGCTAGAATGCGCGCCCCTTTCACGGTTCAAGGAAGAGAACGGCATCGCCGTTTGTGTCACGGATGAAACCACTATCCCTCTACCACCCGGCCCTGTACTGGCTGCGCGTGTGGCAAAAAAGACTGTTCCGCCGAATTGCCTGGCATTGCTCGCGCAAGCGCTACGCCCGGCCTGCAGCCGAGGCGAATCGACTGACGTTTCGTTACCTGAAACACACCTCGAAACTAATCCGCAAACTCGGCGACTCCGACCTCGCCCTGCAACACAACAAAGTCATCAACCTCAAACTCGCAGTCGCCGCCATCGACGGCGTGGTGATCGGCCCCGGCGAATACTTCTCCTTCTGCCGCCTCGTCGGCCGGCCAACGCGCAAGCGCGGTTACGTGGAAGGAATGGAGTTGTCCTTCGGCGAGGCGCGAACCGGCGTCGGCGGCGGGATCTGCCAGTTGAGCAACCTGATTCACTGGATGGCCATTCATTCACCGCTGGTGGTGGTAGAACGCTCCAATCACAGCTTCGACCCGTTCCCCGATGAGGGGCGGGTGCTGCCGTTCGGCTCCGGGGCGGCGATCTTCTACAACTACATTGATCTGGTGCTGCACAACCCGACGGATCGCAGCTTTCAGCTGAAACTGCAGGTGGGCGATACGCAACTCGAAGGCGAGTTGTTGTGCGATCAAGTACGGCCATACCGTTATCACGTGTTTCAGGAAGCGCACCGGTTCGTCCGCGAGGCCGGGCGCGTCTATCGCGAGAATGAGATCTGGCGGGAAGTGCGCAACAAGGGGCAGGTCGGGGAATTGGTGAAGCGCGAACGACTGTATTGCAACCGGGTAGTGGTCAAGTATGAGGTTGGCCTTGATTTGATCAGTTCACCGTAGCCCTGGATCAGCGTGGATATTGCGAGGGGCATTAACCAATCAATAAAAATAGGCACTAAAATGGCAACTGAAATGCTCTGGTGGGAAAAGACAGTTGAATACTTCTTCGTTAGGAAGATTTTGCCTTTGGATGCACTGGCCGCACCGCTGGCCGGTGACGCCGAAAAGTTCTTTGGCGATCTGATGAACGAAAGCAAAGATGGCCGGGCCCGGCTGATTGAGTTCAAACGTGAGAAAGCCAATATCAAGGACGAAGTCCTCAAGTACTACGCGAAAGGTGCGGTGCCTGCGGGACAGACGTTTCACAAAGCCTGGTTGGCGGCTATTAGCAATAATATTTGCCCAGGAAGCCTTGGGCACTGGTTCGTTTACGGGCACGTGGAAAAAGACACCAGTGATCTTGTGCTTGAGGGTCGCCAGTATGGTCCTGAAAAGACAAAACCTATCCTTATTCAAAATGATGACCAGCTAGGCTACGTGCAGCCTAAAGCGCTGTTTGATTACATGAAAAGATTGATGGTCATGCGGTCAAGGGGTGGGGGCTGGGAAGGCGCAATGGTGGTTGCCACCCTGGACGGGCAGAGCGTGGCAATGGATGCCAGGGAGTTTGTTGAGAAAACCATGAGTTTAAAACCGGAGCCCAAACTGGAAATTGGTCCGACCTTTAAGCCACCAAGAATGCGATAAGTGGGACAGAGCTGGGGTGAAAGATGATGAGGTTTTTAGTTTTCGCATAGGGGTAAGGTTTGCCCTTTCACGTACCTTATAAGGATATTGCTCGTGTCACGTCGGTTTTTACTGGGTCTTTCTTTCATTACGCTGTTGGTGGGTTGCGACGGCGAATCTGGCCCGTTGCCCAGCAGTAAAAGCCTGTCTGCGGAAAAGGTCGCGTCCATCGCGGCAACGATCAAGGCGAAGTACCCGAATCTTTCGAGCGAACTGCGTGGCCAAGTGCTGAATACGGTTGTGCAGTCGATCGATAATATGGTGTTTGTCGAAGGTGGCCAGTTTGATATGGGCGATTTCGGCTGGATCTGCGAATACGATGAGAAAGATGTTTGTACCTGGCCTTGCGGGCAGGAGCCGGAGGAGCTTTGTAATATTAGTAGGAACGGAGATGATGATTTCGTCCATCCGGTAAATTTGAGTGGCTATTATCTTTCGAAATATCAAGCTTCTTTGGGGGATTTTGATATTTTTTTCGTTGCTAATGGAAAACCACTCTATGATGAGGAATTTCGAGTACGTGAGGATTTAAAGTATCGCTATCAGTCTAGCTTGCCTGCGCCAACTAAAAGTTGGCAGGAGGCATCCGATTATTGTCAATGGATCGGCAAACTCAGTGGTTATGCAGTGGACTTGCCTACTGAGGCTCAGTGGGAATATGCCGCGCGCAGTCGTGGGCAGCACATATTGTTTCCAACGAATACTGGTAGTTTAGATTATGGTAAAAACTTTCCGGTTGAAGATGAAGAAGATAGTTTTCCTGTTGATCGATTTCCGCCTAACCATTTGGGTATCTATGGGTTATCTGGAAACTCAACAGATTGGGTGAAAGATTGGTATTCCGAAAACTATTACAAAGCTTCTCCATTGGATGATCCTCAAGGTCCGAGTTCTGGTGAGCAAAAAATTAGAAGAGGCTCAACTACTTCGGATGCTCCTCTATCAGCTGCTCCACTAATACGTAGATGGCCAGATAAAATGGTGCAGAAGTATCATTCAAGCGATACAAGTTTTAGATGTGCTATTCAGTCAGGTGAGCCGCTTTAATGCTAGATGGTGAAGGCGCCTTTAGGGTAACAATTAAGGTGACGGATTTATTTTATACGGCCTGGGTCGGAGCAGAAAAAGAAGGTAATTCCGCTATGGCTGATTGTTTTTTGCCCTTTGACTTCCCTTATAAGGATATTGCTCGTGTCGGGTCGGTTTTTAATTGGTATTCCTTTCATTATGCTGTTGGTAGGTTGCGACGCCGATTCTGGCCCATTGCCAACCAGTAAAAGCCTGTCTCCGGAAAAGGTGGCGTCCATCGCGGTAAAGGTTAAGACGAAATACCCGGATCTTTCGAGCGAACTGCGTGGCCAAGTGCTGAATACGGTTGTACAGTCGATCGATAATATGGTGTTTGTCGAGGGTGGCCAGTTTGATATGGGCGATTTCGGCTGGATCTGTGAATACGATGAGAAAGATGTTTGTACGTGGCCTTGCGGGCAGGAGCCGGAGCAGCTTTGTAATATTAGTCCGAATGGCAATGATGATTTTGTGCACTCGGTAAGATTGAGCGGATATTATATTTCTAAGTTTCAAGCTACTTTGAGAGATTTTGACCTGTTCTTTGTTGTGAACAAGAAGCCGCTGTTTGATCAGAAGTATCGAGAGCGTGAGGATTTAAAGTTTCTTTATCAGCCAGATTTGCCTGCCCCGACGCAAGACTGGCAGGAGGCTAACGACTATTGTCAATGGCTGGGTGACCTTAGTGGTTATCCAGTGAGACTTCCAACCGAGGCGCAGTGGGAGTACGCTGCTCGCAGTCGTGGGCAACATTTCTTATTTCCTACAGATACTGGAAGTTTAGCTTTTGGAAAGAACTTTCCTGTCGAGGATGAGGAAAATAATTTCCCGGTTGATCGCTTCGCACCTAACGCTCTGGGGATATATGGTCTTTCTGGTAACTCAACTGATTGGGTTAGTGACTGGTACGGAAAAGACTATTACAAAAATTCTCCTCATGAAAATCCACAAGGTCCAGAGTCCGGTACTCAAAGAATTAGACGTGGTTCTACTATTTTAGAAGCTCCATTATCTGCTGCTCCAATGATTCGTCGTTGGGCTGCAAACTCTCCACAGAAATATCATACAAGCGATACGAGCTTTCGGTGCGCAGTACAAACAGATAACCCTCTGTAGTTTTAGGAGAAAGGTGACCGATTTATTTTATAAAGCCTGAGTCGTAGCAGGGAAAAGGTAGTAAACCCGCTAGGATTGTCGGTCATGCCCTTGGTCAGCAAGAAACCGCTGATAAGCGTGATCAGGTGTTTTGCAGTCTTGGCGAGGGGTAGTATGGTTTACCCTTTGGCGCACCTTATAAGGATATTGCTCGTGTTTCGTCAGTCTTTATTTGCCCTTCCTTTCATGATGCTGTTGGTAGGTTGTGAGGTCGAATCCGGCTCATTGCCCAGCAGTAAAAGCATGTCTCCGGAAAAAGTGGCATCCATCGCGGCAACGATCAAGGCGAAATACCCGGATCTTTCGAGCGAACTGCGTGGCAAAGTACTGAATACGGTTGTTCATTCGATCGATAATATGGTGTTTGTCGAGGGCGGCCAGTTTGATATGGGGGATTTCGGCTGGATCTGCGAATACGATGAGAAAAATGTTTGTACCTGGCCTTGTGGCCAGGAACCGGAGCAGCTTTGTAATATTAGTGGAAACGGGGATGATGATTTCGTCCACCCGGTAAAGTTAAGTAGCTATTATCTTTCGAAATATCAAGCTATTTTGGGGGATTTTGATATTTTTTTCGTGGCTAATGGCAAGCCACTGTATGATGAAGAGGAGCGAAAGCGCGAAGACTTGAAAAGTGAGTATTTACCTAATCTTCCAGCACCCACCCAAGGCTGGCAAGAGGCGAAAGATTACTGTGCTTGGATTGGATCGCTAAGCGGTTACGAAGTAGATTTGCCTACAGAGGCTCAGTGGGAGTTTGCGGCCCGTAACCGCGGGCAACATATTCTGTTTCCAACCGACACAGGAAGTTTAGATTATGGCAAAAGTTTTCCTATTGAAAACGAAAGTCAAAGCCACCCTGTGAGCCGCTTTGCACCTAATCCTTTGGGTTTATACGGACTTGCAGGTAATTCAACTGATTGGGTAAATGATTGGTATGCAGAGGACTATTACAAAGTTTCTCCTCTTGAAAATCCTCAAGGGCCATATTCTGGTCAATTAAAAGTTAGACGGGGTTCTAATATTTCAGATGCACCATTATCTGCGGCGCCACTTGTTCGTCGTTGGTCAGCGGAATTAATGCATAAGTATCATTCAAGTACTATGAGTTTTAGATGTGCGGTGCAACAGAGTGAGCCGCTTTAGTCTCATGGACAGGATAAAGGTGACCGATTTATTTTATAAAGCCTGAGTCGGAGCAGGGAAAAGGTAGTAAACCCGCTACGAATGATCGGTCGTGCCCTTGGTCAGCAAGAAACCTCTGATAAGCGTGATCAGGTATTTTGCAGTCTTGGCGAGGAGTGGTATGGTTTACCCTTTGGCGCACCTTATAAGGATATTGCTCGTGTTTCGTCAGTCTTTACTTGCCCTTCCTTTCATGATGCTGTTGGTAGGTTGTGAGGCCGAATCCAGCTCATTGCCCAGCAGTAAAAGCCTGTCTCCGGAAAAGGTGGCGTCCATCGCGGCAACGATCAAGGCGAAATACCCGAGCCTCTCGAGTGAACTGCGTGACAAAGTGCTGAGTACGGTTGTGCAGTCGATCGATAACATGGTGTTTGTCGAGGGCGGCCAGTTTGATATGGGGGATTTCGGCTGGGCTTGTGAATATGACGAAAAGGATGTTTGTGCCTGGCCTTGCGGGCAAGAGCCGGAGCAGCTTTGTAATATCAGTCGTGATGGTGATGATGATTTTGTGCATCCGGTTAAATTGAGTTCTTACTATATTTCTAAATATCAAACTACTATTGGTGAGTTTGATTTATTCTTCGTAGCGCAAAATAAAGAACTCTTTGATGCGGAGTATCGTGGGAGATCGGATCTAAAAAATATGTACGCTCCGAGATTGCCTGCCCCTACTAAGCGATGGCAAGAAGCCAAAGATTTTTGTAAGTGGATAGGTGGCTTAAGTGGCTTTCCAGTTGACCTTCCAACTGAGGCTCAGTGGGAGTTTTCTGCGCGTAATCGAGGCATGCATATACTATTTCCAACCAATGATGGGAACTTGATTCTAGGTAAAAACTTTCCGGTTGAGGGAGAGGGAGAGACATTTGTGGTTGACCGATTTCCACCAAGTCCTCTAGGTCTATACAACTTGTCCGGTAATGCAACGGACTGGGTAAATGATTGGTACGAAAAAGATTATTATAAAAAATCTCCCGTAGATAATCCGCAAGGGCCGATGTCAGGGACGCAAAAAGTAAAACGAGGCTCCAATTATCCAGAAGCGCCTTTGTCAGCAGCACCTTTAGTACGACGTTGGCCTGATAATCCAAACCAGGACGCCTACTATCCTGGAACAGGATTCCGCTGTGCGATTCAAACAGAAAATCCACTTAATTGATATTTAAGGCAAAGGCGCCATCGGCACCTTTGTTCAAGCTAGGCCGTCAAAATGGCTGCTACGTTTGGCTGCCATTAGAGTTTGCTCTTTGCGCCAAGCTAAACCCGGAGTCCACGCGATTGCTCCATATTCTCGCGCCGACGGGTCGATGTTGATGGCTAACGCTTCGACGAAACGGTTGAATTGTTGTTGTTCTGCTCCGTCTAGTAAAGAGTTTAGGCGTTCGAGGCTATCCATGGCGTTAACTTTGCTTCCGTCTTTAGAGCAGTGCTCTAGAACTTCGGTGAAGTGTTTCCAAGTGCGAATGTGAGAGAGCAATAGGACAATGGCTTTCTCTTGATCCTCGGCCCAAGACTCCACAAAGCTTTCAGTTAATAGATGAAGCATAGGGCCCGTCGTTTCGGGTGGAAGCATCTGTAGAGGTATGGTTTTTTTGTTTACGTTAATTGATTGATTGCTGAGCAGGTATTTTGCGAGGTGTTGGGCTTCCTGTTTTGTTGCTTCGCGTCTCTTCCACCACAACGACATCTTGTTAAAGCCACCTTCAAACGCTTCTGTAACGGATTGTCCTGGGTTTGTTGCGATTTTAAATAGACCTGCTGCCATATAGTTGAAAGCATCTTTCGTTACTGCTAGCTGATAATGAAAGTCCGCTTTCGACAACGCATTGCAAAACACATAGATCAGATCACCAATTTTTTCGATGTCCACCGAGGTACCGAACCCACCTCCCGCTCCAGGACCAAACACCAGACTGGCTTTACAGTTGATCGCCAAACGATCCGCGCGAATTTCAATCCCAAAATCAAAACCCGCCCCAATACCCAGTGCCGCGTTCCCTTCCGCCTTGATTTCCACCAGGCTCGACCAATCCGTACTCCCGCTGTCATTCGCCTGTCCGGCAGTGATCTTGCCCACCCCTTGTTTGGTCGAATCAAGCCATTTCAATGTTCCGGTCACGGTGCCGCCGCCTTGCACGCCGGCGAAAGCGTTACCTTTCACGCCCAGGCTGCCACCGCGTTTTTTGTCGACAGCAATGTCGGGTGTGCTTAGCAACGCGGTTGCGCCGGAGGCTTCCGCCTCCTTCGGTTTGTATTGGGCTTTGACACCGGCCTGACCTTGGGCCGTTGCGCCAAGAAAACACGACAGTTCCACTTTGCCGTCGAGTCGGAAGATACCGATATCGCTGACGACTTCCTTGCCTTCAGCGTTGCGGTAAGGCATGCGTACCACGTAGCCGCCCTGGTCGGGGAAGAAGCTCTTGAGTGCGACCGAGCCTTCGGCCAATGAGATCGCGGCGCTGCCTTTGACACCGACTTCGATGTTGCCTTTGCCCGGTTCCCAACTGTTGATCCCGGCGCTGGCTGTTGCCGCGAAACGAAACGCGTGGGCTTCAGCGGATACCGCATATTGCGCGGAGTCCGCTTCGTTGGAGGTCCAGGAACACTCTTTGTGCAAGGCGTTGAGCAGGTTGTCGTCCTTGCTTGTCCACGAGGTGAGCTTGGCTTCGAGGCTGCCGAGGGGGCTGGTTTTGCGGCCATCGGATACCGCTGTTCTGATGTCCTTGATCAGATCTTTGGCGAGATTCTTATCGAAAGGCTTGCCTTGCATCACTGTGGTAGGAACCTTGACGTTCCAGGTGAACTGTTGGCGAGTGCGTATCGGTATGTAATGACGGCGTGTCGGATCACGGAAGGAAATGTATTCGACCGTGGTGATGCCGGTTTTTACCTGCTTTCCTTTCTGGGTATCGGAGGCTTTTCCCTTGCCGTGTTTGATGTCCGGCGCCGCACCGTTGGCGCTGGTGGAGCTGTCGCCGGCCTCGGCCTTGCCTTGTGCCGCAATTCGGGTGCGCAATGATTGAATCTCGGCATTGAGCTCCGCGACTTTTTTGGCTTGCAGGCCTTTCCAGTTGCTCTCCAGATAGTTGCCTTCGAACGCGGCTTTTGGCGTGTAGCGGTTATACCAGTCACGGGCCTGTTGCACGGTTGCCAGTTGGCCCTGCAGGTCTTCCTTGCGCTCGATGACGGCTTTAGGCTTTTCCACCACAGGAGGGGATCGTTGTAACAGTCCGGCTTCTTCGGCTTTGGCGTTCCACTTGTCTTTAACGCAACTCGTGCACGAGCAAGCAGCTTGAGGGCTTTTGCTCTTGGTGCACTTGTTGGCTTCAGTGGCGCTGGCCAGATTCTGGTGCAGCTCATCCATGAGTTTTTTGACGAGGTCGGACTGCTGCTTGAGCGCGTTCGACTCTTTTTCTGTCAGCAGGTAGAAGTGTTCTTCGCCGGTAATGTGGATGATTTCGACCAGTTCATCCTTGCACTCGACGGCGCCTTTGACAGCGGTCGTGCTCTGGTTGTCTGCATGTTTGGGCGGCGGCATTGCTTTTGCGGAAGCGGCAGGCAGCTTCAACACCCAGCCGCTCTTGATGTGGTTGGGGTCGGTAATGATCGGGTTCAATGCCCGTAGATCTGCAACGGAGCACTTGTTGGCGGCGGCAATGCTGCCAAGAGTGTCGCCGCTCTTAACGGTGTAAGTGTTGCTCATTGCTCGTCGTCCTTGTGATTCACAGACTTTCCAGTTGAGTCAGCTTGTCGCCCAGTGCGATGTCGTCACGTGCCAGCAAGTCGGCCGCGGGTGCCTGCTCCCAGAAGCGATCCCCACGCTGGAGGGCTAACCGAAGCCAGCGCTCCTGATCGGCCATTTGTTCATAACCCCGGTCTTGACCTGCCAGCAGTTGGCGGTGAACGAAGTCGACGGAGTCGTCTGTGGGGAGAACTTCGTGGTAGTCGGCGGCGAAGCGAGTCGCTATGACGTATAGCCGGTTTTGCTCGATCAACGTCTGACGCTCGGTGGTCAGGTACAACCAGGCCGGTGGCTGGATGGCAGTCGTCGGACTTTGCGGCGACTTGGCGTAGTGTCGCCAGCCGATCTCGTTTTTCCACGCGAGGCCACTAAAAGGGCCAATGAACTGGGCTTTCTCGGTCTCGCTGAGCGAAAGCAGCAAAGGCTCCAACCAGCGCGGATCATAAAAACGCATCATTTGCTGCGGGTTTTCATCGGTTCGTACGGTCAGCAGGCTGCGCCAGTGTTCCAACCCCTGATCCAGCACGCCGGCACTGTCCAGCCAGGCGACACATCCTGCGTCGCACTGCTCCAGCAACGTGCTGGCATAGCTCACGGTTGATGGGTTCGCCCGGTACATGACGGCGTAAGGTCCGGCAGGCTGCAGATCGGTATAGGGGGTGTTGGTAAAAAGCGGAATGCAGTCGGGTCGCAGTTGTTCTTCACCCTGAAACAGGTGACTCAGCAGATCCGGATCAAAACTGCGATCCAGAATCAGAACCATGACGCCGGTTGCTGCCCCCTGGCCGAAGGGCGACTCAGTAGAAGCAATCATGCGGTCGCACCCGCCTGATGGATAGGGCAGCAACCTGTGGCATCCAGATGACACGAAGGTGTTGGCAGCAACACGCCCGCTTTGGATTGAACCTTGAATGCGCCAAGGGAGGGTTTCACGACCTGCCCGGCCTTATCCGCATCCGCCTGCTTCAACGGCCCCGGCAACAACGGCGCCGCCCCCGTGCCGCTGCCCGGCCCACCGCCGGAGTTGATGTTGATCACCGGCCCGCTCAGGGTCACGCCGCCGGCATCGAGTTTGATGAAGCTGCCACCGCCCACCAGTGTCAGTTCAGCCCCAGCCTCCAGTACCACTTTCATGCCGCTGCTCAGGTGGATTTCCTGCCCCGCGTCGATGAACTGGCCGGTGCCGATCTTGATGTGCTGGTTCACGCCCACGGTCAGGTGGTCGTTGGCGCGCGCTTCAACTTTGCGGTCGGCGTAGACGGTGTGGTGTTCTTCGGCCTTGAACTCGCTGTAGCTGTTCTTTTCGACGGTGTCGTGGCGTTCGTTGCCGACCCGAATTTTCTGGTCGTGCTCGATATTTTCGTCCCAGTCGCGCTGGGCGTGCAGGTAGATCTGTTCCTGACCTTTCTTGTCTTCGATGCGCAGTTCGTTGTAGCCGCCGCCACCCATCGAACTAAGGGTCTTGAAGGTGCTGCGGGTCTTGTTCGTCGGCAGGGCGTACGGGACGGTGTTTTCCTTGTGCTACAGGCAGCCGCTGATCAGCGGCTGGTCGGGCTCGCCTCCCAGGAAGGTGGCCGGTGCTTGCCTGCCGATCCGCGGGATCGCGAAGCCGCCGTACTGGGCGACGGCCCAGTCGCTGG
>NZ_VXCA01000041.1 GCF_011369485.1 Pseudomonas atagonensis | reverse complement strand
GAGGTGTATACGGGACAGGCTCTGGCTCTGGCTTTTGATCTTGCTTTTGCTTTTGCTCTTTTGCCCCTTCGGCAGGCCGAGCGAAGGTGTTCATCCGGGGGTAGGCGCGCAGCGCCGTGCGGCGAAGCCGCATACATCGAGAGGAGGTGCAGCGAAGCAAACCGTAGGCGATGCCCCCGGATGGACACCGTAGCGAGGGAACACTGAGCCTCAGCGAAGTGCCGTACGCCGGGGCAATGAACGGAACAACCACATAGGTAACAGTTAAGTTCAGGCACATGGGTAACACCTGATCACTTATTTTTGATTGCTTTGAGCGTCAGATAACCATCCTTAGCGTCTCGCGCATCAACTCGGCCAAGTAGAACAGGGCCAAAGACGATGTCCCAAACGCCCTCGCTTATGCTCTCCAGTCCGACTATCTGACGTTTCAGGACATAGCCCACATAGATTTTGAGCCTTCCTTTGTTCACCACGCCGTTGGAGTCCGTTCGGTATGCCTCAACATGGCTGGGGTATTTCATCTCCGGCAGCTTTCTTGGAAATTCCCGTGAAGAGCTGGTGTAGCAAGAGCCCGGTGTTTTCTGCCCCAATGCCTCATGAAGACGCTCATGATTATAGTGCTGCATGAACAGATCAAAATGCTTCTGCTGGGCTCCCCACTCAATTTCCGGCGGTCTTGGCAATGTACTTTTAAGCGTGCGGTGCATGCGTTCATGCCGTCCGTTTTGCTCAGGTCGCCCCGGTTGAGTCCGCTCATGAATGATGCCTAGATGAGCCCACCAAATGGACAATTGTGATAACCCCGCACGCCCGCCGCTGGCAAAAGGGACACCGTTATCAGTGCGGATCCGCTCAGGCATCCCATACGTCTTAAATAACCGTTCGAAGGTGGCTTTGGCGTCCTTGAAAGTCGTGCTCGGCATACTTTCACAAGCCAGTAAAAATCGACTGGCGTGATCCATTACCGTCAACGGGTAACACCAGACGCCGTCTCCTGTCAGGTATTGGCCTTTGTAATCAGCGCTCCAGAGCTGGTTAGGAAGGTCGGCTTTCTGAAGTGGTTTTGGATAGACAGCGACACGCTGGCGCAACCGTCGAGACACCACTAGCCCCGCTTTTTTAAGCACGTTGTAGATCGTGGTTTTGGAGGGCGGCGGCTGATCTGGAAACCGCTCTTGCAGGGCTGTCTGAATCTTTTTCGGGCCTGGCGTGGTTTGACCCTGGCGCCGCAGCTCAAGAATGGCTTCTTTGACCGCAAACGGCACAGCCTGCGCTTGAGAATGACGTTTGCGACTGCACTCCGCCAAGCCATTGATGCTGTCCGCGTTGTAGCGGGCCACCCACTTGTAGCCAGTCTTGCGACTGATGCTGTGAGCCGCACAGAGTTGACTGAAATTGAGCCGACCGGACAGATAGTCAGCGATGAACATCACTTTAAGGTCCATAGGTTTCAGCTCTCGCCACGGCATGGTCAGATCCTCGGAATCGACCAGTGCCAATTAAAAACTGTTACCTATGTGCTTGAACTGTTTTGTTACCTATGTGGGTGAGTCATACCGCAAAGCCTTTTGGGTTACC